>CAVUWV010000008.1:0-561836 GCA_963745075.1 Candidatus Hydrogenedentota bacterium | reverse complement strand
GATGATCCAAAGCGAAGCGAGGCTGTTGAAGATTACGGGGTAGACAAGGTTGCGAATTCAACCGTGAAAACGATCGGTGTGAAGCAAGCACTAATCGTTGCAGCTCTAGGTGGAATGGAAGGTGCTGCTGCTCTACTGGCTGCGGCGTGTGCGGGTCGGCCAGGTTTCGACATGCGAGTTACGCTGGCAGCCTTGTCAGGGTTTGTCCTTGCGGGTCTCGCGCTTTCTGGTTACGGAGTCGCTCTTTTTGCTGGTTATTTTCGCTGTGCAAGGCCGCCCACACGAAACAGATTAACCTTTCTGTTCAAATGTGTACTACTTACTGTCGTGATTCTATTCGGTCTTGCGCCGCTTTGGATATTTCTTTGGATAGCAATATTCTTTCTCGGGGCGGGTAAATAACTGATCGTCGCAGGCTGTTCGCTTCCCTTATTCGACTTGAACCCGTTCGTATAACTGGCCGTCGCACACCAGTCACTCCACCCCCAGCCCCTCAAAATCCCCGAACATCATGAAGAGCTTGGCGAAGTTGGGTTTCATGGCGACGGCGCGTTGGATGATGGCGGCAGTGTCACCGGCGGCGACGGCTTTGTTCAACGCGGCGAGGGCTTGGGCTTCTTTTTCGACTTGATCGGCGACTTGCTTGGCTTTGGCGGGAGAAAAGCCGTAGCGGCCCGCTTCGAAAGGGGCGGCCTGGACTTCGGCCCACAACTTTTCCGCCTGGGGAATGGTCTTCTTGATGGTCGCCAAATCGTCTTCCGTGAAGGTTTGCGTCGTCTTGTCTTTCCCCGCGAGAACGATGGTTTCCATGGGTTCGTGGAATGCGGTCAAGTAGTCGACGTAGTAGTCGATATCGTGGCGAAGCCGCATTTCACGCATGCGGTCGCGAATCGGCTCCAGCGCGTTGTGGGCCAGATGGGTCCAGTCCGGGGAAGTAAACATGGTCGATTCGAAGAGCCTGTCGTCGATGGCCTTGAAATCGCGTTTCCACTCCGGGTCATCGGGGTAATCGCCAGAGTGCGCTTCCTGGAACGTGGTCCAGGCTTCCTTCAATTGCGCAATGGCTTTCAGGGACGGCCGCTCCTTCCCCTGGCTCGTCATCGCCAACGCCGGGATGTACACCCGGTCGAAGGCGACCATGTCGTCGAACAGGGTCGCGGGATCGGCGGATGCAATCCCCGCGAGCAGAATCAGAGCCACCAAGGCCAGTCGAAGTGTACTTCGAAGCATCGTGTATACCCTTTCTCGGCTGCACGACGTTGCGCGGAAGCGAATCGAACTTCATGATGCGTCGCTCACTATAGAATCTGACGTCTCGCGAAGCCAAACGCGTTTGATTCAATTCCTATTTCTGGGGATCGATACGTCCGCCACAAAACGCTGTGCAGGAGAGTGCACCCCCCTCCTTTTTGACGGAACAAGGGGGGGTGCGAGGTGTGGCGGGTGTCGTTTGTCATGGGTGGAATTCTCCTTATCGTTTTGGACGCCAAGAAGTTGCACCGGAACCGGGCTGTAGGCCGAGGGCTGCTTGGTTGGGGGGGTGCACCCATATCTTTTTTGACGATTCAAGGGGGGGTACCCTTCGGATCGCGGTCCCTGTGGTCGCGAAGATGAGCGGCATGTTGGGTGTGGCTTGTCATCGGTGGAGCCTTCCTTATTGATATAGGCCGGGGCGTTGCAGTGGGGATCGGGCTGGAGGGAAGAACACGGACCTGCACGGACAAACACGGACAGGAGAGAGGCTGGAGTCGGGAGTGGGGCGGTGGTGGGGTCAAGACATAGGTGCGCGGTCAGGACATGGGCAAGACTTGAGTGTCAGGACATGGGTAACACTCTGCTTCAGCTTCTCGTAGAGCCGTGTTGTCGGGGCGTGGAGGGTCGTCGCTGTTTGGAACAAGAATCAGAACCACGGGGGGGCACGGGGAACACAGGGGAAGCAATCGCGCGTGCATTACGTAGGCCGGCAGGAGCAGGGACGTTTCGCGCCGGGGTGATGGACACCAACACCAACCGAATTCAGAAACCACGGGCGAGACGCCCGTGCCCCGTGCACTCACTATCGAGATCGGGAGCTAGATCGAAGTCGAGTTCGAAAGCACTTCGCGCATTCCACTTCGACCTCGATCCCGATTTCGATCCAGATTTTCGACTCTGTTGAGCCGCTGTTCTGATACAAAACGACTTACGGGAGCCTGTTCGCTGGAGAGATATCACTTGACAAAACCATCTGTCCGGTCTAAAATACTGAATATAAATTCAGCTATCTATCTGGAAAGGAGCTGCTATGGCTACTGTGTCGTATCTCTTCGATCTGGAACCATTTACACCGCCCCCGCCCCGTCGGCGGAGGCCGCCCCTCAGTCCCGGGATCCGGCAGGCCCTGGCGCGGTTGCGGCGCACGATGGATGCCATTCCGTCGGAGGAATGGGAAGATCGGCGAAGGCGCTGGGAAGCATTGAACCGGGCATTGCGGTCTTCGTGACGAGCGTCGCGCGTTGAGATTAGAACGGACCGTTTTCTTCGGTCTCGCCGCGGTGCCGACGGTGGAGTCGTTCGATGGTCCGTACGATTTCGGAGGAGTCAAGGGCCTCCGCGAATTCCCTCACGCGTGCCATGATGTAGTCCCAATCGAGTTGTTCGCGGCTATCGAGAATACCCTCGATATCGCCCATGTCTCGAGGCCGAAGCGCGACGCCTTTCATGACGATCAGATCCTCCGGCGTGGGTAGTTGGACCGTAACCCCCGCGATAGTCGCAGTCGACGCACGATCGATCACGTCATTTTCGTATTCGAGGCGGGCACAAATCAGGTCGGCGTCCACAGTAGTGGGCTGATGATGGAGTAAGAGAACTTTCGATTGCCGGGCGAATGCAACACAATCGGAGATTCGCGGCCGGTATCCCCATTCGTTTCCGCTGGACACGAAGGAATCAAGCGACCCTTCGTCGATCCGGACAAGCGCATCGAGATCCTGTGTCAGTCTCGGGCGCCCATAAAACGATGCCGCCACGCCACCCACCAACACGTACGACGTATTTGACGCTTGCATCCAGTCTGATAGCGCGGACAGACCGCCGATTAGCGGCGCCAAATAATCGTTACTTTCCACCGAGCGCTTCTCGTAGCCGGCGCCAACGCTCTCTGGTGAACGCCACGTCCGCAGCACGGCCTTCATCAACCCACCCCATCGTTCTCGCGGACGCAAACAAGGCGGCGGTACGCCGGAATCGCTCGTCCATGGTCATGGCGCGCAGTTCCTGGCGTTCGCGCGCTGCAACCCGCTGCCACGATTCGCGGTATTGAGCGGCCTCTTCTCTGGTGATGGGTTTTGACATACGTATTCCTTTAACTACTCTATCGCGATCGCCTGAGAACCGCAACAAGCGCGACGGCCGCAGCTTCATGTCCGACGCAACTTCCGCGCAGTGGCAAATCTCACCCTCCTTCGCGTATTCTGCGGGACGATAAGTCTTTACACGGTTACGGAGGGTCCCACGATGCAGCGCAGACAGTTCACACGGCGGACGTTTTTAATGGGTGCGGCGGCCTTGGCCGCGGGGTGCGCGACGAGCGGCGGGATGAAATCCGTATCGCCGAACGCAAAACTGAACATCGCCGCCATCGGCGTCGGGGGTCAGGGCGGCGCAGACCTGCGCGCGGTGGCCCAGGAGAACATCGTCGCCATCTGCGACGTGGACCCGAACTATTCGGCGAAGGTGTACAACGCCTTTCCGGACGTGCCGAAGTACACCGATTTCCGCATCATGTTCGACGAGCGGAAGGACATCGAGGCCGCCGTCATCGCCACGCCGGATCACACCCACTACTTTGCCGCGAAGGCCGCCATCGAGCGGGGCATTCATGTCTACGTCGAGAAACCCATGTGCCATTACATCCCGGAAGCACGCAAGCTGACGCAACTGGCGAAGGACGCCAACGTCGCCACGCAGATGGGCAACCAGGGCCACTCGTTCTACGGCGTCTGGCAACTAAAGTCCATGATCGAAGAGGGCTGGCTCGGGCAAGTGCGCGAGGTCCATTGCTGGACCAACCGCCCCACGTGGCCCCAGGGCATCGAACGGCCCACGGATACGCCCCCCGTGCCGGAAGGATTGGATTGGGACCTCTGGCTCGGGTCCGCGCCGGAACGGCCGTACAACCGCGCGTACTGTCCGCACGTGTGGCGCGGCTGGTGGGATTTTGGAAGCTGCGCGCTCGGCGACATGGGCTGCCACATCCTCGATCCGCCATACACTGCGTTGAACCTCGGCATGCCCACGCGCGTCAGCGCGGAATCCTCCGGCGTCAACAACGAAACCGGACCCAAGTGGTCCATCATCACCTTCGACTTCCCTGCGCGCGGCGACATGCCGCCGGTGAAACTGACGCTGGCACGATGGCGGCAAGATGCCGGCCATGCCGGAGGGCATCGACCCGAACACGAAACTCGGCGACAGCGACGGCGGTTCGCTGCTCATCGGAGACAAGGCGATATTGACCATCGGCACCTACGGCGGCAACCCACGCCTGTTGCCGGAGGAGAAGCAGAAGGAATACGAGGCCGTCCATCCGGACCGGCCCGAAGGTGTCAGCCATCACCGCACGTGGATTGAGGCGTGCAAGGGCGGCAAGCCGTCGTTGTCCAACTTCAACTACGCCGGACCCTTCACCGAACTCGTGCAACTGGGCAACGTCGCCCTCCGCGCAGGCCAGCCGATCGAATGGGATGCGCTGAACATGAAGGTGACTAACGCTGCCGGAAGCGAACCAGTATGTGACGCGGCCGTATCGGGAGCCGTGGGTGTTTTAGAAGATTGATGGACGATATGGACTTTATGGACGGCATGGACAGATAAGACTGGGGGAAGTGCCGGCTTTCCCAAGGTCTTCTGTCCATTTGTCCATATCGTCCATCCAGTCTATAGTGCCGACGCGGTCTTTCCCGCCCGCCCCGTCAAAATTCCTATTGAGAATCTAACCCAGATCGTGTAAACTCCTGTCCTTTTGGGGACCACATCGGTTTTTGGTCCAAACGCGCAATTTCACGCAGAGAGGCTCCTGGTACTCCATGACCCCGTCGGACAAGATTCGCAATCTGGCCATTGTGGCCCACATCGACCATGGCAAAACGACCCTGATCGACTCGATTTTTCGTGCCGCGCACACGTTCCGGGACAACGCCCGCATCGAGGAGCGGGTCATGGACAACAACGTGATAGAGCGGGAACGAGGCATCACCATCCGCGCCAAGCACTGCACGGTCGAGTGGCACGACTATCGCATCAACATCATCGACACGCCCGGCCACGCGGATTTCTCGGGCGAGGTCGAGCGGGTCCTGTCCATGGTAGATTCGGTGTTGCTGTTGGTCGACGCGAACGAGGGCCCCATGCCGCAGACCCGGTATGTGCTCATGCGCGCGCTCAAACTGGGCCTGCGCCCCATCGTCATCGTGAACAAGGCCGACCGGCCCAACGCCAATCCGGCCAGCGCGTTGGACAAGACCTTCGATCTTTTCCTCGAACTCGGGGCCAACGACGCCCAGGCGGATTTCCCCGTCCTCTACGGTTCCGGCCTCCACGGGTGGTTCGTCCACGACCTGGACAAGGACGAGCGGACCGGCATGGACCCGCTGTTCGAAACGATCATTAAGAAAGTTCCGCCGCCGGAGGTGGATCCGGATGCGCCGTTCCGCATGCAGGTCAGCACCATCGCCTGGCGCGACCATATCGGCCGCGTGGGCTGCGGACGTGTCCTGCAGGGCACCCTCAAGAGGGGCGCCGGTTTCGTGCGCACGACGACCCGCTGGAAGGATTATTGCCAATCCGAGGGATGGGAAGTGGTCGATGCGCAAGATGAGCGCGCCGTCTATCTCTGGGTGACGCACGGCCTGGAGACGGTGGAGGTGGACACCATTACCGCGGGCGACATCGTCTGGATTGCCGGACCCAAGGAAATCCACATCGGCGACACGTTCTCGGCCGAAGAAATCGAAGACCCCGCGCTGCCGCCGCTCGAAATCGAAGAGCCGACGGTGTCGATGTTGTTCCTCGTGAACAACGGCCCCCTATCCGGCAAGGACGGTCGTGCGGTAACCTTGCGCCAGATCAAGGATCGGCTGAACCGGGAGTTGCGGGTCAACGTCGCGTTGCGCGTCGAAGACCTCGGGCGTTCGGACGGCGTCAAGGTCAGTGGCCGCGGGGAATTGCACCTCGCCATCCTCATCGAAGAAATGCGCCGCGAGGGCATGGAACTTTGTGTGTCGGCCCCGGAGATCATCACGCACCGGGATTCTCATGGCGCGTTGTTGGAACCCATGGAAGAGCTGGTCATCGACGTGCCCGGCGACTACCAGGGCGTTGTCATCGAGAAGGTCTCCAGGCGCAAAGGCGAGTTGACCACCATGCACAACGCGGGCACGGGTATGATCCGGCTCGAGTTCCGGATTCCGACGCGCGGCCTCATTGGCTACCGCACCGATTTCCTGACCGATACGCGCGGCCTCGGCATCATGGCGTCGCGCTTTGTCGGGTACGGGCCGTGGTGCGGGGACGTGATCGCACGGCAGCGCGGTTCCATGGTCAGCATGGACACCGGCGACGCCACCACCTACAGCCTCGACAACCTGCAACAGCGCGGGACGCTTTTCGTGAGACCGATGGACTCCGTGTATACCGGGATGATCATCGGCGAGAATTCGCGGCCCGGCGACCTGCCCTGCAACCCGACCAAGACCAAGGCGCTCACGAACCATCGCGCGGCGGGTAAGGATCACACGACCGCATTGGACGTGCCGCGCATCCTCACACTCGACGCGGCACTCGAGTGGATCGCCCGGGACGAACTGGTCGAAGTCACACCCCATACTGTCCGCGTCCGCAAAGCCGTCCTCGACGCCGAAGAACGCCGCCGCGTGGAGAAACGCACGTCGGCGCTGGCGGGATAAGGATCACACGGCCATTACCTAGTGGTCCTATTCAAGTGGATATTAGGGTGGGGTTCTGAATCACGGCGGCCAACGTGGACGCGGCTTCCAGTCGCGTTAATTCTCTGCTCTAGACGGCGCTACCAAGTCTGAGGAACCGACCGGATCTGAAGAACCAACGCGGGTGGAAGCCGCGTCTACGTGGTTGGTCCATTGTAAGGGGCGCTCGCATTCGGTGGTGCACAAATTCAATGGAAACGCACAACTAGCGACCGCGTGGAAAGCGATCGTTGCTGGATGGGAAGAGCGCTTAACGAACCCGCGCCCTGCGCAACCCCAATGCGCCGAGGCCAACCCCAAGGAGTATGAGGGAAGCGGGCTCCGGCACGACGGCGTCGTTGGTCAAATAGAACGCTGCGCCGACATTTGTGTCGGGAAGTGCCCACGGACCGTCCAGCCCGTCATTGGAGGCATACAGGTTCCCACTACCTACCGCGGAAAATGACCAGAGCCAAGCCGAGCTGGTGTTCTCGATGGAAATCCAGTACGTGGTGCCCGCGTCCAACGTCAATGGGTCGATGTAGAGCCAGTACTCGTATTCGTCCACGCTGAACGCCGAAAAATCCGAACCCGAATCGGCGCGGCCGGTCGCGGACCCGTCGATGGTGTAGAGCGGGCCACTATTCAAACTGTCGAAGATGTAGACAGTGAAATCGTCGCTGGCCGTCCCGCCGGGGTAATATCCGCCCCACCAATGGATGTCGGTAATGGTGTTCGTCTCCTGGTCCAACACGAAATCGTCGGCCAACCACTGACCGAACCCGGAGTTGGAGTATCCCCCACTGGAATGCAGCGAGTCGCCGTTATTGTAGACAATGCTCGCCTGGGCAATACCGGCCCCCATGACGATGGCCACCATACCGACCAACAGCGCAGAGTTACGGAACGAACGTGGCATGTTACCCTTCTCCCATCGCACAGTAATTACCCCTCGGAAGATTGGATCACAGCAGATTTAGTAGCAAGAATCACACCGCACCGGGTTCATCTCTGCAACGGCATCCCGGATATCAGCTTACGGGGCGGCAGCGGTAACTTGCGAATTGACCATGGCGCAGTTGACGGCACGAATTCGTTCAAACCTGAATATCATTTGACCGACTTGCGATCAACGGCCGCGGCCTACCACGTGTAATACATCGATTCGTGCGGAAGCAAGGTGGATTCGTGAATTTCGAGGGGAGCCTGTGCGATTCTATTTGTGCCATCGGTAATCAGGGGGGATGTACGGAATGATGACGCGACGCACTTTCATGGAGCGGACGGCCATTGCATCCGCGACAATGGCCGCCGGGGTTTCGGCGAAGGCCGCCGGGGCGAATGACCGCATCGTGGTCGGCGTGATGGGCATCAACGACCGTGGGATGGACCTTGCCGAACAATTCGCCAAACGCGACGACGTGGAGCTTCGCTATTTCGCCGACCCGGACAGCCGCCTGTTCCCGAGCCGGGTGAAGTTTGTCGAGAATATCAACGGCCAACGCCCCCGCTGCGTGCAGGATTTTCGCCGCATTCTCGACGACCCCGAAATCGACGCCATCGCCATTGCTGCGCCGGACCACTGGCATGCGCTTGCGACGGTCATGGCCTGCCAGGCGGGCAAAGACGTCTACGTTGAGAAACCGACGTCCCACAGCGTCTGGGAAAGCCGGAAGATGGTGGACGCCGCGCGGAAATACGAACGCGTCGTGCAGGTGGGGACGCAAAATCGGAGCGCCGAGTATTGCCGCATGGCGTTTGAGTACGTGCGATCCGGTGCCTTGGGCGACATCCATTTCGTTCGTGTCATGAACAGCAAACTCCGCGATCCCCTCGAGCCGCATACCGACGAACCCGCGCCGGAAGGCGTCGACTACGATATGTGGCTGGGTCCCGCGCCGAAACGCCCGTACAACGAGAATCGGTTTCACTACCATTGGCATTGGTTCTGGGAGTACGGCGGCGGCGACGTGTGCAACGACGGGGTTCACCAGACCGACCTCGCGAGATGGATGACGGGCCGTACGCTACCGAAGACGGTCAGTTCGACGGGCGGGTTGCACGTGTTCAATGACGGCCGTGACGCGCCGGATACGCAATGCGTGAACTGGCAGTTCGACGGATTGACCATGGTACTTGAGCAGACCCTCTGGACGCCGTACATGCGGAAGACGCCGTTTGAACTGCGCGATACCGACCAACTCCCGAACTGGCCGTTCAGCGGGACCCGCGTGGAGATCTACGGGACGAAAGACTTCATGTTCCTGGGCCGCATGGGCGGGGGCTGGCAAGTCTTCAATGGGGACGGCGACACGGTCAAGATTCAGCCGGGCCGTTTCGCACCTGCGAACGAACAGCACATCGCGAATTTTATCGAATGCATGCGCACGCGGGAACGGCCGAACGCGGATATCGAAGAAGGGCATTACTCGACGCTGCTGACGCACTACGGCAACATCGCCTATCGCGTGGGCCGGACCTTGGCGGTCAACGCGGAGACGGAGGGGATCGTCGGCGACGACGAAGCCAATGCGCTCGTGAAACGGGAGTATCGGGAGCCGTGGGTGGTACCGGACCAAGTCTAACGTGACCGCAGCAAGAGAATGAACAATGGAACGCGGATTAGAACCGGGGAGTTTCTACAATGATAAACCGACGCGAATTCCTGCAGGCTTCATTAGCTTCGTCCGCTGCCTTGGGAATCGCAGGCGCCGCAAGCGCAGCGACGAAACCACGCATCCGTTGCGGAACGATTGGCGTCGACCATGCCCACGCACTCGACGTGTTGGAGCAGATTCTGAAGTCTGAGGACTATGAACTGGTAGGCGTATGTGAACCGGACATTGCCATCCGCGAAGCGAAACAGGAACTTGCCGAACTTCAACGGGTTGTCCTGGGTGACCGAGGACGAGTTACTCGGCGATCCCACGGTGCGGCTCGTCGTCGTGGAGACGGGCGTGCAACGGCTGCTGCAATATGGCCGCGCCGCCATCGACGCCGGCAAGCACCTTCACATCGACAAACCGCCCGGCACGTCTTTGCCCGAATGGAAAGCGTTGCTCGGCGCGGCGGAGGCGAAGAATCTGCTCGTGCAGATGGGCTACATGTACCGTTACAACCCCGGCTTCGACTTCATTCGGACGGCGGTGCGCGACGGTTGGCTCGGGGACGTCTACAGCATTCAGGCCAGCATGTGCACAGGGTTATCTGAGGACCGTCGCGCGAAGATGGCGTTTCATCCCGGCGGCATCATGCTGGAACTCGGGTGCCATCTCATCGACATTATTGGCGTCATCATGGGACCGCCCCAGAAGGTAACACCGTTCCTGCGGCACGACGCGCCGACCGACGAAGGGCTTGCGGACAACTGCCTCGCGGTGCTGGAGTACGACCGCGCCATGGCCTCCGTCGAGGTGGCCGCGCTGGAACCGGACGCCTTTCCCACGCGCCGGTTCAAGATTGTCGGTCCCAAGGGAAAGATTATCCTGGAACCCGTCGAGCCGCCGAAGATCCGCATGTATCTTACCCAGCCGTCCGGCAAATACGATCGCGGCTGGCACGACGTGGACCTGCCCGAGCTGCCCCGCCACGCCCGCGACCTCGCGGACTTGGCCGCCTGCATCCGCGGCGAGGTGGAATTCAGCTACTCGAAAGCGCACGACTATGAGACCCAGCGAACCGTGCTCCGCGCCTGCGGGGAGGACGTGTAGAACGGGGTGATCTATGGAGTGCGGCCACGCTCCAGCGTGGCTGCTTTCATGGAGCAAGCTTGCCTGCGGTTTTTGCGACGGGAACGGGACAATTACATGGCGCTACTCGGGTCCACCTATTCAACCGCAAAGTTAGGGATGAGTTTGGTTGTTCTCCGCAGTCGCAGGCCGCACGGCCCCAAGCTCGACCAGAATATCCGTTAACGACGCTTCGTTGGCGTTTTCGGCCAAGGTCAACGCACCGTCACCGGCGTCGTTCACGGCATTGATGTCCGCGCCCCAAGCGACGAGGGTCCGGATAGCATCCAAGCGTTCCCGAATTTCTTCATCCGCGTCAAGGATTCGATCGGAATCGTCATCCTGGGTCGAGTTGTAATCTTGCACGCGTTGGCGTAGATGTTCCATAGTCGCCACCACTGAAAGTACCGGCGTATTACCATCTTTGTCCTTAGCGTTGACGTCAAGCCCCCAGCTTGCCAGCACGCTAATCACATCGGGAGCACCGCCTGTTGCGGCGTTGAACATGGCTGTTTTGCCGTCTCCGTCCTTCGCGAAGACATCCGCACCATGGTTTCGGATTAGCCAGACCTTCTGCAGATCGCCAGACAACGCAGTGAGATGAATTGGATATTCGCCACTAATGGACTGAGGCTCGTTCACATCAGCGCCGAATTCGATGAGCATTGCGCACATAGCCGACGAATTCGACATACATGCATAAGCGAACGGCGAGAACAAGACATTTAATTTGTTGGCGTCGATTCCCGTACTGGCTAGGGAACGCGCCCGATCATAGTCGTTGGCCCGCATGGCGTACAGTAGCTGGATTCGTGGGTCACGATGTTGACATGCGGTGAAAGCGATGATGGTCAGCACAGAGGCCAGCGGCAAGCGAATAATCGTGGAGCAAGGACGAACAGAACGGTGATTCATACGCTTACTCCTTCTTACAGAGCAGCCACTACCCTGCGCCGCGGGCAAGCCCGCTCCGTGAAAGCAGCCACGCTGGAGCGTGGCCGCACTCCATACAGGTCCGACCAAATTGTAGTCATTCAATGATTGCTTGCCCGTAGGACATCGTATTGCCGGAACCGTTCATGCCGAAGACGTCGATGATATTGGACGGTGCGTTGCCCGAGCGTACGGTTGGCATGAGGAACGATCCGAAGGGCTTCTTGAACGGCACCGGTACGGTAGGCGGGTCGTCGACCAGCGGGTAAATTTGCATGAGCTGGTTCGGGTGTTCCGCGCCGTTGATGTAGAGCAGGGCGTACACCTTACCGTCGGGGGTGACCTGGAACCGGGCGTGGCCGGGCTGGACCGATTCTGTCCCTTTTACAAGCACCTTTCGCCGGATGACTTCCCCGTCTTTGACCACGGCGAGATGCAGCGAGTTGACGATGGACCCGTCCGGCACGAACTTGTCGCGGATGAGGGCGGACGCGACTTCCCGTTCCGTATACATGACGTAGGCTTCACCGTCCGGGCTGATCCACAGGTCCTGGTTGGAGATGTGGCCTCCCGTCTTGTCGACATTGGCGATCTCGATGGGCGCGCCGAACTCCTGTGTAAGCAGATCGGGCGTCCACGTGAAATAGAGGATGCGGAACACGTAATCCCACTTGCGCTGGGTCTGTTCGAACTTGTAGTTGCGCCATTCCTCGTTGGGCTCGACGATATCGCTGACGGCCAGCACGTACGCGGCATGACTCGTCAACGCCACCTGCGGATAGCATGCGCGGATCGGGAAGTCGATGCCGCCGTTCTTCAACGTCGTGCCGTCCGGCGTGAGCAAAGCCCAATGCTCCGTGCTGGTCTTCGCATTGATGTTCAGCATCAGCAGCTCGCGGCTCGCGCGGTCGGCGGCGTAGCCCCGGTACGAGTGATCGGTGAAATACGTCTCGCCGGCCCATTCCGGCATGAGTTCGCGCGGCGGTTGCGAGAGTTCATTCAGATCGAAAGCCAGCAGATGCGGTTCGCACGGGCCGTACTTCGTGCCCGGCGGGGTGAGCGAATCGTTCACGTACAGATAGAACTCGTGATCCGACAGCGTGGCCAAAAGGCAGGGTTCGCGTTGGCGGTACCCCTCTGCCTCCGCGAACACTTCCCAGCCTTCTTCCGATCGCTCGGCCAGTTTCCATTTTGTGTTGCAAAGGAGCGGCACGCCTTCGCTGGTTTCCATTTCACTCACTACCAACCGATCGCCAAGCCGGGCAATCGTCGTGCACCCGTAGCTCCACAACGGACCCGATCCGTTGTCCGGCGGCGTGAAAGAGTATACGTCTTCCTCGGCAGTGACGCGTACGGAAGGGGCCTGTGCATTGGCACGAAGAATCAAACCCAAAGAAAGTAAAGCGACAATAAATGCATACCGTATCATTCGAAGTCTCCGTCTTTTGCTGCTACTTCACCCAGGGCGCGATCTCCTCGCCGTCCTTCAACTCCTCGCGCCGATAGTGGTACACCATACACTTTCGGGCGCTTACGCTTCTTGCCGCGACGTAGTATTTCCGTGAATCGACGTACGGGTCTTCCTCGATCACGTAGAGGTATTCCGTAGGGTCGAGCCCCAGGTAGGCGTACGCGTTTGCCTCCTCCGGAGTCGCCGCCCGGAGCGCTGGCCGATTGAAGTACGTGGGCAATTCGATGTACACGACATCCTCGAAAGCGATTTCGACTTCGTGATAATAGTCGAGGTCGAAGCTTCCGATGATGAACAATCGCGCATCGCTGAACGAGAGAACCTCAAAGTCGCACGTGTTGGTCGATTCCCTGAGTTCGTCCAGCATGTGAAAGACGGCAACTCCTTCGACGTTCATCTCGCCCAACCCCCTCCGTTCGGTGTGCTCAGTATGGTTGTTTCCACGCGGGCTTTGAAGATTCTTTAACACGCCGTCGTTGGGACGGTCAAAAACGGGCCGGGACGAGCCCACTGGGAGCGCCAGGCTCCAGCCTGGCGCTCCCAGTGGGGAACAACTTAGGGTTTCCGCAGGGAAAGGACGGATCGTTCAAACCTGCCTGCCACGCGATGTCTCCAGCGCGTTTGCTTCGGGACAGAGATTGACTCGCGCGGTGGGGGCGTATCACCATAGGCTTTGCAGAAAAAAAGAGGGGGGTGGCCCGTGAGGTCACATGGGGTAAGGGGCGAGATGGGAAGGCGGGCCACCCTCGAAAACGCATCACCTGTTTGACTCGTGTTGCGCGTTCGCGGTTTCGGCGGTCACGGCGTCGCACGGTCTATTTTGAGGTAAGTGTCGGGGGGCTCGTTCAATGGCTGTTATCAATCATCTTCCGACGGAATCCATCGCGGAACTGGATTCATGGTCCACGACGTTAAACGCGATCGCATCGGAGCCGCTCGCGTTCTGCGAAGACTTCCCGCGCATCGCCGAGCGCTTCGAGGCGTGGTGGAATCACGACGTGACCGACCGTCCGCTCTTTCTCGGTGCGGCGAACACCAATCCCAACCGCCCTATTACGCGACGGCTCGACTTGCTCGACAATCCTGCTGCATGGCTCGAAGCCAAGTTCGAGGATCTGCAGCAGGTTCATCGTGTGGGCGACAAGCTCCCCTACGTCCGCACTGATTTCGGCCCGGTCTTTCTTGGAGCAATGTTGGGCGGCCGGTTGGAATTCGGCGCGGATACGGGCTGGACGCATGCCTTCATCAACGACGACTGGTCGAACGCACCGGATTGGCAACTCGAGGAATCGAACCATTGGTGGACCGCGCTGCGTGAATTGACCGAATTGGCGGCCCGGGATGCAGCCGGACGCTATCTCGTGTGCACGCCCGACCTCGGTGCGTCGGCAGACGTGTTGCTCAATCTTCGGGGCTCGTCCGCCCTCTGTCTCGACGTCATAACCAGGCCCGACACGGTCCGCGAAGCCATCGACGCCATCTACCCGGCATGGCACGCGGCCTTTACGTCCCTGTACCGAATCGCCCTCGGCCATGGTACGGGTCTTATCCATTGGCTGGAAATCTGGTCGAACCGGCCGTATTACGTCCCCGCGTGCGATTTCAATTTCCTCATCGGCCCGGACGAGTTCAATGCGATCTGCCTGCCCGATATCGCGCGGCAATCCGCGACCCTGGGCCGCGCCGTTTTCCACCTGGACGGCCCCGGCGCCGCCCGCCATATCGACGCCCTGCTCGAAGTCCCCGACATCCAGGCGATTCAATTCACCCCCGGCGAAGGCTCGCCGTCGGCCCTGGCCTGGATTCCCATGTTCAAGAACATCCAGGAACACGGCAAATCGCTCTACGTCTTCTGCCCCGCCGACGAAGTCCTCGAATTCAGCGCCGCCCTGAAACCCGAGGGGCTCTGCGTCGTCCCAAGCGGCCTGATGCCGGAAGATCTTGACGCGCTATTTGAGGCATTTTGCAAGAGGTGGTAAGAACGACCCAAGCAGACAATATAGCCGGTGTGATGTAAATTTCAGCACTGTTGGGGAGTAATCATGCCGACGGTTTCAGTGTCTTACGGGATTATTATACGGATGTACTTCGCGCCCAAGGAACATCCGCCACCGCATTTTCATGTATACTACGGAGAGTGCAAGGCAACAGTTGATATCCGTGCTTGCGAGGTGATTCAAGGTGAATCTGCCAAGGGACCAAACGAAACTCGTTCTGGCGTGGGCTGAACGTCGCCAGGACGAACTCATGGCGGATAGGGAGTTGGTGATGAATGGAGAAAAACCATTCAAGATTCAGCCTCTTCAGTAGAGCATCGATTTCGACAATGGCGAACGTGGCACGCTGGATATGAAGCCGTATCTGGAGTGTGGAGTCTTCCAAAGATTGAAAGACAATGATGCCTTTCGGCGGATTCACGTATCGTTTGACACAGTGCAATGGGATTGCGGCGTTGACCTCGACCCCGAGTTTATTTACGCCAATTTGTCAAAAGACAAGAAATTCACGTGAGGACGCTGTATCCAGGTCGTCGTTACTGCGGGCTCCGGTGAGCCAACCCCTATACCACCGTCTGCGGGCTTTCTCTCGATACGAAGTAAGTGTGCACGACCCTACCGCAAACAAGGGAGATATCATGGACAATCTCGAACTCACCCGAGCGCCCGTCGCAAAGACCGGAATGCTCATTCGCAAACCCGTTGCGGAGGTTTTCGAGGCCTTTGTGGACCCGGACATCATCACCAAGTTCTGGTTCACCAGGAGCAGCGGCAGGCTGGAGGCCGGCCAAGAGGTTGAGTGGGAATGGGAAATGTACGGTTTTTCGATCCCGGTGACGGCGAAAGTGGTCGAACCGAACCAGCGCATCGTCATCGAGTGGCCGGGGGCCGGCGGGCCAACGACTGTGGAATGGACCTTCACCCCCTATCAGGACGACGCGACATTTGTCAGTATCGTGAACGGCGGATTCACGGGTAGTGGCGACGACGTGGCGAGCCGGGCCATCGACTCGGCGCAGGGGTTTGCTCTAGTGCTTGCGGGTCTGAAAGCGTATCTTGAGCATGGTGTCCGCCTCGATCTGGTGGCGGACCGGTTTCCGAAAGGGCTCGAGGGCCATTGATTGGATGTGCCCCGGGAATCTTCTTGCAGCAGTACGTGAATCGTCTAATCCGCATTTTCCCCTGCTCGACAATCCGAGAACGAGAACGTGAGGTCAGCGACGGCTACGGGCAACCTTAAAGTGCTCTAAAGGAGGGGATGCCATGTCAATGGGAATTCCGGAACGGGATTGGCGCGAATTCAAGCGCGTGCACGCGGAACTCCTCGAGCGGTTTTGCGCGCGGGTACTCGACGAGGTGGCGGCAACGGCCAAGGCGGCGGACGGGACGGCGCACGAACGGTATCTTCGTGTTTACACGTTACTCGAGAAACGGGACCGGGAGTTGGGCGAGGCGTTCAACGATTTCAGACGATCCACCGCCGAGATGCAACTTATGGTCCTGCGAACCATGGGATTGCTGAGCGATCGGGACCTGGACGGCTTTTCCGAGCAGACCCAGGCGCGGGTCCGTGGATTCGACGCCCTCGCCGAAGGCCCGTCAAACGAAGCGGAGGACGGTGCGTAATCTGGGGATTACGATTCCCGGCCGCCACGTAATTCGTTCCGATGCCGGTTCGCACGAGACCCCACGCACGCAAGAAGCCCAACGGGATACACGCGTAACCCATTGGACCTTAGCGGTTTGAATGGTGGGCGACGCTGGGCTCGAACCAGCGACCTCCGCCGTGTGAAGACGGCGCTCTAACCACCTGAGCTAGTCGCCCGTAGCGAAACGGAATGCTACCATACCGCGCGAAGCCGGTCAACTCTTCCGTGGCGCGCGCTGGCGCTGCGCGGCACGAATTGTGAATATTTATTGACAGTTCGTATCACCAGTGCTAGGCTGTGAGTTACCAACAAAGCGGTTCAGGCCGTGGGTGCCTTGCGGTGCGAAAATTGCGAGATACGCGGTGCGGGTCTCGCCGTCAATGAGAGGAAGGGGCGAGTGCTATGAAACGCAAGTGGGTATCACCGGGCTTTACGCTGATCGAACTGCTCGTGGTGATCAGTATCATCTCAATCCTCGCGGCGCTCCTGTTGCCGGTCCTGGCGCGGGCACGCGAAGCGGCACGGAAAGCGAGTTGCTCGAGCAACCTGAAGCAGATGGGGTTGGCGTTCATCATGTATGCCAACGAGAACAACGACCAATTGCCGCCTGGAGCGCCAAACGAATTCTGGGGACAAGCGGAATACATCCCGCCGAACCCCACCTTCAACTATTCTCAGCAGATGATCCGCAACAACTTCGCGATGGACGCCCGATCCATATTCCCGGACTATTTGTCGGACCTCGAGGTCTTGGTCTGCCCATCGGGCTTGGCAGTTCACGGCGGCAAATCAGACCGCTGGTATAAAGACGAAACGTTTGCCGAAGAACACATTACGAGTGAATATTTCAACGGACTTACGCCGGACCCGCTCGATGGCGATCCCCAGTTCTGGAGCCGCATCCGCCTCATGGGCTTGCGACCCGATTGGGAATGCGTAACCAGCCAGATGTACACCTATTTCCCGTACGCCATCGTAACCGAGGAACAAGGCCTGTTCCTGTTTGACGAACTGGACCGCTTGATGTGGCTGGGCGATTCCAATTTCATGAACCACGACTTGACGGTCCTCGGTGGACATGCTCCGGGAGGCGGCAACACCTTCTATCGGACACGGATCGGCGCCGGACGGTTGTTCATCACGGACATCAACAATCCCGCGAACAGCTCTGTGTCCGACACGCAAATCCCGGTTCTGTTCGACTCGGTTACCGAGAACGCGCGGATCGTAATGAACCACGATCCCCGAGGCGGCAATATTCTTTACCTCGACGGTCATGTAAAATTCGTCAAGTATACAAGTAATGTGTTCAATTACGTTCTGCCGTACACGCCCAATTTCGTTCAGTTCCTGCAAGCCAACGTGTACGATAATTGGCCGCTCATCAACGTACCGCCATGGTGCGGCAACCGCCTCCCGGGGACGGATTTCGAACCGCGGTTCTGGTATTACCCCGACGACCCCCTCTACGACGGACTCAACACGACGTCCCTGTAGGGTGCGCGACAACTGGATACGTCGGTAGATTGTCGGTTAACGCGGGATACGTTCCAGTGGACGGGAGGTATCCCGCGTGCCATACTTCGCCCCATGTCCGGTTGACGGAATAATCGACTTATGATATTGTTGCGCTTTGACTTAGCGATGCGAGAAGCACGCGGCGGTGTATCGCGGTAAACTCGACCCCGCCCGAAAGGAATCGCAAGGTTCGAACACCCTCATGGGTGCGAGCGCCGAAGCCATTGCGCGAACGGGGTGCGCCCGATCCGGGTAACCGGCCTTCGGCGCCGGCGCGGGGCCATCGCGTTTTTTGTACGTAGTGCGTTTGTGATATTCTCCATCGCGGTGAGACAGTATCGACTCGGGGTGTACCGCGAACTTGGGGTAAATGGTTGATCGCATCGGCGTGAACCAAGTCGTTGGACGTAAGTACGGTGGGGCCACCCTTTTCCGGCCTCAAGAACGGAACTGGCGGGGCCATCGGCAGGCCGGTTGGGGAGCTTGAAAACCATCGTGAACCGGGGCGACTTTCACCGCATCGTGCGCACGCGGCGTCGGCTGTGTGCTTGGAGCTAGAACGGAACAAACCGAAAACGCGTTCGGACGTTGAGTCCGAAACGAATGAGGTAGACCATGACGTGCAGGTTTCTGACCAGATTAGCGATCGTAGCCGGTATTAGTGTGGGGTTGATGACCACCCAGGCAAACGCTTGGGGACCCACCGCGCAGAAGTCCATCGTGGCCACCGCGTTTCAAGTGCTCAGCCAACTCTATAAGAACCCGTTCAAGAACGTCGACATCAGTTACGAATCGGAAGTCATGCAAGGCGCCGTGAAATACCGGGCGGAACTGGCCAATGTTCCCTTGAATACCCGTGCGGAAGCCATCAATGCGGTTGGCACGGAGGTTCAATTGTTGCGCGAGGCGCGCCAGTACGGTGTGGGAAGTTATTTCTGCTACCGGATGGGCGTTCTCGCGGGCCTCGTGTCCGACATCATGCTTCCCTTTACATTCGAGTACGACGCCCAAAGCCAACGGATGCTCGAACAGATCGAGAAGGATGTGGACAGCCATTTATCCGTGTATCGTTTGACCTCGCGCCCCGAGCATCTCGAATACATCCGCAATCCGACTCTCTATTTCAAAGAGCGCCACGGTTTCTACAACGACGCAAAGACGCTGATCCTTTCCGACTACCAAGTCGGCCGCGGATACGAGGGGTATATGACCAAAGGCGGTCAGAAATTTTTCGGGAGCGCCGTCGTATCGGTTGCGGACGCGTGGTACACCGTGTTGCGGACTGAAGGGGACAAGAGCGATATCCGGCCCTCGTCAAAATCCATGACCTGGTACCTCGTCAACGAAATCCAGTATCTGCTGCAAGAAAAGCACAACTTGCTGGAAGCGGAGAAGGTCTACCGGCAGCTTTCCGCGCAGAACCAGGATAATCAAGATGTCTACGAACGCGTGGGCGACGCCTTTTACGCGTTCGGAACAAAGGAAGCCCGCGACCGGGCCGTTCAGGAGTGGGACGCCGCGCTGTCTATGAATGGCCCGAACCGGAAGGAAATCCTGCATAAGCTGGCCAATCACTACTTGGAACAGGGGAAAAAGCTGTACGACGAAGCGTCCAACCCCGATGCGCCAAGCGAAACCCTGCAGTTGGCCTTGAACGCGTTTACCCGCGCCCTGGAATACGACCGCTCGAGCGACGACGCGGCCAACTTGATTAACGAAACGCAGGTAGCCATCACCGAACGCAACGAGCGCCAGCAGTTGGCCATTCAGACCGTGGCGACCGGCGAAGCCGTGTTGCGCGAAGCGGAAGCGAGTTTCGCCGCCGAGCAGAATGAAGAAGCCCTCGCCAAATACGAAAAGGCCATTCTGGTATTCCAACAGGTGACCGACGAGTTCAAAGAACAGGCGCAAGCGGCCAAAGACGGGATTGAGACGGCGAACCGGATGATCAGCCGCATTATCCGGAGAGTGCTGGATCTGGCCCAGGATCAAATCGACGAAGGCGACCGGCTCGTTGAGGATAAGAAGTTCGACGACGCCATGAGCCGGTACACGGGCGTCCAGACGATCCTGAAAGTGGTGCCGGATAAGGAAGGCCCCGACGCCGAACAGAAACAAAAACTCCTCGAGGAAGCGCAGGAGAAGGTCAAGGACGCTGAACGCGCCAAGACGCAATACGAAGAATTGCGGAAGAGTCAGGCCAACGCGCCGGGCCAAGGCGGACAACCCCCCAACAACTGAACGAGCGAGAAGGGCCGTCACCGAACCAGTTTCGGTGACGGCCCTTTTTATATTCCATCGACTGGTTCTGCGCCCGCGTCAGCGAAATACAAACGTTCCGCAGGGTGTCCCGCTACCCCGCATCGCCTTCAAGCCACGCGGCGGCGTCGCGTTCCTGCAAGCACTTGGGCTTTGTGGCAAACTCGACCTTAACCACCGAGACGGATGGGTGCGGCGGTTTTTTGGGCAGCCCGGCCAGCACCAGCCTGCCGTTGTATTCAGTGCGCACTTCGACCGACTGTCCCGTCGCGAGAAGTGTCGCCGACTTCACCTTCGATCCCACCAGCGGGATGACCGCCTCGCGCCCCGGCCAACGAAAGATATGGAGATAGGCCGTTCTGCCTTGCGCCGTCCAGAGGCCAATCATGCCGTTCTTCAGCGCGCATCGCTGGGAGCCGTAGATCGCCTGCCCATTGATCCGCAGCCACTTGCCCAACGCCTTCAGCCGCTGACGCTCACGTTTGCGAACGGTCCCGTCTGGTTTGGGCCCGACATTGAGCAGGAAGTTCCCTTCACCCGCCGCGGCGGTCACGAGATGCTGCAACAACTGGGTCTCCGTCTTCATGTTCGGATTGTTGCGGATGTAGCCCCAGCCGACCGGGTCGCCGATGGTCATGCAGGATTCCCAACCGCGCCCCGGTTTCGACGCCGTCACGTGCTGTTCGGGCGTATCCAGATCTTCGTTCGTGCCGGATCGATTGTTGATGAGAATGTGCGGCTGCTTCTTGCGGACCCATTCGTTGATCTCGCGAGCGCGCCAGAAACGGGCCAGGTTTTTCACGCCGTCGATCCAATGTCCGTCGTACCAGAGCACGTCGATCGCGCCATAGTTGCTCATCAGCTCCCGCACCTGGGCGTGGTACTGTTCGACCATGGCCTCGGCACTCTCCCGGTACTTCCGGGTGTCCCAATACCCGGAATAGCGCCAGTCCAGCAACGAGTAATAGAAACCGACTTTCAGACCCGCCCGGCGAAACGCGTCGACATACTCCGCCACGAAATCGCGTTTCGCGGCGGTCTTCACGGACGTAAAATTCGACACTTCACTGTCGAACAGGCAAAACCCGTCGTGATGCCGGGTTGTCAGTACGGCGTATTTCATACCCGCTTGAACGGCGAGTTCAGCCCATGCGAACGCGTCGAACTTCTTTGGATTGAACCGGCCGGCGAGCTTGGCGTACTCGGACGTGGGAATGCGCTCCTCGAGCATCGCCCATTCCCCGCGACCCAGGATCGAGTAGAGCCCCCAGTGGATGAACATCCCGAATCGAGCGTCGTGGAACCAGGTCATTCGTTCCCGGTAGGAAGGTTTCTGCAATGCCATAGTGTCAGTTCCCCCAAAACGATGGCTATTTCGCGGTCCGCTCCGTGGCCATTTTCCGGAGTTCCGTCTTGAGAATCTTCCCCGTCGGCCCCATGGGCAGCGTTTTCACAATTTCGACGTGTCGCGGGTATTTATAGCGCGCCATCTCGTCCTTGCTCCACGCAATGATAACTTCCGCGGTGACGGTAGATCCAAGTTCGGGAATGACGTAGGCCATGATCTCTTCGCCATATTCATCATGGGGGACGCCGATCACCGCGGCGAGTGATATGTCCGGATGCGTCATCAACGTCTCCTCCACTTCCCGCGGATAGACGTTGAACCCGCCCCGGATAATCATGTCTTTAGATCGGTCCACGATATAGAAGTACCCGTCTTCGTCCTTGTACCCGAGATCGCCGCTGTGGAACCATCCGCCGCGGAATGCTTCGTCATTGGCCTCATCGCGCTTGTAATAGCCCTTCATAATGTTGTGCCCGCGGATGACGATTTCACCGGTTTCGCCGACCGGCAATTCGTTCATGTCGTGATCGGCGACCATCATCTCCACGCCCCAGACGGGGAAGCCGATGGAGCCGGGTTTGCGCGGTTTGTGCAATTGGTTGAAGCTCGCAACCGGGGAGGTTTCGGACAGTCCGTAGCCTTCCAGGATCGGCACGTGAAACTTCTCTTCAAATCGTTTCATGACGTTGACGGGCATGGCCGCGCCGCCTGACGTACACAAGCGAAGCGTCTTCGCGATCTTCTCCAGATCGTATTTTCCCGCCTGCGGGTGGTTGAGAATGTCCCAGTACATGGTGGGAACCCCGGCAAACAGCGTGACCTGCTCATCTTGCAACGCAGCAAACACGGCCGCCGGGTCAAACCGGGGCAGCAACACCAAGGTCGCTCCCGCAAGTATCCCCGTCTGCATGAGACAGGTGAACCCGAACGAGTGGAACAACGGCAAAACCACCAGCATGACCTCGTCCGGCGTTGAATCGCACATATCCCGGGTAACCATAGCGTTGAGCGTGATGTTCGAATGGGTCAGTTCGGCGCCCTTGGGCCGGCCGGTCGTGCCCGACGTGTAGATGATGACACAGGTGTCGTCCGGCCGCGTGGGCGCGCTGTCGAAGGTGTGAGGTTGATTGTGCATCAAGTCGGTTAGTGTCGGCACGCCTTCAAGGGGCGAATCGGCGCCGGGAATCGTGGGAATGATCCAGAAGTGCTCGCAGGAATCGACATCCTTGAAACCGGCCAGGCCTTCTCGCGCTACGGGAAGTTCGTCCGTGCCCTCGAAGCAGATGTATCCCACCGCTTCCGAGTCGGACAGGTGGTAGGCAATCTCACGCCGCTTGAGCAAGACGTTCAGCGGAACCAGCGCGGCGCCCGCCTTCATGATCCCGTAGGTCAGGATGGGGAAATAAGGAAGATTGGGGCATGTGACCGCGACCTTGTCTCCTCTTCTCACCCCTGCCGCTTTCAAGCCGTTGGCGACTTGATTGGCCATCTCGTTGATCTGTTTGTACGTCAATCGAATATGACCCCCGAAGACGACGGCGGTCTTGTCCGGCAGCTCTCGGGCGCTGTTCTCCAAAAGTGTGGCCACATTCAGCATGTGATTCTGAATCTCCTTCCTATCCGCTGCACCGCACTCGTCGAAATGCGGACGTCCCCCTTTTACCGGTCACGCTTTTGCATCTGCTATTGCCTGGTCTCGCAATTCCTTCTTCAGCACCTTGCCGGTCGGGCCGATGGGAAGTTTCTCGCACAGCTCGACGATGCGCGGATACTTATAACCGGCGATCTCCTTCTTGCCAAAGGCGACAATGGCATCGGGCGTGAGGGTCGCCCCCGGTCTGGGAATAACAAAGGCCTTGATTTCCTCGCCGTACTCCTCGTGGGGCACGCCGATGACCGCGGCCAGCGTAATATCCGGATGCATCATGAGCGCCTCTTCCACTTCGCGCGGATACACATTGAATCCGCCGCGAATGATCATGTCTTTGATGCGATCGACGATGAAGAAATACCCGTCGTCATCCTGATATCCGATATCCCCGGTATGAAACCAGCCGCCGCGAAAGGCTTCTTCGTTGGCCTCGTCCTGTTTGTAATACCCCTTCATGACGTTGTGCCCGCGAATAACGATCTCGCCCGACTCGCCGCGGGGCACTTCGTTCATGTCGTTGTCGACGACTTTCATTTCCACGCCCCAAATGGGCACGCCGATGGATCCGATCTTTTGCGGCATGTCTTCGCGGCTGAACGAGGCCGCCGGCGACGTTTCCGAAAGACCGTAGCCCTCCAGGATACGGATGCGGAACTTCTCCTGGAACTCCAACATGAGGTCGACCGGCATGGCGGCGCCGCCGGACACTCCCAGCCGCCAGGTGGAAGCGATCTTTTCCAGATCGAACTGGTCCGCCTCGGGATAATGCAGCAGCTCCCAGTACATGGTCGGAACGCCCGCAAACAAGGTGACGCCCTCGTCCTGGAACGCCCGCAACACTTCGGCAGGTTCGAATCGCGGCACCAACACCAGCCGGCTGCCGTTGAGCACGGCGGCATTGAGAATGCCGGTAAGCCCGAAGGAGTGGAACAGGGGCAGCACCGCCAAAGCAGTGTCTTCCGGACCGCCTTCAATCAGTTTTCGTGTGGACATGCAGTTCATCAGGATATTCGAATGCGTCAGTTCCGCGCCCTTGGGATGACCGGTCGTCCCGGAGGTGTAGATGATGATGCAGGTGTCGTCGGCGCGGCATTGCACCGTTTCAAAGGTTGTGGGCTGGTCGTGCATGAGATCGGACAGCGTGGGCACGCCCTCGATGGGCGAGTCTCCACCGGGAACGGTGGGGATGATCCAGAAGCGGTCGCATGTTTCCGCCTCCTTGAAGCCCCGGTGCCCGATTTGTCCCATGGGGAGCGTCTCGGTTCCCTCGAAACAGATAAAGGCGACGCTGTCGGAGTCGGCGAGGTGATAGGCGATTTCCCGCTCGCGAAGCAACACGTTCAGCGGCACGAAGATGGCCCCGGCCTTTAAGATGCCGAAGTAGACGATGGGGAAATATGGGAGGTTCGGGCACAGGAACGCAACTTTGTCCCCTTTGCGAATACCAGCGGCCCGCAGCCCGTTCGCCACCTGATTAGCCAGATCGTCCACCAGTTTGAAACTCAAACGGAAGTGGTTGAACGTGATGGCCTCTTTGTCAGGGTACTCGCGCGCGCTGTTTTCGAGTATTGCAGCTAGATTGAACATGGGACAGCACTCCCTCAAACCACCGGTTGCGGCCAACGATAACCCAGGACACCCTGCCAACTGCATACTATGGATACCGTGGCGCTGTTCGATTGTCAAGACCGGCGCGAAGGCCGCGGTATCATTCGTAGCGAAGCGCTTCCACGGGATCCACGCTGGACGCCTTGACCGCCGGGTACGCGCCGAAGAAGACCCCCACCGCCATGCTGAAGAAAAACGCGAGAAGGATTGCCCACCCCGACGTATAGACGGGCAGCGGCGGATAGATTTGGCGAATCGTGAATGTCCCGAGGTAGCCCAAAAGAATACCGATGGAACCTCCGATCGAACTCAACGTCACCGATTCGATGGCGAACTGCATGCCGATATCGTGGCGCGTGGCCCCGACGGCCTTGCGAATGCCCACCTCGCGGGTGCGTTCACGTACCGTGACCAACATGATGTTCATAATGCCGATGCCGCCGACGAGCAACGAAATGCCTGCGATACCCGCCAACATGACCTTCATGGCTGTGAATATATTGTCCAGCGTGGAGAGGATCGACGTTTGATCGGTAATCGTGAAGTCTTCCGTGTAGTCGTGGGCGGCGGTGAGAATTTCCCGGATCGACTCCGTGGCCAGGGCCACGTCCTCGGGGCTGTTCGCGCGCACCACGATCTGGAACAGCTTGTCTTCGCCGCCGTAGAACATCTGCTGTCCGCTCGGCAATGGAACGATCACCAAATCGTCGACGTTGATTCCGAGAGTCACGCCCTTGTGTTCGAGAATCCCGACGACGGTGTGCTTCGTGCGATTGATGGAAACGGATTGGTTGATGGGGTTGTCGTTTCCGAACAATTCGTCTTTCACCTGCGTGCCGATCACGCAGACCTTGGCATTCTTATCGATGTCCTGCTCGCTGATGAACCGGCCGATTTGCGCGTGCAGGTTCCGCACGACTTCAAACGCGGGGGTAACCGCCAAGATCATCGTGTTGCGGCGCCGGTCGCCGTACTTCACCGCACCGGCGCCCAGCACGACCGGCGACACGGCCTTCGCGCCTTGGGCTTTCCGTTCGATTTCCTTGGCGTTTTCAAAGGTGAGATTCCGGAAACTGCCCGCCACCAATGGCATCATGCCGGAGGTTTCTTGTTTGCCCGGCGTAATGATGAGGATGTTACTCCCCATACCCGCGAATTCCTTCGCGACGTACGCTTGCGCGCCTTCCCCCAGCGAGATCAGGAGGATTACCGACATCACCCCGATGATCACCCCGAGCATGGTCAGCAGCGATCGCACCTTGCTCTGAGCCAGCGAATCCAACGCGATTCGCAGGTAGTCAAAGGGGCCCATTATTCCTCCAGGCTGTCCACTACATTGACGGGGACGCCGTCATCCAGCGCGGTCAGCGAAATTGACGTGACAATCTGTTCGCCCGGCTCCAAGCCGCTCGCGATTTCGGTCCGTTCCCAGTTCCCGATCCCGGTCTTGACTTCCCGGCGCACGGCGCGGCCGTCCTGAATCACATAGACATATTCTTCGCGAATCAGATCTTCTGTCGGCACGTAGACGACATCTTCCTTTTCTTTCACGAGAAGGATCACGTCCGCCGACATTCCCGCGAGAAACTTGTCCGTCCCTTCCTTTACGCGGATGCGGACGTTGAGCGTACGGCTGAGATCCGGGTTGATGGATACGACCGGGGAGATATATTCGACGACCCCCGTGAAATCCTCGCTCCGATACGCGTCCAAATTAATGCGGGCCTTCTGGCCGAGCGTGATTTCGGAGGCGTTGGCCTCGTCGAAGGGGGCCTCCACGTAGCACTTGGACGGGTCGACCAATTGGACCAGGGGCATCCCCATCGAGACCGCCTCACCCGCATCGCTGAAGACCTTTGCAATGACACCGGAAAACGGCGCCTTTACATAGGCGTTATCGCGGGCCGCCTTGGCAACCTCCACGGCCGCCTGCAATTGTTCGATCTTGGCTTTGGCCATGCTGACTTCCTGCTCGTGAACGAGGTTTTCACGCTGGCTGGCTTTCGCGGCAGCCCAACTCTCTTGGGCCACCTTCAATGCGAGCGCGGCCTTGTCGAGATCGTTCTGCCGAATCGCATTTTGGTCGGAAAGAGCTTTCATGCTCTCGAAGTCTTTTTTGGCCTGCTCGAGCTGGGCCGCGGTCTGGGCCACGCGGGTTTCGGCAACCTCCGCGCCGATGCTCTTGCCCAATTCCGCCTGCGTCACCCCAAATTGCCCGGCCTTGAGATTGGCCTCGGCCAACTTCACCTGGGCGTCCAGTTCGTCGTGGTCCAACTCGACGATCACGGCACCTTTTTCGACGCGGGCCCCCTCATCGAAGGGCACGCTCACGACGGTGCCGAGCGATCCGGTGGCAACCATGGAGTCCAGGGAAGGCTTCACAGTACCGGATGAAATCGCGGTTACGGTTTCTTCCACGTGTCCCCGTTCGATCGTCGTTGCCGTCACGTCGATCACGTCCTCCCGGGTGAGCATGTACACAACCGGCGCGGCCAGGATCGCAAGGAGGATCAACCAGCCGAGTATCTGGGGCCCTAAACGTCGTTGCTTCGCCATTCGTCCTTCACCAACTTTCCATCGCGAAAGCTCATGATGCGTTCCGCGTGTTCGGCGACTTCGCGCTCATGAGTCACCATCACTATCGTATTGCCTTGTGCGTGCAAGGAATCGAACAAGGTTAATATGCTCGCCCCGCTCGTCGAATCGAGGTTGCCGGTGGGCTCGTCGGCAAACAGAATCGAGGGGCGGTTCACCAGGGCCCGCGCGATCGCAACCCGCTGCCGCTGCCCCCCGGAGAGTTCGTTGGGTTTGTGATAGATGCGGTCCCCCAAATCCACCGACTCGAGCACTTCTTTGGCCCGCTTCGTCCGCTCCTTCTTGGGAATGGCGTCGTAGAGCAAGGGCAGCTCGACATTCGCGAGGGCCGTTGTCCGCGACAGCAGATTGAAGTTCTGAAACACAAAACCGATTTCATGATTGCGCAACTGCGCCAACCGCGACTCGGTCAATGTGGAGACGGACGTACCGTGCAATTTATACACACCCGAGGTCGGACGGGAAAGACATCCGAGGATGTCCATCAGCGTCGTCTTCCCCGAACCGGATGGTCCCATCACGGCGACAAACGACCCACGCCCAATCGTCAGGGTGACGCCCCGCAGGGCTTTCACCACCGTTTCACCCATGACGTAGTGCTTCGTCAGATCCTCAATGACGATAATGTCTTCCGTGTCTATCGCGGTAGTCATAAGCGGAGATTCTAGCACATGCCCGGTTGCGAATGCGGGAGCGCGTGTAGGGCAACGCTGCGCCGCGCAGTGGGACACTTGGCCCTATCGGCGCGATACTCAATTGGGCGGGAACGCATTTACAACTCCTGAATTAACCTATAGTTACACGCGAGAAACACAAAACCTCGTGCGGTTACTCCGAACGCAGGAATCGCGGGACGCACGCGTCGTTGCCGTTTAGACTTCTGTCAGGGGGATTTGGTTTTCAGATCCGGGTTCGCAACCGTGGACCCGATTCCGGGAAAAAGACCCTGGCCATGCCGTTCAGTGCTTCGGAGCCGGTGGCACGATACTGCGAACAAATCCTACCGTCTTCTGCGGCTCGGGCACTTCGTATTCGACCCCGAGGCTATCGAGCAACACGCCCTCGGCCAACTCCAGGTCAACCTTCGCCTTTTCGAAATCGATCAGCGCCTGCACCTCTTGCGCCTGTGCGGACGCCAAGTCTTCCTGGGTCCGCAAAACCTCGAAGCTGGTCGTCACACCAAGTTTGAGTTTCTTCTCCTCGGCGTTCACGTTGGTTTCCTGCAACTTCCTCGCCTGACGGCTGCTCTCGACGAGAATGCGGGTGGTGCCCACGCTCCGGATGGCGGTGCGCACGTTTAACGTCAAGTCGGCTATGGTCTTCTGCAATCGTTCCTCGGCTTGCTGCTGCGTAATCTCCGCCTTGGAGTACGCTCCCCGCCCGGAACGATTGGGAATCGGGACGGATCCGGTCACGGAGAGGGACCAGGAGTTGTCGTTGCGGTTGGACACCCCGTCAAACACGTCGCTCGCCTTCGAACCCCGGGCGCCCTGAAATACACTTCCCGTGACGTCTAACTGCGGCAGCATTTCATTGGCTGCGCGAAGCCGGTCGATATCGGCGCTATCGATATCCAGATTGGCGGAGTCCATTTCCGGCCGGTTCGAGAGCGCCAGATTGATGCTCTCGGTCTCGTCCAGGTCCAATTCCGTGGCCACGGGCTTGTCTGTGGGAAGCAACCGGGCCGTGGAGAAATTCTCGTCATCCCGCATGTTCAGCAGCAGTTTCAATCGGTCTTCCGAGGACCGCACCTGCGACCGGGCGGAAATCACGTCGCCCTGGCGTTGCGCCACGCTGGCCTTGGCCTGCACGACCTCCAATGCGGCGCCCGTGCCAATTTCCAACCGGCGCTGGTTGATGTCCAGCAAGCGCTCCGCATTGTCGAGCGATTTCTCGCGGACGTCTAACTGCTGATTGGCACCCTCCAGGTCCCAATAGGCCTTTACCACGTCGGACAGCGTGTTCATGACTTGCGTCAGGAGTTGGTTCTCCGCAACGGCGCGATTGTTTTTCGCGATGCGGATGCGCGCCAGGTTCGCCCGCGGACCCCGCCCGCGCAACAGCGGCTGGGTCAGCGTCAACGTCAGGCCGCCGCTGAATTCGGATACGAAGTTGTTGAAGGTTGTCTCCTCATCCGAAACTTCCATCTTGAGTTCGTACTGCGTCCCCCAGGGGATCTTGCCCGACAACGAGGTTTCCGACCGCCAGTTGTCGCTTACGATTACATAGGACGTCTCTTGCTGGGGTAGGAAGTTCTGAATAAGCCCCCGGGCCGAGCTTGCCAAGTTAAGGGCCAAAGACAGCATTATCCGGCCGACATTGAGGCCGTTGTTGTTATTGTTGTTATTGCCGCCTAGAAGGCCCCCGTAGCCGCCCAGACCGCCCAGACCGCTTAAGAGGCTCCCTCCGCCCAATCCACCCCCAAGTAAGCTACTACCACCTCCACCCAACCCGCCGCCGGTGAAGGCGTTGGTTTGAGACGAAGCCGTGGATTCGGAATGGGATCGCGAATTGATGCTCTTCAAGACCGGATCGAATTCGCCCTTGGCCGACATAATGTCGCCGTCGGATTTGAGCGGCTCGTACGCCGAAACCTTGATATCCTGGTTCGCTTCGAGGGCCAGCGCCACGCAGTCCTGCAAGGTCACCGGCATTTCTTCGCCGGTTTGTTTCTCTTTCACTTCCTCGTGGAGCCGTTCGAGGGAAATAGATTGAAGATTGATCACCCCGCCCCGTGTACGAATCTGGCCGGCCTTGATTTCGCCATTCGAATCGCCTTCGCCGGTCGCGGCTACGGGCACACTTTCGGGACTCTCGGCGTTCGGATCGTCGACCCACGCGTGAATTGACGGCGGCGGTTCATCGCCCGAATCACCGGACGCCGCTTCCGCGTTGGTCGCGTCGCGCACCTGCATATCGGACGATTCGACGGTCGCGCCCCGGTCATCTGTCGATACTTCCTCGACAGGCGGCAACGGGCTTTGTTCGACCGCCGGAGCACTTCTCGTCTCATCACCTTCGAGCGCCGGCATGAATGCTTCGGCCGGGTAGTTGGACCGATCGGCATCCTCGTCGGCAGCCGGTTGTGCCTCTTTTGAAGCGGATTTTGAATCGGCGGCAGGGGAATTGCCGGCCGAGCCGTCCTGCTTCCAATCCGCAATCGAGATGGGGCGGACCTTTTGTCCGTGCGACAAACACGGGAAGAGCAAGCCCCAGGCCAGACACGCAGTGAGCGCCCAAAGTAACCGGCGCGAACGGTACATAGTCTCCTCCCAACAAATGCGTAACGGATCAAACGGTCAGCGCAGGGACGGGATCTTTCGGCACAAGATATTCACGAGGGTGGACGATAGGCACAACCCCTCGCGCTCCCGCCGCCACAATTGTCAGTGTACGTTAACCTCAAGATCGAATCAATAGAGGACGTATACAGCAGACGTTACGGGACGCGCGTCCCGCGGTCCATACACAGTCCTCCCACTACTTGGACAGTGCTGATGGCGTTGTGGTTTCACATAAACTGCGGGAGTATGGCGTTGTGTCCCCTCGGGACAGAACCCCGGACTTGGCCTCCCTCGGGACAATTGTCGTTATCCAAACGGATCGCGATGGGTAATGGTCTCTTCCCGGCCCGGCCCCACGCTCACGATGTAAATCGGAACTTCGATAAGCGCTTCAATCCGCTCGAAATAACGGCGGGCGTTCTCCGGCAAGTCTTCCCAGGCGCGGCATCCGGAGATATCCGCCTTCCACCCCGACAGTTCCTCGAACACGGGAGTGACCTTCTCCAGTTGGTCGATCTGCGCGGGGAATTCGTCTACGGTCTTTCCATCGATCTCGTAGGACGTGCACACGCGGATCGAATCCAGCACGCCCAGCACATCCGGCTTGGTGAGTACGATGCCGGTCGTGCCGTTCAATTTGGCGGCGCGGCGCAACTGGACGCAATCCAGCCAGCCGCAACGGCGGGGACGGCCCGTGGTGGCGCCGAATTCGTTGCCCTGCTTGCGCAATTGCTCGCCCGTGTCGTCGAGCAGTTCCGTCGGGAAGGGCCCCTCTCCCACCCGCGTGGAATAGGCCTTGACGATGCCGATCACGCCCTTGACGTTCTGCGGGCCAACGCCGGCGCCCGCGCAAACACCGCCGGAAATCGTGGTGGAACTCGTCACATACGGGTAGGTCCCATGGTCCAGGTCGAGCATGGTGCCTTGGGCACCCTCGAAGACGAGGCGTTTGTTGCCTTTCAACGCAGTATGAACGATGGCGACGGAGTCCGCCACGAAGGGTCGCAACCGGTCCGCGTATGCCGAGTATTCCTCGATTATGGCATCCGGGTCCAGGGGCGTTTCGTCAAATACCTTGGTCAGCAGCACGTTCTTGTATTCGAGGATATCGGTGAGCTTTTGCCGAAACAGATTCGGATCGACGAAGTCGGCAAAACGAATCCCGAGGCGATCGGCTTTATCCGCGTAGGCTGGCCCGATACCGCGCCCGGTCGTGCCGATCTTGCGGTTTCCCCGAAACTTCTCCTGCGCACCGTCGAGAACTTTGTGGTACGGCATGATTACATGCGCGCCGCCGGAAATGAAGAGACGGTCGTTGTAGAAACAGTTGGAGGCGTCGAGACTGTCCAATTCCTGGCCGAGTACGGCGGGGTCCAGTACGGTGCCGTTCCCGATGACGCAGACCGTGCCTTCGTGAAGGATACCGCTGGGAATCAAGTGCAGCACGGTTTGCTTACCGTTCACAACCACCGTGTGACCGGCGTTATTGCCACCCTGGTGGCGAACCACCATGTCGGCCTGGCCGGTCAGGTAATCGACGACCTTGCCTTTGCCTTCGTCACCCCACTGCATTCCCACGATTACGTACGCAGGCATAATTCAATCTCCCCAACATAGCCGGAAATGGAGGGGGCTATCCGCCCGAATAGAATCGGACACCCCGTAAAATCACCCCGCCATGCGCATAAGACCGGGTCGCGAACGGCCCGGGACTTCGTTCAACCCTGCGGCGGATTCTTCAGATCGATTCCCGCCTGTTTCAGTGTGGCCTCTTGAACCTGCTGCGCGCGGACCACGTAAATCTGCTGGAGTTCGGACAGGGTCTGCGACACCATGCCTTCCTCTTCTTTGGACAGATTGCCCTTGGTCTTGTCACGCAACATGACGATGGTGTCGATGCAATACCGCGCTTCATCGAGGTTGACCATCACCTGTTTGGTGTCCTGAGGCGCGATAAGCCCCAACGAAAAGGCACATTGAGCGGCGAGGCTTTGAACCAACGAACCGAACGTGGCTTTGCCGTCGTCGGGCGCGGCCGCCTCGTCGCCGTGAGCATCGTCGGCCTCCGGCGCTTCCTGGGGCGCCGTTTGGGCCTGCTCTTTCTCGCGCTGAACCTGGGCTTTCCAATCTTCGTCGATGAAGATCTTCCGCTCGTCGTCTCCCATGATCAAAATCTCCTCGTGCGGAGTGAATCGCCTTGTGCTCTGCCGCTGCCGGCACGACGAAGAAACAGGCTCCCGGGCCCGTCCGCAGACCGGACCCGGGGCGCTCTGAAACATCGTGTATTCGGTGACGCGGCGTTCATGGCATCTCCGCGTGCGTTCAGGGATGAACGCGCTTACTTGTTCTTATGGCGATTTGCGCGGCGCTTCTTCTTGCGCTTGTGCTTGGCGATCTTGGCGCGCCGCACCTTTCTTCCACCAGCCATGTACTGGTCTCCTTACCGGTTAACGTTTGCCCCCATCACGCCGGGCGCGACCGGGCCCCTAATTCACCAACCATTGCCCGTCGGGCATGGAATAGTTCCACAATTCGTTTTCATCGAAATAGATCGCGATTTCGCGCTGCGCCGTATCCACGGAGTCGGAGGCGTGGACCAGATTGTTCTGCACCGTCATGCCGAAATCGCCGCGGATGGTTCCGAGGTCCGCTTCCTGGCTGTTGGTCGCGCCGTTGAGCTTGCGCCCTGCGGCCACCGCGTTCTCGCCTTCCCAGACCATCTGAATGGTCGGCCCCGACGTAATGAAGGCCAGGAGGCTCTCGTAGAACCCTTTGCCGACGTGTTCGGCATAATGCTTTTCCGCCAATTCGCGCGAAACGATCTGCATCTTCATCCCGACCAACTGAAGGCCCTTGGCTTCGTAGCGGCGAATGATCTCGCCGCACAGCCGCCGGCCAACCGCGTCGGGCTTAATCATCACAAAGGTCCGCTCGACCACAATTCAATCCTCGGCGCAAGTTCGTGGAAAGTGTAACTTCCTGAGACACAGCATGATCGCTTCCCGGATCGGTACTCGGAACAGGCCGCACAATACTCCCCGGCTTGCGAGGGATCGCGCGGGCGGAAAGCAGGCTGCGTCGCCCAAACCAAAGGAGCATAGCAAATTATCGGCGTTGAATGCAATTTGCATGCGACTCCTGTTGGTCCAACTTCCGGGGTTCTGCCCTTCTTTCCTATTGCGCCCCAATGGGTTCTGGTATAAGATGCATTGGGGATTCATTGAAGAGAGGGAAACACCACCGCATTACCGACCTTGAACGGAGGCTCCTATCGTGCCTGCAAACTCCGACAAGCAATGGTTTTACGCACAGTCTCGTCAGAAATTCGGGCCCGTCACGGCCCAAGTCCTAGCCCAGATGTACGCCCAGGGGGACCTCCACGATACGGACCTCGTCTGGGCCCCGCACATGGAGAACTGGCAAAAGGCCGGTGCGGTCAAGGACCAGTTCGTTAACGCGCCTCCACCACCGCCGCCGCAGCCCGAAGCTGCTCCTTCGGCGTATTCGAGCCCTATGGATCCATTGCCGATGGCGCAACCCATAGTGACGGGTCGGGTAGCTGTCGACGACTCCTTTGAGAATGGCGGATTCTTCGCCCGGTTAGCGGCGATGATCATCGATTTCATCATTCTGATACCGATTATGGGAATTCTCCAGCTCATTGCCGCGTCGTTCATAGGAGAGCCCCAGAACGAATCCGCCGAATTCGCCGCAGGGATGGTGATGCTGGCTATTTTGGTCGGAACTCAGTGGCTGTATTTCGCGTTTCAGGAAAGCAGCAGTTACGGCGCCACCTTCGGCAAGCGCGCGTTGGGACTCGCCGTTACGGATCTCACGGGGGACGGGATTACGTTCGCGCGGGCGACCGTGAGGCACTTCTCGAAAATTATCTCGGGAATGTTCTGCGGAATGGGCTACTTCTTCGTCTTCTTCACCCAACGAAAGCAGGCCCTGCACGACATCATCGCGGGTTGCATGATCGTCAAGTAACTGCGCTCAGAAGTCGAGTACATCCATCCCCGGGATGGATGAATCCAGCGGAATCGTCTCGAGATGGGTCGCGCCCAGTTTGGCCAGTTCGTAGCGCGCCTTGGCCAGCGGTAGTGCCTTGTTCGTGGTATCGAGCTTGATCGTGAACTCGGTGAAGTTCGTCCCTTCCTTGATGGTCGGCTCGTCGCCGAATAACCGATTATGCCGCAGGTACTCCATCAACTTTGGAACGTCCGCCGTGCGACCATTGAACACCAACAACACCTTGTTCTCGGCGAAAATGGACCCGTAGAGGTTCAGTACGAACATGCGCGCGAGGTCGTATTTGGCCGGATTGTCGCAAATGGCCGGGTTCACCCAGATGCCCGCCTCCGACGGCATAATTTCGTCGACGATTTGCAAACCGTAATTGGCGATGGCGCTGCCGGTCTGGGTGATCTCGAGGCCGAAATCCACGGAGCCGTTGGTCACCTTCGCTTCGGTTTTCCCCCAGGTTTCGTAGATCACGATGCCGGAATCGATGCGCGGCGGCGTCTTGAATTTCTGTACCGAGAATTTGCCGTGCGACTCGCCAAAGCCGAGGGCTTTCGCCTTTGCCTGAAACCATTCCAGGGCGATGTAGGGCATTTCGGACACCATCGTCACCAGCTTCTTCTTGGACAGCAAACCCTTGAGCCAATCGTCGCAGGTTCCCGATACGCCGTTTGCGATGATCACGATACGTACTGAGCCGCGTTCGAGAGACAGGACTTTCTTCAGTTCGATGGTCTCCTTGTATTCGTACTTGAACTCGAGCATGCGCTCGCGCACCCAATCGTCCCCACCGATGGCGACGTCCACCTCGCCCACGGCGAGCTGCGAGCCGAACTCCTGGGGCCGGCCGTCCCACCCCACCAGAAAGGACGTGATGGGAAACGAACTGGGGCCGCCCTTGTCGTAGCCGCGCGTCGGGAAACCCGCGTTCTTCAAGAGTTCAATCAAGCTGCCGCCACGATTCGGATCGGCCAAAGACCCCGCCGGCAGACCTATTATCAGTGTTTCGCTGTTCATTGCAGTGTTTTCGTCCTTCTTCTAACTAATCCGCGCATGCGCACGTACTGAATCTGTCCGAGTTCCTACAGCACGTGCCGGAAGACCATATACCCCTCCGCGGCCTCGACGGAAACCTCGCGGCCGCGCACGCGGGAAATGTATTCGACGTTCTGCACGCTGGAATGATGAATGGCGTCCCGCATCTGTGATTTGTGCATCGACAACGCGGTCAGCTTGTTTTCCAGGAAATCGGTGATATCGACGTAAAAATTCGGGTGAAACTTCTCGCGTTCCAAACTCCAGAATAACGACGTGTTGTCATAGCCCAATACGATGGGCTGAAAGGATTTGATGGACGGCACGCCGGGCCGGCATGCGGTCCACGCCGCGCGAAACACCGCTTCGTGGTCCTGGTTGTACGAGGATACCGGCAGGGCCAGCATGGTGGGCTTGACTTTGTCCAGCGCCAGCTTACAGTCACGCTCGAACTGGGACACCAGGTCCCGCCGGGGAATTGCGTCCAGCCGCAGGTGCGACTGCTCGTCGCGGTACAAGACCTCCCAGTCGTCCACCTGGAGGTACTTCATGACGTTGGTCAGCTCTTCTTCGCGCGTCGACCCCGAGACTTTTTCGGTCTTGCCGTCGTAGTGCTTCAGATCGCCCACGGAACACACGATGCAATAGACTTCGCCGCCGAGATGCTTGATGCGCGCCATCGTGCCGGCACATCCGAAGCATTCATCGTCGGCGTGCGGCGCGATGACCAGCATCCGCTGTTTGGACAGGAACGCATCTTCAGGCGTCAAGACCCTTCTCCTCGATCAACGTTTCGTACACGGCTTCGATACGCTCTACCATATGCTCGATACTGTAATCGCCGCTGACACGCTGCGCCATTTCGCTCATGCGTTGGCGTAACGCGGAATCGTCGCGTAGCGTCAGAATCTCATCGGCGATGCCTTTCGCGTCGCGCGGGGCTACCAGGATTCCGGTATCGCCATCGCGAAGAATCTCAGGGATGCCGCCGACGTTGCTGGCAACTACCGGCGCGCCGGCAGCCCCGGCCTCGAGGAGGACGCGCCCCATTCCCTCGTTGAGTGACGGCACAACGCATACATCCATCGCCGCCATGAGATCGGGAACGTCGTGACGCAACCCCAAGAACTGAAATCGGTCGCCCAAGTCCGCGACCCGCGATTGCAACTCGCCGGACAGGGAGCCGTCGCCCACGAGTATGAATCGGGTTTCCGGCGCGTTCCCGGCCACCCTGCGCGCGGCCTCGACAAAATACGCGAATCCCTTCACGGGTTCAAGACGACCCACCGCGCCCACAAGAAGATCGCCTGCGCCAATCCCGAGCAAGTCACGCGTATCGTCCCGCCGGGCGATGGCCTGCGCGTACGGTGACAAATCGATTCCGCTGAAGATCGCCTCCCACTGTTCAGGCCGGCCGACGCCTCGTACAAGATGTTCTTCAATACCCCGGTGTGTCAGCGCGATAAGTCGGTCTGTTTTGCGCGCGGCATGGCGTTCGAGACGCGTGAAGAAGGCGGTCAGCCCCGAGCGGAAGTACCCGAAAAAAATGTGGCCGTGAGGGGTATGCACGACGATCGGGACGCCCGCATGCGCCGCCGCGAGCCGGCCCAGATACCCCGCCTTCGAGGTGTGGGTGTGCACGATATGGTAGCGCTTCTCGCGAAAGAGCCGTTTGAGGTGGCGGTACGCCCGAAAGTCGCGCCAGGGGTCGAGATTCCGCACCAACTCGGGGATACGGACGATTTCAATCCCCGCGGCGGCGACGGCGTCTTCGATACTTCCTTCGCTCCCGTAGGTCGGGCCGCTGATCAGGTCGACCTGGAACCGGTCGCGATTGGCCAAGCGCACCGTGCTGACCGTGTTTTCCTGGGCCCCGCCTTTGCAGAGCCGCGTGATTACGTGAGCGACGCGGATGCGGTTCATGACCGCTCCTCGACGGTGGCAAGCAGCGCCCGCGTAAATGCCGTCCAATTCAATTCCGATTCCACCCGTTTCCGGCCGTTTTCACCCAAACGCTTCGCCAAATCGGCGTCGTGCAGAATCGTCGTCACCGCATCGGCCACCGCTTCGGGATTGCCGGGCTCGACCAAGAGCCCCGTTTCGCCGTCGACGACGGCATCCACCATGCCGCCGGATCGTCCGGCCACGACGGGCTTCCCGTACGCATGGGCTTCTGCAAAGACCAATCCAAACCCTTCGACCTGTCCGCCTTCGCCTTGCCCGGCCGGCAACGCAAACACGTCGCAGAGTTGGTACAGCCCGGACACATCATCATCGTCCAGCCGCCCTGCGAAGGTTACGTGATCCCGAATCCCCAACTCTTGCGCCAATCGTGAGCAGGCGCTCATCATCGGTCCTTGCCCAACGATCACCAGATGAGCGTCAGGGACTTTTTCCAGTATGCCCGGCAGGGCTGCAATCAGCGTCCGATGGCCTTTGCGTTCGATGAGTCGACCCACCGCGAGAATAACGCGTTTGCCCTCGAGCAGATATCGCCGTTGCAACGCATCCAGTTCGTTCGCGGATCGGATCACCGCCGGGTTCGCTCCGGGATGGATTACGCGAACCCGATTCGGACTAACGCCGTATTCCACGAGTTTGACCCGCGTGAACTGACTGATCGCGACGACCACCTTGGCGCGGTTGTACGCGCGCCGCAGCAGCCGCCCCGGCACGGACCGCGGCGAGAATTTCAGGAATTCGTACGCATACGCGAAGGTCACGTATCGACAGCCAAACAGCAGCGCCAACAACCCGCCGTAGGCGATATTCACGCCCAGAACCAGATCGGCTCTGCGTAGGATGCGCCAGGACCGCCATGCCAGCGGCACGATGCGAAACCATCCCAGACGATAGCCGCCGTAACGCACGACCTCCACGGGCTCGGCGGCGTCGAAGGTCTCCTGATTGGGAAAATAGGGCGCGATGATCGTTACGTGATGCCCCGCCGCGGCCAATTCGCGGGAAACGTGGACGGTGAGCGATCCGATCCCGCCTTCAATGGGCGGATAATCCACTGTCGGGATGACAACGTTCACCGCTTGAGCACCACGAAATCCCCGATGGCCAAGGCGTCCAACCCGGTGCTGTAGAAACAGCGGATCGCGTCGGCGGGCGAATTCACAATAGGCTCGCCCATCACGTTGAACGACGTGTTTAACACCATGGGCACGCCGCGACGGCGCTCGAACGCCTCGATCAGCGCGTAGTACTGGGGATGCGTTTCCTTCGATACCGTCTGGACGCGCGCCGTGCCGTCCACGTGCGTCACTGCGGGGATCTTCTCGCGCATGGCCGGTTTTACGGGATAGACAAAGAGCATGAACGGCGACCACGAACACCCCTCGAAGTACTCGGGCGCACGCTCTTCCAGACAACTGGGCGCGAAGGGGCGAAATTCTTCGCGATGCTTCACGTATTTGTTGATGAGGTCTTTCATGTCCGGGCGCGTGGGATCGGCCAGGATGCTGCGGGACCCCAGCGCACGCGGGCCAAACTCTTCGCGCCCCTGGAACCAGCCCACGATGTTGCCCTCGGCCAGCAGTTCCGCCGTGCGTTCGACGATGCTTTCCGGGGTCTCGTACGGGATCTTCGCCAAGTCGAGAAACACCTTGATGTCAGCGCTCTCAAAGGACGGGCCGATGCGCGCGTCGTTCATCACGAAGGATCGACCGTTGCCGGTGAGTTCGTGGTGCAGCATAAACGCGCCGCCGAGACCTGTACCGTCGTCGCCGGAGGCGGGCTGCACGTAGATCTCCTCGAACGGCGAGTCGCGCAACAACCGGCCGTTCATGGCGCAATTAAGTGCAACGCCTCCCGCCATGGACAACCGGCGCAGACCGGTGCGTTTGTGCAGGTCCTCCGCGATATGCAGCGCGACTTCCTCGAGGGCCAACTGCGCGGACGCGGCGATGTTTTGGTGGCGCGTTTCGATGGGTTCACCCTTCTTGCGCGTGGGGCCGAACCGTTTCTCGAATTTCGGCGACACGTACCCCACCCGCGAACCCGGCATGTAGTGGCATTGGAACCAGCTCAAGTCGAGCTTGTACCGCCCGCCCGGCAACAAGCGGAACATGCTGCGGAACTCATCCGCGTATTCCGGCTCGCCGTACGACGCCAACCCCATGACTTTGTACTCGTCGCTGGCGCGCATGAACCCGAGGTACGCGGTCATGGCCGTGTAGAAGACGCCCAGGGAATGGGGATAGTTCTCGGACTGGATGTATTCCATCTTGGTACCGCGACCGACCCCGCTCCAGGTCACGGCCCATTCCCCCATGTAGTCAAGGGTCAGCAGCGCCGCTTCGTCGAAGGGACTCACCAGAAACGCGGACGCCGCGTGCGCGGGGTGATGTTCCATGAAATGGAGCCGCGCCTTCTTGCCGAGCAGGCTACGCATGCCGATGATGTAGTTGGCGTTGTGAACGAATTCATACCCAATGAACGCGGACGCATAATACGGCACCCGAAGAAACGTGGACATGCGGTACGGCACGCGCCGCCCAATTCGCAGTCCCGGGCGCATGTAGCAGCAGATGTGATCGATGTCGTCCCGCGTCAGGCCCGCTTCTTCCAGGCACCATTGGACCGCGTAGCGCGGCACCAGCCCCTGGTGCTTTCTGCGCGTGAGCCGTTCCTCGGCAACGCCCGCGACCAGTTGCCCATCGCATACCAACACCGCGGATGTATCGTGCGAGTATCCGCCGATACCCAGAATATTCATGGATTACCCCTCGATAACCGATTGCCGCGATGTAGTATACCGAATTGCACTGGGAGCGCCATGCTCAAGCTTTGACGCGCCGCTGCCGCAGGCATTCCGCCAGCGCGATGGCCGCGCTTACCGATGCATTCAACGACGTGATCGGGCCCGTCAGTGGGATCCGCAGGTGAAAGTCGCACTGCTTTGCTACGAGGCGGCGCACGCCTTTGCCTTCACTACCGATCACCAGTCCGACTTTCCCGGTGAGATCGGCGTCCCACAGGTCCTTATCCGCGTTCGCGTCGAGGCCGGCAATCCAGAATCCCGCTTTCTTCAACGCTTCCACCGCGCGTACCAGGTTGGTCACCTCAATGAGATCGATGTACTCCATGGCACCGGCCGCGCTCTTCGTAGCGGCGGCGGAAAGCGGCGCCGACCGATCTTTTCCAAACATCACGGCACTGGCGCCGCACGCGGACGCGGACCGAACGATGGCGCCGAAATTGTGCGGATCTTCGACGCCGTCGAGGATTACGATCACGGCGTCGGGTGCCAGGGACTGCGCGAGCCACGCTTCGAGCGCCACACGCGGGATGGGATCGGCCTCCAACACGACGCCCTGATGCGTCGCGCCTTTGGCCATGGAATCGAGTTCGCCTCGCGAACACGCTTCCACAGGGATTCCTCCCGCAGCCGACCGGATGGCGTCCAGCCCTTTTCCGTCGCGCAACAAAAAGAGCCTGCGCGCGGTTCGCTTTTTCGCGCGCAGGCACTCCAATACTGGAATTCGGCCGATCACCCGGTCCTGCAAGATACTGTCCCCACTCCGGTTCTCAGCCCGATGCACCATCGGCAAGTCACGCTATACGCTTCCGACTTCTCCCAACTCATTGGTTTCCGCCAGTTTATCGATGCGAAGTTGCAGCACGTCCTTATCCGGCACGCGGTCGTCGTATTGATGCGCGCCGAGGTCCCGCAAATTCTGGAGAATCGCCACCGAATCCGCGTAACGCCCCAGCTTTTCCGCGCATTTCGCGAGACGGTATCGATTATACAGATAGTTCTTGCCTTCCGGATACCGCGTCACCGCCTCCGTCAACACTTCCTCGGCTCTCTTATATCGAAACGTTTTGAGCAGGAATCCGCCCAAACGGCTTAACCCGGCTTCATACGCGACCTGCTGGTTTGCATCCTGCTGGTCGACCGACGTTGCCGTGAATCGCTTGTACATAAAGTTGACGCCGCCTTCCGATACCAGCCAGAACGCGAGGATGACGACCCCGATGATCAAGGGCCACTTCAGTCCACTCAGATCCATGATTGCCTCCTACGTCCCTATGAATTCGCGAACGCGCAGAACAAGATCGCTCAAGATGGGAACGTCGATGAGGGTGCCGACTACGCCCAGTATGATTGCTACGATAATGATCGCGATAAGACCGCCAAGGATCTTGCGGACCTTGGCCATGATACTGACCGATCCCTTCCGGGACTCGAATTGCTGGGCCCGCTGTACGAACGTCTCGTGCTTTTGCTTGCATTCTTCCGAACAAAACAACCCCGTCGGACCCATTATCTTGCAGGAATTGCAGAACGGTTTGCCGCACTGCTTACACCGGCCCACCGCCTCTACTCCGGGGTGGTTGATACAATTCGAAGTCAACCCACCGAGCGCCATAGGCAATCCTCCCATGAACCCAACCTTCGCGATACCGAGGCACAGTCAGGACACGACCCGCGTCGTATGAACAACGGAGGGCGTTTGTCACGCCCTTCCACCACTTGCTTTTAACAGTATACACGTTTTGGAGAGTGTTGGGGAGTGGGCTTTCGAACCAGTACTTACGGGAGAAGACCGGGAAATGCTGACGAAAACCGGTCAACGTCCATCCGGTCCATGCAGTCCATAGTCCATACTCGCTGTCGCGCCTTATTCGTCCAGGCTGCGGCTGGCGACCTCGTCCGTGAGCCGGGCGATGAGTTCGGTCACGGACACCGCTCCGATGTCCCCCTTGCGGCGGTGGCGGATGGCGACGGAATCGCTGCCTTGTTCGCGTTCGCCGACAACGAGCATGTAGGGGACTTGTTTGGTCTGGGCGGACCGGATCTTGTACTTCATGGTCTCGGTGCTGTCGTCGAGTTCCACGCGAAGCCCGGCAGCAAACAGGCGATCCCGTACGGACTTGGCATACTCGTCAAAGGCGGAGGCGACGGGCACGACCACGGCCTGGACGGGCGCCAGCCACAACGGAAAGGCTCCCGCAAAGTGTTCGATCAGAATGCCGAAGAACCGTTCGATGGAGCCGTAGATCACGCGGTGAATGACCACCGGCCGATGACGTTCGCCGTCGGACCCGGTGTATTCGAGATCGAACTTTTCCGGCATGCCGTAATCGAGCTGGATGGTGGCGCACTGCCAGGAACGCTTCAGGCAGTCCTTGATATGAAAATCGATCTTCGGTCCGTAGAACGCTCCGTCGCCTTCGTTGATCTTGTAGTCCATGCCTTTGGCATCCAGGGCATCTTTCAATCCCGAAGTCGCGGTCTCCCACATTTCATCGGTGCCGATGGAATCCTCGGGGCGGGTGCTCAACTCGACGTGGTAGTCGAAGCCGAAGGCCTTGTACACATGGTCCACGAAATCGATGATGCCGATCACCTCGTCGCGAATCTGTTCGGGTGTGATGAAAAGATGGGCGTCGTCCTGGGTGAACATACGCACGCGCGACAGGCCGTGGAGCACGCCGGACTTCTCGTGGCGGTGCACGGTGCCCACCTCGGCCATGCGCATGGGCAGGTCGCGATAGCTCCGCAAGTCCGACTTGTACACCAACATGCCACCGGGGCAGTTCATCGGTTTAACCGCGAAATCGCGGTCGTCGATCTGGGTGAAGTACATGTTTTCCTTGTAGTGGTCCCAGTGGCCCGACTGTTCCCACAGAACCCGTTCGAGGATGATGGGGGTGCGGATTTCGTCGTATCCGCGTTTGCGATGCTCCTCGCGCCAGAATTCCATCAGCGCGTTCAGCACGATCATCCCCTTGGGATGGAAGAACGGGAACCCCGGGCCGACGGAGTGGAAGCTGAACAGATCGAGTTGCTTGCCCAGTTTGCGGTGGTCGCGTTTCTCGGCCTCTTCCCGGAATTTCAGGTACTCGTCCAACTCCTTTTTGCTCGGAAAGGCAGTCCCGTAAATCCGCTGCAACATGGGGCGCCGCTCGTCGCCGCGCCAATAGGCCCCGGCCACGCTGAGCAGTTTGAAGGCCTTGATTCGCCCGGTGGACGGCAGGTGCGGCCCACGGCACAGATCGGTAAAGTCGCCGTTCCGGTAGTAGGTGATGGTCCCGTCTTCGAGATCCTCGATCAGCTCGACCTTGTACGCGTCGTCGTTGGACTTAAACCGCTCTAGCGCGTCGGACTTCGACACCTCTTGGCGCTCGAAGGTCTCATCCTCTTTCACGATCTTCGCCATCTCGGCTTCGATGACCGGGAAATCCTCTTCCGAAATGGGCGGGTCGGTATCGATGTCGTAGTAGAATCCGTCCTCGATGGCCGGACCGATGGCCAGCTTGGTCCCGGGCCGCAACCGCATGATCGCCGAGGCCATCACGTGCGACGCGCTGTGCCGGAATACGTTCCGCCCGTCCTGGGAGTCGAAGGTCAGGATCTCGACCGAGTCACCGTCCTGCAGCGGCGTGGGCAAGCTCTTTACTTCGCCATTGATCCGCGCACCGGTAGCCGCCTTGGCCAACCGCGGTCCGATGCCCTTGGCCAAATCCAGGGCGGTACTCCCCGATTCCAGTTCCTTGGCGGAACCATCCGGCAATTTCACGCTGATGCTGCTCATGGTTGCTCCTGAATTACGTTCGTGGCAGGCGGCGTCGCCCTTTGTAAAGTATTGCGGCGTATGCGCACGGAACCCCACGAAACGCAATACGACGCGTTCGCCGGCTGCGGGTCCCGCTGTTATGGAAACATCACGATGCGCAAACCAAAACCTATGAATGACTGGGACAATTCCGGGAAATTGTGCCATGAAACCGCGAGGAAATGAAAGAAAACCCTGAACCGTCCGGGGCAAAATGCAATAGATCGACGGTCCAACGCGTTTTCCACTATTATTGTATATTCGCTATACATCGGAAATTCCCGCCCCCAACCATCACCTTGAGAAGGAGAACCTACAGTGAAAGCGCTCGCATTCGTCCTTCCGATGATCGCGCTCGCCGTTCCGGCGTTTGCGGACCTGAGTTCCGGTTCCGCCAGCGGAACCATCATCGTGGTAGCCGCCCCCGAACCCCGCACGGTTGCGATTAGCCTGACCGTTCCCGCCGACTACGTCTCCGTTCCCGTTCACGTGACGAGCCAGGAGAAGGACACGGCCACGTCCTACGAGAATACCCGGGAAGCCATCGCCACCATCACCCAGAAAGCCGACGAGTCCGGTATCTTCAAGGTCCAAACCGGCGTCGCCGAATTGACCCAACGGAGAAAGGGCTTCGGCATCAGCTCCGGTTCGTGGGCACAACCCGCGGCCGGCGCCGACCTGTACGTGCTCGTACCGCTATCGGAAGACCGCGACGACATCTTCGCCGCGGGGGCGGACGCGGCCCGGTTCCTCGACTCCATCGTCCTGCCCGAGAAAATCGAATGCGAATTGGGCAACCTCCAACTCGCCGTGGAGAATCCCGAGCAGTACCGGTCCAAGTTGCTCAAGAGGATGGTACAACAATTAACCGACACGATAGGGGCCACGGGCGACGCCTTCGGCCGCAACGTGAAATTGGAAGGCCTCGAAAGCCCCGTCTACGTGCGCCAGGTCAACGACAAGGAAGTCGAAGTCTTTCTCAACTACTCGCTGACCATGTCCTCAGCCGGTTAGCCGGGAACCTGCAACGCGACGAATGGTGCATCTGGGATTAACGATTCCTGCGCCCCCGTTCGGGGGCTTTGTGGTGGGGATGGACGCCTGACCCAGGGTTCCGCTCGTACCTCGCTACACCCTAGGGCTTAATTCCGTTGCCCCGTCGGGGGCAAAAAACTTCGACTCGTAGCCGGTGCCATTGGGATCAGATGGGCTGACCGCCCGAGTTTTTGGCCATTTCCCCATTTGGAACATTGGGATTTGTTTCGGATTTCGTGCTTCGGATTTCGAATTTGGACCCGGCGTCGTTGCTCGAATTCTCGCTCCACACACAGGTATAGTAACTCCATGGAACCGAACGACACAGACGCAAGCGAATTGCGCGTCGACCGGACAGTCTTTTCGGTGGTCAACCTGCATGACGCCGACGATAAAGAGTACTGGTGGTCGAAGACGCCCGAGGAACGCCTGGAAGCGGTCGAAATCAACCGGCGGATTGTTTATGGCTATACCACTCCCCCCAGATTTCAACGAGTTCTTGAAGTCGTTCGAAGAGGAGAAGGTTGACTACCTCCTGATCGGCGGGTATGCGGTCGGCTTCTACGGCTACGCCCGCGCGACCGCCGATTTAGACGTCTGGATTGCCGTCAATCCTATCAACGCGGAAAAGGTGGTAAGAGCGTTGCGCCGGTTCGGAATGAACACACCGGATTTGACGCCCGATCTGTTTCTCGAAGAAGGCAAGATTGCGCGGATGGGGGTGCCCCCTCTACGAATCGAGATCCAGACTGGTGTATCCGGCGTTGACTTTGAATCCTGTTACAAACGCCGACAACGCGTGGACGTGCGCGGTTTCGACGTCAACATAATTGACCTCGAAGACCTGAAGGCCAACAAGCGCGCCGCCAACCGCTTCAAAGATCTGGACGACCTCGAACACCTTCCGTGACCCAGTAACAGTTTGCCGGACCTGATTCTCTATCATGAAGATGAACACCCTCGAAAAGCTCATGGTCAACAACCCAATCCGCTCCGGGATGTTGCAGGTGTTGACCCATCGCCTGTTTCGCAACATTGGCGATCTGCGCGGCAGACGCGTCCTCGAGATCGGGTGCGGACAGGGAGCGGGGACGGAATCGCTGTTACACGCGTCCGGCGCAGAACGGGTGTTCGCCTTCGATTACGACCCGGACCAGGTTCGCCGGGCGCGGAAACGGCTGCGTCGGCGCCACTCCAACGAATTCACGCTCTTCCTTGCCGACGGCGAACGTCTCCCGTTCCCCGACAACCAGTTCGACGCTGTGGTCGAGTTCGCTATCCTCCATCACATGCACGACTGGCGGCAAACGCTGCGCGAGGTGGCCCGGGTGCTGAAACCAGGCGGCTTGTTCGCGTACGAGGAGTTCCTGCGCGATTTTGTCGGCCATCCCTTGACCCGGATTTTCCTCATCCACCCGGAATCTGGTATTTTCACCGCTGAATCGTTCTACGAAGGCATGGACGACGCCGGTCTGGTGCGGCGTCCGAAACAACGGCGGGTCCGTCAATGGTGGCTGACGGGGACGGCCGAACGGGCACTCTAATCGTACTGTAACGTTCGCCGCTTACCGTTGCCTCACGTTTCTACTGCAAATTCAGTGAAAGGAATCGAATCATGCGCACAATCAAATCCGCGTGTATTGTCGTCGCGCTCGCGCTCGCGCCGTTTGTGTGGGCCGACAGTTTCTACGTGGCGCCCCATCTTCAAGACGTCACACCGGACGGCGTCACGATCATCTATCAAACCGAAGAGGAGGGCCCGGCGGTTGTCGAGTACGGACCGGAAGGATCGTACGACCAGAAAGCAACCAACCCCGAAGAGGAGATGATTCGGCGCGTCCGCATTACGGGCCTCCAACCCGACACGTCCTATTCCTACCGGGTCCACGCAGGAGACACGGTTTACACCAACACGTTCAAGACCGCTCCTCCGAAGGACCCCAACCGTGAAATCACCTTCGTGGCGTTCGGCGATACGCGCCGCTGGGACGACATGGTCGAAGAGACCCACATGTGGGATCACGTCCTGCAATGGCATCCCGAGTTCTTCATTATTAACGGCGACCTGGTCGGCCGCGGCCACGAGTACGACTTGTGGCCCGAACATTTCCGGCGCTTCGCGCGGTTGAACGGCAAGTACATGGTGGCCACGGCGCGCGGCAATCACGAAGGGTCCATGCTCAACGACGTGGAAAACGACTGGTTCGGCAAGTATCACGAAGTGCCCGGCGGCGAACCCTACGGGTTCTTTGACTGGGGCAATACCCACATCGTGCTCCTGTCATTTGAACAAACTTTGGGCACCCAGCAAGCGGACGCAGTCCAGTGGCTCGATACCCACCTCGACAAGGTAGATTCGCCCTACGTGTGCGTCATGCAGCATTTCCCCATCTATTGCACGGGCTATGAAGGGCCCGAAAACAGCCGCAAAGAACCCAGCGACGACATGGCGAATTTGCGCGAGGTTTTTGACAAACACGACGTAGACGTGGACCTGGCGGGCCATACGCACATCTACGAACGCGCCTATCCTCTGCGCGACAACAAGCGCGACGATCGCGATGGCGTGCTGTACGTCGTCAACGGCGGTGACATCGGCGGCAACTATCCCGACTGGTGGACGGCAGTTTCCGACTATCACGTGCCGCTGTCGAAACCAACCTACACGCTCGTCGAATGTAAGCTCGACCGCATCAACGTGCGTACGTTCTGCTGGTCACCCGAGAAGAAGGAGTTCGTGCTGTTCGACCACGTCATCCGCTGGCAGGACGAAGCCATCCCCCAGGCCGCGCTCGCGGCGCTGCCCAACAAGCAGGGCGCCGATCTCATCGCGGGCATGGAGGAGCTGGCGGCGATGATCTACGATCCGGCCGCGCCCGCGCTCGTCCCGTATCTCGCGGGAAAGGATGCCGCCGTACGGCAAGCAGCGGCCCAGGCGCTGAGCCTGATTGGCAATGGCGACGTGGCTGCGGATCTTCTGCCTTACTTGACCGACGACGATTTGGCCGTGCGCCGCTACGTGGCCCGCGCGCTCGAAGTCGCCATGCCGGAAGACCTCGCGGATAAGGTCGCCGAACAGGCGCGGGACAAGAGCCAAGACGACGAAACGCGCGTCAAACTGATCGGCGCCCTCCAGTTCCACGCGCCGGCGGAGCTGACTCACGACACGACGCTGGACATTCTCGAATCGGACGCCCCGGCCTCTGTGCGCGACCGCGCTTCCTACGCCTTGACCACCGTCGTCACGGACAAAGACTTCAAGAAGCTTGCCAAACTGTTTGATGACGAAAAAGAGCCTTACGTCATGCTTCGCCTCGCGTACACGCTCAACGAACTGACCGGTATCCGCCAAAGCCTCAGCGACAAGGGCCCGCTCTTCCAGTCCGCCCCCGGCGAGCGAAAGGAATTCATCAAGAAGTGGAAGAAGGGGAACTGATCGACCGATCGGGATAGTTTGGAATAGCACTAACTCTCAGCGATATCTCTTACTGGGCGATCCCAACGTCACTCCGGCTCCACGGCCAGCGCGCCGAAACCGTCTTCGCCGACGACCCGGACGGGCATGTCCCGGTCGATGAACTGTCCGTCCGAATGGGCCGCGTACGTTTGGCCATCCACGCGCACTTTTCCCGCAGGTGCGAGCGGGGTCACGGCAACGCCGGTGCGTCCCACCAATGTACTTTCGCGCGGTGGTTCCTGCTGCGATTCGGGAGGCGCCGCCGCCGGTTCGGGCAACGGTTCTTTTTCGGGGGTGAAGATCGAACGGCGTTCCGGCTGCCATTCGTCGAAGCTCGGCCAGCCGAGCACCCACTGCAGCACGGCTGACGTCAGCGGGACGGGAAACCCGACGAACACCGTGAGCAGTACGTCCAGCGCGCCGTAGGCTGCGTAGCCTTTCCACACCGGAACACCGAACACGGCGATGGCGGCGTGCAGCAACGACACAGGCGCCGCAAGCCGCAGCGGTATGCGCAGCGCATTCGCGAAGGACTTCCGAATGCGATCCTGTCGTGGTCCGATCAACCACAGTTGGAGCAGAAGTAACGCGCAAACGTAGATGATCCCCGAAGTGGCAAGGTCTCGACCATTCATCGCATTACCCGGAAAAATGGGAAAAATGGATGGGAAAAATGGGGACAGTAACCATTTATTTTATTCTGTTCAGTCGAGTTACAACGAATAGTCATGACGGAATAAATGGTTACTGTCCCCATTTTTCCCACCATTTTTCCCATTTTTCTCTTTCCTCCCGTGCCCAGATGGCCTCCGTGCGGGCTCGCCGCTTGACCTGTGCGGGGCGGACCCGGTCCATCCACGCGTCCACGTTTCCCGGCTCGGGCAGCATATGACGAACGAACGGTACCAATAGTCCGTCGTCCCAGCGGTCGATGAAGGAGTCATAGAGTTGCACATAGTTTTTCAGCCGGAGGTCGTCGGTGTAGGGCCGGTTCAACACGATGCCGTCGAGATCGATGAAGTAGAATCGCTCGCCGTCCGGCGTGAGGATGTTCTTCCCGGCGAGGTCGTTGTGATACGCGCCGCTCGCACACAACAGGTTCACCGCTTCCGCGATGCGTTCCAGATAGCCCTCGACTGTCACGTCGTCGACCCCCTCGCGAATCATTCCGTCCGCAAAGGTCTCCACGTCGACGCAATTGTCCAGGTAGTCCGTGCAGAGCACGTTGCACAAAATGAACCCGAACCGCACCCGTTCCACGTACGCGTGGGCCCGCGCCACCGGGACGCCGCGCTTTTCCAGATGCAATGCCGCTTCCCACCCCTGCCGGTACCGCGCGCGCTGGAAGGTGTGTTTCACCACGCCGACGCCGCCTTCGTTCCGGCTCCGCTTCACGACCCAGCCGCCCACCCGGAGGGTTTCGGCTTTGTGGGATGATTTCAAAATCTCCCCGGGTTTGCGCATCACTTCGAGGACGGTATCCAGCGCTACGTCCGGCCGACGCTGAACGCGGAGATCGTCGTGGCGTTCCACGATGATGTCGTCGTTATCCGGCATGCATTCGCTCACGTCCGGCGGCCGCATCGGACAAGGTCCCCTTGACCCGGTATGCCCGGTCCAGCCACCACGGGAAAGTCGTCATGCCATAGCCCTGCTGAATCGCGGCAAAGGCGTCCAGGCCGATACCGTTCTTGGCGCAGGACCGGCGCAGGCGCAGCAGGTTTCGCGCGCGGGCCACTCCCGAGACGTGCGGTAGGCGGCGGGCATTGTCGAAATCGATGAACACCGGTTCGTCGTCTCCGCTGCGAATCAAAATGTTCCTGACCTGAAGGTCCGCGTGATACACGCCCAGATCGTGCATGCGTCGAATCGACTCGCCAACCCGCGTCAGCAGGGCGGGCGCGTCGTCGGGACGCTCCCGTGTCGCGGCCAGGATGTCGGTGCCGTCCATCCACCGCGTCGCAAAGGCCCCGCGATAGACGAATCCCCGCCGCTCCCAAACCACCCCAAGCGGTTCGGGCACGGGAAAACCTTCGTCGTAGAGATCGACATGAACGTCCCATTCGCGCCGGGGCCGGTTCACGAACAGATACGCCTCCTTCACAAACAGCCGAATCACCCCACCGCGCCGGTACGGACGCAGGATGGCAGCGCCGTCGGCAAGCTGAAATCGGAACACGTGACCGCGTCCATGGCTCGCCAGCGGCTCGCACCCGTCCCGCTCGAGCAGGGCGGCCCGAATAGCCGGATCGGAACCCCGTACGATGGCAGTCATGCCGTGTTCCCTCAGCGTCTGTTCCAACGAAACCTCCGAGTAATGAACGAGGCTGATTCACCCGTTGTGTCGATCATGCGCGACCGGCGGAACCCGTTCAAATGCAGGGATCTCCATACCGCCAAGGGCGGCCGCAACGCGCCGCGATTTTGGACTCGTGCCGCGCCCGTGTGCTAGCATATGCCCTCTGTTTAACGCAATGCGCGGGTGCTCTGCACCCACCGGACGCCCTTTCGGCGTGTACTCCCCCGATCCGGCCGTGCCAGACCCGCGCCAACGCTGGAAAGTAACACGATGGCGAACATTACCAAAGCCGACGTTGAGTACGTGGCCGGGCTGGCCCAGCTGACCCTCGACGAGTCCACAAAAGAACGGCTCGTGGCGGAAATGGGCGAAATCCTGGGCTACATGGACAAGCTGAACGAACTCGACACCACGGGTATCGAGCCCATGATGCACGTCCAGGAGATGAGCAACGTGTTCCGCGAGGATGTGGTATGGCCATCCCTGCCGCGCGAATCGGCCTTGATGAACGCCCCGAAGACGGACGGCGAGTATTTCCTCGTGCCGCGCATCCTGGATACGGAGTAAACGATGAGCGAATCCTGGTACGAGAAGACCGCCCACCAAATCCGCGACGCGGTTCGCTCGGGCAATACCACCGCGCTGGAGGTCACGGAAAGTTGTCTTCAACGAATCGAAGCGGTGGACGACAAGTTGAAAGCCTTCGTGGACGTATGGAACGACGCCGCCCGCGCTCAGGCCCAGGCCGTCGATGCGCGAATCAAACAGGGTGACGACCCGGGTCCGCTCGCTGGCGTGCCCATCGGCCTGAAGGACGTGCTCTGCACCCAAGAGGGCACGACCACCTGTTGTTCGAAGATCCTCAAGGGCTATCGCAGCCCCTTCGATGCAACCGTGGTGGAGCGGCTGGCCGCGTCCGGCGCGATCTTCATGGGTAAGCTCAACATGGACGAGTTCGCCATGGGTTCGTCCACGGAGAATTCGTCCATCCAGACCACGCGCAACCCGTGGAACCTCGATTGCGTTCCCGGCGGTTCGAGCGGCGGCTCCGCGGCGGCGGTGGCCGGTCACGAATGCGCCGCGACCCTGGGCAGCGACACCGGCGGTTCGATTCGTCAGCCTGCGTCCTGTTGCGGCTGTGTCGGGCTCAAGCCCACGTACGGGCGCGTGTCGCGGTACGGGCTGGTGGCCTTCGCCTCGTCTCTCGATCAAATCGGGCCATTCACAAAAGACGTGGAAGACTGCGCGCTGATGATGAACGCGATCTTCGGCCATGACCTGCGCGACTCGACCTCGGCCGATATCCCGGTACCGGACTTCACCCAGGCCCTGAAGTCCGATGTTTCGGGGATGAAGCTCGGCCTGCCGAAGGAATACTTTACCGATGCTCTCGGCGGCGAAATCCGGGGGAAGATCGAATCGGCCATCGAGGTGCTCGAAGGCCAGGGCGCGGAGATTGTCGAGGTTTCCCTTCCGCACACCGATTACGCGGTGGCCACGTATTACATCATTTGCACGGCCGAGGCCAGCGCCAATCTGGCGCGATTCGACGGCGTCCGCTACGGCTACCGCGCCCGCGGCGTGAGCAACGTCGACGAGCTGTACCGGAAGACCAAGTCCGAGGGGTACGGTCCGGAAGTGCGCCGCCGGATCATGCTGGGCACCTACGTGCTGTCCAGCGGCTATTACGACGCCTATTACCTCAAGGCCCAGAAGGTGCGTTCGCTGATCACCCGCGACTTTCTGGAAGCCTTCGAACAGTGCGATGCGATCCTGACGCCTACCGCGCCGACACCGGCGTTCAAGATTGGCGAGAAGACCGCCGATCCCTTGGAAATGTATTTGAGCGATATCTACACGATCTCCGTCAATCTCGCGGGGATCCCGGGATTGAGTCTGCCTTGCGGCTTGACCTCGTCCGGCCTTCCCGCGGGACTCCAAATTATGACAAAGCCCTTTGATGAAGAAACGCTGCTGCGGGTCGCGTACACCTACGAGCGGAATCGCGGTTTCGAGTTGGGCATGCCCGCCGCGGTGAGTGCCGGGTGACCGTGGTTGAGGAAGCGTAAGGAACAAGCATGAAGTACGAAGCGGTCATAGGGATGGAAGTTCACGTCGAGCTGAGCACGCTTTCGAAGGTGTTCTGCGGATGCAGCACGAATTTCCACGCGCCGGCCAATACGAACGTCTGCCCCGTGTGCCTGGGCATGCCCGGCGTGCTGCCCGTCATCAACAAACGCGCCGTCGAACTGTCGGTCGCCGTGGGTCTCGCGCTGAACTGCACGATCTCGCGCTGGTCGAAGATGGATCGTAAGAACTACTTTTATCCCGACCTCGCGAAGAACTACCAAATCAGCCAGTACGATCTGCCCCTATGTGCGAACGGCTATCTGGAAATTGACGTAAACGGTTCCGCTAAACGCATCGGTATTACGCGCGCCCATCTCGAAGAGGACACCGCCCGCAACACCCACACCATCGGTGGCGGCGACAGCGGCGTGGACTTCAACCGCTGCGGCGTGCCGCTGCTGGAAATCGTCACGGAACCGGACATCCGCAGCGCCGATGAAGCGTTCGCGTATCTGACCAACCTCAAGCAGATCCTCCGGTATCTCGAAGTCAGCGACTGCAACATGGAAGAAGGCTCGCTCCGGGCCGAGGCCAACATCAGCATTCGGCCGGAGGGCGCGAGCGAGTTCGGCACGAAGACCGAAGTAAAGAACGTGGCCTCCTTCAGCGGCATCCACAAAGCCATCGATTTCGAGATCGCCCGCCATCAGCAGGTTCTCGACGAGGGCGGCGCCATCACCCAAGAAACCCGCGGCTGGGACGCCGACCGCGGCATCACCTTCTCGCAACGCGCCAAGGAATCCGCCCACGACTACCGCTACTTCCCGGAACCGGACCTCGTGCCCCTCGTCGTGGATGAGACGTGGGAGAGCCAAATTCGCGCCTCTTTGCCGGAACAGCCCCAGGCGCGCCGCGAACGGTTCGGCTCGGAATACCAGCTCTCCGAATTCGACGCCGGTGTGCTGACAGCCGAAAGAGCGATGGCCGATTACTTCGAAGCTGTTGTGAAGGCAGGCGCGCCTGCCAAACTGGCCGCCAATTGGATTATGGGTGATTTGCAGGCCCTTCTGACTGAAGGGCGCATCGATATCGCGAACTGCCCCGTGACGGCCGAAAACCTCGCCGCCATGATCGCACTCATCGAAGATGGTACAATCAGTGGTAAGATCGCCAAAGATCTGCTGCCGGAAATGCTGGAATCGGGCAAGGCGCCCAAGACGCTCGTTGAACAAAAGGGGCTGGTGCAAATCAGCGACAGCGGTGAGTTGGAGGCTGTTGCCCGCGAGATTATCGAGGCCAATCCCGGGCCCGCCGCCGATTTCCGCAGCGGTAAGGAGAAAGCCCTGGGCTTCCTGGTCGGCCAGATGATGAAGGCGACCAAGGGCAAGGCCAATCCCAAGATGGCGAACGAAATCATTCGAAAAGCATTGGCCAAGAGCGAATAGGCCAAACGGTTTAGGAGACGCAACCCACTTTGCCACAGCTTGTAAAGAAACGCACCGCCGCCAACGAACCCGATTTCATTCCTAATGCCCGCCGCATCGCCGCCCTCATGGACGAACACAAGGCGGAAGACATTCGAGCCTACGACGTGCGCGAGCTGACGGTCCTCGCCGACGCCTTCATCGTCTGCACCGCGAACAGCGAGCCACACGTGAAGGCCGTGTTTTCCACCGTAAAACAGGGGATGCGCGAAATCGGCGTCAACACGCTCCACGCGGAAGGCGCGTACACGAGCGGCTGGGTGGTGCTCGATTATGGGTCCATCATCGTCCATATCTTCCGCAAAGAGGCGCGCGAATTCTACGATCTTGACGGCCTCTGGGGCGACGCGCCCCGGCTCGATCTGGCACTGGCCGGTACCCACAAGGCAGGGAAGTCTTCCGCGAAACGCGGTGGAGGGTAAGCAGTGCGCAAGCAGGAGTTGCCGGACCGACTAAAGCTCTATCACTTCAAACTCGACCTGCTTCTGGGCCGAGGCGGCACCGGCACGGTCTATCGCGGTATTGACACCCAGAAGGGCGAAGTCGTCGCAGTTAAACTCTTTCATGCAAATTTCTTCAAGAATCGGGGACAGGTCCGGGATTTCGCCAAAAGTGTCGAACGCTTCAAAGAATTCAAACACCACAATGTCATGCAGGTCTTTGACTTCATCGATGGCGAGGAAGGGCTCTGCATGACGATGGAGTTCGTGGACGGTCCGGACCTGCGCTGGTACATCGAAAACCGCCCCTGGAACCTTCAGGAACGCCTCGTCATCATCGCGCAAATCTGCAACGGTCTCCAGTACATCCACGATCAGGGGTTCACACACCACGACCTGAAACCGGCCAATATCCTGTTCACCCGCAAGGGCATGGCCAAGCTGTCCGATTACTCCCTGTGCCGGGAAAAATTCTTTTCCTTGTTCGATTCCGGCTTGGCTGAGCAGATCACCCCCATGTACGTATCCCCCGAAATCATCAAGCGCGAAAAGGCCACCAGCAAGAGCGATATCTACTCCCTCGGAATCACGCTCTACCTCATGTTCGCGGGCAAAGTCCCCTTCGAGGTGGACAGCCTGCAGAAGCTCTACTACTGTCACGTCAACACCGATCCCGTCCACCCGACGCTCGTCAACCGGAAATGCCCTCACGCCCTGGGCGACATCATCATGAAGATGATCGCCAAGAACCCCGCCGAGCGATTCGAAAGCTGCGATCAGCTACGCATCGTCCTCGCCGATGTCGGGCGCCCGAGGATCTGAGCGTTTCACGTAGACTCCCCCGAAATAACAACGCGAGCGGACAGCGCCATTTCGGCACATGTCCGCTCGCAATAAGTGCGAATTGTCTTGGGGCCGTTACACGAACATCATGTAACTTTGGATCGCCTGCCACCATCCCGGCAACAAAACGCCGAAGGCATACTGCCCCAAATTGGCTCCGCTGAATCCCAGGAACAGTGTAGAACACAACGAACAAGATAATCCCATTTATCGACTCCTTCGCCGTTCAGTTCAATCATCCCACGCTCAGCCCAAACGTCAGCGACGACCAGGCAGCTTTACTTCGCCGGCACCACCTGCTACTGAAACGCTCGTTCGTTACCAAGCGATCCGGTACTCAATCACAGGCGCCGCATAAAAAACTTACAAGCCGATGCCCGTACCGCCCGTACCGCCGGTGCCCGTACCGCCTTGACTACTGCCGCCGGTACCGTTCTTGTACGGTAGCGCCGAGGCGAGATCGCCCACGAAAGTCGCCATCGTGGCGCCACCCTGAACCAGAAACGCATCGAGTAGATTGACGGCATTATCGAAGTAAATAATGAAATTGTCTAACTTCAGTTGTAACGCCGTGCTCGCCACGCTCGGCTTTCGAGTCACCGACCTAGTATGAGGTGCTTTTCCTCGCATCAATTAATTCCTTTCGTTATGACTCTTTATGCGAACCACTCACGCTTCGAGCCGCACACCGGGATATACCGTGGCCACGGTACTCACGTTCCAGGTAAACGCATTCAGCAATAGCGTCGTAACCATGGACGTGAAGCTTTGTATCAGCGTTGCCGCGCCCGTTGCAACCGAATCCGAAAGGCTGGCTTTGAACTCCAGCTTAGCTCCAAGTGCGCTGGTTGCGACCGCAGGTCTGCGGCTTATACATCTATGATGCTTCATACAATTCTCCTTGTTAAGCCCTCATCAACCTGCACGGCGTTCACCGGTACCTTGCCGGAGATAGATGGTATGCATAAAAAACGTTTTCACGCGCCCGATACTCGTCAACCGTTTCATCTGTCCAAGTCGACGTAATCCAGACTTGATCGGCTCCGGTCCTGCTGCACCAACCCCTTGAAATCCAGAGACATTGTGAAAGAAGGACAGAGCCCACACGTCCCTGAGTCCCATTACTATACACCCAAAGTCCCGATATGTGTCAACCGCATTATTCTTAGATCAACGACCCCAGCGATCACAAATGCGGTCCCGCCTGCTCGAGCTGTTTGCCCTCTTCCGTGTCCGTGAAGTATTTGAAGTTCTTGATGAACATTTCCGCCAGCTTCCTCAGGGTCGCGTCGTACGCCGCCGGGTCCTTCCACGTGTTGCGGGGATTCAGGACGGTCGGGTCCACGTCGTGCAATTGCTTCGGTATCGCGAGCCCGAAAATCGGCGCCGTCTCGTACGCGGCCTGCGACAGACTCCCATCGAGGATTGCGTCCACGATGCGGCGCGTGTCGCGAAGGGGCATCCGATGGCCGACACCGTACTTGCCTCCGGTCCACCCCGTATTCACGAGGTATGCCTCGGAGCCGTGCTCCGCCATTTTCCGGCCGAGAATATGTGCGTAGACGGTGGGATGAACTGCCAGAAACGCCGCACCGTAACAAGCCGAGAAGGTTGCTTGCGGCTCGGTGATCCCGAGTTCGGTGCCTGCCACCTTGGCCGTGTAGCCGCTAAGGTATTGGTACATCGCCTGTTCCAGCGTCAACCGAGCCACGGGCGGCAACACCCCGAAGGCGTCGCAGGCCAGGAATATGATCTTGCTGGGATGACCGCCTTTGGACACGGGCTTGACGATGTTCTCAATGTGGTACAAGGGGTAGGACACCCGGCCGTTCTGGGTCTTGGACGTGTCGTGAAAGTCCACCGTTCCCGAACCGTTGATTGTCACGTTCTCCAGCAGGGCGTCCCGCCGGATCGCCTGGTAGATGTCCGGCTCGTTTTCTTCCGTCAGGTCGATGGTCTTGGCGTAACAGCCCCCTTCGAAGTTGAAGATCCCGTCGTCGTCCCAGCCGTGTTCATCGTCGCCAATCAACAAACGGTGGGGATCGGTGGACAAAGTCGTCTTGCCGGTGCCCGACAGGCCGAAGAAGAGCGCCGTATCGCCGTCTTTACCCATGTTCGCGGAACAGTGAAAGGCCCCAATCCCTTGGCGAGGCAGAAAATAATTCATGATGGTGAAGATGCCCTTCTTCATCTCCCCGCCGTACCAGGTGCCGCCGATTACCGCCATGCGTTCCTTGATGTTGAACGCCGCAAACACTTCGGAGCGCATACCATACTTCGCAAAGTCCGGGCAGCTCGTCTTGGATGCGTTCAGGATGGTCCAGTCCGGTTTGAAATCCCGCAGTTCATTTTCCGTGGGGCGAATGAACATGTTCTTGCAGAAATGGGCCTGCCACGCGACCTCGGCCACAATTCGCACACTCATCCGCGTGTCCGGATTGGCTCCGCAGAACCCATCGACCACGTACAGACTCTTCCCGTTTAACTGTTTCAGGGCTAAGTCCTTGAGATGATTCCAGGCTTCGCCGCTTAATCGTTTGTTGTTGGAGCCGGGGCTGTCCGAGCCCGCCCACCAGATCTCGTCTTTCGACGCATCTTCCTCAACGACGTATTTATCCTGGGGAGAGCGGCCCGTGAACCGGCCGGTATCGACCGCCACCGCGCCAAACTTGGTGAGCACGCCTCGCTCGAGCCCGTCCAACTCCGAATCGAGTTCGTGGGCATATAATTCATCGTAAGACGGATTGCGGTACAATTCCATCCATTCCGTGATTCCAAGGCGTGTCAGATAGGCGTCAGGCACAATTCGTCTCCCGCTGCAGATACACCAACTACCGGGATGGCGGCATGCTTTTCGCCCCCAGACAGTCGGTAACGTGCTTCACTCATCCTACGGCAGACCGAACCTGGAGCATCCCACCAAGTGCTCTATTTTCGCATAATTTGGGGTGCCTCGTCCAATCTTTCCCCAGGTCCTGAGTCCCGCTGATACTGCGAGAAGGCCGCGTCCGAAGTCCTGTTGGCTCAACGCGGCAAGCCGAAAACTCCACGATTTCAACTCGAAGCTGGGGGAAGTTGACAGTTTTGGAAGGGATCACTATTATCACGCCACGTGCCGATGATGGGCAACACGGCCATGCACGGGACACAGAACAGAGGTCGAAGTAAAGATGAGAACCTTGGTTTCAAGCCTGATCGTTGCAATGGCTATTCCGTTGGGCGTCTGTTTCATGGCCCCCGAAGCGCATGCCGACAACCCGATTACGCGCGGCTTTGCGGAAGGACGGTGGCGGGTCGAGTTCGGCGCGGGTACCGGTGTCCATTCCGGGCGGCGCGACCGCACCAATGACGTGCTCGTCACCGGTAACGTCGAGTATGAATGGCCGATCTTCGCGCGCGGCACGCTGGGTCTGCGCGCGTATCCCCTGTTCAGTTACATTCAGGACGACCCGAGCGAGACGATCCAGGGTGGTGGAATCGGATTCGTGACGCGGTACTACCGGAATGCGGACGATCGAGACGGGCTCTATGCCGAGGGCGGAGCCGGCATCATATTTCATACGAATCACATTGAGGGCAACTCGGCGACCATGGATTTCCTGCTGGAAGCCGGCGTGGGATACCAATTCCCGCAGACCGACTGGCATGTCGCGCTCCAGTTCCAGCACGTCTCGAACGGGGGTCTGTCCGACGATAACGCCGGGGCCAACAGCTTGGGGTTGGCGGTAGGCTACACCTTTTAATACGCGACCGTTGTCGCTGTAAATCACACGCGTACAGTCACGTACGCTCCGCTCGGCTCCGTGGGGTGTCGGGGCTAAAAATCGAGGTTTTTTGACAAGAAAGAGGGATCTATTTCCATGCTTGGCATCGGATTTTGGGACTGGGTGGCGCTGGGGACGTACCTGATCGGCATCACGGCAATTGGCGTGTGGACGGTTCGCCGCATCCACGATTCCGCCGACTTCTTCATGGGAGGCCGCAGTTTCAACAAACCTTTCATGATCTTCTTCTCCTTCGGCTCCGGCACAAGCGGGAACGACGCCGTCGGCGTATCGTCGAAGACCTATACGAACGGAGTCTCCGGAATCTGGTACCAGTTCCTCTGGCTCTTTGCGACCCCTTTCTACTGGCTGATTGCGCCGGTTTTCCGCCGCATGCGCGCCATCACGACAGGCGACTTCTTCGAATACCGGTACGACTCCAGCGTCGCGGGGCTCTACGCGGTCGTCGGCGTGCTGCAATTAACCGTAAACATTGGCGTACTGTTGAAAGGCGCCGGAGCGACCATCGCAGCCGTGTCCGGGGGCGAAATCAACGCCAACGTGGCCATCCTGGTGATGACGGTCTTGTTCGTCATCTATGGGATCGCTGGCGGGCTGGCTGCGGCCATCGTAACGGACTTCATCCAGGGCATTCTGACCATCATCCTGTCATTCATTATATTGCCTTTCGCCTGGAAAGCCGTGGGCGGAATGGTTGGAGTTCACGAACAAATCGCGAACAAACACATGTTCAGCCTGGTTGCGCCGGGCGAAATCGATGGGTTTCACATCACCATGTTCGCGGCCAGCGCGTTGATCGGAATCGTGACGCAGCCGCACATCATGGGAGTTTGTGCCGGTGGACGGAACGAGATGGACGGTCGCGTCGGCTTCGCCGGCGGCAATTTGCTCAAGCGGGTCTGCACCATTGCATGGATGCTGACCGGCCTCTGCGGGGTTGTTTACTTTGCCGGACGCGAGCATGTCGATCCCGATCTCATCTACGGTACGATGGCGCGCGAGATGCTTCCGCAGGTTCTGCCCGGTCTCGTTGGGCTCTTCTTGGCCGCGTTGCTGGCTTCAATCATGTCCTCCTGCGACGCCTTCATGGTCTCGTCTTCCGGACTTTTCACCCAGAACTTCTACCGGCGTTTCATTGCACGGGGACGCAGCGAAGGCCACTACGTGAACGTGGGGCGGGTGACCGCCTTTTTCATCGTGGTGTGCAGCATCGCCTTCTCCTTTGCGTTCAGCAGCGTTCCTGTTGCCCTCGAGTGGTTCTTCCGCGTGCAGGCAGTCATGGGCGCTGCATTCTGGCTGGGCCTGTTCTGGCGCCGCACGACGGTCGCTGGCGCATGGGCGGGCACCCTGGTTGCCCTAGCGCTAACGATTATTACCGACACGGCGGCCTTCCACTCCGTTGCAGTGAACCACCTTCCCGAGATGATGATCTGGGACGACAAATTCCGCGTGTCCTGGCAGATGTTCACGTTCCTCTCGGCGGGGTTTGCCACGTGCATTTTGGTTAGTCTTTTCACCAAACGCGTTCCGGACCACAAATTGGATCGCGTCTACGCCTGTTTGCGCACGCCCATTCAGCCGAACGAACCCCACCAGGAACCGTTCAGCCTGCCGCCCGGCGTTGAAGCGCCGCCGCCTCGGAAACTTTTCAATCATCCGGATTGGGAAATCCCGATGCCGAGTCTGGTGGGAATGGGTGGATTTGTTGTGATTTGGGGACTGGTAGGACTACTGATCGGGTCGGTGTATTGGATCGTCGGCTGGGGCGCCTGATTCACCGCGACAACGCCCGGGGTCGTTCAAAATCGATTCGTGCGGCACCTCGTTTATCCGCGATCCAGCACGCAAACCGTTTCCACATGAAAGGTGTTGGGAAACAGATCGACTGCGGTTGCGGATTTCACCTGCCATCCTCCCTCGCGCAGCACCTTCACATCCCGCGCCAACGTCGCCGGATCGCACGATACGTAGACAACTCGCTTCGCCGCGCAGGATGCCAGTGCCGCTGCAATCGATTTGGCGCCGGTGCGCGGGGGATCGAGTAGGATCACGTCCCACGATTCCTCACCTATCGCCGCACGGAAATCCTCTTCGCTGCCGATTCGATACGTTCCGCGCCCCGCTGCCTGCGCCGCTTCCACCGCCGCGCGGCTGTGGTCAAGACCCGTCACGGCTCGCGAATCGGCGAGTCCCAAGGACAGATTCCCGTTGCCGCAGTACAGGTCCAGTACCTTCTCAGCATCGCCAAGGGCGGCATGGACGATACGCACCAACACGCGGTTCAGCAACAGACTGGATTGGGAAAACGCGCCGTTGACCACCGCTGCGCCGTCGAAGACAAAGGACGTCCGCGGACTTTCGTGACCGTGCCACTGCGCTTGGGGAAACGCCCGTTCAACGGGCGCATATCGTTTCCGCGACCACACCAGCACGTCGCTGCCCTCGGGGTTCACCGTGACTTCGACACAACCCCGGATGCGCTGTTCGCGCAAGGACGCCAACGCGCGGTTGAGGAGCGGATGACACAAGGGGCAGGTCACCACGTCCACTACGTCATGCGTTCCGCCCGCGTAAAATCCGAAACCCTTACCGTCGCCGTGGAACTCCGCCCGCGTCCGGTAGTGCAGCCGATGATTCGGATCGTCCGCCCACGCCACATCCGCGTCGACGCGCGCAATCCGCGCAAAACAGTCCCGCACGATGCGTGTCTTCCATTCTGCTTGCGCCGGGTACGCGAAATGGAGCCAGGTACACGCCCCGCACTGCCCGTACACGGAGCAACCGGAATCGATCCGATCGGGCGATGGCGTCACGATCGATTCGATGGCGCCCCACAACACCCCTTTTGAACGGCGGACGATGCGTACGGCCACTTCATCGCCGGGAAGCGCGTACGGCACGAAACACACTTGCCCGTCGACGCGCGCGATGCCGTGGCCGCCGTGGGCCACCGCCGTGATCGGTACCGTTACGTTCATGCGGTCTCCGGTTCGCGATCGGCGAGCGCGACGATCTTGTCGCCGGGCTCGGGGCTGATATCTGCGCCGGCCGTGATGATGCGCAACGCGCCCTTGTTGTTCATCACGAACAACGGCGTCGCGGTGTCGCCGTACTTCTCCCGAAACGACTCGTACGTGAATTTCTCGCTAAGCTTTGTCGCTTTGATCGTCGCGCCCTCGACGAGTCGCCGTGTCAGTTCGTCATAGCCCAGTTCGCGGCCGAAGAGGATCTGTCCGCGCAGATACGGCGCCGGCGCTTTGCTGCCTTCGTCCTCCGCGTCCGATCCCTCGACCGCCAATTGATACACGCCGGCTTTTCCGAATCGTTCACTGAAGTGGATCGCCGCAAGCGAGTTGACTTCGTCGTTGGCGGTCATGGCGAACAACTTTCCCATCTCCGACAAGTCGGTTTCGTGCAACGCGTGCTCCGAAAGCACGTCGCCATGGTACGCCCCGAGGCCTTCCATGCGCGCGGCACTGATGTTGCCCCAGTTGCGGTCGATAACAAGAACGGGAAGACCTTCGGTTTTCAGCGCCATACCGATCGCGCGCCCCAGCCGGTGTGCGCCGACGATGACGATCCCGTTCGGATCCGGCAAGGCTAGGCCCAGCAACCACGCCACCGGCCGGGCGGTCACCGCGTATAACGCCACCAGCCCCGCGATAACGAAGAATGCGATCGGCACCATATCTTCGGCTTGTGCGATGCCGTCCTCCGCCAGTCGCAGCGCGAAGACCGAACGTCACGGCCGCGGCCACGACGCCGCGCGGCGCCAGATAGGCCAGAAACGCCCGTTCGCGCCAACCGAGACTCGACCCGATCGTGCAAGCGAGTACGGTAACCGGACGCACGATGACGATCAGCGCAAGGAGGAACCAAAGACTCCCCATGCCAAGACCCGTAATCCGATCGACGTCGAGCCGCGCTGCCAGAATGATGAACAAACTGGAGAGCAACAGCACCCGCAAGTTTTCCTTGAACTCGATGACGTGCCGGATGTCCACGTACCGCTGATTGGCCAACAGCGCACCCAACACGGTCACGGTCAACAATCCCGACTCGTGCTGAATGACGTTCGAGAGCGCAAAGGCCCCCAGCACCACCGCTAGCGCAATCGGACTGTGTAGGTGTTCTGGAATCCACTGCTTGCGCAGGACGACCACGAGAAAGACGACACCGCCCCCCCCGAGTACAAATCCGATGGCCAACGTCCGCACCACGCCGAGTACGAATACTTGTGTGGCGCCGCCCCCGGGATGCTCCATGAGCGCCTCGAACACCAGCACGGCCAGCGTCGCGCCCACCGGATCGACCGTAATCCCTTCCCACTTCAGAATCGACGCAACCCGTCCCCGCGGCCGCACGTGCGCCAGCAACGGCATGACGACCGTCGGCCCCGTCACCACCAGGATGGCCCCGAGCAGCGCCGCCAAGCGAACATCGAACCCGAGACAAAACCATGCCGCGACCGCCGCGAGCACCCAGGTAATCAGAACGCCCAGCGTGATTAGCAGCCACACTACGCCGCCTACCGCGCGCAGTTCGCGGAGCCGCAGCGTCAAGCCGCCTTCAAAGAGGATCACGGCCACGCACAGGGAGACCAACGGCATGAGCAGGTCTCCGAACATCCGGTCGGGATCGAGATACCCCGTGACAGGTCCCACCAGCACGCCGAAAACCAGCAAGACGAAGATCGTTGGCAGGTGAATGCGCCACGCCAGCCACTCCGCGGCGATCCCCAATACGACAATCCCCGCAAGACCGATGAGAATGGATTCAGCCATAGGAAACTCCGTGCGTTGGCTGCAAAAGATCGGGCAGTGTCAACCTACCCTCTCCAAAGCATATCGGAACCGTCGACCGACTGACAACGCCCCGTTCCCCAATCCCTATCCATTTCGTCCATCCCCGTCCGTCTTGACGCACGCCGCGCCTCGGCATACGATGGGGGCTCGTGGCGCGCAAGCAACCCAGGACGCGGAGAGGGGAAGTCCATGAATTCAGCCGGTTCGCTGGTTACCTTGGATTGGATCATCATCGGGGCCTACTTTGTCGCCGTGTTCGGCGTCGCCTTCTGGTCCACGTGGCGCGATCATACCCGCGACACGTCCACCAATTACTTCCTTGCGGGCAGGCACGCTGGATGGTTTGTCATCGGCGCGTCCCTCTTCGCGTCGAACATCGGTTCCGAGCATCTCGTAGGCCTCGCCGGGACTGGCGCCGCCAGCGGCGTCGCCGTGGGGCAATTCGAAATCCTCGCGTCGTTCCTCCTCCTGTTGTTGGGTTGGGTTTTTGTGCCCTTCTACATCAAGAGCGGCGTGTTCACCATGCCCGAGTTCCTGGAACGGCGCTACTCCCCCGCGACCCGCTGGTACCTGGCGCTCATCTCGATCGTCGGATATGTGCTCACCAAGATCTCCGTGTCCATCTACGCCGGTGGCATCGTCTTCGAATCCCTCATGGGCATCAACTTCTGGACCGGCGCCCTCATCGTCGTCGTCGCCACCGGTATTTACACCGTCTTCGGCGGATTGCGCGCCGTGCTCTACACCGACATGTTCCAAATGTTCGTGCTCGTCGCGGGCGGCATTGCGGTGGCGGTCATTGGCCTCGAAAAGATCGGTGGATGGAATGCGTTGTACGAAACGGCGGGCAGCGATTTCTTCACGCTGTGGAAGCCCGCCACCGACCCTGCGTTCCCGTGGACCGGCATCGTCTTCGGCGCGCCGATCCTGGGCGTGTGGTACTGGTGCACGGATCAATTCATCGTCCAGCGCGTGTTATCCGCACCCAACGTCGAAGTCGGCCGGCGCGGCGCCATCTTCGCCGGATTCCTGAAAGTCTTGCCCTTGTTCATCTTCGTGATTCCCGGCGTCATCGCCTACGCCCTCGCCAAGCAGCACCAGTTAACACTGGATGAGCCCGATCACGCGTTGCCGGTATTGGTCGGCGCCTTGCTGCCCGTTGGCGTCCGGGGACTCGTGGTCGGCGGATTGCTGGCCGCGCTCATGAGTTCGCTGTCCTCGGTGTTCAACTCGTGCTCGACCCTCGTCACGTGGGACATCTACAAGAAACTCCACCCCACGGCGTCGGAACGCCAGCTCGTCTGGGTCGGCCAGATCTCCACCGTCGTGATGGTGGCCCTGGGATTGGCCTGGATACCTTTCATGAGTTACATCTCCGGCCAACTCTATCAGTACCTGCAAAGTGTCCAGGCCTACATCGCCCCGCCCATCGCCGCCGTCTTCCTTTTCGGCATCTTTTTCAAACGGGTCAACGGCCCCGGCGCCATGGCCGCCATGATCTCCGGATTCGTCATCGGAATGACCCGGCTCGTGCTCGAACTCAACAAGACCCATCTTGGCGACGGATTGCTCTACCGCTTCGCCACGATTAATTTCCTGCACTTTTGCGTGCTGCTCTTCGCTATCTGCTCGGGAATTCTGATCGTCGTCAGCCTCTTGACGCGCCCCGTGCCCGAGGCCCAGCTTCGCGGCCTTACGTTCCAGACCGCGGAGAAAGAGGCCGCCATCGAGGGCATCGAACTGGAAGCCAAGGGCAAGAAACTCAACGCCGGCCTGACCGTCGTACTGCTGATCATCGTGACTTGTGTCCTCGTTTATTTCCGTGGCTGACACGGTACCGCGACGCGGTTGAATGAAACGGCGCGCACCGGTTGGCGCGTACCGTCGAAATCTGCAAGGAGTCGTTACATCATGACCGCCGAAGAACGGCGTCTACGCGAAACCGCCGCGCACAAAAAACATTGGCGCAAATGGGGACCGTACGTCTCCGAGCGGCAGTGGGGCACCGTGCGCGAAGACTACTCCCCCGACGGCGACGCCTGGCGGTACGTCACCCACGACCTGGCCCGCTCCTACACCTACCGTTGGGGCGAAGACGGCATCGCCGGCATCAGCGACAACCACCAACGGCTTTGTTTCGCGGTGGCCCTGTGGAACGGCCACGACGACATCCTCAAGGAGCGCCTGTACGGCCTCTCCAACCATGGAGGAAACCAGGGTGAGGACGTAAAGGAGTGCTACTGGTACCTCGACGCTACGCCGTCGCACAGCTACCTGAAGTACCTCTACCGCTACCCGATCGACGCGTTCCCTTACGATCTGCTCGCGGGCGAAAACCGCCGCCGCACCAAAACCCAACCCGAATTCGAATTGGTTGATACCGGCATCTTTCAGGACAACCGTTTCTTCGACGTGCTCATCGAATACGCGAAAACCGCCCCCGAAGACATCGCGATAAAGATCACCGTAACCAATCAAAGCGCCGAGACCGCGACGCTTACGGTGCTGCCCACACTCTGGTTTCGCAATACGTGGACCTGGACCGAGAACGCGCCGCGGCCGTCGGTTTCGCGAGACGGCGAGGATGCCGTCGTTTCCGAACACCCCACGCTCGGGACCTATCGCCTCTGGGCGCCGGCGTCGGACGAAATTGTCTTTACGGAAAACGAAACGAACCAGCGACGGCTCTATCAGGTCGACAATCCCGCGCCTCGCGTGAAAGACGGCATTCATCGCTACATCGTTCACGGGGATGAAAACGCGGTATCCCGCGACGGCGGCACGAAGTGCGCCGCCCGATACACCCTCGAGTTGGGTCCTGGCGAAACCCGCAGCATCGTGCTCCGTCTCGCGCGCAGCGACACGAAATCCGTCGGAGAGTCGACGCTCTCCAAACGGTTCGGCAAGGTCATCCGCGAGGCCGACGAATTCTATGCCGCAAGGCTGCCGGATCGCCTGGACGACGATGAGCGGAGTATTACGCGCCAGGCGCTCGCCGGCATGATCTGGAACAAGCAGTTCTACCACTACATCGTGGAAACCTGGCTCAAGGGCGACCCCACCATGCCGCCGCCGCACCGCAATCGCGTGCGCAACGAGGAGTGGCGGCACATCTACAACGACGACGTCCTCGCTATGCCGGACACATGGGAATACCCCTGGTTCGCCGTGTGGGATTCCGCCTTCCACGCGATCACCCACGCCCTCATCGACGGGGAGTTCGCGAAGCGGCAGATCGAATTGTTCACCCGCGAGTGGTACATGCATCCCAACGGCCAACTCCCCGCTTACGAGTGGGACTTCTCCGATGTGAACCCGCCCGTCCACGCCTGGGCCGCGTTCCAGGTCTACCGGATGGAACGGGACACGACCGGCAATGGCGACACGCGCTATCTTGAAGCCGTATTCCAAAAACTACTCATGAATTTCACGTGGTGGGTGAACCGCAGAGATGACAAAGGCGACAACATCTTCAACGGCGGCTTTCTCGGCATGGACAACATTGGCGTCTTCGACCGCAGCAAACCCTTGCCCACGGGCGGCGTGTTGGAACAAAGCGATGCCACGAGCTGGATGGCCATGTACTGCCTGCGCATGCTGACCATGGCCTGGGAACTAACGCAAACGAGCAAAGCCTACGAGGACACGGCCTCCAAATTCTTCGAACACTTCCTCTACATTGCGGACGCCATCCACAATATTGACGGGTCCGGCCAATCGCTCTGGCACGACGAGGACAGCTTCTTCTACGACCAGATCCGTTTTCCCGACGGACATCGGGAACCCATCCGGCTGCGCTCGATGGTCGGTCTAATCCCCTTGCTGGCAGTGGAACTCATCAACCACGAAAAATTGCACGCGACCCCGGACTTCGCCCGCCGCATGGATTGGTTCTACGAGCACCGGCCCGATCTGACGGGCAACATCTCCTGCATTTTCGAACCCGATCGCGCCGGCCGCTGTTGCCTGTCTCTGCTGAACCAGCATGGACTACGCAAGATCTTGCGCGTCATGCTCGATGAAAACGAGTTCCTCTCCGACTTCGGTATCCGGTCGCTCTCCAAGTACCATCTCGACCACCCCTACGTGTTCGAGGCCGAAGGCTATCGCGCCGAAGTGAATTACGAACCCGCCGAGTCCGCCAGTTCCCTTTTCGGCGGAAACTCGAATTGGCGCGGCCCCATCTGGTTCCCCGTGAACTACCTGCTGATCGACGCCTTGCACCGTTACTACGCGTACTGGGGCCCTCGTTTCACCGTCGAATGCCCCACCGGCTCCGGCAATGAAATGACCCTGAGAGAAGTCGCCCACGAACTTTCCCGCCGGCTCGTCCGCATCTTCAAACGGGACGGCGATTGCCGGCCCTTTTGGGGAAACCGTACGCCCCACAATACGGATCCCCTCTGGTGCGACAACTTGTGGTTCCACGAGTATTTCAATGGCGATACCGGCGCCGGCCTCGGCGCCAGCCATCAGACCGGATGGACGGGACTGGTCGCGAACCTGATCGTTCATTTGGCAAATCACACCGGAGACGAACCGAACCACCCGTAGGACGCGAATCATTCCCGTCCTACATGCACACCCGAAGTGTGAGTTGCGATCATCGGAGTAGTACAACGGGCCCGCAACGGCTGCGTGAAAAGATTGGTCGCGCTGAGATGCGCTAGCTGACGCGCACCTCGTCCAGCAGTTCCGCCATGAGCGCGCTCTTGTCGTGCTCGTTTTCGATCTCGTAGGCGTTGATGAGATTGCGCAGCACGCGACGAATGATGTTTTGGGCGGTAGGCACTTCGGTGAGCAGATGAGTCAGATTCGGCGACAGCCGCCGCCGGATCTTGTCCACGTCCCGGCGTGTCAACATCCGGCCTTCGCTGTAGCAGTCGAAATAGGTGTCGCGATCCGCCGCGTTCGCCCGCGCGAGGTAATGCCCCGGCACGCCACACCCTTCGATCTTCACGTCGACCCGCTCTCCCACCAGCATGAACACACACACCAAGCTAATGGGCAGCCCCTTACCTTCGTCCAACACATGGATGAGGTTGCTGTTCAGGGGCTCGTAATAATCCTCGTTGCACCCACGGAACCGTTTGGACACAAACAGGAAGCGGTTCAAGGACACGGCATCGCGCGCGTGGCCCGTGGCTTTGAATTCCTTCGCCAGGTCGTCGAGCAACTCGGACACGTGCACCGGCGGCATCCAGCCAAACTGAAACTGCGCCAGGAGATCGAAGGCCCGCTCCAATTGTTCGCGCCGCGTCGGCAGCGACGGCCAGATTCGCCACGCGTCGCGCCGCGCCCGAATCTCCAGATGACCCGCTACCAATTGCGTCACCAACGCCCGCTGGGCCGGCGTCAATTGGTCGTCCAACTCCCGCAGCATCTCTTCCAACCCGGGGCCGAACGCCAGCAACTCGTGCAGCACCTGTTCGCGTACGACGGACGACTCGTCGTCGAGCAGATGAATCAGATGCGGAATTTCCTCTCGCTGTGCCATAATGCGAATGATGACTCCTTTCGTATACCCATTATCGCACATCTTGACCGTCCCCGCACCAGTCCACCTATGCACCCTTCCGTGGGTGCGCCCCTGTTCTCGTTCTCGTAATCGCACCAATCCCCCTTTATTGTGGTTCATCTCCAAAGAATGGGGAGAAATCAATTCTTTTACGAATAGGATTTGCGCCACAAGACCCCCTCCCAGGCCCTCCCCGTGAACGGGGAGGGAGCCCGTTCTCCCCCCGTTCACGGGGGAGTTAGAGGGGGGTCTTCTCTCTGGAACGACTCAATGAAATCAAGACGCAACCAGTTTCAATCGAGGTATGGTCCCCGGTGTTGGGAGATGAACCTTTATTGTCCCCCCGCCTTTCCGGTACCGTAACGTTGCGTCCAACGGCTGGTCCCGTCAGAATCTACCGGAGGATCCGAAAACCATGCGTGTCATTCGCTGCCTGGTCTTCCTGTTGTTGATTGCAGCGATACGTATTCCTGCCGCCGCCGCTCAGGATCCCGCACCCGCTCCCGACGGCGCAGCGCAAACTGAGAAGACGGATGCGGCCTCCGTGACCGTGCCGCCGCCATCCGGGAAAGCCGTGCGCTTCTACCGCACCGGGGTAGCCCTGTGGGTATTCAATAAATTATGGGAAATCCTGATTCCCGGGATGATCGTATTCACCGGCTTCTCGGCTACCCTGCGCAACACCGCTCGGCGCCTGGGACGCAACTGGTTCTTCACCATCGCCGTCTACTGGGTCCTGTTCATGGCCGTAATGTACGTCATCGATTGGCCCTTGTCGTTCTACGCCGGGTACATACGTCAGCATGCCTACGGTTTGTCCAACCAGACCTTCTTGAAATGGTTCACTGATTCCCTCATGAGCTTCGCCGTCTACGCGGTTTTTGGCTGTCTCTTTCTGTGGGTTCCATACCTGCTCTTGAAGAAGTCCCCCCGCCGCTGGTGGTTCTACACGGGACTCCTGATGGTGCCGTTCATCACGCTTATGATGTTCGTCATGCCCATCTGGATCGATCCGCTCTTCAACAAATTCGGGCCGATGAAAGACAAGGCGCTCGAAACCAAGATCCTCCACCTCGCCGAGTCCGCCGGCATCGAAGGCGGCCGCGTGTACGAAGTGGATAAGAGCGTCGATACCAATGCTATCAACGCGTACGTGACTGGATTCCTCGGTACGAAACGAATTGTGCTGTGGGACACCATCCTGAAAAAACTCGACGAGAACGAAATCCTCTTCGTCATGGCCCACGAAATGGGCCACTACGTTCTCGGCCACGTCGTGCACGGAATCTTCTTCTTCTCCGCCCTGATCATGGCTGGACTCTTTTTGGCCAATCGTCTTGCCTTGCGGTTTCTCGGGCGCTTCTCGCCCCGATTCGGGTTCGATCGGCTCTGGGACGTTGCATCGCTGCCCTTGCTGCTGGTCGTGTTCGGCGTCGTCTCGCTCTTCCTCGAACCGGTGGGACTCGCCTACTCGCGACACATCGAACACGAAGCCGACCGCTTCGGCCTCGAATTGACCCAGAATAACCACGCCGCCGCGGAAGCCTTCGTCAAACTCTACTCCGAAAACCTCGGCTACCCGGACCCCGGCTGGCTCATGACCGTTTTGCGCTCGAGCCATCCCCCCATCGCCCAACGCGTCGCGTTTTGCAATACGTACCACCCCTGGGAAACGGGCCAGCCCTTGAAATACGGGGAACTTTTTCATCGGGACGCGGGCGGAGACGAGCCCGCGCCCGGCGCAAACTGACGTCACTGGATAATCTTGTGCAGTTCCGGTAGCGTTTGGGACTGATTCGCACCCCGGGTTTTCCGGCAACGTACTCGAACGAGGGAGGGTCCCATGTTTCGTTACGGCACACTCATATACTCTGTGATTTTTCTGGCTACTACCGTCCGCGCCTTCGCACAGCAGGACACCTTGCCCTTCAAGCAGCAGGAAAATGTGGTCTACGCTGAGATCCACGGCACTGGGTTGCTCTGCGACATTTTCACGCCGACCGGTCCGTCCAACGGCCTCGGGATCCTCGATCTCGTCAGCGGGGCGTGGCATTCGGATCGGGGCAAGATCCGCGACCATATGCTGGCGCAAGTGTACACCACTTACTGCAGCCGCGGATACACCGTCTTCGCCATGCGGCCCGGTTCCGTGTCGAAGTATGCCGGCGACGAATTGCTCGCCAATACCAAGACCGCCATTCGCTGGGTGAAAGCCCACGCCGCCGACTACGGCGTCGATCCGAACCGCCTCGGGATGATGGGCGCGTCTGCGGGCGGCCATCTCACGCTCCTCGCTACGGTAACCGCTGAAGACGGAGATCCCGATGCCAAAGATCCCTTGATGCGCCAGAGCACCCGCGTCAAAGCGGTCGCGGTCTTCTTCCCACCCACGGATTTTCTGAACTGGGGCGGCTCCAAGCCCGACTTCAGCGGCGATATCGGCGCCCTCCTGTTCTACGGCGGCGTCGAAGGCCACACGGAAGATGAAATCGACGCCCAAGCCCGAAAACTGTCTCCACTTCACCAGATCGAGAAGGGCGAACCGTTGCCGCCCCTCCTCCTGATCCACGGTGACGCCGACCCCCTCGTGCCCCTGCAACAGTCCCAGGACTTCGTCAACGCTGTAAAAGAAGCCGGCGGCGAAGCGGAACTGATCGTCAAACCCGGCGGTGCCCATCCGTGGCCGACCATTCCCGAGGAAGTCGCGGTGATGGCGGACTGGTTCGACAAGAAATTGTAATACGGGCGGTCCAATCCGTATGGTAGGAGGCGTGGTTCAACGCGGCAGTCGGCGCTGCGGTGAACATCGCTCAATTCAATCGATTCATTCGATCGCGAAGACGTTTCACGTGAACGAAGGTAACCACTTCGGCGTCTTTCGCTGTTCCACAACCAAGAGGCTTTGACCATGGAACCCTTTTGTGGCCGTGTTCGCCTTGGCGTCCTCTGTGGCCTCGCGGGGCTGTGCTGTCTTTCATCCGTGTTGACCGGATGCGGCGGTAGCGCATCGAAAGACGTGCCCATCGTTTTCGACGTTGATGGAACCTCGCATCGTGTCACCGAAAGCGACCTGCCACAACTGCCGGATGTGCCTGCCGAAGGCATCACGGTGTATGTATCCGACAACCGTCCACATCCCGAGCCCATATCCGGAGCGGAAGTCGATCTCATTATCGAGGACGCCCGGCAACTGCAACAGACGACCGATGGCAATGGGACTTGCCATTTCTCCGATGTCCCGGCCGGCGAAGTCGCCTTGTCCGTCGATCACGATGACTACCCGCCGAACCGCGGCGTGACTACGTTCCAGGGCGCCAGCAACCTGCTGGTTGTGAAACTGGACGCGAACAATGAAGTCCTATGCAAAGTGTACGCGGCGGACACCGGTGAACCCATTCCGCAATACGATCTCCTCTTTCGAGCCAGTATTCCGGGGTTTCGCCTCGATGGAGAAAGTGGCTTCGTTTCCGTGCAACCGAACGAGGACGGCATCTTCACGGCGACACGGAATTGGCAACGCAACCAATATCGTCGTTCGCGCCGACGGGTACTTACCGTTCCAGCTGGCATTGCCGAAAAGCCCCGCACCGCCGCGCCCCGTATTCGAGTTTCCCTTGAAACGCGCATCCACGATCGTCGGAAAGGTGACGGACACCGATGGTAATCCCGTTCAAGGCGTCAAAATCGTCCCGTCAAACCGTCAGCAAGGATAAATTCGATGTGGGGGCCCGGACAACGGAAGAAGGAACGTATATGGTCCATGGCGTGGCGGATACCCCCGCGCGCTTCGTCGCGCTTCATAAGGACTTCGCCCCGGCGCCGGTAGACGTTCCGAATATCGATCCCGGCTCGCAAGTGCGCGTTGATGTCCAACTCATTCCTGGTATCGAGTGCAAGGCAACATTTTCCTCGATGAAGAGCCCGTACGCGACGCGCGTGTCGAAATCCGCATCCCCGGGACCCACTACAGCCGGTTCCAGGAAACCGACCGTGATGGCTCCTACGGTTTCCGGCACGTGGCGCCCGGATCAATTACGCTGGTCGGCGAAATCGATCCCGATGAAGTCTCGGGCCTGTCCGACGGCGCGCCGCGCCGGCTCGCCATTCGGCAGGTCACCGTAGGTCCCGATACGAGTCCCGTCCAGATGGATTTTTATTTCACAGAGTCCGGGGCGTTGGTCGAAGGGTTCGTCCGGTTTAACGAGACTCCCGCCGTTGCCCAGGTATCGGTTGCCTACGAGCGCGACAATTCCCAAGTCTTACTCCGAACGCAAGCGGATGACGGCGGATGGTATCAACTGACCGGCCTCCCACCCGGCCGATATCTCATCGGAGTCGAAGCCGCCGTGCCCGAGTCGATCTCGTACCGGCGGGCCAAGGGCCACAATCGCATGTACTACGATACCATGCATCGGTATTTCGCCGTCGACGTGCCCGAGAACGGCTACGTCCAGAAAGACTTTGATTTGCACAGCGGCGGCGGCATCCAGGGTACCGTCACGGGGCTTCCTGCCGATGCCGAGGATGCGGTGGTCCGCGTGGAATACCTTTGGGACGACGCACGCCAACGTGGTGCGATTGTGCCCGACTACATCCCCATCTCGGATGACGGAACGTTCCGCGTGAGCGGATTACCGGCGGGCACGTACCGGCTGGAGCCCGTCTTCGCAGACATCAAGCGACGCACGGTAGATGACTTCCGGCGCTCCGCGACCCCCGTTCTCGGGCACCTGCTGGATTACGTCAACGGTTCGCCCACAACACAGACACGCGTTCCCGGCAAGGCCTCCGTCGACGTTGCCGTCGACGGGAAAGGCGAAGCCCGCGTCGAATTGAGTGGTCCCGATGGCGCGAAGAATGCCGCCTGAGCGACGTTAAATCACGCCGTACGTCGATCGATGCAGCATCGCTTTCCCCGTACGCTCGCTCGATGGACTGTACCCCGGCAATGGTTTGATCTGCGCGTGGTAGGCGTCCAGGAACCACGACGGCTGCGGGTAATAGGCGTCCTCCAATTCGGCGGGCGGAACGATCCAGTTTTCCGCGCCCACCACACACACCGGCGCATCGAGATGATCGAAGGCCATTTGCGTGATCTCGCCCGCGATCGTGTGCAGATAACTGCCGCGTTCGCACGCATCGCTGCCGAGAATGAGTTTCCCCGTCTTCTTGAGGGAGGCATGCAGGATTTCGTAATCGAACGGCACCAACGATTGACCGTCAATGAGTTCGACCGAGATCCCAAACTCCTCCTCAAAGCGCTTGACCGCTTCGACGGCACGATATAACGTGGCGCCAAAAGTCAGTATCGTCAGATCGGTTCCTTCTTTGAGCACCTCCGGCACACCAATAGGCACCCGGTAATACGCTGCCGGAACACCTTCCGGGTGAAACTGTTCCGTGACGTTGTAAATGCGTTGGCTCTCAAAAAACACTACGGGATCGCTGCCACTCAATGCCGAGGCCATCAATCCCTTCGCACTGTACGGTGTCGCCGGAAAGACCACCTTTAGCCCGGGCACGTGCGCACACAGCGCCGTCCAGTCCTGCGAGTGCTGTGCGCCGTACTTGCTGCCCACCGAAACCCGCACGACGACCGGCATCCGGCTGTAGCCGCCCGACATGGCCTGCCATTTCGGCAATTGATTGAAGATCTCGTCGCCGCTGCGCCCCATGAAATCACAGTACATCAGTTCCACCAAGGGCCGGCCGCCTTCGAGCGCAAACCCAACCGCCGTGCCGACGATCGCGCCCTCGGAAATGGGCGAGTTGAACAACCGGTGATACGGCAGGGCCTCGGTGAGGCCCCGGTACACAGCGAACGCGCCGCCCCAGTCCCGATTCTCCTCGCCGTACGCCACGACCCGCGAGTCGTTGTAGAAGTGATGCGCGATGGCTTCGAACAGCGCGTCCCGGAAACTGACCGCTTTACCCTCTCTCAGCGTTTCGCCCTTCGGTCCGATCCCGCTGCGCGACTTCTTCGCGATCTGCTGGACGCGCGGATTCTCTTCCAACGGCCCCAGCACGTCGTCGTCTCGCTCCAAACCCGGCAAGGGATCTTCGATCGTATTGGAGAAGGTCAGCGCGTCGAGCCCCATTCCCGGTCCCAGGGTCATCCGCGGCGACACCTTCACGTCCGCGGCCAGCCGCAACGCTTTCGTCACCTTTCGCGTGGCATATTCGGCGACGGATTTCAGGTCGTCCGCTGTAGCGACGCCCGCATCGACCAGCTTCTGGCCAAATTCCAGCAACGGGTCGACTTGACGCCACAACTCGATTTCTTCGCGCTCGCGGTACGACGACTGATCGCTCGGCGAGTGCCCCGACTGCCGGTAACACACCACCTCCAGCAGGACTGGTCCCTTGCCCGCGCGAATGGCTTCGATCTTCCGCTTGTACGCGTCGGCCAGGCTCAACGGGTTGTTCCCGTCCACACACTCGGCCTGCATGTTCTCCGGATTGATCGCCGCGCCGGCCCGGGCCAGCCGCTCGAATCCCATCGTTTCGCCGATGGGCTGGCCGCCCATGCCGTAGAAGTTGTTCATGAAATTGAAGACGATAGGCAGACCGCCTTTGAAGTCCGCATCCCACAGATTGGTGTACTGCCCCATTCCAGCAAAGCCCATGGCTTCCCAGACCGGCCCGCACCCAATGGACGCGTCACCGATATTTGCGACCGTAATACCCGGCTTGCGCATGATTTTCTTGTACAGCGCCGAACCCGTCGCGATGTCCGCGCTGCCGCCGACGATCGCATTATTCGGGTATACGCCGAAAGGAATGAAGAAGGCGTGCATGGAGCCGCCCATGCCCTTGTTGAACCCCGTCTCCCGGCCGAAGATCTCCGCCAGCAGACCGTACAACAGAAAGTCGATGCCCAGCTCTTCCTCGTCGTCGCCTTTCAGCAAGGCCTTGCCGTTACCGCCGGGGACGCTCAACGGAGCGAGTTTCTCGTTGTCGCCGTCCACGATACGCAGGATCGTCCCCGCAAAATACTCCCGCGTGATCGTGTCCAGCTGGGACCCCTTGGCTTCGTGCACGGCCGCCAGCCCCTTCGCCAGGATCTCCCCGTGGCTGCGGTGACTGCCGAAAATGTGGTCGTCGATCGTCAGGTGATAGCACTCGCCTACCGCCGACGCTTCCTGCCCGATGGACAAGTGCGCCGGACCGGCATGCTTGTACTCGAGACCCTGATAGCGATCCGAGCTTCTTGATCTCATCGAGCATGGTCTCGAACTCGCGGATCAGCACCATGTCGCGATACGCCCGCATACACCGCGCCGCGGTCACGTCCGGATTGCTCTCCAGTTCCTCCGAGACCGACTTGTCGTATGCGTTTACCGGAATCGACCCCAGCTCCAGCACGGAACGCTTCCGTACTTCCGACGGGACCACCATCAGCTTCTTGGCCATGAAACGAAAACCTTTCCCTCATGCGTAGACGGCGCAATTGCCAGAGTTCCAGGGGTGCGCCAAATAGCCTAAATTATAGCCAATTCCCGCCGCGGAACGCGAATTGTCCGTTGGGCAGTGCGACGGCGCGGGGTCCGGACCAACAGACCGAGGCCAAATTGAATCGGACCGATCGGACCGATCCCTCCGAACCGGCGCAGTGGTAGAAAGCGCAGTTCCCAGCGCGCGAATCCCAATTCCCCTTCTGGTACCCATCTCCCCAATCCGCGACTGGAACGTTTCGCTCGCCTGGGGGCGTCGTGTATAATTCGCGGCTGGTGCAAACCCGTCGCAATGGAGACCGTTCATGAGGCTGCGTCTATTTTCACAACTACTTATGCTCTGCGTGTTTGTTTCTCTTTCGGTATGGGCAGCGGACGATTCCCTCCCGGCATTGTCGGAACGCCCTTGGTCCCTGCGCGACCACTACACCATCACCACCGCCGACCAGCAGATGTACATCACCTACGGGGGCGATAACGGCCAATGGAGCCTCGACATCAAGGGGATCGGAACGGTCATCAATAAGACCGACGCCGCCTTCACGCTCGCGGATGGGACCGTCGTGGAGCTGCAAGACCTCGGCGTCGGCGATACCACCCGAAACAAGACCACCGACGAACTCGGTCCGGGCCTCAAATACCAGGTAACCCTCGCCGGCCCCAAGGGGCTGGAAATCGTGCACTCCATTACGTACCACGACAATCACCCATTCTATATCGTGCGCGTGGAACTCGAGAATACCGGGAGCGAACCCATCGAAATCGGAAGTATCAGTCCCATCGCGATCGCGCCGGGCGGTTTCGGAAACCTCAGCGCCGAAACCACCGAAAGTCCGCGCCGTTTCGACGTCATTGGAGCCTCTCCGGTCTGCACGACGACCGGCGATCCGCTTTATACGATCTTTCACGATCCCGTGAAGAACGCCACCATCGCCATGGGTGCGCTGCCCGTCGGCCGGGGCGCTTCCAGCGTTCACTTGGAGAAATTCGACGGCCGTTACCAAGGCAACGTGACCACCACCTTCGATCCGCCCTTGCGCATCGATCCCGGAAAGTCGTTGTCGTCGGACCCTATTTTTATCGCGTTCACGCTCCCGAAACCGTCGGATGTTGACATGTACTTCGCCTGGGCGCAGGCGAACACGCCCAACGCCAAGTCGGAGGATCTGCCCGCGTGTTGGGTGACCGTTCCCGACGGTAAATCGCTGGCCGATCTGCTCGAGGCAGTATCCCAATGGAGCAACGCGGATGTTCAGCACGCGCTGATCCCCGTGACCTGGGAAGGCCGCCCGGGATCGCTCGAAGGGGCGCAGCCCCAGTACCCCAAAGACATGGCGAACGCCGCGTCCCAATTGCGCCAGGCCGGTATAACGCCCGGTATCACCGTCGATCCTCTCGCTATCGTCGATGGCAAGGACGATTGGTCCGCCGTTTCCGTGGACGGTCAGCGCTGGCTGAATCCCGCCACCGAGGCGGGCCGGCAATACGGTATTGACCATCTGCGAAAAATCGCCCGTTGGGGATTCGGGTTCTACGTCGTCGCCCCGTCGCACATTCCCGACGAGATTCTGAATCACTTTGATTTGACCCGGGCCAACGCGGACGCGCTCGCCTTTCAACTCATGGCGGAGGCCGCTCCCGGCGCGACGGTCGTCGGCGCGTCCGCAGCCACGTTGGACGACAACCTCGACCCATGGTTGCTTGCCGCCGCGTCCACCTGCCGCTTGCACGAGTATTCCGTGGAAGTCGGTCCCGTGCGCTTTGACGCGGCCAAGGCGAATGAAATCAGTGACGATCTCGTTACGGCAATGACCTTCTTCGGCGGGCCGATTGAATTGGTCGGTAAACCGTCCGCCGCCGTACTCAAAAAGTTCGGCGCCGTGTTTCCCAAGCCCGGTCTGTGGCCCCGTGCGATCGACGCCGGTTCTCCGGCGCCCCGGCTCTGGGCCGTGCACGTGTTGCCGGACAAAGGCGTCAGCGAACGGCTGGTTATCGTGTCCTTCCCCGGCGCGCGCACACACACCGAAGCCGACCTCGCGCTGCCCACCGGTACGGGCCTGAAGCGGACCGAAACCACCGCGGCCGATTTCCTGGAGGCAATTCGACACTGAGGACGATGCAGGACGCTTCAGCAGTCCGTGACCGTCCGTGTTGGTCTGTATAGTGAAGCGCACTGAACGGTAGCTGTGAAAGGATACCATCGGACATGCAGTACCGATCCCTCACAAGACGAGTAGGCGACGCCGTACGGCTCGCGGAACTCGCTCAAGTCCTTGTACGGCACGGATTTGCCGACCTCGTGCGCCGCGTCGGGCTTTATGAGGGCGCGCCCGCCAAACTCCTTCGCAGCTTACATCTCATCGAGCAAGCCGCCGATGTCCCCGAGACCATGGGCGCCCGGCTTTGCGCCGCGCTCACGGAACTTGGCCCGACGTTCGTCAAATTCGGCCAGATCCTGAGCACCCGACCCGACCTCATGGGTCCGGCCGTGTGCGAAGAACTGAGCAAACTGCAGGACAAAGTCGCGGCGATCCCCTTCGACGAAATGCGCCCCGTCATCGAGGCCGAACTCAAGGGCAAACTGGAAGACCACTTCGGCGAATTCAATGAAACGCCCGTTGCCTCCGCCTCGTTAAGCCAAGTCTACCGCGCCCGCACCCAACTCGGCCGTGACGTGGCCGTCAAAGTGCAACGCCCCGGCGCCCGGCGTACGATCCATTCCGACCTCAGCCTCATGCGCGGACTCGCCGAATGGGTGGCCGAGCACGTCAAGGAACTGCAGTGGATTGACCCGGTCGGGATGGTCGAAGAATTCAATCGCACCGTGAACCGCGAACTCGATTTCACCATCGAAGCCCACATCATCCAGCGGTTCCGCAAGAACTACTCCGGCGAAACCGCCGTCTTCGTGCCCCGTGTCGAAACCGACATCACCAGCGCGCGAATGCTCGTCATGGATTGGATCGACGGGATTCGCGTCGACGCGATCAACCAGTACGCCGAACGCAATTGCAGCCCGCGCACCGTCGCCGCGAACGGCGCCAACACCCTGTGCCGGCAAGTCTTCGAATTTCATCTCTTCCACGCCGATCCCCATCCCGGCAACATTCTCGTGACACGCAACGACCAGATTGCGTTCCTCGACTACGGCATGGTCGGTCATCTCGAACCCAACGACGTTGACGCCATGGCGGATCTGTTGCGCGCCGTCTTTGAAGAGGATTCCGCCCGCTGCGTGGATGCCCTGCTCAAATTCACCATCTCCGGCGAGACGGAGCATCGTGCCGATCTCGATCACGATGTGGCCGAGTACATCGCTTTCGAAGCGCGATCCGTCATGGGCAACGCGGACGTTGGAAAGGCCCTCGAACAGATCACCACCATCCTGCGCCGGCACAAACTGCAACTGTCGCCGCGATTCTCCCTCCTGTTGAAGGGAATGGCCACGATCGAGTCTACCGCCAAGACCCTCGACAAGACGCTCGACATGGGCCCCATCATTCGGCCTTACGTGGAAAAAATCATCACCGAACGCTTCTCCCCCGCGCGACTGGCCAAGGAAGGCCAGCAAACCCTTACCAACGCGATACGCATCGGCAAGGAAATCCCCGGGGAAGTGCAAAACCTCATCCGCACCTTTCGCAAGGGAAAGTTCCGCATTCAATTAGATCACGAAGGATTGGATCATCTCGCCGGCGTTACCGATCGGGCCAGCAACCGCATCGCATTCAGCGTCATCGCCGGCGCCCTCATCGTCGGTTCGAGCCTGCTGGTCTCCACGGGGATCGGGGGCAGATCCCTTGGCTATGTCGGCTTTATCTTTGCCGCCGTACTCGGCGTGATGCTCCTCATCTCCATCCTGCGCTCGAAGAATTACTGACCGATTTTGCCGCCGGCAGCCACCGATGGCAGCGCTATTCGTCCGTTACCGTCCGTGTAGGCCCGTGTCCGTCCCGGTCTCTACAAATACCCCAACGCCTTCAGCGCGTCCCGCATCCCGGGATCCAAATCCTCATCCGCGACCGTCTCCGGACCCGGCACATACCATACATACACGGCCAGCCGCCGCGGCAACGCCACCGGATCGAACTGCTCCGATCCCGCAACCAGTTCCACGGGCTCGAGCACCGTGTCTTGCAACGCCCGTGGCGTCATCGCGGGGCCCACGAACACGGCCGACTCCGGCGCCGGCGCACCGTCCAGATTCACCGTAATCCGCAACGGTTCGTCGGGCTTCGCTTCGACGTGCACGTTCGCATGGTTTTGTTCGGCGCCGATTTCATGCCATTCCGCCAACCCGATCCCGGCACCTTGACCCACACTCGTGGTGATTCGGAACGTTACGCCGTCATCGGTGCGATGTACCTCTCCGTTGTTCGCCAGATAGCGCAGGCTGATGTCGCCCATCCCTTTACCCGCTATCGTCCCTTCGATCGTGTGCTCCTCCAGCAGACTCCCCGTAACCAGAATGTGCAAGCCCGCGTTTCCACTCGCCGCGATGCGCGACGCGTACTGCACCAGCGCCGCCCCCTCGGATGGCATCGCCGCAAGCGCCGCGTGCTCCCCGGGGTCGGCTGCCAAGTCGTACCAGGACTCAGAACCCGCCGCGATGTTGTTGATGTATTTCAGACCATCGCTGCGCGCGCCATACTGGCTATGTTTTTCGAGGTAAAGGGACGAATAGGCGAGATGCGCGGGAAGCGTCCCGCCCGACAGGAACCCTGCCAGCGAATGCCCCTGAAACGTGGGCGGAATGGTCAGCCCGGTGCGATCGATCAACGTCGGGGCCACGTCCACGATCTCGCAAACTCCGTCCACCACGACACCGCTCTCCCCGGGATGCGGCGGCTTCACGATGCACGGAATCCGGATTAATTCGTCGTACAACGTAGTCCCATGCCCCTCGCCGCCGTGTTCCCAGAACTCCTCGCCATGGTCGGACAAAACGACGAACCACGTGTTATCGTACATCCCCTTCGCGCGCAACGCCGCTATCAGACGGCCGATCTGCGCGTCCGTGAACGCAATCTCGCCATCATAGCGATCGCGGGCATTCGCATGGTTTGCTTCCTCTTGTGAAAGCGACGCGGTATCCGTGGTGAACATCCGGTCGTATGGCGCCGGCGGATCGTAGGGGTCATGGGGACCGATCGCGTGAACGTAGAAGAACCAGGGCCTTCCGGCAACGTCGTCCAGCGCCGCCAGGACCGCATCCACCACGTCCGCATCCTTTCCCGGGTTCACCGTGTAGGAGTCGATATCCAGATAGCGGCCGAATCCCCGGCCGAATCCCCACGCAGGGAGGCACGAGGGATTGCTCATGAATCCTTCTGTGACGTAGCCCGCGTCACGAAACGCCTCCGCCACCGTCGGCAAGTCCTGGCGCAGGATATCCGCCCGATCGTTCGCGCGATGCACCGACGGATAGGTGCTCGTCAGCAATGACGCCACGGCCGGGCGCGTCCACGACGACTGCGATATCATGCCGTTCAATCGAACGCCGTCCCCGGCCAGCCCATCCATGTTCGGTGACGTGTCACGCGCATACCCATAGCATCCAAGATGATCGCGGCGCATGGTGTCTACCAGAAACAGGACCACATTGGGTTGACCGGACGCAATGGGCACCAGTTCACAATGCGAAACATACACGTCCACGTCCGAGACAATTACGACCCGGCAGGGTGCGCCATCCCCCCCGTAGGCCGCGAGAGCGACGCGATAGTCGGTCCATGTCTTTGGCTCGCGTACGTCAAATTTCGTGACCACGACATCCCCGGCCAGCACAAACACGTGCGGCGCCCGCTGGAACAACTGGCGCGGAGCAGTCCCGATTCGCAGCGCGCCACCGGCAGGTATCGCGCCCAAATCGATGGTGTGGCTGCCCGCCGGCACGATCCTGGCCTCACGCCAGTCGCCTTCCCACTCAACGTCGTTTATCGCCCCGTCGCGAAGCGCAAAAGCGGACGTGGCCGCGGGTGGCGCCTCCGGACCGGATGCCGCGTAAAACCACCACGCACAGACCACGGCCACGACGCCCAAAACGACCGCCAACACAAAATAGAATTTCTTGTTCCTCCTGAAACTCATCCCTCGATCCGTCGATAACCCTATGCGTTCGCGCTCGTCAGTGAGGCCCGTGCCCGTCTGAGTTTCCTCTACAAATACCCCAACGCCTTCAACGCGTCCGCCATGCCGGGCTCGAGGTTCTCATTCGACACCGTATCGGCGCCGGGCGCGTACCACACGTAGACCGCCAACCGTCGCGGCAGCGCACTGGGAAAGAACCCTTCCGAACCGGCGGCCAGTTCACTGGGCTGCAGTTCCGTGCCGTTTAACGCGCGCGGCATTTTCTTCGGTCCCACAAACACCATATCCGCCGGAGCCGGAACCCCGTCGAGCGCGATCGCAATCCGCAACGGTTGCGCCGGATCCGCATCGATACGCACATCGGCGTTGTTCTGTTCGGCGCTGTCCTTATGGAAATTCACAATGTCGAAGGGAGCATTCTCTCCCGGGCTGGTGACAATCCGAAACGCGACCCCCTTCTCCGTTCGCGTCACCTCACCGTTGTCGGCAAGATAGCGCAGGCTGAACGCCCCAAGCCCTTCGCCCTCGACTACACCGTCAATCGTATGTTTTTCCTCCAAACTGCCCGTCACCAGAATGTGTAGACCGTCGTTGCCGCTCGCGGCAATCTGCGACGCGAGCCGCGCCAGCCCGGCCTGCCCGTCAGGGGCATCGGCAAGGGGGTGCTGCTCGCCGGGATCGGCATTGAGGTCGTACCACGCGCGCGTGTCCTGCGCGGCGTCGTCGATATACTTGAACGCTTCGCTTCGGGCCCCGTGCGCGCTGAACTTGTCAAAAAACAACGACGAATACGCATACGGTTGCGCGCGCGGTTCCCCGGCGGCCAGCCCACTCAACGTCGTGCCCTGGAACGACGCCGGAATCGTCAGACCGAGCGTCTCCAGAATCGTCGGACCCGCGTCGATGATCTGGCATATCCCGTCCACCGCCTTGCCCGCGTCCTGTTGCTGCGGCAGTTTCAAGATAAAGGGAATGCGAATCTCCTCGTCGAACAGCGTGGACCCGTGACCGGTCCCGCCGTGTTCCCAGAATTCCTCGCCGTGATCCGATACCACGACGATCAACGTGTTGTCGTAAATGCCCAAGCGTTTCAACGTATCGACGATGCGTCCGAACTGCACGTCGGTAAACGCGATTTCACCGTCGTACAACGCCTTGGCCCGGGCGTGGTCATCGTCCGACGCCGATGTGAATTTCGCGTCGTATGGCACCGGCGGTTCATATGGTTCATGCGGACCCACCACGTGTATGTAGAAGAACCACGGCCGGCCCGCGGCCTCCTCCAACGCCGCGAGTGCCGCGTTCACCGTGTCCTCGTCCTTGCCCGGCTTGATCGTGTACGAATCGATGTCGATGAATCGATTGAACCCCCGGTCGAACCCCCACGCGGGAACACAGTTCGGATTGCTCATGAACCCCTGGGTCTCGTATCCCGCATCGCGAAATACCTCCGCCAGCGTCGGCAAATCGGCGCGCAGTACATCCAACCGATCCTTTGCTTCGTGCACGGAGGGGTAAGTGCTCGTCAGTAGGGATGCCACCGCCGGCCGCGTCCACGAGGATTGCGAAATCATCTCCGCAAATCGCAGACTGTCCCCGGCCAACGCGTCGATGTTCGGCGACGTCGCGCGATCGTACCCATAACATCCCAGGTGATCCGGTCGCAGTGTGTCGATCAAGAACACCAGCACGTTCGGCGGCGCCTCGGCCTGGGGAACCAGTTCGCAATGCGCCAGAAACACGTCGCAGTTCGAGGAAAACACCACCTTGCACGAAACATCCCGCCCGCTGTAGGGCCCAAGATCGATCCGCCAATCGCTCCAGTGCCCGGCATCTTCGGGTGCCCGTTGCTCCACCAATGTGTCCCCGGCGAATACCGCAACCGAGGGCGACTCCGGAGATATCCCTTTCGGGAAGAAAGCCAGCCGTACGGCGCCTCCCTCGGGGATCGTTCCCAGATCCGTCACGTGTTCCCCGGCAGGAACCACGCGGACGTCCCGCCAGTCCCGATCGATCTCGATCCGCTTCTGCGGGAGCGCACTCAGGTCAATGGGCGTCGCGCCATTCAGCGATATACCGCCGGAACATCCGCCGCTCAACACCACAACTACGGCCAGCGCGATCGCCGCGCCAAACCACCAATAACTTCTCGTATCAATCATGTTCCATCATCAGGGAACCGGCTTGCCGCGGGAGCCGCTTACGGTCATTCACCGCCCGCGCCGGTTCTCTCGAATCCTATGTCTCTCGTGTTCTCGCAGCCAGTATCGCGCCCGATCGTCCGCGTTCGTCCGTGCAGGTTTCTTCTACGCCTGCGCGCCCGCCGCCAGTGCCTCCTTGCACCGCTTCACATACTCGTTCTGTGTATCCGAGCCTGCGTGGCCGCCCGCGCCGGACTGCCACGTCGCCTTCGCTTCATCCATCCGGTTCAGCGCAGCCAAGGCCTTGCCCTTCCAGAACAAGACCTCCGCTTCTTCCGGGTCCGCCGGACGGCCCACGCCGAGATTCTCGGGATAGGTCAACGCCGCTTCAAAATCCGTCAGCGCGGATTTCGCGTCACCCGCGTCCATCCGCTGTTTGCCGCGCTCGACATGTGCCTGTGACCACACGCGCCATGATAGGCTGTTGTTCTCCCAGTTCGAGAAGAAAGCGTCGTCCAGCAACGCGATCGTGTCGTCGTACCGGTGCACGTCGTTATACGTCCGCGCCAGCAATACCGTCACGTCACCGCGCCGCGCCCGATTCAACGGCATGCCTTCCAGGACCGCAATCGCTTCGTCCGGCTTTTTGTCGGCGATCAGGATATTCGCCTCATCGCGGTATAAGGTTTGATCCCCCGGGAAAGCCGCAATCGCCTGCTGGTACAGTCTTTCCGCCTTCGACAGGTCCTCGTCCTTCTTCCACGCGTACAAACCGAGATTCCGGTACGCGACGCTGAGCGCGCCCGGTAGTGCCGCCGCCGCTTCCCATTCCGCTTTGGCCTCGTCCAAGCGCCCAAGGCCCCCGTACAGGTTGCCGAGATACAAATGTGCCCGCGAATCCTCGGGATTCTTCTCGATCGCATGTTTCAGTATGCGCTCGTACACTGGTTGCGACGGGAAGGCGTAGTTTCCGTAGACGGTTTGTGATTTGCGCAGACAGCGCGTTTCCTCGTTCTGCAAGTTCAACTTGCTCGCGTAGTACGCCATCACGTACCAGGGCAACGGCCGATCCCGCAGGTCCACCGGAGGCTTTCCCGGATAGTAGGTAATCTGGTGTACCGCCGGGGCGAATCTCGCGTATGCCGCGTCCAACAACTGAAACGCCTCACGGGTCAACCCCAAATCGTCAAAATAGAGCGACAACCGGATCATCTCCGACTGGTACGGTCCCATCGTCCCTTTCATCTCGTCGATGAAACCGGGCAAATAACTCGGATCTTGCAGCGCAACCAGCGCGCCGGTCACGAAGTCCAAGGGATCCGCGGCGTGCGCGGCGGCAACCCCGTCCAGCAATTGTTGGTGTTCGCCCGCGCCGTGTAATGCCGTCAACCAATGATCCCGTGCGCGCGAATCCGTCGGGTTCAACGTCATCGCCTGCCTGAATGCAGGCACGGCGTCCGCGTATTTTCCTTGCCGCATCAAGGCCCGCCCGACCAGATCGTATCCCAACGACCGCTCGTCCAGTTGGTCGATTACGCGGTATCCGCAGGACTCCGCTTCGTCCAACCGGTCCTGTTTCAGCCGCGCGACGCCAAGGTAATACCACGACATCCCGTCTTCCGGGTTCCGTTTCAGTGCCTGTTCCAGTCCTTCCGCCGCGTCGTCGTACAATCCGGCCTCGAGATCCAGCACGGCCAGCGACCGCAACGCCGGCACGAATCCGGGGTCAAACGTCAGCGCCCGTTCGTAGGCTGCCCGCGCGTTGGTGCGTTGGATGCGTTCCTCCGCAGTGACGCCTTCCAGCCACGCTTCCTCTGCCGTATCGACCGGATCGGCTTCCGTCTTCGCCGGCGGCGTCCGCTCCGGAATCGGCAGCGGCGACGTGTACTCGGCGAGCACCGCGCCGGCTGCGCTTTCGACGCGAATCTGCACCGGTCGGTCCGCTGCCCCTGCCTGCTTCATCACCACCGGTTTCATGGGCGACAGGTCCACCGCATTCGCGCCAATCGTCTGGCCGTCCCGCGAAAACGTGCATTTTGCGCCGTCGTACACGCCGGTCGTCAGCACCCGCACCTCGAGATCGCCATCGTTGCGGTAGGTCTGCACCGCCGCGTCCTGCGTCGCGTACTCGAACCCGTCGCCCAACCCGTGCACGGGATACCACCACTCCCGCCAGGCAATCTCTTCGTGCGGCCCCAACAGTCCGTAGTCCGCTTGCGTCCGCAACGGCCCACTTTGCACCTCGATATACGGACCGTCATCGTCCGTCAACGCCGCCTGGCTCGCCAGCCCGTCACCCGACTGCCCCCAAGTCCACGCCTTCTTGCCCGTAACGATTTCATGATTCCCGTACTGCACGATTCCGCGATCGCGGTCCACGTCGTACGCGCCAAAGAAATCGAAGGCGCACTCGTACGCGAACACCGATGTGGGCTTATCGTAGTTCTTCAGCCACGTCAAATCGCGTCCGTTGTCGATCGGCCAATGAAAGAACGTCGTGCCCGCATGGTCCGTCCCCAGCGTCATGGGATAGATAAACCGCGTCCCAGGCTCGCACGGGAACGCCGTGTTGTTCCAGAAATAAAAGCTGTGCGTGCCGTCGGTCGGGTTGTAAATGCGGATGGCTTCGTCCAAATAGGCCTTGCCCGGCCGCAACGTCAGCGTGACGTTCCACCGCGTGTGAAAATTCGCCTCCGTATACCCAATCACCAGCGACGCCGACCCGTCCGGGTTCGGCCGTGACGTGACGTTGACCGGCGCGAAACTCGTCACCGTATGTCCCTGCGGTCCCCGGTTCCATTCGATCCCGCCCGAGATCCACGCCCCCCGCATGGCGATCAGCCCCGGTTTGATCACGTGGTTCAGGTGAAACATCTGCTCGCCGGTCGTCTTGTCGAGCACGGAATGGATGCGGCCCCCGAGCTGCGGCAAACACGTCACCTTCAGATACTCGTTTTCCAGGCAGACCGCCCGGTACGTCCGGTCCTCCTTGATCGTCGTCAAATGGTCTTGCATCGTGTAAGGGTAGACGATGGACCCTTCCAGCTCGTAAATCTTCGGATTCACGTCCGCGCCATAGATGGGATACGTGGGAATGGTGATTTCCCCTTCCCACGCCTTGACGTTCCCCTCCTGGCCCACCGCCGCCAGCGCTACGCCAACCGCCGCCACCAAACACCACGTCATTCGAATCCACCGCACTATCCAGCCCTCCACGGTCATATCCCAAAGGAATCCTCTAATTATGAGCCATTTCCCAAATCTTTTCGACCCCATCACCTACCCAAGCACTAGCACCAGCATGCGGCCGTCTCGGTCGTCCGTGTCAGTCCGAGTCTGTTACCTATGTCCTGGCTGCGCCTCTGTCCCTTCCAGCCTCCGGACTCCGGTCTCCAGCCTTCTCCATGCAACGCCCCGTGCCTAACCAATGAAACCAACACCTGAGGATCACCCCGATATGCTCCACTGGTTCCAACGCCTCCGCCGCCCCCCAAAGCCCGCGCCCCGCGCCGAAACCTTCACCACCCGCGAGCGCGGCGGCGCCCTGTTCCCCGCGTCCCTCGCCGAAGACCAGCGCGCCTTTCAGGGCATTCCCCGCGAGTTCGTCGCCCTCCCCAACGATACGCCCTTCGGCATGCTCCAGGTCTACCGCTTCCTGCGCGACGCCATCCCCGACATCTCCGACGCCGTCTGGACCTGGAAACGCCTCTGCCAGACCGGCTACGACATCGAGATCCTCAACCCGTCGTCCGACGCCGCCAAACGCCGCGCGCAACGCCTCCTCCACGAACTCGACAGGCGCGTGAATTCCGGCGACCGCGGCATGGACGGTCTCCTCGATGTGTTTTACACCTCGCTCTTCACCTACGGTGCCGCCGCGGTCGAGATCGTGCTTTCTCAGAGCCGCGAATCCATCTTCGACGTCCTCCCCGTCGACGTCTGGACCGTTCGCTTCCGCCGTGAGGACGGGCTTCTCCGGCCCTACCAGATCCTCGACGGCGAGGCCATCCCCTTGCCGCCCGAACGGTTCATCTACGTCGGTCTCGATCGCGACGGCACCAATCCCTACGGCCGCTCCATGCTGCGGTCTATCCCCTTCGTCGTGAAGATCCAGCAGCGCCTCCTCGAAGATATGGCCAAAGCCACCCACAACGCCGGCTGGTCCAAACTCCACGTCCAATACACCGCCGACGAACGCGCCCGCGGCGAATCCGCCGAGGCCTATGAAGAACGCATCCAGGGCAACTTCGATCTGCTGCGGGATCGCTTGTCCGGACTCGAAGCGGATCAGAATTTCGTCACCTTCGACAACGTGCGCGTCAATCTCATTCGCGGCGACCAACACGCGCAGATCTTTTACGACAACCACAAGGCCATCGAGGAACAGGTGATCACCGGCATGCACCTCATGCCGATCCTCCTCGGCCGCAACTACGGCACCACCGAAACCTACGGCACCGCCCAGTTCGAAATCATCAACCGCCACGTTGAGGCCGTCAACCGCAGCGTCAAACGCATCCTCGAACGGCTCTACAACTTCGAACTCGCGCTCATGTGGGGTTACGCCGAGGCCCGCGTCCATGTGCGCGCCAACCGCACCGTCGACGTGCTCAAAGAAGCCACCGCCCGCCAGCGCGAGATCGCCAACGCCGTCCAACTCCGCGAAAACGGTTTCCTCACCCACGAAGAAGCCGCCAAAACCCTCGGCATCGGATAGGAAATGCACATCCCCCTTAATTCCCCTTCAAAGGGGGAATCTCCCACAACGCTTCGCGTTGCGTTAGGTTCGCCAAAAGAATTCGGTTCGGAGCATGTCACCGCGCACATACTAATAGACGACGCTGGCCGAACTCCCCCTTTGAAGGGGGATCAAGGGGGATGTTCTTCCGATCTGCAATTCGAAGTCCGCAATCCGCAATCGCAAGGGTCATACATGGGGGCACTCGTTAGCCCCTGAATAATCAATAAGTATATGTCCACCGGGCCGACAGGTGTCCCCATGTATGCCCCTTGGAAAAATGGGGACTGACTCAAATTGCCCCAAGAACGTTTGCCTCACCCAAACTTCCAACGGCAATTGGTGTCTGTCCCTGTTTTTCCGGTCAGTGACTACCCGACAACAACACGGAGCACCGCCATGGATCTCGATCCCTTTGTATTCCGCCGCGAAGGCGCCCTCATCGCCGTCCGCGCCCGCGCCGATGACGACAGCAGCGCCGCTGAGGTCAACCGCTTCGCCCTGCGCCCCCTCGAACCGCACGAGTTCGCGGTCTTCACCCTCGACCTCTGCCACAACCAGATCGACCGGCACCACAGCCGCTTCCCCGACGACGAACTCGAAACGATCAGCGCCATGACCCCAGGCCGTCCGCTGATGGAGCGCCACGATCTGCGCGGTTCGTTGCCGCGCGGCACTTTCTTCCGATCCCAGCTCCATCACGACGGCGCGCGCGTCGCCGTGCGGCCCGACGTTCTACGTGCTCCGCACCCAGGACAACGCCGACTTCATCCTGAACATCGAGGGCGGCGTGTATCGCGAGACCTCCATCGGCTTTTCCTTCGAAACACCCGAATGCTCGATCTGCGCAAAAGACCTCCGCACTTGCGACCACGTCCCCGGCAAGACCTACGGAGATCACCAATGCCACTACATCATGCGCAACGTCCTCGAAGTTATTGAAGGCTCCGTCGTCTCCTCCGGTTCGCAGGGCACCGGCTTCGTCGCAGCCGAACGCGCCAAACGCACGCTCCCCCTCGACCAAGCTCTCAAAGTCGCCCGCGACGCCTACCACGAACCCATCGAACTTTGCCCCCGCAAATGGTGGTCCCATGAATAGCAACGCAACCGCCCCCTGCGACACGGAACGCTGCCCATACGGCATCGTCTACGAGATTCAGGTCAACAACCTCGCCGAAGACATCAAGGAACTGAAAGCGCGGGTCCAAGACCTCGAAACCACGCTCGCACGAGGCGTCCTCCTCCTTGTCGCCAACCTCGTCGCGGTGGTCATTTCCCTCGGCCAGCAGCTGCTTCACGCGTAAAGCCGCATTGGTCCGTGCCCGTCCGTGGCTGTCCGTGTAAGTCCGTGTTTCTGCCGCCGCCCACCCAAAAAAGGACCCCCTCAATGTACTGGACCCTCACCACCGAAACCCCCGATTCCACGTTGCGCCCAACCACCCCAGACGGCCGCTACGTCATCCACCGCCACCGCGACGCCATCGGCGCCCACCTCGATCTGCGCCTCGAATTCGGCGATTGCCTCACCGGCTGGCGCATCGACGCCACCGCTCTCGACGGCAAGCCCTGGGCGACCGAAAAAGCGCCCCACGATCTCCGCTGGCTCAACCAGCCCGGCGACGCCATTTGCCTCGAAGCAGGCACCTACCACTGGCTTGAATCCACCGAAGACGAGCGCGCCCTTGTCCTCCACAGCAACGGCGAATCCCGCGTCATCCGCGCACGCCGCGTCGACGGCCTGCCCCCCGCCGCCGTCCGGGACATCCGCCACGCCCTGGACGAAGCCGGCGCGCGCGAACACGACGCCGCTCGCCTCATCACCGACGGCGCAACCGCCCGCACCCGCGCCATCGAACGTTTCTGCGGGCTCGGCCGCGAACTCGACGGCCCGTCCTTCGACGACACGCTCTGGCGCCGGACCCTCGCCCAACTCTCCCTCGACGAGATCCATGTCCACCTCCGCGCCTACGAGATCCGGTTCGACAACAAATATCCCCCGAGCCCCACATCCAGACCGGAGCCGCTGACACAGACCACGCGAGACCAAAATCGCGCCATGACGATCCTCCGCGACCCGGCGTAACCGCAGTGCAACGCGCGGCGCTAATCGATGAGGACCATAGGACTGGGCCTCTCCCAATCCAAAGGACCCAAACGACCAAAAGGACCAAGGGGACATCGAGCAGCGCGTCGGTTTTCTCCCCGTCCTTTAGGTCCCTTTCGTCCCTCAAAGGAGGGCGGGTTTTCCAACCCGCCTAACCCATCGCCCAGATAGGCGCAAGCATAGAGAAGCCCACACCGAAGTGATCAAACAAGGAGACGCAAAATGGCATACGGAGACGTAGGCGGTTCGGTCACCGAACTCGTCATCACCTGCAAAACCCCCGCCAGCGGCACCATCGACATCGCCGCGGGCGACGCCGTCAAGCTCACCGGCGCCTATGAAGTGAACAATGCCACCGACGACGAAGACGTGGTCTTCGGCCAAGCCCTGGCGGACGCCGACGACAACGGCGTCGCAATTCCCATCAAGGTCCGTGGCATTTGCATCTTCACCTACACGGGCTCCGCGCCCACCGTCGACGGCGAGGCCGGCATTCTCGCCTCCGCCACCGACGGCACCGTCAAAGCCCCCGCCTCCGGCAACGGCGTCGGCCGCAACCTCAAAGTCGACAGCGGAGCAAGCAAGGTTCACGTTCTGCTCTAAACCAACTCAACCTCATCATTAACCTCCATCTTCTTCTCGTGCTCGTAATCGTACTCGTAATCGATCCCATGCGAGCGCAAAGCGCGAGCCAATAACAAAGGAATCCCACATGCCCTACCGCGACGACAACGTCAAAGAACGCCTCGCGTTCCTGAGCCAGGAGCCCGACCGGCTCCGCCAGACGCGCGGCCACGACTTGTACGACACCCTCGGCGCCCTCGGCCTGACCCACGGGCAGTACTTTCGCGCCCTCGGCACCACCCTTACCGACTACTGCGCCCAGGAATTCGGCGTCGACGTACACCGCATTACCGTCGACCGCTTCTTCCAGAGCGACCCCAACGCGAAATGGCTCTTTCCCGACATCGTGCGGGAGGCCGTCGTTTCCGGTCTCAAGCGCAAGCCGGTCTACCCCGAACTCATCATCCGCGACGAACCCGTATCGAGCACGGCCTACGATGTGCCCTACGTCGACGAAGCGTCCGCCGAAGAGGAACTGCGCACCGTCGCCGAAGGCGCCGCGATCCCTGAATCGGAGATCACCTACGGCGACCGCATCGTCCGCCTCGACAAGAAAGGCCGCGGCGTGGTCGCGTCCTACGAAGTCATCCGCCGCATGTCCGTCGACATGCTCCGCGTCCACTTGCAACGCATCGGCGAACGCCTCGGTCGCAATCTCGATGCGCGCCTGGCCACGGTCCTTGTCAGCGGCGATTCGTCTGGCAGCGGCACGGCGGCGCCCACGGTGAACACCGCCACCGCCGACACGTGGACCTACGCGGACATCGTCAAAGGGTTCATGACCCTGACGCTGGACAAGTACTTCACGCCCACCCACATGCTGGCAAACTCGGCGCTGGCGCAAACCATCCTGGGACTCACCGAACTCAAGGATGCCGTCCTCTTCGACTTCGCGAAGACCGGCAACCTGCCCACTCCACTCGGCGTGCGTCTCGTTCCCATGGTCGATCAGCCCACGGATAAACTGACTATCCTCGACGCCGGATACACGGTCCAGAAACTCACCGAACAGGACCTGCTCGTCGAGAACGACAAACTCATCAACCAGCAGTGGGACCGCACCTACCTCACGGTCGTCACCGACTTCGCCGTGATCTACAAAGACGCCCGCGTCGTCGTCCAAAGCGACTGGTCCTAACGAATCTCCTCGCCGGACCCGCCCATCCGGCCCACGCCTGGGGCCTCTACGCCACAAGAGGCCCCAGGCCCCGCCAAAAGCTGCTGTTCGCGCGGCTCGTGCGGTGGCCTCGGTTGCTTTGTCCGTGTCCGTCCGTGCTTGTCCGTATAGGTCCGTGTTCTTCTTCCCGGAGGTTCCGCCCATGCCCAACTTCACCACCGAAGCCGATGTCCGCCTCAAATTCCAGCTCAACGACACCGTCGCCGTCCCCCAGGACCTCGTCGTCGCCGCCATCGACGACGCGCACCGCAACATCCTCCGCCAGATCGATCCCGACGTCGACACCGAATCCCCCGACCCCGGTCTCGTCTCCGGCGAAACTCTGCTCGCGGGTGCGTACCTCTTCCGGTCCCTTGCGGCCCACGACGCCTTCGCCCAGAAAAACGTCGCTATCGGCGGCCAACGCGTCGAGGATGGCAACCGCTTCCGCGCACTGACCGGCGTCGCGGCCCTCACGGAAAAGCAGGCGTGGTACGTCCTCGAACCGTACCTCCGCGATGCCCCTGCCCGCATCCCCGCCGACGCGACCGGTTCGACCCCCATCCTCGGGGAGGACTAACCCGTGGCCATTACGCTGGGAAACCACACCTTCGATCCCGCCCACACCACGGTCCGTGAGACGCACCAGGAAGTCGGCGGCCGCCGCGAGCGCGTCATCGAGATCGCCGGACTCATCGTGGGCGAGTCCACCGCCGCCGCTATCGAAACCAAACTCGACGCCATTCTCGACGCGGTGTCCTCGGAGGATTACACCGCCGCGCTCTCCATTCGCACGGACCGCGAACTCTACGTCCGCCGCACGGAGTTCAAACGCGAGATCGCGAACGACGCCCGCGTCGGCAACTTCACATTGAAACTCCACGCCCGCGATCCTTACGAGCGGTCCGTCGATCCCACGAGCGAGAACTGGCCCATCAACGCCTCCGGCGCGACCCTTGTCGTATCCGCCGGCGGTAACTACACCTCCGTACCGGCAATCACAATCACCGCAAACGACAATCTCATCAATCCGTCCATTTCTGATGGTATCTGGAGCATCCTTTACAATGGCGTTGTGTCCTCCGCGTCCGTGCTGATCTTTGACGGGCCGAATTCCCGCGTCACCCTCGACGGCGTCGACGTGACGCCCTACACGACCGGTCTTTTCCCCGAGATCGCACCGGAAGGGACGACGCTAACCTACACCGACGATCCTGCCAGCTCCCACGACGCTGAAGCGGTCGTGTCGGTCCACGACCGGTGGTGGTGATTGACGTGAACTACGCTATCGAAATCTATGACACGGAAGGCCGGCGCATCGGGCGCTACGCGGACGTGCCGTTACTGGAAGCAATCCGTACCTGGCCCGGCGATGCGGATCGGGTACGCGGCCTGTTGCCCGAAGGTATCACCGATCTTGGCCACGGCTATCGGGTGCGTGTGTTGATCGACGGGCAACTTTTCTGCGAAGCGCCCGTCACGGAGATCGCACCGCAATGGAGCGAAACGCGCAAACTCATTCTCGAGAAATACGTCACGTTCCACGAAATCATCGAGTTCGCCGCCGCGCGCGATCCCCTTGACGGCAACACCACGATTTCCCGCGTCTACACGAACCGCAGCATCGACGCCATCGTCAAAGACGCCGTCCAAAGCGCGCCGGGTGCAATTCACTACACCGTCGCCCACACGGCCTACCCTGACGGCGCCGCGCGCGAATACCAGAAATTCCTCGCACGTAAGACGGACACGAACGAACTCGCAAACGGTGGTATCGACGCGGGCCAATGGGTCGGCAGCGATCGACTCGACCTCACCAATGCCTACGCCAAAGACGGCGACACTATCGCGGGCATCGAAGTGGATGGCGCGCCTTGGCCCGACGTCCGCCTCATGCTCATCGATGCCGAGGAGACCGACAAGAACTCGCACGCCATCGCGCGCCACCCAGAAGTCGCAGACTGGACCACCGACCGATACAACGCGAGCGGCTACAAATTGAAGGCGGACGCCGCGACGGCCGCGTTGCAGTCGCTCATCGACACCAAGGGTATCGACTTCATCGAACTAAACCCCCATCGCGACGCAAGCGGCGCATTCGACGATCGCGTTGACGTCTACGGTCGCTACCTCGGCCTCGTCTTCGGCGGCGGCGAATGTTTCAACGCCGCCCTCGTTGAACAGGGACTCGCCGAAGTCTATCTCTACGAAGACGGCCAATGCCTTGTGCCTGAGATGGAGCTGAAGGATTTCTTCTCATACCCCGGCCCAAAGGCAGACTCCGTCGACAGCACGAGCGTCTCTCTCGTGAACTTCGACGCGTCCGGCGGCGTCCTCGAAGCACTTACCGCGCTGGCCTATGCCGCGGGTGGTTTCATCTGGTCCATCGATCCGGAGCTACGCGTAAGCTTTCGCCGAGCTACACGCCCCGACCGCGTTTGGTTCTTCGATCCCACGCGCATGGGCGTGACACTCGGGTCCGATTCAAGCGACCTCATCAACGCCGTTTACTTCGATGGCAATCCCATCACCGGCACACTGGAAAAGACCTATTGGGCCGGCGCGAGTATCGACGCTTTCGGGTTCTACGCCCGCTCGCTCGATCACTTCGGCATCTCCCTCGAAGAGGACGCCGACAAACTCGTCGAAGGCCTCCTCGACGACATCGCCTATCCCGAGCCCTCCGACGAAGTGGAATACTACGACGGGTTTGCGGACGTGTCCGTAGGCGATCTCGTCGAACTTCGCGGTGGCGTCCTCCGCCGTCTCGACCGCGAAGTCGACGGTGAATGGGGCGACCGGTTTCCCGGCGTGCTTGTCGCCCGCGTGAAGGAAATCGTCCACCGTTTCTCCGGCGCGCACCTCCAAACCCGTATCCGATTTACGTCCCCGCTGCGTTCCGTCGCCAATCCGCTCAGTTTCACCGTCCGCAGCCAACCCCGCGAAACGGAGCTCTTCCAGTTCCGCCTCGATGCGGACGACGTCGGTCTCGACGCCGGCTACCACCTCGACTAGAAAACCCCAGCCCGAAAGGATTCTCGAAATGGCGATCAAAGGCAAAGCCTACACCAAGACCTCCTGGACCTTTGCGGAACGCCCCGTCGCCTCGTCCAAACTCAACTCCTGGGACGACCGCATCGAGGCCGCCCTCGAACTCATCCACTTCCTGCTCAGCCAGGCCTGGGGCGGCGGCGACGGCGTCATTCGAAAAGCCGCGACGGACGATCTGAAAGTTGTCGCCGCGGACGTGCCCGGCCTGTCCGTGAACGTGAAACCTGGCTACGCCTTTATCGGGCGCTTCCCGTACCGCCTCGAATCCGAGACCGCCACGCCCGACGTCACGCCGCCCACGACGAACCCCCGCATCGATCTCGTGCAAGCCCGTCTCGAAACCTGGGATATCAGCATCGTCCCCGGCGCCGAAGCCGCGTCGCCCGTCGCGCCGAGCCCGTCGAGCAATGCCCTCGCCCTCGCGCACCTCTATGTGCGCCCTGGCATGGCCGCCATCAAAAACACCGACGACGCCATCAACGGCTACATTATCGACGCCCGAACCTTCTTGTAGTTCCTGCACTCCGGCATTTGTTGTCCGTGTCCGTCCGTGCAGGTCCGTGTAAATCGACTGGGAGCGCCATGCACCAGCGTGGCGTCTTGGTCCTTACCGCAGGTGTTCCCCGGCACTCGCCGCGCTGGTGCATGGCGCTCCCAGTGAAACCAACCAAAGGAGTCCCCTCATGGAATCTCTCGTCTCCGATACCAGCATCACCCTTCTCGGCACCGTTTTCGGCGCCGCCTGGACCTTCTTCAAATCCCGGGACTGGTACCAGCGGGCCAAAGAGCGTCGCTACGCCCAGGCCATATCCGCCCTCGAAGCCGGCGTCGACCAGACCTACCAGACCTACGTCCGCGCCATCAAAGAAGCCAGCGAAGACGGCAAGCTCACCTCCGCCGAACGCCGCCGCGCCCGTGAACTCGCCCGCGACGCCGCCGTCACCTTCGGCCGCACCCAAGGCATCAATGTTATCGCCGAAGTCGGCGGCGACTACATCGACCTCTGGATCAACCGTCTGGTGAAGCAGGCCAAAGGAAACATCTGATCCGCACGTCCCACGAGCCGCGTTCGATCCCTTCGTAACAAGATGGATCCCTGCTTTCGCGAGGATGACGGTTTGGAGCGAGGTCAGATTCTTGGGCCATTTCCGTCATCCTCCCAGAAAGCGGGGATCCATCTTCGTCGTTTTGGTCCCTGCGGTCTCTCCAGGAAAAGCAAGGTTCCTATCCTCGACCGGGAAAGAAATCCGTGAGCGGCGGTGTTTCATGTTGAGGAGCACGTTCACAGCATGAAAACAAGGGACTAAAAAGACATAAAGGACTCAAAAGATCTGCCTGCGCCTCAAAGCAGCGATACGCCATGCTCCCCCGTCGTTTCGGCCTTTTGCGTCCTTCGTGTCCTTTTCAAAAATACTGCGACCGGAGATCGCCTCATGAGCGCCACCGAAACCGTCCCCACGCGCTGCCCTTACTGCGCCGCGCCCATCGAACTCGTCATCGATTGCAGCACCCCTGACCAGGAGTATGTCGAAGACTGCGAGGTCTGCTGTCGCCCCATCATAATCCGAGCCACCGTCGACGCAAACGGCCAGGTCGACGTTGATACCCACCAGGAAGACGAATGATCCTCCCCATGGAGGGCGGGTTTTCCAACCCGCCGAGCCAAGGGCCAAACGTCGAAGCCGAAGCACCCACCACCGGTCCGTATCAGCCCGCTTCCGAAAACACGAGCCGACTTAATTCCCCCGCACCAAACCGAACCACCACGTCCCGCTCATCCCCCTGCAAATACGGCGTCGGAATCCGCGCCTCAAAGGCGCCGTCCGCGTCCCAGCGAAGCACCAGCGCCGCGGCCTGCGTACCGTCCGCAGTGAAGCACGCGATCGCGGCGAAGTCCGCGCCGTCATGCGGATAGACGATCGCATAGAGATTGTCCTTCTTGATCGCGTTGAACCGGCGGTAGTTCGCGATCTCGTCGAGAATGACGGCGCGCTGATCGTCCGTGAGTTCCGCGAGATCCGCAACGAGGCCCCACGTTCCAGCCATGGCGCTCCGGCAGTAGTACCGCAACAACTCTGGACTTGCGTCGTTCATGCGCCCGGGATTGTTCGTCCAACGATTCGCCGTCCAGGGCGGAAGAAATTGGACCGCGCCGAGGGCTTGCGCAAAATTGCCGCGCGCGTGTTCGAGCCCGTTGCCGCCGCCGTCGCGTAGCCACTGACTCTGCGTGATAAGCGCGGTGAATTCATTCACCATACGCCCGCCGCTTTGGCAGTTCTCGATGAAGAGATCGGGGTTGGCCTCGCGCACGGCGGTGAGCGCGTCTTGAAACGCGATTACATTGCGCATGACACCCGCCCGCGTCTCCTCCGCAAACAGGAGCTGGTCGTATTTCCACCAGCTCGCTCCGTACCGGGACCGTAGTTTCGCCACGTGGTCCGTCAACAGCTCCGAAAAGTCGCACCCCGCCAAGTCGAGCAAATGCCCGTCGATAAATTTTTCGTAGACGCCGGGCTGGTCCACGCGCGGATCGTCCCCGTCCTGCACGAACTGGGGACAGGTCCAGATCCCGGTCGGGATGCCCTCCTGCCGCACTTGGCCCAGGATGGTCTCGAATTCGCCTTGCACGAACTTCTTCGGGTCTGGCCACCACTTTCCCGGGGCCTGGTACCAGCCCGCGTCGATGATGAAGAAGTCGAACCCGAACGGCGGCGCCAACTCGGCTTGCCGCCGCAAAAAATCTGCCGTAAGATCGAACCGCGTCGTGTACCAGTGGTTGTACGTAAACACGTAGCGCGGTTCGGGCCCGTGGTACCGTTGCGCCGCGTAGCGCGTGCGCTGATTCATCCACGACTGCCGGCACAGCGCCTCCGACGCGCCGCGCGTGGGCGTCACGCACAGGATTGGACCGTCCACCGTTTCACCCGGCGCCAGCACCAACTGCGTTTCATCCTTCGGGAGAAACCATTGAAACCGAAGATTGTCGCCCCGTGCATCCAGGCTCGCCGCCCAACCGCCGCACCATTCCAGCGCGAAGTAAAGCTGCCCCGCGGCGTTCGCGATTTGCCAATAGGGATTCACCCCCTCGCTGAGCCGCGTGTCCGAACTGTGGAGCCGGCTGGCCATTTCCAGCGAGACGTCGCCGTCAAGGTTCCGTGAGACTGGTTCGTAACTCAGCGCCTTCCACCAAGTGATCCGTGACGCGCCCGGCACGGTCCAGTTGCCGGACCAGATCGGAAACGACGGGACCTTCAACGGCACAGCGCCCGTGTTTTCGATCGCCGCATGCAGTCGCACCATCGCCGTATCGCGGACCAGTTCCACGACCCAGCGCAGCGTTACGTTCGGATCGGCCACGCGCACAATCGTCGCCCGCGTCACCAGGTCGCCGGCATCCACCTCGACCTGCGCCGTGCCCGGCTCCAAATCCGGCCACCCGTCCCATACCGGCGGCGAATCCGTCCGCAGCGCCACCGCACCGTCCTGCTCCCAGAACCATGCCGCAACGTACGGCGCCCCCTGCGCTGTCGCCGCGAGATCCACCCGCACGATCCCGTTCGACAATTGCCCCAGGCTCTGCGGCGCACCCGCCGCGCACAGCACGGACAACATCGATACGATCGTACCAATCATCAGGAATTCCCCGTTCGCGATGTAGGTCATTTACCGGAGTCGAGTATGTGCTGCGAACGGCGGTGAGTCAATTCCGCGTGGATCTTCGTCCCGCGTCCGTGTCGGTCCATGTCAGCGTTCGATGATCTCTTTCAGCACAAACGGCACCAGCAACAGAAAGCAGTGCAGTTCAGCCACGATACTCGGCTTCAGAAACCGCCGCATCGTATGGGCGCCAACCGCCCGTTCCGCGGGGACGCGCGGCAGCCATCGCGGTGTTTGTTCCATGAACGCGCGGTACGCGTCCCCATATTTCACCCTGAGATGGGCCTCTTCGTACCGCACGACAAAGTGGTACACGACGACGCACCATGCCAGCATGACGGGCAGAAACCAAAGCACTTCCGACGCCACCGTCAACCCCAGCAGCATCGTGGTGTTTGCAATGTAGATGGGATTGCGCACAAATGCATAGGGCCCTGTGTTGGTCAGGTTCTTGCGCACGCTTAACCGGTAATGCAGATGCATCTGCGCCCAGACTCGCAGGGCCACCCCCGCGAGGAAGATGCCATATCCAATGGGCAAGACCAGCCAGTCGTGTTCGTACTCGCCGAAATTCACCAACAACACAAAAAGCACCGGCGGGACCATCAGCAGCCCGCGCACCTTGAAGATACTGCGATATCGCTCCATTCGAGGGATTCCTCCAATTCGTACGTTCGGGGGTCTGGAAGGAGACCATTGGGGTAGCGCGTGGTTTCGCGCCATGCTTACAGTGGAAGTATACCGTTTTCGGAATGATTACGACCTTGCGAATCGATTACCAAATGGTAATGAAATCCGGGAATAGACAGGCTATTTACTTCTTTCGCGGCAAGACCACCGCAAACCGGCTTCCGTTTCCCGCAACATTCGCGGCTTCGATCGTGCCGCCGTGCGCCTGAACAACCGCCTTGGCCAGGCTCAATCCCAGACCGCTGCCGTGGTGCGTCCGGCTTTCATCGCCGCGGTAAAACCGGTCGAAGATTCGCGGCAAATCCTTTGCAGCGATCCCGGGGCCGCTGTCCTCCACCGTTACCACGACCTGGCTGTCTCGGGGTTCCGTCCGCACCGCGACCCTTCCTCCGGACGGTGTATACTTGGCGGCATTGTCCAGCAGGTTGCCGACCACCCGCTGCAACCATCGGATATCCCCCAGCACTTCGCACGGTTCCTCCGGCACGTCTACCGTCAGCGTGATATTCTTGTCCTCGAGCGCCGTGGAAAAGAGTTCGCACCCTTCCCGCACCAGGTCCGCCAGATCCACCAAGTCCTTCCGGAACTGAACGACTCCCGATTCCGCTTCGGAAATGTCGAGCATGGTATTTATCATGGCGAGCAACCGGTCGCACTCTTCCACGATCTCGGCTGCGAGCGTGTGGCACGGATCGCCGGCACTCCCTGCGTCGAAAGTCAGCTCCGCCGACGCCCGCATCCGCGTGATGGGACTGCGCAGGTCATGGGCGATGTTGTCATTGACCTCGCGCATGCTGCGCACCAGCGTGTCGATTCGATCGAGCATGTCGTTGAACGTCGCGGCTAACCGGTCGATTTCATCGCCCCGCCGCGACACCGGCACGCGGCTCGTCATGTCGTCGGGCGCAATAGAACGTGCGGTTCGCGTCACCGCTTCCACGCCCGCCAGCGCACGGCGGGCCATGAACCAGCCGCCCAGTCCCGCGATGCCCGCCACCGTGACCAACGCCACGAGGAACAATTCCCGCAGCCGCAGGAGCACCTGCCGGTCGGCCTTCAACGACAGCCCCAGTTGCAGGACTCGCCCATCGTCCAATCCCAGTTGCAGGACCCGCGCCGCGTTTCCGGTCTCCGGATCGCGCAGGGTAACCAACTTCATTTCCCCGTCGTGCGCCGGCTCATGAAGCAGCGGATCGAGCCCATAGCCCCGCCACAACCGCGGGTCGGTGGTGACGACTTCGGTCCCATCCGCGTTCACCAACCGCACGTAAATTTTGTCGATGCCTTCCAGTACCGCTTCCCGCGAAACGTCGTTCTTGAAGGTTTCGAGCGTCTCGGTCTCAAAAATGGAGGCGAATTCCCGCGCCTCGTCCCGTAGCTCTTCGTCCATACGCGTATGCAGATTCCGGACCAGGATGCCGTATACCACCGCGCCCACCAGAATGCAGGACACGGTGAAAATCACGGCGTACCACGCGGTGAGCCGGAAGACGAGGCCGACGCGCATGTCACTGTTCCTCGCGCAGGACGTAGCCCACCCCGCGCACCGTGTGGATCAGCGTTCGTTTGCGGCCCTTGTCGATCTTGTCCCGCAATCGGCAGATGCGCGCCTCAACGACGTTGGTTTCGGGATCGAAGTGATAGTTCCACACGTGTTCCATGATCATCGTCTTCGACACCACCCGCCCCGCATGACGCATGAGAAATTCGAGCAGCGCAAATTCCTTGGGTTGAAGTTGAATCGACGCACCCGCACGGATCACCTCGCGCTTTAACAGATCCACGCGCAGGTCCGCCACTTCCAGCACCGTGGGCTCGGCCATTCCCGTTGTGCGCCGTACCAGCGCCTGCACCCGCGCCAGGAGTTCGCTGAATGCAAACGGTTTCGTGAGGTAGTCATCCCCGCCCGCTTGCAGCCCGCGCACCCGGTCGTCCACCGACCGTTTCGCGCTCAGAATGATCACCGGCGTCCGGACCTGCCGTTCGCGCATCGCTTCGATGAGACTCAGCCCGTCCCGTTTCGGCAGCATGAGATCCACGATCGCGGCGTCGTACCTATTCGCTTCCGCGAGGTAGAGTCCCTCCTCGCCGTCCGCCGCCGTCTCCGCCGCGTAGCCCGCCTCCCGCAACCCCTTCGCCACGAAAGACGCGATCTTCGCATCGTCTTCCACCACCAGAATTCGCACGATTCCCTCTCCTGCGTCAGGCGACCCCATCGCCCCGGCCCACACTACTCGTAATCCTAATCGAATTCGTAATCGTAATCGACCTTGCCAAACCGAGTACCTACGCCGCCGAGTCAACCCCAATCGCTACGCGGTTTCAAACATTCGGCCTTCCGCCAGGCAATCGCACAAGGTCCCGTAAACCTCGGCAATGCGTTTCTTCGATGAGTCCCCGCCCACGGCGGACAGAATTCGCCGCGCGAGGCATCCTTGGTTCAGAATCGTTTTCAGGGGGGATCGCACCGGATCGCCGTCCGGCACCACGGATTCGATCAGATGCTGCCAGAGTTCGCCGGCCGTGGCCGCCGACGAGTCAAGCCCGAAAGCCCGAAGATACGCGCGATTCCGAATGACCGCTGCGTCGGCCGACCGCATCGTAGCGAGCAGGATGGCATACAAGGGATCCACTTCCCAGGCCTCCTGGTGAAAGGCGTCCGACCAGCGCCCTTCCGTCAGCGCTTTCAACACGGCAGTAATGGCGGTCACGACCGCGAGATCGGCTTTCGGGCATTCCTGGATGTCAATGACGCGAATCTCGAGCGTGTTTCGTTCAAACCGCGCAATGGCCCCGCGCGCGTTCAGCCATTCTTCCTGCAGAATGCCCTCGGGATCGTGGGGGGCGATGTCTTCGTACATCCGCTGCAGGATCAGGATCTCGTAATCCGCGGAAAGAAACACGGGTTCCGGAATGACGTATCCCGTGACCGATGGGATCCGCTGGCAGTTCGTCTGGTACGCGTCGAGCCGGTTGTCCAACAGCCCCGTCGCGCCCGACTCGACAAACGGCGAACTGGCCGCGAGCGCCGGCACGATCGGCATCAGCAACCGGATCGCCGCGTGCAGTTTCCCGAACTCCTCGTCGTCGGCGAAAGGCAGATTCACGTGCACGCTCTGCAGATTCGACCAGCCGTGCCCCTGGCACGAGAAGATCCGATCGAAGGCGTCGTAGATGGGACTGTTCTCGTGCGGCCACAACCGCGTTTCGGCCTGCGGGTCCATCCACGGGTGCATCGCCGTGGGCATCAGCCGCGCGCCCAAGGGCGCCAGAATCTCGTTGATAACACGCACGTGTTCCTGGAATACGCCATCGAGTCCGTCGAGTCCTTGAGCGCCGGCCCATTCGTCTTCAACTCAATGACGTGCAACACCAGTTCGTTGGACCACGCCAGTGGGCCCCGCTCGACTTCGTTGACGTATTCGCCCGCGACGCGGCGCAGCACCTCGTCGGCGATGGGGCGAACCGACAGGCTCTCCGCATCGACGATCATATACTCGAGTTCGACCCCGTAACGGTCAAACAGGTGATACTTCGGGACGCTCATTTGGGTTGCCGGGCTTCCTTCTGCTGCTCGATGCGTTTCAGGAACACTTCCATGATCTTCAAATACAGGTCGTCTTTGAGCACGCGATCCTCGAACCCGGATTCGATGCTGGGGTTATCGTTCACCTCGATCACGTAGGTGCGCCGGCCCGCTTCCTTGAGATCGACGCCGTACAGTCCGTCCCCGATCAATTTCGACGCGCGCAACGCCGTGCTGACGACGTGGGGCGGCGCATCCTCGACGGGCAGCGTGTCGACCTTGCCGTAGCGCGTCTTTCCCCCGCTGTCCTTGTGCTGGATTTGCCAATGCCGGTTCGCCATGTGATACCGGCACACGTACAGCGGTTGCCCATCCAGGATCCCTACGCGCCAATCGTACGGCGTGGGCAGAAACTCTTGCGCGATGATGAGATCCGATTCGGACAGTAACTGCTCGATCATCTCGTGCAACTGCGCTTCATTGACCGCCTTGTACACGCCTTGCGAAAAGGAACTGTCCGGCTCCTTCAGGATGCAGGGCAAACCGATCTTCTGCATAATCTCTTCCTGATTCCCCTTGTGCACGATGAGCGTCTTGGGGATGCGCACGCGGTGCAGATCAAGCAACTCGGCCAGATAGACCTTGTTGCCGCACCGCACGATCGATTCCGGATCGTCGATGACCACCATGCCCTCGGCAAAGGCCCGCCGCGAGAATCGGAACGTGTGGTGGTCGACCTCGGTGGTCTCCCGAATGAACAATCCGTCGTACTGGGGCAGAATTCCGTACTCCTCGGGCTCGATCAGTTCCGCCCGCATGTCGAGCTTCTTCGCCGCTTTGATGAACTTCTCCAGCGCGCGCGCATCCGACGGTGGATTCTCCTCTTTCGGGTTGTAGAGAATCGCCAGATCGTAGCGCGGCGTGAACCGGCGCGGCCCCGAGACCCGGAACCGGCGGAAGTACTCCTGCGTAACATCCACCACGAACGGGTGGTGATCTTCGGGAATCTCGTTGGCCGAGATGATCCGGAGATTGTTCAACTCCCAACCGTCTTCGTCGTGATACACAAACCGCGCCCGCATCAGGGGGCACTGAAACAGCTTGAAGATGTAGGCGCTCAACCGGTCGTACCGCTTCGCAAGATTGCGGCCGAAATAGATGCTCAGCGTGAACTCGCGGGACTGGATCGGTTTGAGGCTCTTCTGGATCAATTCGTCCAGTTCGTCCGCGGCGAGCCGCACGATGGCGGCGGACTTAACGTCCTGGATCGTCTCGATGCTTGGAATAGGTTTGTGGCCCCGGGCCGTCGCCAGGAGCGACACGTAGTAGCCCGTGCTTTGGTACCGGTACGACCGGCACAGGTTGAACACGCGGGCGCCGCGCAGCCGGTAGTAGGTGGGATCGGTCAGGTAATCTCGCGCCGCGACGACCTCGCCGCCCGGGATCTTGAGCGGCCAGTTTTGCGGCTTGTTCACAACGATCAGAACCGCCATAAGCGTGAACTCGCGTTAAGCCTTCGGTTTAATCACCAGTAGATTCGCGTCGTACGTCAGGACGCCCAAGAGAATAGCGCAAATGACCGTGTCAATGTTTACTTCGTAATGCTGATCCTCGGTAAACGGATTGGGCAGCAGCGGGTCGGCCACCTGCACCTCCCGGGTCTCCTTGTGGTATCCACACAACACCACAAAGTGCCCCGCCGGATCGCCCCGCACGTCGTCGTAATCCGCCTTGGGGCCGTATTCGCGCGCGCACCGGTACAGGTACGTCGCGCTGAGCCCGGTCAGAATCGGGATGCCCTCGATCAAATAGCTCTCGATCAGTCTCGCCGTCAGATCCTCGAACCGCACCGTCCCGCCGTTTTCCAACACATCAATGTAGGCCTTGATGACCTTGCGCAATTTCGGGGACCGTTTGTGCTCGTACCGCGCCCGCAGCCGGGTGGCCATGTCCGGGGCTTCCGGCGCAAACCACGTCGGATCGAAAACCTTCAAGTTATAGGTGTAGATCGTCGCGTCATAATTCCGGCGCAAGGCGTGCCCCGCGAGCAAGGCCGCCAGCGTGCCGCCTTCCTCCAGTGTCGGCGTCTCGTTGACAATTTCGCTCAGAGGCGCCTGGTCGTCGTAGTAGTTGTAAACCGCGTGCAGGCAGGTCGGGCCGCATGTAGTCTCGTCCGGCTGAGGCTGTATGTCGAATTGCAAACGTGTTTCCATAGTGCTTACTACCGGACCCGGATACCGATTACCCAAGAGAACACAGCCGGGGGCGGCTGTGCCACACGGTCAACTCAGAAACTTCAGCCATCTCTATTCCGTTGCTGGATCTGCCTGAATAGCCGGTACTTATTCTCAGGAATTTCGCTGAAAGCGAATCAACCAGACGCGCGATACTACTAGCCAAATCCGATCCAAGCGGGACCGATTTGATCGAGGCCCAGTGCCGGCTGTATCGCCTATGCGCTACGACGGGAAAACCGGTAACGGACCACCGGGCGGGCGCGTGTGGCACAGCCGCCCCGGCTGTGTTCTTCCGAGTGTTTACAATCGTTCCAATGGCAGACTTGGCAATCCCCACAATCAACACCGCACCGGAGCCATGCCGATGCACCCCGTCCCTGCATCGAACGCGACTGCACGCTTGCTCCGATAGGCTTCGTTGGCCATAGCAGCGGCGACCATCACCGGATAGGCCGTTTCCGGCCCGCAGGCCGCGGCCTGGCGCGAACGAATCGACTCGATCCAGTTGTCGAGAAGGTCGAAGGACCGCGCCGGTGTCAGCACGACCCGGGGACCGGTCCCGAAACGCCGCGCAAATGCGCGTTCGTATCCAGGCTCCGCCTCGGCTACTACGCTGTTCTCCGTGAGATGCAGGCGCGCTTCCCGGCCGCGAAGCACGGTGACTGCGCCGTTGCCGTGGGCGTTCGCGGACGTCAACACGATCTTCGTGCCGCGCTCGTATTCCAGCGTCAGAACAAAGGAATCGGGCACTTCGCGTGCGCCGCGCGCGTAAACGCCGCCGGCCACGGAAACCCGATCGGGAACGCGCAACCCCAGGCCGGTCATCATGGACGCCACCCGATCGAACACCACGTCCGACGCGATCCCGCCGGATGTTTCCCAGGATCCGCGCCAACTTTCGCCACTCATTTGGAGAGGACAACTGCTCTGGCACCAGTACAATTCACCGAGCCGCCCGTTCGCAACGGTTTCGCGCACGGTTTCCCACGGACCGCTCGCCAACCCGGTCGCACCGATTTGGAGAATACGCCCGGTCGCGGCTGCGGTGTCGCGAACCGCCCGCGCTTCGTCGAGGGTGCGCGTCATCGGCGTCTCGCAGTACACGTCTTTGCCCACACGCAACGCGGCTATGGTCATGGGTGCGTGCAGATAATCCGGCGTGGCGACGACGACCGCGTCCACGTCGTCCCGGTCGAGGAGCGCTTTCCACTCGGCGCAAACGTCTGCGCCGGTAAGCGTGCGGGCGCGGTCCCGGTTCGCTGTCGACACATCCGCCACGGCCGATATCCGGCAGTCCCGCCGCGCGAATTCCCGGGTCAATTCCTCACCCCGTTGGCCGAATCCGATAATCCCTACGCGGGTCGCGGTATGGCCTTGCGATGCCATGGCGCGCGGAACCGCTGCCGCGGCAGCGCCTGAAACGGCCAGGAAATGTCGTCGTGTAACCGGTGCATTCACTTCGCGCTCCTCACTCCACGGTCCGTGGTGTGTTCGATTCTACACCATTCGAGACCACGCTCGTCGTCCCTGGTTGTTGCACGTTTCGCCCTATTCCGGCAGTGGCTTGATCCGGATGTTCCGGAAATCAACCGCATCCGAGTGATCCTGCAAGGCAATGTAGCCTTTCATCGGCCGGGTGTTCGCGGGTTTCTGCCAGTCTTCCTTCACCGTCTCGGGCGTGAAGTCGGTGGTATGCACGTCGTAAATCACCGTGCCGTTCAAGGTCGTGCGGATGCGCGTGCCGTCCGCCATGACTTCCACGGAATTCCACTCGCCGAAGGGCTTGTCCGCCTCCACCTTTGGTGGCTGGATCGAGTACAGCGAACAAGAGCGCTGGTACGGCGTTTCCCAACCCGGGCGCAACACCTGGATTTCGAACCCGTCAAACGCGGGGTTGCCTTCCTTCGGCGCACGAATACCCACGCCCGAATTGCCCTCGCCGCTGACGCACTTGTACTCGTAGCGCAGGATGAAGTTGCCGTACTGGCCGTCCGTGAAGAGCCAGTCGCCGCCCTTCTCGCCGGTCACGCGGATTACGCCGCTGTCCTTGATCTGGAAGGCGTCCTTGTTGTCGCCGCGACACCACCAGCCGTCCAGGTTCTTGCCATTGAAAAGGGGAACAAACCCGTCGTCCGCTTCCTGTTGCGTAAGCAGGCCTTCCTTCACCCACTCTTCCTTGCCGGCCGCCTGGGCCAGCACCAGCGGCACAAGAAATGCCGCGATTACAACCACACTGCGATATCGTTTCATTGGATTCCTTCCTTCGCCGCTTTGCGCGGTCTAGTCTTTCAATCCGCAATCCATAACCCGAAATCCGCACTCGTTACGCCTTCCACCCCTCATAGTGGGGAGCCTTCAACGACCAGCCGTTCTGATAGGGACGGTAGGCCCACTCATTGGCGGTCTTCACGGCGTCCGAGTCGCCCACAAACTTATCGTTTTCGGCGTCGTAGTCGAGCTTCGCGTTTGCGATGTACGCGCACTTGCCGGAGATGCACGTCACGACGGTGTGGTAGGCCACATCCACATTACAAATTGGATCTTTCCGGCTGCGGACGCACTCCGCAAAGTTTTGCCAGTGGCCCACGTTCATGTCCATTTCGAGCGCGTCCCGAACGGCCTTCGGTTCGCAGCCGCCGTTGTCACGGAACGGAAAGACCTGGTAGCCGAGGCGATCGACGCGCATGCTGCCCAAGGTGCCGTGGAAGAAGATGCCGTGGCCGGGGCTGCCGATGTCGGTGTCTTCGAGCCAGTCCGGGCTCCAGGCGCGATTCGAGAAACTGAGAATGTAGTCGTCGAACTCCCAGAACGCGTCCAGCGTATCGGGCGTCGTCCGGTTGTCCTCGAGGATGAGATTGCCGCTGGTGGCGGTGACCCGGCGAATGGGTTTCTCCATGCCCATGGCCCAAATCGCCACATCGAGCAAGTGCGCGCCCCAGTCCGTGATCTTGCCGCCCGAGTAATTCTTGAACCACCGAAAGTTGTAGATGTAGCGGTTCTTGTTGTAGGGCACCTTCGGCGTCCACCCGATATAGCGGTCCCAATCGAGCCAGGACGGTGGGTCTTCGTTCGGCGGGTTGCCGATACCTTCAATCTTGGAGTGATCGTTGTTCCAGCACTCGACCCGGCCGATCTTGCCGATGTAGCCATCCTGGATCATCTGAACGGCTTCCTGAAAATACTTGCCGCTGCGCTGCATGGTGCCGCTCTGGTACACGGCCTTGTGCTCGCGCACGCAGGCACGAATCGCTTTGGCCTCTTCGATGGTGGCGCACAACGGTTTCTCGCAATACACGTCTTTACCCGCTTCGATGGCCATCATGGCGGGAACCGTGTGCCAGTGGTCCGGCGTCACCACCACCACCACGTCGATATCCTTGTTCTCGATGACCTCTTCAAACTTGGTGTGTTCGGTCGGTTCCGGACGCCCGGTACTGGCGATGATCTGTTTCGCCTGCATGGTAAACTTCGGGAAGAGGTCGCACACCGCGATGGGCTGCATGTCGTCGCGCATGCACACGAACTGCAGGTCCCGCTTCCCCATGTTCCCGACGCCGACGTGGCCGGTGATGATCTTCTCGTTGGCGCCCATGACGCTCTGCGGCAGAATGCTCTTGTATACGTCCGCGCGCGCGGTTTTCGTCACCGCTGCCCCGGCGGTCACACCGGCGGCCACCTTGGCGGCATCACGCATGAAATCGCGGCGCGTCACATCACTTTTCGTAGACATTCCATATCCTCCATATCGCGATCTTCGGATTTATTGCGGGAATTGCCCGGAATCAACGTACCATACTACCGAAAATACGCGTGGCGTTGCCAATTCGAGGCGGAAGTCCGGAGTCCGGAGGTAGGAGTGGCGCCACATTGGAGGGCGATGGGTAAAGCACCCCTGTGCGGACAACAAACACTATACCGGAAGGAAGGAATATAGTTTCCCCACTGGGAGCGCCAGGCACCAGCATGGCGGGATTCGGAGCGTTTACCGGCCACAATAACATCAACTGCGACTGCGCAGCCTCAATGGTGTCGCTCCGAAGCTTCGCCAGGCTGGTGCCTGGCGCTCCCAGTGGCCCCATTACTAATGATGAGACGGTGGGGTCATCCGCTTCCTGTGTTGCGCCCTTCCCTATCCTTTCAGACCGGCGCTGGCGACACCTTGGACGAACCAGCGTTGGAAGACTAAAAACACCACCAGCACGGGCGCGACCATCATGACGCCGAAGGCCATGATGTCGCCCCATTGCAGCGGCGGCAGGGTATGGAACGAAGCAATGGCCACGGGCAGGGGGCGTACCGCCTCGCCGCTGGTCACCATGAGCGGCCAGAGGAAGAACCCCCAGAAAAACAGGAAGGTGATGATCGCCACCGTGGCGAAGACGGGTTTCGCATTCGGGATCACAATCGAGATGAACGTGCGGTACACGCCCGCGCCGTCAATACGGGCGGATTCCTCGAGTTCCCGGGGCAGGCTCAGGAAGAACGTGTAGAAGAGATAGATCGAAAAGGCATTCGCCAGGAAGGGCAGGATTTGCACAATGTACGTGTCGCGCCAGCCGAGGATCGTGATCTGGTAAAAGAGCGGCACGGCAATGGATTCGAAGGGCAGGATCATCAGGGACAAGACGAAGGCGAACATGATGGTGCGTCCGGGCCAGCGCATGCGCGCAAAGGCGTAGCCCGCCATGGCGTTGATCGCAAGTCCGCCTACGACGATGGACCCGGTGATGAGTAGCGAGTTGAGCATGAACCGTAGGAAGCTCACGCGGTGAAACACGTTGGCGTAGTTGTGCAAACTCACCGAGTCCGGCACGAAGGCGTTGAGGGTGCCGGCTTCCGCCAGGACCCGATCGTTGGGTTTGAGACTGCCGACCAGCATGAAGGCGATGGGGGCGATGTACACCAGCACGGCCACGATTAAGAAGCCGAAACTGATGACCGCGCCCACACGATGACGTGTTCGTACCGCGCTCATTCGATTTCGCGCTCCTCTTTCACGAGCGACCGTTGCACCCAGGTGAATAGGAGCACGATCAGAAAGAAGATGACCGTCATGGCGGAGGCCTGGCCCACCTGTTGTCGGTCAAAAGCGGTGCGTACGGCTTGGTACATGACCGTGGTGGTCGCGTCGTTGGGTCCGCCCTGGGTCATGATCTGGACCTGGTCGAACACGCGGAATGCAAGGATCGACGTGACCAGTGCGGTGAATATCAGGGGATTGCGCAGTTGCGGCAGCGTGACGTGGACGAATTGGTTCCAGCGGTTAGCGCCGTCGATGCGCGCGGCCTCGTAGAGCATCTCGGGAATCGATTGCAGTCCCGCGAGCAAAATGATCATCTGGAATCCCACGCCCTGCCAGATGGACAGCACGACGATCGCGGGCAGCGCGAGGTACGGATTGTCGAGGAAATCGTGCGGCGTCCACGCGCCGAAGGTGACGAAGTGCAAGAACCCGTTGGCGAGGCCGTTCGGGCCCGGCGCGTAGATGAGTTCCCAGATCACGGCGACGAGCGCCATGGGAAACACGACGGGCATGAAGAATAGCGTACGAAAGATCGCGCGGCCCGGAAGGTTCCGGTTCAGGACGATGGCGAGCAACAGCGCGAGCGTGGTCTGCAGCGGCACCACGACGCCCGCGAATACGGCGTTGTTGATCAGCGCCCGTTGGAACGACGCATCCCCGAGCACGCGGCCGTATTGCTGGAAACCGACCCATTGCACCGGCAACGGTGAGCCGAGACGCAGGTTGGTAAAGGACAGCCCTGCGGCTAACGCGAAGGGGATGGCGATGAAGGCCGTGAGCCCGAGCAGAGCCGGCCCCGCCATGACCCACCCGGCCACGGACTCTTTGTTCAACCATGCGTTCAGCTTGTTCATGATTTCGTTTGTGGATTTCTGTTTATAGCGTGCTGCCGTAGAAGCGGGCGTCTAAGCAATTGGCGTTCCGAAACTCGGCTCTTTCAAGGTTCCCATGATACGTGCCGGTCGCCATGTGGGTAAACGCCGATGCCTTCGAAAGACCACAGCCGGGGGCGGCTGTGCCACACTCGCCTTACCGACACGTCGTCTCCGGTCTTTCCATCACGGATTTCAGACGAACACTGTGGCACGAAAAGCAAAGCCAAGGTCTCCGGAGTTAGACGTGTGGCACAGCCGCCCCCGGCTGTGGTCTTTCGACAAAATTGGCGTCAGGCCCGTTCACCGTTCGTGGCGGGGTTTGGCCATGAGGTGTTTCAGGTGGCAGACCAGTTCGTGGGCGTCTTTCGGGGATAGTTCGTCGGGATCGATCGTCTCGAGTTCTTTTTCGACGCGGCTGGGCTCGGCGGTCTGCGCGCCGAAGAGGTACATCTGTTCCGGCAACCCGGTGGACGCGGGGTTGCCCGCTTCGAGGGATTCGAGAATGTCGCGGGCGCGATCCAACACCGCCGGCGGCAGATCCTGCCAGCTTGGCGACCTGGATTCCGTAACTGTGGTCCGCGCCGCCGTCGACGATGCGATAGAGGAACACGACTTTCCCGCCCCATTCGCGCACGGCCACGTTCAGGTTTTTGGCGCGTTCGAGATTGTTGGCGAGTTCGGTGAGTTCGTGGTAGTGCGTGGCGAAAAGGGTCTTCGCGCGGATGCGATCGTGAATGTGCTCGGCGACGGACCAGGCAATGCTGATGCCGTCGAAGGTGCTGGTGCCGCGTCCGATTTCGTCGAGCACGAGGAGGCTGCGTTCGGTCGCCGTGTTGATGATGTTGGCGGTCTCGATCATCTCGACCATGAACGTGCTCTCGCCGCGCACGAGATTGTCGGACGCGCCGACCCGCGTGAAGATGCGGTCTACGACGCCGATATGGGCTTCGGCCGCCGGCACGAAACTTCCTATCTGCGCCATCAGCGTGATTAGCGCGACCTGGCGGAGGTAAGTCGATTTGCCCGCCATGTTCGGCCCGGTCACGATGAGCAGCGCGGCCTTGGCCGGGTCCAAAACGGTATCGTTGGCAACAAACTCGTTGCGGGCCATGAGGTCTTCCACCACGGGATGGCGGCCGTCGCGGATGCGCAGTTCGTCGGATTCATCGATGGTGGGTTTGGCGTATCCCTTGGTTGCCGCGGCTTCGGCAAGGGACAGCAGCACGTCGACGGTCGCGATGGCGTCGGCGGTTTCCTGAAGACGCCGCGCTTCGGCGCCAATCCGATCGCGTAACGCGACGAAAAGGTCGTATTCGAGTTGCTGCATCTTTTCCTGGGCGGTGACGATCTCCTCTTCCCGCGATTTCAATGTGGGTGTGACGTAGCGCTCGGCGTTAACGAGGGTTTGTTTGCGCTCGTAATCCTCGGGGACGAGATGGGTGTGGGCGCGGGTCACTTCGAGGTAATAGCCGAAGACTTTGTTGTACCCCACTTTCAGATTGGGGATCTTGGTGCGCGCGGACTCTTCCCGCTGCAAGGTCGCGATCCAGTCGCGGCCGCCTTTGACGAGATCGCGAAGCCGATCGAGTTCCGGATCGTAGCCGTCCCGCATGAAGTTGCCTTCGGTGATGGCGAGGGGCGGCTCATCGACGACGGCCGATGCGATCCATCCGGCCACGTCGTCCAGGGTGTCCATGGTATCGCGGATGCCGGCGAGCAACGGCGCTTCAACGCCGTTCAGCAAATCGCGTAAGGCAGGCGCCTGGCCGAGAGACGAGCCCAGGGACTTCACGTCCCGGGCGTTGCCGGCACGCGAGGTCAAGCGGCCGGTGAGGCGCTCGATGTCCGCGACGCCGCGGAGCAGGTCGCGCAACCGCAGCCGCAACTCGGCGTCGTCGAGAAGCGCTTCGACCGCGTCGAGGCGACCGCGAATCTCGTCGACGCCCAGCAGGGGATGCAGGATCCAATGGCGCAGTTTGCGTCCGCCCATGCTGGTTTGGGTGCGGTCGAGAACGGAGAGCAATGTCCCGCGGCCTTTTCGGTCCGTCATGGACTCGACGAGTTCGAGGTTGCGCTGGGTGTTGCCGTCCAGGACGACGTATTGGGACGGGCTGTAACGCCTGGGAAAACGCAGGTGCGGTACCGCGTCGCGCTGCGTCGATTTCACGTAGGCCACGACGGCCCCGGCGCAGGCCACGGCTTCGGGCGCGTCGTCGAGGCCCAGCCCTTTCAGGGTCTTCAGCCCGAACTGATCCAGCAGCATTTCCCTACCGTCGGCGGGGTCGAATTCGTCGTCCGGCCGCCGCGCAAAGGTCAAGCCGGGAAAGCGTTGTTTCAGGACGTTCAACGCGTCTTCGTCCATCGATTCCGGGACAAGCATTTCAGCGGGCGCCATGCGGGTCAGTTCGTCGGCAAGCGTCCGTAGCGGGTCGTCGTCGATCTGGGCGGTTAGAAACTCGCCCGTGCTGACATCGACCAGCGCGAGACCGGCTTTTCCGTTCCGTACCGACAGGGACCCGAGGTAATTGTTGGCCGCGTCTTCGAGCAGTTCCGGTTCCAGGACGGTGCCGGGGGTGATGGTCCGGACGATGGCCCGTTTTACGACGCCCTTGGCATCCTTGGGGTTCTCGACCTGTTCGCAGATGGTCACCATGCGTCCGGCCTTGATGGCCTTGGCGATATACGCGTCGACGGCCCGGACCGGGACGCCCGCCATGGGAATTCGGTCGTCCTTGTTGACGGCGTCACGGGAGGTCAGGGCGATCCCGAGGATATCCGCCGCCGCGACAGCGTCCTCGAAGAACATTTCGTAAAAGTCGCCCATCCGAAAGAAAAGGAGGGATTCGCCCCCGCTTTCCGCCTTGGCTTCCAGGTATTGTCGCAACATGGGCGTCAGTTTCGAGTCAGAGATATCGCTCAGTTTTTTCCACTGGTGGGCCATAGGGGGGGATTATAGCAGGCGGAAGTCTGGATTGCGGATTGCGGAAGGTGGAGGGAAACCAGAGGCAGGAGGAAAGCCGGGATACGTGTGGAAGGATAGGTACCTTCCCCCACTACGCCTGATCGGACGGATCGGACGGATCGGTCCGATCGGACCGATTCAATAGGGCCACTGTCGGTCGGCTCGGACTCCCGCGCGTTTCTAATCCGCAATCCGAAATCTCGCTCGCCTCGCCATTGCGGAACGGACGGGAGAGGGTGTATAGTAAAAATACGAATAATGGAGGATTTGAAACGCCGAAGGAGAGATACCATGGCGAAGTCACAGATTGCGTGGGGGCTCATTGGGACCACCGGCTGGGCGGATTCGACCTTCGGACCGGCGATTGCTGCGGCGGACAATGCGGCGCTGCATGCGGTGTTAAGCAGTAAGCAGGAATCGGCGGACGCGTTCTGCGAAAAGCATGAGGTTGACAAGGGATACGCCGATCTCGATGCGTTTCTGGCGGATGATGAGGTTCAAGTTGTCTGGGTGGCCAGCCCCAACTACCTTCATGCGCCCCAAACGATCGCCGCATTGAACGCGGGCAAGCACGTGTTGTGCGAAAAGCCTATGGCGCTGACGGTCACCGAATGCGAGGCGATGCTGGCCGCGGCGGAGGCCGGGGGCCGACAACTCGGGATCGGGTACCACCTGCGCCATCACCCGCTCCATCAGGAGGTGCGACAGGAATGGAAATCGGGAAACTTCGGGGATCCGGTGTTTTTCCGGGCGCAGCTCTATTTCGCGTATCCGGAAGCGCCGGCCGAATGGCGTCAGAAGAAGGAAACGTCGGGCGGTTGGGCGCTTTGCGATATTGGGACGCATCTGATCGATCTGTGCCGCTGGTTTATGGGTGATGTGGACGCGGCGCAGGGAATTTTGACGAGTCCGCGCTGGGGCTTTGAAACCGATGACCACGCCATCGTGACGATGCGGTTCAAGAGCGGCGCGGTAGCCATTGCGGACGCATCGACCGGGGCGGGCGGTCTTGCGCGTATCGAGATGTACGGCACGGATGCCTATTGCGTCTGCGAGAAAACGTACTTCGGTCACGGCGGCTTGATCGTGCGAGGGCGCGGCAACGGGGAACCGAAGGTGTCGGGCGCGCATAACGTGAACCCGTACCGCAATGAAGTGGAAGCCTTCGGCCGGGCCGTGCTGGAAGGGTCGGAGTTTCTGGTGCCGGGCCGGGAAGGTCTGGAGAACGTGCGCGTGATGCAGGCGGCGCGAGGGTATTGAGGGGAAGCACTCGGACGGTCACGGACAGCAGGGATTTCGACGATAACGATTACGACAGGGAGCACGCGGTCGCCGGGAACCGCATGCGCCTATTTCTCGACAGAACGAAACCCGCGAGCGTGGCAATTGCGCTCGCGGGTCATATAATCCCGAAGTGGTCTTTTGAAATCAGTCTTCTTTGTATTCGCCCAGGCCGACGAGTTCGATGCGGGCCATGGGGGCCGCGTCGCCGTTGCGGTTGCCGAGCTTCAGGATGCGGGTGTACCCGCCGGGCCGGTCGGCGAAGGCGGGCGCGATCTCGGCAAACAGCTTGGTGACGACCGCGTTGTCGCGAAGTTCGGCAAAGGCACGGCGGCGGTTTGCCACGGTGTCTTCGCGGGCCATGGTGATGAGCGGCTCGGCGAAGCCACGCAGCTCCTTGGATTTCGCCACGGTCGTTTCGATGGCGTTATGTTTGAACAGCGCCAGGGCGAGATTTTTCATCGTCGCCTTGCGGTGACTGGTGTTGCGCCCCAGCCGTCGTCCTGCCTTGCGGTGCCTCATTGGTCGTGTACCTCTATCGCTATCGCGTTTTCGTGCTTACTCGTCTTCGTCGTATTCTTCTACATCCGATTCTTCGCCGGCTCCCGCGGGGACGGCGGCGGCAACACCGACGTTCATGCCGAGACCGAGCCCGAGGCTTTCGAGAATCGCTTTAATCTCATCGAGCGACTTCTTGCCGAAGTTGTGAAACTGCAGCATTTCCGCTTCGCTGCGCACGACCAGGTCGCCGATGGTCCGGATGTTGGCCGCCTTGAGGCAGTTCGCCGCGCGGACGCTCAGTTCGAGTTCTTCGACGGGCCGCGACAAGGTGCGGGCCATTTCGGGGTCTTCGGGCGCGCCGGCGCCGCCGGTGACGTCGATTTCCTGACGCTGCTGCACGAAGATCTTGAGGTGGTCGATGAGCAGGGCGGCCGCTTCTTCCATGGCGATTTCCGGGGTAATCGAGCCGTTCGTCCAGATCTCCATGATCAGGCGGTCGTAGTCGGTGCGCTGGCCGACGCGGGCGTCTTCCACGGAGAAGTTCACGCGCGTGACCGGCGAGAAGTTGGCGTCGAGGTAGATGGTGCCGATGGCGGCATGTTCCAACTCGAAGTGGTCGGCGGTCTGGTAGCCGCGGCCCCGGGCGACCTTGATTTCCATTTCCACTGTGTTGGAGGCGTTGGTGGAGGTGTAGATCACGTGATCGGGGTTGAACACCTCGATGTCCTGATCCTTGAACACGGTTCCGGCGGTGACTTCGCCCTGGCCCTGGTGCTTGAACGTGAAGATGATGGGTTCATCGCGGTTCAGACGCAACTGGGACTTTTTGAAATTCAGGACGACGTCGGTGACGTCTTCTTTGACGCCTGGAATAGCCGAGAACTCGTGCTGAATCCCTTCGATGCGGATGGCGGTCACGGCCGATCCCTCCAGGGAAGCGAGCAGGACGCGGCGCAGGGAATTCCCTATCGTCGTGCCGTAGCCACGTTCGAAGGCTTCGACCGTGTAGCGGGCATACTGGCCCGTGGCGCCATCGTCAATCTTGACAAATTTCGGTATCACGAAATCTTGAGCTATCATTCGTATCGTTCTCCCCGGCAGTGCGGCCTGTTCTCAGGTGTTCCACATACGTTGCTGTCGTGGAAAAGGTTGCAGCGGCGCAAGGCGTCGCTACACGCGGCGGCGTTTGGGCGGCCGGCAACCGTTGTGTGGGATGCTGGTTACGTCTCGAATCAGGGTGATGTCCAGGCCGGTGGCCTGAATCGCCCGGATGGCGGATTCGCGGCCCGCGCCGGGACCGTTCACGTGGACCCGCACTTCGCGCAGGCCGACTTCGCGCGCCTTTTGCGCGGCGGCTTCGGCTGCGACCTGGGCAGCAAACGCCGTGCTCTTGCGCGAACCGACGAACCCGACTTGTCCGGCGCTCGACCACGAGATGACGTTGCCCTGGCTGTCCGTAATGGACACGATGGTGTTGTTGAACGTTGCCTGGATGTGCGCGACACCCGACGTGACGTTCAGGGCGGTACGCCGTTTCTTGCCCTTTGTCTTCCTCTTTTCCTTGGCCACTGACCTGTGCCTCCTGGGTATGCCGGGCGGCTGTTCCGCTCCGGCCAATTTCACGTGCGCGCGGTTCCACCGCGCGATCTCGATCCGCTATTTCTTCTTGACTGTCGCGCCGCGCGGTCCCTTGCGGGTCCGGGCGTTCGTATGGGTACGCTGCCCGCGCACCGGCAGGCCGCGCTTGTGGCGCTGACCGCGGTAGGCGTTGATGTCCATCAACCGCTTGATGTTGGACATGACTTCACGGCGCAGATCGCCTTCCACGGCGTACTTGGCCGTGATGGCCGTCGTCAGGCGGCTGACTTCCTCGTCCGTGAGATCGCGGACGCGCGTACTGGGGTTGATGCCCGTTTCGGCCATGAGCGCTTTCGCGCGGGTCGGCCCGATGCCGTAGATGTACTGCACCCCGATTTCCACGCGTTTTTCGCGGGGAAGGTCGATACCAACTACACGTGCCATGGAATACGTTCTCCTCACGAAGGGGATGGTTCGGCCCCTTCAGCTTCCGGGTTACCCTTGCCGTTGTTTGTGGCGGGGGTTTTCACAGATCACCCGGACCCGGCCGTGCCGGCGGATAATCTTGCACTTTTCGCAAATTTTCTTAACGGAACTTCTTACCTTCATCGTTCACTCCACGCGCTGCGTTGACACGCGCGCCGCTGGGTCAGGCATAAGACCTGACTCGTTCCGGAAACGGGCCTCGGACCGGCGTTGCTCGAACTACTTGTAACGGTACGTAATCCGCCCACGGCTCAAGTCGTAGGGTGACATTTCCAACTTGACGCGGTCGCCGGGGAGGATTCGGATGAAGTTCATCCGCATCTTGCCGGAGATATGCGCCAGTACGGTGTGGCCGTTTTTCAGCTCGACGCGAAACATCGCGTTGGGCAGCGGTTCCACGACCGTCCCTTCAACTTCTATGGCTTCTTCTTTCTGCATACGTGTCTATGTACTGAACTTCCCGGCGGCTCGCGGGAGCTGCCGTCACGCGACCCGCTTTCCCCAAACCAATTTGGGGGTCGCCGAGAGGATTTCGCCTCCCGACTCGCGGACCACTATGCTGTGTTCAAAATGCGCACTGGGCTTTCCGTCGGCCGTGACGGCGGTCCACCCGTCCCGAAGCACTTTCACTTCGGGCGAGCCGGTGTTCACCATCGGTTCGATGGCGAGCACCATGCCCGCTTTGAGCTTGGGGCCGCGCGAACCCGGAACGACGAAGTTCGGTATCTGCGGCTCCTCGTGCATTCGCGTGCCGATGCCGTGGCCGACGAAGTCGCGCACGATGGAAAAGCCGGCGTCTTCGCTCGTCTCCTGAACGGCCCGGGAGATATCGTCCAGATAGTTTCCGGCCCGCGCCGCGGCAATGGCCCGGCTGAGGGCGAGATCCGTAATCTCCATGAGACGCTGCCGTTTCGCGTCGGCCGTGCCGCAGGGCACGGTGACCGCGGCGTCGCCGTGGTACCCGCGGTAGAAGACGCCGACGTCCATGCTGACGATTTCGCCCTCTTTCAGCTTCCGTTTACCCGGTATCCCGTGGACGATGACTTCGTCGACGGAGATGCAGGTACTTTTGGGATAGCCGTGGTACCCGAGAAACGAGGGTTCGCCGCCCAACGCGCGAATCAGTTTTTCGGCCGCAACATCCAGCTCTCGGGTCGCGATTCCGGGTTCCACCATGCCGGCCAAGGTCACCAAGACCTCCGCGACGCATTGATTGGCTTCGCGGAGGATGTCGATTTCCTTTTCGGAACGACAGGTAATCATGGTTCTCGAACCACTTCCAGAGCGCACAAAATCTCTTCAATTTTTGCCGAGACATCGTCCGGGGCGATGTCGCCGGGTATCGAGCGGAGCAGACCGCGCGTTCGATAGAAAGCGATAATCGTTTCAGTCATCTGGTGATATACGACCAGACGCTGCCGGATCGTTTCCTCGTTATCATCGGGCCGTTGGACGAGTAGGCCGTTGCACCCGTTCTGGGTGCAATGGGTTCCGTCGCCCTTGGGCGGATCGAATTTCAAACTATATATGGTACCACAAACAGCGCACGTTCTGCGCGCACTGAGGCGCGCGACGATTTCGTCGTCCGGCACGTCCAGATTAATCGCGACGTCGATTCGCTCCCCGCGCTCGTTGAGGAGCTGGTCCAAGGCTTCGGCCTGGGACAGGGAACGGGGAAACCCATCCAGCACGTAACCGACGGCGCAATCGGGCTCGGCCAGGCGCTCTTCCACGATGGCGCAGGTCAGGTTGTCCGGCACCAGCGCGCCCGATTCCATGAACGGGCGTATCTTCCGGGAAAAGGCCGTATCCCGGGTCAAGTGCTCCCGGAAAATATCTCCGGTCGATACGTGCGGGAGATTCCGCCGGGCGGCCAGCCGCCTGGCCTGGGTACCTTTTCCGGCGCCGGGCGCTCCGAGTATGATGATTCGCAATCCCACGGCCAATTCCGTTACCTTCGCTCGGCGCTTACTTCGCGTTTTGGTCGTCGCGGTTCCAGTGTATCTCCCGGCGAGGGACCCGTGTGGTTCCTTCGCATCAATGTTGTCGAATACGGGCCCGAAGACCGGGCTGTTAGAGACGGCGGCCTTTCATGCGCCGTCCTTTCATGAATCCGTCGTAGTTGCGCATGGTCAGGTGCGTCTCGATCTGGCGGACGGTATCCAGGGCCACGCCGACGAGAATCAGCAAGCTCGTGCCGCCGAAGAAGTGGGCGATTTGCCACGAGTTCAGGTTCATCATGGACTGGACGACGTGCGGAAGCAGTGCGACGGCAGCCAGGAAGATCGAACCGACCAAGGTAATGCGCGTCATCACGCGGTTCAGGTATTCGGCAGTGGCTTTGCCCGGGCGTACGCCGAGGACCACGCCGCCGTACTTTTTCATGTTGTCGGCCATTTCAATTGGATTGAAGGTGATGGCCGTGTAGAAGAAGCAGAAGAAGATAATCAATGCGCCGTAAATCACGCTGTATCCAAGACTGCCGTATCCAAAGTAGATGCTGAAGAAGCTGAAGATTGGGTCTACGGTCTCCGATTTCAGCGCGCCGCCCACCATTCCGGGAAGCATCATGATCGAGCTGGCGAAGATGATGGGGATCACGCCGGCCTGATTGACGCGCAGGGGCAAGTAGTTGCGGCCTCCGGCGGTCATCTTCCGTCCCTTGACCTGCCGGGGGTATTGGACGGGCACGCGGCGCTGGCCGGTGGTGACCAGGATGACGCCGGCGATGACCACGACCATGAGGGCGACGAGCAACCCGATCTTGAAGATGTCGAGGTCGCCCGCGCGGAACAACTGCAACATGGTCCACAAGGCGTTGGGCATGCGGGCCACGATACTGGTGAAGATGATGAGCGACATGCCGTTGCCGACGCCGTGTTCGCTGATTTGTTCGCCCTGCCACATAATGAAGGCCGTGCCGGTCGTGAAGGTGATGATGCAGGTGCAGTAGAACCAGATCCCGGTGCTCACGAGGATCGGGTTTTCGGCCGAATTGGCGTTCTTCAACCAGACCGCGACGCCGATGGACTGCACGATGCAGAGGGCGATGGTCAGGTAGCGGGTGTATTCGGTGATTTTTTTCTGACCTTCGGCGCCTTCCTTTTGCAGTTTTTCCAGGGCGGGCATGACGGAAACGAGCAACTGAATGATAATGGAAGCGCTGATGTACGGCATGATGCCGAGGGCGAACACGGTGGCGCTTTCGAAGGCGCCGCCGGTGAACATGTCGTAAAAGCCGAGCAGACCGCCCTGCATGTCTTGCATCATTTTGGACAGGGCGTTGCCGTCAATACCGGGGGTGGGCACGTGGGCGCCGAGCCGGTAAATGGCGAGCATGACCAGCGTGAAAATGATGCGCTGTTTCAGCTCGGGAATGCGCCAGGCATTCTTATAGGCTTCCAAGGGCTGGGACACTACTAACCCTCCTGCTTCACGGTCTTTTTGCCGGCGGGTTTTTTGGCGATGTTCGGAATCAGCTCGACCGTTCCGCCGGCGGCTTCAATCTTGGCCCGGGCGCCGGAACTGATCGCGCTGGTCTTGACGATCAGCTTTTTGGTCAGTTCGCCGCGGCCGAGGATCTTGACGCCGCCTTTTTCGGGATCGGCGAGACCCGACGCTGACGAGCGATTCGGGGTTGACCTCGGCGCCGGATTCAAAGGCGCTCTCGAGGTTATCCACATTGACAATGGCACTCGGGAAGCGGGACTGATGGTTGAATCCGCGCTTGGGCAGACGCCGGTTCATGGGCATCTGGCCGCCTTCGAACGTGGCACGGCGGGACACGCCGGCGCGCGAGCGCTGGCCCTTGTGGCCGCGGCCGGCAGTTTTTCCGTTGCCGCGAGCCGGGTCCCCGGCCGACGCGCTTGCGCTTTGCGGCGCGCTCCCGGGGCTGTTGTCTAGTTTGCTGCAGTTCCATCGTAAACATTCCTTACCCAATATACGGTCGATGGTTCCGGCCGCGGCAGGCCGGCCGACACGCTACAGATACCGCGGCGACTTCCAAGTCTCGCATGGCGGCGATTTCCTCGACGGTCTTGAAGCTGCTGCAGCCCGTCCATGGTGGCCCACACCACGTTGGTGGCGTTGTTGGAGCCGAGCGACTTCGTCAGAATGTTCTGGTATCCGGCGGCTTCCACGACGGCGCGCACGGGACCGCCCGCCACGATACCGGTACCGAGGGAGGCGGGCTTCAGCAGAACGCGGGCGGCATCCGGAGCGGCCCACGATTTCGTGGGGGATGGTGGTGCTGACGATCGGCACCCGACCATGTTGCGCTTGGCCCGTTCGATGGCCTTGCGAATGGCGTCCGGCACTTCCCGGGCCTTGCCCATGGCGGCGCCGACGCGGCCTTTGCCGTCGCCGACGACCACGATGGCGCTGAAGCTGAAGCGACGGCCGCCCTTGACGACTTTGGCGACGCGGTAGATTTTGACGACCGATTCAATGAAGTTCGAATCCGACTGATCGGACCGCGGCCGTCGATCTCCGCGACCTTCCCGTCTTCCTTGCGATGTACTCAACCTCGCTCTCCCGGCCGCGCTTGCGCTGAATGCGTTTGGCGGCCTTCTACTCTGGTTCCGTTTCCCGGCCGGTTCCTCCGGCCATTGACCCGTTCTATTAGAATTCCAATCCACCTTCGCGGGCGGCGTCGGCCAAGGCCTTGACGCGCCCGTGATACAAGCGGCCGTTCCGGTCGAAGCAGACCTGTTTGACGGAGGCCGATTTGGCGCTTTCCGCCAGGGCTTTGCCGACGGTCTTGGCGGCGTCGACGTTTCCTCCGGTGATTTTCAGAGACACGGAGGAGGCGGACGCCAAGGTCTTGCCGGTGGTATCGTCGATGACTTGGGCGTAAATGTGCTTCAGCGTGGACCGCACCGTCAGCCGGGGCCGTTCGGTGGTTCCGCTGATGGACTTCCGCACGCGCAAGCGGCGCCGTGCCAAGCGGTCGATTTTTTCATGCCGAGTATTCATGTGCGCTCAACTCTCCCTGGCGATATTACTTCGCGCCGGCCTTACCGACCTTGCGGCGAATCTGTTCGTTCTCATAGCGGATGCCCTTGCCCTTGTAGGGTTCGGGTTTGCGCCACGCGCGGACGTTGGCCGCGACTTGGCCCACCAATTGTTTGTCGATCCCTTCGACTTTGATGGTCTGGGTGCCGTCGACACTGAAGGTGATGCCGGCGGGCGGGGCGAGCGACACGGGGTGGCTATATCCGACGGACAGGCTCAACTCTTTGCCCTGCATGGCGGCACGATAGCCGACGCCGTTAATGACGAGGGTCTTGATGTACCCGTCGGTCACGCCGGTCACCATGTTCTGAATCAGGGCGCGGGTCAGGCCGTGTGTGGCACGATGCCCGGGTTGATCCGAGGGACGGGCGACGGTGATGCCGTTCCCGTCGATCGCGATCTTCATTTCCGGGCTGAGCGTGCGCTCCAGCGTACCTTTCGGGCCGGTGACCTTCAGGTGCGAACCTTTGAGTTCGCATTTCACTCCGTCCGGAATGGTTACCGGTAGTTTCCCTACTCTCGACACGGTCTAGGTTCCTTTCGTCAACGGCGAGGTCTACCAGACCTCGCAAAGTAATTCACCGCCCATTTTACCGTCGCGCGCTTGCTTGCCGGTCATGACGCCCTTGGAAGTGCTGAGGATGGAGATTCCGAGGCCGCTGCGAACCGGGCGAATCTCGTCGCTCTTGACGTAGACGCGGAGACTGGGTTTGCTCACGCGGCGCATCCCGCGGACGACGGGTTTCTGGTCTTCCAGATAGCGCAGGCTGACTTGGAGGATGCCCTGTTTGGCGTCCTCCACGAGTTTGTAGCCGGCGATGTAGCCTTCTTGCTGCAGCACGGCACAGATCTGTTCTTTTAAGCGCGAAGCGGGCATGTCCACGCGGTCGTGCCGGGCGGAGAGTCCGTTGCGTATCCGCGTCAGCAAATCTGCGATCGGGTCGCTCATCGACATGGGTTCGTTTCCTTTTTTCCTGCTCTAGAGACCACGCCTTGGGGCGTCGTTTACCAACTGGATTTGGTTACGCCCGGGAGCAGCCCTTCGAGGGCGAGCTTCCGGAAGCAAATCCGGCAGATCCCGAACTTACGCATGTAGCTTCGGGGACGGCCGCACAAGCGGCAGCGGTTGTAGCCGCGCACCTTGAATTTGGGCGTCCGTTTGGTCTTTGCAATCATCGACTTCTTCGCCACAATACTCTCCTAAGCCCGAAGCGGGCGGCGCCGTGCGCATCAGGCGCGGAACGGCATTCCAAATTTACGCAACAGCTCTCTGCTTTCGTCGGCGGACCGCGCGTTGGAAACGACGAACGTAACGTTCATCCCGCGGACGCGGGTGACGGCGTCGATATCCACTTCCGGGAAGATGGTCTGTTCCCGGATGCCCAGGGTATAGTTTCCGAACTTGTCGAAGGCCTTGGGCGACACGCCGCGAAAGTCGCGGATACGGGGGATCGCCACGTTCAGGAGGCGATCCATGAATTCGTACATGCGCGCGCCGCGCAGGGTGACCATGCAGCCGATGTTGGCGCCTTCGCGGACTTTGAAGTTCGCGATGGACTTGCGCGCTTTGCGAATGCTGGGCTTCTGCCCCGTAATCGCGGTCAGTTCCGTCACGGCGGCTTCCATCATGCGGGGGTCGGATTGGCCGTCGCCCACGCCCATGTTGACGACGATTTTCTCGACGTGGGGCACCTGCATGGTGTTTTCGTACTTAAACTGCTCCCGCATTTCGGGGAGGATCTTCGTTGCGTATAGTTCTTTCAGTCTGGCGGCCACGGTAGTTGTTCTCCTGCCGGAGCGTCCCGCTTGTTGTTGCATTGCCGCGACGGGATCGCACCGATCGTTCGTGAAACTGCGTTTAACTAATCGGTCAACGTTTCGCCGTTAACCTTGTAGATTCGGACCCGGGATCCGTCTTCGAGTTTTCGCACCTGAATCTTGGAGGGTCTGCTCGCGGAGGCGCACCACGCCATCACATTGGAGATGTGGATGGGGGCTTCGCGTTCGACGATCCCGCCCTGCTGGTTGCGGTTGCCCGGCTTGGTATGGCGTTTCATCATGTTGACGCCTTCCACGACGAGACGATCCTCTTTGGGCATGACGCGGAGCACGCGGCCGCGGCGGCCCTTGTATTTGCCGGTGATCACGACCACCGTATCGCCTTTTTGAATGTGCATCGTCTCGTACCCCTATACGACTTCCGGGGCCAGCGAAATGATTCGCATGTAGCCACGGTCGCGAAGTTCGCGCGGAACGGGCCCGAAAATACGGGTGCCGCGCGGCTCCTTGTTCGGATTGATCAAGACGGCCGCGTTGGAATCGAAGCGAATGATCGTTCCGTCGGGCCGTTGGGTGTCCTGTTTGGTCCGCACGATGACGGCTTTGACCACGTCGCCTTTTTTCACGCCGGAATTGGGGAGCGCCTCTTTGACGGAGGCGGTGATGATGTCGCCGACGTGGGCGTAGCGCCGGCGGGTTCCGCCCATCACCTGGATGCAGCGAAGGCGTCTGGCACCGGTGTTATCGGCAACTTCGAGATTGGAATAAATCTGAATCATGGACTTCGTTTCCTCACCGGTTACTCGGCGCGTTTGACGACTTCGATCAGGCGCCACCGCTTGGTCTTACTGACGGGGCGGGTTTCGCGAATCCGGACCAAATCCCCCACGTTGCAGGAGTTTTCTCCGTCGTGGGCTTTGAATTTTTTCGTTTGCTTCACGCCCTTTTTGTACAGGCGATGCTGTACGAAACGTTCCACGCTGACCGTGATGGTCTTGTCCATGGCCGTGCTTGTGACTACACCGACCCGTTCTTTCCTGGCGCCGCGTTCCTGCATGCTAGATAGCCTCTTTCTTCGCGGCCAGCTCCCGCTCCCGCATGATTGTCCTGATCCGTGCGACGTCCCGGCGCGCCTGACGGGCGCCGCGGGTGTTGTCCACGGAACTTGTGGCCATTTGAAAATGGAAATTTCGAAGCGCTTCGCTCCGATCTTTCAACTGCTGGCCGAGTTCCTCGTCGGACAGCTCTCGAAATTCTCTCGCTCTCACTTCAGTTCTCCGTGCCTTAGGGCCGCTTCACGAACCGGGTCGCGATGGGCAGTTTGTGCCCCGCCAAGCGCACGGCTTCGCGGGCCAGATCTTCGCTGACGCCCTCGAGTTCGAACATGACGCGGCCGGGCTTGACCACGGCGACCCATTCTTCGGGGGCGCCTTTGCCTTTACCCATGCGAACTTCCGCGGGCTTCTTGGTAATGGGCTTGTCCGGGAAGACGCGAATCCAGATTTTCCCGCCGCGTTTAATGTGGCGGGTCAGGGCGATACGGGCGGCCTCGATCTGACGGGCGGTGATCCATCCGTCCTGATCGGCCTTCAAACCGTATTCGCCAAAGTCGACATTCGTTCCGCCTTTGCTTGCGCCCGTCCGGCGGCCGCGTTGCTGTTTGCGGTGCTTCACTCGTTTCGGCATCAGCATGGTACTGATTCTCCTCGATTACTGCCGGGGGCCGCGGTCGCGGCGTCCCTGCACTCCACGGGCGTCGGCGGGGCCGGAGGCCATGCCACCGGGCTCCACGTCGCCGTGGTAAATCCAGCATTTCACGCCGATGGTTCCGTAGGTCGTGAAGCTGGTGGCCAGTCCGTAGTCCACGTCCGCCCGCAGGGTATGGAGCGGGATGCTGCCGTCGCGGGCCTGCTCCTGACGAGCGATTTCGGCGCCGTTCAGGCGGCCGGCCACGCGGAGACGAATCCCCTTGGCGCCGAGGCGCATGGTGTTCTGCATGGCCTTTTTCATGGCCCGGCGGAAGGAGACGCGGCGCTCCAATTGGGACGCGATGTTCTCGGCGACGAGCTGGGCGTTGAGTTCGGGGCTGACGACTTCGTGAATGTTGATGAGCAGTTCACGGCCGGTCAGCTTCTCGAGTTCGAAGCGAAGCTTGTCGACTTCCGATCCGCGCTGGCCGATGACCAGACCGGGGCGCGCGGTGAAAATGTGCACTTTGGCCTTGCGGCCGGCGCGTTCGATGTCGACGCGGGCCACACCGGTGTTGTACAGCCGCTTTTTGATGTAGTCGCGCAGCTTCAAATCTTCATGGAGCAGATCCGCGTAGTCGCGTCCGGCGTACCAGATCGAACTCCAGGTGCGGATCACGCCCAGGCGAAAGCCCAGCGGATGTACCTTCTGACCCACCGATGTTCTCCTTAGGTGCGGGATGGTGTCGCGCCGATGCGCGGCCGGTCCCTACTTACTTTATCCGAAATTACCAATTCCACGTGGCTGATACGTTTGCGGATCTTCACCGCGCGGCTTCGGGGCGCGGAGCGGAACCGTTTCATCGTAAGGCCGTCATTGACCATAATCTTCGAGATGACCATCTCGTCTGTGTCGAGGCGTTCGCGCTTTTCGGCGGCTTTGCTTTCGGCGTTGGCCACGGCCGAGGCGAGCACCTTTGACAACAAGGGCGATCCGCCTTTGATCGTGAACTGCAGAATGTCGCGCGCTTCGGCGACGCTCTTGCCACGAATCAGGTCGGCTACCAACCGCAATTTACGCGGAGAGACGCGCAGATGTCTGGCCCGTGCCACTGCTACCGGCATTGGTCAACCTCCCTTTCTATTTCTTGCCGCCCGCGTGCCCTCGGTAGGTACGCGTGGGGGCGAACTCGCCCAGTTTGTGCCCCACCATGTTTTCCGAGACGAACACGGGGAGGAACTTGTTGCCGTTGTGAACCGCGATCGTGAGGCCCACCATTTCAGGGGTCACGGTCGAGCGGCGCGACCAGGTCCGGATCACGCGTTTGTCGCCCGACGACATGTGCTTCTCCACCTTTTTCATGAGGTGGTCGTCGACGAACGGGCCTTTCTTCACTGAGCGTGGCACGGTGTCAATCTCCTATCTACGGCCCGGCACACTGCCGGGCGTGGCCTGCGCAAAGCCGGTCAGGGCTTGCGCCGACGAATGATGAAAACGTTCGAACGTTTCTTCTGCTTACGCGTCTTGTGTCCCTTGGTGGGAACGCCCCACGGGGTCACGGGGTGGCGGCCCCCTGAGGTGCGGCCTTCACCGCCGCCGTGGGGGTGGTCCACCGGGTTCATGACAACGCCGCGGACTTTCGGACGGCGGCCTTTCCAGCGTGTGCGGCCGGCTTTCCCGATGCTGATGTTGCTGTGGTCTTCGTTGCCGACGTTTCCAATGGTGGCGCGGCAGGACAGGAAGACGCGGCGCATTTCGCCGGAGGGCAGCCGCAACGCGGCGTGTTCGCCTTCTTTGGCCAGCAACTGGCAGCCGTTTCCGGCGGAGCGCGCGATCTGGCCGCCCTTGCCGGGGGTCAGTTCGACGTTGTGAATTTCGGTCCCGAGGGGGATATTGGCCAGGGGCAGGCAGTTGCCGACCTGAAAATCCGCGCCGACGCCGCTCTGAAGCGTCATGCCGACTTCGAGGCCGCGCGGCGCGAGGATGTAGCGTTTTTCGCCGTCGGCGTAGACGACGAGGGCGATACGCGCGGACCGGTTCGGATCGTATTCGATGGCCGAGACCTTGCACGGGACGCCGTCTTTTTCGCGGCGGAAGTCGAGGACGCGATAGCGGCGTTTGTGGCCGCCACCTCGTCGGCGCATGGTGATGCGGCCGTGGTTGTTGCGGCCGGACTTGCGCTTCATGGGCGCGGTCAAGGCCTTTTCGGGCTTGTCCTTTGTAATCTCGGCAAAGTCGGACACACTCATCCCGCGCTGGGACGGTGTCAACGGCTTGAACTTCTTGATTCCCATAATCCCTACGACTCCTACCCGATCAGGTCGATCGCGTCGCCCGGACGCAGCGTGACGATCGCTTTCTTCCAGTGCGGCCGGCGTCCAACGGTGCGGCCGCGACGGCGCTGCTTGCCCACGTAGTTCATGGTGTTCACGGAGACGACCTTCACCTGAAACATCTGCTCGATGGCATCCCGAATCTGGTGTTTATTGGCGCGTGGATCGACGTGAAACACGTATTGATTGCGCGATTGCGTCTGGATGGTCGATTCTTCGGTGATGATGGGCCTCCGGACGATGTAAAACGGATCGGATTTCATTTGAGGCGCTCCTCGAGCTTGGCGACGGCGTCGCGGACGAGCACGACGCGGCCGTAATTCATCACATCTAACGCATTTAGATCGCTCGCGGTTTTAAGCCCCACGCGATTCAGATTCCGTGCGGACAAGGCCACGTTGTCGTCGGTTTCGACCGTGACAAACAGGGTCTTCTTGCCGTCCGGAGACAGTTTGCCAAGCATTTCGGCAAACGGTTTTGTTTTGGGCAGTTCGCAGGCCAGCGAGTCCAACACGTACAAGGCGTCGGACCGGAGGCAGTCGCTCAACGCGCAACAGAGGGCCTTGCGGCGGAACGCGGTGGGCACCTTCTGGCGGTAACTGCGTTTGCGCGGTCCCCAGACAACGCCGCCGCCCCGCATTTGGGGTTCGCGGCTGCTGCCGTGCCGGGCGGTGCCGGTGCCTTTCTGGCGGTAGGGCTTCTTGCCGCCGCCGCTGACTGCACTGCGATTCTTGACTCACCGCGTTGCCCTGACGCTGGGCGTTGCGAAGGGCCACGACCACGTCGTGTACGAGCGTGGCGTTGGGTTCGACGTCGAACACGGCGCCGTCGAGTTCCAGCGTGCCGGCGTCGCTGCCGTCCATCTTGAATACTTTCGCCGAAGCCATGACTAACGCGATCCTTTCACGCTTTTCTTGAGTTCCACCACGCGGCCGGGCTTTCCGGGCACGCAGCCGCGCACCGCGATCAAATTCTTTTCGGCATTGACCTGGACCACTTCGAGGTTTTGGGCGGTCACGCGGACGTTGCCCATCTGGCCGGGCAACTTGGTGCCTTTCAGGGTCCGGGACGGCGTCGGCGCTGGGGCCGATGGAGCCGGGCGCACGGTGGAAATTCGAGCCGTGGGCGCCGGGTCCGCCGCCGAAGCCGTGGCGCTTGATGGACGCCGGCAAACCCGGCGCCTTTGCTGGTGCCGCTGACGTCGATGTGGTCGCCGACGTCGAACAGGTCGGCCTTCACTTCGTCACCGGCTTTGAGTTCGTGTCGCCGGCGATCGGGAATTCGCGCAGCGTGGCCTTGCGGGTCGACGCTCGGACTTTTTGAAGTGCCCCAGTTCGGGTTTGGTGCAGCGCTTTTCTTTCTTGGTCGCCGAAACCAAGCTGCACGGCTTCGTAGCCGTCGGTGGTCTTGCGTTTTGCGCTGCACGACCGTGCAGGGACCCGCTTCGAGCAAGGTCACTTCAACCCAGCGGCCATCCTCCGTGAAGATCCGGGTCATGCCCAGCTTTCGTCCTAACAATCCCGTTAGCATTGTTGCCTATCCCTATTCAGCGGTATCCGCCGCGCCGTGCCGCCGTACCGCTCCTACTGCTTGATCTCCACATCCACACCCGCCGGAAGGTCCAGCCGCATGAGCGCGTCCACGGTTTGGGCCGTGGGGTTCGACAATGTCCAACAGCCGTTTGTGCGTGCGCACTTCAAACTGCTCCCGCGACTTCTTGTCGACGTGCGGGGAGCGGTTGACCGTATACTTCGACAGGGCGGTCGGCAGCGGAATCGGGTCCGTTGATGCTGGCGCCCGTGCGCTGTGCGGCCGAGACGATTTCCTGGGTCGACTGATCCAGCAGCCGATGATCGTACGCCCGCAGTTTGATTCGAATCTTCTGGCTGTCCGCCATTGTATGTCTCCACCTGCCTGGGCCACGTTGCGTCGTGGCGCATCGCAATACAGTTTACTACTTCAACCGTTGGTTGGTTACGTTATTCGATAATCTTGGTCACGACGCCCGCGCCGACGGTCCGGCCGCCTTCGCGGATGGCGAAGCGCAGGTTCTCGGTCATGGCGATGGGCGTGATCAGTTCGGCCGAGATCGTCATGTTGTCGCCCGGCATCACCATCTCCACGCCTTCCGGCAACTGCAAGTCGACCCGTCACGTCCGTCGTGCGGAAGTAGAACTGGGGCCGGTAGCCGTTGAAGAACGGCGTGTGACGCCCGCCCTCTTCCTTCTTCAGCACGTAGACCTCGCCCTCGAACTTCGTGTGCGGCGTGATCGAACCCGGCTTGGCCACCACCATCCCGCGCTGCACGTCGTCGCGCTCGATGCCGCGCAGCAACAAGCCCAACGTTGTCGCCCGCCTGCCCTTCGTCCATCAGCTTGCGGAACATCTCCACGCCCGTCACGACCGTCTCTTTGCGTGTCCTTGATGCCCACCAACTGGACCTTGTCCCGCACGTGGATCTACGCCCTGGTTGATGCGCGCCCGTCACCACCGTGCCGCGGCCCGTGATCGTGAACACGTCTTCGATGGGCATCAGGAAGCTCTTGTCCAGCGCCCGCGTCGGCGTCGGAATGTAATCGTCCACCGCCTGCATCAGCTCCAGAATCGCGTTCGTGCCCGATCTCCGGGTCCCGGTTCTTCCATCGCCGCCAGGGCCGAACCCCGGATAATCGGGATGTCGTCGCCCGGGAACTCGTACTTGGTCAGCAGCTCGCGAAGCTCCAGCTCCACCAGGTCCAGCAACTCGGGGTCGTCCACCATGTCCACCTTGTTCATGCACACCACGATGGCCGGCACGTTCACCTGGCGCGCCAGCAAAATGTGCTCGCGCGTCTGCGCCATGGGGCCGTCGTCGGCCGCCACCACCAGGATCGCGCCGTCCATCTGCGCCGCACCCGTGATCATGTTCTTGATATAGTCCGCGTGGCCCGGGCAGTCCACGTGCGCGTAGTGACGGTTCTCCGTCTGGTACTCCACGTGGGCGATCGAAATCGTGATCCCGCGCTCTTTCTCTTCCGGCGCCTTGTCGATCTCGTCGAACTTCATCTCCGTGGCGCCGCCCGTCTCGGCCAGCACCTTCGTGATCGCGCTCGTCAGCGTCGTCTTCCCGTGGTCCACGTGGCCGATCGTTCCCACGTTCACGTGCGGCTTCGTTCGCTCAAATTTCGCCTTGGCCATGGTTCTCTCCTTGCACTCTCATCGACGCGGCCACCGCGCCGGAATCCTGTCACTACGATTCAAACTCAACTAAACCGGAACGAACTTCCCGAACGTTCCATGATTTCGTTTGCAATACTGGGCGGCACTGGTTCGTACTGGGCGAATTCCATGCTGTACGAGGCGCGGCCCTGGGTCCGGGAACGGATATCGTTGGCGTATCCGAACATCTCGGCGAGAGGGCACGAAGGCTGAACAGCTTGCGCACCGCGCCAACCTGTTCCATGCGTGTCAAGGCGGCCGCGGCGGCCGTTGAAGTCGCCGATTACGTCGCCGGTGTATTCGTCGGGGCAGACCACTTCGACCTTCATGACGGGCTCGAGCAGGACCGGCCGGGCCTTGGGCACGGCGGCCTTGACGCCCATGGATGCGGCGGTCTGGAAGGCCATTTCCGAGGAGTCGACCTCGTGGTACGAACCGTCCAGCAAGCGTCACTTTGATGTCGACCATGGGATAGCCGGCGACGATGCCGCTTTCGAGGGCTTCCTTGGCGCCGCGCTCGACGGAATTGAAGTATTCTTTGGGAACCACGCCGCCGACGCTTTGGTTTTCGAAGGTAAATCCGGAACCGGGTTCGCCCGGCTCGATGGCGAGGACGACGTGGCCGTATTGGCCGCGACCGCCGCTCTGGCGGACGAATTTGCCTTGGGCTTCCGCACGCTTGCGGATGGATTCGCGGTAGGCGACCATGGGCTTGCCGACGTTGGCGTGGACGTTGAATTCGCGCCGCATGCGGTCGACGATGATGTCGAGGTGCAGTTCGCCCATACCCGCGATAATGGTCTGGCCGGTTTCTTCGTCGGCCCGGACGCGGAAGGTGGGGTCTTCTTCACTCAGTTTGTTCAAGGCGTCGGACAATTTGTCCTGGTCGGCCTTGGTTTTGGGTTCGATGGCGATATGGACCACCGGATCCGGGAACGTCACTGCCATGAGGGCGACGGGTTTTTTCGGGTCGCACAGGGTGTCGCCGGTGGTGGTGTTTTTCGCGCCGATGACGGCGCCGATGTCGCCGGCGCGCAGTTCGGTCAAATCGATGCGCTGGTCGGCGTGCATTTCGAGGAGCCGGCCCAGGCGTTCCTTGCGGCCGGTGCGGACGTTGAGCACCATGTCGCCCGATTTTACGATGCCGGAGTAGACGCGCACGAAGGTCAAGCGGCCGACGTGCGGATCGGTCAGGATCTTGAAGGCGAGACCGGCAAAGGGTTCGTCGTCGCTGGGTTTGCGTTCGATTTCTTTTTGTTCGGAACCGGGGTCCATGCCGACGACGGACGCGACGTCGACGGGCGAGGGCAGATAGTCGATGACGGCGTCGAGGAGGAGGCGCGTGCCTTTGTTCTTGAGGGCGGTGCCGGCGAACACGGGACATATGAGGTTGCCGATGGTGCCTTTGCGGAGGGCGGCCTTCATTTCTTCGGTGGAGATTTCCTCTTCGAGGACGTATTTCTCCATGAGGGCTTCGTCGCATTCGGCAGCGGCCGCGATGGCGTCGTGCCGGGCCGTTTCGACGGCATCGTTCATGTCGTCCGGAATGGGGATTTCGACCATTTCCGTGGCAATACCTTCGCCCCGCCATTCGACGGCGCGCATGGCGACGATGTCGATGACGCCGCGGAACGAGTCTTCGGCGCCGATGGGAATGTGCAAGGGCACTGCGCGGGCGCCGAGCCGTTCGCGCATGGTGTTCACGGCGCGATTGAAGTCGGCGCCGACGCGGTCCATCTTGTTGATGAACGCGATCCGGGGGACGCCGTACTTGTCGGCCTGGCGCCAGACGGTCTCGGACTGGGGCTGGACGCCGGCAACGGCACAGAATACGGCGACGGCTCCGTCGAGCACGCGGAGGCTTCGTTCGACTTCAGCGGTGAAGTCCACGTGGCCGGGGGTATCGATGATATTGATCCGGTGCTCTTTCCACTCGCAGGCGGTGGCGGCGGAGGTAATGGTGATGCCGCGTTCGCGTTCCTGGGCCATGTAGTCCATGGTGGCGGTGCCTTCGTGCACTTCGCCGACGCGATGGAGGCGCCCGGAGTAGAACAGGATCCGTTCGGTGACGGTGGTCTTGCCCGCGTCGATATGGGCCATGATGCCGATATTGCGGGTTTTGTTCAGGGTGTAGCGGCGCTTAGACATGGAACCGCCCCCTTTTCAACCCACGGCAGGCGTGCGTTACAAAGCCGGTTTCCACGACGGGGGCCGCGGGCGACTGTTTGCGATATGTATACATGCGGTTCATTTCGAGTATCTAACCTGTGTCCTTCACATCCCGGCCCCGCGACGCGACCGCGTCCTGGAAAACCGACGGGGCATAATCACAACACAAACCCCTCGCGCTCCTTTGCGTTGCGCAAGGGCATGGTGGCAAAACTAATCCGGCTATCAACTAGGAGTGGGCTCTGAAGAAAACCGAGCCTAGCTCAATAACGGAGGTGGGCAAAGGCTTTGTTGGCCTCGGCCATCCGATGCGTATCTTCGCGCCGTTTAATGGTGTTGCCGGTCTTGTTAAAGCAGTCCAGCAACTCGCCCGCGAGACGTTCTTCCATGGACTTCTCGCCGCGTTTGCGGGCAAACTCAATAATCCAACGAAAGGCCAACGCCGTCCGGGTCGCGGGCGGGATCTCGACGGGCACCTGATAGGTGGAACCGCCGACGCGGCGCGACTTGACTTGCAGAACCGGCTTCGCGTTTTCGATGGCCACTTCGAAGATCCGGATGGTGTCTTCGTTGGGACTGCGGCCATGAATGATCTGCAGCGCGCCGTACACGATCGATTCGGCAATACTCTTCTTGCCGTCGACCATGACGGTGTTGACGAATTTTGTCAGGGTGACGTTCTTAAACTTTGGATCCGGAAGCGGCTGGCGCTTGGGAACCTCACGACGACGTGGCATTACTCACCGCTCCTCATTAACCCTGTTTGGGCTTTTTCACGCCGTACTTCGATCGGCTGACCCAGCGTCCGGTGTGCACCTTCTTGCCGCCATCGTCTTTGGCGCTGGCCGTCCCACCCATGTCGCCGGTGGCGTCGAGGACGCCGCGAATGAGGTGGTAGCGCACGCCGGGAAGGTCTTTGACGCGGCCGCCGCGGATCATGACCTGCGAGTGCTCTTGCAGGTTATGGCCGATGCCGGGAATGTAGGCGGTGACTTCGATGCCGTTCTTCAGCCGGACGCGGGCCACTTTGCGGAGGGCCGAGTTCGGTTTCTTGGGGGTCATCGTGTACACACGTGTACAAGTTCCCGAGGCCTGCGGACATTGCAGCAGGGCCGGCGACTTGGTCTTGCTCACCCGTTTTTTGCGCGAGCCACGCATCAATTGGTTGATGGTTGGCAAGAGATAATCTCCTTAACTCCTAAGCCTCTTTAGTAGAGGGCCTTAGCTCCTTGGTTCCGCGTCGTCTCACGGGACGGAATCGTACCGCAACGTTTGCGTTACAGGCACAACTGTCCCCCATAGACAACGGCCCGCAAGCTTAACACACGCATACCCATATGTCAAGCGTCACGTCGTTATTTGAACGCCGGCGAAACTCCGGCCGACGCTGCACCCGGGAATTACGCCGTTACGTCCTCCGCGTGTTCTTCCGTGGAGGGGCCGACTTCCAGATCTTCCGCGTAGTCTTGTAGCACATCTTCGACCACATCAACGTGGGTATTCTGGTAGTGTCGGCTTCCGGTACCGGCCGGAATCAGGTGGCCGATAATGACATTTTCCTTGAGGCCGCGCAGGAAGTCCCGCTTGCCGGAGAGGGCCGCATCGGTCAGGACGCGCGTGGTCTGCTGGAACGACGCGGCGGCGATGAAGCTTTCCGTGCTCAGGGCGGCTTTGGTAATGCCTTGGAGCACGGGTTCGGCTTCGGCGGGACGTCCGCCTTTGGCCAGGGTCTGTTCGTTGACCTCGCGGAACCGCATCTTGTCCACTTCCTCGGCGGCCAGGAACGGCGTGTCGCCGGGATCGTCCTTGATGCGGACCTTGCGCAGCATCTGGCGGATGATCACCTCGATGTGCTTGTCGTTGGTGCGCACGCCCTGGAGGCGGTACACCTGCTGGATTTCGTCGAGCAGGTATTTGCGCAGCGCATCTTCGCCCTGGACTTCGAGAATGTCCTGGGGATGACGGGGCCGTCGGTGATTCGCTGGCCTGCGTAGACGCGGTCGCCGGCCTGGACGTTGAGGTGTTTGCCGGGCGGGATGGTGTACTCCCGCTCTTTACCCACGGGCGGCACGACGCGGACTTTGCGCATGCCTTTCGTGGCGCCGCCGAGTTCGACGATGCCGTCGATGTGGCTGATGATGGCGGGGTCCTTCGGCTGGCGGGCTTCAAACAGCTCCGCCACGCGCGGGAGACCGCCGGTGATGTCTTTGGTTTTGCTGAACTGGCGGGGCGTTTTCGCGAGAAGATCGCCGGCCAAGACCTTGTCGCCGCTGCTGACGATCACGTGGGTCTGGGCGGGCACGGTGGCGTAGGCCAGTACTTCACCCTGTTTGCCGAGGATGGTGATCTGCGGGTGCAGGTCCTGTTTGTGCTCGGTGATGACGCGCTCTTCGATACCGGTATCGGGGTTGATGTCCTCGCGCATGGTCACGCCTTCGACCATGCCTTCCAGATGGACCGTACCGGACGCTTCCGCCACGATGGAAACGTTGTAGGGGTCCCACTCGAAGAGGGTCTGGCCTTTGCGCAGTTTTACTGGCCGTCTTCGGCGTGGAGCACGGCACCGGGCGGCACGCCGTAGCGTTGGAGTTCTTTGCCTTCGCCGTCGAGGATGGCGATTTCACCGCCGCGGTTCACGGCGACCAGTTTCTTGCCTCGCGGTTGATGGCGGTGCGGATGTTGCGGTATTCGACGGTGCCGCTTTCGACCATTTTAACGTCGCTCGCTTCGACCTGACGGCTGGCGGCGCCACCGATGTGGAAGGTCCGCATGGTGAGCTGGGTGCCGGGTTCGCCGATGGACTGGGCGGCAATAATGCCGACCGCTTCGCCGAGTTCGACGACGCGTCCGGTGGCCAGATTCTGACCGTAGCAGCGTTGACAGGCGCCGCGTTTGGATTGACAGGTGAGCACGGAGCGGATCTTGACGCCCGGCAAGCCTTTTTCGACGATGAGCTTTGGCGGTTTCTTCGGTGATTTCTTCGTTGGCGACGACAATGGGCTCCGCCTCACCGGGCACGGTCACGTCGTCGAGGGTGAATCGGCCGACGATACGTTCTTCGAGCGGCTGCACGATGTCGGTGCCGTCCATGAGCGCTTCGACCCATATGCCGTTGAGGGTACCGCAATCGATTTCTTCGATGACGACATCCTGCGCGACGTCGACGAGCCGGCGGGTCAGGTATCCGGCGTCGGCGGTCTTGAGGGCCGTATCGGCCAGGCCTTTACGGGCGCCGTGGGAGGAAATGAAGTATTCGAGAACGGTCAGGCCTTCGCGGAAGTTCGCGGTGATGGGCGATTCAATAATGTCGCCGGAGGGCTTGGCCATCAGGCCGCGCATGGCGGCGAGCTGGCGAATCTGCTGTTTGGTGCCGCGGGCGCCGGAAGTCAACATGAGGTAGATCCCGGAGAAGCCTTGGTCGTTGTCGGCCATGGCTTTCAACATGGCGGTGGAAACCGATTCGGTCGTGGTGGTCCATTGGTCGATGACTTTGTTGTAGCGCTCGCCTTCGGTAATGAGCCCGTTCTGGTACATCTCGTCGATACGGGCGACTTCGGCCTGGGCCTGGTCGATGAGACCTTTCTTCTCGTCGGGCACCAGCATGTCGTGTACGCCGATGGAGATCCCGGCGAGCGTCGCCTGTTTGAATCCGACGCGCTTGAGGGCGTCGAGGAGCCCGACGGTTTTGCTGTGGCCGTGTTCGGCGTAGGCCTTGGCGATCACGTCGCCGATGCTGTTCTTGTCCTGCTCGCGATTGACGTCCTCCAAGGTGATTTCCGGCGGTAGCCCCTCCTTGAGGATGACGCGGCCGACGGTGGAGTCGATGATTTTGCCGTCATTCCAGACTTTGACGCCGGCATGAAGGTCGACGGTGCCCATTTCGTAAGCGAGCACAACGGATGCGGTGTCGGGGTAGACGCGGCCGGGCTCGGTGAGGTTGCCTTCCTCGTCGACCCATTCGGATTTCCATTCGCCCTTGGCGCCGCGGCGAAGTTTGGTCATGTACGAGATGCCGAGCACGATGTCCTGGCTGGGCGTCACGATGGGACGGCCGTTGGACGGCGAGAAGATGTTGGTGGACGCGAGCATGAGCAGGCGGGCTTCCAACTGGGCGGCGGGCATCAAGGGAACGTGCACGGCCATCTGGTCGCCGTCGAAGTCGGCGTTGAAGGCGGCGCATACGAGCGGGTGAATGCGGATGGCCTTGCCCTCGATCAACACGGGCTCGAAGGCCTGAATGCCGAGCCGGTGGAGGGTTGGGGCGCGGTTGAGCATGACGGGGTGGTCCTGGATGACTTCATCGAGGATGTCCCAGACCTCTTCACGTCCCTGGGCAATGATTTTTTTCGCGGCCTTGATGGTGGTGGCGATGCCGCGCTCTTTCAGTTCGCGGATGATGAAGGGTTCGAAGAGTTCGAGGGCCATCTTCTTGGGAAGACCGCACTGGTGCAGTTTCAGCTCGGGACCGACGACAATGACGGAGCGGCCGGAGTAGTCGACGCGTTTCCCGAGGAGATTCTGGCGGAACCGGCCCTGCTTACCCTTGAGCATGTCGCTGAGCGATTTGAGGGGGCGGTTGCCGGCGCCGAGGACGGTGCGGCCGTGGCGGCCGTTGTCGAAGAGGGCGTCGACGGCTTCCTGGAGCATGCGTTTTTCGTTGCGCAGGATAACTTCGGGGGCGCGCAGTTCGATGAGCCGCTTCAGGCGGTTGTTCCGGTTGATGACGCGACGGTAGAGATCGTTGAGATCGGACGTTGCGTAGCGGCCGCCTTCCAAGGGCACGAGGGGCCGGAGGTCGGGCGGAATGACGGGGATCACGTCGAGGACCATCCACGTGGGCGAGTTGCCGGACTTGCGGACGGCTTCGACGACCTTGAGGCGTTTGATGGCTTTGGCGCGGGCCTGCATGCTGGTCGTGGTGCCAACTTGGGCGTGGAGTTCGGCGCTGAGTTCCTCGATGTCGATTTCTTCGAGGAGCGTTTTGATGGCTTCGGCGCCCATGCGCGCGATGAACCGGTCGCCCCACTGTTCGCGGGCGTCCTGGTACTCGTCTTCGGTGAGGGTCTGCATCTTGTCGAGGCTGGTGTCACCGGGATCGATGACGACGTAGTTCTCGAAGTAGATGATGCGTTCGAGCACGCGGATCGAGAGATCGAGCAGGTTGCCGATGCTGCTCGGCGTGGTCTTGAAGAACCAGATGTGTGTGACGGGAACGGCGAGCTTGATGCAGCCCATGCGTTCGCGGCGCACCTTGGATTCGGTGACCTCGACGCCGCAGCGGTCGCACACGATGCCGCGGTGCTTGACCTTCTTGTACTTCCCGCAGGCGCATTCCCAGTCCTTGACGGGGCCGAAAATGCGTTCGCAGAACAAGCCGTCTTTTTCCGGCTTGAAGGTACGGTAGTTGATGGTTTCGGGTTTCTTCACTTCGCCGCGAGACCACTTCAGGATATCTTCGGGCGAGGCAAGGCGAATTTGAATCGAGTCGAACCGATCACCCGTCGTTTCAATGTACTTGGCCAATCGTTAGCCCTCCAGTGGTTCTTCTTCGTCGTCGCCTTCAGTACCTTCGACGCGCATCAGTTTAATGACATCCAGGCACAAGCTCTGCATTTCGCGGACCAGCACGTTAAACGATTCGGGCCGGCCCGGCTCCACGTCCTTGTCGCCTTTCACGACGGCTTCGTAGGCTTTGGTGCGCCCTTGAATATCGTCGGATTTGACGGTCAACAGTTCTTGCAGCGTATAAGCTGCGCCGTAAGCCTGGAGCGCCCACACTTCCATTTCGCCGAATCGCTGGCCGCCGAACTGGGCCTTGCCGCCCAGCGGCTGCTGGGTGACGAGGGAGTAGGGGCCGATGGCGCGGGCGTGGATCTTGTCGTCCACCAGGTGGTTCAGTTTCATCATGTAGATCTGACCCACGGTGACTTCCTGGTCGAATTCTTTTCCGCTGCGGCCGTCGCGCAGTTTGATTTTACCGTGCGGCGGGAGGTCGGCCTTCTGCAAGTATTCCGAGATTTCCGTTTCGGAAGCGCCGTTGAACACCGGGGTGGCGACCTTCATGCCCAAGGCATGAGCGGCCCACCCGAGGTGGGTTTCGAGAATCTGACCGACGTTCATGCGGGACGGCACGCCTAGGGGGTTCAGAATGATCTGGACCGGCGTTCCGTCGGGCAGGTACGGCATGTCTTCCATGGCCATGATCTTGGCGACGACGCCTTTGTTTCCGTGACGCCCGGCCATTTTGTCGCCGACCGAAAGGCGGCGCTTCGTGGCCACGAACACTTTGACCAATTTGATGACGCCGGGAGGAAGCTCGTCGCCTTTGCGCAGGGTTTCGAGTTCGCTGTCGCGGAAGGCGATGAGCTTGGCTTCTTCCATGGCGGCCATGTTGACGAGACGAGTCAGCTTTTGCTGGACCTTCTTGTCTTCGACGCGCATGCGGGCGAGCACGCTGTAGTCGGCCTTTTCGAGGTGCGACACTTTGACGCGTTTGCTCTTCTCGAGGACCAACTCGTCGGTTTTGTGGTCGACGACGTCTTCGAGGATTTTGAGACCGATCAACTCGTCCTTGACGAGTTTGACGAAGGTGTCGCGGACCGCGTCGATCTTCTCTTGGTACTCGCGCTTGGTCTTGGTCACTTGGGCGGTGAGGGCGCTTTTCGATCCGGCGTCGGTCGATTTGTCGCGGCGGCTGCAGACTTTGACGTCGACGATGACGCCTTCGCATCCCGGCGGCACCGTGAGCGAGGCATCGCGAACGTCTTCGGCTTTTTCGCCGAAGATGGCGCGCAACAGTTTTTCTTCGGGCGCGAGTTCGGTTTCGCCCTTGGGCGTGACTTTGCCGACGAGAATGTCGCCGTGCTTGACCTTGGCGCCGAGGCAGACGATGCCGCTCTCGTCGAGGTTTTTCAGGGCGTCTTCCCCGACGTTCGGGATGTCGCGCGTGATTTCTTCCGGGCCCAACTTGGTGTCGCGGGCTTCGATGTCGAAGACCTGGATATGGATCGAGGTGAACACGTCGTCCTTGACCAACTCTTCGCTGAGGAGGATGGCGTCCTCGAAGTTGTACCCTTCCCAGGGAATGAAGGCGACGCGGACGTTGCGGCCGAGGGCCAACTCGCCCTGATCCGTCGCGGGTCCGTCGGCAATAATATCGCCGGCGTCGACTTTGTCGCCTTTGTTGACGATGGGACGCTGGTTGATGCAGGTGTTCTGGTTCGAGCGGATGTATTTCTTGAGGTAGTAGACATCCTCGTCCGCGCGGAAGGGATTCTCGTCGGCACCGACCCGGCTTTTCTTCGTGTGGCGAATGCGAATCACCTCACTGTCGACGTACTCGACGACGCCGTCGCGCTCGGCCCGGACGACGGTTCCGGCGTTCTTGGCGGTGACGTGCTCGAGACCGGTGCCGACGACGGGCGACTCGGTGCGAAGGAGGGGCACCGCCTGGCGTTGCATGTTCGACCCCATCAGGGCGCGGTTCGCGTCGTCGTGTTCCAGGAATGGAATCAGGGCGGCTGCGACGCTTACGAGCTGTTTCGGTGACACGTCCATATAGTCGACCTGGGCGGGCTCGGTCTGTGGGAAGTCGCCGCGGTGGCGCGTGAGCACGTAGGGATTTCACGAATCGGCCGCGCTTGTCGAGTTCGGCGTTGGCCTGGGCGATGATGTAGTTATCCTCGTCGTAAGCGGACAGGGCTTCGACGTCTTCCAGCACCCGGCCGCTGTCGACCTTGCGGTACGGGGTTTCGAGGAAACCGTATTCGTTGATTCGCGCGTAGGTGGACAGGGACGCCATGAGGCCGATGTTCGGTCCTTCCGGGGTCTCAATGGGGCAAATCCGGCCGTAGTGCGTGGGGTGTACGTCGCGCACTTCGAATCCGGCGCGGTCGCGGCTCAAACCGCCGGGGCCCAGGGCGCTCAAGCGGCGCTTGTGGGTCAACTCGGCGAGCGGGTTGATCTGATCCATGAAGTGAGACAACTGGCTGCGGCCGAAGAAGTCCTTGATCACGGCGCTGACGGGCTTGGGATTGACCAGGCTCTGGGGCGTCAGTTGGTCTTCTTCCTGGAAGTTCATGCGTTCGCGAACGGTCCGCTCCATGCGAACCAAGCCGATGCGAACCTGGTTCGAGCAGGAGTTCGCCGACGGCGCGGACACGACGGTTCCCGAGGTGGTCGATGTCATCCAGCACGCCTTCGCCGGTGCGCAGCCGGACCAGATATTGGAGGGTCGCGACGACGTCTTCGACGGTGAGGGTCTTGGTTTCCTGCGAGATTTCGAGGCCGAGTTTCCGGTTAATCTTGTACCGGCCAACGGGGGCGAAGTCGTAGCGGCTCGCGTCGAAGAACAGCTTCTGGAAGAAGGACCGCGTGGTAGCGTCGGTGGCCGGGTCGCCGGGACGAATCCGGGCGTAGACTTCGCGGAAGGCGTCTTCCTGGGTCTGGGTCGGATCGAGGCTCAGCGTGCTGGCGATGGACGAATCCCGCACCAGGTCGTCGTGGTTGATGACCTGGATGGTTTTGGCGTGGGAGTGCATAACGCGGTCGATGATCGGCTCGGTCAACTCCGCGGCGGCGTCGATGAGGATTTCGCCGGAGTCCGGGTCGATCACATCGGCGGCGACTACGCGCCCCACTAACTCTTCGGGGCCGTAAGACTTGGAGCCGATCTTGACCTTGGTGCGGCCGAGTTCGACGTTGTCCACGCCGTAGAACAGCTTGATGATTTCTTCGTTTTCGGTGTAGCCGAAGGCGCGAAGGAAGGCCGTGGCGATAATCCGGGAACGGCGGTCGATGGTGAGCCAGAGGACGTCGTTGACGTCGTACTCGAATTCGAGCCAGGCGCCGCGATACGGAATAATGCGGGCCGTCAGCAGGATTTTGCCGTTCTGGTGGACCTTCGTTTCGAAGGAGACGCCCGGGGACTTGTGCAATTGACTGACGATGACGCGCTCAGCGCCGTTAATAATAAAGGTGCCGGTGGGGGTCATCATAGGCAGCTCGCCCAGGAAAACCTCCTGCTCGACCATGAGGCGCTCGCGGGTCTCGCCGCTGGTGCCGACTTCCTCGTAGCGCACGAGGCGCAGCAAGGCCTTGAGGGAGGCGGCGTAGGTGAGGCCGCGTTCCTGGCATTCGCGGACGGTATACTTGGGCGGCGCGAAGGAATAGTGCACGAATTCGAGGCGCGTCATGCCGTCGGGCGATGAAATTGGGAATACGTCGAGGAAAACTTCCTGGAGTCCTCTCGTTATGCGTTCATCGGGTGGCACGTCCCACTGGAGGAAATCTCCGTAGGATTTGGTCTGAATCTCGATGAGATCGGGCAATTCCATCTCGTCCGGGATTCGTCCTAACGATATACGGCTGGATGGTTTCGCGGGAGCTACGGCCATGCAGAGTACCCTCTATTCTCGGTAAGGTTGATTTGACTTGGGATGCGCGAAAGACAGTTCTACCGCATTCCAAGTCTCGACAAATGGACACACTTCTGCCTGAGGGAAGCACAAAAAAAGAGTTTACCATAAGTCACGGGCCGTGTCAACAATCATGCCAAGTGATTTCTTGGCGGCGGGGACGGCGCGCGGACTGGTGATGTAAGCTATGTTATTGCAGTGGGTTAAGTATATTTTGCCAGGAATATGGGATTTTTTGGTGCTGGCGATGAACCGGATAGACGAGATGGACAGAATGGACGACAGGAACGACAAGGATTGTGGATTTACGGCACTTTGGCGCGTGGGTGTGCAGGGAAGGTGAACTCGGGGAGCACTTTGAAACGGGCGCGGGGTTTGGTGCAAGGTCGGAGGTGACTGGGCGGGCACGGACGGACACGGACGGCCGCAGGCAGGCGCAGACCGAGCGTGGGCGTTGAGGAGATGGAGCGATACATGGACAGGCAGAGCGAGAATCCAACGGTGACCCGACGTCAGTTTGGGGCGGCGGCGTTGTCGGGTGCGGCGCTGCTGGGCGCGCGGGGCATGGCGGCGGAACCGGCCGGCGAAGACGCATTCACGGCGATTTTCGACGGGAAGACGCTGAACGGCTGGCACAAGAATGCGGGCAAGATTGCGCACGGCACGGGCGGACACTGGCAGGTCGAGGACGGCGTGCTCACGGGGGAGCAGGACCCGCCGGGGTCGGGGAACGGCGGATTGCTGCTGTCGGACGGCATGTACGGGGACTTTGAGCTCGCCATCGAAATGCGGCCGGATTGGGGACCGGACAGCGGGGTGTTTTTCCGGTGCACGGAGGACGGGTCGGGGTTTCAGATGTACGTGGATTATTACGACGGCGGAAACGTCGGCCATCTGCGGGGGGAAATGCCGGGGGCGTTTGCGATGAAGCCGTTTCAGATCGTGGCAACGAAGAACGAGGACGGCACGATTGTCGGATTCACATCGAAACCGGACCCGCGTACGGCGACGTGGCCGGAGGGCGTCTATGAATATAGCTGCACGCCGGAGGAGTGGATGGGCGCGTGGCGGATCGACGACTGGAATGAAGCGCGGATTCGCTGTGTGGGCAAGTATCCGCAGATCACGACGTGGATCAACGGCGTGAAGATCTGTCACTTCAACGGAGAGACCAGCACCATGCCGGGTTACGATAAGGATCGGGTACTCGGCATCCTGGGTGAGCGCGGATCCATCGGCTTGCAGGTGCATGGCGGGAAGAGTTGGCCCACGGGGAAGAAGTGCCGTTGGCGGAACATTCGGATTCGGGAGTTGTGAGTGCAACCCTTACAACCGGAAGATTTCCGGAGAACATCCCCCTTGATCCCCCTTCAAAGGGGGAGTTCGGAACTCTGAGTCTCAGGTGATGATAAGTTCAGTCTGTAGTCACGGAGTCTCTTGCGATCGCATTCGCGCCGCCAAACAGGCGCGCCGATTCCCCATTTGAAGGGGGATAAGGGGGATGTTCTTTGAGGAAAAGCGGGCAGGGAGACGCATCGGCAATTGCGCGAAGGTGAAGCAAATATGTATTGGACGCGAAGAGAGTTTCTGCGGGGAGCAGGCGCGACGGCGGTGGCGCCCTTCATCGTCCCGGCGACGGCGTTGGGTAAAGAAGGAACAGCGCCGAGCGAACGGATCGTGGTTGGCATCGTGGGCGCCGGTTCGCGGGCGTTTAATCTCATCGGCGATTTCATCCAGCAACCGGACACGCAGATCGTGGCGGTGTGCGATGTGGATACGAAGCATTACCGTGACAAGCCTTGGGGCGATGGTACGGCGTACGGATTGGAACCCGCCAAAGCTTCCATTGAGAAATACTATGCCGCAAAACGTCCGGACGGCGGACCGCACGTGGTTCAGACGTATTCGGATTTCCGGGAGCTGTGCGCGCGGGACGATTTAGATGTGGTGGTAGTCGCCACGCCGGATCATTGGCACGCGCGGTGTACGGTGGAGGCGCTGCAACGCGGCAAGGACGTGTATTGCGAGAAGCCGTTGACGCATCGGTTCCCGGAGGGGCAAGAGGTTTATCGCACGGCGGCGACGTGCAAGGCGGTGTTTCAGGCGGGGTCGCAGCAGCGGTCCGGTCGCGAGTTCCGGCGGGCCGTGGAACTGGTGCAGAACGGGCACCTCGGTAGAGTACAGCACATCGAGGTGGGGCTGCCGCCGGGCTACGCGGAACCGATGGGCGACACGACGATTCAGGATCCACCGGATCATCTGGATTACGACTTCTGGTGCGGGCCGAGCGAGGTGTTGCCGTACATGCGGGCGCGGCATCACCGGTGGTGGCGAGGGCACACGGCGTACGGCGGCGGGGTGCTTATGGACTGGATCGGCCATCACAACGACATCGCACACTGGGGCATCGGGATGGACAAGAGCGGTCCCAAGCGCGTGGAGGCGGTGAACTGGGTCTTTCCGGAAACGGACGTGTACAACACGCCGAAGGACTATGAGATTCGGTGTGCGTATGACGGCGGTATTGCGTCGACGATCTCCAGCCAGAACCGTGGCGGCACGAAGTGGATCGGCGAAGACGGCTGGGTTTGGGTGGATCGCGGCAAATTGGAGGCGTCGGATCCGAAGTGGATCGAAGAGGATTTCGATCCGGGGTCGATTAAGGCGTACGCGTCGCCGGGGCATGCGCGGAATTTCGTGGATTGCGTGAAGTCGCGTGAAGCGTGCATTGCGCCGGCCGAGACGGCCCATCGTTCGGTGACGCCGGGTCACCTGGGGTATGTGTCGTATGCCGTGGGGCGCGCGCTGACGTGGGACCCGGCCACGGAGCGGATCGTCGGGGACGATGAGGCCTCGGCGCTGTTGAACAAGGTGGAGTATCGGGCGCCGTGGGTATTTGAGGGGGCATGACACGGACGGGCAGGGACGAACACGGACCTACACGGACCTACACGGACGGACACGGACGGACACGGACGGACACGGATCAAACTGTGTGCACGTCGGTAGCCGGTTGGGTCATTCGGGGTCGGCTTCGATATCGAGGCTGGCCCAATTCTCGTACTGGCGGCGTTCGAAATTCATGGTGACCGCTGTGAAGAGAATCAATCCGACAACGAATATCAGTCCCATCCAGGGTGCGTAGGGAATTGCGGAGAACGCGGCAAGCAGAATTGTCGCAGTACTGTCCGGACCACTGGGTGGTTGGACCAAGTCGCCGAATCTGGTTGCCAACGTCAAAAACAACACGATGGCGACCATCCAGTTCAGGGTGGCCAGCGTCGCTTTGATGAGAGCGGGGGTCTTGCTCCATGGTGCGAGACGTTTCCGCACGCCGATTGAATCACCGAGCCAGAACGTCACAAACAGGGAAACCCACAGGCACGCCAAGAAACCGGCGATGGTCAGCGGGCTGCACGCGTGGGCCGCCGCAACGGGGCGATGTAACCCGTTGTGGGACACGTGACGTCCGAGGGCGAAAAGGACCGGGGAACTGACGACGAGACAAATGATGATCTCCGTGGCGAACCGGGCCGATGCGCGCCAGCCGTAGGTGGTGCAGCGTTCGTAGTCAAAGATCTGCATGCGCATCGGGATTCGCGTATGCCCGAGCCGCTCGTACCAGGGGACGGCGGACTGGAGTTCAGCGCGAAGCGCCTGGGGATCGCCGAGTCGTTGCTTGGCACGCTCGATGGCATCCTTTTCTGTGTTCGCGTTGGGGCGCTCGTCGTCGTATGCCGCCGTCAGATGGGCCAGGAGTTCTTCGCGCATTTTGTTTTTGCGCGGCACGCTTCCGCGGATGGGTCGCACGATGCGTTCGACGTGGATGCGCAAGGCTTTCATGTGGGTTCCTCCATGATGCGGCCGACGACGCCGGCGAATTCACGCCAAGTCTCGCGGGTGCGCAACAGTTCTTTGCGTCCCTTGTTCGTGAGGGCATAGATCCGGCGGCGAGGACCTCGGCGTTTGGCGGTGTCGCTTTCCCACCGCGCGCGGATGAGTCCCGCTTCCTCCATGCGGTAGAGGGCCGGGTAGAGGGAGCCTTCTTTCAAGGTCAGGGCGCCCTGGCCTAAGTCCTGTAAGCGCTTGAGGATGTCGTAGCCGTGGCCTTCGCCCCGTTCGAGGACGGAGAGGACCATTCCTTCGAGGTGGCCGCGCAAGAGGTTTCCGTGGATGTTCTTCATGCCACTATTTAGACACACAAAGTATTATTTGTCAAGAAGAAATTTGTGTGGGGAGGCGGGGTGCGGGGTAGACATTCGTGCAATCGTCGCCGGCTTTCCGTACTCGTTCTCGTACTTCGTACTCGTACTCGGATCGTCTTGCGGTGAAAGAATGGATTCAGTTAATCCGGCCCAGCATTTCTTCAACCGGTCAGGACTTTGGGTGTTGTCGAGTACGAGTACGAGAGCGAGCACGAAGTACGATTGAGAGGCGCGGGGTAGACATTCGCGGAATCGCGGGGCTACTCTCGATGGACGCACAGATCGCAGAAGATGAAAGGAGTGTGGGGATCATGGAACGCGTAACGTTTGGCAGCAGCGGGCTTTCGGTTTCGCCCAATCGCGTTTGGGACGTGGCAGTTGAGTCCGCGGTTCTGGGGGGAGCAGTCTAAGGAGGACGCCATTGCCGCGATGCGGCTGGCGTTCGACCGGGGCGTCAACTTTTACGACACGGCGGACGCCTACGGCGACGGGTACGCGGAGACGGTGTTGGGCGAGGCGATTGCGGGGATGCCGCGCGACGAGATCGTGATTTGCACGAAGTTCTTCAATCATTTCAATCCGGACGCGTCGCGGTATCCGGATTTGTCGCCGGCATATTTGCGGGAACGGTGCGAGGCGTCGTTGAAACGGATGGGCATCGAGACGGTCGACGTGGCGCTATTACACTTCTACGACCAACTCACGCCGCTGGCGGACGTGGCGGACACGCTGAACGCGCTGCGGGACGAGGGCAAGATTCGGTACATCGGGGTAAGCAATCACAGCGTGGAACAGTTCCGGGCGCAACGCCGGTTCGCGGACTATTGCATCGCGCAACCGGCGTACAGTTTGCTCGCGCCGGAGGGCGAGGCGGACCTCCTCCCCTATTGCCAGGCGGAGAACATCGGCGTGATGATCTATTCGCCGCTTCACAAGGGGCTGCTCACCGGCAAGTATACGGGGACAGAAGCGTTTTCGGATTTCCGGCAGCATCATCCCGATTTTCAGGGAGACCGGTTCAAAGCGATTTGCGACGCGGTGCAGTCGTTGCAGCCGTTGGCGGAAAAGTACGGGTTGTCGATCTATCAGTTGGTGCTGGCGGCCACGTTGATGCATCCCGCGATTCACGTGGCCGTGTGCGGCGTCAAGACGCCGAGCCAGATCGAGGAAGCGGCGGGTGCGCTGGGCAAGACGTTGTCGCGGGAGGATTATTTCGCCGTGCGCAAGGCGCTCGATATCGGGGCCGGGGGCAAGGTGCTTGACGCGAAGGGGGTGAAGAAGTAGCGGGGAAGCGGGTTTCCTGCGCCCCCGTTCGGGGGCTGTGTGAGTTGGGGTGGCCTGTCGACCCAGGGTTACGCCTTCGGCTTCATCAGGCCGGTGGCGTGACTAGTTTCCTTCGGCCCGTCCGGGGCCAGTATAGCGAACGCGATGCCGCGTTCTATGATTCAAGATCAAGATCGTTTGATCATGGCGCTGAAAGCGCCGCTCAATTCTAGCCAGGGGCAAAGTGAAGCGACGTCCCTGGTTTTTGGTTGTTTTGAATGATGATAGCTCTGGAGGAGCCGGCGCGTAGTTCTTGTTTCGCCCTTTCAGGGCTACGCAGATGGGTGGTTGCCGCATGCCCAGGGCGCCGCTTCGCTCTGCCCTGGGCTAGGGTTGTTTCACGCTTTCAGCGCGTACAAGGAAGCATCGTGCATTTGCGTGAATCGCGTCGTCATGGAATCTTCATCTTGGCGCATTTTCATGAACACTCGCCGGACTGTTCTTCGTGGCTTCACCGTGAACACTCGACGCGAAGGGGGTGAAGAAGTAGCCGGCATTGTCGGTCCGCTTGCGAAGCAAGCCACCAAAAGTCTTTTGGAGGGGGTCCGGGGGAACCTTTTCTTCAGAAAAGGTTCCCCCCGGTCTTCCATCTACAACTCCAACCCGGCGGCGACGGAGAAGATGTAGTCGCGGGCGAGGCAGTAGTCTTCTTCGGTGTCGAGGTGTTCGAGCATGAGGGGGGCGGGTCCGTCCATGCGGGCGAGTTCGGTGAGGTACGCGGCGTAATCGAGGTTGCCGAGGCCGGGGCGGACTTCGTCGAGATGCAGGGCGAGGTCGCCGTGTAACACGATGTCCTTGGCGTGGCACGACACGATCCACGGTCCCAACTGGTGAAAGCAATCCCGGATGACGGCGCCGGTGTCGAAATACATGCGCGGCGACACGATGATGTTCACGGGATCGAGGTGCGCGCCGAAGGCGGGACGGTTTACGGCGTCGATGAGTTGGCGGTACGCGGCGGCGCTGTCGGGCAGGACCCACTGCATCATTTCCAGGCAGAACCGGGCGGACCAGGGTTTGACGGTGTCGATGACGAACCGAATGGTCTCGACGGCGAGGTCGAAGGTTTGGTTTGTGAGGTTCGCGGGATGGGGACCGTAGTCGGAATCGGGATCGCGGGTGCCGAGGTAGTTCACGCAACACCGTGCGCCGAGGGCGTCGGCGAGGGCGAGGGATTTGCAGACGTGGTCGAGGTTCGCCTTGCGTTGCGCGGAATCGACGGCGAGCATGTTGCACCACGCGCCGACCTCGGCGAGCACCACGTCTTCCGCGGCATAGGCGTCGCGCACGGCTTGGACGAGTTCTTCGTCGGCGATATCGATCTCCGGCGCGTACGCGGCACGGTACCCCAGTTGCCGGTGCCGCCGCGCCAAGTCGCGCGGATCTTCAAACCGCCCAAAAACGGGCGCGCCAAGCCGGATCATGGTTGCTCCCCTTGTGTAGTGCTTCGTTGGAAGAGGCACGACGCGATTGAGTTTAGCAGAGACGGTGCAAGCGGACCAGAGATTGCCGGGACGGAGTAGTATGAAGACCTGCGAAGATGCAGGCGGGACGCCTGCGCTACAGAGCGGCGTGATAAGATCTTGGTATGGGTGGTGGACGATGAACTTGGTGCGATGTTGGATAGGGATCGTTGCGGTGATGGCCGCGGTGGGGTGGTGTGCCGTGTCGGATGCGGCGGAACCGGCGGGGTTGGAGGACGCGCTGGCGCAGTTTGCGGGGCGGACGCAGGTGTCGATTGCGGGGAGGTGTTGGATGGGAAGCAGCGGCCGGTGCCGGGGGCGGCGGTGTTGGTGTTCGGGCCGGAGGGGATCAACCACGTTACGGCGAATGCGGACGGGGCGTACGCGTATGAGAACACCGCGATTGGGGTGTATTCGGTGGTGGCGGAAGACCTTAGTACAGCGTGACGGCGTCGACGCGGATGGAGCACAAGTGGGAAGGGGTCACGTCAATCATGACGGAACGGGTGACCATCGAGGGGGTAGTCGTAGACCGTGAGTCGGGGCGGCCGTTACCGGCGTTTGACTGTGCGGAGGTCTGGGACACGGAGGCGTTTCGGGTTGGAGGTGTGAAGACGGACGCCGAACCGACCGGTGACGCGCGTGGAGGATGCGAAGGGGCGGTTCACGATTCCGGTCTACAAGTCGCGGCTACCGGCGGTGGTGTTTCGCGCGCCGGGGTATCAGCCGTTTCTGGTGCGGTTCGCGAACGACCAGGTCGGCGCGCAAATCGGCGGGATGGTGGTGCCGCTGGTGCGGTCGCTGGTGATCAAGGGGACGGTCGTCGACGGGGACGGGAAGCCGGTCGCGGGTGCGAAGATTGTGTTGGACGCGATGACGCCGGCGGGCGGCAATCACGAGGATTACGCAGTCGCGGAAACGGATGCGGACGGATCGTTCGAAGTGGAGACGTCACCGGACGAGACGCCGTCGATCGTCGCATACCATTCCGGGTACGCGCCGGGCGTCGCCACGGTCAAGACGAAGAAGGCGGGCGGAGCGGTCGCGCGAATCGTGTTGACGCCGGGTGGCCGCGTGGAAGGCACGGTCACCCGCGACGGGGACCGCGGCAAACGTGCTGGTGCTGCTGCGGAGTGAAGGGTTCACGTGGCAGTCGGTCCACACGGATGATGCGGGGCATTACGCGTTTGCGAACGTCCCGGCGGGGGAGTCGGAAGTCTTGGCGGAGGAGGTACGGTTAGAAGGTGTCGGTTTCGGTCAAGACATCGATGGTGGACATCGACCTCACGCATTAGGCATCGTCATGCCCACGCTCTTGGAAGCAAGCCACCAAGAGTCTTTTGGAAGGGGTCTGGGGAGCCTTTTCTTCAGAAAAGGCTCCGGTTTAGCCCTCTTCATACCCCGTTTCGTACATGGCGATGATGTTTTCCGGCGGCGTGACGGCCTGGATGTTGTGGCAGGGGGCGAGGATGTAGCCGCCGTGGTGGCCGAGGATGCGGAGGTTGTCGCGGACTTCGTTGCGGACGTCGTCGGGCGTGCCGAAGGGGAGGGTGTGCTGGTTGTCGACGGCGCCGTGGAAGATGAGGCGGTCGCCGAAGTCGCGTTTGAGGCCTTCGCGGTCCATGCCGCGGCAGCGCCATTGGATGGGGTTGAGGACCTGGATACCGGCGTCGATGAGGTCGGGCAGGATTTCGCGGACGGCGCCGTCGGTGTGGTGGAAGACGTAGGAACCGTGTTCGCGGGTGAGGTCCATCATGCGTTTCATGCCGGGCAGGAAGAACTCGCGGATCTGGTCCGGCGAATACATGAGGTTGTCCTGTCCGCCGAGGTCTTCGGCGACGTAGGTGATCATCACCGCGCCGGGGACGGTCTCGAAGATGCGGCGCGTCATCTCGTAGGCGAACGTCGAACATCTTGTCGAGGCAGTAGTGGACGATGTCGGGGTTGACGAGGAGGTCGGTGAAGGCCTGGATTTCGCCGCGCAGATTTTTGTAGTCGAGGAAAGGCTCGGAGCCGCCGCCGCGAATGGGCCGGTCGCGGTTGGCCTCGACGATGGCGGGCAGTTGGGAGAAGTCGAACCAGTCCGCCGTGGGCCAGGTGTAGTTCGCGTCGATTTCGTCGACGCTGGTGAAGTCGGCCAGGGGGTGGGACGCGCATTCCGCGTAGACGCCGGTGCCGTAGTCGACGTCGCGGTAGGTCATGCCCCACATATCGCGGCCGTCGGTCAGGGGCGGTCCGGTGTAGGTGGGTTCAAGCGTCACGGGGAGATCGATGTGGAGCCGGCGGCAGACTTCCGCGCGGTCGCAGTCGAGGTGGGCGCAGAGGCGGGTCCAGGCTTCGTCGGTGGCCCAGATGTCCATGGGCACGCGGTCGGGTGGTTTGCGATCGAGGACGGCCCGCCAGCGTTCGCGTGGCGTCATGGTTTCGTTCGGCATGCGGCGTCTCCCCCGTTTTCTGATGGTAAACCGTACGCGATGGCGTCCGATGGCGCAAGGGGGGCGAGCGATTACGAGTACGATTACGAGTACGAGCACGAGAGGGAGGGAGGATCTGTTTGGCGTTGGGAACTCTTGTCGTTCTTCCTGTATCCTCTCTGCATGGAAACATTGCCGTTTGAATTTGCGATGGAGAAGTATCCGCTGGCGCCATTGACGTTGTATCAGGTGGGGGGTCCGGCGCGGGTGGCGTTGTTGCCGCGAACGTTGGATGAGGCGAGCGAAGCGTACCGGTGGATGGCGCAACAGCCGGATCGGCATATCGTGCTGGGCGGCGGGTCGAACGTGTTGATCGATGACAAAGGATTCGACGGGATCGTTTATGTCACGACGAAGCTGGACGGCATCGAGGCGCTGGGCGATGACCGGTACCACGTGCTGGCGGGGGTGGTGCTGGACCGGATGGTCCGGGAAGTGATGCTGGCGAACAACTACGACCTCGTTGGCGGGTTGACGGGAATTCCGGGCACGGTGGGCGGCGCGATCTATATGAATGCGGGGACGAACAAGGGTTCGACGTGCATGTTGATGGAGTCGGTGGACGTGGCGACGCCGGAGGGTCTGCGTTGCATTCCGATGGACGAATCGCTGTACAGCTACCGGGGTCAGACGTTCTGTCCGCGGGGCTCGCTGATTCTAGGGGGCACGTTCCGGTTCAGCCGGGCGGCTGAAGACCAGCAAGCCATCTACGACCGCTACATTCAGCGCCGCAAGGAGAAGCAGCCGCAGGGCAAGTGTTGCGGGAGCGTTTTCAAGAATCCCGAGGGGGACCATTCGGGCCGGTCTGATCGAGTCCTGCGATCTGAAGGGGACCCGCCGGGGTGGGGCGATCATCAGTCCGCTGCACGCGAATTTCATCATGAATGAGGACAATGCGACGTGCGCGGACATCCTCTGGCTCATCGACTTATGCAAGCGGACGGTTTTCGAGCGATTGGGGTCACGCTCGAGGAAGAAGTCGTCTATATCCACTGACCTCCTGCCAAACCACAACAGGTTGTGGTCACCCCTATTGCGCGGAGTCATCGCTTGGGGTATGATGACGTGGGATTGGGTGGTTTTGGAGAATCTTCCGCAGCGCGACGGGAAAGGACCGAGATGGAACTGAAGCAACTCTTCGATTTAGTGACCAAGGAAAATGCATCTGATCTGCTGATCAGCGCGGGTGCACCTCCGGTCCTCCGCAAGAATGGCAAACTCTTCCGCACGCGTGGCGACTCGCTGACCTCCGGAACAAACGAAGAAGATGATCTACGCGGTGCTGACTGCGGAGCAGAAGAAGCACTTTGAAGCGAATAAAGAGCTCGATTTCTCGCTGGCGGTGGGGCGCAAGCACCGGTTTCGTGTCAATGTGTACTTGCAGAAACAGGCGGTGACGGCGGCGTTTCGCCCGATTCCGGAGGAGATTCCGCAGCTTGAAGATCTGGGTTTGCCGGATGTCGTGTCCAAGTTTGCGCAGGCTAAACAGGGATTGGTTCTGGTAACAGGGCCGACCGGACACGGGAAAACGACGACGCAGGCCTCGATCATCGACCGGGTCAACAATACGCGGGAATGCCACGTGATTACGGTCGAGGATCCCATCGAATTCGTTCACACCCACAAGAAGAGCATTGTGGACCAGCGCGAGGTCGGGCAGGATACGGACGGACTTCATCAACGCGCTGAAATATGTACTGCGGCAGGATCCGGACGTGATTCTGATCGGCGAGATGCGGGATCTGGAGACGATCCAGGCGGCTTTGCGCGCGGCGGAGACGGGGCACCTGGTGCTGGCCACGCTCCACACGAATGATGCGATCCAGTCGGTAGACCGGGTCATCGACGTGTTCCCGGGGGCGCAGCAGCAGCAGATTCGCTTCATGCTGAGCATGACGCTGCTGGCGGTGATGTCGCAGCGGCTGTTGCCAAGGGTCGACGAGGAAGGGCGGATCATGGCGTGCGAACTGCTCATCAACAACACGGCGGTGGCGAATTTGATCCGCGAGGGCAAGACGCATCAGGTGTACAGCATTATGGAGACGAACACCAAGGAAGGCATGGTGACGATGGATCGCAGCGTCAAGGAGTTGTACATGCAGGGGATCATTTCGTACGAAGACGCGATCGCGCACGTACGGAACGCAAAGGCGATTTCAGAGTAAGTATTTTATATATAATGACTTACGACAAAGGAGCCCTATTAACTATTAACAAAGAGAAGAATGGTTGAATTTTTTCAACTTTGTTATACTGTATGTTTGAAGCGAAGCGGGTAAGGTCTCGTCTGAAAGCGGTAGGTCCATTGGGGAACTTTCTCGTAGCGTAAGGTATAGAAGTATGCAGTTCGATGAGTTACACGGCGAAAGCAGGGGAGCCATGGCGGAAGGACTCGGACAAGTTACTCCATTTCCCGGGAAGCAGCGACTTCGGGTGCTGGGACCGGAAGGGCTTCCCCTCAAGGAATGGTCGGACGAGGCGCTCATGCTGGAGCATGGCAAGGGCTCGGAAGACGCATTCGCCGAATTGGTACGTCGACATCAGAAAGGTGTGCTGAACTACATATTCCGGATGGTGCAAAACCGGCATATTGCCGAGGAGCTGACGCAGGAGGTGTTTGTGGCATTGGTCCGCAACGCTCAGCGGTATCAGCCGACGGCAAAGTTCACGACCTATCTGTATACAATTGCATCGAATATTGTATCGAAGGAATGGGTGCGGCGTAAGCGGCGTCCGAAATTCCTGAGCTTGTCTTCGGGGTGGAGTTGGCGCAGAAACCCGGAAGACGAGTTCGACCCGCTGGAGCACGTGGGCGACGAGAGTGCCGACGTGGTGATGTCGTTTAAGCGGGGCGAGATTTCGGAGGCGGTGAACACGGCGCTCAAGGAACTCCCGGAACATCAGCGTGAAGCGTTTGTGTTGCGGCGGTTCCAAGACCTTTCCTATGAAGAAATCGCCCAGGTCACGGATTCACCGGTGGGCACGGTGAAATCGCGCGTGGTCCGGGCGGAGCGGGCGCTGCGGCCCTTATTGGCCCGCTTCCGGGACTACGTCTAAAAAGAGGGACAGACTGGGGATGTTAGGTCACCCGTCAAAGCTCGAACTCCTTGCTTACGCGGAAGGCTTGGTGGACGGGCACGGAATCTCGACCGCCACCGCGCGGCACGTAGCGAAATGCACGGTCTGCGCGAAGGAAGTGGCGGGAATCCGGACCTCGATGGAATTCGCGGCATCGGCCGATGCGTTGAGCCCTACCGACGACCTCACCTCGCAGATCCTTGTGGCGGCCCGTTCGGAACGGCGGGTGCAACGCCGGGCCCGTGGCCGGACGCCGTTGATTATGTTGAAAGGCCTGGCCTATGCGGCGGGGATCGTGTTGTTCTCGACGTTTTACTTCTCGCACGCCTTGGGCGGCGCACCGGCGGCAACGCATGAAACGCAGGTCGCGGTGCGGCAGCGAACGGTTGCAACGGGGCCATCTCCGGAAGAGATTCGCAAGGCCACGTCGGAAATTCACACGTTGGCGGCGGCGGTGGGTTCACGGACGCGGGCGCCGCGTAACCTTCGGGAATGGCAGCAGACGCGGGCGGTGCTGGCGCTGGACGAAGATCTGGCGGCGGCACGGGCGGCGCTGCAACGGAACCCGGGATGCGAGCTTGCGAACCGCATCGTCAACTCGAACATTCAACGGCAGGCGCAAGCCCTGAAGACGCTCTACTACGTTGAACGCAGTTTGTAGGCTGCGACGCCACCCTTTCGGCCTCCCCCACTTTCCTGGGCGCGTACTTCTCAGGTATTTTTCGTCGACCGGAGTTGGTATGCTCATGCCGGTGATAATCCGCATTTCTCACTGCGGCGAAAGCCGTTACCTTGCCGACCGATATCTTGGGTGCAGTGAGAAATGCTTTCGAGAAGAACTGGAGGCTCACGGTCGAGGAACCCGATGTTGAATGTGTTGAAATACCCGGCTGTCGGCATGCTGCTCGCGGCATCAATCTTCGCGTGTGCGGCCCAGGGTCAAGACGATCGCACGGATCCGTCCAGCGTGTTGGACACGGTGAGCCGGTGGCTCAAGAGCCTCGGGGACAAGACGGAGGAGTGGATCAAACCGCGGGTCGACAACCTGGAAGAACTCGGGGGCGCGGACTGGAGCGGGTTGGCGACGAGTGCGCGCGATTTCCAGGAGAATTATCCGGTTCGACCCAACGTCACGGTTTCCGTGAAGAGCGAATTCGGCGAGGTCCGCGTGGACACGTGGGACAACCCCATCGTTCGGGTGCGCGCGGAGATCTCGGTGGGCGCGGAGAAGGTGGAGATCGCGGACGAACTCGTCGACGCGTTCTCGATTGACGTTGAGGACACGCCGGAACGCATCGAAGTGAGCACGCAGTACCCGGACATGCGGGATCGCGGCAAGGTGCGGCACGAGGTGAATTACGCGTTAACGGTGCCGGCGGGCGCGAGCGTTCTATGCACGAACAAGTTCGGTGACACGGTGATTCACGATACGACCGGCATGGTGGGGGTCGATTCGCAATTCGGCCAGGTGGATTTGCGCAACCTCTCGGGGTCGGTTTCGGTGCGAGCGCTGGGCGAATGTTCGCTGTATGCGGAGGGATTGCGCCAGGGGGGCACGTTTGAACTGCGCGACGCCCAGGCGGAATTTGTAAACGCGGCGGGCCAGTTGAACGTCAACAATTTCATGGGCAGCGTGACGCTTCGGGAGTTGGCGCCCACGTGCGACATCGACGTTCGGAGCGACAGCGGGCCGGTGAACGTGTACCTTCCGGAGAACCGGAAACCGTCCGTCACCGTGACGACGCTCTACGGAAGCATCCAGTCGGACGTGGCGATCGACCGGTACACGCAGGGTCCATTGTCATTCGCGAATGTCGTCAACATGGAGTCGTCCCAGAATTTGTCGATCCGGGCCACGTTCAACGATGTGTTCCTTCATCAGGAGGGCCTGAAACCGTCGCCGACACCGCCGGTGCAGAACAGCGGCGAGTATATTACGCGGGGCGTGGAGGAATCGGCGGACGTCCCGGGCGACACGCAGGTGCAGATCCGGGCGACGCTCGGGGACGTGCGTATCGAAGGCGTGGATTCGGACCGGCTCGAGATCAAAGCCACCAAGGTGGTTCGGGTGCAGATTCCGGACAACGCGGAGAAGGCGATTGAGGCGCTTGCGCTGAGTGTGGAAGCATTGGACGGCAAGCTTCTGGTGACGACGGCGGCGCGCGACAACATGGAAGCGCTGGGCTGCACGCATTACCGCGTGGATCTGGAGATCAAGTGTCCACGGACCGCGGCGATCGATCTGCACGCGGAGAGCGGGATCACGTCGGTCGCGGGCATGGGTGCGGGCGTCGAGGTGGAGCAGCAAAAGGGCAGCGTGGCGGTGGAACACTGCAAACGGGACGACGGGCCCTTCGAGATCATCAATGAATCGGGGGATGTCTCGGTGTCGGATTGCCAGGGGCCGGTTAATCTGACGTCCCGGCAAGGTACCGTGAAGACGGCGAACGTGTACGGCAAGCAGACGATCGTGGCGGAACAGGGCAAGGTGCTGGTCGATACGCCCAAGGGGGAAGTGACGGTCCGGGGCCGGGGAGGCGATGCGAACATCCTGGCGTTGGACGGTGTGCTGGGCGAATATAACGTGCACGTCGAAAAGGGCAATCTGGAGCTGGTCATTCCGGAAACGGCGGATGCAACGCTGTGGGTAACAGCGAAGAATGGGATCGTGGATTCGTCGGTGCCGTTGACGGCCACGATGGAGCGGAATTTGATCCAGGGCACGGGTCCGCTGAACGGGGGGCAGTACCGGGTCGAGTTGAATGTGGACGGGGGCAATATTTATATCAACGCGCCCACGGAGTGAATGCCAGCGGCGACGCGATGGGGAATGGTGTGGGCTGGCGCGCGGCGCGATGCTGGGATCGAGAATTCGAGATTTCAGAACGCAGCGAGGCCAAGGCCGGGATCCAATACGAAGTCCGAAACAAATCCTAATGTTCCAAACCCGAAATGACCAAAACTGTGGATTGGGCATCTTGCCCAAGGAATTGGGGCGTGTGGTTGGCCGATGCGCTGGGACCTTGCGTACGATGCCCAAGCCACGGGAATTGGTCGCTCACCTTGACAAATTATGACAGAATCTCACGATTTCGACTGTGAGTAGTACAGAGTAATGCAACCTTTCCCGTCGGTTTCTTGCTTCGATTCGTCATCCCGTTGCTCGATTTATCAAACGAATTTGCTTTCTCATGTGTGTGTTGGCACCTACGTACATGATGTCGTGACGTTCGGTGAAGTAAGGTCGGCGGTGTCGATTACGAGTACGACACGGGTCTGGGGCGGGGATGGCTTGGGACTTTGGCTGCTTCAGGTGCCGATTCGGCTTTGTTCGAGGCGGTTGACGATGACGGCGCCGGCGGCGTCACCCATGACGTTGGTGGAGGTGCGGAACATGTCGAGCAGGTGGTCGACGGCGTAGATGATGAAGATGTAGTGGAGGGGCAGGCCGACGGCGCTGGCGACGATGGCCATGGTGATAAGACCGGCGCTCGGCACGGCGGCGGCGCCAATGGATGCGAAGACGGCGGTCACGAAGATGATGAAGAGCTTAACGCCGGACAGGCTGATGGCGACGTTGTCGAGACCGCCGTACATCTGAATGAGGAAGATGATGGCGACACCTTCGTAGAGGGCCGTGCCGTCCATGTTCATGGTGGCGCCGACGGGGAGCGTGAAGTCGGCGATCTTCGGGGAGACTTTCAGATTCGTTTTGGTCCGGTGAATGGTGACGGGGAGCGTGGCGGCGGACGAGGTGGTGGTGAAGGCGATGAGCCAGGCATCGCGAATGCCTTTGAGGAAGGTCCAGGGGGACATGCGGCCGACGGCGGCCACGAGGGTGAGGAGGGCGACGATGTGAACGCCGATTCCTCCGACGACGGTGAGGCAGTACCAGGCCAGTGACCGGAGCGCGTCGACGCCCAAGGTGGCGATGAGGGATGCGATGATGCAGCCGATACAGATCGGCGCGAGACGCATGAGCCACAAGGTGATGGTCATCATGACGTTGTTGAAACCTTTGAAGAAATTGGACACGGGCTGGGCGGCGGAGCCGACGGCGAGGCACGCGATCCCCGTGAGCAAGGCGAAGAAGATGATGCCCAGGGTGTTGGGCGGCGATGCCGACAGAGCGCTGAAGGGATTCGTGAGGATGGGCAGCAACAATCCTTGCCGGAAGAGTTCGCCGGGGCCGCGGGATTCGGCGTCTTTCATGGCGCCGAATTTGGAGCGGAAGTCGGTCGCGGAGATGTGTTCGCCGTCGCGCTGGCTGATGAAGGCCAGGTAGTCGACGCGGTGCTCGGGCACGCCGGGGTCGTTCCCGGTTCGTTCGGTGTAGGCTTTCCGGTAGGAGTCCAACACGGCGGCGCGGTCGGCCCGGACCTGCTGGGACGCGTCGCGTTTGCCGGGCTGGATAATGACGACGGCGACGATGCCAATGGCGACGGCGATGCCGGTGGTGCAAAAGTAGTAGGCGAAGGTCTTGAATCCGACGGCGCCGATTTCGCGCATGCTGGGCAGGCTGGTAACACCCGTCACGATGGAGGCGAAGATCAGCGGCGCGATGATCATTTTGAGGCCGCCGATAAACACATCTTTACCGACGAGGTTGAGCCACCAGATGGTGGTCTTGAATGGGGCGGAATCGGGAGCGCCGAAGAGGTGCAGGGCGAATCCGGTTACGAGGCCCACGCCCATGCCTATCAAGATTTGGTAATGCAGATCGATTCGCTTCATGCAGGACCCCGGTTCGTCGTCACCCGTTGCTGAGGCAAGCGTAGATTCACGGGGGCGAAATTGCAAGAAAGGATTGCGAAGCCGGGCTTCCGAAATTGGCTATTGCTGGGTTTTACGGCGTTTCTCGACGAGGACGCTGCGGACTTCGCGTTCGAGTTCGTGGAGGGTCAGCGGTTTTGCCAGGGTACGTGTGGCGCCGGTCTGGACCGCTTCATCGACGCGCTCGTGGTAGCCGGAAAAGACGAGGATGGGCACGTGAGGATCGAGGTCGCGGATAGCGCTAATGGCCTCCACCCCGTCCATGCGGGGCATGACCAAGTCCATCGTAATGACGTCATAATTGGTGGATTGGCACTTGCCGACGGCGACATCGCCGTCTTCGGCAAGGTCGACCTCGAATCCACAGGCTTCGAACCAGCGGTGCAATGCGAATCGGATATGCTCTTCGTCGTCGACAACCAACAGACGCGGCTTGCTCATGTGCGGTATGATCCTTCTTGGCGCACTAGTAGTCTATCTTTCGCAATTCTACTCCATTCACTTGGCCGTACTCCAGAATCCCCCGAGCAGTCCGCGGGTATGCTTCGAGCGCCCGATCGCGAGTTCGAATTCAAGGTCCGTTGGGCGTTCCCCCTGCGCCCAATCCGATTATAACACATCCGAACGAGTTCAGTGCACGAAAGTGTGAATACGGGAAACACAGGCCAAAGGCGGCTATTCTGAAGACCGTGGATCGCGTGCATTGTGTTGAGATGAATGGTGGCTTACTCGCCATGGGTTGCATCTTTTTTGGGTGTTTTTGTCATTGGGTCGACGTTTTATGGAAGTTTGCGGTTTTCGTCGCGAACCGATTTCGGCAGGTTGGTGCTTCACTTCATCGGATTCATGGCGAGCGCGGGGAGATCGGGTGGATCAATGTCATGGCGAGCGCAAGGCCGGGAGGGGTTGACAACGGTGTCGATATGAATTTGACACGGTTGAGGTTAGGGTGGTATTCTATCGCGTCTGTCTGGTAGACAGACAAATCCATTTTAAGGAGGTTCCAAAGAAACCTATGACGGAAGAAACCCAGAACACGACAGAGGTCGTTGAAGAAACGGCTTCGCAACCTGCGGCGGCGAGTGCGGCTGCAAACATCGCCTTGGATGATGACATGGGAGAGCTGTCCATGGAAACCATGGAGGAGCTTTACAACGAAACCATGCAGAACTTCAAGGAGGGGGAAGTGGTGCGCGGCGCGGTGGTCGGGCTGACGGATGATTACGTCCTGGTCGATATCGGCTACAAGAGCGAAGGCGCGATCCCCATCGACGAATTCCCGAACAAGTCGGAAATCACGGTTGGTGATGAGTTCGACATCTTCATCGAAGAACCGGAAGATGACGAAGGAATGCCGATCCTGTCCAAAATCAAGGCGGACAAGATCAAGAACTGGACGCACATCCAGCGGATTTACGAAGAAGACGGCACGATTGAGGGCCGGATCGTCCGCCGGGTAAAAGGCGGATTGAAGGTTGATATTGGTATTGACGCGTTCATGCCCGCGAGCCAGTTGACGTGGCGTCCGACGAGCGATCTCGAGAAGTACATCGGGCAATCGATGGAACTGAAGATTATTAAGCTGACGAAGCGGCGCCGCAACGTGGTGGTGAGCCGGCGCAAGCTGCTGGAAGAGCAGCGGGCGGGCGAGAAGCGCGAACTGCTGGCGACGATCGAGATCGGCAAGATCATTCCGGGCGAAGTCAAGAACATTACGGACTTCGGCGCGTTTGTGGACGTGGGCGGCATCGATGGCCTGCTGCACGTGACGGATATGTCGTGGGGCCGCGTGAAGCATCCCTCGCAGGTGGTGTCCGTGGGCCAGCGCATTGAAGTGATGGTATTGAATTTCGATCCCAAGACGGAGCGGATCAGCCTGGGTCTGAAACAGAAGAGCGATAACCCGTGGAAGACGGCGTCGTCGCGGTATCTGCCGGGCAGTGTGGTCCATGGCCGTGTGGTCAGCATGACGGACTACGGCGCGTTCGTGCAGCTCGAGGACGGCATCGAAGGCATGGTGCACGTCAGCGAAATGAGTTGGACGCGGCGGGTGCGGCACCCCAACGAGATCCTGTCGCTGGACGAACAGGTGGACGTGATGGTGCTCAGCGTGGACCCGGAGGCGGAGAAGATCGCGCTCGGGTTGAAGCAGACGCGCCCGAACCCCTGGAAAGAGATCGAGCAGCGGTATCCGGTCAACTCCGTGGTCAAAGGCAAGGTGCGCAATCTGACCGAGTACGGCGCTTTTGTCGAGATCGAAGAAGGGATCGACGCGCTGCTGCACGTGAGCGACATTTCGTGGACGCGCAAGGTCGCCCATCCTTCCGAAGTGTTGGAGAAGGATCAGGAGATCGAGGTGAAGGTGCTGAGCATCGACCCGCAGAACGAGAAGATCGGGGTAGGGCTCAAGCAACTGGACAAGGATCCGTGGCAGGAAGTGGTCGACGGGCATCCCATCGGGAGCCACGTGGAAGTGGAAATCGCCAAGCTGGTCAGCTTCGGCGCGTTCGCCCGATTGGAGAACGGCATCGAAGGGCTGATTCACGTGAGCGAGCTTTCGAGCAACCGCGTGCAGAAGCCGGAAGAGGTGCTGTCGGTGGGCGACAAGGTGATGGCGAAGGTCATCAGCATCGATTCCAACGAGCGGAAGATCGGGCTCAGCCTGCGGGAATACCAGCGTGACCTGGACGGTCAGGCCCAGGCCGAGTACGGTTCGAGCGGCTCGAAGGAGACCGTCAGCATCGGCGACGTAGTTGGCGACGCCATGCCGAAGTCCTTGCTCGAAGGCGGGCAGGACCCCGGTAAAGCGGCTAACGAGATGATGTCGGAACTTCAGAAGGAAGAAGCGCCCGCGGCGGCGGCTCCTGTGGCGGCGGAAGAAGCGCCCGCCGCGGAAGCACCTGCCGAAGAGGCACCGGCCGAGGAAGCGCCCGCGGCGGAAGAGGCACCGGCGGCGGTTGCGCCTGCGACGGAGGCACCGGCCGAGGAAGCGCCCGCGGCGGAGACACCGGCGGCAGAAGAGACGGCGGCGGATGCGCCGGCGACGGAAGATTCCGGCACGGAAGCGGAAAAGACTGAGTAAGACCGGACGCGAATCCGGCTTTCGGTTGGGGAGCGCTGGTGTTGTGGCCGGCGCTCCATTTTTCTTTTCGGGGCGGCCGCGGGGTGGACGAATCCGTGGAAACTGCCTTAAAATGGATGAAAAACCCGGCCCGCCGGAACGATTGGTATGCATGCGTAGCGGAAGTCGTGAGGGAATGACGGAACCACTTTCGCTGAGGAGGATAGAATGGCAACGGTGAAATCAACGAAGAAGAATCCGATGGTCGGCACCGAAATGTCGGGGGCGGAGCGCATTATCCAGGTGCTCGCCGACGAAGGGGTCGATACGATATTCGGATACAGCGGAGGGGCGATACTTCCCACGTACGACGCCATCTTCCGGTATAACGCGGACAAGCCGAACGACGAACAGATCCGGCTGGTGGTTCCGGCGAACGAGCAGGGCGCGGGATTTATGGCGGCGGGCTACGCCCGGGCGAGCGGCCGGGTCGGCGTGTTTCTGGTCACGTCCGGACCGGGCGCCACGAATTGCGTCACGCCGATCCGGGATTGCATGGCGGATTCCATTCCGGTGGTGTTGATCTGCGGCCAGGTTCCGCGCGCGTCGATCGGTTCCGACGCGTTTCAGGAAGCGCCGGTCTTCAGCATTATGAGCGCCTGCGCGAAGCACGTGTTCCTGTGTTCCAACGAGGACGAATTGGAGGAAACGATCCGGACGGCCTTTGCGATCGCGCGGTCGGGACGGCCGGGACCGGTGGTTATCGACGTTCCGAAAGACGTTCAGTTGGCGGTCGCGAAGTACCGGGGCGAAGGGATGCTCCATTACCGGGGATTTGAAGAGCGCATGGCGCAACTGAACAGTTCCCGGGTCACCCAAGACGAGATGAAGGAATTCTTCCGGCAGCTCAACACGAGCGAGCGGCCGTTGATTTATGCGGGTGGCGGCGTCATCAACAGCAATGCCGCGGAGGATCTGCGCGCGTTTGCGAAGGCGTATGGCATTCCCGTCGTTACGACATTGTTGGGGATCGGCAGCGTAGATACGACCGACCGGTTGTCCCTGCATATGCTGGGCATGCACGGAACGGCGTTCGCGAATTACGCGGTGGAAGACTGCGATTTTCTGATCGCGGTCGGCGCGCGATTCGACGACCGGGTAGCGGGCAAGGTTTCGGAATTCGCGCCGAAGGCCAAGCATATCGCCCATATCGACATCGACGCGGCGGAAATCGGCAAGGTCAAGGCGGTGACGTGGGCGCACGCGGGCGACGCGGGCGTCACGCTGCGCGACCTATGCGAAGGTGGAAAGAAGTTCAAGAAGGATTTCGGCGCATGGCACGAGCACGTGCAACAGCTCAAACGCGACCATGCGTTGAACTACAACAAAGACGCCGATCTCATTCAGCCGCAGCACGTCATCGAAGTGCTCAACCAGATTACGAAAGGCAACGCCATCGTGAGTACGGGCGTGGGCCAGCACCAGATGTGGGCGGCGCAGTACTTCGACTTCCATCAGCCGCGGTCGTGGCTCACGTCGGGCAGCATGGGCACGATGGGCTTCGGGCTGCCGTCGGCCATCGGCGCGCAGTTTGCCTGCCCGGACCGAACGGTCATCGATATCGACGGGGACGGTAGCATTCGAATGAATCTCGGCGAACTGGAAACCGTGACGACGTACGGGGCGCCGGTGAAGGTGTTGTTGCTGAATAATCTCGGCGACGGGATGGTGCGGCAGTGGCAGACGACGTATTACGGCGAACGCTTCTCGGGCAGCGACAAATCGCTTCATAAGAAGGATTTCGTAATGGCGGCGCGCGCGGACGGGTTTCCGTATGCGGAACGGCTGAGCGACAAATCGAAGATCCGGGAGACGTTGGAGGCCTTTGTGAAGGCGGAGGGCCCCGCGTTTCTTGAAGTGATGATCGACCAGAACGCGCATGTTTATCCGATGGTCGGTCCCGGGATGAGCTACAAGGATATGGAAACGGGACCGTATATCCCGGGACGGAAACCGGAGTTGAGTGAGATTCCGAAGCCGTCGGATGCGGCGGCGATGCCGGATTTGTTTTAAGCGGAAGACTCCAGCGACGGCTTGAACGCGCGCCGGTGACTCGAATGTGAGTCCCGGCGCGCGTTGTGTTTTTTGGACAGCATGAACGGCCGTCGGGGGAATGCGAACTGAGATGGGAAATCTCGGATCAGGGGTTCTCGTCGAGTACGCGTACGAGTTCGAGAACGAGTACGAATTGACCATGATGGGTGTTGGGTATGGGGAGATGCGCTTTCGATCCGAGTGAAACCTTCTAGCTATCTTCCGGGGTCGTATAGATGCGTGTTTGCAGAGGGTACGCGCAGCCTGGACCGTACGGGAGGAATCCTATGAGGTTACGAATTACAGGTGGATTGTGTCTGGCGGTCGCGCTCGGTCTGATCGCGGCGGGTTGTCCAGGCGGCTTTCCCAAACCGCCCTTCGACACGACGGGGACGTACTCGGGCGTGTGGAACGGCACCTCGACGGACCAGGCGCAGCAAGTGGTGGGATGTCCGTTGACGCTGACCCTGGCGCAGGATCTCACGGCGAGCTATCCCGGCGATCACGGCGTGTCGGGTTCGGCGGAGATCGATTATTCGTGTATCGAATTGCCCGATTGGGCCGATGAGCCGTTGCCGACCATCGTCGACATCGGCGGGTTGCTGGAAGACAACGGCAAGTTGACGCTGCTCACCGGCGGGTGCGGCACGGGGGCCTGCGTCGTGCTGAGTCTGGCGGGCCACGGCGAAGACGTCGATGGCGACGGAACGATGGACACGTACAGCGGTACGTGGGCGTTCACGATCCTGCTTGCCGGCGTGCAGCCGTTCGGCGTGAACGGCACATTCGAGGTCGCTATCGAGTCAAACTAAAACGAATGCGGAAGAACCTGTGACGTGATCGAGGGCGAGGGTGTGTATCCTCGCCCTCGCGCTTCCAGCCGCTCGAATGACCGGGGTCTCCCCCACTACTTCTACTGGCTCGTACTCGTTCTCGTGTGTCGTAATCGCAATCGACAACTTTCAAAAACCTGACTCGGAAAGCGGATCTTCCAACACGGCCATTCCGGATCGATTCCCGCGGGGCGATGCACTCGGTGATTCGATTACGAGTACGAGAACGAGTACGATTACAAAGGCAAACATTTAGAAGGAGAGACGATGGCTGACGAAAAGCATACCTACGATCACCCGCATCCGATTATGGCGGCGGATTCGGTGATCGTTACGCTTCGCGAAGGGGAGCTGTGCCTGTTGCTGGTACGCCGGGGACATGAACCCTATGAGAATCATTGGGCGATCCCGGGCGGGTTCGTGAACGAGAATGAACCGCTCGATGAGGCGGCGGCCCGCGAACTGGAAGAGGAGACCGGGCTGTCCAACGTGCCGCTACGACAGATGCGGGCCTACGGCGATCCGGGCCGCGACCCGCGAGGGTGGGCGGTCAGTATCGTGTACCTCGCGCTTATCGATTGCCGGCGGCACGCGTTGAAGGCCGGTGACGATGCCCGGGAGGCGGAATGGTTTCCCATAACCGATCTGCCGCCGCTGGCGTTTGACCACGATCGGATCGTCGAGTACGCTGTAAGAAGACTTCATGACGCCGTCCGACCAGATGGCGCGTCCGACATCATTCCTCCGACCTATGCTGCGGCCGAGCGGAACACGCTCACGGCCGCGCTTTCCGAACTGCCCTAGCGGCGTGCAACCCAAGGGAGGTACCCGATCATGAACGTGCGGCCGACCGATGCGTTGATCGTAGTGGATATGCAGAACGATTTTTGTCCGGGCGGCGCACTGGCCGTGGAGGGCGGGGACGCGATCATTCCGGCCATCAACGCGCTGGCCAAACGATTCAACCACTGCGTCTTCACGCGGGACTGGCATCCCGCCGATCATTGCAGCTTCAGCGACGATCCCGAATTTGTCGACGGGAGCTGGCCGGCCCATTGCGTGCAGGATACGATCGGTGCGGCGTTTCACCCGGATCTCGAGGTTCCGGATAACGCATGGGTAATCAGCAAGGCGACGACCCCCGAACGGGAAGCCTACAGCGATTTCGACAATACGAACTTGGCCGCGGACCTGCGCGATCGCGGCGTGGACCGGCTCTTTGTGTGCGGCGTTGCCACCGATTACTGCGTCAAGGCGACCGCGCTCGACGGGGTTCGGGAAGGGTTCCCGGTCGTCGTGCTCGAGGACCTGTGCCGCGCGGTGGACAACCCGAAAGGCAGCGGGGACGCAGCCATCGATGAAATGAAACTGGCCGGCGTGGCGGTGGCGGAATCGGGAGCCTTGAAATGAGCCCCGTAACGCACCCGTGGCGTAACCGGGAAGGGATGGCGCTGCTCACGGATTTTTATGAGTTGACGATGATGGCGGGGTACTTGCGGGAAGGGCGCGCCGATTTGCAGGTGAGTTTTGAGTATTTCTTTCGCCATCTGCCGCCCCACAACGGGTTCGCGGTCGCGGCGGGGCTGGGACCGTTTCTCGACTATCTCGAACATCTGCGATTCGAGGAAGACGATATCGAGTACCTGCGGTCGCAGGAGGTTTTCGACGGCGAATTTCTTTCGTATCTGCGCCAGTTCCGGCCCCGGTGCACGGTACGCGCCGTGCCGGAGGGGACACTGGTGTTTCCGAACGAGCCCATCGTACAGGTGGAAGGCAGCATCTTCGAAACGCAGTTGGTCGAGAGTTCGCTGCTCAACATGCTGAATTACCAGACCCTCATTGCGACGAAGGCGTCGCGCGTCACCTTAGCCGCAGTCGGCGATCCGGTTATGGAGTTCGGCATGCGCCGGGCGCACGGTCCGGACGGGGCGCTGAGCGGGTCGCGGGCGTCGTACATCGGGGGGTGCTCGTCTACGTCCAACGTGCTCGCCGGGAAGATTTACGGGATCCCCGTCTCGGGGACGCACGCGCACAGTTGGGTGATGAGTTTTTCGAGTGAGTTGGAAGCGTTTCGCGCCTTCGCCCGGCGGTATCCGGAGCGGTGCGTCTTATTGGTCGACACGTATGACACGATCGAGAGCGGTGTGCCGAACGCGATTACGGTGTTCAAAGAGCTGCGGGAACAGGGTATTCCGGTCCGGACGGCAATTCGTCTCGACTCGGGTGACCTGGCGAAACTGAGCAAGATCGCCTATCGCATGATGCGGGAGGCGGGTATCGAGAACCCGACCATCGTGGCGTCGAACGACCTCGAGGAGGATTTGATCGCGGACCTTAAACGGCAGGGCGCCAAGATCAACGCGTGGGGCGTGGGAACGCATTTGATTACGTCGAAGGATTGTCCGTCGCTGAGCGGCGTGTACAAGCTGGTGGCCGTTCGTGAAGACGGCGCATGGCAGCCGCGCATGAAGATTTCGTCCAACGTTGCCAAGGCGACGAACCCGTGCCGGAAGATGGTGGTGCGCTACTACGACGAATTCGAGCAGCCGTCGGGCGATGTGTTGTACGGCGCGGACGAAACGTGGGCGACGTCCGGTCCGATCCAGGGACGGGACGACACGCAACCGCACCGGACGGTCCGGCTGCGGCGGGCGACCCATGCGGAGGCGCTGCTGAAGACGGTCTACGAGAACGGCGAGCGCCGGGAGCACGAGGCCGTGCCGGTGATGCGTCAGCGGTACCTCGATCAATTGGGCAAACTGCCGGAAGAGTACAAGCGGCTGCGCAACCCGGAGATCTATAAGGTTCTGCTGTCCGAGAAGGTTGGAGCGTTGAAGGACGAGCTGATGAACCGGACGGATGCAGTGTGACGACGCGGGCGTGTAGAATGGGGGCGGGACAAGAAACGACCTAAAGGACAAGAAGGACCTCAACGGCCGCAGATCGAGTGGAGTCCTTTTGGCCCCTTTGGTCCTTCAGATCTTTTGGGACGTTGATAAAACGGAGACAAGCGGAATCCATGCGATTGGTTCGAGTCGGCGTAGCGGCGGTATCCGTCAAGGTCGGTGATTTTGCCGGCAACGCGGGGCGGCTGCGCGAGGTGATCGGCGAGGCAAAGGCACAGGGCGTGCATCTCCTGGTCACGCCGGAACTATGTCTGTCGGGATACAGCCTCGAAGATCGCATCTGGTGGCCGGATATTGCGCGCCGGAGCTGGCAGGCCTTGACGGATCTCGCGGACCATTGCGAGGGGATTTCCGTCTTCGTGGGGCTGCCGGTCCGTATCGACGCGATGATGTACAACGCGGCAGCGCTGATCCACGACGGCAGCGTGCGCGGATTGGTACTGAAGAAGTATCTGCCCACGTACAGCATTTTCTACGAAGGACGGAACTGGGCCGCGTGGCGCAGCGGGGCGACGGAGGTCCACGGCGTGCCGGCGGGCGAGGTCGTATTCGATCTGCCGTACGGGAAGGTCAGCGCGGAGATATGCGAGGACTTATGGTCCACCAATTCACCCGCGTACGCGCGGGTTCGCGCCGGGGCGGAGATCATCTGCAACCCGAGCGCATCGCCGTTTACGCCGTTGAAGAACGAGCAGCGCCGGCGCTTGATCCTGGGCGCAGCGGGCAGCCTGGCTTGCGTGTACGCCTATGCGAACCTGTTGGGGTGCGACAACAGCCGGTTGGTGTTCGACGGCGGCGGGATGATCGCCACCCCCGAAGGGGTCATTGCGGACGGCGACGTGTTATCGATGCAACCGTGGACGTTGACCACCGGGATCGTGAATCTTGACGACATTTCGCGGGTGCGGTCGGAAAACACGACGTGGCGTCAGGAAGCGTCGCGGCTTGCCGAAGGCGCGTCGATTGCTGTGGTGGATGCGCGTGACGGCGACTATGTGCCGGCGCCGGCGAAGGATTTTGCGGCGCAGCTTCCACGAAGTTTCTTTGTGCCTGGGGAAGCGCGAGTGGTCAACGAAGCGAACCGGTATTTCGACGAACTGTTCGAGGCGCTGGTGCTGGGGCTGCGGGATTACTTCGAGAAGGTGGGCGCGTTCAAACGGTTTCTGATCGCGCTGTCCGGCGGTCGCGACAGTGCGCTGTGCCTGTTGCTTGCGGTGTATGCGTCGAAGGCGCTGAATCAGGGGCGTGACGCGTCGCGTTACGCCGAACGCGTTTCGACGGTGTACCTGCCGAACAAGGCATACAGCAGCAGCGCGACGCGTCAGGCGTCCCGCGCGCTGGCGAAAGAACTGGGTGTGCCGTTTCGCGTGGTGTCCATCGAGAAGGAGGCCAAGGTTGCGCTGGAGAAAGCGGGCGAGTTGATGGACGGCGAAGAACACGTGACGCCGCTGGCGCGCCAGAACCTGCAAGCGCGGGTCCGTGGCAACATGATGCTGAACTGGGCGAACAGCGCGCAGGCGTTGTTGCTCGTGACGTCAAACTTGAGCGAAGCGGCGGTCGGCTACACGACCACCGGCGGCGATAACCAGGGCGGTTACTCGCCGATTGCGAACGTCCCGAAGACGCTGGTTTCCATGTTGTTGGAGTACGTGGCGAAACGAGACGGCATCAAGTCACTGCAACGGATACTCGATATTCCGCCCAGCGCGGAACTGGCGCCCGATCAGCAGGATGAGGCGGACCTGATGCCGTACGTGGTGTTGGACGACCTGCTGTACCTGTTTGCGCGGCGCAGGATGTCGCTTCCGGACTGCTGGCGTATTCTCGTGCATCGTCATTCGGACCACGACGTGGAGCAGCTTCGCACGTGGACGAGCAATTTCGGCAAACTGTTTACCTACAATCAGTGGAAACGCGAGCAGTTGCCGGTGACGATGAAGGTCCTGGATCTCGACCTGGATCCAAAGACGGGATTCCGGTTCCCGGTGACGCAGAGCATTCAAGACGAACTGGATGAGTTAGCGTCCGCGGCGTTGTGACTCGAAACGTACTCGCTCTCGTACTCGAAGAAGACGCGCGTGGAAGCACAGGGAAGTGAGCGATTACTTTGTTTGTCTACCCCGAGAGTTCGCGGGATTTTGTCGAGTACGCGTACGAGTACGAGAGCGAGTACGAAATATGTACGGACGCGGATGGACAGCATTGCTTGTGGGTGCCGATGGATGGAGAGTGAACCGTGAACCGCATTGAACTTGTTGATTCCTTTACGCGTTCCCGGGATGCGGTCCTGGAGCAGTTTGAAGCGCCGGCGAACGATCTGACGAAGGCGTACGGTGCGGGAAAGTGGTCCGTGCGGGAAATTCTGGTGCATTTGACCGATTGCGAGGTGGTGTATTTGTGGCGGCTTTGCCGGGGTCTTGCGGAACCGGGGAGCCGCATCGAGGGGTTTGACCAGGACGCGTGGGCGCGGGAGTTGGACTACGCCGCGCGGCCACTGCCGATCTGCCGCGATCTATTTCTGGCAGCGCGCAATCAACTCATCTATCTACTGGAGACGCATGAAGATGAGGCGTTGGAGCGTCAGTTCGAGCATTCGGAAGCGGGGTTGATGACGGTGCGTAAGGGTATTTCCGGGTTCGCCCGGCATACCGAACATCATCTTGAACAGATTTCGGCCGCCCGTGCGGGCCGGGAATGGCGACCGGCGGGGTAAAGGTGGTGACGGCCCAGAAATGGATTCTCGGCTCTGTCGATTACGATTACGAGCACGAGGATTGGATAGCGAATCATCAATCCGCTGCTATGCGGTAGGATGAGGGTCGTTCAGAAGGGTAGATTCTTGTAACGGCAGGGCCCAGTGGGGCGTAATTATACCAGGTACGGTAAGGGAGGAAACGTCACGATGATTGATTTCACGCAACTGTTGCAAATGCTGAGTTCCGGTGTACTCGGCCAACTCCTGTATCCCCTGTATTTGATTCTGGTGTTTGTGACCACGTATTACCTGGCGCTGGTGCCGTAGAACCTAACAAGTGAGACAAAAGAAGGCGGCGCTTCCCATTTTCGTGGGAAGCGCCGCCTGTGTTTTCGATCCGGAGTGCCGTTATTCGACAGTCACGCTCTTGGCGAGGTTGCGTGGCTGGTCCACGTCGCAGCCGCGGTTGGCGGCGATGTAGTAGGCCAACAACTGGAGCGGCACCGCGACCACGATGGGGCTGAAAGGTTCGTAACAGTCCGGTACGTAGATGACGTCCTTGCTGTGCTTCTCAATGCTTTCGTCACCGACGGTTGCCACGGAAAGCACGACACCTTCACGCGCGCGAATCTCCTGAATGTTGGACACCATCTTGTCGTAGGTTTCGCCTTTGACGGCGACGCACACGACGGGCAACTCATCGGTCACCAGGGCGATGGGTCCGTGCTTCATTTCGCCGGCGCCGTAGCCTTCGGCGTGAATGTAGCTGATTTCCTTGAGCTTGAGGGCGCCCTCGAGCGCACTCGGGAAATTGAAGCTGCGTCCCAGGTACAGGGCACTCTGGGCGTTGAGGTATTTGGGATCCTCGGCGCAGCGAATCACGTCTTCCTGGTTGTCGAGACACCACTGGATCTTGTCCGGAATAGCGCGCAGATGGGTGATCATCTCCTTGGCTTCGGCCTTGGACAGGACGCCGCGGGTTTCTCCGAGCCAGATGGTGAACAAGGCGAAGGCGGTGATCTGCGAGGTATAGGCCTTGGTGGAGGCGACGCCGATTTCCGGGCCGGCCTGGGTGTAGATCACGCCGTGGGATTCGCGGGCGATGCTGGAGCCGACGACGTTGACAATCGAGACGACCTTGGCGCCTTTGCTCTTGGCGATGCGGATGGCCTCCAGCGTGTCGGCCGTTTCACCGGACTGGGTCACGGGGATGACGATGGTGTTCGGGTAGACGATGGGATCGCGGTAGCGGTACTCCGACGCGATATCGACTTCGACGGGGACCTGGGCGAATTTCTCGATGAGATACTTGCCGACGAGCCCGGCGTGCCATGCCGTTCCGCAACTGACGATGACGATCTTCTTGCAGTCCTTGAGTTCCTGCTCGGTCAATTGCATATCCCGCAGGTTGACCTCGTCGGACCCTTCCGTGACGCGGCCGCGCAGGGTGTTGCGGATGACGTCGGGCTGCTGGTTAATCTCCTTCAACATGAAGTGGGGATAGCCTTCCTTCTCGGCGGCGGAGTCGTCCCAGTCGACGGTCTTCACTTCGAGCTTCACGGGATTGCCTTGCAGGTCTTCGATCTTGTAGCCGTCGCGGCGGATTTCGCAGACCTGGCCGTTGTCGATGTAGAGGACCTTGCGGGTGTATTTCATGATGGCGGGCACGTCGGACGCGATATAGGCTTCATTGTCGCCGAGCCCCACGATCAGGGGGCTGCCGTGACGGGCGGCGATCAGCACGTCCGGGTTGTCTTTGCAAATGACGCCGATGGCGTAGGCGCCTTCCACATCCTGGAGGGCGCGCTTTACGGCGACGAAGAGGTCGCCCTGGTAGTACTTGCGCACGAGGTGGGCGATGGTCTCGGTGTCGGTCTGGCTGCGGAATACCACGCCGTCGGCTTGCAGGGATTCACGGAGTTCCTGGTAGTTCTCGATGATGCCGTTGTGGACCACCGCAATCTCCATGGCGCCGTCGAAGTGGGGATGCGAATTGGTTTCGCTGGGCACGCCGTGTGTCGCCCAGCGGGTGTGGCCGATGCCGAGCGAGCCGTTGAGGGGACTCTGCTCGAGCTTGGCATCCATGGAAACCAGTTTACCGAGGCTCTTGACGGACGCGAGGGAGCCGTTTTTTACGATGGCCACGCCAGCCGAGTCGTAGCCGCGATATTCGAGCCGGTGAAGTCCGGCCATAATAACGTCCACGGCATTGTGGTTATCCCCGAGGTATCCAACGATTCCGCACATGCTTCCTATTCTCCCTTTTGCACCGCCTTGGGCGGCGTGCTGTAACGCGCATGAAAGAGCGCGATTCTGTATTTCTTTGTCTTACGACCGGCGGTAGGACGTCGAATCATGGCCAGACGAGACGCCGGCGCCCTTCTCAGTTGCCTACAAATCGCAGTAAGAAGAATCCCCCAACGAGTAAAACCGTAAACACGATCGTGACCAGATTGAATCGCCGGTCGATGAAATCGTGAATCGGTTCGCCGAACTTGTAGAGGAGAAATGACACGACCACGAATCGTGCCGCCCGCCCTACAATGGACGCGATCAGGAACATGGGGAAGTTGATCGCGCAGACGCCCGCCGTGATCGTGATGACCTTAAACGGGATGGGCGTAAACGCGGCGATAAACACGACCCAGAAGTTCCACCGTTCGTAGAGTGCTGTAACGTATTCAAATTTGTCGGGCGTAAACCCGGGCACATAGGCAAAGAAGAAATGGCTCACGGCCGCCCAGAGGCCCAAGCCGATCCCATAGCCGATCATGGCGCCGAGTACGGAACCCAGCGTGCTCACGGACGCAAACCACACCCAGCGGTTGCGATTGCCAAGGCACAGGGCGATCAGCAACACATCCGGGGGAATCGGGAACACGCTCGATTCCGCGACGGCGACGAAGAAAAGCGCCAGAACGCCATAGGGCGTGGTGGCCCACTTCAGGACCCAGTCATAGAGCCTTCGGAGCAACTTCACGAACGTTCCCTTCTCCAACCCCGGGGGACATGGGCAGGCTTAGAGCGACCCACTCCAGTCGTTCAACACGCGCAGCGCCCCATAGTTGGTAACGTCGCGATGAAGCGGCGTGACGCTGACTCTCCGATGCTCGATGGCTTCGAAGTCCGTACCTTCTTCTTCCACGTGACTGGGTTCCGCGCCGCCAATCCAGTAGTAGGCGCCGCCCCGGGGGTCTTCGCGGCGGACGATATCGTCCTGATAATCGCGGCGACCCATCTTTGTAATGGCCATTCCGTTCAATACGTCATAGGGAACGTCGGGGACGTTCACGTTCAGGACGGTGTCCTTGGGCAACCCTTCTTTCAGCACCAGCCCCGCCACGTGGCGAGCAACCCGTCCCGCCGTATCCAGATGCGCGGGCGTGTACGACACGTCGGACACCGCAAACGAGCGGATACCCAGCAACATGCCTTCATACGCGCCGGCGACGGTTCCCGAGTAGGTCACGTCGTCGCCCAGATTGGCGCCCGGGTTGATGCCGGACACCACGAGATCGGGCTTGCGTGCGAGCAAGTCCCGCACCGCCAACATGACGCAGTCGGTAGGCGTTCCGTCCACCATGTACCAGCGCTCGCGCACTTCGTGCACGCGCAAGGGCCGGTGCAGGGAAACGCCGTGCCCCACCGCGCTTTGCTGGCGGTCGGGGGCATAGACCCACACGTCGCCCAACGCATCCAATGCTTCGACGAGAATCGCCAGCCCAGGGGCCTGGATACCGTCGTCGTTTGTTACGAGGATTAGGGGTTTTTCCATAAATTCCTAATCCGGATTTCGCGCACGCACACCGTAAATAACGCGGTTAAATTGTTAAATGCCGGGAAACTTTGGCGTCGACGTTCGCTCCGTGAGCGGTCCCATGTGCGTGCGAGAAGTCCAGACCAGCCGGGAACGGCCGTCATCTCAAACAAAGGCGCGCCAGAAAGGATCCCCTCTGCGTGCGCAGAAGCTCGCTATTTATAGCATATTCTCACCGGAGCATTCAATTCGGAGCAGCCCGCGCGGCGGGATTTGACGGTTCCCGGGAGCAGCGGCTTGCCTGTACGATCCCAGCATGGTATAGTGTGTGCCAAGCTATTGGGGATGGAGTCCCCCCGATGACCGCCGCGTTCAGGCTGATGACTCCTGCGGGTCCCGCAGGAGTTTTGTCATGTCTGGGCAGCTCCGGAACACTGACGGGACGCAACGGCCGTGGAGGTGTTCGGATGGAGACGAGCGGTCCCGCCGCGAGCGGGAATCTTCCGCAACGACTCTATCGTGATGTAATCCACTGATTTACAGGCATTTAGGCCACACTATCACATCGCCCCCTATGGTGCGCGACGTCAGACTTCGCGCACCGCAGGGGGAAGGTCGGCCTGTATTCCATAGGACGATGGTTGAAGGAGAATGATAGATGTTACAGAAGTTGATGTTGATTGCGATGGGTGGCGGCATGGGGGCCCTGGCGCGATACGGCATGGCGGGGGCGGTGCAACGCTATCTTGGGGCCGGGTTCCCCTGGGGGACGGCGGTCGTAAATCTGCTGGGCTGCTTCCTGTTTGGTATGGTATGGACGACGTCTGCGGAGCGGGGGTGGCTCGGCAGTGATACACGGACGGTGCTGTTGGTGGGGTTCATGGGGGCCTTTACCACCTTTTCCACGTTTGCGTCGGAAACGGGCCAACTGCTGGCGGACTCGGAATTGCTGGCCGCGTGTGGAAATGTGATGCTCCAAGTCGTCGCGGGCATCGGGGCGCTTTTCCTGGGTATTGCCGTAGGCAGAACGATTTGATTAGATGAAATCCGAAACTCGAAGCACGAAATCCGAAACAAATTTGAATGTTCTAATACCGAATGACCAAAACCCAAAGACACTATAGGCCGGACTTCGGGATATCGGGTTCTTGTGTATATGCTGTGGTCCCTGAATGCGGGTAACGACAGAACGGTCTCCCAATCATGAGTTCTGCGCACCGTTTTGGTGATTGGAATTTCGATCATTTGGATTTGTTTCGGATTTCGGGATTCGGATTTAGAATTTGGTTGGCGCAGGGCGCGATGGGTCACGAGTAACGCCCTCGTCAAGGAAGAAGGAGTCAATTATGGAAATCCCGCAGGAGGCTCAACTGCTTCGCATCTTTATCGGGGAGAGCGACAAGGTCCATCATCGCCCGTTGTACGAGGTTATCGTGTTGGAGGCTCGCAAACGGGGAATGGCGGGCGCGACGGTGGTCCGGGGGATGATGGGATTCGGCAAGAACAGCCGGGTGCATACCGCAAAGATTCTGCGGTTGTCGGAGGACTTACCGTTGGTTGTCGAGATTGTCGATTCGAAGGAAAACATCGAGGCGTTCTTGCCGGATTTGAATGCGATGGTAACCAATGGTCTGGTCACCATCGAAAACATTCAGGTGGCCGTGTACCGGCACGACGGGAATGGGTCGGGTGCGGGCTGATTCTACTACCAGACCTAACACGGGCGTCACGAGTGCTCGATAGGTTACCGCACGATCGCAAACAGCAGCATATCCACCGGTTCGTCGCCCTTGAGCTGGATGTTACGTAGGCGGGTTTCGAAGATAAACCCATTCTTCTTCAGCACGCGCATGGAGCCGGGGTTCCACGGAAAGACGCGCGCTTCGAGACGGCGCAGGTGAAACGTGTCGAAGGCGTATTGCGTCATCAGCCTCACCGCTTCGGTGCCGATGCCGCGGCCCCAGAACGATTCGCCCAGCCAATACCCCATTTCCGCGGCGATGCGTTTGGGACCGTCGTTCAGCATCAGGCCGATACCGCCGACGGCCGCATCGTCAGTGTCGATGGCAAATGCGCAGATTGGCGGTTCGTCTTTTGCCCGGGCTTCCAGCCATTCGCGGGCATCGGCATCGGTGTACGGCGAGGGGAAGGCGTCGCCGAGGTTATTGGCGATTCGGGGGTTGTCGGCGTGTGCGACCAGCGACTCCGCATCGTTCAGGCGCCAAGGTCGAAGCCGGAATGTTGATGCGTTGAGTTCCATGACTGCTCTCCCCTGTTTCCCACACGCGTAACCGTCATCCTGAGCGAAGCGAAGGATCTCTGACCCGATAGGCGTAGGCGTGATGGGATCCTTCGCTTCGCTCAGGATGACGGGGGCGTGTCGCTCATGTGCGTTTTGTATGTGGTGGGATTATGCGCATGGGGTCGGCCGATTACGATTACGATTACGATTACGATTACGATTAGAGATGGGAAACATAGGGATCGGGTGAACGGTATTCCCTGAGAAGAAGTGGGGCTACAGATTGGCCATGGCGCGGAGGAGGTGCTGGGCGACTTCGATGGGGTTTTCCTGGCCGTCGGGGAGCAGTTTGATGGTAATCGACGGGTGTTCCTGCCAGGCAAAATCAAGGCGGTTTCCGAGTTCGTGGGAGAGGGTGTCGCGGTTGCCCCGGCTCATGAGTTGACCGGATTCGAGTTCCACGCTGACAGCCCCCTTGGCCGCGACGATGCGTTTTACGCCGGCGTCGCCACCGAGCGCGCGTACCCGCATGATGGCGAGCAGCCGCCGTACGGGCGCGGGCGGTTTGCCGAAGCGGTCGGCGAGTTCGGCTTCCATCTCGTCGACTTCATCTTCGCTCTGAATGCCGACGATGCGTTTGTACAGTGTGATCTTTTGCGCTTCGGAAGGAACATATGCTTCCGGAATAAATGCATCCACGGCCACTTCGAAAAGCGGCAGCGTGCGGCGGCGGGCCGGTTCGCCTTTCAGTTCCGCGACGGTTTCCGCGACGAGTTGGGTATAGGTGTCGTATCCGACCGTGGCGATGTAGCCGTGCTGCTCGCCACCCAGAATGTTGCCGCAGCCGCGGATTTCGAGGTCGCGCATGGCGATGCGGAATCCCGAACCGAGCGTCGAGAATTCCTCCAACGCTTTCAGTCGTTTCTGGGCGTCCTCGCTCAGCGCCCGTTCGCCCGGGACGAGGAGGTAGGCAAAGGCCCGGTGCTTAAACCGTCCGACGCGTCCGCGCAGTTGGTACAACTCCGCCAAACCGAAGTAGCTGGCGTTGTCGATGATGATGGTGTTCGCGTTGGGGATGTCGAGCCCGGAACCGATGATGGTCGTGCACACGAGGATGTCGACCTCTTTGTGCATGAACGCGGTCATCACGCGCTCGAGTTCTTTTTCCGGCATCTGGCCGTGGCCGACGGCGATGCGGGCGCCGGGCACGAGTTTGCGCACCATCTGCGCGACGGGCAGGATGGTTTGTACGCGGTTGTGGACGTAGAACACCTGCCCTTCGCGCGCGAGTTCCCGCTGGATCGCTTCCTGGATCAATTGCTCGTCGAAATGTTCGATGCAGGTGTGGATGGGCAAACGATCGTTGGGGGCGGTGTTGATGACGCTCATGTCGCGGACGCCGAGCAGGCTCATATTGAGTGTGCGGGGAATGGGCGTGGCGGAAAGGGTCATCACGTCGACGGTCGTGCGTAGTTGCTTCAACCGCTCTTTATGGGCGACGCCGAAACGCTGCTCTTCGTCGATCACCACGAGGCCGAGGTTTTTGAACTGGACATCCTTGGATACGAGCCGGTGCGTGCCTACCACGACGTCCACTTCGCCGGATTTCATGCGCTCGACGGTGGCCTTGAGTTCTTTGGCGCTGCGGAATCGGCTGAGCATCTCGACCTTGATGGGGAAATCGGCGAATCGCTCGGTGAAGTTGAGATAGTGCTGCTCGGCGAGAACGGTGGTCGGCACAAGCACGGCGACCTGTTTGCCGTCCATGACGGCCTTGAAGGCGGCGCGCATGGCGACCTCGGTCTTGCCGTAACCCACGTCACCGCAGACCAGGCGATCCATGGGACGCGGCGATTCCATGTCGCGCTTCACGTCGACGATGGCGCGGGCTTGGTCCGGGGTTTCGTCGTATTCGAAGGCCTCCTCGAACTCGAGCTGCCACGGGGTATCCTTGCTGAACGCGAATCCCTCGCGGCTTTCCCGCGCGGCGTAGAGTTTCAGCAAGTCCTCCGTCATATCGCGGACGGCCTTCTTCACACGGGCCTTGGTCCGCGCCCAGGTGGAGCCGCCGAGTTTGTCGACCTTGGGCGTCGCGCCGTCGCCGCCGGTGTATTTCTGGATCATGTCGATGTGCGTGACGGGCACGTAGAGCTTGTCGCCGCCGGTGTACTGCACCGCGAGGAAGTCGCCGGCTTTGCCTTCGAAACGTTTGAGCCCGAGGTACCGGCCGATGCCGTGTTGCTGGTGAACGATGTAGTCGCCGGATTTGAGGTCGCTGAACGCGGTGAGCGCCACGCCGGCTTCGAAGCGGCGGCGCGCCCGGCGCGTGTAGTGGCGCCCGAACATCTCGCGTTCGCTGAGGACGGCGAGGCGGTCAGTGGTTGAGGCGAACCCGGCCCGCAACCTACCCATCTCGATCCGGATATCGAAGGCGTCGTGGCCGATACGGTAGCCCTGCTCCTCCACGAGTTCGAAGAGACGTTTGCGTTCGCCGGAGTTGGCACAAAGGAGCACGACGGTGTACTTTTCGCGATCCCAGTCCTGGAGCTGTTTCCAGAAGGCTTCGTTATGGCCCTGCCATCCGGCCAGCGCGCGCATGGACCCGGCGATGCGGACCGCGCCTTTGCGACCCGTGAAGGGAACTTGCCCCAACGACAGACGATTACGGGGTTCGAGACGCGATTCGAGGTCTTCGACGTCCATGAAGAACGGACTGTCCGCTAACTGGGTGTGTAGCTTTTCCGCCTCGGTCTGCACTGCGGCGGGTTCGTCGATGGCGATGAGCGCGTCTTCGGGCAGGTAGTCCAGGAGCGAACATTTGGAACCGGAACCGTCGACTGACGCGGCGAGGACGGTCTTTTCCGAGCGGGGCAATACGGTCAAGGAGTCGACGGGGTTGACGCTTCGCTGCGTTTCGGGTTCGAAGCGACGAATGGATTCGATCTCGTCGCCGAAAAACTCGAGGCGATAAGGCAACTCGCTGGAAATGGGGAACACGTCGAAGATGCCGCCGCGCAGACTCATTTGACCGCGCTGTTCGACCATGAGTTCGCGTTCGTATCCCATCTTCGTGAGGCGCACGACCAGTTCTTCGAGGTCGTGTTCTTCGCCCACGGCCAGCGAAACGGTTTGTTGTGCGAGGCGTTCGCGCTGGATGACAAATTGCATCAGCGCGCGAACCGGGGCGACGACGCGCATGGGCACTCCGTCATTCTGGGCCGTGAGCAGGCGTTTCAACGTATTCATGCGCTCGGCGACGATGTCGTCGGCGGGGGCCATGGCATCGGTAGGGAGCACCTCCCAGGCCGGAAAGAGTGCACAGCGCTCCGGGTCATCAAAGGTGAGCAGGTCTTCGAAAATACCTTCGGCTTCGATCCGGCCGGGTGCGACGATGAGCAGGGGACGGTCCGCGGCGGATTGGAGGGCACAGAGGGTCTTGCCGGATCCCCAAGGGCCGACCGTTTCGACGACGCCGGATTCGAGTTTACGAACGATGTCGTCTACAAAACCGAGTTTCGGGAGGGATCGTGCCAGTGCCATGAATGGTTTGCGATCTTATTGCCGGTGCCGGACGCGTGTCCACGCCCGGGATCCGGGACAACGACGAAACGGGCGGACCGTAAAATCACGGCCCGCCCGGGAACTGCTGAACGTTGCGTGCGCTTAGCGCGAATAGAAACCGATGATGCCGGCCGTCTCCGCTTTGAACGGAATGGTTTCCAGGTTCGGCGTGGCGGTCATCTTGCCTTCAAACGATTTCGGCGCGCGTTCAAGGTATTCGGGCATCACGGCAGGCGGGTTTTCAGCGCCGTTGGCGATGCTCGGGATCTTGCGGCTGCGGTCGCGGACGCTCACGGTCATGCCGGGCTTCACGCGGAACGACGGGATATCGACTTTCTTGCCATCGACCTGGATGTGGCCGTGATTCACGAGTTGCCGCGCCGCCGGAATGCTGGAAGCCCAGCCGAAGCGAAAGACGATGCAGTCCAAGCGGCATTCGAGCAGCATGAGCAGGTTGGTGCCGGTCACGCCGCCCATCCGCTGGGCTTCGGCGAAGGTACGGCGCATCTGCTTTTCCATGAGGCCGTAGTGGGTGCGGATCTTCTGTTTGTCCAGGAGTTGCAGCCCATAGACGGACATCTTCCGGCGCATGTTCTGGCCGTGTTGTCCCGGCGCATACGGACGCCGCAGCGAGGGGCACTTGGGATCGCCCCAGATGCAGGAGCCCAAGCGGCGGCAGAGTTTGTGTTTTGGTCCGGTTTTCCTGGCCATAAGCCTCTCTACGTCCTCCTAAATCATTGAAATCGTTTAACTTGACGGCATAAACGCGCGTCGCCCATTTCGATATACGGTGCATACCGGACCCAGTGCGAGCCGGTTTGCGGACACAGGCCAGCCCGTCCGATGCCAATGGAATTGGAATCCTGACGGCCAACAAGTCCGGTACAATAGCGTATTTCGAGTGCGCAAGTCAAGCAGCCGCCGATGGTTTGAAGTTACGCCAGGCTGGCGCCCGGCGCTCCCAGTGGCGCCCCGTTCATCCGGTGCGACGCTGCCGTAAACTTAGCGATCCCGGGTTAAATGCCCGTCAAGAATTCCTGAGACCGCTCCCACACCGACCGTCTACGTGCGATTGGCCTGCCGGGAAGGCTTTACAGAATCTGTCATCACTAGTAGAATCAGGGACTGAAACAGGCGGTCGATCGGCTTTTGCGGAAAGCGCCATAAGGTCACCAAAGGCCTTGCTGGTGCGTCTATATAGGGGGGATGTGTGCTTCCAACCGGTCCAACTGGGGAGAACCGATGAACGAGAATATTCGTTTTGGGATCCTGATTGTCCTGGTCGTAGCCGCGGTGGGCGGCGCGTGGTACTTCTTGAGCGGCCGTAGCGGCGACACAACCGAGGTTGCGCAAACCGTTTCTACGCCCGAACCTGTGGAACCCGAGGGGGAGCCCGCCCCCACCGAGGACCGGACGGCGGCGCGCCCGGCGAGTCCCTTCCAGGTGAGTAGCGACCGCACGCGGGCGGACTCGGATCCGCGCGCCCCGCGCCGCACGGGCAACGGCACGATCAAAGGCGCGGTGAAACTGGCGGACAGCGAGGCGCCGGTTGCGAATGCCACGGTCAGGATCGTCCTGACCACCGAAGCAGGTACGGGAGGCGAGCAACTGGAGGACGGTCCCCACTGGGAGGCTGAAACGGCTGCGGACGGCACCTACGAATTCAAACGGATACCGTACGGTTACTTCGCGATCCTTGCATCGACGGACGACCTGTTCGGGATAGGCGGGGCCACGATTACCGATGACGAGTTGTTGGACGTGGTGGACATCACGATGAAACCCGCCGGGGCTATCGCTGGCCTCGTGATAAACGAGGCGGGAGAACCGGTCGCGGACGCGCGGGTATACCCGGAAAAGACGCAAGACGAGCGGAACCGGATGAGTGGGTCCATCGGCATGGCCGCCCAGGTGCCGACCAACAACGACGGCACGTTTTACCTGCCGCATCTCTGGGAAGGCGCCTGGCAACTGACCGTGAAGGCGGAGAATTATGCCGTCCTCGCGTCGGACTACATTCCGGTGGGCACCTTGGATGCCGAACTGGTCCTGAGCCCGGGCGGCCATGCGACGGGCGAAGTGGTCGCGGCGGAAACGGGCGACCCGATCCCCGACATTAAAGTCGTTGCATCCAGCGACGTGCCACGCGCCGAAGATGAAGCCAAGACGGATGAGGAAGGCCGATTCGAGCTTCCGCATCTGGCCGACGCCAAGTACCGGATCGCGATCGAGGATGACACGCGCCTGCTCTCGGGCAAGCCGCCGGAGTTTACCATTGCCGGGGGCGACAGCGTGGACGATCTCCGGCTTATCGTGGCTATAGGCGGCGTCGTGACCGGACGGGCGTATGACGTTCGATTCCGGCAAGGCGTTGAAAAACGTCCGAATCAGTGCCCGACCGGATGGGGGCGCGACCCCGCAGCGCCAGGCCCATTCGGACGCAAATGGAATCTACAAGATTGAAGGCCTGGGTGAGGGACCACATACGATCCACCGTAACTGGATGCTTGGATACCTTCACGGTGAAAGCCGGGAGGACAAGAAGGTGAACGTCCAACTCGGGAAGACGACGCCGGACATCGATTTCCCGATGAAGTACGGATTGCTCGTTCGCGGCCGCGTGGTGGATGAGGACGGGAACCCGATCGAGTTCGCCCACGTTTCGAGTTCGCCGATGACGGACAACGGCGAGGGTGAGGATACGAACACCGGCGAAGACGGCACGTTCGAACACCGGGGGTATTCGGGAAACCAGAAGATCATGATCACGGCGACCAAGGCGGGCTATTCGGCCGCACCGGTGGGACCGCTCGAAATCGGCGAAACGGACCTGAACGGCGTCGAGATCGTGATGGGGTCCGGCAGCAGCATCGCCGGGGTGGTGGTCGACGCGACGGGCAATCCGATGAAACAAGCCAGCGTGACGGCGGAACCGGTGTCGAACGGGGAACAGGCGCAGGCGCAAAGTGCCAGTCTGGACGCGGACGGCAAATTCAAGATTCAGGGGTTGATGGCTGCGACGTACCGGATTCGGGTCCGGCCGTACAACTCGTATAGCAACCGAGGGGCGCAGGCGGGTACCGAGGTGACCGTCGGCGAGGGCGAACATAAGACCGGCATCAAAGTAGTGTATGAGGAGGCGGGCGGACTGACGATCTCGGGGCGCGTCACGAACAGCGCCGGCGAACCGCTCCGTAACGCGAGCATCAACGCTCAATTGGATCGGGGCCGCGGGTATGGATATGCCAATACGGATGAGGACGGCACGTATACCATCTCGGGCCTGGAGGAGGGCGCTTACCGCGTTTACGCCTATCACGGCGAGTACACCCATCAAAACAAAGAGGGAGTTCAGGCCGGCACGGCCAACGTCAATTTTGTATTGACCGGCAGGGGGACCATCGAAGGCCGCGTGGTCAGCGCGCGAACGGGCCAGCCGGTGACGAAGTTCCAAGTGGGCTCATTTGGCGGCAAGATTAACCTCGCGACGCCGGCCATGTACGGGAACCTCACGGCGTTTATGGATCCCGACGGCAACTTCAAGCTGAACAATGTTGAAGCGGGCGACGGCTACGTGGCGGTCACGGCGGAAGGCTACGCGCCGTCGCAACAGCCGGTCACGGGGGTACGCGAGGGCGCGACGGTCTCCGGGATTCTATTCAAGTTGGATCCGGGCGCGACCATCGACGGTCTGGTCACCGATTCGAGCGGCCAACCAGTTTCGGGCGCACGGATTTACCTCGGTGGGGCGCCACGCGATCAGTGGCGTATGGATCGCGAAATGGTCGCCACGTCGGGCGCCGATGGCACCTTCGAGATTACCTCGCTCGGGCCCGATACCACGATGGTGTCGGCCGTCCACAGCGATTTCGCACCCGGAAGCGAGCTGGTAACCGTCACACCGGGCGGCACGTCGCAGGTGACGATCCGTCTGGGCGGCGGTGGCACCATCCAGGGCCGGGTCACGGTCGCGGGGCAACCGGCGAGTGGCCAGCGCGTATACGTTCAGCGCCAGAACACCGGCGGGCAGCCCCAGTATGGCGAGACCGGCGCAGACGGCACGTATACCATCAAGGGAATCCCGGAAGGTGACGTTATCGTAGTCGTGAACCTGCGGCAGGGCGATTCGAACCGCAGCGCAAATCAAGCCGCGATCGTTGCCGAAGACCAGGTGACCGTGGTCGATTTCGACTTTGCGGGCGGGAACGCGACCATCGAGGGGTATGTGACCATGGGTGGCCAACCTGTGCCGCAGGGGCAGGTGTCCGTGTCGGTCACCGGAGCGACCGGCGCGGTGGAGAACTTCAGTAGCCAGGTCGACGGGAACGGATTCTACCGGATCGAGGGCATGACCGCGGGAGCGGCCACGCTGCGCGTGGCCTACCAGGCATCCGAAAACGAGTGGCAGACGCGAACGGTCCAGGTGAACGCGGTCGACGGGCGCGTGGTGCAACAGGACGTGGACGTCAACGCGGGGGCGACGATCGCGGGGACCGTGTCCGGCGCGTCGCAGGAGGGGCGGACGTTTGTCGTCATCGTGTCCGGCAAAATGCAGATCACCACCATCGATCAGAGTTTCTGGATGGCCAATCAGCAACTGGTCGTGGGCAACGCCATGGTCCAGCCCGACGGAAGTTTCCGCGTGGGCGGTTTGAGCCCCGGGGACTATACGGTCGTGGCCGTCGGTTTTGCGGGTGACCCGACCCCGGACATGTCTAACGCCCGCGTTGGGACGCAGTACGTGAGCGTTTCGGGCGATGGGGAGTTTTCGGCGCGATTAACGCTGCCGTGACGAGGGAAATTCGAAATCCGAATATCGAAATCCGAAACAAATTCGAATGACCAAAATGGGGAAAGAGCCGAAACGGCGAACCTATGCTCGCGACGCGACGGAGCTTGTCCGGCCTCGGGCGTTGAGGGGGTTTCGGCGAATTTGACGTATCAGTGAGACACAGCTGGTGGGACCGGCTTGTAAAACAAGTCGGTCGAGCTACACGGGGGGACAATGGCTGGAGTCAAGCGAACACGCTTAGTGGTTATCGCAGTAGTGACCGTCCTGGTGCTCGTCGCAGTGTGGGCACTGTTGTTCGGGGGCGCTTTCAATAGGCCCGCCGGAAAATCGGACTTGGCGAAGGCGCCGGCTGCAGTATCCGTAGCATCCGGCGCGGCTGATTCCGTGAACGCGCCTGCGGAGGAGGTCGCCAACCCCGACGTTGAGAAGCCGGCGCCCGACGCAACGAATGCGGGCGCTACGTTGGCGGGCACCGTCGTTGACAAGCTCGGGAGACCCATGGAAAGGATGTCCATCGGAGCGGTGCCAGCCGAGGGCCCGAAGGAAAACGCCATCCGCGGTGCGAAAACGGATACAGACGGCGCCTTTCGACTTCGTGGTCTTCCCGCGGGAACGTATGACTTGACGTTTAGGCGTCCCCGATACGAGGATCAACCGGCGGGGCGTTATACGGTTTCGGCGAATGAGACGATAGCGGACCTGCGGTTGGTGTATCCGGGTGAGGATATTCACTTCATTTCAGGTACCGTGACGAACGGTTCCGGCGAACCGATTCCGAACGCGGCGGTCAATGCCGACAATGGCCGCAATGAAGGCGTCAGAAACACGCACACCGACGAAAACGGCGCCTACCGGTTCAACGACCTGCTTGAAGGCACGTATCACATCCTCGTGTCGCACCACGACTACACCTACCTGGTCAGCGACCCGGTCCAAGCCGATACGACCAACGTGAATTTCACCTTGACGGGCAGGGGCAGCATCGAGGGCCGCGTGATTAACGCGAGAACCGGCCAACCCGTCACCACGTATCAGATTGGGGCATCGTCCTCGCCGTTCAATCTGAACAGGCCCGGTGAGCGGGGGCGCTTGTCGATCGTTACCGATCCCCAGGGCAATTTCCATCTCGACAACGCGGAGGCCGTGGACAACTACGTGGTGGCGGCGGCGGAAGGACTCGTCACGACGCAGCAAGTGGTCCAGCATGTGCGTGAAGGTGCGACCGTCTCGGGCGTACTTATCCGAATGGAACCCGGCGCGACAATTGAAGGCAGGGTTGTTGACAAGGATGGTCAGCCAATTTCCAAGGCGTGGATCTACCTTGGCAACCCGCCGGCCGGCCCGCCGCCTAACGATGTCGAATCGGCCGCCGTCTCGGACGAGGACGGGCGTTTCCAAATCGCGTCGGTTGCGCCGGATGTATCGAAGGTGTCAGCGGTGCATAGCGACTACGTGTCCGGCGTGGCGCCGATCAGCGTAACGTTCGGTGAAACGACGCAGGTGACCATCGAACTCAGTCGCGGCGGTACGGTTGAAGGCCATGTTACCGTTGCGGGAAAGCCGGTAGCGGGGCAAACCGTCAGCGTGGATAGCTTAGAGGGTGTCTACCGAAGTGCGAGCGCACAGACGGACGGCAACGGTAAATACTCGATTGAACGAGTTCCTGAAGGCACCGTTCGCGTGTTCGCTCTCATTCGACAAAAGGATTCCAGCCACAGCGCCCGCCGACAAGCCATCGTCGCCAAAGGCGAAGTGACCACCGTCGACTTCGCGCTCGCTGGCGGGACTGCAACGGTCGAAGGTTTCGTCACCAAGGACGGAAAACCCGTCACCGGTGCTACGATCGGCGTGTCGGTCGCCGGCCCTTCGGGTATCGTAGAAGGTTTTGGCGGCCAAGCCGACAAGAGGGGGCACTACCGTCTTGAAGGGGTGGTCGTGGGTGACGCCGTCCTGCGTGCGAGCTATCAGACCCCGGACAAGGGCATACGATTCCGCTCCGCCCTGGTGGATGTTTCCGACGGCCAAGTGACACGGCACGATGTTGAATTCACGGGTGGCGCCGCGATTGCGGGCACCGTGAGCTGGGAGAACGCCGCCTACCAGCCCAACGTTGCCGTTTTCCGTGGCGATCTGCAGATTGACTCCGTGGACCACGATTTTTGGTGGGACAACGAACAAGTCTACATCGGAGGCGGCGTGGTACAACCCGATGGCACCTTCCATATGGACGAGATCGAACCCGGCGAATACACCGTGCTCGCCTTTGCGGGGGTGAGCGGAACTCCCCAGAATGTTCCCAATACCCGGATCGCGACGGAGCATGTCCAAGTTGCAGACGGCGGGGAGGTTTCGGTGAATCTGACGTTGCCTTGAGGGAGAAATTCGAAATCCGAAACAAATTCGAATGACCAAAAGGGGAAATGACCGAAACGGCGCACACTGGCCGTGTCGCGCAGTATCTCAGGTTTGAGATTTCGGATTGCACTGGTGGATGGCGGGCGTTCTCTTGTCCTACGGCTTGCAAGCCGAGGGCAGCCTAAGTAGGACGGAAATGATTTCCGTCCCGGGAGTTCTGGCTGAGTAAGTCCGCCAAAATACCGATGGGTGGCGGCCGAGCATAGGGTCTATCAGGAAGGACTGGACGGGAACCATTCCCGTCCTGCAAGAACTTCCCGACTTTGAGGCGATTTTTGGGTTCGTGCGACGTGGCAGGAGGCGGTTACGGGCAACCTCGAATTGCGCGCAAATGTTGTCGGCCATGATCGGACCGGATTGCAGTTTGTTTCTGACATTTCCCCGTTTCGGTCATTCGAATTTGTTTTGGATTTCGAATTTGCGTCCGCCGCTTCGCTCATCACCAGTAGGTCCAGAACAAATACTCGGTCAGCCAGCATTGGAACGCGAGGAAGCCGAGCGCGACGGCGAGGGGGGCTTCGGAACGGGATTGCTGCCAGCGGGTGGTTAGGAGGTGGGCGGCGGGGGCGATGAGCAAGGGGTACATGTAGAGGCCGGTGCGCTCCATTTCGCCGCGGGCGGGGACGACGGCGTTGAGGAAGAGGAAAGTGAGCACCATCATCACGAAGGTGGGGTGCTGAATGGCGTCGGGCCGGTACAGCCGCTGGACAAGCAAAACCGTCACGGGGATACCGACGTAGTAGATGACCGACAGCGGATGGAACAAGCGCCACCAGGGGGCGGCCCAGCGGTTGGTTTGGGTGGTAAGATCAAAGCGCTGCTCCTGCCAGCCGACGAGGAAGCAGTCGATCATGTTGAATCCCGACCAGAGGTACATGAGGCCGTAAGTACCCACGAATCCAAGCAGCATGAGCGCGGCGGTGCGAATGATGGGGAATCGTCCTTCGCGGTCGCGCAATTCCCAGAGGCCAACGAGTCCGAAGTAGAACCCGATGCACATGATGTTGAACGAGCAGAAGACCGCGAGGGCGTAGAAGATCCCGCTGCCCAGCGCGGCCAGCCAGGATTCGCGGCGCACGGCGCGTTCGAACAGGAACAACGCCATGAGCGTGAACGGCATGAAAAGCATGTCGGCGCTGGTCGCGGTGAAAGCGACGATTCCGGGACAGAAGACGAAGATGGCGCAGGCGACGAGACCCATGCGTCCGCCGCCAAGTTCGCGGGCCCACAGGAAACAGGGAACGAGCGACAACGTCGCGCCGGCCATGGTGGCGAGGGACAAGGCCAGCGTGCCGCGGCCGACCAGGAACGATAGCAACCACAACAGAATCGTCGGTCCCGGCGGGTGCACGCGCTGGTGGTGGGACAGTATGGGGTGCAACGCGATGAAGTTCTCCATGAATCCGTGAATGGTGTCGCCCTTGCCGATGTCGGCGATGTATTCCTGCGTGGTTCGGCTGTAGGCCTTGGTGATGCCGTCGGTCAACGGCTCGGAACTCCGTCGGAGTTCGGCGATGGCGCCGGAAAAGAAGAACAGACACGCCATGGCGCCCAGCAGGAACAGGCATAGGAACACGGTACGGAGAGGCTTCGGTCGCCTTTGCGGAGATGACGAAACCCCAGGAGGCCGAGAGAGATTCCCGCTTCGGCGATGAGAACGGGAACGCTGTCGCGCGTCAACACGACGGTTGCGATCGCGCCAGCGCGAACCAACGAATAGTCGTCGCCGCCGGTCTTTGCGTAATAGACCTCGGCGACGAAAGCGCACGGCGCGATGAAGTCCGACGGCAAGCAGGATGCCCCATCCCCACCCGGGGGCCCATCTTCTCGTCAATACACCGCGCATCAGATACGCAGGAACGACGATGATCGGGAAGAGGGCCAGCACTTCGGCCCACGATTCGTGCAGGGGACGAAGGAAGCGCGTAGAAGGGCGTCGCGTGGCCGTCGATGGCTTCGAGTTTGAGCAGGTGCAGAATCAGCCACGCCCGCGAGAAACAGAGCCGTCCAGAGGATGTACTCGAGGAGCATCCGCCATGCGCCCGAGGGTGGCGGCGGAGGGATCCCGGGCTCGCGGGACGGCTCGGGAACGGGTTTATCGACGCGATCCAGCATGGGCGAGATTCTGACGGCTTGCGTCGGGTAGTTCAACATGGCGCGGTAGAATAGCCCGAGCAAAGCACGCGCGGTGCCACGAACCATTGGCAACGATCGAGCCAGACCTTGCCCAACTCGTGCTCGTAATCGTTGTCGTAATCGTAATCAATTGACCTCCATTTATCGCGAAAATTACAGCTTCCCGATTCCGGGTGTTGTGCTTCTATTGGCGGATACACGGAAGTCCAATTCGATTACGATAACGAGCACGATTACGATGAGTGGTAAGCTGGCGCCCGGATGACGGTTGGGCGTAACTTTGCCCGAGCAGTTGATCGTGCAGCGGTATCCGTGGCGAAATGGGGTTACCGACAGGGGCGCTGCTTGAGGAGTGCACGATGTCAACGACGATTCGGTTGCCCGCATATTACTACCAGCACTTCGATGCGGACTTTTCGCGCGACGTGCCCGAAGAGGGGTTCGGGGGGTGGCAACGTAGTGATATTGAGATCGCACCGGACCATACGGCCGTTGCGGTCATGCACGCGTGGGACTGCGGCGATGAAGAGCGGTTTCCGGGTTGGCACCGGGCGGTGCCGTATATCCCGCGCGCGGCGGAGATCGGGTGGCGGGTGTTTCCTCCGCTGCTGGCCGCGGTCCGGCGCTCCCCCTTGCCGCTGTTTCACGTGGTGGGCGGCGACGAGTACTACAAGAATCTGCCGGGCTACGCGCAAACGCGGGAACTGGCCAGTCCGGATCCGATGACGTAGAGAAAGTCCCGAGCGACCCGGTGCGCGACGCATTGCTCGCGTTCAAGCGGGACCACGCGTACCCCGGCCGGGACAATCTGGAAGACATCGACCGCGGGTTCGCGCACCTCGATTTTGCGCCGGAAGCGCACCCCCTCGCGAACGAACCCATTGCGCATGACACGCATCAGTTGTTTGCGCTGTGCAAGGCACACGGGATCAATCACCTTATCTACATGGGATTCGCGGTGGACGCGTGTCTACTCACGTCGCCGGGTGGCATGATGGACATGCATCGTCGCGGCGTGTTGTGTTCGGTGATTCGCGACGCAACCACGGCGGTTGAAATGAAGGAAACGGCGCGGCATCAACTTGCCAAGGACCTGGGGCTGTGGCGGGTTTCCGTGCAGTTCGGATTTGTCTTCGATTCCGGCGATCTAATCAACGCCCTGAACGCGCACAAGGAGTAACCCCATGCAACAGAATGACCTCTCCGGAAAAACGGCGCTGGTTACCGGCGGGAGCCGGGGCATCGGCAAACATATCGCCCGCGCGTTGCACGAGGCAGGGGCGACGGTGGCTATTACGGGCCGCAACCGCGACACGATTACCGCATCGGCGGAGAGTATCGGTGCGCGGTGCCGCCCCTATGTGTGCGATCAGCGCGACCCGGAAGCGATTGAACAGTTGGCGAAAGCCGTGACCGGCGATCTGGGTGCGCTCGATATTCTCGTGAACAACGCCGCGGCATTTCTTGGTGCGCCAGTGGCCGAATTGCCGCTGGAGTACTGGAACGAAGTGATCGCGACGAACCTGACGGGCGTGTTTCTTACGACGAAGGCGTTTCTGCCCGGGATGATCGCGAAGGAGCGCGGCGACATCTTCATGATCAGTTCCATGAGCGGAAAGAAGGGCGATCCGGGGCGCGGCCGCCTACGCAACGAGCAAGTTCGGATTGCAGGGGTTTTCGCAGGCGCTGATCTACGAGGTGCGGCGACACAATATCCGGGTGATGGTGCTTAATCCGAGCGCGGTCAACACCGGTGAGGATAATGGGCCCGCCCATGGACCGGGACTTCACCTGCATGCGGCAGACATCGCGGCGACTGTCGTGCACATGGCGTGCCTGCCGGGGCGCACGCTGATTCGGGACATGGATATCTGGGGGACGAATCCGTGAATGCAATGGGACCTATGAGACGAATGAGACCTATAAAACCAGACATCGATGCTTTTGATGGCCAATAGGTCGCATGGGTCCCATCGGTCCCATTGACGAATCGCTCTAGGCCATCAGCCGGTCGAGCAGGGCTTTGCAGCGGCGGATGCCTTCGAATTCGGTGAGCCGGTCGCCTTCGAATTCGATGCCGATGTGGCCGTGGTAGCCGTGCTTGTCGACGACATTCTCGATGATCCGCGGGTAATCCAACTTGGTCTCGTCGCCGGTGGTGTCGTCGAAGTCGTAACATTTCGCGCTGACGGCTTTGATGGCGAAGTTCATGAGCCGGTCGATACCGTCGTAGAGATCGACGTCATCGGGGAAATTGCCGAAGTCGGGCAAGGTGCCGAAGCGGGGGTGATCGACGGCCGCCATCAGCTTCTCCACCGCCGCGGGATGGGAGGACGCGCCGCCGTGGTTTTCGATGATGACGTTGATGTCCTTCCCGTCGCCGTAATCGCACAAGGCGCGGAACCCGGGCACGGAGCGTTCGATGAAGGCGGTTAACGCCGCGTCGTCTTCCACGACGTTGTGCGGCGCGCCGACCCAGTTCATGCGCATGGAGTGGCAGCCGAGATAGTTCGAGATGTCGATCCATTTCTGATGGTTCGTGACCGCTTGATCGCGCTCGGCCTGCTCTTCGCCGCCGATGCTTCCCTGGCCGTCGACCATGATGAGCATGAATTGAACGTTGTGGAACGCGGCATTCTTGGCGAGTTGATCGATGTAGGGTTTCATATTGGCAAACGACTCGTCGTGGGGATCGAGCATGTTGTTCACGAGTTCGATGGCGCCGATATCCCATTCCTCGCGGGATAGTTTGGGCATGTCGAGCATGGGCGTCTTGCCCTCACCCTTTCCGATGGTCCGGTGGAGCGACCACCCCGCCAGCGATATGGTGTATTCGCGCGCGGCTTTCGCGCCTTTGAACCCCGCCGATGCCGCGGTGGCGGCTGCAATTCCGGCGCCTGTGGTTTTCATGAATTCTCTCCGTGTCGTTGTTTTGCGCATGGTTCCCTCGCTTATACCCCTCGATTCGATTGGAAAACGTCCCCCACTCTAGCCCAATTCGACGGGAGAGTAAAGATGCGGACGAGGGAAGGCGGTCAGCAGAGGGTGTAGGACCAGTTCAGGGGCCGGCCGCCGTCGTAGGGCATAAGGCCGTGGAACTGGCGCGGATCGTTCGAAAAGACCAGGGGCAGGAAGTGGGGATCCCCTTCCCACAGGGGCAGGTCGAGGACGCGATCCACGGGGATCCATTCGAGGGTGCCTTCGGGGTTTTCCGAATGGGGCGTTCCGTCGAAGCGGTCGATGCGAAAGACGAATGCGAACCAGTCTTCCCCGCCTTTGCCGAATCCGGGCCAACTGATGGTGCCGCGCAGGACCATTTCGAGGCATTCGATACCCGCTTCTTCGCGGATCTCGCGTTTCATGCAGGCGACGACGTCTTCCCCCGGTTCGAGTTTGCCGCCGAGCCCGTTGTACTTGCCGAGGTGCTGGTCGTCGTCGCGCTTGTGGCGGTGCACCATCAGGGTTTCACGTCGGTTGGGAGACATGACGTAGCCCAATGTGGCAAGGATCGGCGTGTACGGCAACGGAAGGTCCTCGAGCAGTTGGCCCGCGATCAGCCCGATCGCAGCGCGGCTTTGATCTGTTGAACGGCACAACGGGCGGAAACTTGGAGACGGTCGCCCAGCCCCATCGCGTAGGGCGTGGAATCATGCACCCAGAAATCGTCCATCGCGTCGACGATGGTGAGCCGGTAACCATTTTCGCGCATGAGCGCGCGGAGTTTCAGATAGTCCTTCGACCCGCGTTCGATCGTCATGGCGGCAAAGGTGTACTCGTTGAAGGGAAAATCCTTCATGGCCTCGTATTCGGCGCCTTCGATGTCGAGGCTGAAATAGTCAATAGTGTGCGGCGCCTCGTGCTCGCGGAGGAGATCCCAAAGGGGACGACCCGGAACTTTGATGGCCTGGTACTGCTTGTCGTCCTGATAAAACGCACCCTTCACGTTCGGGGCCAGGGTATCCTGAATGCCGCTGGTTCCGGGGAGATCGGGATTGACCAGGAAGTCCACTTCCGTATCCCGCGCGGTAAGACAGCAGTTGGCCGTGGCGCATTGGCGGTTCTTGACGAGTTCGGCGTACAAATCGGGGTGCGGCTCGACACAGAGCCCGCGCCAGCCGTAGTCGCGTTCCAACACGCAGGTATTGGAGCCGCCGATGCCGACGCAGGCGCCGGCCTCGATGAAGTAGCCGTCGCGCTTGCGGTTGAATACACGTTCGATGACCCATTGGCTTTGGGGGGTGGATTCGTCAACCGCCGCTTCTTGCGATGCAACCATGGAATTCCTCCTTGAACCAGCCGGACACGATTGTGGCGGGATGGAATTCCTCAGTCAAGGAGCGGGCGTCAGCCGGCGTGCATGGCGTAGAAGAAGACGGCGAAGAAATGGCAGGCGCTGGCGCCGAGCACGAAGAGATGCCAGACGGCGTGGTTGTAAGGCAGGCGATCGAGGGCGTAGAAAATCACGCCGACGGTGTAGGTGATTCCGCCGGCAGCCAGCAGCGCGATGCCGCCCGCGGGAATCGTTTCCAGCGTGGGTCGTAGCGCGATAACGCCCAACCACCCCATGGCGATGTAGATGAGCGGCGTCAGGATGGGATAGCGGTCCACGTGGAATGCTTTCGCGCCAATGCCGATGGCGGCCAATCCCCAAATAACGCCGAACAGGGTCCATCCCCAGGGTCCCCGCATATTCAGGAGCGTAAACGGCGTGTAGGTCCCGGCAATGAGCAAATAGATGGCGCAGTGATCGATGACGCGCAGCGCGTGTTTCAGGCGGGGGGAATGAAAGCTATGGTAGAAGGTCGAAGCGAGATACAGGGCGACCAGGGACGAGCCGTATACCGTGAAGCTGACGACTTTCCAGGGGTCGCCTTCGATGGATGCGGACACGACCAGGACCACGAGACCCACGACGCTGAGAAGAAACCCGATGCCGTGGGTGATGCTGTTTGCAATTTCCTCCCGGAGTTTACTTACCTTCATACGCGCTCCCATGTTGCGTCTCAATTACTCTAAACATTGTAACACCGATTATTATTCGCCCTGTGCCGGGTAGCCCTGGTTGTCCTTGATGTCTTCCGTGATCTCGGCCGCGGCGTCGTCGAGGTCGGCCTGGACGTCGCCTCCGTTGATGATATCGTCGAAGGCCTGTTGGAACACGGAAGTAATGACGGGATAGGCGGGAGTCTTCGGACGGGGAACAGAATACCCGCCCGTGAGCAGGTCCACATACAGCCGCAAGGGGCCGCCTTCCTGATAGGACTCCGATTTGGCAATCGCGCTCTTGGTCGCGGGGACGGCGCCATTCCCTTCCGTCATGGTCAGGATTTGCGGATCTTCCATGAGGAAGGAGAGAAACTGCATGGCCGCTTCGGGATGTTCGCTATGCTTAGTGATTCCCCAATTCCACGAACCTTGTCCGGTGCGGGTGCCCTTGCCGAAGTCCGGCAGGGGGATCAGAATCAAGTCGTCGCCGTGCGCCTTGGCATAACGGGGATACTCCCAGTGGCCGACCCAGGATAGGGCGACACGCCCGCCCGTGAAGGCGTCATCGTCCACATTCGCATCCACATAATGTTTCTCGTGGACCCATTGCTGAAACCATTTCATGGCGCCGACGGACTCGGGACCGTTCAGCACGCCTTCCGAGGTTTGGTAGTCCGGCCGTGCGATCAGATCGCCGCCCGCGGACTGCAGCGCAGGGGAAAACGCGTACGTGAACCATTCGCCGGTGTAATTCAACTTGAGATCGAGTACCTGGCCGTCGTCATCGTTCGCGGCGAGATCGGCAAGGATGCTGTCGAACTCTTTCACCGACCACGCGTCGTCCGGCCCTTTTGGGATGCGCGCGCCCACGGCCTCCAGCATGCTCTTGCGCGCGTAGAGTGCGAGCCCCGAATCGTACATGCCCAGAGAATAGAGGTGGTCGCGGTAGGTGCCCTGTTCGAGGATGGGTTTAATGATGTTGTCGCGTTGCGCCTCCGTAACCATGGAATCGATGGGGATGAGATGGCCTTGCCAGCAGTAGTTGTAGACAAAGGGCCCGTCGAACTCGAGGAGATCGGGCAAGTCGTCGGCCAGCGCAGCAGATTGGACCTGCGCGTTGTAGGACCCGTCCGGCAACAGCGTCAGTTCGACGCGGATGTCGGGATGGTCTTGATTGAAGGTCTCGACGAATTGCCGCAAGGCCTGGCGTTCGGGTTCCTGACCGTTGTGCGCCCAGGCCTTCACCACGGTGACGCCGGATTCGTTGTTCTCGCCGCCGCAGCCCATCAGCATGGCGGCGGTAAGAATACTGAGGAAAAGGCACGGAAAGAAGGTCGTTGGATTGCGCATGGTGATGGGTTCCCTTCTTGCTTCGTGGAGCAATTGCTCGTGTTTCGGCGATCGGGAGGTTTGGCAGTCATGGTACACGGCAGGGACCGAATGGACAAGGCGCGGCGGTCAAGAGCTTATCCCGATCGGACGGATCCGACGGATCGGACCGATCTGTCTGCGGAAGTCCGACTTTTTCGCAGCGCATTCCGCGCCTTTATACTATGTCTGCACTTCCGGCGCTGATACGTCTACTTGTCGGGAGGACAATTGGACATGATGTTTCGATCGCAGAAGACATCCGACGACGAATTGGTGCGCAATACGCTTGCGGGTACTCAGCAGGCCTTTTCGCGCCTGGTCGAGCGGTACCTGCAAACGGCGCACGCCGTAGCCTTGCGCATACGCGGGAACCACGCCGACGCGGAGGACGCGGCGCAGGACGCCTTCCTCAAAGCCTACCAATCCCTGGACACGTTGCGGGACCGCAAGCGTTTCGGTTCCTGGCTGGCCGCGCTGACGCGGAACGCCGCTATCGACCTGGTCCGCAAACGCCAACGCAGGGACAAGCTTGTGGAACAACTGCCCAGGAATACCGACGTAACACCGAAACCGGAACAGCGTGACGAATATGAGGTCGTGCGGGCGCAGCTCATGGCGATGGAAGCCGGGCCGCGCGAGGTAATCCTGCTCCACTACTTCGCGGGACACTCGTTGCGCGAAGTGGCGCAGATCCTGGATATCTCGCGGGCGGCCGCGCAGAAACGCCTCGTTCGTGCGCGGGAAGTACTGAGCGAGCGGTTGGTTCGCGCGTTGGGCGAAACGCCGGCGGAGGTGCCGCCTCGCGAGGAGCGTGTCGAAAAGGTTATGGGCGCAGTGGCCGCGGCTCCGGTTGCGTGGAAGGTGACGGCAGCAACGGGGTCAGCTGGACTCGCGGGGACCACCGCATCCGTGTCCGCGTTGGCTATACCGAAGGTAATTGCGTTGGTCGCGGTGGTGGTCGCGGTCGGCGGGTTTGGACTTTGGAAGGCATTGAACAGAGAAGAGAAAGCTCCGCCGCTACCGCCCGTGGTCGCGACGAATGACGCAGCGCCGGAGACACCTGCCGGTGAAGGGATCTTTAACCAACTGCTCGGCAGCGTGGCGTCTGGCGCGAACGAACCTGACGTTGGCAAGCCCGCGACCGCAACGTCACCCCAGATCCAAGGACACGTGATCGACGAGACGGGCAAACTGATGCCTGATGTGAAAATCCTGCCCCGGATGGTCACGGTGAAAGAGGACGGCACGGAAGAATTGGAGAAAGGCAGTATTTGGAGCGAGACCGATGATGAAGGCGCCTTTACGGTGAACGGCCTAGCGCCGGGCACGTACGACGTGGAATTGTTGCTGCCGGGAACCACGGTCTACACGACGAAATCGTTTAAGCGTTTTACGCTCGCCGAAGGTGAGTCCATTGACGATATGAAGATCGTCTACGACCGCACGCAGGGCGTCCGAATCTTCGGCCGGGTGATGGACGTCGAAGGCAAGCCGGTTGCGGATGCGCAGGTTTCCTCAAAAGGCGGGCCGCTGGTCGAAGCACGGACGAATTCCGAGGGCGAGTTTTCGTTTACGCGGTTTGAAGACGGCCCGTTCAATATGTATGCGTCCCATCCGAAGTACGGTTCGGCGTTTCTCGCAAATTGTGTGGCGAATCCCGAGGGGTTCGAGTTGGCGCTGGGCGGTCAAGGGGTCATTGAAGGCCAGGTCGTCGCGGCGGAATCCGGAACGCCGTTGCCGGATTTCTCGATCGCCTGGGCGGACGGCTGGCAGCGGGATTTCTCCTGGGGTATGGACTATACGTTGCGACCCGTGCATGACGAGGCCGGACGGTTTGCGCTGCAAAACGCACAAACGGGCAACGTAACCCTGATCGTCCGCGCGCCCGGCCGGGCGGTGGCGTTTCATACCGGTGAAATGATCGAACCGGGCGTAACGACATCTGGCGTAGTCATTGCCCTTGAGCGGGGCATTTCGGTGGAAGGCCGGGTGGTCGATGCGACAGACGCGCCCGTTGCGGATGCGTTGGTATTCGAGGGGCCGATTCCTCGCGTGTATGCGATGGACTACCCCAAGCTAGCGCGGGCGCACACGGACGGCGACGGCCGGTTCGTGCTGGAAGATGTGTCCAAAGATTGTTCGTGGGTGTCGGCGTATCAGGCCGATCACCAGCCCGGTGGTGTTGCCGCGGTCGACCTGACCAAGAATCCTCCTGCGCCAGTAACCATTACGCTCGGCGGCGGCGGTGCCATCGAAGGGCGCGTTCTGCTTGGCGACCAACCGGTGGCCGGGGCGCACATCGAACTGCTCGTTGAGAAAGGCGCTCGAACGGGCGGGACCGCAACACAAACCGATGCGGAGGGCCGGTACGCTATGGACCACGTGTCCGCGTGCGAAGGGCAAATCCGCGCCAGTTTCTCGCTGGGGCCCGGCATCATGAATGAATGCATGCGATTCCTTCCCATTGCGGTGGAGGCCGGCCAGACCACGGTCGCGGATTTTGTCTTCCCGGCTCAGGAATGCATTGTTAAAGGCGTGGTGACCTATAACGATGTGCCGTTGCCGAACATGGGCGTCGGGATCGACTGCGTGGACGCGTCGGGCGTGCGGGAGCACATCATGGTTCCGGTGCAGGCGGATGGGACGTACCGAATGGAGAATGTCCCCGCGGGCACGGTGACTTTTACGGTCTATCGGAAACTGGAACCCAACTCGCGCGGCGCGTGGCCCACGGGTTTGGAGCAAACCATCGCCACCGGTCAGACCTTGCAGCAGGACTTTGCGTTTACCGGAACCGAAGCAGACGCCGATCAGGGGTTCTGGGACGCGGTCGTTGCCGAGTGGCCGAAAGGGGCGGGCGGGTAGCGTGCAATTGCTGTGGGTCAATCAATTCCCCGGAACGTAGGCCAGGGTATCGGCGGGTAGGAAACCCCGCTCTCCTTTTCGTCGCTCGGTGCACGCGGGTGGCGCAGCCGCGTCGGCGATGAGGATCGACCAGTCACCGATGGGTATCGCCGCGAACGTCGTGCCTTTGCATTTCCGTGAAAGGCACGCTACGCTAACGCGCGAAGGTGAGCTGCAAGCATCCACGAGCAGGGGAGCCGGCATTTGCTATGGCAACCGCCCCACAAAGTCCAGAGAGTACCGTGTCATCGACGCGCCGGACTCATTCGCTTCGTTGGACGGTGCTCGGTGTTGCGGCAGCAGTCCTGTGCCTCGCACTTTCGGCGTTCATTGGCTCTGTGGCAGTGGCGTTTCTAAATGCTCCCTACGGAAATTCTCAGGATTTAGCGCTGCTGTGGGGCTTTGCCGGCTGCGTTACGTCCATACCCCCGATCCTGGCCGGGCTGAGTTGCCTGGTTTACTTCGCGTCCCGATCGATCGGCTGTCCTTCGCGTAACTCGGAGAATCCTGTTTGCCGGGATTGCGGTGATGATTGTCCAGTCCATCCTGGGTTTCCTGGTCGCGATGGAGTCCGAAGCGAAAGGCGGTGATTGGAAGGGGATTGCCGTTCTTGCCTCTTACGTCTTTTGCGTGACGCCGCCTCTCCTCGTCGGCGCGCTCTGCGCGCTTCTTGTTTCTGCCGCTTGCGAAGCTGCGCCGCTTGGACGAGACTAGGGCGAGCCTTTGGGAGACGAAGTGCATGACCTCATCCATCCCGAGCGATTCCGTTACGGCTTTCCGGTCCACAGAATCTGCGCCGGTTGAGTGTTGGACCGTATTGGTCTCGTGTTGGCGGCACTCATCTGCATCGTATGCGCCTGCGGAAATGGGCATGCTCGCCGTGGGTTCGTTACCGATCGTCACACGGATACGCCCAGGTGACTAATCGTATCGCTAGCCAGGCCGGAATAGCCTACTGGCATTCCCGGATGGTACGCGGGGCTGTGTTGCTTTCTATTTTTGTCCACTCGATCGGTCTGGCGCCCCCCGCGTTACTGAGGTCTTCCTGTTCGGTTTCCGAATCGCTCGGCATGATCTCCTGACGGTTAACGGTTTCGGTGTACTCAGGTAACAAAGCGCGAAGGTGGCGATTGGGCCGGGCTGGGCCCTCCTGTAACGTACGGTGTCCAACATCGTGCCACCCATTATCGTCGGTACGCTGAACGCGTTCCTGCTCTTTTCTCTTGCGGTGCTGAGGCGCCGATCCGCGACGTAGCCGGGAAGCTTGCCAGGGACAACAGAGACAGCAAGGACTCGGAAGAACAGAGCGCACCTCAGGAAACACACGTTCGTGTTGTTCCTGTTGTCCCTCGGATCACCGCCCCAATAAATCCCCTTCCTCAAACGCCACGCGCACATCGCCCTGCATGGTCGTCACCCAGATTTCGCCGGGCTGCGCTTCGAAGACGTACGAGTACGCCAACGACGCGCCCGGGCGGCGTGCGATCACAACCGGCGTCGACCACGTCGCGCCGTCGTCTTCGGAAAAGGCTACGGACAGTTCGGCGCGGTGGTTGCTGACGCGTTCGTCCGACCATTGGTTGTCGCCGCCGCGCATAAGGTTTTCCGGTGTCGCGTCGAGTCCTTCGGGGATGGGCCGGTTCCACACGAGCAGGAGCCGTCCACTGGCGAGGCGCGTCAACGTTCCGGGCGAACTGCTCGCGGGGATGCCGGAAGGTTGCAGGACGCGAAAGTCTTCGCCCTGGTTGTCCGGAATAGGCGGACCAGAATTGGCCGAGGTTCGTGCGGCACAACAGCCAGACGCGGCCGTCGCGCAGTTCGGTCAACGTGCCTTCGATCAGCCCATCGTGATGGCCGCGCCCGCCGATGTCGAGGAAGTTCGAGCGGTGCCAGGTCTTGCCGTCATCGGTCGAGTAGCGCGGGCGCAGCGCGTGGCGGCCGTCTTCGTACATCAGCTCCTGCACCGGCGTGATCAGCGTGCCTTGGCTCGTCTGAATCATGCTATGCACGTCGCCGCAGTAACCGTCATATATCTTCTGCGCGTCGATCCAGGTCTTGCCATCATCGACACTGCGGATGGACCACACGTCGAGTTCAGAATCGGGTTCGGGCAGGCTTTTCTCCGCGTTCCATTTCCACGTGTACGCGGTCATGTTCATGAACACGAGCACGATGGTCCCGTTCGCTGTGCGCACCATGGCGCGCTCCGACGACACCTTCAGATCCTGGTCCGGCGCGAAGAGGGGCCGCGTCTCCCACGTCTCACCTTCGTCGTGGCTGACCAATACGTTCGTGCCGCTCACGCCGAGGATGCCGCCGTCGCCGAGGCGCACGAAGGGCCCTTGCGGGAGGGTTGATTTCCACTCCACGTCGGGATGCACAGCCAGCACACCGTCCGGCGTTTTCACCGATTGCCAGTCTCCGGCCGTAGCCTCGTCGCCGGCAGCATGGAATCCGCCGCCGAAAACCGCACATGACAACACGAAAATAGAGAATCCCCTACGCATAGACGCACCCTTTCCAAGTGTCGAGTCACCGTCCCGCCATGCTACCACGAAAATGGTCGAGCGGTCGCGGTGCGGGCTTCTGAGTAGGACGGGAATGAATCCCGTCCTGTCCCATTCTCAGCCTCTCCAGGCCCGCGGCATTCCCACATACTTGCCCCGAACATACGGGCTGTTCCAGTCGGACACCGCTCTCAAAATTCCCTGGACGGGAACCATTCCCGTCCTACTTTGCTTGCCGTTTCGGCTACTCGAGGCGGACGTGATAGGTGGGAAAGTCCGTTACGATGATTATGGATAGGGGCCCAGGGCGTCTTCCCGGTTTGGGGTTGTTCACCATAGTCCCCTGTTATTGTGCATCGTGACATTCCGTTCGGACAGGCATTCGGCGGCGGGTTGGAAAACCCGCCCTCCGTTTCCGCAAAAAAAGCTTGACAGATACTATGTCTCTAGTAGATACTATGAACATAGTAGAAACCCGGAGGAGCCGTCATGAGCCCTATCGCCCGTCCGTCGGAGTTGGAGTTGCAGGTCCTCGCCGTGCTGTGGCGGGAAGGCGGTTTGACCGCGCGGGAGATGAGCGACCAGATGCCGGATGGCAAGCGGCGCGCGTACACGACGGTGCTGTCGGTATTGCAGGTAATGGAGAAGAAGGGTCTGGTAAAACACCGGCCGGAGGGGCGCGCGCACCGGTATTCGGCGGCGGTGACGAAACGGCAGGTGCTGGGTCCCATGCTGCGGCAACTGGTCGCGAATGTATTCGGGGGAAGTCCGTCGACGGCTGTGCAGCATCTGCTGGCGGAGAATACGGTTTCCGCCGAGGAATTGGATGAAATCCGCGCGCTGATTGCGGAGCATGAGGCCGCTTTGAAACGGGGGCGCAGGAAATGATCGTGCCATCGTGGGTATTCGATGCCTGGGCGCAATTGCCCATGGCCCTGCTCCACACGCTGTGGCAGGGCGTGCTGGCGGTGTTGGTGTTGTGGGTCATGTTACGGCGCATTCCGGCAACGCGATCCGGAGCGGCGCTATGGCTGGTGCCTGGCGGGGCTTGTATTCGTCGTCGCCGGATGGCTGGTGACGTGGTCGGCGCTGGTCTACCTGGAACGGGCCGGGGAGACTGCGACCGCTCATGCGGCCGCGGCGTCGGATCTGACGGACCGGACCGATCGGTCGGATCTGACCGATCGAATGCCAGCGGCGCGGAAACAGCTTCGGCGGGAGCGTATGAGCCTACTCACAGTGCACCGTTCCCCTGGCGCGCTTGGCTGGCCGACGCCTGGCTGGCGGGCGTGTTGGTGATGGCCGTTCGCACCACGCTTCTCGTGCGGGGCGCGGGGCGGCTGCGGCGGGGGAGCGTTCTTTGCGATAACGACGGCATGCAGTCCATCCTTGACGAACTGCGTGAGGCGCTCGGCGTCGCCGGGGATGTAGCGTTGCGGGTGTCGGACCGGATTGACGGTCCCATGGTCATGGGCATTCTGTCGCCGGCGATCCTGCTGCCCGCCTACGTGATGACCGGTGTGCCGCCGGACCATTTGCGCGCCGCGTTGGCCCACGAACTCGCCCATATCCGGCGCTACGACTATCTCGTGAACCTCGCGCAACTGCTGGTGGAGACGCTGCTTGTTCTTCAATCCGGCGGTGTGGTGGATCAGCCGTCAGATTCGCGTCGAGCGGGAAGCGTGTTGTGACGCGCTGGCCATTCGATGCACCGGCGGCGCGACCGATTACGCCCATGCCCTGGCGGCCTTCGCGGCGCACGCGCTGTCCCCCTCCCCCACGCTCGCCATGAGCGGCCCCCAACCGGAACGCACCATGCTCGACCGCATTCGCCGCATCCTCAAGCCCCACGACCGTCCCGCACTCCGTTTGCCGTGGTACAGCCTGATCGCGTTGTTCGCCGTGGCCACCGTGCTGCTCGCCGCGTTCGGCGGGTTCAGCTATCTCGGCGTGAAACTGTTTGCGGAAGCGATGAGCCCGCAGGAGCGGATTGAGCGACTCGGACAGAGATTCAAGAAAGTTTGCAGAGCCGGAATCTGATAGTGGCGCAAGATTTCAGCTTCATGGGAACCATATCGACGGCAGACGGAGTACCGTTGCCTGAACCCCTAACAGTACGACCTTGAAAGTTCTACCATGAGCGCGAGGATGGGGGCCACTCGGCCACCGTGAAGAACGGGAGCTCTACGATTGGAGGCGTATCGCAGGGATGGATTATTCGTGGTCCGAGCGGAAGGTTTCGCGTTTGCGATCTGGGGCCGTCTTTGGACGGCCGCGTCGCGCCGGGCGGTAAACGTCGATCTGGTACTGCAGCGGGGGTCCACCGGGCAGTTCGCCGTCGAAGACCAGCAGGGACGCGCCATTTCCAACGCCCAATTCTCTGGAAGTTCCCGCGTAGGCCGACGGCATAAATGCCCCGGATGGAAATACCTCCGGATTCCAGGACGAACGGCCGCATCGCGAAGGTGGACCATTGTTGGGACCGGCCCATCGCTGCCACCGTCGTTGCGCAAGGGCGGATATCCAAGAAATCGAGGCAGGGAAACGTTGTCTCTGTCTCCCGGCGAGACCGTTGCCTGGAAATTGACGCCTGCACACGCGGTGACCGTAAACGTTCGCTCCAAGGAGAACGGGCGAACCCATCACCGGTGCGCGATTGGGCATCGTGCGAAGCGCGGGAACCGTTACATCCCCTGGCACCGATCCCTTCGATCATAACTATAGTTCGTCGCCGACTCGGATGTCGAGCGGCCGGATTGTATTCGATACGATCACCGAAGGCACCCGGTACTGGTGTTTCGTCGAAGGACCGAGCGGCGCCCGCACGATGCTTGATGGCCGTTGATCGCGGGCCAAGACCCTGTGGAGGTAAACTCGGACCCCCATTGACGATTTCGGGGATTGTCGAAGGCGCCCCCGACGCCGGCACCACGTGGGACGGTTCGTATCGGCTTGAATACAGTCCCATGGCCCGGTTTGCGGGGGAGGACTACAGCACGATTCGCGACACGGACGTGACCTTGAAGGATGGTAAGGGTGAGTTCTTGATCGAGGATCTATGGCCCGGCACGGTCAAATCTTCGGCGGGGAAGAACGATTGCGCTTGACGTTCATGAGCCCGATGAAGGGCGTTGTGGTCCAGCTCGCCGATGAAACCGAGAGCCCGGAACGTGCCCAATACGCACCGTCGTTCTTCGATTCGACGTTCTCGGCGGGCCATCCCAGCCCAATGGGGACGTTTCGATTGGACTACATCAAGAACCCCGGCGACAACTACTATCTCGAATGTGTCCGCTGCCGATTGAGAACGGAGAAGTGCGGTACGAGGTGCCCGTCCCGACGAAAATTACGTACCGCATGGATCGGACCATCGGCTACTACGTCGAAAAATCCCCACTCGAAATCGAAGTTCCCGGAAGGCGACGAGCCGTTTGTAGTGAACGTGCCGAGATCCCGCCGGTACGATTTATGGAGATGTCACGAATGGGTCGCCCGGTCGGTTCACGTGTCTGGATTATACTGGCCAAGTCGCCGCCGAATCACGACTCTTTCCGCTCGACAGTTGGGACCGAAGAGGACCGCAATGCCTATTTGTTTGGGGCGTTGCCGTTGGGAGGTACTTATGTTGTCGCCGCGACGAACGCTGCGGCCGCGACACTCAGTAATCCCGTGAAATTGACCGAAGGCATCCGATTCAAAAAGTAGATCTGACCTTCGCGGAAGGCATTCCGGTCGAAGGCATGGTTATGCTTCCCGACGGCACACCCGCGTCCGGGTCTTGCGGTCATGTTACATATGGGAACCGGGTACAGCCACGGCTACGGCACGAGATTGGCCCCACCGATACCGCACGGCGCGTTCCACGTCGAGCACGTCAATTTCGACCTGCCCCTCACGTATGCCGTCGAACTGAAGCCCGACAAAGACTATATGGCGGTGCGTAAAGTTATTTCGCGTGGAGAACCCGCGAATATCCAATTGAAGCCCGGCCTGGTGCTGGAGGGCCGTGTCGTGGAAGATGCAACCGGCTACCCTGTGCCCGGCGTTGAGGTGTACGGCACGTCGACGCAGCCCGAGACTTCAATTGTCGATGCCGACCAGCGTACGGACGACGACGGGCGGTTCCGGTTCTCGCGGTTGCGGGATCAGGTCTATTCGCTCGGCACGCGTAGCGGCACGCAACCCGTGAAGTCCGTTGACGTTGCTGCGGGTACGGATACGCCGGTGGAGATCCAGGTAGAGATTCTGTCGGGGAGTTCGGTGCGGGCGGTTGCTCCGGATGATGTAGCCGGGAAGGAGTAACGCAAAGTCGCCGAGGCACAATGAGGACCTCCAACTACCGTTGCCATACGAAAGGACACAGCCGAGGGCGGCTGTGCCACACTCGCTCGCCCAGACACTCGGTTCTCGGATAACTATTCGAAGTCCAGGAACCAGACAGAACTTCCGAAGGATTGACTCGAAACTCCGTCTTGCCAATTGGACGTGTGGCACAGCCGCCCCGGCTGTGACTTGTTTCGTTTGGTTGCCGCGCCCGGCTTGCTACGCCGGCGCGCACCCTTCATAATGCAGTGGTCAAATGCACCTAGCTGCGAGTACCTGTTATGACGAATCCAACGCCCAAAATCGAGGAACCGTTTCAGACCATTGCGAACGGCGATGCGCCGCGGCTGGCGGAGTTGCTGCGTGACGATCCCGATCTGGTCAAGGCGCGCAACGAGAAAGGCGATTCGCCGTTGTTGTTTGCCGCGTACCGCGGACACGACGATATTGTCAACCTGCTGCTCGACAACGGCGCGGAACCCGACATTTTCGAATCGACGGTGTTGGGCGACACGGATCGGGTCAAGGAACTGTTGAAGGAATCGCCGGACCTTGCCAAGGCCTATTCGCATGACGGGTGGACGGCCCTCCATCTCGCCGCGCATTTTAACCGCCGGAAAATTGCGGAATTGTTGCTGGACAACGGGGCGGACGTCAATGCGGTGTCGAAAGACGACAGCCTCGCGCCGGGCAACACGCCGCTTCATGCCGCGTGTGCGTCGGGACAATACGATATGGCCGCGTACTTTCTAGACCACGACGCGGACGTTAACGCGGCGCAAACAAATGGCATGACGCCTCTCCACATTGCGGCCGGGGGTCACAACGCGGGGCTGGTGCAACTTCTCCTGGAGCATAAGGCCAATCCCAACACGGAAGATGCCGAAGGCCGCACGCCCCTCGCTATCGCCCAACACTTTGAACGCAGCGAGCTGGTCGACCTCTTGAACGGGCATGCGGAGTAAGTGCCGCCCTCCTTTACTCTTCGATGTTGAGCCAGCGGAGAGCGCTTGGACGGGAGGCGAAGGATCGGGTGATTTTGGTGGTGCCGGGGTGGAGTTGGCGGAACACTTCGTACATGCGGCTGAGGCCGAAGTGCAAGCTTTGGGGCGCGACGATGGCGCACTTGGCGGGTTGTTCGGGGGAGTCCAGGCTCGCGGCCGACGCGGCGATCTCACGCAACTTGCCTGCGGAGAGGGTGTCGAATTCTTCCACGTCGGTGAGATCAAATAGTTCGTGGTATCCGGCGATATCGTCCCGGCTTCGCAACTCGCGCTGATACGCCAGGATTTCGTCATCCGTCAGCTTGCCGTGCGCGCGCGTCCGGACAAGCCGTTTCGCGTGATCGATGCGGTGTTCAATCGGCATAAAGCAACACACTTCCCTTGCAGGAGATGACCGTACCTCCGTTACTACGAGGATCGAACATTGCCGGTGACAATTGCAACTCATTGACAGTTCGACTTCCCCCGCGCAGAATGGAGATCGGTGCACAATCCAATCCGAGAGAGGAGCGTACCCATGGCGATAGAACCTACACGCCGCAGTTTCCTGGCGTCGGCGGCAACGGCGGCGATGGCCGCGTCAGTGCCGGCGAGGCCGGCCCCGGCGCGGCGCAAACCGAATCTTCTCGTGCTCTGGACCGACGAACAGCGGGCGGACACGATTGACGTATACGGCAATAAGCGCATCCGGTCGCCGAACCTGTCGACACTGGCGTCGGAAAGCGTCGTGTTCCAGAACGCTTACGTGAGCCAGCCGGTGTGTACGCCGTCGCGCTCGACGGTGATGACGGGGTTGTGGCCGCACCAGAACGGCTGCACGCAAAACAACATCGCCCTCTCCTACGATGTGCCGACCTTGCCGGAAATCGTGAACGATGACGATTATCGCACCGGCTACTGCGGCAAATGGCATCTCGGTGACGAGATCTTCGCGCAGCACGGGTTCGAGGAGTGGCGCAGCATCGAAGATGGATACTGGCACTACTACCGCGAAGTTCGCGACGCAACCAAGAACAGCGATTACGCCGCCTGGCTGACGAGCCTCGGCCATACGCCCGACACGGATCGGGGCGGGTATTCGCGGGGGTTTGCCGCGTCGCTGCCTATCGAGCAGAGCAAACCGAAGTTTCTGGAGCTGCAGGCTTGCGATTTCCTGCGTCGGTATCGCGACGAACCGTTTATGTTGTACGTCAATTTTCTCGAACCGCACATGCCGTTCACGGGTCCGTTGAACGACCTGCACGCCCTCGACGAGGTCACGCTGCCCGCAAACCATCTCGACCCCCTGGAAGACAACGAACCGTTGTCCTACCGAATCCGTTCGAAGAAATACGCGGGCGAGTATGCGGGCAAATTCGATTTAAGCACCGAGGCCGGATGGCGGCGGCTCATTGCGAATTACTGGGGGCTGGTGAGCGAGGTCGATCGCAGCGTCGGCGCGATCCTGGCCACGCTCGAAGAACTCGGTCTTACCGAGGACACGATCGTCGTGTACACGTCCGACCATGGCGACATGATGGGCGCGCACAAACTCGTCGAGAAAGGTTACATGTACGAGGAAGCCATGCGCGTGCCCTGGCTCGTGCGGTATCCGCGCGCCGGACGCGGACAACACGTCGTGGAAGGTAATTCCAGCCACATCGATCTCGTGCCGACCGTGCTGGATCTGTTGGGGGCGGACAAGCCGGATACCTTGCCGGGGAAGAGTCTGGTCCCCGTCATGAAGGGCGACGCAAAGCCCACGGACCCGGTCTTCGTCGAATGGAACGCGCCGCAAGCCATGCCTGAAGGCCGCAATCCCGCGGGCGCCAACCGCGATGCGACGAAGGTGTCCGGACCCCATTCCCGCACGGTTATCTCGCCGGACGGGTGGAAACTGACGTTGAACGTGGGCGATTCGAGTCAGCTCTTCCATCTGCGTGACGACCCCGGCGACACGACCAACTTGTTCGACCAAAGTGAAAGCCGCGCGGTCATCGAGCGGCTGACCGGGGAACTGCGTGGGTGGCAGTCCCGCGTCGGGGATACGCTGGAGTTGCCGGAGCCGGTGTGAGGCGGAAAACACGGACTTGCACGGACAGACACGGACCCACACGGACGAGTGCAGGGGCGTGTTCTTACTCCGACCGCGCGACGTGACCGGCTTTGCCGTTCTGGCCGTAGGGGTCGGTGTCGAGGTATTCCTGGTCGTCCACGTCGACGTAGTTCGCGGCGGCCTCCCAATCGAATTCCTTGTCGAAGGGGTCGAAGGCCTTCTGCGGATCGAAGATTTCCTGGTTGACCGGTAGCGCGTTGTAGGGTTCCGCGTTGTTTGGTTCCATCGTGAACATGTCGTGGAGATCCGTGGCGAATCCGTCGTACTGATTCAAGGCGGGCAGGCCGTGGATGAGGAACATGGTTTTCAGAATGCTCGACATGCTCACGTGGTCGTGGGAGACGTAGTCGTGCTTTGCATAGGGGCCGATGACCATGCAGACGGAGCGGTGGGCGTCGACCGTGTCGCGGTAGCCTTGGGCGTCGTCTTCCGTGACCATGATGACCGTTTCCTTCCAGAAGGGGCTGTGGCTGATGATCTCGACGAGCCGCCCGAGGGCGAGGTCGTTGTCGCTCATGTACGATCCCCAGAAAGGATAGCCGTCGTCGGGCCGTTCGCCGGAGCCGTGGTCGTTGGGCAGCATCATGGTGATGATGTCCGGGAACGGTTCCTTGCCGCTGAGCCAGCGTTCCTCGAATTCTTCTTTGAACATGTCCATGCGGAACTGGTCGGGCACGCTCGTGTTGTAGGTCGCGAAGGTGCGCGACGTGTTTTCGTACAGGACCTCCGGCATAGGGTAGTTGATGGGTAACCGGATGCCGGTATACTTGTACTCCTGCTCCTCGTTCTGCGGTTTGAATTCAAAGCCGAGGCCGTAGTTGCGGAAATGCAGGTTGCCGCGCGCGAAGTGTTCCCAGATGGCGCCGGCTTCGTTGTAATCCTCGGGATAGATGGCGCCGGATGAGCCGATAAACATGAAGTTGCCGGGTCCGTCGCCCTTGGCGTTCTCGCCGATCTTCGCTTCCATGAATTCGTTGGGATAGGTGCCGACGAGCCAGCGGTGGCCGTCGACCGAATGGTCGGAATCGCAGTAGAAGTTGTCGCTGATGGCGAACCGTTTCGCGAGGGCGATGTGGTTCGGCATGAGGACCACGTCTTTCACCGTGCGCGAGTTGTCCTTGTTCGACACGTCGATGGGACGCCCGAGGCGGCAGAGTTCCGCATCGCCGCGGCCTTTGGGCATCGCGCCGAAGACTTCGTCATAGGTGCGGTTTTCTTTCGTCACGTAGATCACGTGTTTGATGGGGCTCTTCCACGTGCCCGGCGCGGGCGGAACCGGAAACCCCTTTGGCCGGGGGTCTTCGGACAAGGGATAAATGTCAACGTTGTTCTTGACCACCTGCTTCGTCATGGCGTCCAATTCCGGCTGCGATGGGACGTCGATGATGTTGATGTAGCCGCGCATGAGTGCGCCGATTCCGGTGGGATCGCCCTGCTTGTGCCCCGGACCCGCGCTCGGTCCGGAGCCGAGGCCTTTCGCGCAGGAGACGTAGAGCTTCGTGCCGTCGGGCGACACGGCGAGCTTGCTCGGGAACCACGCCGTCGGAATGTGGCCCAGCACTTTCTCGTCCGACAACCGCACGACGCCCACCGCGTTGATGCCCGCTTCCGCAACGTAGAGGATCTTCGCGATCCGGCGAGAGGGCGACGCCGAAGGGAATCATGCCGCGGATGTGGTTGACGCGCGGGTCGAGCACGAGGTCAATATCGTGTTCGCGTTTGCCGCTCTTGGGATCGATGACGGTGATGCTGTCATTGCTGCCGTTCGAGACATAGACATATTGCTCCGTGGCCGCGATCGAGTTGGGGCTGCTGCCGCCGACCGCCGGGAAATCTTCGAGCTTCTCGCCGACGAGGTGACCCGTCTTCGTCTTCCCGACGACTTTTTCCTCGCCCGGTTTCGAGATGTCGACCGTCCACACGGACATGCCGCGGATGTCGTTGGGATCGCCGAGGCCTTCGACCTTCTTGCCGTCGATGGTGACGCCCTTCTTCGCCTTCCTGGACGGGACGCCGAACGGCGGGAAGTCGAGTGCCGCGATGCCGCCTTTGTCGTCGCGCACGTAGGAGTACTCATACATGCCGACGTTGGCCACGTAGGCTTTCGTGCCGTCCGGCGACAAGGTCACGCCGAAAGGATAGCGCCCCACGGCGATGGAGCGAAGCACCTTCCGGCCTTCGACGTCAATGATGAGCAGACGGAAATTCGACTGGTCCACCGCGTAAATGGTCTTGCCGTCGGCAGATAGACGCAAGTCGCCGAGGTAGCCAAACGTGAAATCGCCATCGTCGTTCTTGTGGGCGCAGTCAATGCGAAACAAACGTTCGCGCGTTTCGAGATTGAAGGCCATGACGCTCCAGTCGCCGCCGCCCGCGATGTAGACCACCTTGTTGGCGGGATCCACGGCGGCGCCCATGAAGGCCGCGTCGAGCACGCCTTTGCCGTCGCCGAGATTTTCCGGGATGTGCGCGATCGCGGGCGCATCCGGATTCGCCAGATCGAGAATGGCCAACTGCGGGTCGTCGCTGCACACCGCAATAACCCAGCGGCCGTCGGCACTCATGGTCATCCCGTAGGGATGGGGCTGCACGCGGATCATCTTCCCCATGGGCGTGACGAACCGTCCGTTCGGCAGGATGTTCGTGCCGGATTCGTTCTGCTGGGCGTACGCGCTCCCGGACGGCGCGCGCATTAACAGGGTGTTATCGGCTGCGCCGGCAATGGTCGCGATCATGAGCGTCAACAAAGTGGCAATTGCTACGGTTCTCATGGAATCAGGGTCCTTTGTGGTTCGGCAATACCGGTACTACGTCAACTTCTATCGCGCATGAGTTTATGAAAAACGGCATCGGATAGGCATAGGGATCTTTCTGACTTATACACGCGACAGCGTGCGATTTCAAAGTGTGGCGCGAGGAGAGAACGTTTTTCGTGGCTTGGGCGTCCTCGCCCAAGATCCTTGCGCCAGAGATAGTTGATCTCCCCAGATTCCTTGGGCGAGGACGCCCAAGCTACGGACGAGACATTTCCAATGGTGTTCACGCCTCCAATACCGCGTTCCGCAAGACGCAGATGCGTTGAGTAACGCGATCGAGAAAACCACGATCGTGGGAGACGATAAGCATGGCCTGAGGCAAGCGCAACAAGATTTCGGTGATGCGTGTTTCGTGTTCTTCATCGAGGCCGGCCAGGGGTTCGTCGAGGAGGAGCACGTCAGGCTGCATGGCGAGGACGGTCGCCAATGCGACCAACCGTTTTTCGCCACCGGAGAGGCGGTAGGTGATGCGGTCTTCATACCCGGCAAGACCGACCTGGTGCAACGTCTCGGAGGTGAGACGGCGGGCGTCGGCGTGTTTTCTGCCGAGGTTTAGGGGTCCGAACATGACATCTTCGGCCACGGTAGGACAGAAGAGTTGGTCGTCGGAATTCTGAAACAGCAGGCCGACCCGTTGGCGGACTTCGCGGAAGTCGGATTCCGTCCGGCGAGGCGCGCCAAAACAGGTGATGGTTCCGCTCGCGGGTTTCTGAAGGCCGACCAGAAGGTGCAAAAGCGTGGTCTTTCCGCAGCCGTTGGGGCCGGTCAGTCCGACCCGTTCGCCCGCATCGAGCGACAGGCTGATGTTGTCGAGCACGGGGCGGGACGCGTCGTACCGGAACGTGACCGCATCCAATTTGATGAGCGTGCCGTTCATAGCGTGTTGGCCCAGAAAACGACGGCGAGGAACGCCATCGCGATGGCGCCGAATCCGATGTCGCCCCTGCCAATCGGCGAAGGTTCTGTCATGGGAAACGCGCCGGTGTAGCCCCGGCATTTCATGGCGTGCAGAATTCGCTCGGACCGATCGAACCCGTTTACCGCGAGCATCCCGACCAGGTAGCCCAGCGTGCGCAACGTGTGCCGATTCGTGCGGGGACGAAAGGCGCGGACGCGCATGGATCGTCCGCAGCCGCTGGTATTCGGTCTGGAGCACGAAGATGTACCGGCCGGTGAGAAGAAAAAGCGTGACCAGCTTCGGCGGCACGCGGAGCGCGCGCAGCGCCCGGCCCAGGTCCGCCGTCTCCATCGTGGTCAGCAGCGCGGTAAGGATCAGGACGATGGCGTTGGCGCGGGCGGTAATGATGAAGGCCGCCAACACCCCCGGCCGCGTCACAGCTACGGTGTGCACATGGAAGAGAGCCGGACCGGGCGTGGTCAAGGGCAGCAGGATGCAAAGCACGATGAGAAAGAGGTTCAACGGGATCAATCGACGTAACGTAGCCCCTAGAGGCAAGCGTGCCGTTGCGGCCAAGATGACGGCGGCACCGAGTCCTACAGCCACCGCAACGGGACCGTGCACGGCGGCGACAGCGAAGGACCATACCACGGCTACCAGCACGCGCAAGCGCGCGTCGATCCGGTGAATCGGGGAGTCGAGGTGGAGAAAGGCGTCCGTAAACACGTCAGCGTGGGTCTCTGGTTGCCCGACTCTTCCAGAATGCGAAGAGTCCGGCCACGCCGACGATGTAACCGATGCCGCCCACGATGTCGCGAAACCGCGCGCGGTGTTCGGCGGCATCAATCTGTTCGCGGAGCGGCCGGATCTCGCGGCTGACCGCGTCTTCGACGAGTTGCTGCAGATCGGCGGGAGGTTCGGCCGCTGCCTGCTGAGAAGATCGGGCGGCTCCGACCGATCGGTCCGATCCGTCGGATGCAGCGGTGGGCGGCTCTGTTTCGGACTTCGGAAGTGTGCCGGGGAGTTCCGCGGCGGCGATGGTGAATTCTCCGCGATGGCCTTCGGGGGTCTCGGCGACGAAGCGCAGATCGCAGTTTTTGGTGGGCGTCCACGTGAAGGTTCCGTCGTGGCCGGATTTCATCGTACCCAACACTTCGTCGTTTGGGCCGAACACGGTTACCGGGATGCCCGCCGCGGGGCCGGATGGGTAATAGGTTTTTCCGTGTATAACGCCGTCGTTTGCGGTGGCGAAGACATAGAGCGCATGGGCATAAGCGAGCGGAATGGCGGTCATCATCAGCGTGCAACACACACAGACTCGCATAACGCCGCTACGCATGTTCCGCACTCCAATGCGTTCCTGCCCCGAGGGAGAAGGTCTCGGGCCGGACTTTGCGCAGAAACACCACGGCGGAACCCGTGACGATTCCCTCCAGGAACATTAGGGGCAGATGCGCGAGCAGCACGGCGGAACTCAACGCGAAGAATTCGCGCCCGGCGGTAAGCAAGGTCAGCGCGAGCAGTACGCAGGAGAGCGCGATTCCCAGGACCCCGGCGGCAAATCCAATGATGAAATCTCCGCGCGCGCCGCGGCCGTTCATGAAACGGCCGAGGAACAGGAAACATAGTACGCCCGGCAGGGCCATGTTGAAGGTGTTGACGCCGAGCGTAGTCAGGCCGCCAAAACCGAAGAAAATCGCCTGGAGCAACAGCGCGACCAACATGGCGGGAAACACGGCCCAACCGAGAATAAGCCCTGCCAATCCGTTCAACACGAGATGGGCCGCGGCGGGACCCACGGGAACGTGTATCAATGACGCGACAAACAATGCCGACCCCATCACCGCCACGGGCACGATGCGGTCTTCATCGAGCTTGCGCAGTCCCATGGCCACGCCGCCCGCGGCCAATACCGCGCCACCGGCGAGTACAGGCAGGGGAACGATTCCTTCGGCTAGATGCATGGGGTCCTCAACGCTTCGCGGATGTCATATCCACGGTTTTCACCCAGATCAATCCACCCAATTCAACGTCGGCTAGTTTGCCGTCGGGGCCGGGGAGTCTTTCGTCGCCGTCGATCAGCGCGGCGAAACCCCACCATCCCGCGCGCGGCATAGCGTAAGTAAAGACCCCGTTTGCGTCGGCCTTGATCACCTGGGTTACCAGCGCGTCATTCGGTGGTTCCACTTCGTTCTTGTCGTTCAGGTATTCGACTTCCACGGTGGCGAAGGGGACGGGATTCTCATCCTTTCGCACAAGACCCTGGAACACGTTGCCGGTCCACAATCCGTACGGACGGGTGAGCGGTTCGATTTCGACGGGGAAGCCGACGAGGGCGTCCCACCCTTCGCGCAGGCCGTAGGCTTCGACGACGACTTTCGTGTAGTGGACGATCGACTTCTTCTCCTCGGGTTCCCAGTAGGGCGCGGGCTCGACGAAGAACACGTGAGCGCCGGGCGCATCGATCGCATAGGTCGCGGTGAAGGCCTGCTTGCCCTGAATCGTCACCGGTGTCAACAGGGACATCAGGTCTTTCGTTTCGCCGCCAACCAGGACGCCGAACCGCCGGGGAGTCGCCATTTCCATGACCGGGCCGTTTTCCAGGGGATGGGTGAACACGAGATCGAGGGTCACGTTTTTCGTCGAACCCGCGTGCACGACGTCCGTCGAGGGACGCAGCACCTGGAAATGGGCAAATGCCGGGGCGGGTAAAAGAACGGCCAGCAGGCCGGTCAGCGCGAACGTAATACGGCTCATGCGGTTACCTCCGACGTGGTACGGTTCCGCATGGAGTATTACATTTTAAGAAATCGTATTACAAGCCGTCCACAGCCACGCGAAATCGGCTTCTGGCGGTTGCATATCCCCAGGTATCGCTTAGTAAATCAGTTGCCCCTGCGCGTCGGTCGGGTCGATGAGTTCCGCTTTGTCGCCCAGCGAGGCGACCAGGTCGGTCAGGTCATAGGCGCGGAGGGCGCCGTGGACGGTGTTTTCGTATTGCCGCACGGTTTCGGGGGTGCGCACAACGCTGGACCAGGACAGAAGCGCGCGTTCGAGCCGCACCTTGCTGAAGAGGTCGGGCTCGAGGGCGGCGGCGTGCAGGGCGGGCGGACCGGCGACGCCTTGCGCGAGGAGCTGCACTTGGCGCGGTGCGCCGCCGTTTTCGTACGTGGCCGCAAACCGGCTGCACACGAGCACGTCTTCGGCGCGCATCGTGAGGATCGGACGGCCCAGGAGATACGCGAGGGCCGTGGCCTTGTAGCCGGGACCGAAGGCCTGGTCCCAGGCCTCGCCGTGGGTCCAGTTGGACGTCGTTTCACCGAGCCCGCGCAGGTCCGGCGCGATGACTAGAGCGCCTCCCCGCGCGAGAACGGCAAGGGAATCGGCATCGATATCCCCTTTGTCGGCTGCGACGGCACAGACCGCTTCACCGTTGAAAGCCTCGGGAACATAGACGTACGCCGGGAGTTCGATACCAATCTCGGGCGTGAGCACGACGCGGCGCAGCGCATACCCGTCTTCTTTCGTTTCCGATACGACAACGACGTTGGGTTCGGGCAAATCCGCCAGGGGACGAATCCCCGTGATCTCCCGAACCTTCGTGAGTACATTTTCCTTCGGCTCCGTCTTGCGCGATTCCGCCAACGTTGCGTCGACTTCGGCGTTGATGTCGAAGACCGATTTCGCGCCGTCCAGCAGTAGCACCTGGCCTTTCGGCGTGACTTGCACTTCTTCGTCGGTCAACACATCGAAATCGCCTTCAACGACAGGTTCGTCGAGGCCCTTCAGCCAACGGAGCATCCAGCGCGCCATGGCCTGGCGCAGCAGCGGCGTGTAGCCGTGTTGTTCGTCGGCTTCGGCGAGGTTCACGCGCTCTTCAAATCCGAGCTTCGTATACGCGCGCTTGGCAATGCGAAAGGAGTCCCAGGTTCCCGCGATGGGAAAGAAGTCGCGCGTGGCGCAACAGATAAGCGTCGGTTTCGGCGCGCGCATGAGAATGTAGTCGCCTTGGTCCATCCCGAATCCGAGCGCGCCCGCGATATTCTGTTCGCCGTCGTGGGGCCCGTCCTTGATGATGAGGTTCTTCAACGACGTGATGTAACAACTCGGTGCAGCGCATTGGACGCGCTCGTCCAGCGCCATGATGTAGCTGGTCAGGGTGCCGCCGCCGGAGTTGCCCGTGCACCCGATGCGCGCGGGATCGATGTCGTCGCGGCTGCACAGGTAATCGATGCCGCGGATGCCGTCCCAGATGCGGTAGCCCGCCACGTTGAGTCCGAGCGGGATACAGCTCACCGCGGTCATCGTGTGCTCGATGGTCGCGCCGTACTTTTGTTTGCCGTCGGCGTCAAGCAACTGGCTACGTTCGCCCTGGCCGATGGGATCGTAGATCATGGCCGCGACGCCATTGTGAGCAAGGAATATCGCCGCGCGTTGATACGCTTCGGCGGCTTTACCGGTGGCGTCGTGTCCGCACGGCACCAGGACGGCCGGATAAGGTCCGTCGGTCACGGGAAGATACAGAATCGCCGTGACGAAAAAGTTGGGACGGCTCTCGTAGATGATCTTCTCGTAGCGGAACCCATCGCGTTCGTCACCGCCGACGACTTGCGGGTTCAAGGGCGTTTTCTCCGGCCAGCCGCCGAGTTGCTGGACGAAGAAGTCGCGCATGCGCTGGCCGCGCGCGAGGATGCTCTCCGGCGTCGCGAGGTCCTGTTCGAGGACCTCCGCGCGGTGGTCGAAGGCATCGAGCAACTTTCCGCGCAGGTAGAGGGTCATCATTTCGGCCGGCGGGGCGCCGTTCGGCAGCGGTCCCAGGATGTGCGGGTGCGGTCCCGCGCCCACCGTCGCCGTCATGAGTACCATCGTCGCCATCCACATATGCCGCTCCTCCCGCGTGGGTTCGTTGCACCAATCCGTGAATTGTAGGGCGTGAAGGGCAAGGCGGGTCAACGCGTGCGCGACGCGCGTGTGATTGAGTACGAATGGCGGTAGTAGCCAGAAGCGCGCGCGGATTGATACAGGGACAGCAAGGACATCAGAGACAGCAGGGACGAAGACGTATGATGGCTTACAACGTCCCCGGGAATAGCCGCGCTGGGGGGTATTTTTGAAATTGGTCCTTGTTGTCGCTGGTGTCCCTGCTGTCCCTCCATTCTTTGGACATCACCTTGAAAAGGGGATCACACCAATGACTCGGTTTTCGCATGGTTTGTTTATCGCCGTTTTCGTTTTCGCCTGCGGTGTCTTTGCCAGTCACGCAGCCGACGCGCCGCCCGTACCCGAGGACGTGTATCAAGGCGATCTCATCGCCTTTCCCGGACCGTGGGCCTTCATGCTCGGACGGCCGCACATCATTCTCGTGAGCGACGAAGAACTCGAGTTTCTCTCCGACCCGGACAAAGTCTTCGATATGACGACGGGGCGCAATCCCCACGAGGACTCGTTGCGGGCGATCTGCGAGCGGGCGCAGGCCGCGGGCAATCGCACGCTCGTCATCGCGTTCGACCACTTCTTCAGCCAGTACCGTCCGGGTCAGGCAGCGAAACCGCGGCGTCTGACGCCGGACATGGACGAGTACGTTCAGCGCATGGCGGCCATCGCGAAATTCGCCGAAGGGTACGGGCTTGGGCTCGAGCTGAGCCTGCTCAGCCCCCTCGAGATCGGGCCCGCGTACCGCGCGGCGACGGGCGAGTCGGGCGTGTGGATGCAGTACCGGAAAGGCGTACGCGACACGAAGACCGGCGCGTTCAGCGTGCAGCTCTGGCAACATCAGCGCTGGTCGAACAACAAGGGCCCCATCGATCTCGAAGACGCGGGCGTACGGGTCTTCGCGTTCGCGGAACACGGCGTGCGTGGAACGAGCTACCGCGCGGTCGATCCCGGCTCCATCGTGGAAATTACCGACGTGGCGAAAGTGGAACCCTGGGAGGGCGCGGTGCGGAGAGCGGGAGACTTCCGCGCGCGGCGCGTGCGGATCTTCGGCGAAGGCCACACAGACATCGGGGATCGTGATCGGGTGCTGGTGGTCCAGACCTACCGCACACCGGAGATGGACTATTTCAGCGACAAGGCGCTGCCTTATCTGACCGGCCTTATCGACAAGTACGCCGACGCGGGCGTGAAGTTGAACGGGCTCTACTCCGACGAAATGCACATCCAACAGGACTGGGCGTATTTCAATCACCACGATAACGGCGAATTCACCGTGCGCTACGTAAGCCCCGGTTTCGTGAACCGTTTTGCCGATCGGTACGGCGACCAATACCGCGATTTCGCGAAGTACCTTGTTTACTTCTGCTACGGCCAGGAAGACACGGCCTCGGACCTCAGCGCGAAACAGGGCATCATGCATACCTTCGGCGATTCCGCGGAAGCCATCAGCCAAACCGCCTTGTTCCGCGCGCGGTATTACCACTTCTTGCAAGACGGCGTGGTCGATCTTTTCGCCGCGGCCAAGGATCACGCGGAACAGCGCATGGGGCACCGTCTCCAGGCGCGCGCCCATGCCACGTGGGCGGAGAGTCCCACCATCGACAAGTGGAACACGGGCCGCCAGAACCATCAGCGGAACCAGTACGAATACACGTCGAACTTCATCTGGTCCGACACGGTGCATCAGGCCGCGTCGGCGTGTTACGACTACTTCAAGTGGGGCGACTTCCTGACCGGCAACGGCAACGACCATGCAGAAGGCGGCTGGCTCGACCGCGACTATTTCGCCATGGCGCTGGCCTGCTCGACGGGGATTCTGAACGAGGTGCCCTACTCCTACGCGGCCCATTGGGGCATGCCGGGCGCGCTGTCGCAGCGGCGTCACGCGTTGGTGGACGTGTACGGGGCCGCCGCGTCGCCGCCGTTCATGTTGGTCGAAGAAGCGCAGCACCGCGACTGCGACGTGCTCATGCTCTACCCCATCGACCTTGTCGCCGCCGAGGAACGGTTCGGAAGTTGGATGACCCAGTACGGCTACACAAACTACATCACGCAAGCTAAACTGCTGGAGCGCGGCGTGGTGCGCGACGGCGCCATCGAAGTGGCGGAGCGGCGCTTTACTACGTTGGCGACCTTGTTCGAGCCTTTCCCGAGCGCGCAATTGATGACCATGATGCAGGACCTTGCTGCACAGGGCGGGCGGGTGATCTGGTCCGGTCCGCCGCCGGTGGTCGATGCGGACGGCAAACCGGTTACCGCCGCATGGAACGATTTGTTCGGCGTGGACTACACACCGGAACCGGGCGACGGACTCATCGTCCCGGGCCGGGAGGTCCAGTTCACGGGACCGCTGGCCGCGGTGCCGCCGCAGGCGATTCTCACGGATTTCATCGTGGACCGCATATATCCCGCCACGCCGCGCGACGGATCGGCGGCCGCGGCCACGGTGCAGGATTGGACCGTCGGCGCAGTGCGGCCGACGAATTCGGGTGGCAGTTTGACGTACCTGGGATTCCGTCCGCGCGACGATCAGGCGGCCAGCCTCGGGTATGAAGCCCGCACTTGGTTCGAGGTGCTGGACGCATTGGGCGCATATCCCGCCACCGGCGTGTTTGCAGGCGTCAACGACAATCCGGATTACCTTTCCCGCACGACCGAGTTTCTCGCCTGCCGCTTTCCCAACGGCACGATCGCGGTTGCGCCGCATTTCCGCGCGATGGAAGAAGGTTGGCCGGGCGGTTTCGCCCGCAACCAGGAAGAAGACGCCGCGTATCTCGAAAAGAATCCGCCGCCCTCGGATGAGATCCATCTCGCCGGCTTCACGGTCGCGGGTCACACCATCGACTACGACGGCCGCAACGCGGTTGCAGTCCGAATGGACGAGGCCAACAACCTGATTGCTTTCGCCGGGAATTCATGTGCTTCCGTCACGGTGGACGGCGTCACCTACGCCTTCGGCGATGCACCCTTCGGGCAGGTTGCCTGGGCGCCGGTGGCGGAAGCCCGCCGCGTTCCGGGTGGCGCTGTCGTGCAGATCCTCGCGCGCGGCAAAGGTACGCTGCGCATTCCCGCCGCGCATCTGCCGGTGGGATTGCAGCTCTTCGCCGAAGGTCCAACGCCGGGCAGCCGTGGCAACGCTGTAGACTCCCACCGGGAAGGCGACACGCTTGTCGTGGAGATTGGCCCCGGCACAGCAGGCCCTTGGCTCTACGGGGTGCCTGGCGAAGGTTTGGCGCAGTAGCAAGGCGAATAGGCTTATGGCGTTGCCAGGTGTGCGGTCTTCTTTTCAAGAACGACCAGGCCGAAAAGTTCCAGGACCTGTTCGTACTCGGTGGTCTCGGCGAGGAGTTCCTGGTAGAAGCGGGTGACGCCGTCCCAATGGCCAACGTCGTGCAGCGCGATAAGGCCGCCGGGAACGACGTGGGGTGACCAGACTTCAAAATCCAGCTTGGACCCCTCGTAGGAGTGATCGCCGTCGATGAAGAGGAGGCGGATGGGCTGGTCCCAATCCTTTGCGGCGTCGGCGGACGTGGCCACTATCGGCTTCACGTAGTCGTCGAGAGCCATCTTGCGGAGGTTTTTTTCGAAGACCGGAAAGGTCGACCCCGATTCCGCGAGGTCGGGGTCGCTCAATTCTTCGCCGGGTTGGTGTTCCGGAGAACCGGTGAACGGATCAATCGCGGTGACGGTTTCGCGCCCAGCCGATTTCGCGCCGTACGCGAGCCAGCAGGTGGACCGGCCTTTGAAACTGCCGATTTCGACGATAGCGCCGACGCCGGGACCCTGCTCCGCCATCAGGGCCAGCACATACCCTTGCATGTCGTCGAGCCAGCCGTCGATTTCGCGGATACGGATCGACATCTGGTAGAACTCGAGCGCGGTCCGCAAGCGGTACATAAGCGTCGCACTGAGCATAGCAAGTGTCCTTTAGGCCATATTAACGCGGAGGATACCCCCTTTCCACGATACATACAAACGTGACGTTCGTTCGCACCGACCTGGACAATCGCCTAGATTTCGTTTATCGTGCACGGACCGCGTCGGAGTACCACGATCCCATGAAGAAACTGTGCCCAATAGCGCGCTGGTGCGTTGTCCTGGCGGTGATGCTAGGGTCGGGGTGTTTTGCCGGGGTGTCGTTGAAGCCCGTCTCCACGGACGTGTCCTTCCGAAAGTTACAGGGGAACGCGCTGAGTTCGGACGGGTTGAGCATCCACACGCAGCAATTGCTGCGGACTTACGACCTTCAGGAAACCTATCAGAAGGACCCGCGCGGGACCCTGGACACGCTGCACGGTGAAGCCTGCGATTCGGGTGACCGCGCAATTTTGTTCGGGCTGGCCGAACTGGCCTGCTATGACGGGAAACGAGCGGAAAAGAAGACGCCGGAGGACGCGCTCGGGTTCTATTACAGCGCGGCGCGGTACTCCTATTTCTACCTTTTCGACGAGGGCTTTGGCGCGCCGCCGGATCCCTTCGACCCGCGGTTCCGGCTGGCCTGCGATCTCTACAACTTCTCCCTGGCCCGCGGCATTCGCCTGATGCAACAGACGGGCCGCACGCTGTCCGATGGCCGGGTCGAGGTCCCGCTGTGGGACGGCAATCTGGACCTACAGATCGAGCGGAAAGGTTTTCTGCCCAAGGAAGATATTGCCCGCGTCCTACTTGCGTCGGAATATGAGGTGGAGGGCATTCGCAACCGGTATCGCACCTTCGGCCTGGGGGTGCCGTTGATCGCAGTGGGTGCCGAACCGCCGGAAGGGAGCTACCTTCCCGATACGCCGAGTTATGCCGCGACCGCGTTCCTGCAAATCGAAGGGTCCGCGTGCGAACCGGCCCAACCGACCGCCACCTTGGACCTCTTCGATTCCATGCAGATTCAGTCGGTGCCGGTGGAGCAGAAACCGGTACCGCTCGAGTCGGATATCACGACGCCGCTGGGCTTCCTGCTGTCGAACCCGGAACTCGAACGTACGGCGTACATCGGGTTCCTGCGGGCGGACCGCGTCAAAGACGAGGCGGGCCTGTACATGCTGGAACCCTACCAGCCGGATAAGATTCCCGTGGTCATGATCCACGGGCTCGTGTCGAGTCCGCTGACCTGGGCCGAGATGCTGAACGACTTGCGCGGTCAGCCGGAACTGCGCGAGCGATACCAGTTCTGGTTCTTCCAGTATCCGACGGCGTATCCGTTCGCATACCCGGCGAGCCAGTTGCGCAACGCGTTGGTCGACATTCGCGAGCGGTTCGACCCGGAACACGACGACGCGTGTTTCGACGAAATGGTGCTCATTGGCCACAGTATGGGCGGACTCATCGCGCAGCTGATGGTGCAGGACAGCGGCGATACGCTGTGGAACGCGATTAGCCGGAAACCACTGGACGAATTGGACACGACGCCCGAGGAAGAGCAACTTATCCGGGACGTGTTCTTCTTCAAACCGTTGCCGTTCGTGAAGCAGGTGATCTTCATTTCGACACCGCACCGGGGCAGCGAGTTGAGCGAGGGCATATTGGGCACGTTGGTGTCGGCGTTGATCGCCGTCCCCAAGGTGTTGCTGACGCAGACGATTGCCTTCGTGGACCGCAATCCCGACGCGCTCAAGGGCGATGTGAAGAAGCGGCGCCTCACGAGCGTGGACAACCTGTCGCCCGACAACCCCATCATCCAGGCCATGGAAAAGATTCCCATCGCGCCGGACGTGACCTACCATTCGATCATGGGCAATATCGCAAAAGAAGGCGAACCCATGACCGACGGGGTGGTTCCGTATTCCAGTTCGCATCTGGACGGCGCCGCGTCGGAGAAGATTGTACCATCCGGACACTCGGCGCAGTACAACCCGCTCGCAATTCTCGAGGTTCGGCGCATCCTGGACGAGTATTTGGCGTCGGTTCCGGCGCCCTGACGGGTCGGAGTTCCCGAGTCCGATTGTCTATTCGCCTCCCAAATCGAATTGTCCGACTGCAACACGCTGGGCACTAAGGGTAGAGGTACTTCATCCATGCCGCACCCTACCCGAACCCGAAAGAGCGCGCTCCAGGTCGTAACCGCACGGTGGACCGACCCCGAATGGCTGCGCGACCGCCTCACCGACGAGGAAAGCGAGGTTGTCGCGGCCACAATGCGGGAGTATCAGCGGCGGTTGCGAAAAGCAGAGCCGTCGGCGGTAATGCGTCTCGAAGGAATCGTCATTTTGTATGCGTTGGCCCGACGCGCAGGTTTGAAAGCGTTGGCGGCGAGTCTCGATCCGCCACCAGGTGACGACCGTAAGCCTTCCGACGGCGAGGAGGTGGGCAAAGCCCAGGAACGCCTGCGAAAAGCCTTGAAGGAATTCGAGGATGCCCTCGGCGGCACGCCGGACGCCGGTGCGGCCGGTATCGCGGATCTCCTGCGCCCTCTGCTGAAAGAGACCGAGGGCATCGTCGAAGAAGTCGTCGCGGCAGGCAATGGAAGGTGCAGCGCGGCAGGCCACGGTAAGTAATGACTGCGATTCAGCATCATCATGTTTCTGATGTCCTTGCTGTCTCTGTTGTCCCATGTAGATTTCTTCTCCCTAACCCCGAGCCTCTCTCATGAAACTTCACACTGAAACCGCTCTTCGTCGTCTTGCCGATCGAGGCTGCGGAAAAACCGCCGTTGCCCAATGGCTGGGCCTGCACGAGCGCGAGCGGTTCGCACGTGCGTATCTCACCGATGCGAAAGGCCGCCCCTGGCAGGCGCGTCCGTACCAGCGCGAATCGCTCGAGTCGTATGCGCTGCGCAAAGTGCACTGCGACGGGCGCGACGTGGGCAAGACGGCCGAGATCGAGATCATCGCCACTTGGGCCATGGTGGCGTGTCCGGACACGGAAATGCTGATCGCCACGCAGTGCGAAAACCACCTATTTCCGTTGATGCATCGGCTGGTGCGCCGGTTTCAGAACACGCCCGCCTTCACGCCGAGTCTGGTCGAGTTCAAACGGTCGCCATCGTGGTTTCTGCGGTTTTCCAACGGGTTCGTGTTGTGGGGACGCATCGCCGGGCCGCAGGGGATGAATTTTCAGGGGCTTCACGTGGATTGGCAAATCGTGGACGAAGCGCAAGCCATGACCGAGACGGCTTGGGGCGAGTTGTTTCAGTCGCTAAACGGTGAAGGACGGCGTTGGGTCTATGGCGTTCCCAACGGGCTACGGAACACGTTTTATCGCATGACGCAATTGCGCAAGGCGGAACAATACAACTGGCCGTCCACGATGAACCCGGAGTTCACCGGGGAAAAGGACGCGGAACTCACCCAGCTTTATGGGGGCAAGGATTCGCCGGGGTACATCCACCGCGTCCTGGGGTTGCATGGTTCGCCCGCGTATGCGGTGTTCGATCTCGACAACTATCTCGCCTGTGTAGATGAAGGGATGGACTTCGCGTCCGTGACGATAGGAGATGAGGATTCGTTTGTGGTGCCCGGTTCGGTGACGGCGGGCGACTATTACCTGGGCTGCGATCTCGGCTACGCGCGGGACCCGTCCGAGTTTGTCGTGTTTCGTTCGGCGCCGCCGCACCTGGCCAACGTGTTGCGGGTTCACCTGCGGGGTGTAAATTATGCGCGACAACAGGAGATCATCACGGAACTCGACGCCGCGTACGACTTTCGCGCGATTGGTATCGATTGCGGAAATAACGGCCGGGCCGTGGCGCATAACCTCATGGCTCAGGGCGCGGCGTGGTGCGAAAAGGTGAAGGCCTTCGAGTTCGGTTCCGCACTGGACCTGGACCCGTTGCCGGACGGACGCCCGGACCGGCGGCCGATGAAGACGTTTATGACGGAGTTGTTGCAGCGCCACATGGCGGACCGGTCGATCGTGTTTCCGCCACTGTCGGATCGGGAAACGCAATACGCGTCGCATACGTATTCCATCGGCGTCAGCGGACAGGTGTTGTTCGAGAAAGGTAACGACCATGTCATCGACGCCGACCGGTGCGCCGTGCTCGCGCATTACCTCGACACGCGCGAAGAAGGAATCGCCAGGACTTTCGGCCGCATGCGGCTCGAGGGATTTTGATAACGGCCAGTCGTGGCTTGGGCATCTTGCCCAAGGTCCCTGCACGTCGGCTGGCCAGGCGACTGAATTCCTTGGGCAAGATGCCCAAGCCACGAGATAGCCGCTCTCCGTTTGCGTCGTTTTCTCGTTTAGAAAATTGGAATTTGTTTCGGATTTCGTGCTTCGGATTTCGGGTTTGGTCCCATTGGATTTAGCGAAGGCCGAGCACATCTTGCATATCATAGAGGCCCGGTTTTGCCTCTAGTGCGAACTGGGCAGCGCGCAGGGAACCGCGGGCGAAATTGTCGCGGTTGTGGGCGCGGTGGGTCAGTTCGATGCGTTCGCCCTGGCCGATGAAGTAGACCGTGTGATCGCCGACCACGTCGCCGCCGCGGACGGCGTGCATGCCGATCTCCTTCTGCGGACGGGTGCCGACCATGCCTTCGCGGCCATGGGTGGTATTCGCGCCGTAGTCCAAGCCCAACGCTTCCGCCGCGCGTTCCGCCAGCCGAACGGCCGTGCCGCTGGGGCTGTCCTTCTTCTGATTGTGGTGGGTCTCGACGATTTCCACGTTGTAATCGAGCCCGAGGATGGACGCGACTTCATGGGTCAGTTTGAAGAGGAGATTGACACCCACACTCATGTTCGGCGCGTGGACGATGGCGATCTTCTTCGCGCAGCTTTCCAGTTCCGCCTTCTGTGCATCGGAAAGTCCAGTCGTTCCCACGACGGCAGGTTTGCCGGCGTCGGCCGCGGCTTTGACATTACCGACGCACGCGTCGGCCACGGTGAAATCGACCAAGACATCCGACTTCGCGAGTTCCGCAGCGGGATCGCTCGACACCTTCACCGTTTGCGGCTTCCCGGATTCGCCGCCAACGATCAGTTCCGTGCCCGCGGCCTGCGCCACGTCAAAGGCGCCGCCGATTTCGAACCCTTCCGCCACCGCCAACTCGAGAATGCGACGTCCCATCCGGCCGCAGGCTCCTGCCATGCAAATCTTCATTGGAAAACTCCTCATTCCTCAGTAGTAAGCGCCATCGAATGTCCGCGCACGTCTGCTTGGATGCTCCGCGATGGCAATGCGAAGAACATCCCCCTTGATCCCCCTTCAAAGGGGGAATTGGTTTTTTGACGATTCATGTGCGTCGCGACAGTTCTTGCGGTCTAAACAGCCGGTACCCATTCTCAGACAGTTCGCCGAATGCGAGCCGACCGGACGCGAGATCTTAATAGTCGAATCGGATCTAAGCGCGATCGATTTGATCGAAATCCAGTACCGGCTATTTAGACGGCAATCCAAGATTCGAACACGCGTGCGTTCACTACGTCGTGTCAGATCGCGTCGACCTGTTTCAAGATGGGCTCCAGCTTGGCGAACATTTCTGAGCGCATGGGCGTGAGCGGCATGCGCAAGACGTTCTGGATGAGTCCCATCTTCGCGAGGGCAGCCTTGACCGGCATGGGGTTGGTTTCCAGGAAAAGCCCTTTGAACAGCGGCAGCAGTTCGTAGTGCAGGCGCTGCGCCTCGGCGAGATCGCCCTTGTCCCAGGCAGCGCACATGGCGGCGACTTTGGCCGGGGCCACGTTCGCGGCGACGGAGATTACGCCGGTCGCGCCGACGGCCATCATGGGCAGGGTCAAGGAGTCGTCGCCGGACATGATGGTGATGTCGCAGTGGCTCCGGATTTCACTGACTTGATCGACGCTGCCGCAGGCCTCCTTGATGCAGACGATATTTGGAACCTTCGACAATTCGGCGATGGTCTCGGGCAGCATCTTGGTGCCGGTGCGGCCGGGCACGTTGTACAGCACGATGGGGATGTCCACCGCTTTCGCAATGGTCGAATAATGGAGAATTTGCCCGGCGGGCGTGGGCTTGTTGTAATAGGGCGTGATGAGCAGAGCCCCGTCCGCGCCGACTTCCTTGGCGTACTTCGTCAGGGACAGGGCTTCGAGCGTGCTGTTCGAGCCCGTACCCGCGATGACGGGAACCCGGCCGGCCACACGCTCCACGGTGAACCGCACGCATTGCTCCTGCTCCTTGTGCTGAAGGGTCGCGGCTTCTCCGGTGCATCCGCAGGGCACAATGCCGTCCGTGCCGTTTTCGAGATGAAAATCGATGAGACGGCCGTAGGCGTCGAAATCGATCTCATAGTTTTCTTTGAATGGTGTCGCTACCGCGACAATGGAACCGCGAAACATGGTTATTCTCCAAAAGCCGGTGTTGAATGCCGGGACCTGCGCTCCACGTACCCTCGGTCCCGAATTGGTGAATCCGCGTCTATTTTAGAGTATTGCCGGCGGCAATGCTACCGATACTGTGTCAACAAACTATGCGCATCCCATTTACCCATACTCGTACTCGGTCTCGTACTCGAACGCGAAAGGATCGAATCTTCGATTTCCACACCCGCCGTCCCTTCTTCCCATATTCGAGTACGAGCACGACGTACGAGAATCAGTACGAGGAACTTTCAACACCACTCAGAAGGGCGTGTCGTCTTCCTCATAAACCTCGTCGGACTCATACGGCGGCGCGACGCTGCCGGGCGGCGCGTAGGACGGAGCATCACTTGGCTGGGCGGGATCCTGGAACAACTGGATGTTCCGGTCGAAGAACAGGTCGATCTTTCCCGTTGGCCCGTTGCGCTGTTTGGCGATGTTGACGTGAATCAACTTTTCGTGGGATGGGTCCTCTTCCTCGTCGTCGCCGGCCCGTTTGAAGGCAGGCGGACGCGACAGCATGATGACCACGTCGGCGTCCTGCTCGATGGCGCCCGATTCGCGGAGGTGGGACAGTTTCGGCGCGCCGGTGTCGTCTTTCTCCGCTTCACGGCTGAGCTGCGACAAGGCGATGACGGGGACGCGCAACTCGCGCGCAATCCCTTTTACGGATCGCGAGATCTCCGCGATCTCGGTTTGACGGCTCTCGGTGCGGCCGGGCGCGCGCATGAGCTGCAAGTAGTCGATGACGAGCAGATCGACGCCGTATTGCGCGGCGTGCCGTCGCGCTTTGGATCGCAGTTCGAGAATGCTGATGTTCGGCGTATCGTCGATGTAGATGGGCGCGGCGTTCAGTTTGCCCGCCGCTTCCTGGAGTTTGGGAAACTCGGACTTCGCCAGGAACCCGGTGCGCAGCCGTTTAGAATTGATCCGGCCTTCCATGCACAACAGGCGCTGGACCAACTGCTCCTTTGCCATTTCGAGGCTAAAGATGAGCACGGATTTTTTCTCGCGAATCGCCGCGTTGCTGGCGACGTTCAGCGCGAAGGCCGTTTTACCGACGGAGGGCCGCGCGGCCAGGATCACCATGTCGGAGGCTTGAAAGCCGGACAGCATTTCGTCGAGCCGGTGGTACCCCGAAGGAAGACCGGTGTATCCGGTGTGCGATTTGATGATCGATTCGATACGGTCGATGGCGTCCGGGATCAGGTCGACAACCTTGTGAATGGGGTTGAGCTGGCGCGTCTCGGAGATAGAGAAAATGGCCTGCTCGGCCTCGTCCAGGAGGGTATTCACGTCCCCCGGCAACGCGTAGGCCTCGCCCGCCAGCCGCGTGCAGGCCGCGATCACGCGGCGAAGGACGGCGGAATCGAGCACGATCTTGGCGTAGTACTCGACGTTGGCCGAGGTCGGCACGGCGCCCGCCAGATCGGCAATGTAGCTGGGCCCGCCGACCGTGTCCAACTGGCCGTCGCGCGTGAGCTGTTCGACCAGCGTCACGCCGTCGATGGGCGTGTTGTTCCGGTACAGCGAAACGATCGCCGCGTAGATATGCTGGTGCTTTTCGGAATAGAAGATGTCCGACGCGTTCTCGCGCAGAACCTCGATTCCGGTTCCAACGGCTTCGGAGTTCAGCAGCATGGCGCCGAGAACAGACCGCTCCGCGTCGATGTTCTGCGGCGGCATCCGGTCGAAACTGGGTGGCGCCTTTCGCTGCGTGGCCACGTTACTCCGTGCCCTCCTCCTCCGTCGGCACCTCGACCACTTTCGCCGGCTCGGCGGCCGCAGCCGCCGCGGCTTCTTGTGCCTCGGCAGCAGCGATGGCCGCGGCGGCAAGGTCTTCTTCCGTCTCTTCCTTGGTCACCCACACCTTGACCGGTGCGTCGACGCCGCTAATCAGCCGCACGGTGACGGTGTGAATGCCGAGTGACTTGATGGGCTCTTCGAGCGAGATGGCCTTGCGGTCCACGGAGAAGCCCTGATGCCGCAGCTCTTCGGCGATCTGGCCCGTCGTCACGGAACCGAAGATGCGATCTTCGGCGCCGGCCTTGGCCTTGATCTCGACCGTGACGCCGGCGAGTTTCTTGGCCACTTCCGACAGCTCGGCGCGGACCTTCTCTTCCCGCTTCTTAATGATGCGCATTTCGTGCTCGATCTGCTTGGCGCTGCTCGAGTCCACGTTCACCGCCAGTTTGCGCGGCAACAGAAAATTGCGGGCATAGCCGTCGGCCACCTTGACCGTGGCGCCCATTTCACCCAGATTGGGTACGTTCTCACACAGGATAACCTTCACGGTGTCCTCCTCTCGCTCCCGGGGTCACATGCTTCCCGCGTGACCGGTAAGACGAGCGTTTACTATACCATTCCGTTGTCGTCCGGACCCTTCTTTTTATTCCGGGCCGCGACGAGCAGGTCGATTTTGCGACGATAGTCGCCCCACGTATCGAATAAGCCAATCAGTATCAACAGGGGAACGGCCCCAACGTTGATTAGGACAAATACAATCAGCGCGAAAATCAGCAGGTTCGGCCGGAACGCGTGCACCCCGTACAGAAGGATCGACAGGCCGTTGATGCAGTATATCGCACTCAAGGCCAGGGCACTGTTCCACCCGAGAAACCGCAAGGCCGGCTGGGGCCATTGGTGATACGCCAGGCACAAGAGCGCAGACGCAATCGCCAGCCAGACCAGCCACTCGGAGGGCCGCATCTGCGTAAACGTCCCGATGGGACCCGCCTCGCCGAATCGCGTGCGCAGGATGAACCGCGTCAGCGACACAAACAGGCACGAGGCCACGAAAATGGAGGCGTAGTTCACGCCCAGAAACAACGAACTGGCGTGCTTTTCGACCCACGTGATCAGGTCCAGTTGCGTCTGTACGGCTTCCGTGCCGGATTGTTCGGCCTGCTGCTGGACGGCGGTGCGGAAACTTTCCGCCATGGCGCCCACCTGACTCGACCAGGCGTCGAACGAAATCAGGATGCTCAGCCCCATCAGCACAAAAACGTACAGGGTCAGTACGTGGACGAGCCGTCCGTAACTCCACATTCGGGCTACCCCGATTCCCGCGATAATCCCGGCACATGTGAACCCAATGTATTCAAGTGTCGACCCGGTCGCGAACCGCACCGGCTCGGGAATCCCGGTGTCCGGCGTGGTCGCGGCAGTATTGAGGGAATCCACCAACAGATGGAGGAAGACCCCAATGACCGGTGTTATCCCAGCCGCGACCAGTATCGCCGCGGCATATTTCCACCGGTTTCGTGCCACGAGTACGGCCGCCGGTATGGGATAGATACCGACCGAGATCGGGTAAAGGGCGACACCCAGAAAGAGCAGGCCCACCCAAATGAGTGCGAATTGCACCATGCCCCACAACCTGGGGACGCGACGGGCGCGCCGCCCCTAATCGGCGACGTATGGCAACAGCGCGATCTGCCGGGCCATCTTAATCGCCTTGGTCAGCATTCGCTGGTGACGCGCCGTGGCCCCCGTGATCCGCCGCGGAATGATCTTGCCGCGTTCGGTCACGTAATGTTTCAACATGCCCACGTCTTTGTAATCGATATAGACAACCCGGTCCACCGTCAACCGGCAGACCTTGTTGCGCTGCAGGGCCTTCTTTTTTTTCTTGCGAGCCCTGGACTTGGCTTTTGCAGTGATTCTCGCCATACCATTTTCTCCTGTGCGAACGCTCAGAAGGGAATATCGTCTTCCGCTTCCGGCATCGGTTCTTCAATTTCGCGCGGTTGTGGACGTGAACTCGGGCCCGAGGATCCGCCCCGATCCTCCCAGTCCATTTGCTGGATTCGATCGGCGCTGATTTCGAAGCCGGTGCGTTTATTGCCTTCTTTGTCCACGAAATCGTTGCTGCGCAATTGCCCTTCGACGAGGACGGGCCGCCCCTTGCGGAGATACTCGTTGCAGTACTCGCCGGTCTTGCCCCAGGCCGTGACGTTGATGAACAGCGTTTCTTCGCGTTTCTCGCCATCCTTCGTCTTATAAAACCTGGAAACGGCCAACCCCAGCTTGCACAAGGGCATCCCCGAGGGCAGATAGCGCAATTCGGGGTCGCGCGTCAGTCTTCCAGCCAGAAAAACCTTGTTCAGATCCGGCATGCGCAAATCCGACATGAGTCTATCTCCTCCTCGTGGTTGGGCTTACTCGTCGTCCTCGTCGTCATCGCGGTCGCGGCGGCGTCCCCGGGGAGGCCGGCGATCGTCGTCATCATCGTCGTCCCGGTCGCGATCCCGGTTCCCCGCGCTGTTGCGGATCTCCGCTTCCACGCGCTGTTTTTGTTCCTCTTCCAGACGAAGGGTTTGCGGGTCGAAATACACGACCAAATCCCGGATGACATCGTCCGACAGTCGAAAATGGTTTTCGAGACGGGTTACGAAGTCGGGTGGAGACTCAAACCGCAGCAGCACATAGACTCCTTCGGTCTGTTTCTTGACTTCGTAGGCCAGTTTTCTCTTGCCCCAAATTTCCGAGCGCACGATAGTCCCGCCGTTGGTCGTCACAAGAGATTCGACGTCCTTGGCTATCGTCTGGATCTCATCGTCATTCTTGTCCGGTTTGACGATGTAGAGCGCTTCGTATGTTCTCAATGCATTCACCTCCTTACACATGACGGTTTGGTACCCAGGCGGTTCAGGGCACGAATGGGGGAGCATAGCAAATGGCGGGTGGGAAGAGCAAATTCGGCTGGTGGCTGGCGGAACAAGGGCGCTTTGGTGGTCCGTGTCCAGCGCGAGCCCTACAGGATTTGCGCGTAGTCGGCTTCGATGCGCTGGAGGTTGAGGCGATTGAGGAAGCTGGAGTAGCACATCCAACTGACCAGGGCGTTGAGGTCGGCGAAGACGGGCGGGAGGTACTTCGGCGCGACCAAAAGCCCCTCGTCCAGCAGCCCGGCGAGTGTCCGCATGTCTTCCAGGGTGGCCTTGCCGCAGAACAGGAGCGGGATGCGCTCGGGCACGCCCCGAACCACGGCCAGGCGCAGGTAGTTGTAGACCAGCACAAAGCCTTTGCTGTAGCAGATGTCCTTGGTAAACGGGGGCCCGTCAGGTGTGCTGCCGCGGAAAACGCGTACGGTGTTCGTGTAGCTCTCGATGTCCGAGAACCCCTGCTGGCGGTAGAAGTCGAATACTTCCAGGAAGTTAGCGCCGGATTCGGCCATATGGACGCCCCGAATCCGATTGGTCAGCCGCCGGAGCCGCGCGGGATGCGACGCAAACGCCAGGATCTCTGCGATGATGGCCAGCCCTTCCTGGGTAACGGTGGACGAGGGCGGCCCCTTGCTCAGGAAGGTGCAGACCGGCTGGTTCAGACCGTTCAGCGTGGTACCGACGTGGACCCACCCCTCGTGGATTTCGAGCAGGCGCAGGTCGCGCTCGCTGAACCGGGCTTCTTTCCGGATCTTGATGTAATCGGAGCCGGCGGCCGCGTCGGCCACAATGCCGTCGCTAAGCCGGACGCGGATATGGCGCTCGGCGTCGTGGAAGTATTCGCGCATCCGCTGCTGCAAGATGGCCACGGCCTGTTCGCCGTCGATGGTGCGCTCTTCTTTCTGGGCCAGGGCGCTGCGGTCGATGTTCTCAAGGGCCTCGGTCAACATCGTCGCGAGGTCGTTGAGGGTGGGGTCGCCGGCGTGAAACACGTCGCCCGCGCTGCCGTAGAGTTTTTGCGACAACTCGGAGAATTCCGTTGTGCCCCGCGTTTCCAGCATGCGGATGACCATGCGGTACTCGCGGCACATGCGCTGCATCAGCACACCGACGGGATTGAACTGGCCGAGCTGCCGCTGGATGTCCCGCTCGATGTCGTGGAATTCCTGCTTCTTGGCTTCCGAATCGAAGGGGAGCGGCCGTTGTTCGTAGTACGAGGCATCGACCGGCGGCAGTTCACGGCAGTCCTTCTCGAAAAACGCCACCAGGACACTCGGGTCCCATTTGATGGCATCGAGCACACGGATCGGCCGTTGGGCTTCGACCACCCGCTCGGAGAGCTGTCGTACCGTTTGCCGGTAGTTTTCCTGTGTTGTATCCATAATCCCGTCCGGGACGCTAAACCTGAAACTGCCGAATACTACCACGTTCCAGGCAACCACCGTCCATACGGTTCATCACGTCCATCCGTCCATCGAACGCCGCCCAACCAACGGCAAGGTTGAAAAGCCGTCGGGAAACCGGCAACGTGGAGCCGGAACCGCCCGTTGCGTACGGGCGGTCGTGTTAGGGTTTCGTTAACCGCTACAAGGTTTTCACGGGATGAGTAACACTTCGCAGAACGGGGCGGTGGTCCTCGTCAGCGGCGGGATCGATTCGTCGGTTCTGTTGCACCACGTCGCGCGCAATCTGAAGCACGCACCGATCCACGTCTTGAGTTTCAACTACGGCCAGCGCCACTCGAAAGAAATCGAGTGCGCCCGGTGGCAGGCGGATGCGGTAGACGCGGACGCACACCGCATCATCGACATCGGGTTTGTCGGCGGCTTGGTGCGCGGGGTCTCGGCGTTGATCGCGGGCGGCAAGTCTGTACCCGAATTCTCGCAGTTAGCCGCGGCGGATCTCGATCAGCCACCGACCTACGTGCCGAATCGCAATATGATTCTCCTGTCCATCGCCGCGGCCTACGCCGAGGCCCACAGGATTTCCAAAGTCTTCTACGGCGCGCAGGCCCTGGACGAATACGGGTATTGGGATTGCACGACGGACTTTCTGGAACGGGTCAACGCCGTGCTCGCGCTGAACCGGCGCGAACGGGTCACCGTCCGTGCGCCGTTTATCGAGAAGAAGAAAGCGGATTCCGTGCGGTTGGGCCAGGAACTCGGCGTCTTGTTCGCGCAGACGTGGTCCTGCTACCGCGGTGGCGAAAAGGCCTGCGGCGTGTGCCCCACCTGCGTGGAGCGACTCAAAGCATTCAAGGAAGCCGGCATCGAGGATCCGCTACCGTATGAGGCGTGAGCCTGCGGAGCCGAAACCGGTCAGACAGGGACGAAATCTTAGAAGCAAAACGTGTGGAACAGCCGCCCTCGGCTGTGGGTACATGATTTCACTTGCTTTGAAGAACACAGCCGAGGGCGGCTGTGCCACACGTTTTGGGTTTGCCCGTCGCTGGAACCAGGCAGGAAAGCTGCACATGCCTACCAAACAAGTCGTATTAATCACGGGATGCTCGTCCGGGATTGGCCGGGCACTGGCGGTAGAGTTTGCCGCACAGGGGCACCGGGTCATTGCGTCTGCACGGCGTCCGGAATCGATCGCCGATCTGACCGGGCCGCACATAGAGACGGCACAGATTGACGTAACCGATCCCGCATCGATTCAGGACGCGGTGGATACCATCATGGACGCGGCGGGCCGCATCGACATCCTAGTCAACAACGCCGGTTTCGGCCAGATCGGTCCGATGATCGACGTGCCCCTCGAGAAACTTCGATTGCAACTCGAGACGAACGTCATCGGCGCGGTGGCCATGATGCAGGCGGTGGCGCCGCATATGATCGAACAGCGTCGCGGCTGCATCATTCAGATCGGGAGTATTTCCGGCATTCTCACGACGCCTTTCGCCGGTTCCTATTGCGCGTCGAAGGCGGCGCTTCATGCGCTCTCCGAGTCCGCGCGCATGGAATTGAAACCTTTTGGAGTGAATATGCTGATCGTTCAACCGGGTGGGGTCACGACGCGGTTCGGTGACACGTCCACGAAACATGTTGCGGTCGGCGAGGGTTCTCCGTACGCGTCCATTGCCGAACACATTGTCCGGCGCGCACAGACTTCGCAACACGGCGCCGCGCCGGTGAACCGGGTGGCGCGGAAAATCGTCGCCGCCGCGACCCGACCGAATCCGCCGCGAGTGCTGCGGGTAGGCCGCGGCGGGCGACGCTATCCGCTCATCAAACGGCTCGTCCCCGAGGCGTTATTGGACCGAGTGCTGATGAAGATGTTTGGCTTGACGGAGTTGTGAGGGGAGGACATTCCAATCCAACAGAAGTAACGGGTGGTTGTCGAGTACGAACGCGAGTACGAGTACGAAAGATAAGGAAGTTATTCGGTCTTAGCCGGGAGCCACTCGAGGCGCGCGAGACGGATACCTTTTAAGTTCGGTAGCAGTGACGCGATGTAGTACTTCCCTTCGTGCAGCACGATCTCCGGCGCGGCGATAGGCAAGGTGCACACGAAGCACGAATCGTCGTCGATGCCGAAGTTCAGCGGATTGCGCGACCGGTACACGGAGGTCTGCGCGTCTTCCCCGTAGCGTTGCGTGCGGAACAGGTAGTACGCGCCGGGGTTGACCTCGACCACGTGGGGGCATTCCGCCGAGAACGGATTGTTGCCTGCGTTGCCGCCGTAGGCGACCACGGAGGAGTTGCTCCACGTCCTCAAATCGGGTGAAGTGCGGCAATAGTCGTAGCCGTGCTCGTGGGGAAAGGCCGTGTAGTAACAGTGCCAGAGCCCGCCGGTGAAGAGCAGCATGGGATCGCGCGTATTGACGCCGGGACCTTCCGTGAACACCGCCGTCTCACCATCGGGCTGGACAATCCTCGTAAATTCCTTGCCGTCTTCGCTGGTGGCAAAACAAATGTCGTCCCAGTCGCCGTAGGCCATCCAGTACACGCCATTCCATTGCACGACGTGGGGCGCCTGTAATCCGCCCAGCGGTTCGCCCAAATCCGGGTCGGACATCATGGCGATGCCCTTGGGTTCCCAATCGGCGTCGGTCAGGTTCTTGCCTTCCCAGCGGTGGAAGAGGCGCGTGTGGCCTCCGCATTGGGTGTGCCGAATGCACGACCACAATTGCCAGGTACCGTCGGCCGCCTGCCACACGGCGAAGTCGACGGGTTGTTGCTTGGGGTCGGTGTATTGGCCCAGGTCTGGGTCGCCCGCGACCTGCCACCAGTCGCCCTGAACGACGGGCGTGAGGATTTCGTCCGGTGCGGCGGCCGGTATGAACGACGCAAAGATTCCGATCAGATAGACTGTGCGCATGGTGACCCCCGACATTGTTCTTAGACCACTGCTCACTCAAGGATGTAGCGGCTCGGGTCGTCCTTTCAAGGACCAAAGCGATCATTCCGGATCGAACTGGAGTTCCACCCAGACGATCTGTTGGTTGTCGGCACCCGACTCGGGCGCCACTGAGAAGCTGTTGTAACCGTCCTTCAATGCATTCATCGGACAGGCGAAGCACAAGGCCCGCGCAACACCGGCCATACACGCCATGTCCGTGAGATCCGCGGCGGGCGCGCACGGTGTTTCATTCGCCGAAACCTTCAACGTCGTATCCGCGACGCCGTCGGCTGCTGCGAGTCCGACGACCAGCGTCGCGGTACCGGAGCTCCGGAACTGGCCCGGAGTAAATACGGAACTCGTTGACTTCCCTGGCGGGTTTCGGCAATTGGGCATTATTGGAAACGCTTGCGGGAACCGTGTCGCGATAGGTGACCACGTGCCGGCGCGGTTGGTGGTCGACGGCATCGCGCGCGAGTCCGTCTTCAAGCAAGGTCCGGTAGTCTTCGGGTTCTCCCGTCATGGGCGCGGGGTCCATGTAATTGAACAAGTAAATGGCTTCCGCACCGCGTTGCCAGGCCGCGGCCGCGAAGCCGCGAGTAGACGCGAGATCGTTTTCAATGGCAGGGCCGCCGGGATACGCGCGTAACAGGATTTCTTGCCCCGGCGCGACGATCACGTTGGCGTCGGCATCTCCGAGACGTTCTCTCCAGAGCTCGACGGGGATGTCGAAGTCGGCCGTAGCCCAGAACGGCGTCGGCACCAGAATGTCGATGAGGCCCTCCTTCGCCCACGTGATGCCGTCCATGCCCAAACCGACGGCCGCGTCAGGATGCGTGGGCACGCGGGCGCTGACCTGGATCGGGTGACCGCGTTTCGTGGACCACTCGCGGGTGAGCGTACGCACCTCGCGCATGAAGTCGGTGAGGATGACGCAACCCTCCGCTTCTTCGCCCGGCGCGAAGTGGTACCCGAATCGCATCCAATCCAATTCGAGCCCGTCGGGGTCGTAGCGCTCCAGCAACTCGCGAACGAGGGTCATGTGATGTTCGCGCACTTCGGGAATGGCGTAGTTGAACGCACGGTCCACCCAAGCCCCCGTGCTGCCCGGCACGCGCCAATACTCGGGATGATTCACCCAAAACGTATTGTGCATGAAGTTTTTCAGGTTGTTAACGTCGTGGACGTCGTTCATGCGCATGGTGAGCCAGGGCGATATGCCTTTCTCCCGGCAACGGGCAATCCACACGGCATAGGGATCGAGCCCGCGCTCGTAGAGCAGACGCGAATTATCCACCCACCGCTGCAAAACGGGAGGTTCTTGCGGCACCTCTTGATCGCCCACGTCCCAGATGCGATCCCACACGTCGCTTCCGTAACTCGCGCGCATGGCGCTCGGGTTCAGAAATAACTGCGTGACCTTGGTGTCCGCGTATTGATCGACGAAGGCGTTCAGTCCGTCCATCGTCATGTCGTCGGCCGTGCGCGACATATAGAAGTGGCTGTTGTCCTCGTTGAGGATCAGCATTGGCGTGGCAGCGAGACTGTGAGAAAGAATTGCGGCAACAACAATCGCGTTCACATTGGTCCTCCCATGTGGGGGCGGAATGGCGCCCGTGGCTTTGCGGTTAGCATAGCACGTTGACGACCGCTTCAGCCGGGTCTATGATGACCCCGGCTTGGTCTATTTCGATCACGAACATGATTTTGAAGTACCAGAATGTCGGGCATCCGACGGGGAGTTGGGGGAAATGAGACGACACATCGCAATCGGAATCCTTGCCGCCTTAGTCGCACCGGCATTCGTGCACGCGGATACCGTGAATATCGACGAAACGCTCGCAAAGTTTACGTTGAAACAGAAGATCGGCCAGATGCACATGATTGGGTACATCGGCACCGAATTGACGCCGGAGATGCAGGCACTCATCGACGACTGGGGTTCGGGCGGATTCTTCTTCCAAATACCGGACAACTACAGTACACCCCTTGAATGCGCAGAACTCTGCAACGTATTGCAGAAGGCGGCGCTCGAAAGTCCCATCGGGGTTCCGCTGCTGATTGCGATGGACGAAGAGGGCGGCGTGGGTGTCGTTATCCGGTACGAACAAGGCGCGGTGCCAACCGTCGGTAATATGGCGCTCGGGGCGTCGGGCCGGGAAGAGGATGCCTACACGGCGTACCACGCGTTGGGCACGGATATGCGGGCCTGCGGCGTGAACGTAACGTTTGCTCCCGCCATCGACGTGTTGAAACAGCCGATGAATCCGGACTATACGGTGCGCTCCTTCGGCGGCGACATTCATCGCAACGCGATCCTGGCGCGAGGCGCCGTGCGCGGCATGCAGGACGCGGGAGCCATCGCCTGTGCGAAACACTGGCCCGGACTTGTTTATTACACCGGGGACACGCACTTCACGGCGCCGCACGTCACGGAGCCGCTGCCCGTTCTCGAAGAAGGCGACCTGGCCCACTTTCGCGCCGCCATCGATGCGGGCACGGATATGATCATGACGCACCACCTCTTCTACGATGCGTGGGATCCGGATGAAATCGGCACCTTTTCGCCGATTGTGATCGACAAGATGCTGCGCACGGATCTGGGTTACGACGGCATGGTCGTGACAGACTCTATGAGCATGGGCGCCGTGACGAAGCAGTACCCCGTCGACGAAGCGACGGTAAGAGCAATTCTCGCCGGCTGCGACATCATCTTGCAGGTATCCCGAAGTCTCGACGACTTGTACACCCGAATGAACGCCGTGCTCACCGCCGTCGAATCGGGGCGGATCACCGAGGCGCGTTTGGACGAATCGGTGCGGCGCATCCTCCGCGCGAAAGCGAAATACAACCTGTTCAGCAGTCCCTATGCGGACATCGAACACTTCGACGAGAATTTCGGGCGCGCGGATCTCGTCGAGGCCAACAAAAAGGTGGCGTTGAACGGGATCGTTGTCGTGCGCGACGACGCGGGGTTGCTGCCCTTGAAGAAGTCCGTCAAAAAGGTCGTGGTGATCAGCCCGCCCGATACGATCGTCCGCGCGGGGAAACCCGAGGGGTGGGACGTGCCCATCGGCGGGACGCTGGGACCCTTCTTACGGCAGTACGTTCCGGACGCGACGGAGATTCAGATCAACACGGTCCCGACCGAGGCGGAAATCACCGCGGCCGTCGAGGCTGCGGCATCGGCGAATCTCATCATAGGCTATAGTCTACTGACCTTGTTCTCTCCGCCGCAGGCCGACCTTATCAATCGGCTAATCAAATTGGATAAACCGATCGTGATCGTCGGGTTGGGCGACCCCTCGGACATGACTACGTTCCCGGATGTCCCGACGTTCGTCTCCGCGAACAGTCCGGCGCCCATTTCGATGGAAGCGGCGGTCAAGGTTATCTTCGGCGATGCCAAGGCCGGCGGCACGTTGCCCATGCCCATCGGGACGACGTATCCCATCGGGTATGCGATGCATTAGACGCGCTGACGGGCGAGCTGCTGGTGCCTACGGTTCGATTTTCGTGCCCAGCACTTTCAAGAACGCCGCCATCCACGCAGGATGGGCAGGCCAGGCCGGAGCGGAAACGAGGTTGCCGTCCACGTGCGCAGCGTCCATGGCGATGTCCTTAAACGTGCCGCCCGCGCGGGTGATGTCGGGTCCGCAGGCGGGATAGGCGGAACAGCTCCGGCCTTCGAGCACCCCGGCGGCGGCGAGGACCTGGAGCCCGTGGCACACCGCGGCGATGGGTTTTCCGGTCTCGGCGAAGTGGCGGACGATGGCGATGACGCGTTCGTTGAGGCGGATGTATTCGGGCGCGCGGCCTCCGGGAATGACCAGCGCGTCGTACTCCGCTTCGTTCACGTCCGCGAACGTGGCGTTCAACGCGAAGTTGTGGCCGCGCTTTTCGCTGTAGGTCTGGTCGCCCTCGAAATCGTGGATGGCCGTCCGCACGGAATCGCCGGCGGCCTTGTCCGGACACACCGCGTGGACGGTATGCCCGACGGTTTGCAGAATCTGAAACGGACACATCGCTTCGTAATCTTCGACGTAGTCGCCCACCAGCATGAGAATCTTCTTGGCACTCATGAGGAACTCCTTTCTGTTAATTCGCGGTTGCCGACGAAAAGCTGCAACACCGCGCGAGGATGCAAGTGTTCTCTACAGGATAACAGGCGAACGCGGCCCGGTCATTTCGTGCACCGTCAACTTGTGTCCTTTGCAGATCGATTACGATGACGATGACCAGCACGATTACGATTGGGAGATAATGGCGCTACTCCGGGTAAATCGCTTCTTTGTGCCAGACGCGCCACATGAGTTCGTACCGTTCGAGAGGTAAGCCGGTGAAAGCGCAGTTGCTCGTAGAGAAGATGTAGCCGCCGCCGGGCATGCCGTGCTTGATACAGTACCGTGCGGATTCCACGACTTCCTCTTCGGTGCCGGAGGTAAGGAGCCCGCAATTCACGTTACCGATGAGGCAGACCTTGTCGCCGTACAAGCGTTTGACTTCGGCGATGTCGACGCCGCCCTGCGGGTCGAGGGAATGGATGGCGTGGGGATTCGCGCTCACGAGTTGATCGAGGATCGGCATGACGTTGCCGTCGGTGTGTTTGATGCAGTAGAAGCCGAGTTCACGCTCGCCCGCGATGACCTGCGTCAGGTACGGCGTGATGATTTCCGCAAACATGTCGGGGCTTAAAAACGGGTTGTCGTTAAAGCAGTAGTCATCGCACAGGGCGAAGCCGTCGAGGCCGCCGTGCTTCGCGAGTTTCTCCGCCCACGCGAGTTGCTTGTCAACTTTTCGTTGCGCCTCGTCCTTGGCCTCATCGAAATGTTCGTACAGCCACGACGCATGCTCCACCATATCTTCGCCGTGGGGAATCGCGTAGGTGGCGTCGCCGTGGTACATGAGAAAGAACTCGTCGCCCGACTTTTCGCGCACCAGGTCGACGCAGCGCAGGGCTTCCTCTTCCCGCCAGGGATTGGGATGCAGGAAGATCGCGCTGTGTTCGTAGCGCCGGGCCGTCTCGATGAAGATCTCCGCCTGATCGTGACGATGGAGGTTGCGCTCGGTCTCTGTCATCTGGTCCCACTGGGCGTAGTTCCGGTGACTCGGATGGACTTTGCCGAAGGCTTCCATCGTGAGAAAGAAGACCAGCTCGAAGTGTGGCACCCGCCCCGTCAATGGCCGCCGCTCCAGCGCGGCGATGAATCGTTCCCGTGGTGTCATTATCGTTCCCCCTGCGACATTTCCCGAAAAGCGGACGAATCATACACCAATGCAATGGCCTGATTCAGGCGAGCGATCCCGCCGGATCCTGGCGATCACTTGCTTTCGCTACCGGGTTCCCGGACAACGGCCGGAGAAAAGAATTAGACGAAGACCGGCACCAGGATTCGTTATAGGATATGGGAAGGCTGAGAGAAGCCTGAATGTGCAGGTATCGTGCAGACCGAGAGGGGAATCGAATGGCTCCGGAGCCAGGGTCAGCGCAGCCAAAAGACGCGTGGAAAGACGGTTGGCCGCAATCGCAAGAGGATTTCAAGCGGTTTGTGGAAGCATACGTGCAGCGATTGGTCTCGTATGCATTCCGTCGCCTTGGAAGCATGTCCGATGCGGAAGACGTGGTCCAGGATGTGCTGATTCGGGCCTACGCGGAGCGCCACAAACATGCAAGAATTTCGGCGGTTGTTCCGTACGTCTACCGGATGACGGCCAACGCCTGCACGGACGCGCTTCGAAAACGCAAGCGGTCGAAGGGACTCCTGGACCGGTTCGCAAGCGAGAACCTTCCGAGTGGACGCGAGGACGCGCTGAACCTTTACGCGGTGTCAGACGAACTGCGCAGGGCTGAAGTTCTCTTGCGGCGCATACCGAAGCGACAAGCCGAAGTCATCCGGTTGCGTGTGTTCGACGAATTGAGTATTGGCGAAATCGCCGACACGGTCGGGTGCAAACCGAACACCGTCAGTTCACGGCTTCGCTACGGGTTTAGAAGATTACGAAGAATCGCGTCACGGGAGTGGAAATCATGAGTTGCCTACGAACGCAAAACTGGCTCGACGATCTTCTCATCCATCCACCCGATGAACCCGTGCCTATCGAACTCACCGAGCACGTTCGGATATGCCCCCGCTGCAAACGGGAACATGAAATCGCGACACAGACCCTGGCTTCCATTCAGCCTTCCCACCGAGTGGAAGTATCGAAGCAACTGGAGGGTCGAATCATGAACGCAATCATCGATATGGATGCCGGAATCCGAACACTTGCACCGGCCCGCCGCCGAAGCGTTTGGTGGTGGAAACCGCTCACGGCAGCGGCGGCCGCGCTGCTGCTGATCATTGCCGCTACGGTGCTCTATTGGTCGAAGGATGCCGGGCCGCCCATTTCCGCCTTCACGCTGCTCACCAGGGCGTGGGCCGCAGAAGAAACATTGTTCAGCCAGGGCGGAATCGTTCACATCGTCAACGAGATTATGGTGAAACCCGTGGCGGACCCCGTTTTAGCCCAAGCCCGGTGGTTACCCATCATGGCCATCGAGGCGTCGGGGACGCCGCGGGTTCACCAGTTGGCCCTCGGTGCAGAACCCGGCGAGGAATACGTCGTCGACGATCAGGCTTGGTACGATCCGGCCACGGGGCGGTTCGTGCGCCTGTTGTCGACCGGGGAGACTCCGCTCTTCGCCAACGCCTACGACGGTGCCGCCGTGTACTCGCTGGAACCCAGCCCCGACGGACCCTTGACGGTCGTAGCCGCTCCTGTGGGAGATAGTTTTCATCCGCCGGAAGATCCCGCTGCGTTCCTGGGTATCGCTGCGGGACTGCCCAGCCATCTCGATGAATTGGATGAGACGCTTGTTGTGGACATGGGACATACGAAACTCGCCGATGGCACGGAAGCGCGTGTGGTCAAATCCACTACGGGATCCGGCGAAGGCGCGCCGGCGACAACGAGCAAATCGGAGTTTCTGTTTAAGATCCGTGAGGACGACAACACCATTGCCGAAATGGAGTGGGTCGTCGACGGGCAGTCCTACCTGGTGGTTCGAAGGGATTGGACCGAAACGGTCGACGACGCTCAGGTGGACTGGGATCTCACCGGAATCGAAGGTCTCATTGAAGACTCCGTCCAGCCGCCGACTCCGGAGGAGGGTGGTCTCTTCGGTATTCTTCCGGACATGGTAATAACCGACGTGTCCGTGAAGCACATGGTGGAACGGGCCGATTTCGCGACCTACGTTTTCGAATCCGCTCCGTCGTGGGCTCCGGAACGCGAAATCACGGATATCCTCGATGTAGCCAGCCCACCCCATCGCATGTTCGCGATCACGTATCGCGCGGATGACAGCCGGCACGTCGTGCTCATCCAATCCCATTCCTACAACATGCTGGGGGAGACCAAAGCTGTTGGAGGAACGCTCGTATACACGTCACCGAACGGCACTAAGGTTTGGGGTAGCCCGCGAGGCAAATGGCTGGCCGGGATTCTGCTCAGCAGCGCCCGTGCCTCCATCAAGGACGCGCCGTCAGAAGACCGTACCGGGTACCTTCTCGAAACGCCGGCGGGCACGTTCCCCGCACTCGCCGTTAACGGCCAACTGACCGATGACGAACTTCGCGCGCTTATCGACAGCTTGGTTCCGACGAAGGAATACACCGGCGAGTAGTGGGCCGGGATAGTATAGGAAGTACGCTATGGAAAAAGCTCAGAACAGTAGGTTTCTCGGCGCGCTGGGGTTCCTCGGGTTTCTGGGATTCCTGGGGTTTCTCCCCACAAGCTACAGTCACCTGGCCCAGGTCGCGTGGGTTTCGTTTCTTTCCCTCGCGTCGCTGCTCGTCTTCGTCCCATTCGACAAGGCGAGAGTGAAAGTGCCCATCGATCCGGAGCGGAAGTACTATCTGGGAGCACTCGGCTTTTTGGGTTTTCTCGGCGCCCTGGGCGGACCACACCCGGCTGCAGCCGGTTTGGCTGGACTAGCCTGTCTTGCCGGTTTGGCTGCCGGTCCACGTACTTCTATTGATGCAACTTCATCGCGGCAGTGAATCGTTCCGGTGGCGTCATGTGTGTGCTCCCCCTGTCTCTACGCACACCCGTGGACAGGGGGAATTCACTTCATTCCGCGGCCAGCTGGACGACAACATGGGAACAGAACCTGACGATCTTTCGCCAACGGTAGTGCGTCTTCCAACCGAGCAATGCCATGCGGTCTTTCACGATATGACGTCCATCGCGATCGAAAGCCCGGATCTCGCTGTGGAAGCGATTGTATGGCAATGGGTCGTGGTGGACTCGGGTTTCAAAGGCGATCCCTTCGACAACGTCCATAACCCGTCGCTGAACGTCGCAAACCCTCATGCTGACGACGGCCCAGTCATGGTGCCTGCCATCGCACATGTGGCCGCAGTTTGGGTAGACATTGTGACGAGCCATGTCGGGCTTGCCGCCATCGTCGCTTCGGTTTACTGACTTGTCCGGCAGGTCAAACGCCGTCACATCAATCACAAGACCCTTGCCCGTGCCGGGAATAAGATGCTCCGGCTTGATGCGGCAATAGAGCTGCTCATCGTCAGGGAAGTTTTCGTTGACCGAGACGCGATCCCAAAGCATTTCCGGCGGCATTTCACGCATTGGAGGTATTGGCGATAATCTCGATCAAGCCGTCGTAACCAAAGCCGTCTTTGCCGACCTGGTACGTGGGAAAGTCCGCCTCCACGTCGTCCGGCTTGGAGACGACGGCAAATACGTTTCCGTTGTTCAAGAACTCAACAAACACTTCCATGCCGCCGGAGAGAAACGTAAATGCAATGCCACCAATCGCAGATTGAGAAACGGTTGAAGGAGGCATATCGGAGTCATGTAGTTTGTCGAGAAACTCCGTGGCGTTTGCGATTGCGGAGGGTGACGGACCGGGCCATTCGGAGCTATCTTCCATTGAACTTGACTTGCGGTAACCGATCAGCTTGGCGACCGACGCATCGTACCAATCCGCAGGGTGCACGACCTTGTTGGGGGAAGATACGTTCGGCCTACCATTGGGGTCGTACGAAGCCATCCAGATTCTCCATGCAGAGTCTTTTGCTGTTGCGCATCCGGCAATGAAAACACCATCTCGCTTTTTGACGTGCCGAACCCATGATACGCTGACACTATTATACACCAAAACTGACGCGAAGACCGCTTCAGAACGCTTCCCCGGCGGCGTGCTCTTCGGCGAGTTGGGCGATCATGTCGGGGTCGAGCTTCGGGAACAGGACCTGCGGCGGCTGCAGGGGGCTGCCGCCGGCGAGGCCTTCCTTGGCCGCGTTCCAGCCGTCTTCGCCGCCGTCGGGGCCGCCCTTCGGCAAGGTGACACCCAGAGTTTCCGCGAGCTTCGCTGCGCCGTCGGGCGCGAAGGGCGCCATGACCGTGCACAGCGCGCGCACGACTTGGCAACACACGTACAACGTCGTGCCGGTGCGAACCGAGTCCGTCTTGCGCGTGGTCCACGGCGCTTTCGTGTCGAAATACACGTTCGCGCGGCGGCCGACATCGATGAACCGTTCCGAGGCCTGCCGGAATCGGAAGCCTTCCAGCGATTCGGCCACGCCGTCGATGAGGCCCGGCAAGGAATCCAGCAACGCGCGGTCCTCGTCGTCGAGTTCGCCCGGTTCGGGAACCTTGCTCTCGAAATTCTTCACCGTCATGGTCAGGGATCGGTGCACGAAGTTGCCGACCACGTCGCACAACTCGCCGTTGTACCGATTCTGGAACTCGTCCCAGTCGAAGGCGGCGTCTTTCGTTTCCGGCATGATCGCGCAGATGTAGTAACGGATGGCGTCCCGGCTGAACCGTTCGACGAACCATCGCACGCTGATCATGTTGCCCTTCGACTTGGAGCCTTTCTCCGCCTTGCCGGTTTGCCGGTTAAAGACGTTGAGGTATTCGTTGCCGACCACGTCGTCGGGCAACACGTAATCTTGCTGGCCCTTCAACATAGCCGGGAAAATGACCGCGTGGAAAGGCACGTTGTCCTTGCCAATGAAGTGGATCAGCCGCGTGGTTTGATCCTTCCACCACAGCTCCCATGTGGATTCGTCGCTCTTCGTGTCGATGCCCCACTGCCGCGTGTTGGTCACGTAGCCAATGGGTGCGTCGAACCAAACGTAAATGCGTTTGCCCTCCGTGCGCGGGTCATCCAGCGGAATCGGCACGCCCCAATCCGTGTCGCGGGTAATACAGCGGGCGCGTAGTTCCTGCACCCAACCGTAGGCGATGCCTTTGACGTTGGCGCGCCATTCAGGATGACAATCGAGCCACGTCTTCAGATCCTTCGCGAAATCCTGAAGTTTGAGAAACCAGTGGGTCGAGTTTCGCAGCACCGGCGTGGACGTATCGTTCGGGATATTGACGCGCGGGTTGATCAGATCGTGGGCGGCATACTGCGCGCCGCAATTCTCGCACTCGTCGCCCGTCGCGTCCTCGTACCCGCACTTGGGGCAGATCCCCTTGACGTACCGATCCGGGAGGAATTTATCCGACTGCTCGGAGTACCAGAGTTCCATCTCCTGCTCTTCGATGAATCCGCCTTCATTGAGCTTGCGGAAAAAGGTCTGCGTGGTGTCCGCGTGCAAGGGCCAAGAGGTGCGTCCGTAGAGATCGAAACCAATGCCGAGCTTGGCGAAGGATTCCGCGTTGGCGGCGTGGTAGCGATCGATAACTTCCTGCGGGGAAATACCCTCTTTCAGGGCGGTCAGCGTAATGGGTACGCCAAACTCGTCGGAGCCGCAGATATAGAGTACGGGCTCGCCCTTGAGCCGCTTGAAACGCACAAAGATATCCGCGGGCAGATAGGCCCCGGCGATGTGGCCGAGGTGAATGTGCCCATTTGCGTATGGCAGCGCGCTCGTGACCAGCGTGCGTTTGAACTTCGTGTCAGTCATGGTCTTGTCCAGTTTTCCCGGGGTTTGAGTCGAAAGCGGGGATCATACCGTATGTTCGCGGGAACATGCACACGGGAGGGGCGATAGGACCGACGACCAATGAGACCGAAGAAATGAACGTTTGGTCCCCCTTCCCACGTGTTACACTGATTCCATGCCGGAAAACTCCCAGAGAATGCCGTCTTCCTTCAGACCGCGGCGACGACGATGGCCGTGGATCCTGGGGACCGTGCTGGTCCTGATCGCGGGAACGTGGTTTGTCGTGGAGCGGGCGATTCGGCCGGAACGATACCGGCCGATGATTACCGAGCGACTCGCCAAGGCGACGGGGCTTCCCGTCAAACTGGGCGACATCGATCTGACCTTGCTGCCGGTGCCGTCGGCCCACGTGAGGGACGTGGTCGTGGGCGAGGGCGACTTTCAGGCCGTGTGCAGCGACGTGGTCGCCTACCCCCGGTTGGCGAGCCTCGGACACGGCACCATCGAAATCGAAGAAATCCTGCTGCGCGGGCTGGTCGTCACGCTGCCAACCGACGTGGGCGACGCGCGTTCACGCATCAATACGGTTGTCGACTCTGTGTCTTCCGCGACAGGCGATTCCGCATCCGAAAGCGGCTCGCAACGACTGTTGGTCGGTACCATCCGGGCCGACGGAGCCCATCTCGTTTTCGGTTCGGGCTCGGACTATGCACTGGAGGGAGACATCGCGGTCGATGACGTGCTCACAAAGGCGATCGCCATCCACGGCGACGGTACCATCCCGCTCTTGGGCGAGAATGCCCGATTCACCGGCCAGGCGACCGTAACGCGAACCGGCGATCCTGAGATGGGAATCGGCGTATCCGGGGACGTATCGGTGACTGGCGTGGACACGGAGACCCTCGTCAAGACGCGGAACATTCCAAGCGCCATTGCCAACGCGAAGGCCACCTTCGAGCGCACGGCGAAACTCACCTACCGGGCCGACATCAGCGGAGACGCGGCGCCCAAGCCTATCGACGGGGCCGATATGGATTCGCTCTCGGGTCCCTTCACGGCGGAGGGCTGGTGGGACCAGGGGACCTTCACGCTGAACGGATTTGCCTGGCAGACCGCGGCCGCCGAAATTCGCGGCGATGTGTCGGTGCCGAGCGATGGTAGCGTCGCGGCACACGTTGCGCATGCGCAGGTCCATGGCGAAGGCCTCAACGACCTTCTCCGGTATCCTCCGGATCTACCGTTCCGTCTTTCCGCCACCACCGATGGCACCTTCTCCGGCGACGACGTGCTGCTGGGACTTACGCCCGACCACTACCTCCGGCTCGTACAGGGCACGGCACAGTTTGAAGGTATCAACGTGGCGACCAAGTCTGGAGAGACCGCATATCAAGGGGTCTCCGGCGACGTAACCTTCGAGGAGGGCGTGATTCACGTCCAACGCGTTGCATCGGAAGGGATATCGTTGAAAGGCGACGTGACCCCGGACTTCTCGAACGGCGTCACGGCCATCGATCTTTCGGGTCAAGTCGATCTGACGCGGGAGCGATTACGAAGTCTAGTCGACCTTCCGCAGATTTCCGAGGCCGCTGGCCGCGTGCACCTGAGTCGCATCAAGGCGACCATCGTACCAGGTGAAGGCATGCCCGCCGATTTGGTCGTCGAAGGCGATGTGAAGAACGGCGTCCTGGGCATTAAATCCGACGCGTGGAACGATCGGTTCGCGCCGTTGTCGGCCACGTTCACCGCGCAGCCCGGCCGCATTGAAACCAAGGCGCAGGCCTCCTCGCAAAAACTCGGTGCGACGACGGTCGATGGACAATACCTGCTCGATCAACGGGAATGGCGTGGAACGGTCCAGGGCGATCTGTCGCAAATGGATCTCCCGTTCCTGAAACAGGCGGCGGCCAAAGACGTGGCGCCGGGGATCGTCGCGGCCTACGGACCATCTGCCTTTGACATCACGGTGCAGTTGCCGGGGCCGGACCAGCCGCGCGCGGCGGTCACGTTTGCGCGCAACGGGACGCCGAAACTCGCGGGCGACGTTGCGTGGCGCAAGGATGGCGAAGCGTGGGCCTTGGGGGATGTGAAGGTTGACGCGACCATCCCCGGTACGGCGTTGCAGGCCATGCTGCCGGATACGGCCACCGCGAGCGGCGACATGGACGTCGGTTTTACCCGCTCCTACGATCAGAAGCGGTTCGTCGCCCACCTCACGCTGGACGCGACGGATTTGACCTACGGACAATACATCCACAAGGGGTCCGGTGTGGTCTCGTCGCTCGACGTAACGGGCGAAGCAACCGCGGATATCTGGCAGGCCCAGTCGCTGCGCGTCGAATGCCTGGGCGAGGCGGTACAAGGCCGCTTCGAAAGCGATCGATTCATCATCGATCCCCTCGACCTCAACGTGGCAATGCTCGCCCCCCTGCTCGCACGCGGCGGCGAAGCCCATGGCCGTATCCAGGGCCGCGTTGCAACGAATCCCACGGAACTTGATTTAACCCTGATGGAATTCGGCGCGGCGTTGAGCCCCGACCTCACAATCGATTCGGTTAACGGCGGGATTTCAATCCATCCGGACGGCGTTTCCGTTCGCGATCTGGCAGTCGTGGGCGCGAACTCGGATTGCCACGTCACCGCCGAGAAACGCGCGGGTCACTGGTCGGGCAGCGTCACGGGGCAACAGCTCGACATCAACGGCGTCGAGAACCTGTTCGCGGCGGTCAAAGAATACCAGGGGGAACCGTCCGAACCCGCCGACGTAACCCCGGCAAGCAGCCCGGCGCATTCGGATGCGGCCGAACCGTTCACGGGCTCGTTCAGTGCGAATCTTGACGCGTTGATTTACCGGCAGGCGCATTTCACCAACGCATCCGCCACGGTGGTCGCGCAGAACGGCCACATTCAGGTGGAGAATTTGCGCCTCGATCGGAACGGCGGTTCCATCACGGGCACCCTCACCATGGCGAGCGGTGAGCCAACAGGACAGTTCTCCACGGAAATGGTCGTGACCAATGTTCCGGCGCAGGTAATCGACGAACTGGCTTTCGTCGAACCCCGCGGCTTGAAGGGGAACCTGAACGGCACCGTTATTCTGCAAATGCCGACCGGCGAGGGGGTTGACCCGACTCACGGGATGTCCGGAAGCATCGAATTCACCGGCGAAAACGGGACCTTCGGCAAGCTGGGGATCGCGACGCAAATCCTGACCGTCTTGCGCGCCACGGAAATCACCCGGCTGCGACTGCCGTCCGTGCGCGATGAAGGCCTCTCGTTCGACCGGTGCCGGGGCACCATTACCATGAATCAGGGGTTGATGACGGTCCAGGATATGGAAATCCGCACACCTACTTACCTGATTGCGGCCCGCGGCACCATCAACTTTCCTGCCAACGACACGGAACTGCTAGTCCACGTAAACCTGTTGGAATCGGTTCTCAGCGCGGGCGACCTCGTGCCCGGGGTCCGGGAAGTCGCGGACCATCTGCGCTCGGCGGGGGGCATGCGCATCCTGGTCACCGGCCCCCCGGATAACCCGTCTACCCGCTATGGGTTCGGTCCGCCGATCGTTGGTGAGGTCACCGATGACGTACTTCGGACGCTCAAGACCACCACCAGCATCGTCCGGGACGAGCTAGTGGACCGGGCCGCAGATGCCCTGCGAAATATCCTGAAATGACCCAAAAGACACAGCCGAGGGCGGCTGTGCCACACGCGCTTGCCCGTTGGACGATTCTGAATTATTCTTCGATTTGTATTTGGGCGCGACCGGGACTTATGAAACAGGGACAAAATCTTTGCAATCACCCGTGTGGCACAGCCGCCCTCGGCTGTGTTCTTCGAAATTACTTGGTTTCTTCTTTATAGAATTGGAGAGATTTGAAGTCACTCGCTACGGTCCAGCCGTGTGCATCCCGCGGGAACGGTCTGTTATAATTACGTTTTCTTGAAGGCTCATCATACTGCAAACAGGAAGATATCTCCGTGAGCGTGCAAGCGCCGCCCGGGCCGCCCCGGGTCCAGATTCAGACGCAGGCCGGATGCAACGGCCGGTGCGTGTTTTGTCCCAACGAGGAAGTATTGAACAGCGACCTCGAACACGGCCGCATGCCGGTCGAGCTGTTTCACAAGATCGTGGACGATCTGACCCGGACGCCGCCCCGGCGCCTGGGCTTGTACATGATGAACGAACCGCTGTCAGATAAGCGGTTGCCGGACTTCGCCGCCTACGTCACGGAGAAGTTGCCGGAAACCAAGTCGCAGGTCATTACCAACGGCACGTACCTCACGAAAGAGCGCGGTGAGGCCCTCATTGACGCGGGACTCAAACAGCTCAAGTGCAGCCTGCAATCCCTCGATCCCCAGATCAATAAAGAGATCATGGGTTACGAGAGCACGAAGGTCATCGAAAACTGCATCGCCTTCCAGGAAACGATCCGGCGCAAGCGCGCCAAGATCGATTTCCGCGTCTCCATGGTGGTGACAAAGAAGACTGTCCACGATATCGAGCGCACGCGCAAGTTCTGGAAGAAGCATGGTGTCCGGCTCGTGACGTCCGCCCTCGAAAATCGCGGCGGAAACATCAAGGGTGCCGACGATATGAATATCGGCGCCATGAAATCCATGGGCGACTGCATCCGCCCGTCGCGTGACATGATGATTCTCTTCAACGGCCAGGTTCCCCTGTGCTGCGTGGACTGGCTGCGCACGACCGTCCTCGGCGACGTGTCGAAACAATCCGTTCAGGACGTGTGGCACAGCGCACGCGTCCAGGAAATCCGGGACGGCCTCCACGAAGGCGACGCGAAGAGGTTGCCGGAAATTTGCATCAACTGCGGCGAAAGTGCCTGCCCCAACCAGCATCGCCGCGGCCTCAAAGGCATCCTCAGCCGAATCGCCGCTGCGCTGTAAGGGCGCCCCCCCTTGATTGGGTAACCGGATACTTGATTCCACAAACATGCCGTACCGTGTGCGATTGAGTTGACGCCGAAGAAGTTAGAATGCTTTAGAGCGTGTATCAGAAGTGGCCATGGTCACGTTCGGCACAGTTTGGGCAAATTGTGGTGCGGGCTTCCAGCCTACTCCAGAGTCAAGCAGCCCACCCGGATGACGACAAGAATCCCACTTTTGAAATACGCTCTTAGATCGAGTGGTCTTCTTCTTCGTAGCCTTCGAGGTCTTCGAGAGGGCGGAGTTTTTCGAGGGCGCCGGCGACGGCGTCGTGGGCCGAGCGCATGGCCCGATCGGAATCGTCGCTGGCGGCGGGGGTTACGTTCTGCAATGCGGATACGAGCCCCGTTGCGATGTCGGCGAGGCTGCGGGCAGCTCCTTCCAACCGTTGGCCCGCATCGCTGCTGGCGCGGCGCATGGCATCGGACGCCTCCCGCATTTGCGCGATTTCCAGTTCGAGTTCGTTCGCGCGGGTGTAGGCCGCGTCGCACTCCGCTTGCTTCGATTGAAAGGATGACTCCAACTCGGCGATCCGCGCATCCGCGTTTTCCCGTGCACTCGCCAGTTCGGATTCCTTGGTCCGCAAGGCGGATTCAAGGTCGGCGATGCGCCCGTCGGCGGCCTCCTTGGCGCGGTTGAGTTCCGAGTCCTTGGATTCGAGCGCGGATGTCAGCTCCGCGACACGGGACTCGGTCTCCGCGCGCGCGGCGGAGCGTTCCCGGCGTGCCTCGTCGGCCTGAGCCTGTGCGGCATCGCGTTCGGACTGAAGAGCGTCCCGTTCGCGAACGAGTTCCTGGCGCACCATATCGAACTGATCGCGATCTTCCTCCAACGTCGACACGCGTTCCTGTAGGCGCTCGCGTTCCGCGCCCGACTCCTGCAGTTGCCCGTTCAATGCGTCTTGGGCGTTGGCGGTTTGATCTAACGCGCTGCGCAGATCGTTGATCTCGCGTTCGGCCTCGCTCTTGGCGGTTTCCAAGGCGGCCCGCAGCTTCTCGCATTCCTGTGTGGCGGCGGACTTGTCCGACTCGAGGGACACGCGTTCCTGTTCCAAGCGGCGCACTTGGTCGCGCAGATCGTCGGCCTGCTGCCGGAGCTGGTCGGTCTCCGCTGCCGATACTTGGCGCAACGATTCCAGCTCGGCAGTCGTTTGTTCGGCTAAGTCTTGGAGGCGGCTCACCTCGTCGGGATCGACGGCATTGGCGGCCTGGGTTTCGATGGCCGTTTCGAGCGCGGCGATGCGCGTTTGCTGTTCTTCCTCGACGGCGCGATACTCAGCGCGAATCCCGCCGATTTGTTCCAGCAATTGCTCTGCACGTTGGACGACCTCGTCGCGCTCCGCTTCGGCAACGGATTTTTCGCGGCGAAGTTCGTCGAGTTGCGCGGTCAAGTCGGCGCGGGTCGATTCCAATTGTGCGCGCAGACCGCCGGAGGTCGCCGCATGGGATCCCGCTTCCGACTCGGCCCGCTGCAACTGTTCCTGTAAGTCCCGAATCGTACCTTGCCCGGCGCTGAGTTCGGTGCGCGCGCGGTTCAACTCGTCACGCAGTTCCTGTTCCGAAGCGGACACGCCTTCGGACTGGGCGCGCAGGTCGGCAATCTCCTGTCGCGCGGAATCCAGTTCGGCGGCTTGCTGCGCCGATTGAGTCCTGGCTTCCAGCAACTCCGAACGCAAGGCCTCTTCCGTCTCGGTATGACCGGCGAGATCCGCTTCCAACTTCTGCAGCCGGGACCGGAGCGATTCAGCGGTTCCAGTCTCGGACGTAACCTTTTCTTCCGCTGCTTCCATCTTTTCGTGCAGGTTGCGCGCGGTTTCCAGATTCTCTTCGGCTTCCGTCTTTGCCTGAGCCAACCGTTCCTCGAGAGAAGCGACCGTTTCATTCAGCGTCGCCGCTTCGTCCAGCGCACGATTGAGTCGTTCGATCTCCGAGGCGCGGTCGGCGGCGGTGGATTCCGCTTGCCCAAGTTTTTCGCGAACTTCGTTGAGTTCCGCCTCCGCCGCGGCGCGCGCGGCCCTTTCGGCTTCCTGCGCGGTGTTGCGCAAGCGATCCATCTCGGAGCGTGCGGACGCGAGTTCGTCCTGCACGCTTCCCGCGAGATCTCTTGCGACATCGTACTTCTTGGTTACTTCCGCCTTGGCGATGCGTTCTGCGTCGAGTTCCTCGCGGAGACCTGCAATGGTCGCGGACGTATCGGGGTCGGCATCCTTGCCGACTCGGCTGAGCAGCCCGCGCAACTCTTCGATCTCTTCCTGCTTTTTCTGGAGCTGGGATTCGCTCTCTTCGCGAAGCTGCCGCTTGATGCGGTCGATCTGTGTTTCCGTGCCCTTGGGTACGATCTGGGTCATTTGACCTGAATCGAGCAAAGCTTTGAAACTGTCGCTGAGATGATGCAAGCGTCCGGGATGAACGCTGGTAGCGATGACGACATAATGATTGTTATCGAGGAAGATGCGGATGACAGCTTCCAGCTCTTCCACGAGGTCGCGGAACCGTTCGAATTGATCGACCAGGAGGATGGCGGATTGGGCCCGCTCGACGGGCGAAGGGTCGTCGATCAGCGCCCGCACCTGATCGGGGAAATCGTACGCGGTGACGTAGGCAAGGCCGGTCTTGGACGAGCCCGCGCGGACGCGGTTGACGATGGAATAGAGGAGGTGGGTTTTCCCACACCCCTCGTCACCCAGCAACACGACCGGGACCGGGTTCACGGGTTTGAGGTCGGCGACATCGTGGCACAACTGAAAGGCATGCTCGTTCGACTCGTCTACCAGGAAAGAGCCGAAGTTGAACCGTTTCATACGTAAAGTGCTCCCCGCAGGCGGCTTGCCAACCTCTGGCGATTCTAGTCGCTCGTCCGATGCCTGTCAACCCGTTCAGAGCCAAGGAGAAACGACCCCAGAGAAAACTCGGAATCCGAAGCGCGAAATTCCGAGACGAATTCGAATGACCGAAATCGGCAAAATGTCCGAAACGAGCAGACGCGGGCGTCAAGAAAACGGGCATTTGACACCCGTCTGAAACGTTTCGGTGTTGAAGCATTCGAAGTTGTTTCGGTTTTCGCGCTTCGAGTTTTGATATCGCTTTTGAGACGATGTGTTGCGGCGCAGGAAGGCTCCCAACGGGCTTGCCTGCGTCTAAGGTCGTTTGCTAATGTTTCCGAGGACAGCCGGAGGGCAGTGCTGCATGCGTATTGACATAGCCGCGCAGACGGATATTGGGCGGCGCAAGCGAAACAATGAGGATTATTACGGGGTATTTCGCGACGATACTCCGGACCTCCAGCTCTTTCGTGAAGGTGCGCTGCTCTGCGTGGCGGACGGACTGGGCGGCCACATGGGAGGCGAGATCGCCAGCAAGCTGGCTGTCTCCATCGCGAAAGACATGCTCAAGAAGCCCCCCCGGCCCCCGCGGCCGATCCGGAGGAGGACGAAGGGTATCTCCCGATCATCCGCGAGGCCGTTAAACTTGCCAACGACAACGTCCACAGGACGAACACGGACCTGGTGACCAAGGGCCGTCCCATGGGGACCACGCTGTTAAGCGCGATCGTCACGCCGCGCAAGGTGTTTATCGGAAACGTGGGCGACTCCCGCTGTTATCACATCCGCGACGGAGAGATCATTACCCGGACGGAAGACCATTCGTGGGTGGACGAGCAGGTCAAGTATGGCATGATGACCAAGGCCGAGGCCGAGTCGGATAACCGGCGGCATATTGTGACGCGAAGCATCGGCACGCATCCGCAAGTCGATATCGACACCTACATGTGGCATATCGTGCCGGGTGACATGCTGCTCCTCTGCACGGACGGGCTGGTCAACATGTGCAAGGATGCGGAAATCATCGAGGAGTTCCGGCGCCGCGCGGCCCCGGCGGAAATCGTCAGCCGCCTGATTACCATGGCCAACGACAACGGCGGCAAGGACAACATCACCGTCATCGTCGCCGATATCAGCCCCAGCATCGGAACCATTATCCGCCGAAACGTTCGTGCGTTCACGCGCAAACGCGGCGCCGGCATTCTGATCTTTTTGATGCTGATTCTGTACGGTGCGCTATGCGCGCTCGGCGGATACTGGCTTGCCGGCGGTTTCGGGGTCGAATGAGCGCGGGTAGAAGGCGTCGCCGTCCCATTCCACGTAGGAGCGGTGGAACAGCCAGTCGCCGGTGTTGATGTACAGCCCCGTGCCGTTCGGTATGGGAAACTCCTTCATGACGGGGTAGTGGGAGTGGCCGCACATGACGACATCGGCTTCGCCCCGCTCCAATGCTCCGCGAGCGAATTCCTCCAACGGTTCTACTTCCGGTCCCTGGCTGGGATCTTTCACGCCCGTGAGATGGCGGCTGCCGCGAGACACGGCCTGGGCAAGCGCCATGGCCCAATCGGGATGCAGCAACCGGAACAAACCGACCACCAGCGGGAACCGGGCGATGCGTTTGTAGACCCGGTAGCTTACGTCTTTCGGGTTGATGCCGTCCCCATGCACGAACAGAACGCGTTTGTTTCCGAAGTTGAGGACGAGGTGGTCGGGGTGAATGGCGAAACCGAGACGATCGCGCAGGAAACCGCCCGCCCAGAAGTCGTGGTTCCCGCACACAAAATAGAAGCGTACGCCGGCGTCGCGGAGGTCGGCGAATGCGCGCAGCACGTCGAAATAGCCGCTGAAAATGACGTGCCGGTATTCGAACCAGAAGTCGAAGAGGTCGCCCAGGATCACGACGCGGTCGGTTTCCGCGGGATCGATGGCGCGGAGAAAGCGGATGCACTCGGCCATGCGCTCACGCCCGTCCTCCGCCACGTTCAGGTGGACGTCCGAGAAAATGACCGTGTTCATCAGAGCAGGCTGAATTTACTTAGCGGCCAGAACCGCAACACCGCTTTCCCGATAAGCTTGTCGTTGTCGACCGGACCGAAACTGCGGCTGTCTTTGCTTACGTTGCGGTTGTCGCCAAGCACGTAAAACTGTCCGGGACTCAAGTCGCGCTCGGGATCCGTGGCTTTGAAGGATTCGCGGATAACATCGGGCAGATAGGATTCTTCGACCAGGTGATGGTCTACATAGAGGCGCCCGTGCTCGAGGCTTACTGCCACCATGCGTTTCTTGTACTGGTCGTGGCCCATAGCCGCCACGGTGTTGTCATGAGCGGGCCGGGGACCCTCGGCGACCACGCGCTTTACGTAGCGTTTGTCGGCGTCGTCGGTGCTGTCAAAGACGACGATATCGCCGGGGTCGATGTCGTCGACGCCAAGCCAGTGGGGAAGTTTGAGCACGAGGATCCGCTCATTGTTATGGAGGGTCGGCTCCATGGACGGGCCTTGCACCTCGTACCCTTCGAGGACAAAGGTCTTCAAGACGATAAACAACAGGAGGAAAATCACGACCATCCGAACGAACTCAAATACTTCCCGCCGAATGTTTTGCGACACATCGTTTCCCGCAGGAGACGAAGATCCCGGTGAGGGATTGGTTTCCACTAGTGGCTCCTCTCAGCGCGTTGGGCCACCTGAAATTTACCATGGACCAACGCATCTTGTAAATCCGTGACGTTTAACAGTAAATCCTCGAATTCGGTGGCGTAGCGCCCCACATCGTGCAAGTCGTGGGCGTCGCTCCCGGCGGTCGCCGGTATGTTCAGTGTTTTCGAGAGGTTACGTGCCAAACGCTGCTCGTGTTCTTGTAAGTTCACGCTCGCCACTTCCATCGCGGCGAGCGGGAGGGTTTCCAAACGCTCATCGAACCCGAGGCCAGCCCGGGTCGGGTGGGCAGCAATACAAACACCGCCGAAATCGCGGATCATCCCCGCGGCGCGTTCCGGGGGCCAACCGGGACGGAACTGGGTTGCCTGCGCAGGCGTAAGCCCGTAGACCAGCAAATCGCCCTGGGCCGACGTATACTCGAACCCGGCGAAGAGCAGAAAGCCCGGATGGCCCGATGCGACGACCAATTCATGCAGCTCTTCCGGTTCCCACTGATGGTGGTGCTCGGTAATCACGAGGCCATCGAGCCCGGCACGGACGGCCCGGTCGATCAGGCCTGCGGGGTCGATACGGCTGCACTGCGAATAGCGCAGCGTATGCAAATGCAAGTCAATGACCAATCCCATGGCTCATTCTCGCGGGCCCCCGAGTCGGTCCTGGCTACGACGCCGATGCGGACGCCGCGGTTCCGGTTACGAGGCCCAGCTCGCGCGGCACCGGGGAATCGGCACGATACCGCGGCACGACAATCTCACTTTGCCCCACCAACTGGCGGGAAAGAAACAGGATGGAGGCGGGATGCTTGAACGCCAATTCCTTGAGATACTGCCACCATTCGCCTTCCTCGATGGCACGCCCGAGAAGGCACGCGGGTATGGCGTGGGGATCTTCGCCGAGAATGGTTTCGATCTGTTCTGCGAGGGAACCGTTGGATGACTCGCTTTCGGCTTTGACGCGCTCGACGCGTTGTTCGAACTCGCGCATCTTGTCGCAGGCTTCGCGGTACCGGTGCACGAACTCGCGCCACCCGGGGTCGCGTTGTCGCACCAGTTCGGCGAGAAAGGCCACGCGCTGGTCGCGGGTTCTGGATTCGAGGCGGGCCGCGGCGCCGGCATCCAGCAACAGATAGGTCAGCGCGGTACGCAGGAACGTATCCGGTTCCTGCAGCGGCACCGAATCTTCGGGGCGCTCCGGATAAACCCCGTGCAGCATGAGCGCGCGCCGCTGAAAGTCGGGAACCAGGGGCAAGGGCTCGGGGAAAGCAGCGTAATCGTAATCCAATCCCGTCGCAACGACGTACCCGTGAACCGCCCGTTTCAGGTTTCCTTCATCGAAGGCTTTGTCCGCCTGCGCGTAGAAACTGTCCTGCATGCGCCGGCGAATACGGAGTAGCTCGTAAGCCTGGGAGGCGCTGGTGTATTTGCCCAGAAGCACGGCGTTGTCGCCGAGATGAAGCACGAGTTCCCAGGGCAGACGGGCGGGCCGTTTCGCCTCCAGCTCGCCTTCGATGTGATTCCAAATCGAATCTCGTTGCACCAGTTGGAGCGCTTCGCGGAACTCGAGGGAGGCTTCGGTCTCTTCGTCGGGCAAGAGGTAGGCGTACTTGTCGTCTTCCAAATGTTCGCTGGAGTCGGACCGGATCGGCGAGAAGGGCATGAACAAGAGGCGAAGGTTGACGATGTCGCCATCGTGGACCGCTTTCGCCAGGGCAAGGGCGGCCAGTTCCATGTCGACGATCTTATTCTGGCCCGAACCCTTTCGTTTGCCGCGCGCCATCGCTCAGCTTCCTCTGTGCGCGAGCATGCGGCTCACGGCGGTTTCACGCTGGTCCCAGTCGATCTCCGGACGCGTGATTTCGGCGTAGGGTAACCGCTCCAGAATCTCGCGATACAAACTCTGCCGGTAATGCCGCAGAATGCGGAACGCGTGACGCTCGTGGTAGGGGTCCCAATGGCTGGCTTCGACGCATTCCTTGTCCCGGCCTGCGGCGAGCATGTAATCCTCGACGTACTTGCCCAGGAAGTCGCGGACCTTGCCGTCATAGGCTTTCCGGTACCGGTCGGCTTCGTTGGCGTCGCTGGAATCGGCGGCTTCCTTCCATTTCCGCTCCAGTTCAACGAGATCCTGGCGACTGTTCCAGTACTCGTCGCGCGTCTCCGTGTCCCGCAGAATGAAGAGCGCGGCGTTCATTTTGGCCATTTCCAGGAGGTAGCGGGACCGCCGTTCTTCCGTGATTTCCACGTCGGCGATCTCGTTCACGAGGGCCTTCATCTTCTGCCGGTAGGACTTGCGGACTTCGCCCGGCTTGGCATTTTCGTCCAGGCCGAGGACCTCGAAGTAGTTTACGTATCCGCTTTCATCGGACGCCACGGTACCGTCCCTTTCGTTTGTTTCAATGCGCGATCCGGCAATTGTAGTCGCTGACGGGGTACAGAACAAGAAACCGGTGGAATTGCGGGTCCATTCCGCGCTCGAAGGGCATCCTCGGCGCGCGGGCGCCATCTCCTCAGGCACGGGTCTGCGAGGAAAGATATGTGGGCTCGCAGATCGGTCTCTGCGAGCCCACCCCTGTAAGACTCGTTGGCTTAAGCGGTATTCCTACCGGCGCTTGCTGGCCGCACCGCCACCGGCACTGTAGTCGAAATCGTCGAACTCGTCGGTGAGCGCTTTGCCGGAATCGGCGGACGCTTCACTGCCGGAACCCTCGGCCGCTGCGCTGCTGTCACCCTGCGCGGCCGGCTGTTCGTTCATGCCTTCGGACGAATCGGCCGGGGCTGTGCTGTCGGGCGTGGTGGTTCCTTCAGCCGGCGGGGCGACGTCATCGGCTTTTTCAGCGGACGGCTCCGGCGGCGCCGTGGGTGCCGTGGTGTCAGGTTTTTGAGCGCCGGTATCGCTGGACGGCGCGCCACCGCAACCCGCCGCGACGACGGCGAACCCGAAGACCAGCACCAATGCCATTGCTATAGAAACAACTGTTTTCATGGGAAGCCCTTCCTTCTTGTCGTTTCGATTCCCGCCGTTAGCGGGACCAGCTATTCCGTTATCATGATTCTCGATGTGCATTGGGTACGCACACCCTAATAGGGTACACATTGACCGGGGCGCGGATCAACTCCGGGACCTCTGTCCACGGCCCGGGAATTGCATAATCTGCCGCAGGACAGCCGTTTACCGCCGAGCGCTCGGGCCGGTGTTGCGGGCCGGATCGGTCGGGATATCCGGTAATTCATCTACCGGCCCCCCCGGATCCCAGGCAGCGTTTGCGTCAGGCGAATCGGGCGGATTTGGAGTGACCGCAGGATGGCCGTTGGACACAGGGGCCGGGGGCACCGTTAAAGTCTTGTTGTCACAACCGGTTCCAATGAAGACACCTGCGGCGAGCAGCAGGGACATGACGAGTCCGAGGGGTGTTCTCATGAGCGCAGTTCCTTTCGCGTCGAACGGCATTCATCTTTCCTCCTTGATTAGACCCCGGAATGGCCGATGGGTTCGATGGAAGCCCGGTGTATTGCGCTGTCAGAGGGGTGCGCGTCCCTGATTCGGGTTGGTCCGCATTTCTCACCGCCCCAGAAACCTCATCTCAGGGAGCGTCGTTGCGGGCAGCGGCGAGAAATGCTCCCGAGAACGACTGCGGGCTCACGGTTGAGGAATTCTCACACGCACGCTGTCAAGTCGAAGGACCTTGGCCGTCGCTGGAACGAACCGTATGCACAAAGATTACTGCGCAGACGCGTTGTGCGTATGGGAATTCCGGGTTAGAATCGGCACAGAGAGTTGGGGCGCCCCCGAGAATGGTACTTCCGAAATGAAGTTTTCCTTGCCCACATACGCGCTGCGACGGCCCATCACCGTCTTCATGTTGGTATTCGCCGTGCTGACCTTGGGCGCGGTGGTCTGGCCGCGGATTCCCCGGGAATTCATGATCGACATGGATTTTCCGGTGCTGCGGTGCACGATCCCGTATCCCAGCGCGACCCCGGAACAGGTCGAGCGGGACATTGCGATTCCGGCGGAGGGGCGGTTCCGCACCGTGCCCGGGCTCCGGCATATTCAAACCCAATGTTCGGCCAACGGGTGCAACCTGGAGATGCTGTTCGACTGGGGAGCCGGCATGTCCCAGGCGCTGAGCGACGTGCGGGACCGCGTGGAACGCCTGCGGCCGGACCTGCCGGATGACGTGGATCGGATCTACGTCTCCCGGTCGGGATCGGATACCCAGCCCATGCTGTCCTTCACGATCTTTTCGGAAGGCGAGGACCGGGATCTGGCCCACTGGGTCCACACTCAACTTAAACCACGACTCGCGCGGCTCGACGGCGTGGCCGAGGTCGATATCTGGGGGGCGGACCCGGGGACCGTCTACGTCGAGTTCGACCAGGACGCGCTGCGGGCGGCAAACCTAAGTCTCTATGAGGTTGTTCAGCGTTTGCGCAAGGACCAGGTGGATCTGGCGGCGGGGCGGCTGCGCGACGGGAACACCGTTCATCCGGTCCGGGTGGTGAGCGATGTCACCAGCCTGAACGATCTGCGCAACACGGTGGTGGGGCCGAACGCGTTGCAGTTGAAGCATGTTGCGACGGTTTCGTGGGCCGGACCGGTGGTCGGTTTCCGGCACACCATCGACGGGCGAACGGGCGTTTTTGTCCGCATCCTGAAAGACTCCGACGCGAATACCATCGAGACGTGCGCGGCGGTGAAGGGCGAGCTCGATCGGTTGCACGCGGATCCGGTCGCTCGCGACATGGACGTATTCATCTTCGAAGATCAGTCCCGCGACATGTTGAACGCCATCGACATGCTGACCGTGGCGGGGCTGAACGGCGGGGGGCTCGCCCTGCTGATTCTGTTCGCATTCGTTCGGCGCGTGCGCGCGACGTTGGTCGTGGCGGTGTCGGTGCCCATCTCGACGGTGATCGGATTGATCGCCATGTACTTCACGGGCATGAGCCTGAACGCCGTCACTTTGGCCGCGATGATCATCTGCCTCGGGATGCTGGTGGACAATTCCATCGTGGTGATGGAGAACATTCTGCGCTACCGGGAGCTTGGCTACGGTCCGTGGGAGAGCGCGCGGCTCGGCGCGAACGAGGTGTCGCTCGCCATTACGACGGCGACGTTGACGACCGGGGTCGTGTTCTTCCCGGTGTTCTACATCGACACGGGGGAACTGTCGATTTACATGCGCCAATTCGCCTTGCCGGTAACGGTGGCGCTGGTGGCGAGTCTCGTGGTTTCGCTGACCTTGATTCCGCTCGTGCTGGGGCGACTCACCGCGCGGGCCCGGGAACGTGCGGGGCTTGCCAAGACGATCCTGGACGCCGCGCGGCTGCCTGCGGGCGCCCATACGTTCCGGCAGGTGTGGGATCGTGTGACGGGCGCGCTGCCGCGGGTATCCGTTGCGAACGCATACCAGACCGGCCTGAACTGGCTCTTGCACCGGCGCCTAGTCGCGGTACTCGGCCTGACGGGGCTGATGGCGGTTACGGCGTGGATTCCTATGCAGCGCGTCGGCGCGCGGACCCTGCCCCGCGTGGATGTACGGATGGTCCAGGTCAACGTGTCCTTCGATCAGACCTATGACTGGTCGATGGCCCAGACGGTCTTCGATGCCATCGAGAGTGTATTGAACCGGCAACGAATTGATTTGGGGATCCGCAATCTTTATGTCAGCGCCGGGTCGAGCGGTGGACGAATCCGCGCGTATCTGGTGGAGTCCGATAAGTCATTGGGCGGGCAACCGGCTCGATACACCACGGAGGACGTGCGGCGCATTCTCGAAACGCAATTACCCCGGCTGATCCCCGGGGGCGAGGTCCGCATCAAGCTCGTGGAAGCGGACACCGGCGGCGGCAGCACCGTGACGCTGCAAATGCGCGGCGAAGACGCGACGCTCCTGAAGCAATACGCGACACGTTTCACCCAGCTGGCCTCGGACTTGCCGGACGTGAACGATGTGATGCTGGATACCGAACGCGATACGGATGAAATCCAATTGGTGGTCGACAACATCATGGCGGAACGCGCCGGTGTGAGCCCGTTCCTGATCGCACAGACCGTCGATTTTGCCCTGCGCGGCACCCGGCTCTTTTACTTGAAACGGGAGGGTAAGGAGGTGCCGGTCATGGCGGGGTTCGGTGCGGAGGATCGGCGCTCGGTCGGCGACCTGGAAAACGTGGCGGTGCTGAGTGAGTCGGGCGACCTTGTGCCGCTGGCAGGTCTGGTGACTCGGATCAAAGCGGGTACCCCCCGGGCGATCCAGCGCGTCGACGGACGAAACGTTATCAACATTCTCGTGGAGGTGGACACGCAGAAACTGTCGGCGGTGAAATCGAATCTGGACCAACTGATAGGGGCGTTTCACTTGCCTGCGGGGTACGACATCGTCGAGGGTGAACATCTCGCCCAGCTCGAGGTCAATGCGGAGAATTACACCATCGCGCTCATCCTCGCGATTATCTTGATTTACGTGGTCATGGGGGCGCTGTTCGAGTCGTATCTGTTGCCGCTCTCGATCCTGACCTCCGTGCCGCTGGCCTTCGTCGGTGTATATTGGGCCATGTATCTCGCGGACATTCCGGTGGACGTGATTTCCATGATCGGGGGGATTCTCATGTGCGGCATCGTCGTGAACAACGGCATCGTGCTGGTCGATCACATCAACCGGCAGCGAAGCATCGACGAACGCAATGCGGCGGTCGTGTCCGCGTGCGGCGACCGATTCCGGCCGGTCATGATGACGTCGTTGACGACGATCCTCGCGTGCATCCCCCTCGCGTTGGGCAGCCACGTGGCCGACGTGGGGCTCAGCAGTGTGGGATGGACGCTCATCGGCGGGTTGACGTCCGGCACGGCGCTGACGCTATTCGTCGTGCCCGTGTTTTACACGATCGTCGAAGACATGCGGAACTGGTTCTTGCGGTACTTCGCCAGTATTGCGGCGTTGTTTCAACGGCCCGTCACAGGGTGAGCGGAACGTTATTGGATGTTGAATTTGTGCAGTTTGTTGTAGAGGGCGCGGCGGCTGATGCCTAGGAGTTCCGCCGCCTGCGTACGGTTCGATGCGACCGCCAGGGCCCGCACCACCATCTCGCGCTCGACCTCTTCGAGCGGCGTACCTACAGTGAAGGTCACTTTGGGCCGGGTCACGCTTTCGCGCCGGAACCGGCTGGGCAGGTGTTCGGGGAGTAGCACCTCACCGGCCGAGATCAAGACGGCGCGTTGGATGACGTTCTTCAGTTCGCGCACGTTGCCCGGCCAGTCGTGCTCTTCCAGGCGCGCTACGCAATCGGGGTCGATCCCGCGCACATCCTTGTGAAAGGTTTCGCGGAAACGTTTCATGAATGCGTTGATGAGCAGCGGGATATCCCCGTGACGGTCGCGCAGGGGCGGCATCACCACGCGGAAGACATCCAGCCGGTAGAGGAGGTCCTCGCGGAAGACGCCCTTTTCGACCAACTCGTTGGGACTTTCGTTGGTGGCCGCGATGATGCGGGAGCGGCTCGTCATGACGCGCTTGCCGCCGAGCCGGGTGAACCGTTTACTTTCGAGAATGCGCAACAGGCTGACCTGGACCTTTTCGTCGATGGTCGAGATTTCGTCGAGGAAAATGGTGCCCGCGTTGGCCTGCTCGAACTTCCCGGTGCGTCGATCCAGCGCGCCCGTGAACGCCCCTTTCTCGTGCCCGAACAGCTCGCTGGCGACGAGTTCCGGGGGCAGCGCGCCGAGGTGCACCGGCACGTAGGGGCCGTCGCGCCGCGCGCTGGCAAGATGAACCGCCTGGGCCGCGAGGTCTTTGCCCGTTCCCGTTTCGCCGACGATCAGAACGGGAATGTCGCTGGCCGCCGCCTGACTGATTTGACGGAAGACGTTTTTCATGGGCTTCGATCGGCCCAGCAACGGTTGGTCGAATTGCACCGGTTCCGCACCATCGAGGGTCGCCGTCTCGTCTATAGTCTTGGGCTGCTTCAGCGTGGACTCGACCAGCATGCCGAGTTCGTCGTCTTCGATGGGAAATTTTGCGTACCGGAACGCGCCGGCTTTCATGGCTTTCATGGCCAGTTTGATGTGGGCGGGATCGACCAGGAACAGGACTTCCGAGTGGGGACTCTTACCCGAAATCGCTTCGAAGAGTTCCTTGCCGCCAATGTGGCCCGACTTTACGGCCGCGCTGGTGATGATGACGACGTCGTAGACTTCGTCCTCGAAGCGGTCCAATACCGTATCGACGTTCCCTTCGCTCGATACCGTGACGGGGCGGTCGGCGAACTGGCGTTCGAGCCGTTTGGCGATGCCGGGCCGCTTTTCCACGACTATGATGTTTCGGTCTTTTTGGGCTGCCATGCGTGTTTCCGAATGTGCTGAGGCCGGATATTTTCTGAAGGGCTCCGGCCCGACTCCCGTTCGGAGCGGTATGCAGGTTCAATGTACGGTAGCCCCTGATGCGTCGCGCGAACGTTGCCCGAATGAAAAGACCCGCCGCGACGATTCGAGGGGTAGAACAAAATCCTACCACAGGCGCGCCGGACGATCCCAATCGGGGCCGCAGACGAATGGAAGCACGCTACGGTTCTTTCGAGGTGTCGGGAAAGAGTTCTCCTTGTTCGGGGCCTGCGGATCTCGAGGCAATCTCGACCGTGAGCGCCTCATCAAGCGATTCCGGGGTGTTCGGATCGGGCCACGGTAAAGCGCCCTTGCGCTGGAGGGCCTCCAACCCTTTGCTGGGTTCACCGTTCGTCCGGACGTAGACGGGCACGAAGTGTAGTTTGTCGAGTTGCTCGACGGCGCCGTTCCAGGTACCGCCTTTATCGAGGTCGGAACTGACCACGAGCGTTGCGTCGGACAAGGCGTAGATGAGCTTATTGCGCTGCATGGCGTGTCCCACGTTGAACCCCGCTCCGGGATCGTAGGGTGAAATAAGGACGAGCCGCCCGTCCATCAGGACTTCGCGATGCTCGCGAGTCAGGGCTACGCGTTCCAGACTGTCGGCCAGGACCCCTGAAACGCTGCCGCCCGCCTCGAGTGCACCGCGCATGGCAGCACGGTCGATGCCACGGGCGCCGCCGGAGATGAGGGTGCGCTGTGCGCTCGCTGCGAGACGGCCAATGTTTTCGGTATAGGAAACCAGCGCGTCGTCCACGTGGCGCGATCCGACCACTGCCAGGCCGCCGTTATCCAGAAGAGAGACGTCGCCGCAACCGTAAAGAATGGGTGGCGCGTCGTCGGCGAGACGCGTATTCAACCGGCTTGGGTACGCGTCGTCCGTCCGGCCTACGACCCAGATCGCCCGGGCGTGCCAGTATTCCAGCGCCTGGGATAGCAGAAAACCGCGTTCGAGCAAGCGCTGGATTTGGTCGGGTTCGATGAGATGCCGGGTTTTCTCCAATACGTCTGCGGCGTCCGGACCCAGTAGATCGCCGGGTTGGCGTCGGTTCTCGCCGAGAAGCCGAACCAATCGTTTGAACTCGCCGGACGTCAAGACATCGGCTTCCGTCTTGACCTGTCCCGCGATTAGGGGAGCGGTCAAGAGCAGGCTGGTTTGCGTGTCGAGCGAAAGATCCGAGTTCATCTCTTATTTCCTGTCACGGCGAGCGCCAGTGGAAACACCTCGCCAGAGCCGTGCGAACGTAGTACCCACGCCGCGACGGTCATTGTCCAACGTGAGTCCACCATATCATCTATCAGCAACACGGGCGAATTCGGCATTTCTTCCACGGTTGCCGCAAGCGATCCATCCACGTTGCGCGCTTGCTGGGTGCTGTTCGCCATAGCCTTCTGTTCGGGCCGTTCCGAGGTTCGTTTCAGGACGACACGTAGGGGAAGGTTCAACGCCCCCGCCAGCCGCCGGGCGAAATCGGCGACCAAGCGGGGATGTCGTAGCGAAGGAATGCAGGTGACCCAGGCGGGGGCCGGGTGCGGATTCCACTCGTGAACCATGCGCGCGCAGGCCTGGACCAATTCGTCCGAGAAATGGCGGTCCTGATATTTGCCTTGGCGTACGAGACCGCCCCATCCGGCGTCTCCCCAGTGGCACAGGGCCATGCCGGGTTCGGCGCGGTGTTCGGGCACGATCGTACCTTTCAGTTCGTACTGGGGCATGCCGCCAGTCGGCCACCGCAAGCGAGGTTCGATCGGAAGATTCGTGCGCCGCAGAAATCCGATCGCTTCGCGCACCAATTCCGGCTTGACCGTCAGGGGCAACGCGGGCAGGTTCGGCGTCTCACAAACGCCGGGTTCGCCATCCAACGCCCGGATGAGGAAAGCCATATGGCCCTCCTTCAAATCCACGTACTCCTGCATCTGCCGTTGTTCTTCGCGGCGCAACTCCGTCAACCGCTCGGCCCGTTGCCAGAAGGATTCGTTCAGGAGCCGACGCAGTCAATTGCCATTTGGAACCTTGCTTGGCGATCGGCGCCGGCGACTCCAGCGAAAGCAGGTCCATCGTCTTCTGGATTCGCCCCATGCTGAGATTCACGCGCGCCATCAGTTCGGAAAGCGAAAGGCCGTCCGGCGATTCTTCCAACGCGTGCAATACGGTTGCCGTTTCTTCACGGGTGGGAAAGGCCGTCCCGATGAAGTAATCGTTGATGTCCCTTTCTTCCTGACCGCTTAGCAGCACGCCGTATGCCGCACGCAACGCGCGGCCGGCACGGCCGACCTGTTGGTAGTATGCGACGACCGAGCCCGGCGTTTGGTAGTGAATTACGAAACCCAAGTCGGGTTTGTCGAACCCCATGCCCAGTGCGGTGGTCGCGGACGAGGGCTTTCACGCGATTGTCAAGAAGTGCTTGTTCGAGTTCGGCTCGTCCATCGCCCGTTTGGCCCGTGTAGGACTCGACTGCGAGTCCGCGGGACTGGAGCCACTCGGCGACCAGTCGCGCGTCGCGAACCGTCAGCGTGTAGATGATGCCGTGTCCGGGCAACGCGGGCACCTGGGCCGCCAGCCACGCCAGCCGCTCGGCCTGATTCGGCACCCGAATGGTTTGCAGCCGGAGCGACGGCCGGTTCAGATCACCCCGGGATATTTCGAGCGCAGGCCCGAGCACGGTTTGGAGATCGGCCATCACCCGGTCGTTCGCCGTGGCGGTTGTGGCCAGGAGACGGAGGTTTTGGGGCAAGGTCCGGGCGATGCGTTCCAACAAGCGATAGTGGGGCCGAAAGTCGTGACCCCAATCCGAAATGCAATGGGCCTCGTCGATTACCAGGAGTGCGATGCGTTCTGCGGCCTTGGCCAGGACTTCCGTGCGAAACCGTTCGTTCGCCAAGCGCTCGGGCGAGATGAGTACGATGTCCACTTCGTTGCGATGGATGGCCGATTCCACGTCGTCCCAGTCGTCGCGATTGTCGGAGTTGATGGTGACCGCACGCACGCCCATGCGTTGCGCCGCGGCGATCTGGTTGCGCATGAGGGCGAGCAACGGGGATACCAGCAAGGCCGGCCCGGCACCCGCTTCCCGCAAGAGTTTGGTGGCGATGAAATAGACGAAACTCTTGCCCCAGCCGGTTTTCTGCACCACCAACAGCCGGCCCCGGCCCTCCACGACGTGGCGGATGGCTTCCGCTTGGCCCTCGCGAAAGCGGGCGTCTGGAATACCGGTCCCCAACCGGAGCAGGTCGAGCGCTCTATCTGGATCAAATCTCAGTCTTCCCCCCCTCCTGATGCCGATTAGAAACGGATGTTTCCCCCTTCGACTTTTTCGTAATCGTGAGGCGCTATTGTAATTGAGGTGCGACTTGCGTGATGGCGAGGTCCCATGATGAACCCAGAAAGCAGTTCACACCACTTCCATATAAAGGGTCCGCCTACACCTCCGCGATTATTTAGCGCGTACGCTCCTTCCAATACCCGGGCCGTCGACGTGCGTGGACCACTGCAACTACTTGAACGTTCTCAGCGGCAACCCTGTACACGAGCGAATATGGGAACCGGCGGAAGACGTATCGCCGCGTCTCGTTAATGTATCGCGGCCAACGCTCCGGCGACTCCAAGACTCGCGACACTGCATTGTCCAAATCGCGCAGGAAGGCAGCGCCGGCTGAATCATTGCGTTCAGCGTACCATCGGTGTGCCGCCTGGACTTCATCCGCAGCCGCGGAATGGAACTCCACACGGTCGACCATCAGAAGCCGTGGATGCGGCGGCGGAGTTCAGACCATGGGACCGTGGTTGCTTTCCCTGAGTCCAATTCATCGAGCCGCCGCCGAATTTCCACGGACCACGCCACTTCGCTGTCGGCGTCAATCGGCTCTTCCAGGCTTTCCAGAAGCGTTCCGGCAAGGGCTGCTCTCGCTTCGGGCGGCAGCTTCAAAGCTTCCCTGACTAAATCCATTGCGTCCGGTGACATCGTGTCTTCTCCTCACGAGCGGAATCGCGCGTCAACTCGCATTCTTCAGTATTGTACCGTATCCAATCCGGCGCAACATCTGCAATCGTATGTCATGTGGAAGTGCAATGGTTACGATCTTCTGGCGCAATGCCCCTCACCACGCATACTGTCAGCGCGACGCCATCCGATCCAGCGACCGCAGGCCATCGATGAAGGTCACGGTCATGGGAAACGGGCCGGGGTAAGGGACAAACTCGACGTGGCCATCCATGTACAGGACGTGGCCGCCGTCGCCGTGCAGTTCGGGCCGTTCGACCATGACGGGGGCTTTCGTGATGCCTTTTGCCCAGCACCGCGGGATTGCCATGATTTCCGTGATCAGAAAGCGTTCTACTCCGTCTCAAGACATGTACTAGTGCATTCTTCCGGGAAGGTTCGGTCGCATTTCTCAACATCCCCACGGGTTTCTGGTGGATCGCCCTCCTGGCCAGACGCGATCCAATCGGCGCGAACCTTCGCCAACGCTTCGTCGTATCGTGCGCGCATTTCCCTGTCCCGTGCCGCCAATCCGTCTTGTATGTCCGGCCAAAGAACGCTGACATCGGGAGGAAGTTGCCCGCCGGGGATGCACGTTTCTTGTACTCATCAATCCAAGCAAAGGCAGACCGTTCGTTGGCAAAGATATAGCCCAGGTACCAATAGCTGGCGTCATCAATGAGCGACTCGGGATCGCTGTCTTGCGCCTGAAAACGCACATAGTCCGGGTGAAACGGCGACACGAGCCACATGGGTTCGGTCAGATACGTTGGGTAAACCGCGTCGCGGTCGAACATGAGTCGGCCCGGCACCAAGGACAATGGGGGAGAGTACTCCCCCTTCGAGTCGTTCATGTAGGCGTGCAGGGCGGCGCCGATTTGCTCGAGGTTGCGCACGCACTGCGCGTTGCGTTGGGCCGTGCGGTACCACGTGTACGTCCAGCCGGTTCCACATGCGACCGCTAGGACTGCGACCGCAACCATCCATCTCTTGCGCGTCGATTTCATGGCAACCATCCGTAGCCCGGGTAGGTGCTCTATGGAAGTATAGCACAGGGTCCGGCTTCGGTTGTGGCGATTCTTGTTTTCGATGGTTCGCGCACTCGGCGGGCGCGCGAGTGCGGACGTGGTATCTACCGCATGTCTCAGAGATGGGGTTTACGACACGTTGTCCCGAATGAGCGCAGGTTGACGCCGGATATCCTAAATTTGTCTTTTGGACTCTACTTCAGCGGTTTCGCGCTGGCGTCTGATGATGGCGATGAGGCCTCGAAGTGCTTCGTTCACGGACTCGCGGTCCGGGAAATACTCGCTAACATCGGGATCGATGACGACGAGATTGGTCGTGCCGGTATCGTGTCTGGAGTTCTTAGCGCGAAAAGGGCTTCGCGCGGATGCATCTTTGGTGAATGGCTTCCGATTCATACTGCGTCGATTCCTTTCGGGAGGCCGGATAGGCGTATACGGTTCAGCAGCGATTCGCTCCCCGCGTTGGATGGGGAGGATGACCGCTGCGGAGATGTCACTTCAGGCACCTGGTCCGCTGGGGACAGCTTGCCACTTGATTCTACCATGATCGCCGGGGGTTTCACGGAGATTTTCGGAGGCGCGCGGAGCCGGAGGTGGCGGACTTCGAGCCGGTTCGATCCCTTGACGGGTACAGCATGAATGTGTAGGATGGCGTATTGGCCCGGGCCACGGTATTCCCGTGTATGAATCCTGCGAATGCGGATGTTGTTTGCGATGTCGGTGCAGACCTAACGGTAGGTCAGTTTTTGTTTTTAGGTGCCTGTTTTGTAAGGTACTCATATAGACATATGTTGCGTTCCTCGAACTTTCGGGATGGAATCGCGCGGAGAGTCGTGCCGGGTTCCGAGTTGGGAGGAGTCTATTCGCCATGAGAGAGATTACTCGCGTCGCTGTATTGGGTTCCGGGGTCATGGGGGGCGCCATCGCGGCGCACTGCGGCAACTGCGGCATCCCCAGCCTCATGCTCGACATCGTCCCGCCAAACCTTTCGGGGGCCGACAAGAAGGATCCGAAGAAGCGGAACGCATTCGCCGAGAGCAGTAAGCAAGCCATGCTCAAGGCCCGTCCGTCGCCCCTGTACTCGAAGAAGGTGCTCGACATGATCGAGATCGGCAACTTCGAGGACGACATGGCGAAGATCGCGGATTGCGACTGGATCATCGAGGTCGTCAAGGAAGACCTTTCGATCAAGAAGAAGATTTACGAGCAGGTGGCGAAACACCGCAAGCCCGGCACGATTGTCACCAGCAACACGAGCGGCATTCCGATTGCCTCCATGACTGACGTGATGGACGAGGACATGCGCCGCAACTTCTTCGGGACGCACTTCTTCAACCCGCCGCGTTACCTGAAACTCATCGAGATTATCCCCCACACGGGGACCGATCCCGAGGCGATTGCCTTCATGGCGGACTTCATGGAGAACGTGTTAGGCAAGGGCGTGGTGTATGCCAAGGACACGCCGAACTTCATCGCCAACCGCATCCTGACCTTTGCGTGCCAGTACATCATCCACGAGATGACGAAAGACGGGCTTTCGGTCGAGGAGGTCGACGCGCTTGACCGGCCCTGCCGTGGGGCACGCGTCCTCGGCAACGTTCCGCACCTTCGACCTGGTGGGTATCGACACCTACGTGCACGTGCTGGGCAACGTGGCGAACAACTGTCCCGACGACGAACGGCAAGACGTGATGAACGTGCCGGACTGGCTTCAGAAGATGGTCGACAAGGGCCTGCTGGGTTCCAAATCCGGTTCCGGCTTCTACAAGGCGACGAAGGAGCGCGACGAAAAGGGCAAGCGCATCATCCTCGGGCTCGACCTGGAGACGCTGGAGTATCGCGACCCGATCAAGCCGCGCTTCGAGTGCACCGGCGCAGTCCGCAACGCGGAGTCCATCGAGCAAAAGCTCGAGATTATGTACAAGGGCGAAGACAAGGGCGCGCAGTTCGCGTGGAAATCCTTCGCCAACACGGCCATCTACGCCGGCAACCGCATCCCCGAGATCGCGGACGACATCGTCAACATCGACAACGCGGTGAAATGGGGGTTCGCGTGGGAAGTCGGCATCTTTGAAACGTGGGACCTCCTCGGCGTGAAGTACGTTTGCGACCGGATGGAAAAGGACGGCCTCACCCTGCCGCCCATCGCGAAGGCGCTGCTCGACGCGGGCCTCGACTCCTTCTACAAGACCGAGAAGGGTACGCCGCTGTATTTCGATTTGGCGAGCAAGGCGTACAAGCCCGTGCCGCAGAATCCGAACATCATTTCCATCGCCAGCGCGAAAGGATGCGAAGAAAGTCGTCAAGGAGAACGACAGTTGCAGCCTTGTCGATATCGGCGACGGGATCATCTGCGCCGAGTTCCACACGAAGATGAACGCCATCGACAACGACATGGGCCAGATGTTAAATGACGCGGTGACCATGCTGAACGAAGGGAAATTCGAGGGCATGGTCATCGGCAACCAGGCCGACCACTTCTGCGCGGGCGCGAACATTTTCGTGATACTCGGCGAAGCGATGCAGGAAAACTGGAAAGCGGTCGAAGACGCGGTGAATGCGTTCCAACAAGGCAATCAGGCGATCCGGTTCTGCAAACGGCCCATCGTCGCGGCGCCGCACCACTACACGCTGGGCGGCGGCACGGAGATCTGCCAGCACACCGCCCGGTGCGTCATCGCGGGCGAAACCTACGGCGGACTCGTGGAGGTCGGCGTGGGCCTGATCCCCGGCGGCGGCGGGTGCAAGGAAATGCTGCGGCGCGCGCTGGCTTACGTGCCGGATACCGTGCCCGAAGGCGATCCGTTCCCCTACGTGCGGCGCGCCTTTGAAGACATCGGCATGGCGAAAGTCAGCACGAGCGGCATGGAATACATCGAGTTCGGCTACCTCACGCCCGACTGCCCGGTCGAACCGAGTTTCGACCAACAGATCAGCCGCGCCAAGGCGGTCTGCCTCGGTCTAGCCAAAGCGGGCTATCGGCCGCCCATGCCGGCGACGTTAACCGCCCTCGGCGAGCAGGCGCGCGCCACGTTCCGGATGGCGCTGTACAGTTTCCAGCTCAGCGGGTACGCGTCCGAGCACGACGTGCTGATCAGCGAGAAGATTGCGAACATCCTCACCGGCGGCGACCGCTTGCCCGGAACCAAGATGACCGAACAAGACGTGCTCGACCTCGAACGGGAGGCCTTCGTCAGCCTTGTCGGCACGGAAAAGACCCAGCAACGCATTCAACACATGCTTACCACCGGTAAGCCGTTGCGTAACTGATTCGCAGGAGGACAGGAATCATGGAGAACGTCTACGTAGTCTCGGGTGCGCGCACGGCCATCGGTAAAGCGAAACGGGGCACCCTGGTCAATTATCGTCCCGACGACATGGCGGCGGAATCGATCAAAGCGGCCGTCGAACGGGCGGGCATCAACCCCGAACAGGTGCAGGACGTGGTCATCGGGTGCGCGATGCCGGAGCAGTCCCAAGGCATGAACGTGGCGCGCATCGCGTCGTTGCGTGCAGGGATGCCGGACACTGTCAGCGCCATGACCATCAACCGGTTTTGTTCGTCGGGCATGGAATCCATGTCGATCGCGGCGGCCAAGATCGAGGCGGGGTTCTTCGACATCGCGGTCGCGGGCGGCACCGAATCGATGAGTCAGGTGCCCATGCCGGGTGCGCGGGTTGCGCCGAATCCGTACCTCACGAAGAACTATCCCGAGATTTACATCGCCATGGGCAACGCGGGCGACAACGTGGCGCGCGAATTCAAGATTTCGCGCGAGGAACTGGACCAATGTGCGCTCGAAAGTAACCAGAAAGCCGTGGCCGCGATCGACGCCGGGAAGTTCAAGGATCAGATCGTGCCGCTGGAAGTGCCGGTCAACGGACAGTCCATTACCTTCGACATGGACGAGGGTCCGCGCCGCGACACGACGTTGGAAGGTTTGGCGGCGTTAAGACCGGCTTTTGCCGCGTCGCCCAAACTCGGGTTCCACACGGCGGGCAATTCGAGTCAGATGAGCGACGGCGCGGCCGCGTTGGTGCTGATGAGCGAAAAGGCCGTGAAGGAAACCGGCGCAAAACCGCTGGCAAAGTTCCGCGGTTACAACATTGCCGCAGCCAGTCCGAAATACCTCGGTCCGGCGCAGCTTGTCGCGATCCCGAAAGCCTGCGAACTCGCCGGCATTAAACTGGAGGATGTGGGGCTCATCGAGATCAATGAAGCCTTCGCGTGCGTGGCGATTTACGTGACGCGCGAACTCAAACTCGACCCCAAGAAGGTCAACGTTAACGGCGGCGCCATTGCATTGGGGCATCCCCTCGGCTGCACCGGCGCGAAACTCTCCGTGCAGATCATCGATGAAATGCAAAAGCGCGGTGAGAAATACGGCCTCGTCACCATGTGCATCGGCGGCGGCATGGGCGGAGCCGGCGTGTTCGAGTTGTGCGAGTGATGGCGTAACGGATTGGATCGAATGTGAAATGAGGCTCTTGCCCCCGTGTGTGTGGGAGCAAGAGCCTCGATTACGATTACGAACACGTTTACAACCGGGCAGGTGCACGGTCCTGTAGACGACGGATACCACGGACCGCGCGTTGTCTGCGATCCCGATCTCTTGCTATTGTTGCGCGCGATGGATATTGCCGAGCTGGACTATACACTCCCCGAAGCGTTGGTCGCGCAGCACCCCTGCGAGAAGCGGGATGAATCGCGTCTGCTGGTGGTGGACCGTGCCACCGGCGCGATCCGGGAAGACGTCTTTCGCAATGTGGGCGCGTACCTGCGCGCGGACGATTGCCTCGTATTGAATGAGACGAAAGTGATTCGCGCGCGGCTGCACGGGCAAAAACACACGGGCGGCCGGGTCGAAATATTTCTGTTGCACGAACACGCGCCGGGTGAATGGGACGCGCTGGTGCGGCCGTCGGCGAAGGTCGCGCCGGGCACGCGCGTGGATCTCGCGGCCGGTATCGCGGCGACGGTGGGGGACGTGCTGCCGGAAGGACGCCGCCGGGTGACGTTCGACCGGCCCGACGTGTTGCAGGTGTTGGAAGCGTGCGGCGAAGTGCCGTTACCGCCGTACATTCATCGTAAGAGTTCCGAACCGTCCGACCTGACGCGGTACCAGACCGTGTACGCGCAGTCTCCCGGTGCCGTGGCCGCGCCGACGGCAGGACTTCATTTTACCGAAGACGTGTTTGCGGATCTGGAAGCACGGGACGTGCAGCGCGCGACGCTCACGCTGCACGTGGGGTACGGCACGTTCAGTCCCATTCGCGGCAATCGCGTCGAGGCCCACCGGATCGATCCCGAAGAGTTCAACCTGCCCGACATAACCGCCCAAACGCTGAATGCCACCCGCGAGAACGGCGGCCGCGTCGTTTCCGTAGGCACGACCTCCACCCGCGTGCTGGAATTCCAATACCGGCACGGCGCGTTCCAGCCCGGTTCCGGCGCGACGGGGCTCTACATATACCCACCGTACGAATTCCGCGCCGTGGACGTGCTCCAGACGAATTTTCATTTGCCGAAATCCAGCCTGCTTGCCCTCGTCTACGCCTTTGCCGGGACCGACCTCACCCGGGAAGCCTACCAATACGCCATTCGCGAGAAGTTCCGGTTCTACTCCTACGGCGACGTGATGTTGATTTTGTAGCGCAACCCGCGCACGTACGAAGACCCAGTTGCTTTTCGGATCGTTCCATGATTTGATGGAGGGGTGAGCCGTTGCGGTAGGCTTACCGGCGCAACCGAAGGGGGAGTCATGCGATTTATGCTTATCACATCGATGTTGCTGGGACTGGGCGCGGCCGTACAGGGCAACGCGGCGGAACCGTTGCGCGTGTTGATCCTGTCCGGACAAAACAACCACAACTGGCAAGAGACCACGCCGTTCCTGAAAGACATGTACGAAACCAGCGGCCGGTTCGTGGTGGACGTTACGAACGACCCCGCGTCGCTAACGGCCGAGACATTAAAGCCGTACGATGTGCTCGTCGACAACTGGAGCGCGTATCCCGACATGACGGGCCGGCAGTGGGGGCCCGCGGAGGGCGCGATTCTCGACTTCGTGCGCGGCGGCAAGGGATTCGTCTTGCTGCACGCGGCGACGGCGTGCTTCTCGGACTGGCCCGAGTTCCAGGAGATGGCCGGTTGCACCTGGGGTGACGACTCGGGCCACGGCAAGTTTCACAAGTTCGAGGTATTCATCGACGACCCCGAGCATCCGATCGCGAAGGGGATGCCACCCTTTATTGCGGGGCCGGATGAGCTGTACCACCGGCTGACCCCACACCCGTCCATGCACGTGGTGGCGTCGGCATTCTCCGCCAAAGATCAAAATGGCACAGGTGAATTTGAACCCATCGCCGTGACGACCCAATTCGGCGACGGCCGGTGTTTTTACAACATCCTCGGGCACAACACGGAGGCCATGGGCAACCCCGGTTTCCAGACGCTCATGCTGCGCGGTACGGAGTGGGCGGCAACCGGCGCGGTGACGATCCCGATCGCGGACCCGTGGCCAGCGCCGAAGGTGAACGCGGCGGTCATCGTGGGCGGACACGGCTTTGACGAAGCCGTCTTCCCGCAGATCTTCGCGTCGCACCAGGGCGCGACGTACACCATCCTCGAACAGAAAGACGACAGCGAAATCTTCGACAACGTGACGGACTTCCCGTACAACGTCGTCGTCCTCTACAACATGACGCAGCAAATTTCCGAAGCGCGGCAGGCAAATTTTCTCAAGTTACTCGATGACGGCGTGGGGTTCGTTGTGTTGCATCACGCGGTGGCGGCGTTCTCGGGTTGGCCGGAATATTCGGACATCATCGGCGCGAAGTATTACCTCGAAGATACGCCGGAACACACGAAGTCGATCTACAAACACGGTGTCGATTTCACCGTTCACGTCGCGGACAGTCAGCATCCCGTCACACGGGGATTGCAGGATTTTGTCGTGCACGACGAGACCTACAACAACTACGACGTCTTCGACAACAACCGCATTCTGTTGACGACCGACGAGCCGACCAGTGAACCGGCCATCTGCTGGGTCCGGCGTCACGGCAACGCCAACGTGTGCTACATCCAACTCGGCCACGGCCCGGAAGAGTTTACCAACCCCAACTACCAACGTCTCGTCGCGCAAGCCGCCACCTGGGCCGCGAAGCAAGAGTAACAATGGAACGCGGATGACGTGGATTTGGCAGATGCGCGCTCCACGGATGACGCAGATTCTCCGGACGCGCGTTCTACAGATGCGCACTCCACGGACATACGCGGTTCGGTGGCTTGAAAGGCCTCGATATTCATAGCCCCGGGTTAGCCGACGCGAAGCAAGGCGACTTGTCGCCGACCTTCAACCTGCGCAATGCCACGGCGACGTCGTTGCCGAACGAAGCCGTTGGACATATCGACGCTTTTGCCAGCTTCAGGATCTGCCGAAACACGAAATGCTCACGGCAAGGGGTGCCGTCGCGGGTGCTCAAAATCCGTAAGAAACGATTCCGTTCGTCTCTGAGATCATTTCGTTTGCGAACAGCGTGTCGATGATGCGATCGACGTCCTCTTGCGCGATCCTCTTCTGAAACATGGACGAGATGTGTTGTGACAAGGTCTTGCGCTTTCGAGGGAGTCTGTTCTTGTCGGATTTCCGAAGCAGTTCAATTACCCGCTTGTAGTTTGAATCGATTGCGGGTGCATGCTTCGGATCGAGTTCCATCTGACTGTTGATCCGCTTGCACTTGAGACCCAGTTTGTTCAAGTGCCGAAGAAGCGGGTCAAAGCCTTTATCTCTGGAGAGAACGGTGCAGCGGGTCTGCGGTGACGTTTCGAGTATGCGGCCGAGATGACAGGCGATGTGGAAATCCAGCGCATTGTTGCCGTTGCCCTCGATCTGCTGCCACTGGACACGCGAGCCGAGCTGTTGGGCCGCAGTGACCAGTTCAACGGGAAGGGTCTTCTGGTTCGCGCCAAGAAAGATGATGACGTTGCAGGCGTCGCGCAGGCGCAACAGTTCCACCTGCCGTACATTTTCAAAATCGACGAGTAGCAGTTCTTTCGTCAAAGTCACCTCGCGATATCAGGGTCACACGTTCCGAGCGGTGCGCAGGATTGAACCACAGGGAGACGGCATCCGCCTCGTCCCCCCCAACAAACCAACCGTCTACATATCATATAGACGGAGTGGGTTGATGGGCAAGATTGCGGGCGTGGGTTCCATCGGTCTTCGTGAGACGCCAATGGCATTGCTCCTCGACAGAATCCCTTTTGGTGCACTATGATGACAAACGGCGAGGGGATGCAATCATCGGAGGGGAATATGACCGATTCAAAGATAGCGGGTCTATCGATCCGATGTTTTTGTATGGGGATGGGGCGTCAATTGCTCGCCCCATCCGTGTGGCACATCGTCTCGATGAGCCCGGCCGGGCTATCCCTTGGCGCGGTTGCGCTCCCGCAGAGCCGGCCTCCGTTTCACCCGGCATTGGCCAGTATACCATGGCGCTGTTCCCGTGCCGCCTTCCGGCGTTCGCGGGCGGCTTCGAGTTTACGGTCGCGTGCGTCGAAGATCATTTGTTCCCTTCCTTCGAGTTTGTCCTTGGGGGTCACGTAGCCGATGGCGCTGTGCAGGCGCCGGGTGTTGTAGTGCTCGACGTATCCGGCCACCAAGCGCCGCGCGTCCTCGAGCGTGAGCGGCGTTCCGGGACGGATGCATTCGCGTTTGAGGGATTGATGCCACCGCTCGATCTTGCCGTTGCTTTGGGGATAGAAGGGCGAGGTCTTCACGTGGGTCATGCCGCTGATGCGAATGAACTCCTTGAAGTCCTTGGCGATGAACTGGGGGCCGTTGTCGGTGATGATGCGGGGTCCGCGCCTCGGGCTACAGTTCCTTGGCCCGTTGCAACATGAGTTCGATGTCGGTCTCTGTCATGGACTCCGCGGATGTCCCAGTGGACGATGTAGCGGCTGCATCCGTCCAGGACGCTGCACAGGTAATAGAACGTCCCGCAAATGTTGATGTACGAGATGTCGACATGCCAATGTTCATGGGGCTGCAAGGGCTGTTGGAATCCCTTGCCTTTCTTGGTCTTTTCCTTCCAGCGGCGCAGCAGGCCCGCTTGGTGCAGGACCCGCCACACGGTCGTCGGACTGGCGGCCACCACGTCCTCGTCCAGCATCATGAAGGTCAGCCGGCGGTAGCCTTCGTCCGGATGCTTGTCAGAAGTAGGCGAGGATCGCCTGCCGTTCCCAAGGCTCGAGCCAGAAGTCGCGCGGAATCCAGCCGTTGTGCTCGTTCACCTTGCCGTACCGCTTGCGCCAGTCGTAGAACTTGCTCGAGCCGATGCCCATCCAGCCGAATGAAACGGGTCGCCGGGATCTCCGTCTTCGCCGACCAGCCGTTCACGAAATCCATCAGGGCATCTCGCGTGTCGTGGGGAACCCAGGCGCCCGTCAGAGCTCCCCAAGTTCCTTTTTTAGCGCGACATGCTCCTCCATCAACTCGAAAGGAACTCACCGCCCGTTGTCTCCCGATCATCTATGTCCGTGGGTATGCGATGACCCAAGGAGAGCAGAACGAAACTGCCGCCGATCCGTTTTGCGGTTTCAACTTGGGGTCGACCGTATATCGCGCGACTCCGGAGAAGAAGAAACCGCCCAAGAAGTTCATCTTCGAGTCTCCCGTGGTGCGGCTCATTTCCGATTACAAATACTGCGACGTGTACGAGAATGGGCTCGATATCATGGACGAGGGATGGGAAGGATCGATCGCGCGTCGATCCATCATTGTCTTTCGATATTACGATGAGGCTTCGTTGCTCTTGGGGCAGGGAGAAACGCCGCCGATTACGAAATTCGCGAGCGATCTAAGCGACTTAATCGTCCGCGTTCGCAAACTGGTCTGCGACCGTGAGGAAAACAAAACGACTCCGGAAGATTTCCGGTGCTATCTCGTGGCACATTCGATGGGTGGGCTTGTGTGCCGCGCCTTCTTGCAGAATCCTGCCTGTGGCGATGACGAAGCCCGTCGGTGCGTCGACAAGGTATTCACCTATGCGACACCCCATAACGGCATCGACATGGCGGGGATCAACGTTCCCCAATGGCTGGGCCTTGCGGACATGGACAACTTTAATCGCCTGGACATGTCCAAGTACCTCGCGCTCGAATCCCGGTTTAAGGACACGCATCGCGTCGACTGGCTGCCGGAAGAGGTCTTTCCGTCAGATCGGTTTTTCTGCATGGTCGGCACGAACCGGGCGGATTACGAAGTTGCGCTGGGGTTGTCCAGGACCTTTGCCGGACACGGCAGCGACGGATTGGTCCGCGTCGAAAACGCGTCCGTATGGGGTTTCACTGCCAAAGGGGAAGTGTCGGTTCCGAGTGCGACCGCCTATGCGTACCGATCTCACTCCGGCCATTTCGGCATCGTGAACAGCGAGGAGGCTTACCAGAACCTCACGCGTTTCCTGTTCGGCGATGTTCGGGCCGACATCTGGCTGGACATCGACAAAGTTCGGTTGCCACAGGCGATTCAGGGAAAGGCGGTGGATGCGCTGTACCAGATTGAGTTGCTGGCAGCGCCCCGTGGTATGCGCTGGTATCTTACGCGCCGTGTCGCCGAGGAAGATTCGGTCGCGTGCCGCACGCATTTGGAATTGACCGACCCGGATGACGCGAGCAAACGAAAGGTGTATCTCTCGACTGTGTTTTTGGCGGCCAGTGCCCGCGTGACCGACGAGGATACGTCGCTTTCCTACGGGTTGACGCTGGGGGTGCGCGTGCCGGACTACGAGGTGGATAGAAGATTCTGGATCGACGGACACTATGAGGGCGGCTACCTCTACTGGGGCGTCTTGATCGTCAAGATCTTTCCCCCGCAATCGGGGGACGATGCTTGGAAGGTCACGTACCGTTGGCAGAGCCAGGGCGAGGATCCGGATTTCCCGGATCGGTCCCTCGACTACGAAGTGCGTCAAGACGGCAAGGTAGCAATGCAGATCCCCTTCGAAAACGAGAATGACCCGGGTATTGCGGGCAAACTCCGCTTCGTCGTATCCGCGTGGAACAACTGGCTCAACGATTGAGACGCGTGCTGCGGGACGATGCCGGCGGTTGTCGCACCTCCACGTGATAAACCCGGTGACCGTTACGGATTCACGCAGAGCACCTTGTTCGAGAATTCCGTGCGGTCGCGGACGGCTTTCATGCGGTCGAAGAGTCCGTCCAGGCCGACGCGGTGGGTGATGAGAGGTTTGACGTTGAGTCTGCCGGAGGCCATGAAGTCGAGGGTAAGCTGCCATTCGCTGCGGGCGACCTTGCTGTAGGACGAATTCCAGGTGCCGTGCAGTTTCAGTTGTTTGCGCAGGATGGCCCAGTAGCCCTGTTGCGAGAGGCACATGTCGCCCACTGGATTGCCCATGAGCACCACGTTGCCGAATACTTTCGCGGTGAGCATGCATTGGTCGAGCGCCACGGTGCTGCCGGAGGCTTCGACGACGAGGTCGGCCCCTTCGTCGGTCAGATCTTTGACCCACGCGGCGAGATCGTCTTCGCCGGAATTGCACACATCCGTGAACCCGAGGCTTTTGGCGAAGTCCAGTTTCTGGGGATCGATGTCGACCAGCATCACCTTGCCCGCGCCCCAAACCTGCGCCCACATGCCGGCCATCAACCCGACGGGGCCCGCGCCGAGGATGAGCACACGGTCGCCGATATCGACGTTCGCCTGCCGCAAGGCGTGGAGCGCGACCGCCGCGGGTTCGGTCATAGCGGCCTCATCCACGGTGACGCCGTCGGGCAGGAACACGAGGTTCCACACCGGCACGCGCACATACTCCGCAAACCCGCCGTCGCATCGTGACCCCAGATAGTCGTAATCCGAGCACTGGGCGTATTCGCCAATTTCGCACATGGGACATTTCCGGCACGGGATGAGCGGAAACACGGCGGCGTTCTTGCCGACGATCGATTCGTCGACCTTAGCCCCGGCTTCGACGACGACGCCCGCCAGCTCATGGCCCGGGATGGTGGGAAAGCTGTAGGTGCCCTTCGTGAACACCCGCGGAATGTCGGAGCCGCAGACGCCGCAGGCGCCGACGCGCAGCAGCACTTCCCCCACGCGCGGCCGCGGGTTGGCCACTTCCTCGTGGCGTAAGTCACCGATAGCATGTAACACGCAAGCTTGCATCGCGCACGTTCTCGATTCGGGTAAGAATTCAGCACCGTACTTGCCTTACAGGATATCACGAGCGGGCGGGATAACCCCATTGCACGATGCGATAGGGGTAGGGAAGGCTGGCCAACCGTCCTTCGCGACCCCTATCGAAATCGCCAAAGATGGTACCCCCACCACGTTGCGGTGATACCATGGTAAGGGACGCGATTTGGATTGAGACCGTGGAGGTGTTCCATCATGGGCATGCCGCGTATTCCGCGCCGATGGTTCTTGCGCACAGCGTTTTACTCGGTTCCAGCGGTGTGCGTCGCGGATGCGTTCTGGCTGGAGCCGGAGTGGCTTCGGGTGCGCAAACTGAAGATGTCCGGAGATCCCACGACCCGGTTCGTACATTTCACCGATCTTCATCACAAGGGCGACCGCGCGACTTGGCGAAGGTCGTCGACCACGTCAACACCCTGTCCCCGGACTTCGTCTGTTTCACGGGCGACATCGTGGAAGAAAGATCGTTTCTTACCGAAGCGCTCGATGGCCTGAGCAAACTCACACCGCCCACCTACGGCGTGCCCGGCAATTGGGATTACATCGCGCGGGGTAGTCAGTCCGATATTGCCGCGTGTTTCGAATCCACCGGCGGCGCATGGATGCGCAACACGGATGTGCAAATCGGCGACCTCCAAATCGTCGGCAACGACAACCGCATCCCGCAATCCGAACCGGCGCCGGGCTCGCGCAAACATATCCTGCTCACTCACTATCCCATGGACGCGGACATGGTGCACGGCGAACCGTTCGACCTGATTCTCGCGGGCCACTCTCACGGCGGCCAATGCCGGGTGCCCTTTTTCGGAGCCCCCGTCGTGCCGGACCGGGTGGGGTCCTATAGCCGCGGACGTTTCCAAACCCCCGGCGGTCCGCTGTATGTGAATCCCGGGATCGGCACCTTTCTGTTGTCCGTTCGGTTCGCCTGTCGACCGGAGATCACGGTGATAGAGATTTGAATGTCCGGGGCGTTTCTGCCTCGCGTTCCACGACAACACGTCGCGGAGTTGACACGTCATTCGGGGGTCGGCTAGTGTGCGGCATTCACTCCGGATCCAAATGGGCCGCTCGGCTACATTCCGATGATGACCACGAATCCGGTAACACGAGGTACACTCACACGCATGATTCTCCGGCTTAACCATGCCCGCATCCTGTTGCTGCTGGCGGCCGGTCTGCTGGTCTTGCCCGCGTGCAGACGCGGGCCGGTGTCGAAGGAGGACGTCCACGATCCGTCGGATACGGCGGTCGTCGTGGCGCAACCCATTGCAACGCAGGACAGCGCAGCGCAGACCTTGCGTCTGACGCAAGACATCCTCGCCCACCGGCAGAACACACAACGAGACCCTCTCGTCATTCCCCTGGAAACCATGCGAGTGTCGCTCGGCATGCGGAGTGGCGGTGCCGAAGACAAGGCGGCAATCGCCAAGATGATCGAGAAGACCCCCGAGTACATTCGGGTGAAGGCGGGCGACAAGTACAGCAGCATCGAAACGAACCACCGGTTCTTGGCGAGTCATTACAATGTATTGGAAGTGACGTTGCGCGCCGACCGGGGATCCCGGTGCATTTTGAGCTGGTCCAGCGATCTGGAACCGTCGGTCTTGCGGAACGAAGGGGTCGGTACACCGATCTTTGCGGATAATGAATTGCACACGTACCGCCTTGCTCTCGATCCTTACAATGCCGAGACGTGGCTGGGTACGATCAAGAGTATCGCCTTCTATCCGTCGGACCAACCGGCCAATGTCGAAGTCCGTGAACTAAAATTCCTGTACGTGCCTCCGGAAGGGCCGGCGCGGGTGACGCTGGACACGCAGACACATGAGGCGTTGTATGGCACGCAACCGCCTTGGTCGTTCACCGTGCCCGAAAACGGAAGGCTCGACGTACACCTCGGCATGCACCCTCGTTCCTGGGAGAACGGGCGCAACGGCGAGGCCCGGTTTATCGTCGAATTGGACGCGCCGGACGGCGCCCACACGCTGGCGGACGAAACGTTATCGCCCGCGACCGTCGAGACGCATCGGTTCTGGCTGCCGCTCGATCTCGATCTGTCCCAATACGCCGGACAACCGGTGACGCTGAACCTGCGTGTCGACCATGGCGAGACGCCGGATTCAGACTACGCGTTCTGGGGCGATCCCATGATTTACAGTGGGGCGTCGAACACGAGCGCGACGCCCGTCGTTCTGATCGTGTGCGACACCGTGCGCGCGGATCACTTGTCGTGCTACGGCTACCTTCGCGAGACCTCGCCGAACCTCGACGCTTTTGCGAAGGAGGCCGTGCTCTTCGAGAATGCGATTTCCAATGAGACGTGGACCTTGCCGTCCCACGGCACCATCTTTACGGGGTTGTATCCGAAGAACCACGGAATGACCGCCAACGCCAACCTCCCGGAGTCGACCGTTACGCTTCCCGAAGCGCTGCGCGGTGCAGGGTACTTGACCGCGGGCTACACAGGATTCAGCTTCTGGTTGTATCCCTGGCGCGGATTCTCGCACGGCTTCGATATCTACAACATTCCGGATTGGCGTTTTCGCGCCGTCTACGACACCCGCGCCTTGTTAGAGGGCTGGATCGACAATCATCCGGTCCCGAACCTGTTTGTGTTCTTCCATAATTTCGACGCCCACTCGAAGCCGGCCCGGCAGTATGACGGCCTGCCGTACGGGCCCGACGATCCCAGCTATCTGCATTTTGCCAAGGAGTTCGATTCGCCGCCGACCTTCGAGCGCGAGGGTCGCGACGAGGTGAATGGTGAGGACTTCATGCTCTCGGTCGATCGGGGTGAGATTGAGATTACGCCCGACGAGGTGGCGTATTGCATCGCTCTCTACGACGACTGCATCCGCATGGTGGACCAGAATATCCATGCCTTCTTTGACAAGCTGAAGCGTCTCGGCCTCTACGACCGCGCGCTCATCATCGTAACCGCAGACCACGGCGAGGAGTTTGGCGAACACGGAACTTACGGGCACGGCAACGTATACGAGCAGAGCGCGCACGTCCCCCTGTTGATTCGGTTCCCGCACGGCCAGCACGGCGGGACGCGGTACCCGCACGTCGTGCAATTGGCCGATCTGTACCCGACCATTCTGGGCGTGTTGGGTGTTCCGTTGCCGAAACCCGTTGACGGCCAGGATCTGTCGAAACTCTTGAACGGCGGGCAAACGCCCTCGGGCAAAGCGTACGTGCAACGGATGAATCAAAAAGCGATCCGCACGGACGACGTCAAACTGATCCGGAACGTACGCGGCGACCGTTACGAACTCTACGACATGAAGACGGATCGGGCCGAGCAGAATAACCTGTACGCCGACGCCAAGGACTCGGTAGGTGAACTGCAAAGCGACCTGCTGGATTTTTACCGGGTCAGCCCGGAAGGCTGGCATTTCGCCTACTCCCTGGCGGACCCGAATTGGCGGGGCGATCTCGAAGTCGCCGCGGACAGCGCGTTGGATACGGCCATTCTCACGCGGGGATGGGATCGCCAAAACATGATTCTCAAGGGTCGTTCCGTGATCGTGCGGATGGGCCGCGATGGTGACGACGAACTGATACTGCGTACGACTGACCCGATGACTAAGCTGGTGGTCACCGTGAACGGGGAATCCGAATTCAGTCTGGCGGTCGGCGACGCGCCGGTCCAGACCGGCACCCAATTCACGATCCCGCTCGACCCGTCGGCGGCGGAATATGCCCGGCCGCAGACGGATTTGACGGGCAAAAACGTCCTGCGGATCTGGTACGTGTCGCCTGCGGCCAAGCGTTCAGCCGCGAAACCGCTTACCGAGGATATCGTCGAAGAGTTGCGCGCCCTCGGGTATACCGGGGAATAGCGCGCCAACACGGGAGCTGATGCCATGCCCGAAGTGCGCGTGATGCGCATGGGGGACGACGACGCGATACGGTCGTTCGCCCGACATTTCAAACGGGATCATCCGTCGCTCGAATTCGACCGCTTCGTCCTCCGCGATGGCGAGACCATTCTCCAAAGCGCACGCGGTGGGATGAGGATCTTCTGGCTTTATGAAGGAGCGGGCGAAGTCTTTCTCCCCGCCGGATTCCGGACCAAAGAAGGTGACGGGGGTGCGCTGCCTTCCGCGTACGAACCCCAGCCCATGCCCGCCGGGTTGCTAGAACTTCTGACGACCCTCCGGGAACGGCGCGATTCCGTGGTCGAAGCGGCCGGCGCTCCTGTGGATGCCATCCTGAGTCGATGGCAGGGGGAATCGTACGTCGGCGATTTTGCAAACGATTTGTGGAAACTCGAGCACATCCCCGCGCCATGGTCGGAAGACCCGGCTATCGATTCCGCCTTACGAAACTTGTTCGGTCTATGTGCGGACGCCGGGTACTCGCGGAAATCCGTGGATTCGTGGGAACGGATTATGGAAGGTGATCAGCTTGTGGTGTGTGCCGGCGTGGGATTGCCCGTGCGTGGATCGTTTGCGTGTTTGACGCTGGAAAACGTCGCTCGTATGACGAGTCATGTTTCTGCGACGATGCGGCTGCGCTATCTCAAAGACAGTTCCGGGGGATGCAACTTCGACTTCGAACCGTTTCGCCGCTTGCCCTTGACCTGGTACCTCAGCGAACCGGGAGAGCGAGGCGACGGCGTGAATTTCGTGAACAGCCACGTCGTCAACATCGCGAAGGAAACGTCGCCATCCCACTTTCATCCGCCGCAGGGCGTCATTGGCGACAGCGCGCAGAACGAGTTTTACCTGGTGCTGGACCCGGCCGCGTACGGCCTCGACACGCATGGCCGGGAGGCGTCGTTGATAACGTACCCGGACCTGCACGACTTAACCTGCCACGAGGAGCACCGGCTCGAACCCGGGGACTTTGTTCACATTCGGCCCGGCACCGGGCATCGCGGGATCGACGTGTTCGTCAACGTGATCACCGTGCCGGGCTTCAAGCCGAACAACGAGTACTACATGGACCGTGACATCATGGCGTCCGCGCCGGACGCTCCGTATAATCCGGACTTGATCGACCTCAAGAACTATGGGGACATTCGGGATTTGATCGACGCGCCCGCGAAGACACGATAGCCGTCTTCAGACCGTCGCCGCACCGGCCATGATGCGTTCCATGTTCTGCGGCGAGAAGAACTCCTGCATGGGCACCGTGCCCGCATCGGTACCAAAGAACCGGTCGGTCTCTTCCTGATTCTTCGCCAGGGCGTGGAAGAACTGCATCATTTCCGGGGGCAACGGGTTCAAGGCGGCCCGTTGGCAGGTGCTTTCAAACATGGGCAAGACGGCTTCATTGCGCTTGCGCTCATAGTCCTGGAGCGCGGCTTCCTCATTCCGGTCTTCCGAGAACGCTTCGTGAAGGGCGTCCGCCAGTAGCGTCGCATCGCGAAAGGCGTCGGTAATGCCTTGTGCGGTGAGGGGATGACGGTAATACCCGGCATCGCCGACTAAGGCCCAGCCGGGCCCGTGGGGTTTTCGGAAGAAGCTTTCGGATTCGACAATTCCCATAATGCGTTCTTCGGGTTTGCGATCCTGCAGGAGTTCATGGAAACGGGGGCACAACGCGAGGGAGCGGTGGTAGGTTCCTTCGACGTCGGATCGGTAATTGGGGAACAGCGATTCGTTGAAGCCGACGACGACGCAGGTGAGGCCGTCATTCGTGGGCAGCGCACCCATCCCCCAGCCGGTTCGCGCCACCATTTCAAAGGCGTCGCAAGGCACGCCGCTCCAATAGGTGTAGTAACTGGGACAAAGCGGCTGCGACAGGTTGTATTCATCCGCGCCGGCCATGCGCGCGATGGATGAACGCATGCCGTCGGCGCCGATGACGATGCGTGCCCGCTCCGTGGTCGCAGGCCCATTCTTGGTGGCGCCGCGCAATCCCACGACACGACCGCGTTCTTCCACGAGTTCGCGTACCCAGAATCCCTCGCGAAACTCGACGCCCGCAGCGATGGCGGCGTCGAGCAGGATTGGGTCCAATACCTTGCGGCGCGGACCGTACGCGTCCGCGACGCCGTCTTCCGTGGGTGGGGGACTCCCCTCGAGGATCACGTCGCCGGCGTCGAGTCGCACTTTACGGATGGGCGGACAATTGCTGGCCGCCACGGCATCCAGCAGCCCCCACCGTTTCAAATAGGAAACGCCGGCTTGCCAAATGAAATGGGTGGACACGGTGTCGCTCGGGAATGTGGCCCGATCGACCAGTAGCACCGAATATCCTTTTTGCGCCAGCAGCATGGCGAGCGGAGATCCCGCGCACCGGGCACCCACAACGATTGCATCGTACATGTCAAAACAACTCCGCAAGGCACGCCATCAGGAACGGATCGCCACGGAAGCACACACGGGTAACGATCGTCTTACCACCCCGCCTTGCAGAGGGTGGAGTGCGATCCTACGCCCGGCGACGTGACGATTTCCAGATTCGCGGAATCAGTACGTCTTTTGCTCGTCGGACAATGCTTGCTGGTATTCGGTTTCGTATGATGACCTGGATTCAGCGTCGTTCGCGAGTACGAAGACCCGGGCAACGTGCAGCTCATTCAGCGTCAACCTCGCGCCACTGCGGCTCATTTCGCAGGGCAATTCGGCAACGCCGTCGGGCGACACTTCCAGCGCTGCCTTCGGCGCAACCCAATCGGGCAGATCGAGGTGAACGGTCACGTTCCGCTGCGTGTGGAACGGGTAGGCCTGTTTGTCGATTTCGTAGTCCTGGTTCGACACGAACACGAAGACCTTATCCCGTGTGGCCAGCGTGGCCACGTCGACTTTCTTCGGCGCCTCCGAGTGCAACTGCACCGGATCGGAGGCGAGCAAATCTTCCCGGATCATGCGCATCACGCGTCCCCAGTCGCGCATGGCGTCGCGCACTTCGGGATATTTCTCGGCCACGTCGTGGTCATAATTGAACCAGAGGATGCCCTTGGCCCCGCGACCGAGGTTGTAGACGAGTTGCGCGGCGAGTTCCTCCGGCGTAGGAAGGGGGCGCAGGGGGCGCTCCTCCCAGTTCGCGATCGCCTGGGACCACACCCAGATTGGCTTGGGTTCGCAGGCGGCTTTCAGGTCGCGGGTATAGTAGGCCGTTTCTTCGAGATGCGTGCCGTACACGTGGGGCCATTTGCTGCTTGTCGGCGCGGTGACGCAGTAGTGGTCCTGGCACGGGATATCCGCGATGGCGGCGTACTCGAAGAATTTCACGTTGCGGCAGAGCGTGATGAAGGTGGGGATGGTGGAGTCATAGCGGCGCGCGAGACCGTCGGCGAAGAGCATGATGTTCGCGGCGGTGGACCAGTCCGGTTCGTCCGACAGCATCCAGCACGATACCGCGGGGGACCCGCCGAGACTGCGAATGGTGTCGATGGCGCGGCCTTTGTCCGTCGGCACCATGGCGTGGAACCCATACGTCGGAACGGCCTTAGAGAAGAACGGATTTTCCGGCGAGCCGCCTTCCACGACGGTGTCGACGTGAATCCGCTTCAACTCTTCCCAGGTCTTTTCGTTCGCCGACCAGGTGCCGATGGGAAACCGGTCCACGAAGGCTCGGCGGTGGGTATAGACGAACCGTTCGCCGTCCGCGTCGTTCACGTCCAGTTTCAGGATGGCGAGTTCGGACGGTTTCAACGGTGTAGCCAGCGTCAACCGGGCGATGGCGTGGGATTGGCCGCGCATTGTATCGCCGACCCATTCCACGTTGCCGTTTCATGACCGAGAATTTCCAACGAACCTAATGCCGCTTTGCTTTTACCGAGTGACGGACGTGTACGTCCAGCGTGGCCATGTCCGGTCGGATGCGCACCGATGAAATCTGGACCGGGTCCTCCTCCAGCGTGGTGCGATAGGTCCGCATGGCTGGTTTCCACGTGCGATCGATGTAGGTGAACGCGAAGGGTTGTCCGTTCCCGAAATCGCGGGTGATCCCGTTCAATTCCTGAACCGTGGTCTGGCCGGGTTGCAAGGTGCTGCTGTAGACGCGGTCCCAAGCCAGGAAACCGTCCAGCCGCCACGTCGATTCGTCTTTGCCGTTAATCTGGTAAAAGGCCAAGTGAACCGGTTCGTCGGTGACGTTAGTGAGATAGACGTACACCAGGCCGCCTTGGTTCGGCCGTTCGTTGTCCGGCTCGATCAGCGCCTCGGTTTCATACCGCGCGGCGCGATAGCCCACGTACTCCACGCGCAGCTTGTCGCGCGACGTTTCCTGCAGTTCGATCCCCTTTTGCGCCGCTTGGGCGAGGCAAAGATCGCTCCAGACGAGAATTCCTACCCAAAACGCTACGAACAGACGACTTCGGTGCATGAGGGATTCCTTTGTAAACGGTTCTCGTGGCGTGTCAACGACCGGACACCAGACGCAATGCCACCCCAAACTCATGGTCGTCAGGTTATCAAATGCGAGGCGAGAGAATCAGTCCTGTACAACCACCCCCTTCGCGCCGGGTGTTGCGTCAGGTTGGGCGGTCGTATCCGCGCGAGCGCAGGGCAGATTCCGGGTCTCAACGGACGGCGCGGAGCCGCGCGTGAACGGAGCGAATCACCGGCTACGCGACCGTCCCGGTGCTCAAACATGGCAAAAACTTGCATTAAGTCCCGGCCATGCGGTAGACTTTGAGTCAAACTGACCCCGATAGCTCAATTGGTAAAGTCCGGCGCTTGGCGGGCTTGAAGAGCGTGGCGTGGGGTCGGGACCGAGTTTAATCCCCGATAGCTCAGTTGGTAGAGTCCCGCCCATGGCGGGATTAACCGGCCGAGTAATTTCGGAAGCAAGTTTAATCCCCGATAGCTCAGTTGGTAGAGTCCCGCCCACGGCGGGATTAACCGTCCGAGTAATTTCGGAAGCAAGTTTAATCCCCGATAGCTCAGTTGGTAGAGTCCCGCCCACGGCGGGATTAACCGTCCGAGTAATTTCGGAAGCAAGTTTAATCCCCGATAGCTCAGTTGGTAGAGTCCCGCCCACGGCGGGATTAACCGTCCGAGTAATTTCGGAAGCAAGTTTAATCCCCGATAGCTCAGTTGGTAGAGTCCCGCCCACGGCGGGATTAACCGTCCGAGTAATTTCGGAAGCAAGTTTAATCCCCGATAGCTCAGTTGGTAGAGTCCCGCCCACGGCGGGATTAACCGTCCGAGTAATTTCGGAAGCAAGTTTAATCCCCGATAGCTCAGTTGGTAGAGTCCCGCCCACGGCGGGATTAACCGTCCGAGTAATTTCGGAAGCAAGTTTAATCCCCGATAGCTCAGTTGGTAGAGTCCCGCCCATGGCGGGATTAACCGTCCGAGTAATTTCGGAAGCAAGTTTAATCCCCGATAGCTCAGTTGGTAGAGTCCCGCCCATGGCGGGATTAACCGTCCGAGTAATTTCGGAAGCAAGTTTAATCCCCGATAGCTCAGTTGGTAGAGCGGGTGGCTGTTAACCACTAGGTCGCAAGTTCGAGTCTTGCTCGGGGAGCCATATGCCTTCCCTCGGCGGCAGTATCTTTTAGCCGGGGTTTATGCATATATGCCCCGGTCCGGTGCAACCTGGACCGGGGCGCTTTTTGTTTGGCGGTAGGGGGCTACCGATGCCTTGCTGGACGTATATTCTGCGAAGCGCAACCACGGGGCGTTACTACTGTGGCTCGTCTGACAATGTCGAACGCCGCATCGCCCAACACAACGATCCTGACTATCATGGCTCCAAGACTACAAAGCGTTTCGAAGGCCCATGGGAACTCGTCTGGAAATGCGAATTGCCGACCCGGGCCGAGGCCATGGCGTTGGAAAAGAAGATCAAGAAACGGGGCATCGGGCGCTATTTCGATGACGTGACACGGGGAGACCCCGAGTAATCCCGAGTTCAGTTGGTAGAGTCCCGCGGCACGCGGGATTAACCACTAGGTCGCAAGTTCGAGTCTGTCGCAGATCACGCGTGCGGCGTGACTCGGGGAGCCATATGCCTTCCCTCGGCGGCAGTACTTTTTAGCCGGGGTTTATGCATATATGCCCCGGTCCGGTGATTACTGGGCCGGGGCGCTTTTTGTTTGGCCCAAAGGCCCACCGTCGCGTAACGGTAACGGCTGACTGGGCGATCTGGTTCGACTTGCAATTTCACGGGCGGCCCATCCCGCATCGCTGCGGGCATCGGGGTCGGGATCGTTTGCCATGGATTGCAGTATCGGAAGCGCGGATTTCGATTTGACGCCCCAACTGCCCAGAGACATCGCAGCAGCCGCCCTCACGGAGCCGTTCTCATCGCTGAGCAGTCCCGTGAGCTGCGGGATTATTTCTTCCTTAAAGTTGGAACATTTTCCCAGGCCGTGCGCGGCAGACTGGCGCACCTGCGCATCTCGCGATTTTGATGCCTTCAACAATGCATCAACACCCGTCTCGCCAAACCCGCCCAAAACCTCTCCCGCGACGGGGCCTATCTCCGGCGTGTCCAGTAAGCCCACCAGGCGAGGGGCCACATCGTCCGGGATATTGTGGAAATGGGCCAGCGCTTGGACGGACAAAGTACTGGGCTCTCCATCATGGCGCGCCGCTGCCTTCGTGAGCGTGGGAATTGCGCTTTCGGGCAGCCACGATTCGCTTCTGAGCTTTTGCGCTGCGTCGCGGCGGACGTCGTAATTTTCATCTTTCAGGGCCTTCAGAAGCCGGTCTATTTCGGGTAGATCGTGGATTGCGGCCTCTCGGCGGGCTTCCCGTTGTGCACTTGGCAGCAGCAATGCACTGCCTGGAATGATACCAATTGCCGGCGCGGTAACGCCCAGGAGCGCGAGGCCGGTCAACACGCGCAGCCATGATGAATGGGTCGGGTGCGCAGCACCGCGCTTACGCGTCAGGCCGATCAGGCTGACAACCGTCGTTAGTACGCCAAGGATGGAGAGCACGAGAGCCGCTATCAACCACTCCACCGGTCCTCGATGCGTCACTTGAAAACCAACATGGCCGGCAATGCCAGAAACTTTTAGCTTAAAGAGCCACCTTACGAAAAAGATCAGCGCGCATGAGTTCAGTATCAGCGAACATGCCGCGAGGATCTTGGGGATATGTGGTTTCATCGTGCACCTCTGAAGTAGATCCGCCACACCTTGCGGGGCGCAGTGTATCACAGGGAACTGCCGATGTCTCCGGTGCCGAACTTGGAGAGCGGAACGTGCGGATCGGAATAGAAGGTACCCTGGAAACTGCGCAATGTTAGTCCAGGCGAGCACACCAAACGCTCAGAGCAGGAACGGGATGACCGCCTTGCGTTCGGGAGGGTAGTCGGGGAACTTCTCGTGGTACCAGCGATGGGTGTTGAATGCGCGGGGTAGGAGGTTGGCTGCGGTCCATGTGGCAAAGAGGAGGCCGGGGATGGACCAGGTCAGGATGGCCCAGCCGGTCCATTCCAGCAACTCGCCGAAGTAGTTCGGGCAGGAGAGGTACCGATACATTCCGCCATGCGGGATCTTGTAATCCGTCTCGCCCGGTTTGCGCAGGTGGATCAACACGGTGTCGGCGTGCAGGTTGATCGCGAAGCCGATGAAGAAAGCGACCGCCCCCACGATGAAGCGCGGATCGTACAGCCACGACAAAGGGTACGGATCGGCGAACGCACCCAGGTACCGGCCGTTCACGTAGCCGTTGTACAGGTTGAACACGATCGCGAAGACTGCAATGACCATGGGCATGCGTTTGCCCGTAACGCGTATCCGGAATGGAAAGATGTAGGCGCGGTGGAGGTAATGAATCTGCCAGATGATGAGGAAGACGATCGTCATCGGCGCATCGCCGTTGCGCCCGCTTAACAGGAACCACGCGATGGTCAGCACCGCGGGCGTTTCCATCACAATCCAGCCCAGCCGCGCGGGAACGGTCGGACCCCAGCCCCCGCGGATGTAGCGCCCGTAGGGGGCGTTCTGAAAGAAGAGGCGGATGAAAACGACGGCAGCAACCAGGAACCCGAAGGCAACGACGTAGGGGAAGAGTTCCTGCTCGGTCACCGACGATCCTCCAACGTGTACACCTCGTCTATTCGGACAGCGATATCTTGAACAAACTCCTCCGCGTTGTCCAGCAACTGACAGCACAAATCCACCGGGGCACCGGTGTTTGAAGAGCGCGCACGCTACCCCGATCGCGTACTCCGCTCCGCGTCAAAACGTGTCGAGTCGGCACGTAATTGATCGCGGGCCCATTCGTATGGACAATCGAAACTCACATCTACTTCCACAGGCAAATCGCGTCCGGCGCATTCTTAATCCAACGCTGCGCCACAATCTTGGCGATTGGACGTCCTCCATGAAACGAACGGTGAGTACACACGGGTATTACTTGATCGTGGCAGTTGCTTTAATCGCGGGATGTGACCGCGAGACCGAGCACAATCCGGCCTTCGTCGGTAAATGGCGGTCCGGGCTACCGGTATCCGCCGGGTTCGTGCCCGATAGCCTTTCCAATGCGAAACAAATGAACGCCCGCGCCCAGGAGTCGGTGCGGGAGAAGAACGCGTCCGGTGAGCAGGGGGTTGAACTGGACATACGCCCGGATGGGACGTTCACCATGCGGGTATGGATGGATATCGACACGGGGTTGTTCGACTACGTCGATCCCGACAACCCCGCCGTGCAAGAGGTGGAACCGCGACAGGAACATACGGTTGACGGTACCTGGGAATCGGAGGGCCGGGAAATCCACTTGACGTTCGAATCAGGGATTCTTGCCCTACAGCTTCACGAAGAAAACACGCGTGATGCGGTCCGGCGGAAAGACCGGCGCGGGCGGCGATTTCACGCGGTCTTCCCAGTTCCTGCCTCTGGTACTTCGCTCGAACGGCCGCCTTAGTCAGTTCCCGGACGAAAACGTTCGGCCCGGCACGCACGAACGGGGATTGGATTTCGTGCAGGTGAGTGGGGATGCGCCAGGTTCAGCGGGGACTTGAGGCATGTCTGCGAGATTGTTCGGCACGGGACGGAGAACCTGTTATTCAAACACTCCCTCGCCGAATCCACAAGCAACCAGCAGTGCCGCCGTATTTCGGGCCATCGCTCTTCGCGAAGCGTGCAAAGCAGTGGGCCAATGCGAGCACGTTGTGCGAGAGACACATGATCGAAGTTCAGGGCACAGTTCGTTGGCATCTGATCCTCGACCGTCAGGAGTACTTCACTTTCCAGCCCTCGTATGGTTCGAGTTGCCGGTACAACGATGATTTCGTTAAGCCGATCAATGATCTCGTCACGGGTGAGGATGAGAACGGGACGCCGTTTGTCAGGGATTCGAAAGGTGTACCACCGGATTTCCCCTCGGATCAATCGAATTCCTCCCATCCATCCCCTTCCCACGCAAGAGGATCGTCTTCGCTTGAGAATTCGGAGTCTCTGGGCGGGGTTTCAGAATAGACAGCGCCATCGTCACGGCAGCACGGAGTCCCGGAGATTAGTCGAATTAGCCGGACCCGTTCCTGTGTTGAAAGCCCTGCAATGAGCGGGAGAATGTCATCGGCTGTCATTCGCTTGCTCATAGGTGAATTGTACCATAGCTCTAATTGCCGGTCGAAACAGTACGTCTGAGTGTCCAGGTTCCTCAATCGACGGTCCGGATATTCGGATTTGTTCGCTGCGATGCCGCGCTAAGCGATCTCCCAACCTTTCTTAAACGTTCGCCGGATGTAGGCTTGGGCTTTCGGGGCGCCGGTGCAGGTCATGGTCGTATGATCCCAATCGAACTCGGATTGCGCGCGGTAGGCCGCGTTGGCCAAGAGCACCGTTTCGGAGAGCGGGCCGGTCCAACTGAAGTTGCAGGCCGGCGGCGTGGGATCGCCTTTGCACGCGTTGACCCATTCCTGATGGAAGCCGGGCGAATCGGGGACGGTTTGCGGCGGTATGTCGAAGTCCATGGAATCTTTGTCCGTCAGGACCAGCTTCCATTCGCCGTTCGCGTCTTTCTGGTACAGGCGGCGGTCGTCGAATCCGCAGTTCAGCACGCCCTTGGTGCCGATGAAGAGGTTGTTGCCTTTGGCAGGCAGTCCCAATTCCTCGAAAATGGGCGGGCCGCCTTTCGCTTGGTACCAGTGCAGTTTGAGCGCCTTGCGGTCGCCCTTCGCCGGGAAATCGAACCAACTGTGCATGGATTTGGTCGTCATCTCCGGATCGGGGTCGGGTCCGGTCGCGCCGGCGTGCGTGGGGAAGTCGAGGCCCAGCGCGGTGAAGGGGATGTCCAGGATGTGACAACCCCAGTTCCCCGATTCGCCGGTGCCGAAGTCCCACCAGAAGCGCCAGCCGTAGGGCGTGATGTTAGAGTCGTAAGGCTTGTACTCCACCGGCCCGAGCCAGAGGTCATAGTCCAGCGTATCGGGAACGGTTTGTGGTTCGGTCTGTCGCGGAACCATGCCGCGGTCGCTGCCGACCCAACTGTGCACTTCGGTCACGTCACCGATCGCACCGGCCTGAATCAATTCCGTGACGCGGTGCATGTTGTCTTTGACGTGCCGCTGCATGCCGAGTTGGGTGGCGAGTCCGTTGCGGGCGGCCAATTCGGTCAGCGTGCGCGCTTCCCACACGTTGTGGGCCATGGGCTTCTCGAGGTAGAGGTGCTTGCCGAGGTCCATCGCCATGTGAGCGGCATGGAAGTGCGAGTGGTCCGGCGTCGCCACGACGACGGCGTCGATGGAGTTCTGCACCTTGTCCAGCATGACACGAAAGTCTTTGAAACGGTGCGACGGGTCCATCTCCGCGAAGGGTTTGCCTGCGCGCTCGGAATCCACGTCGGCGATGGCGACGATGTTCTCCTTGCTCAGGTTTTCGTAACTGTAATGGCCCTGGCCGCCCACACCGACGATGGCGATATCGAGTTTGTCGTTTGCCGAACCCGGCTTCGCAATCGCAGGACCGGCCGCGGCAACTGAGATGGTAAGCGTGGCGGACTTAACGAAATCACGCCTCGTGATCGAGTACGACATGAATGCCTCCTAAGTTCTCGAGATCAATGCACCTATTCGTAAACCGCTATGATACGCGATTGCCGGCGGGATGCAAAGAGCAGGACCGTGAATCGTCAAGACTCGTTAGAAATGTCTCCTGTTTCTGGAGAGGGCCTGAGCGGGTGACCCACCATTCCACGGCCCAAGTGAAGTGTGTTTGAATGTGAATTTCGCCGCGGCCATGGCGGGAATGAAGCAACGTCGGGGCGCCGGATTCGTCGTGCTGGACAACGTGCTCGCCGAGCTTCAGGCGGATGGGGGATCAAACTAACGCGAGGCGGGCAATGCGAAAGGTTGAACGGGAAACGATCAGCGAAGGTTTATGCGGGTTCGGTATTCCGTGGCAAAACTCCGGTAGTCCAGCCCAATCCAGGTGGACGCCATGGCATAGCGAGTGCCAGGAACGCGGATGAGAATTAGTGTGTCATAGTTCGTGGCTTGATGCCGTGGTAGGAGAGCTTATAGTACATGGTGCTTCGCGGAATCCCGAGTGCCTTGGCCGCTTTTGAGGCGCTGTTGTCATTTTGCCGCAACGCGTCAATAAGCTGCTGGCGTTCGAATTCTTCCACCGATACGGTGCCGGTCGGAATTGCAGTGGACGCTTCCGGCCGATCAACATGGATATCGTCACTGGATACAAAGGCGGCTTGCGTCGAGAAACACGCACGCTCGACGACGTTGCGAAGTTCCCGGACGTTCCCGGGCCAATCATAGGCGACGAGTTTGTCCATGGCCTCCTTGGTGAACTCCTTGGGATGGGCGGGCGCCTTAGGCGCACTGGCTCGCAGGAAATGACGGGCAAGATCGGGGATGTCTTCGCGATGCTCTCGCAGCGGAGGTATCGTGACGATGTAACCGGCCAGCCGATGATACAGGTCCGTGCGAAAATACGTCTGTTTCACGTCCGGCAACATTCGGTTGGTGGCACAAATGATGCGCACATCGACTTGTATCTCCGACTCACCTCCCACGGGGCGGAACCGCCCGGTTTCGACGGCGCGCAGCAGCGTGGCCTGGTTGGTGAGGCTGAGTTCACCGATTTCGTCCAGAAACAACGTACCGCCGTGGGCCAGTTCGAAGAATCCGCGGCGGCGGCGAAGGGCGCCCGTGAACGCGCCGCGTTCGTGGCCGAAGAGTTCGCTTTCAAACAACTCCGGCGCTATGGCCGCGCAATTGACCACAATGTAGGGTCCGTTTGCGCGCGCGCTGAGGTTATGATTCATGCGTGCCGCAAGTTCCTTGCCCGCGCCGGTTTCCCCTTGCAGAATGACGTGACCGAAGGTGATGGCGGCACGCCGAATCTCCGTGTGTACGCGCTGCATACTATGGCTCGCACTCAACAAAGTCGCCGGCGGCACGGTCCCTTCCGGATTGCTTCCGCTATCACGTTGCAACTGCTCCATGCGCTCGGCTCCGCGAATCAACGGCGCGGAGCATTCGGCGACGGCGGTCAAATGCTGTAAATCGCTTTCCGTGTAACCGGGCAAAGCGAGGGTGCGACCCACGGCTACAGCGCCAAAACACTGCCCGCCATGCAGCAATGGTGCGGCCATCGTGCGACGGTCGCTTCTATCGTACGTCGATGCCGCGGTGATCATGATACCCGCCGCAGTAATGCAGGCGTCGCGCATCAATTGAAAGGGCGCTTTGCGGTTCTTTTCCGGAGCCGCCGGTGGGAAAAGGACCAATTCCTCTTGCGGGTGCAGGCGCCAGGCCAACCACACCTCGTCCGCCTGCAACCGTTCCTTTAAGTGTTCGGTTAGTGTTTGACAGAGCGATTCGAGTGACGTGGCACGACCGAGCGATCGGAGCAACCCCAGGAGTCGGTGCAAATCACCTGTCAGCTGGGTATCGCGCGCGTACGCTTGCTCGTCAAACTCCGCGCGGAGATGTATGACGTCGGCAAAGCTCTGCGTGGTGCGGTTGTTTTCGGGCATGTGCAACCCACGAGGCTCTGGCCCATCTGCCTGTTCAACAATGAACGATAGCCCCGCGAAGGACAAAACGTCTCCCGGCTGCAGATGCGCCTCCTCCCGCGACACGTTGTTTATCCGCGTCGGATTGCGTTGGCCGATGTTCCGCATGTGAATACCGTACGGTGCTGCGATCAATTCACACTGCACTCGTGACACGTGCGTATCATCGATCCGCACATGACAGCCAAGATTGCGGCCTATGAGCGAAACGGGCTCGGTCAGATGCCAACTCTTGCCCGCCAACGGTCCTGTCACAGCCCGAAGGCAATACTCGGGTTTCGAATCATCCTGTGACTCCGTCACTTCCGTGCCTCCTTTCCAATTCGCGCCGTTGCTGCAATCTGCTCGATAGTCCATCCTTCCGCGCTCACGGGGTTCACCACCGGCTTACGCAACAAGTACACGACTTCCCCCGCTTCCGGCATGGTGGCGAGAAGAAAGCCGCATCCGTTGTCGCACCAGTGCAATCGATGCGGTTCCGAACTCTGTCGACCCGGTTCAAGGTCAAACAGCAATGCGCCGGACCATGCACCTTCCCGCTCAAAGGCACCCCACAACTCTTCGCCATGTACACCATCATTGGCCGTGAGAACGAGCGACGAACCCGTTGGAGTCAAGTTGTACGGCTCGCCGGACGCCGCCCCGGGCATGATGTCGGCCACGCGCGATGTGCCGTTCCCTGTCCCGTCCGTGACCCAGAGTTCCCGGCCGCACGCGTCGTCCTTTGCGCGAAAGAAGACATATTTGTCAACTACGGTGAAATCGTAGGGATCGCTGTCACCCGAACCCGGATTGATGTCGGCAACCATATGCGTGCCGGCGGTCGTGCCATCGGAAATCCAGAGTTCCGCACCCGACTCAGGGGTCCGTGCCTGGAACATGACCCGCTCGCCCCAAGTCTTCAGTTCCGACGGATTCGACGACGCTTTACCCGGAGACAAATCGGCTAACAGCCCCAGATTCTCCGTGTCTTCGTCGTATGCCCACAATTCCCAGCCATGGTCTTCGTCCGTATTCGGGAAAAGGATTCGATGGCCCGCCCGGGCGAGACCGGCGGTATCGTCGGCGACGTCTCCGATTTCGCGGAGCGCGTTGGTGGCATAGTCATAGCGATACAGCACGCATCCGCGCACGGCATCGCTCAGCGCGACGATGTAAGCGCCGGTTTTATCTGCGTACGCCCGCGGGTTCATTGGGACGGAGCTTCCAACTCCCGGAAGAACATCCGCCACAATAGCGGTTTGCCCCTCGTGGACATTGGTGCACCACAGCTCTCGCCCCTCCCGCAATGTTGTGGCGTAGAAAAGAACGAGTGCGCCTGCCGCTGCAACGGGCTCGGGGTTGCTCCCCATTGGCCCAGGGATGATGTCTTTGATAAGACTCACGGAATACCGGCCTCCGCCGGGGCTACTTGCGAACCATAATTCCTCGCCGGTTTCCGGGGTCGTGGCCGCGAACACGAAGCCGCCTTGCGGTCGCAGCATAAATCGTCGCGGATTGGACGAGCGGGGGCCGGGCACAATATCAGCGACTAATTCTGGTTTCTGCCCCGCAGCTACCTGCCAAAGTTCCCGGCCGTGCACCCCGTCGTCGGCAGCAAAGAGAGCGCAATTCCCCTCCACCAGCAGTTCGTCCGCGCTGGTTCCGCGGAGCGACGACGCGGGGGTAACCGTGCCCGCCTCCATAGGAGCGGGCTTCGCATGATGGTAGAGGAAATGTGATACCGCACCGAGCCCGGCTAACACGAACACTGCGGCCAAAGCGAAATACATCGGTCTTGTTTTGCGTGACCCCTCTTCCCGGCTCGTGGTTGCCCCGCGCATCTCCTCCAACGGCTCCGTGTCCGGACCGGAAGACTGTGATTCCGGCGACCGGTTTAGTTGGACCAAAGCCGCTCCTGCACTGGCGGGACGAACCGCCGGATCGCGGGCCATCAGTTGCATGACCAGTTCTGCAAAGGCTTCTGAAACATCGGGACGAATCGCCGAAATCGACCGGGGCGTTCTCGTCCGCACGGCGTTTGCAAGATCGGCCCGGGATAGTCCGTGAAACGGGGGATTGCCCGTGAGCGCCTCATACATAAGCGCGCCCGCGGTGTACAGATCCCACTGAGGAGTGATTGCGTTATTCGACCATGCCTCAGGCGGACTGTATTGAGGCGTACCCCATCGCAACGAAGCCGGCGCCTCCGGCGTTGTCTGCGCGGCGCCGGCTTCATAGAAGGCACGGGCCACGCCAAAGTCCGTCAGCATGACCCGATCGTGCCGGGTCACCAGCAAATTACCGGGTTTCAAGTCGCAGTGGATAATTCCCTGTTCGTGACATGCGGCCAACGCCTCCAGCAGTTGGCGCAGAAGATTCGCCGCATGCGTTGGCGAGATCGGGCCGGCATCCAGCAATCTGCTGAACGGCACCCCATCCACATACTGCATTTCAATGACGACCTGACCTTCGACGACATCCACGCGATACACGCGGACGACGTTCGGGTGCTCGACGCGGGCGGCGTGCCTCGCCTCCCGATTGAACGCCGCCAGTACGCCAGGAACGGCGAGCAGATGGCCGTGCACCATCTTGATCGCGACTCGACGATCCAGGCGGGTGTCCCACGCCTCGTATACAACCCCCATGCCCCCGCTTCCCAGCGTGCGAGAAATACGATAGGGTCCGCAGTCGCCTTCCACATCCTTCACGTCTGCCTACCTCAAGAGCGCGTTTACGCGCAACATTTTTCAGCGGAATAACCGTCCGTGCCGGCCCCTTGTCTGAGAGGTGATTTCCAAAATATTGGACAACATCTTGAATTAGTTTAACAAATTGGACAGATCAAATGAAACAACTTTGTTCTTCTTTTATCTAATATATTGATAAAACGTGACTTATGTCTCGATTGAGAAGCTCTTGGCGCTGGCATTGGGCTTGCTTAGTGTAGTGTCGAGTGCTGGCAACGAGCCGGAACCCGTCGATGGGACGGTGTTCCGGACAGACCGTGCCGCGTGACCGACCCGGCAGTACCGTCCTGCGGGGATTCGCGGCGAATCTGGGACAAAAGAACGTTCCAGGTCGGGCCAGGCGGGTAAGGAATGATCGGTATGAAGTTCTTCAAGATGACCGTGCCCGACAAGAGACCGGATACGAACGTGGCCGCAGGGTTACAAAACGGCACGCGGAGGCATTCGCAAAACGCCGTCGATGCGCTGATCCATACGTACTCCCAATCATTCCATGCATCACGGGAACCCGTATCGATAACGGATGCGGTGGGGACCATCCGCTACGTGAATTCGGCGTTCTGCGTCTTGACCGGGTATTCCGCAGCGGAATCCTTGGGGAAGACGCCCCGCATCCTGAAATCAGGCAAGCACGACGCATTTTTCTATCAGGCCATGTGGCGCCATCTACTCGCCGGGCACACCTGGCAGGGCGATATCGTCAATCGTAAGAAGGACGGCCGACTCTATGTGGATGAGCAGACGATTACGCCTGTTATGCAGAGCGACGGCCGAATTGGCTGTTTCATTTCGGTAAGGCACGATTCCAGCGCCAAAAAGAAAGCAGAACAGGAACAAACAACCCGTACGGAAGAATGTTCGCTGCCTCAACAGATTGATGTGATCGGCAATACGGCTCGATCGTCCGTCGAACTCCTGACGCGTGCCCTCAGGCTCTTCCTCACGCTGCACGAATTCAAATCTTATGCAAGCGGCTTAGCGTTCGAAGTCAACTTCGATCAAAATGTGTTGCGGCTGGTCGTCGTAGACGGGAATTTCAGTCCGAGATTCCTGGAGGACGAAAAGACGGTACCTCTGGGCAAATGCCTTTGCGGACGGGCCGCGGTGGAGGGGCGCGTGCTGGTTTGCCGAAGCTGTTTTGATGACAGCCGGCACGAGCACAAATGGCTAGGCATGAGAGCGCATGGACACTACACGATTCCCGTTGGCACGCCGGATCGCGTGCTGGCCGTCATCAATCTTTACACGGATACCGACGTGGACTCGTCCGAGCGACGCGTGGCCTTTCTCGCCAGTGCGGGGTTTCGCCTCGGTGCGTTCATGGATCGGTTGATTAGCGCCCCGCGTCTACAAGGCGCGGGAATGGCAGTTCCGATCAATCCTTGAGCGGGCGCCGGTTTTGCTTCGTTCTCAGCATCTGAGTTGGAATGAGCTCATGGACTCTGAAAGCGCGAAACAACAGTTCCCTAAGGCACCTTCGGATCCCACGTGATGCCGGCCCGCCAGGGGTAGGCGCCGGGGTCGGGGGCGGCACCCTGGAAGTTGTCGGTGATGCCGGGGAGTTTGCGACCGGCGTCGATGAGCGGCGATCCTTTCCTCGGGCGAATATCGAATTCTTCGGGATTGACGAGGTTGAGGTCGGCGCCCTGAGAATTCGGGCCGACATTCGGGCCTTCGGGGAAGGGGGTGCCGTTGTTGTCGGACGTGATGGTTTGCGCGGCATCGTTGCGGGTTTCGCTGTTTGCATTTTGGCGGTCGAGGAGGGGCCGCTGTTTGCGCCGGTTTCTTGCGGCTCCTTGTGCCTGCGCAGGTCCTTGTACGCCAGCGACACGTTAACGCCAGCGGCCGCTGGTATTCTGGGCGAGAGGATCTCGCTCGTCAAGGGGGTTAGATTCCCGGTGAATACAAGCTGCCCGGGTCGATTACGGAACTCGAAAATGGTGATCTATACCTCGTCTACTACGGCGGCAGTGGCGAGTATAAAGAGGACTCGCGCTTCCCCCGCCACCGAATGGTGTTCGTGACCCGGAATTCTCACACCCACGGTACCGGTCCGCAAGCCGACGCCTTTCGGGCGGTACGAAATGCGGATTTGGGGCTTATTTAGTGGGATTGCCTTGGGGGAACTCGTACTGGCACGGCCGCTGAGCATTATTTGTCCACACCGCGCGCGTTCGATGTATAGGCTCGGAATCGAGCCGTTCATTCGATCAGGTTCTTATTCTGTAAGATCCTGTAAATACGTAACTTGCACTCCAGGTTTTCACCGGCACGCGCCATGCTCTCTGAAAACCAGCCATTGGACGGAAAACTGAAGCCAGTTGCCCGCCGGCCGATCCCGGTCATTGCGGGTGTGGAGCGGCTAAGTCCCGCTGCTACAATGGACGGCCGTACGCTCCGCGCTTGTTTTTGCTAGAATAGTTCGGGAAGCGGAGCCGGTCGGATGGCGCAACGAATGGGGGGTCGTCAGTGAAAGGGACTGGCGAGCGCATGTCGTCGGTCTCCCTAGACGCGCTGATGCTATGAACGATCAAGACGAATCGCACGCGGGGAACAATTCATCTGGACAGGCCTTGGGGATTTGCCTGGGCGCATCGACCATCGGCTTGGTCCAGCTTCATCGAACGAAGGGCCGCGTCGAATTCGATTGGGCGCGAACCGTGGCCCACGAGGGAACGCCGCGCAAACGACTACGCGAGTTGTTGGGCGAGGTCGGGGGTTTGCCGAATTTCGCTATCGCCGCGACGGGCCGGAAGTTCCGGGATCACGTCACACTCTCCACCATCTCCGAACCCGAAGCCCTCGAGATTGCGACGGCCCACGTGTTGCCGCAAGACCATCCCTATCGCGTGATCATGAGCGCGGGCGGCGAGACGTTTATGATCTACCATCTTGATGCGGACGGCCGCGTGCAAGCCATCCACACCGGCAACAAGTGCGCGTCGGGCACGGGCGAATTCTTTCTACAACAACTGCGGCGCATGGATATCACGCTCGCCGACGTGGCCGCCATGGACTTGCCGGAGGCCGTGCACCGCGTTTCCGGACGTTGTTCCGTTTTTTGCAAGAGCGATTGTACCCATGCCCTTAACAAGGGCGTCCCGAAACCGGAGGTAGTGGCGGGCCTCACGAAGATGATGGCCGACAAACTGGTGGAACTGCTCAAGCAGTTGCCGCGCAGCGCCGTCATGCTCGTCGGGGGTTGCGCGCAAAACCGGTGGCTCGTCCATCACTTACGCGGCGCGGTCGACGATCTGCACGTGCCTGAAGAGGCGCCGTGGTTTGAAGCGTTGGGAGCGGGGCTCTGGGCGCTGGATCATCAAACCGTTCCCTTTACCACGTTGGACGGCGTATTTCGCGACGGATGCCGGACCGTTTCGTTTCACCGGCCGCTCGCCGGGTTCCGCGACATGGTTGAATTCAAGAAGCAGCCGTGGACGAAGGCCGAACCCGGCGATGTGGCGATTCTCGGGCTGGATGTGGGATCGACCACGACGAAGGGCGTCGTCATGCGGCGACGCGACAAGGCAATTCTCGCCGCGGAATACCTGCGCACCAACGGCGACCCCGTCGGCGCGTCGCGGCAGGTTTACGAAAGTCTCGCCGGCCAAATCGACGCGCCCCTTGCCATCGAGGGATTAGGCGTCACCGGCAGCGGACGGCAGATCGCCGGGTTGCACGCGATGACCGACGGCGTCATCAACGAGATCATCGCCCACGCGACTGCGGCAGTTCATTTCGATCCGGAGGTTGACACGATTTTCGAGATCGGCGGGCAGGACGCCAAGTACACCTACATCACGAACGGTGTGCCCAGTGACTACGCCATGAATGAGGCGTGCAGCGCGGGCACGGGATCGTTTCTCGAAGAGGCCGCGAAGGAAAGTCTCGGCATCGACGTCACGTCCATCGGCAAAACGGCCATGGAAGCCGAGGCGCCGCCTAACTTCAACGACCAGTGTGCGGCCTTCATCGGGTCCGACATCAAACGCGCAGCCCAGGAAGGCGTCAGCGTGCCGGACATCGTCGCGGGGCTCGTCTATTCGATTTGCATGAACTACACGAACCGCGTCAAAGGTAACCGGCCCGTTGGTCAGAAGATTTTCGTCCAGGGTGGTGTCTGTTACAACGAGGCCGTACCGGTCGCCATGGCCGCGCTCACCGGGAAAAACGTGGTCGTGCCACCGGACCCGGGTCTCATGGGTGCATACGGCGTTGCGCTCGCCGTCGAGCAACGGATGGAACAGGGCCTGCTGGAAGCGGGCAGCTTCGACTTACGCGTGCTCGCCGAACGCGAACTCGAGTACGGCAAGGCATTCCAGTGCAAAGGCGGCAAGGAGAAATGCGACCGCGGTTGCATCATCGCTCGCATCCGCATTAACGGGAAGACCTACCCCTTCGGCGGGATCTGTAATCGGTATGACAACCTCATTCACGGACGCAAGATCGATCCCGCGGGGCTCGATCTCGTCCTTATGCGGGAGCGGCGCGTATTTCGCGATCTCGCGCCCGACAATCCGAACGACACGCGACCGACCATCGGGCTGAACCGATCGTTTCTCACACACACGTACTTCCCGTTATACAACCGCTTCTTCGCGGAACTGGGTTTCCGGGTTGTCTTGCCCGATGCGATCGAACCAAACGCCGTGGATCGGCAAGGCGCGGCGTTCTGTTATCCGGTCGAACAGGCCCACGGCTACCTCGGAAACCTTCTGGTCAAGGGCCCCGACTTCGTTCTTCTGCCCCACTTGCGCGGAATTCCAACGAACAACGGGAAGGAAAACTCGTGCACCTGCGTGTTCGTGCAGGGGGAACCCTATTACCTGCGGGCTGTCTTCCCGGAACTCGAATCGCGCCGGGTGCTCACACCGTACTTCGACTTTTCGCGAGGGATTGAATCCAATCTGGACGCATTCCGGGAGGTCGCACGTGAACTGGGCGTGTCTGCAAACAAGATAAAACCCGCGCTTGAGGCCGCCACCGCGGAACAGCGAACCTTCCACGAAGACATCCAACGCATGGGAAAAGACGCGTTGGATGCCCTCTGCGGCAATCCCGACGAATTCGCGGTGATCCTGTTCGGCCGTCCCTACAACAGTTTCACGAGCGCAGCGAACAAAGGCATCCCCGCGAAACTGGCGTCCCGCGGTGTGCGCGTCATTCCGCTGGACATGATCCCCTCCGACGGCGAAGAACTTGACGACGGCCAAAACATGTACTGGGCCATGGGACGCCTCATTCTGCGCGCCGCGCAGATCGTTCGGAACCACCCACAACTCTTCGGCACCTACATCACGAACTTCTCGTGCGGGCCGGATTCGTTCCTCGTGGGATTCTTCCGCGATATCATGGGGCGCAAACCGTCGTTGACCCTCGAACTTGACAGCCACACCGCGGACGCGGGGATTGAGACGCGTATCGAAGCCTTCCTCGACATCGTCCGATTTTATCAGCAGATTCAGAAATCGCGCGTGCCAACAGCGAAATCGAACGGGTACTATCCCGCGCGATTCACGCAACGGAACGGGTTGCCCGGCATTCTCACGTCGCAGCAGGAATGGGTGTCCCTTCGCAACTCGCGCGTGAAAATCCTCGTGCCCGCCATGGGGCGCTATGGAACGCCGTTATTGGCGAAGTCGTTCGGCCGGGTCGGGGTCCGGGCTGAGGCGCTGCCTCCGGCAAACGAGGAAGTGCTGAAGCTCGGGCGTGGGAATTCCTCGTGCAAAGAGTGTCTGCCCCTGCAGACGACTACGGGGTCTTTCCTTCACTACCTCTCCCGTCGTCCCGAAGGCGAAATCACGGCATACTTCATGGCGACCGCGAACGGCCCCTGCCGATTCGGTCAGTACGCTACCTTCTCGAAAAACCTCATCGAGAAACGCCACGTTCGGGACGTTGCAATTTTCTCGCTCGCGGCGGAAGACGGATACAGTGGATTAGGCGAGCGTTTCGCCTTGGCCGCATGGCGCGCGGTCATCATCGGCGATCTTTTCGACGAAATGTGGGCAACGCTACTCGCCGCGGCCGTGGATCGCGAAGGCGCATTGCGGATCCTTGACGAAGAGCACGCCGCCATCCTGCGGGTAGCCGACAAGAGTTGGTCCGCACTCGCGCGCCAATTGACGGCGACGGGTCGGCGGTTGGGCAATATTCGGCTAGCGCGACCCTATGACGAGTATCCCAAACTTTCGCTCATCGGCGAGATCTACGTCCGCAACGATCCCATTTCCCTGCAACGAATCGTGGAACGGTTGGCCGACCGCGGGTTCGTTGTCCGTACCTCGAAGACCAGCGAATGGATCAAGTACCTGGATTGGCTCGCGAAGCGGGGAATCGAAAGCGAGAAGTCCTTGAGTTTCTGGCCGCGCTACTGGACCAAGCAATACTTTGAGCGGCGTATCCGGACCTTATTGAAACCCGCAGGGCTATTCTACGAAGAAAAGGCCGACGTGGACCCGATTGTCGACGCCGGGAGCCGCTACGTCTCGCCGCGTCTCACGGGTGAGAGCATTCTCACCGTCGGCGCCGCGCTGCACGAAGTGTTGCACCCGTCCTGCGGAATTATTTCCATCGGCCCCTTCGGCTGCATGCCCTCGCGCGTGGCCGAATCGATACTGAATCAGAAACTGAATACAGCGGAAAAACGGGCCATCCATTCCGGCAATGGAAACGGCAACGGCATCGCCGCGCCCCTGCTGCAAGGCAACCGGAAACTCCCCTTCCTCGCCATCGAAACCGACGGCAACGCATTTCCCCAAATCATCGAGGCCCGGCTTGAGGCATTCTGCCTACAGGCGTTGCGCCTGCATGAGGCTATGCGGGATGCGGGATCACAGGATTCGGTTTCTGGCTATCGGCGAGCATCCCTTAAGGCGCACCGTTGACAGTTCTTCCCTAATCGGTTAGCAGACTTCCGTACATTCTCGTCGTTCTTCGAGGACACAGAGGTTCATGCTATGAGGGCTCGTCACGCGTTTCGTCCTCCCGTAGCAACTGACTTCCGCGGCGTACGGTAAGGATCTCGATTTCGTCCTTCGTGGTGTAAATGACCCGATAGGCACCGAAGACCACCTCTCGTATTCTGGCGACTCCCAACCCGGGTACGACCCGGCCACTCTCAGGGTACGCGCCCAGCCGCTGAACGCTGTCGAAGAGTCTCTCTACCCACAGCGCCGCCACATCCGGGTTGTCTTGTGCGATGTACAGCGTAATCTCGCGCACCCGGTCCAGCGCGAGCGGTGACCATGTGATCGTCAACGGCCGATTTCTTTCAGCACACTCGCCCGGGCACGGTCATGCGGAACGCCCTCGCCGGCCGCGAGCTGTGACTCGGCACGATAGATGTCTTCCAGGATTTCCAGCCGTTCCCGCATTCGTTCGTACTCGCCCGCGTCGACGAGAACCGCTACGCCGCGCCCGTGTTGCGTTAGGACAAGGGGACGCTGCGTTTCCCGTATCTGTTTCACAAATGTGGCAACAGCGGCCCGGAATTCAGATAGCGGGCGAATGTCTTCATCGATTCTGAGTCTGGACATGTCGGGCCTCCAAGTACAATTTGCTGTACATATAATTGTACGCAATCATCGAGAACGATGCAAGAAGGCAGGTTGAAAACCTTCCCCGTAAGCCGCTATTCTGCGGGTTCTTGTGACGGTGGACGTTTGCCGTTACGACTTCTCCCCCAATCGGCGTCGCGCGTGGGGCATTTGGTCCGGCGCGTTGGGGCCCATCCACGAGAGGGTTGCACATGAAGATTCATGAGTATCAGGCGAAGGACCTGTTCCGCGAGTTCGACATTCCCGCGCCGGAAGGAACGGCCGTGCGCACGGCGGATGAGGCCGTAAAAGCCGCGGAGCCCTACGGACTTCCCGTGGTCTTGAAGGCGCAGGTCCACGTGGGCGGACGCGGCAAGGCCGGCGGCGTCAAGGTCGTCACCAAGGCCGAAGACATCAAACCGACGGCGGAGAAGATTCTCGGATTGACCATCAAAGATCTACCCGTGCGGCAGTTGCTCGTGACTCCCGGCGTGAACATTGCAACCGAAGTCTACTTGAGCGTGCTGATCGATCGCGGTGCGCGCAAGGCGGTCTTCATCGGCTGCGCGGAAGGCGGCGTCGAGATCGAAGTGACCGCCAAACAATCGCCGGAGAAGATCCTGCGGCACGAAGTCCCCGCCGCCCAGTTGACCAAGGCGACCGCGGACCAGTTCAAGGACTTCGCCGCGAAACTTTTTAGTGACGCCGACCAGGCCGGGCAAGCCTCCGGGATCATGGCGAAGATGGCGAAGCTCTTCGTGGAGAAAGACTGTTCGCTCGTTGAAATCAATCCGCTCATTGTGGACGACAAGGGCACGGTCATCGCCCTCGACGCGAAAGTGTTGCTCGACGACAACGCGCTGTTCCGCCATCCCGAACTGGTTGCGTTGCGCGACATGGATTCGGAGGATCGCGACGAACTCGCTGCGAAGGAAGAAGGCCTCAGCTTCATCCGCCTCGATGGCAATATCGGGTGCATGGTGAACGGCGCAGGTCTCGCTATGGCGACGATGGACACGATCAAACATTTCGGCGGCGATCCCGCGAACTTCCTCGACGTGGGCGGCAGCTCAAATCCAAAGAAGGTGGTTGCCGCGTTCGGCATGATTCTGAAAGATCCCAACGTCAAAGTAATCCTGATCAACATCTTCGGTGGCATCACGCGGTGCGACGACATTGCGCGCGGGATTCTGGAGTCGCTCGAGCAGTCCGACGTACCCGTGCCGATCATCGTCCGGCTCATCGGCACGAACGAAGAGGAGGGACGCAAACTCCTCGAAGGCACCGAACTGATTTCCGCGACCACGCTCGAAGAAGGCGCCACCAAGGCCGCCAAGATTGGAGGCAACGCGTGAGCATTCTGATCAATGCAGATACTAAAGTTATTGTCCAGGGCATTACCGGCCGGGATGGCTCGTTTCACACCGAACAGATGATTCAGTACGGCACGAAGGTCGTCGCCGGCGTCACGCCCGGCAAGGGCGGCCAAACCATCTTCGACGTGCCGGTCTTCAACTCCGTGAATGAGGCCGTCAACGCGACCGGTGCGGACGTTTCGGTCATGTACGTGCCGGCGAAATTTGCGAAGGCGGCCATGCTCGACGCCGCTGCGGCGCCACTCAAACTGCTGGTCGTCATCACCGAAGGCGTTCCGACCCTTGACGTGCTCGAAGCCTACGAAGCGCTCACCGCAAAAGGCATCCGGATGATCGGGCCGAACTGTCCGGGCCTCATCACGCCGGGCGAATGCAAAATCGGGATCATGCCGGGACCAATTCACGCGCCGGGCAAGGTCGGCGTGATTTCGCGCAGCGGCACGCTCACCTACGAGATCGTGAAGGAACTCACCGACGCAGGTCTGGGCGAGACTACCTGCATCGGCATCGGCGGCGATCCGATCATCGGAAGCAAGTTCGTCGATCTGCTGCCCCTCTTCGAAGAAGATCCCGACACTGAATCCATCGTTATCGTCGGCGAGATCGGCGGCCAAGACGAGGTTGTCGCGGCGGAGTATTTTAAGAAGCACATGAAGAAGAAGGTCGTCGGGTTCATGGCCGGCCTGACCGCGCCCCCGGGACGCCGCATGGGCCACGCCGGCGCCATCGTCGGCGGCGAAGACGACACGGCCGCAGCCAAAATCGAAAAGCTGGAAGCCGCCGGCATCCCCGTCGCGCGAATCATCAGCGAGGTCGTGGACCTAATCAAGAAGTGATTGGGCATTATCCGCGAAGCAAAGAACACCGGGATTTCTTGCTGCTCCGTAATCGCCCTTTACGACCTAGCCGTTAACGCATCGAGCCAAAGCGCGATGGCATCTTGCGCCATCGCTAATGCTTCCTCGAACGTGTCTCCCTGCGTGAAGCACCCCGGTAATGCCGGTACGGACACATTGAAACCACCTTCTTCGGCAGGCTCCAGAACGATCGTGTACGTAAGCTCTTTCTTCGATTCTCACTCCGAAAACGCCTACCGAAGTATACCATGGCGACGTTTTCGCGCGGACTAGAACGCCAACTGCCGGTCGGCTTCGCCGTTGGTGATCTCGGAAATCTTGTTCGGGTCCCAGATCGTCGCGCCGATGTAACGTTCCGGGCCGGTCTCCTCGTCGTCGAAATAATAGGTTGTCACGACTTTGCCGTCCGGGCGCACAACGCTGCGCACGTAACCCACGTCGCGATCCGTGCCGTCATCGCGGAGCACGATCTGCGGCCCCCAGGTGCGACCGTTGTCGTTGCTGATGCGCGCGCGGATGCTGTACGGATAGCCGCGGAACCCGTAGGTCAGGCATAGCCGTCCGTCGGGCAGCTTGTTCAAGCAGGGCGGGTTGCCTTCGCCTGTGTAGTCTACGGGGTTGTTCAAGAACTCCCACGTCTTGCCGTTGTCCATGCTGTGCCACGCGGAGATCCAGCGGAACGTCCCTTCGCGGCATCGCAGGGTGGTCAGCAGTTCGTTGTCCGAGAGCCGCACCGTCGACGGCATGATAGCGAAGCCTTCCGGCTCGGGTCCGATAAACGATACCAATTCCCAGGTCAGGCCGCCGTCCGTCGTGCGCACGCATGCGGGCCGGCCCTCGTGTCCGTTTTCCTTCGCAGTCGTGATGAAGACAAGTGCGTCGTGCGGACCGTTCACCATGTAATCGGTTCGCGCAGCGGTTCCCGGCGTGCCGAAGTTGGGCAGTCGATAGGGGCCTTTCCACGTCTTGCCGCGGTCGTAGGAATACTCGAAGCGCGACGTGCCGCCCTGATAGTTGTCCATGCGAAAGGTCAACACGAAGTTTGGATCCGTGAAGTTCATGGGCTCTTTAAGATCCGTAATCGGCGGCAGCTTGAGCTCCGGCGTTTCTGTGCCGTGCAAGGCCGGTCCGCGCGGGATCAATGAACCTTGCTCCGCGGGGTGTTCATGGGTCCACGTCAGGCCGCCATCCAGACTGCGCGCCAGCCAGAACTCCTCGGGCTTTTCCCGGTCGATGTGATGCATCGTCGGCCCCAGGTCCTTGTAGTAGCCGCGGCTGTACCCGACCAAAATCTCGTTGTCGTCCCAAATCCAGATGCCGTAGTTCGCGGGCCAACCGCCAAAGCGTCCTTTTTCGTAATAGACTTTCACGTTTTGGACGTTGTCCGCCCGGTACATCGGCTCGCCCGGCAACGCGCCGAGCGCAGTCATCGCTAGCACTGTCATGATCATGGTGTGTCCTTGCGTACTCGTAGATACCTGAATTCTTTCGCCCGTAAGATCGGCCCGCGGCGTCGCCACGGACTCCAACTCAGTGATTGTAGTTGTTGCAGATGAAGTCGTCAACGAGAGCGCATTGGCCTGGAAAACAAGAACCCCAACTCTTCCCGAAGATGGGGAGAGTTGGGGTACGCGACTCTTGTCAAGAAAACGTCGAGCAATTACTCGAACTACCGCCGACGCATCAACCGTCGTCCGCGTGGATTGCCGCGCCGGCCCTTGTTGCGACCTTCGCCTTCCGGCTGGAAGCCGGAGTACACCGGCACGGCGCCGTCCCACTCTTCGCGCGGGATATTTTTCCCCAACGCCTTTTCGATGGTGGCCAGCATGCGATGATCTTCCGGACTGACAAAGGTGATGGCGTCACCGTCCGCGCTGGCACGGGCCGTCCGGCCGATGCGGTGGATGTAGTCGTCGGAACTATTCGGGATATCGAAATTAAACACATGGGTGATACCCTGCACGTCGAGCCCGCGCGCGGCCACGTCCGTCGCGACCAGAACTTGGTACCGGCCTTGCCGGAACCCGTCGATGGCCTGTTGGCGCTGCCCCTGCGTGCGGCCGCCGTGAATGGCCTGCACCTTGAACCCGGAACTCTTCAGGGCCTTGGCGACGCGGTCGGTCCGGTGCTTGGTGCGCAGAAAGACCAACGCCGATCCCACTTCCTTCTCGCGAAGGATCTTCGAAAGCAGTTCGACCTTCGCCGTCTGGTGCACGGTGTATACGCCCTGGCGGACGGCTTCCGCTGGCGAAGCGACCCGGCCCACTTCGACGCGCGCGGGGTCGTGCTGCATCTCGCGGGCGAACCGCTCGATCTCCTTCGGAAACGTCGCCGAGAACATAAGCGTCTGGCGTTTCTTGGGCAACGCGCCGACGATGCGCCGGATGTCCGGCATGAAACCCATATCGAGCATTCGGTCGGCTTCGTCCAGCGTGAGGATCGACAAGTCGTCGAAACGGACATTGCCACGGTTCATGTGGTCGATGAGGCGCCCGGGGGTGGCGACGATGATGCTCGTGCCGCGCCGCAAGGCCCGGGTCTGGTGTTCAAACCCGACGCCGCCATAGACGCACACCGTATGGAGCCCGACGGCCTTGCCCAAGGGCGCGATGACCTTCTCCACCTGCTGGGCCAGTTCGCGCGTCGGTGCCAGCACCAGCATGCGGGTGCGGCCGGGTTTGCTGCCCGCGAGCTGCGTCAGGGCCGGTAGCCCGAAGGCCAGCGTCTTGCCCGTGCCCGTCTGGGCGATGGCGACGAGGTCACGCCCTTCCATCGCGACCGGAATGGCTTGCGCCTGGACGGGGGTGGGCTCCGTGATGTCCTGCCGCTGCAACACGTTCAAGCAGCGCGGATGGATCCCTAGTGGTTCAAAAGACATGGATATTCCCTTTCATTTTGCCGGCTCGTTACAGAGCCATAGCGTTGGCTGATGCTGTATGCTCAACGCTGACAAAACGGGGAAACGACACAAAGGCAGTGTCCAAATTCTGAGGTGAGCATCGAGTAGGAGAGAAGACCGGTAAAGACAACCGCCTACCTGACCAGCAGACATAAGTTGCAGGGAGTGTACCTGACTTTTGACAAGAAAGCAAATTCCGCAAAATCAGAGGCGCACAAAGAACCAAAAGGACGAAAGCGCTCCAGGGGACGCCAGAAGCCTGGAAAATCTGCCTGGCGATTGCCCCCATCGTCCCGTCGGTCGTTTAGATCCCTTGCGTCCTTTTCAAACCCGCGAGAATGACATTCGCATCTCCGTCCCGCATAATACGTCGACTGGGACAACCATCACGTGAGGAAACCAACGTGTCCGAAGTTTTTGAAGCAAGAGAAACCATCGATCAGTGGGATACCGCCTATTACCATCCCATTTCGCTGAAGCTGTACGACTGGGCGGTGGCGGATATGCTGCGGCTCATGGAGGTGGAACCCGGCGCAACGGTGCTGGACGGCGGGTGCGGGCCGGGCGTTCACAGTATCCGCGTCGCGAAAGCGGGACATCCCGTCGTCGGCATCGACATTTCCAACGGCATGCTGGATCAGGCCCGGCAGCGCGCGGAAGCGGCCGGCGTCGCTGAAAAGATCGCGTTCCATCAGAAGGATCTCACCGCGCTCGACCTTCCGGACGCGTCCTATCGCTACGTATTCTCCTGGGGGGTGATCATTCACATTCCAGCCATCGAGAAAGCACTGGACGAATTGGCCCGCGTCGTGGAACCCGGCGGAAAATTGGCGCTGTACTTGACCAATAAACATGCCCTCGATCGGTCCATCGAACGGTTCGCGCGATTCGTTGTGCGCAAGCCGTTGAAGGGCCTCGAACATCTCCCCATGGGCGACGGCGTGTGGTACGAGATGAGTGGCGACCGGCTCTGGGTCTGGAAACTGGATGCCGCCGCAGTAACGAAGTATCTCGCGGAAAAAGGGTTCACGCTGAAACACCGCCGCATCGGTGAACTCTCGGAGATCCAGGTACGGTTACGCGGGTTTCCGCGTCACATGCTATTGCATTTGAACAACCTCGCCTACCGGATGAATCTTCCACCACGGATTGGCGCGACCAATTTGTACGTCTTCGAGAAAACCGAAGGGTAAGTTCGCTCACGCGGTTTCCGCCGTTACGCCTCTTCGGGTGGCAGGATCGTTTTCAGCGCGCTCATGAGATCCGCGCCTTCCGGCTGTTGCCGGATGATAACCATGAACGGGTACCGCGTGTAGATATCCGGTTTGCCGGGCAGCTCTTGTCCTGCAGCGGCCTCTGTAATCACGAGCAACCCCGACGCGTCTTTGGCAATATCATAGACCTTCCTGTCGCTGATCCGCAGGACGTTGATCCACACGTCTTCCCCCTTCAGCGTGATCCCTTCGTCAAAGCGGAAGTGCCGGCCCTTCGGTGTGGGGGCGGGCTCCTGCGAGGCGATGGGAAGGCCTTCCTTCTGGAGTTCAGCGACCAGGTCACCGGCGGAATTGATCTGCGGAGCCATGCTGCATCCGGTGAAGGTGAAAATCAATATGAGCGCGCTTGCGAACTGTCGTTTCATCGTTTTCCTCCACTGCGCTTGCTTAATCCGACCGATCGGTCGGATTCGTCCGATGGGAACCCGCGCCTTCCTGTTGGGGCTGCACCGGTTTCGGCACCAATTCAAAATGGTTTTGATACAGCGCCTGGGAATCCGGGGGCAACGCGGTCGCACCGGGGTCCAACTCCACATCGGGACAAATGGCGAGCACAATGACGATGTTGCCGCCGAACACGAACGGAGGCAGCGTGGCATGAAAGGCGACAGTCCCGCTCCAGTCGGGCTCGATCCGCCGGATGAACGCGCCTTCCGTCGTCCCGGCCGCATACGCTTCATTACCGAGGTTTCCGCCGTCCGCAATGTACTGAAGCCCGAACGAAACCGGCGCGGAACCGGCATTCTCGACATCCACTTCAATGAGGGCGTCGCGTACGGTGGGATCGAGTAGTCGCAGTCCGGTCACCGTGAAATCGCCGGACAGGTCCGTCACGTCTTGCAAGGTCTCGTTAATGGGTACAGGTTTGGGTAAGCTTTGGACCTGCGTCATCGTGAGCATCGTCGCCAGCCCCAGCACGATGACCACGACCACCAACCAAATCAGGGGGAATTGCCACTGGCGTTTCATGCGCCACAAGAGCCACGCGGGCACGAGGGCCAAGGTCCCCGCGGAAATGGCGGCAAGCACGAGCAGCACGATTAGAAGCAATGATGGCACGGGCGCCCGGTCTCCTCAAGGCATCAGGGCGGCACGCCAGCCCCACGGCGTGCGCCGGGACGGTCTACTTACACGCCGCCACGTTTTTCTTCGGGTCGAGTACTTCGTAGGTCTGCTGGACCAACTCGGCGGTCTGGTCCCAGTTGATGCAGGAATCCGTGATCGACACGCCGTATTTCAGGTGCGACACATCGTCGCCGAGGGCTTGGTTGCCCTCGTTCAGATTGCTCTCCAGCATCAGGCCGATGATGTCTTTGTTGCCTTGCTTCCGCTGCTCGACCACGGCGCGCCACACAGCCGGTTGCTTGCGGTAGTCTTTTTCGGAATTCGCGTGGCTGCAGTCCACGATGATGTTCGGCTCAAGATCCTGCTTGATCAGCGCCTCCGCGGCTTCCCGCACGTACTCGGGCCCATAGTTCGGGCCGGACCGGCCACCGCGCAGAATCATGTGCCCGAAGGGATTGCCCGTCGTGTTGACGATGCACGTTTGCCCGTCGGAATCGATACCGAGAAAAGCGTGGGCATGGCGGGCGGCCTGAATCGCGTCCACCGCGATCTGCAGGTTTCCGTCCGTGCCGTTCTTGAATCCGACCGGCATCGAGAGACCGCTGGCCATTTGCCGGTGGGTCTGCGATTCGGTGGTCCGGGCCCCGAGCGACGCCCAAGCGACCAGGTCGGCCGTGTACTGCGGCGTGATGGGATCCAGCATTTCGCTCGCGCAGGGCACGCCCATCTCATTGAGGCGCAACAGAATCTCACGGGATTTGCGCAGGCCGCCTTCGATGTCGAAAGCCCCATCAAGGGAGGGGTCGTTAATCAGGCCCTTCCAGCCCACGGTCGTGCGCGGCTTTTCAAAATAGACGCGCATGATAAGCACAAGCCGGTCTTCGACTTGCTTCGACAGCTCGGAAAGGCGCATGGCGTATTCGAGGGCGGCGATATCGTCGTGGATCGAGCACGGGCCCATTACGGCGATGAGCCGCTCATCCTTCCGAGCGAGAATGTCTTGCACGGTCTGACGCGCATCGAGCACGGTTTTCCGGGCCCCGGCGGAAATTGGGAGAAACTCCTTGAGTTCCCGGGGCGAAACCAGGGGGACCATGCTACGAACGTGAATATTCTGGGTCTTGTCCATGAAAACCGATGCCTCGTCTACGATTATGGCCGCGCGATCGTGCCGCGGAATGGAAATACGACGACCTTGCGTAAAGGGATAGTATCGCAGATAGGAACCCCTTGGCACAAACGTCGGCTGGTGTCAGTGCTTACTGAAACCCCAGCAAATGCGCACCTTGGGCAACGGCGATGCAGGCGAAAAGGGCAATGGTGAGCGGCAGCGCGTTGGCCACGCCTACCCATTTCCAGCTCCCCGTCTCCTTGTAAATGTTGTAACTTGTGGTCGTGCAAGGGTAGTGGAGCAAGACAAACAGCAGGATGCAGATGGCCGTCACCGGGGTCCACCCGTTTGCGATGAAAAGGTGCGACGGGTCGGCCAAGTCGGTCATCCGGCTCGCGTGCATATAGCCCATGATGATCGTGGGGATGACGATCTCGTTGGCCGGAATCGCGAACAGGAACCCGATGAGAATGACTCCGTCCAGTCCGAGAACATGGCCGATGGGGTCCAACACGTTCCGTAAGTGCATGAAAAGACTCGCGTCGCCCACGTGCAGCGCGCCCAGTAGCCAGATCAACCCGCCAGCCGGGGCCGAGCACACCACCGCCCGCCACAGCACGATCAAGGTTCGGTCAATCAGCGACGTGTACAGGACGCGCCCGACTTGGGGCCGCCGGTACGGGGGCATTTCCAGGGTAAAACTGGAAGCCACCCCTTTCAGCATGGTGCGCGAGAGAAAGAAAGACGCGGCCAGCGTCACCGCGATGCCCAGCAGTGTCACCGCCATAACGGTCCCCACCGAAACGAAGGTCGCCAACCACGCAGGGAACGCCGCAGCCACAAAGAGCGAGGACACCATGATCAAGGTGGGCCAGCGACCGTTGCAGGGCACAAAGTTGTTCGTGAGGATAGCGATTAAACGTTCGCGAGGCGAGTCGATGATCCGGCAAGCCACCACGCCCGCCGCGTTGCACCCGAACCCCATGGACATGGTGAGCGCCTGCTTGCCGTGGGCACCCACGCTCCGGAAGAAACGGTCCATGTTGAAGGCGACCCGGGGGAGCAATCCGAGGTCTTCCATCAGCGTGAACATGGGGAAGAAGATCGCCATCGGCGGCAGCATCACGGACACCACCCAGGCTATGCCGAGGTACACCCCGTCCAGGAGGAATCCCGAAAGCCATGCGGGCGCATGTACAAACGCGAATCCGCTATGCAATAGCTGCCAAATGCTGAATGAGAACAGGGCCGGTACGTGCTGCACGCCGAAATACTGGTGAAGGACCCCGGAGAGCCCGCCCTCGTCAATCAGAATACCGGCAAGAAAGGCCGACGGGACATTGGCGCCTGCGATGGTCAGCCAGAACACCACCGCCAGCAGCGCGCCCATAAAGGGAATGCCCAGCCAGCGCGACGTGATCAACCGGTCGAGCATCAGGTCCCAGTTAAACCGGCGCCGCGACCCTTCGCGCACGGCCCGGGCGGCCACTTCGGACGCCGCGGCATAGGTCGAAACCGTCACGCGGTCGTGCAGAGAAGATCCAAACTCCTCGTGAAGTTCATCGGCCTTATCGAGTAATGTCTCGACAGCGATCTTGGGATGAGACATGGGGGGACACTTTCGTTACGCGGTTCCTTGCCCCGCCGTCTCCAACTGCTTGGCGCGGGTCCGAACCGGTTTTCGCGTCGTCTCGCGTACGTTCAGCGATCCGTCGAGGACGCGCTCGCGCAACCGCGCGTCGCCGCCATCGATCAGGCGCATCGCAATCCAACGCTCGTTCGGCACGTCCGGCAATGCACGCCGGACATAGGGGAGGATGCTGTCAATCGCACGCTGCAATTCGGGCTCGTAGGGCACCCGGTAGGGTTCCGTCTCGATGGCGCCCGACGCGATATCCAGAATGCGTTCCTTGAGTTGGTCCAGACCACGCCCGGACCGGGCCGCAGTGCCGACCACGGGAACGCCCAGCGTCGTTTCCAGCGCCTTAATATCCACCGTAATGCCTTTGCGCGCGGCCTCGTCCATCAGATTGACGCAAACGACGACGCGATCCGTGATTTCAAGGATTTGGAATACCAGATTCAGATTGCGTTCGAGGCACGTGGCATCCACCACGGCCACCGTGCAATCTGGTTGGGAAAACAGCAGAAAGTCGCGGGCGATTTCTTCGTCCGTCGACGTGGACAGCAGGGAGTAGGTGCCGGGCAGGTCGACCAGTTTGAACGAGCCGCCGGCGTAAATCCATTTGCCTTCGGCGCGCGCCACGGTCTTGCCGGGCCAATTGCCCACGTGCTGGCGCAGACCGGTTAACGCATTGAATACGGTGCTCTTACCGGTATTGGGATTGCCCGCCAGCGCCACCACGAATTCTTTGCCGGATACGTTCGCTCGCTGGGGAACCTCAGGACGCACCGGACAGTAGGAACAGCCCTGGCTGCAGCCGTCGGACGCCGGCGCGACCGCCGCAGCTTCTTCCTGATGGCGCGCGACCCGGATATGGGCCGCATCGGCCCGGCGCAAGGCGATACTCGTACCGCGAACACGATAGACCGTCGGGTCACCGGCGGGACTTTCGAGTGCAACGGACACTTCCGCGCCCGGCACAAATCCGAGGTCCAACATGCGCCGGCGCAGGAGGCCATTGGTCCGGATTTCCTGGACATACCCGACTTGGCCGGGCCGCAGATCGCTTAAGGAAACGGCGTCTTCAGGTGCAAAGAGCGCCGCGGCAGAAGACTTGTCATTGTGTCGCCCAAGCCCTAAATAATTATTAAGATTAAACATAGTGTATATACCTTCAGCTAACTTAATTGATTATACAATCAGGATGTGCGATGTGTCAAGATAAATTTAGCCTAGGCTAAATTTGAAATGACCCATTACTTACCGTGCGGCGGCGGATCAAGTCCGTTTTTTTATCAGGCATTATTCTTCAGTGGGAACTAATCGGCGTCGCCGATTTCGGTCTGGCGGGTGACCATCACCATGTCGGCGACGTTACGGCCGATGCCGTGGACGCTGGCGTCTTCGGCGTCGCCGACGCGAACGTAGACGGGGCCGTCGAAGGGGGCTTTCTCGGTCATGCAGACCGAAACCGAGGGTTCGATTCCGAGGGAGGTGAGGTAGCGCAGGACTTCCGGCACGTCGTGCTTCACCCGGAAGACCTGTGCGCGCTGCCCTTCTTCCAGTTCAGTCAGGGCAATGTAGGTGTGTTCGGAAATGTGGCCTTCCTTGGAAGGGATGGGCGCGCCGTGGGGATCGTATTTGGGATGACCGAGAAACTTAGCGATACGGTTTTCCAGCGTTTCCGAGAGGTGGTGCTCCAACTGCTCGGCCTCCTCGTGGACCTCGTCCCACGTGTAGCCCAAGGCTTCGCAGAGAAAGGTCTCCACCAACCGGTGGCGCCGGATGATGCGCAGGGCCTTCCGTTGTCCTTCGGGGGTCAATACCACACCGCGGTGCGGTTCGTGTTCCAGGAGTGACGGCGTTTCCTGGCTCAAGCGCTTGAGCATGGCACTTACGGACGGCGGACTGATCGCCAACTGCTCGGCCAAGGCCGATGTGGTCACGCGACCATGTTCTTCTTCCAGCTCGTAAATAGCCTTCAGATAGTTCTCAACCGATTCAGATGGGATGGCTATTCTCCAACGGCAATATGCGCCCGTTTCGCTGCACCGTAAAGGATTATACCGGAACTGTATGGGCTGCGCCTACGCCTCGTCCGGGAGATCGAAAGTGCCGTTCTTGCCCTCGGACAACAACTCGACGAGGCGCATGGCAGCGACCCCGTCGTCGATGGTGACCGTCGGCGCACGGTCTTCGAGGCAGGCCTTGGCGAATTCGATGATTTCCCCCGCATACCCTTGCAGGTACAAGGTGTTCTGGTCGGGATTCGGGATGGCGAAATCGGGTCGCAGCAGTTGCACGTCGTGCAGATCCGAATGGAACAACCGGGTCGGGCTGACCCGCCGGTGGTATTCGAGTTCGACCACGTTGCGCACGACGACCAGTTCCCCTTCACCGACGAGTTCCACGTGTTCCTTGACGCGAGGTTCCTGACTGCTCATGTTGATAGCGACCAGCGCGCCGTTCCGGGCCACGGCGGTGCACGCAAAGGAATGCTGGCCCGCGACTTCGACATGTTCGATCGTGATATGCGCCAAGTTTCCCGCGAAGAACCGGACCAAGTCGAGCGCATGCACGGACATATACGTGAGCATCCAGCGCAGGTCCGGCACATTCCAGTGGGCGTACTTCAGGGTGACGTGAGTGAGCTTTCCGAACACGCGCGAACGCAGAATCTCCTGGGCTTCCTGGTAGCGCAGCGCGTAGCGTTTCATGAAGCCCACCATGCACTGGCGTTGGTTGCGTTGTGCCGCGGTCTGGATCGCCAGGGCGCCGGCCAGATCCGGCGCGGGCGGTTTCTCCATGAAGACGTGCAACCCCTTGTCGAGGGCTTTGATTGCGGCGTCCTGGTGCAATTCCGGGGGACCGCAAATGATGAGCGCGTCCAACTCGGGTCCGGACAGGAGCGCGTCCACCGAGTCGAATGCCGCTTCTGCGCCAAACCGCCGACTCACAGTATCACGCCGTTCCACGTCCATGTCGCACACCGCAACCAGTTGCACCGGCGCGTACTGCAGCGACGGATACAGGTTCATGGTGGCGTGCGCGCCACAGCCCACGAACCCTACGCGAACTTCACCTTTCATTGGACTGCTCTCCCCAAGACTATGTCACTCCTAGCAGCGTCGTCCCTGCGCGGCCTCGAAAACTTCAATTGAGATCGGACGGATCCGACCGATCGGACCGATCCATCCGATCCAGAGAATATACAGTGCGGTCCAGTTCCTGTGAATACGCAACTTATCGATTCTGAGAGAACCGCAAGTCCATGACGGCGACCGCGCATCCGGACTACGCGTCAAAATCGGGCTCTTCGCCTTCTTCGTCCGGTTCTTCCCCGGTACCGAGGATGGACATATCCTGCGACGCCACGTCCATAACCGTCTGCGTCACAAAAATCGGCGATTCCGTGCGGCAGGCGATGGCGATCCCGTCGCTGGGACGCGAATCCACGCGAAGGACCTGTTCGACTTGCCCGTCCACGCTGCGCTGCTCGATGTTCAGGTGGGCGTAGAAGGTCTCGTTTTCGAGTTTGTAGATGGTCACCGACTGCAACTCGCCGCGAAGTCCGGCCAACAGGTTGCAGATGAGGTCGTGGGTCATGGGACGGCCCAGGTCGCGGTTGATGAGGGCCGCATGGATCGCTTCCGCTTCCGGCAACCCCACGACGATGGGCAGTACGCGATCCTCATGGCGCAGGATCACGACCGGCTGATGGTGGCTATCCATGCTCACACCCAGGACTTCCAGGGGGATTTGGCTCATGTCGGACCTCCTTGTCTGCCCATCTTATAACGACCACGCCGCCGATGTCGATTCCGGGGGAAATCTGTGGTTCGTACGCTTATCCTTGAAACCTAGTTCCGCGCGCAGTCCAGAGTAGACGCGGCTTCCAGCCGCGTTAAATCCTAAACTTCAATCTGTTCTGATGGCAGAAAGAGCTAACGCGGCTGGAAGCCGCGTCTACATTGTTGACCGCTATTGATCGGTGTTTCCGCCCCGCCTACGATAAGTCACGATTTCCGTGGGGAACAGGGACAACGCGGGGAGAATGACGATGAACGCGATGCAGAACGGAAAACTTCGTCGAAACATACCGGCATTTGCTTTGGTGCTTTGCCTGGTCGCTTGGGGAGGATGTGTCATGTCAAACGCTGAAGAGGGGCGTGCGGCGTTGGTTTCGCCGGACGGCTTGCCGCTGGCACGGCAAGGGGTTTGGCTGGTCGGAACGGACAGCCACGACGTGACCGGCGACAACGACGACGGGTTTAATGCGGCCTACTCGTATCTCTACAAGGACGGCGACGAATGGGTGCTGTTCGACGAAGATGGGCCGGGGTGCGTCTACGTCCTGCGGACGATTCTGCACAAGGGCGATCTGCGCGTCTATCTCGATGGCGCGAAGGAACCCTCTTACACGATCTCATTCAAGGATCTCTACGCGGGCAAGACACCGCCCTTCGTGCCGCCGTTTGTGGCGGATGAAGACGTTGCCCACGGCTCGTCGTGGTCGTACGTACCGATTCCGTTCGCGCACGGCTGCAAGCTCACGACGACGGAGATGGAGAAACCACACTTTCTAAATGTCTTCGCGCATAAGTTCGCGTCGGGTACGGCCGTGACGTTCCTTCGATCCGGCACAGAATCTCGACGATGCAAAGCCGTGGTGGACCGACCCCGCGCACCAACCCAAACCAAAGGGTAAGACCGAGTCCGGGTCGCTTTCCATCGCACTGGCGGGCACGGCTTCCATTGTTGACGTTGCAGGCGCGGGCGCGATCACGGGGCTTCGACTTCGGTTTAAGAATGGGGCAATCCAACCGGCTGCGGACCTCGTATTGCGCGCGTATTGGGACGGCCGGGAGGTGCCGCACGTCGATTCGCCGGTGAGCACGTTTTTCGCGCTCGGGTGTCCACGCGCGGTGAAGGCACTCGAGAGTCCGGACCTTCAGCCCTTCGACACCGAGCGTTACGTGGCGGGTACCGTGCGTCCCGAAAGCCTTTATGTCGGGCAGGACGAAGACGGTTGGCTGTACTGCAACTTCCCCATGCCGTATTGGAAGTCGGCGCGGATTGAATTACTCAATGAATCGGACACCGACACCATCGAGGTCGAGTACGCCGTGACGCGAACGGAGAAGGCCTATCCGGAAACTGCCTGCTACTTCAACGCGCAATGGCGCAGCGAGACACCGCTCCGTGACGGTGAAGACTATTGCGTGCTCGACACGCGCGGGCGCGGCCACTACGTGGGCTGCGTGATGACGTTCAGCAGCGTGCACTTCAGCCGTCCGTCCAACCAGTTGCCGCACCGGGGATACCTGGAAGGCGACGCCCGGTACTACACCGACGGCAACCGCACCCCGCTCGTCGCCAGCACGGGGACTGAGGAGTATTTTAATTGGGGGTGGTACGACCTGAAGAAACACGACGCCGTGTTTTCGTACCCGACCCACGGCTATCCCTTGCACGTGCGCTGCCGGGAAGACTACACCGTTATGTACCGGTTTCACGTCGGGGGCGTTGCGCCGTACTACCGGTCCTTCCGTTTCGACCTCGAGCACGGTCCGAATGGACGCATCCCCGCGCACTACTCTGGGACCGCGTTCTTCTACCAGCGGGACGAACCTGCGTTGACGCTCACGGATGAATTGGACGTGGGCGATGCGGCGTCGGAACAGGCTCATGCATATGCGTGCAAAGGTGCGACGGAAGAGGCGGCATATGTGCTGCCGTACGAAGGCGCCTACCAGCTTACGTTGCTGGACGATGCACCGCGCGACCGCGACCATGCCTTCAAAGATTCCGGCCGCGCGTGGACCGGTACGAGTTCTTTTACTGTGAACGTAGATCCCAACAACGCAGGCGTAAAACTGCGACGCCGCTCGTACTATGCCTTCGGCGCGAAGGGCCCCTTAGGCGGTGGACGACCCGAACCCGTTCTGACCAAAACGCAACGCGTTCGCGTGCGCGTGAATGGCGAAGACGCCGGCTCCTGGTACATCCCCGCCGGGCACGCTCGCGCTACCTGGCGCGACACGGACTTTGAAATTCCCGGCAGCCTGACCGCAGGGAAGGAGCACCTCACCATCACGCTCACCGCCGACGACGGCACGACGTGGGATGAGTACACATACTGGGTCTACAGCTACCGGTCGTAGCCCCTCCGCGCTAGGTCGATACAATCGTCTCGGTTCATCCTCTCGTACTCGTAATCGTAATCGAACAAACACAAACGGATTGTTACCGCGCGAATGTGGATTGTATTCGGATTCGTGTCGTTTACGCTTCCACCTCAACGGTGCCGTCGTGCCACAATGCTTCACCGTCAACCGTACTCTGATTGCTGACCAAGACCGCAATGGAGCCCGCCGCAAAAAATAGGGACAACCATTTTGAGATTACGCGGTGTAATTCAAAATCGAGTCGACGGCGCGACCGTAGCGGCCATCCCCGTAACGGAACTGGGCGACTTGCCCGATGCGGTTGCCGCCCGAAGTCTTTTCGTTGACGTTGGTGTAGTTCAGATCGATGGACTCGATTCCCGCATCGGCCAGGGAGATAAGTTCGCCGGCTTCGGTTATCCCGTTGCCGTTGTCGCGGAAGAGGCGCAGTGCGCTGAACTCTTTGTCGCGCGCGTTGATTACCCCGTCACCGTTACTGTCCAGCTTGCGGAGTTCTTCAAATCCGTTGCGCGCGCCGTTCTGATCGCCAAACAACTCCTTGCCGCTGTCGACAATACCGTTCCCGTTGCGATCCAGGGTGAGGAATGCGTCGCCGCCCGTTACGAAAGCCGTGTTCACGGCTGTGCCGTTGCCGAGAATGTCGAAGCGCGCGCCGTTACTGTAACTGGTCAGTTCGATGCCGTTCCCGTTGAGGTCCAGCGTGATGGGATCGGACTCCTTCACCTCGCCTTGTTTCACACTGGTGACTTCGACCGACTCGAAACTGAACTCGAGTTGCAGGCTGAAACTCGATTGCTGAATCTGGATCTGTTGTCCGCCGCTGCCGGACTGTCCGGTATTTGGGCTCTTGATCAGTCCGGTTTCCTGGAGCCCGGCAAGCAAATCGTTGAAGCGCGCCTGGAAATCGGAATCTGTATTCGAGAAGAAGGCGTCCAGCAAATCAAAGATCTTGTTCAGCGTTTCGTCCGAATTGGCCAACGCTTCGTTGGTCAAACCGAGCAGTTGATCGATGGCCGTTTGCCCGTTCGTTCCGCTCAACTTTTCCGACGCGCCGGAGAAGCCGTTCAGGGCGCCGCCGGTCACGGTTAGCGACAACGAGAAGCGTTGCGCCACCTTGCGGCTGGCTTCGACATACGATTCGCGTTGCGAGCCGTCGAGGCCGTTCGCCACGTCCTGCGTGCGCTGACTGAAACGGACGAGTTCCTCGGTACGGGACTCCGCAAAGAACGAAAATGAGAGTTGGGCCACTTGCGCTTCGGCGCCACTGTCGCCATTTTCGCCATTGATCCGCGCCGCGGCTTCCTGGAGCGCGGCCGAGAGCGAGAATCGCTCCACCTGTGACTTGTACACGAACGCGTCGAACTGTTGACCGATGGCATGTGACTGGTCGTCGCCGACCCCGTCGGTATCCGTCGTTTCGGTGGATTCGGGACTCCCTGGTTGCTTCGGAGCAGCGATGCCAAGGAGTTTGGCCAGAAGTTCTTGCGTGTTGCCGTTGTTCAACCCCGGCAGCCCCGGGAACAACGGCGGCGGGTGAAATTGCAGTGCGCCTGTACCCATAGTTGTCCATCCCCGAGTCACGCCAAGGCATGACTCTCCCGTGAGAAAACCATTCCCAATTCGCCAGTCTCTTTATCGGCAAGAAGAGGGGAAGACTTTAGAACCTTTACCTTTTCCCTGTGCAGGGTTTATGATACCGAGAAGGGGGTCGCCGTAGATGGTACGCGGCGCAGCAGTACTTCAGGGGGGCACGTTCGATGCAATCCGCACAGACGCTCGAAATGGAAAAGGTGTGTTCCGCAGACGAGGCCATCGCGCGGATAGCCGACGGGGTGACAATTGCGGTCGGCGGGTTTGGCGGCGCCGCGCACCCCGAAGGGTTGCTGGCGGCCTTGGAACGGCGGTTTCTCGCCGAGGGCCATCCCCGGGACCTGACGCTGGTCTATGCCGCCGGGCAGGGGGATTTTCAGACCCGCGGCCTGAACCACGTGGAACACGACGGCATGGTGCGCCGGATAATCGGGGGACACTTCGGTCTCGCCCCGGGTGTAGGCCGCATGATCGTCGACGGCAAGATCGAAGCCTACAACATTCCCCAGGGCGTCATCTGCCAACTCTATCGCGACATCGCCGCGGGGCGTCCGGGCTGTATCACGCACGTGGGCCTCGACACCTTTATCGATCCCATTCACAAAGGTGGCCGCCTGAACGATCGCACGCCGGAAGGACTCGTCGAGCGCATCGAGATCGGCGGGCGAACCTGGCTGCTGTACCACAGTTTCCCGATTCACGTAGGTTTGGTTCGCGCGACCTCGTCGGATGTGCGCGGCAACCTCACTATGGACCGGGAAGTGATCACGGGCGAGATCCTGGCGATCGCGCAAGCGGCCCACAATCACGATGGGATCGTAATCGCGCAGGTGGAAACCGTTCGGGAGGAGGCCGCCCCGCCGCAATCCGTCAAAGTGCCCGGTGTGATTGTGGACGCGGTCGTAGTAGCTCAAGGACACGAACACGATCAAACCTTCGGCGAAGAGTTCAATCCGGCGTACTGTTCCGCCGCGCCGCCGGATTTGGATGTGGCAACGCTATTGCCCCCTATGCCCATGGACGACCGCCGGATCATCGCGGCCCGCGCCTACGACGAAATCCGCGATGGCGACATCGTCAATCTGGGCTTCGGCATGCCCGAAGGCGTGGCGTGCATTGCCGCCGAAAAGGGCACGTTGGATCGGTTCACGCTGACCGTCGAAAGTGGGCCCTTTGGCGGCATCCCGGCGGGATTTATGAGTTTCGGCGCCTCCAACTATCCCGAAGCCATCGTGAGCCAGCCGGCCCAGTTCGACTTCTACGACGGCGGCGGCATCGACATCGCCTTACTCGGCGCCGCGGAAGTCGACGGCGAAGGCAACGTGAACGTCTCCAAGTTCGGGCCCAAACTGGCGGGCGTGGGCGGCTTCGTCAACATCACGCAATCGACGAAGCGCGTCGTGTTTTGCGGGACCTTCATGGCCGGCGGACTGGAAGTCGCGGTGGCCAACGGCACGTTACAGATCGTGCAGGAAGGCAAGTATTCCAAGTTCGTCGAACACGTCGAGCAAATCTCGTTCGCGGCGAAGCGCGCGCTGCTCAGCGACCAGGAGATTCTCTACATCACGGAGCGCGCCGTGTTCCGGCTGATCGAAGAGGGGCTCGAATTGATCGAAGTCGCGCCGGGAATCGACATCGAATCGCAAATCCTGGCCTTGGCCAAATTCAAACCCATCGTGCGCGAACCAAAGCCCATGCCTGCCCACGTATTCGAGGGGCCGTAAGCGGCCGCAGGAACCACAGGGACAAATCCAATAGTCGTGGCATCGGGCACTATGGAAATCGTTCGATGACATCTTGGCAGACGGTCAACTTTCTCGTATTCCGTGTCGTCTTTGCTGTCCTTGATGTCCCTGCTGTCTCTCGGGCGCTTAATGGATCACCACCATCATACGTGGAAATTTCGATGCGCGCAGCCGATCCGTGGAAAGTTTCCCGGGCGGACTTAACATCCCCCGGCGTTCTCCGTCTTTCTTGCAGACGTGGACATGCTATCGTAATCCAAGGAGCAAGCGATGACGGAGCAGGCATTGGCGCAGGCGTGGTTGGAACGGCGGGACGCGGACGCGTTCCGAGGGTTGTGCGAGCAATACGCCGGCATGGTGTACGCCACCGCGTTGCGGATGTTGCGCAACGCCGCCGACGCGGAAGACGTGACGCAGGAGTGCTTCCTTAGCCTAGCGCGCACGTCGACTACCATTCGGGGTTCGCTGGGCGCCTGGCTGCACCGGGTCGCGGTCAATCTTTCCATCGACCGGATGCGCCGCGATTCCTCGCGCAGGGCGCGGGAAGATCGCTTTGCCGCGCAGTCCCCCACGACGACGGAAGTCACGTGGAACGATCTGCGCGAGCACGTCGACGCCGCCATCAACGAACTGCCCGACCATGTACGCGACACGATCGTCGCGCATTTTATCGAGGGGGTCTCGCAACAGGCCATCGCCGACGCGGAAGGTGTGACGCGTTCCGCCGTTTCGCAGCGGATCAACCGCGCCTTGCAGTCGGTCCGCGCGACCCTTGATAAACGCGGCGTGAACGTGTCGCTTACCGCGCTCACCGCCCTGCTCGCGGCGAACTTGGCCGAAGCGATCGCCGTGCCCGCAGGCCTCACGGCGAGCCTCGGGAACCTCGCCGTCTACGCAGGCGCAAGCAATGCCGCCGCGGGCGTTGCTGCCGGACTGTTGACGGCGAAAGGAATTGCGGCGATCGTCGCCGCGTTACTGGTCATTGGTGGCATGGGAATTGCAGCTCTTTCGTTCCACGAAACGCCCGACGTTGACACTGCCGGCGATCTTCGCTGAACACCCCGGCCACCGCGGCTTCGGTCCCCACTTCCGAACCGGAACGGCCGAACCGCAACGACTCGCCCGCACCTGCGCCTGACCCGCAGCCGCGCTTCCCGCGGCAATCACCGGACCAACCGTCGAAGGGTACGTCCGCGAGCAGGACACGGACCGGCCGTTGAAAGGCGTACGCTCTGGTCAGTCAGCCAGACGACGGCACGGGCATGTTCCGCTATTCGCGACGAAGAAACCGTGATTAACCGATGAGGAAGGACGATATCGTATCACCGGATTGGCGCCGGGCCGGTACAAACTACTGTGTTCGAGTTACTGGAACACGCAAGACCCCGGTGACACACAGGACTACGAAGTCGAACTACGGTTCGCGCAGAACGAGTCCATTCGACTATTTGAAGTCACTGACGCCCGGCCCAATCCGGGCCGGACTTCGAGGCCATCGTGGGCGAGACCATTTCGGGAATCGTTGTCGACACCGCCGGGAATCCGGTCGCGGACGCGGAAATCGTGTTCCGTGGGGCGTCGACCTATTTGAATGCGCAAACCGCAGCGAACGGATGGTTCAAAGCGGGTGGGTTCCCGGTGACCGACGAGGTGATGCTGTTCGCATCGAAAGGTAAGGACATCCATACGTCCGTGCGAACGGAACCGGATGGAACAACCAAAGCGCTTGCCGCCGGACCGCGAAGCGCTACGTTAGCAAAATCGCCGGACCGTTGGCTATGCCCGAAGACGGCTTGCATAACGTCCGGCTGGTGCTTCGGCACGGAGCAAGTGTTTCCGGAACCCTGTCCGATCATCTCGGTCAACCGCTCGCCGAAGTGAATGTCATGGCGCGGTCCACTGCAAGTGACTATTTGGGATCGCGATACGGCAAGACGGATGAAAACGGAGATTTCGTGCTTCCGGCTGTTGGCCGAGGGCGAATACGATCTTGCCTGGAACCCCCGGAAACCCGGGGAAGACGAGCAGTCGTACGGCTGGGCGCCCCACGAGAGGCATGGTCCTGAAGCGTATCGAGGTTACTTGGGACCAACACGTCAGCGGATTTCATCTTCGGGCTCCGAACCAGCTGCTGTCTGCGGCCACCGAAGGTGAGTGGACGCTTGCCGGGCATGTTCGGGACTCCCTCGGAAAACATCGCGGGCGCAACCGTTCTATGCGAGTGAACTGGGGAACAAGCGGGACGGCATCAAGGCTCAGTCGCTGCCGGACGGGAGCTACAGTTTGCCCGGGTTCTACGCCGGTCACCTACTTCCTCTTCGCGTCGAGCATGCGGACTATTCCGCGCTATTTGGATTCCTTGCGGATCCCGTCAAACGGCCCTTTGACATCGTTCTCGAACACCGGGGAACCGTATCGGACAAGTGCGGTATGCGGATACCGGCATGCCGGTCACACGCTTCTCGGTCCGTATGCAGAAGGGGGACAATCAGCCTGTGCTCGTGGAAAACGACGAAGGCCGGTTCCGTGTGGAAGGCGCCGATGCTGGGGAAAACGAAGTACTAGTCTCCGCCGAGGGGTACAAGGAAACCGGCACCCCGGTAACGGTGCTTCCGGGCCGCGAGGTCGCTGGGGTGGAGGCGCGCCTTGAACGCGGCCTTGCCGTGGAAGGAACCGTCGTCGGCGAGGATGGAACGCCTGTCGAAGGAGCCCTCGTATTTTCGAAACGCGTACCGGCGGACGCAGCGTCGCGCGAGACACAAGCCTTGGCAAAGACGGACGCAAATGGCCGGTTTCGCTTGCAAAGTCTCGAAAAAGACCGGGGCAGCATCGCCGCGTGGCACGCCGAATCCGGCGTTGGCGCCGCGTTCTACGATGCGGCAACGCCCACAATAGAAATCGTGCTGCGAAACAACATGGGCACCGTGGCGGGGCGTGTTCTGGCTGAAGGCCAAGTTCCTTCGGATGCGCAGGTCAGCCTCATGCCGGTCAAAATGCTCTCGGCGGAAGCTGCCGCGTTTGGCTCGCCGAACCGTCGCATCAAGGAGGATGGGGTATTCCGTTTCAACGACGTGCCCGAAGGGGAGTACAACGTCTCCGTAACCATTGGCAAGCCAAACGTCGTTAGTCCCATGGGACGAAATCTGACCCAACGAATTGCCGTCGAATCCGGTGTGGAAACCGAGGTGTTGCTCGATCTTCCGCCCGAGGAATCCTCGGTTGAGGGGCGCGTACTCGTCCATGGCGAACCCATTTCGCAGGGCTTTGTCCTCCTCACGCTGGAATCGCCCGAGGGGAAACAGACACACATGGCGCAAGTCGCGGAGGACGGGTCCTACGTAATCGCCCCCCTCGCTGCGGGCCACGCTACGTTGCGGACTTCAGTCGTCACCCAAGCGCCGTTCTCCAGCGTGAGCCAGACTCTGGAGTTTGAAATCACTCCCGGCGAAGCGGTTTATCGCGACATCAACTTTGATGCGCGCGGGACAGTTCGCGGGACGGTAAGCGGCGTACCCGCGGACCGGCAACTCCCCATCGCGCTCCTCAAGGGTATCGTTGATCTCGGCGAAGTGACCCTCGAAACCGTCCTTGCCGTGTCGCAAGATTCCATTGCAGGTACCATGGTGCGGGGCCCCGGGGCGTTTGCATTTTCCGCGGTGCCGCCGGGCGAATATACGGTCTTTGCGTGGCTGTCGAACTCGTCGGGCCGGGTAGAGTTATATGGCAGCGCCTTCTGCACCGTTCCGGAAGACGAGACTCCCGTGTCCGTGACACTTCGTATGCAGTCGAAATAGCCGACGCCTCCGACAAAGAATTCGGAAGCCTATCCGCCGTTACCGCCGCGGTCGCCACCGCGTGACCCGCCACGGCCGCGGTCGCCGCCCCAGCCCCACACAGGCGGACCGCCGCCGCCGCCGGGCATGCGGAAGAACGGATCCTCCATCGTCTCACGGACCGCGCCGACCAGCGCCTGCTGTTGCTGCGGGTTGGTGACGCCGTTCTCTTTGAGGGTCTCGCTGATGAGGTAATTCTGTTGATCGCGGACCAGGGACCGAGTTTCGTCAAACGTGATGGCGAGATCCTGGCGGATTTGATCCCGCTCTTCGTCCGTGCCCGCGTCGTGCATGGCGCGCATGAGGTCCATCGTATAATTGGTGTATTCGTTGATGGCGGCGATTCGATTTTGCGCTGCCGGGTCGTTTGTTTTCTGCATGGCTTCGTCAAAGAAGCCCTGCATACGGCCGCGAAACTCCGCAGACCGCTGCTCCCGTTCCTTCTGCCATTCTTCGCGCCGTTTCTGCCACGCCTCGTATTCGGGCGTGCCCTCTTTTGGCGGTTCCCGGTCGCCCCAGCCGCGGCCCCGGTCCCGGTTGCCGGATTGGAGGGCAGCCGAAAGGGCGTCGGTTGCCTCTTCGAGGTTGAACGATGGCGCTTCGGTCGCTTCATCGGGCGCCTGCGCCGTGTCGGCGGAAGGTTTCGGCTGTTCCCGCAGTTGCTCGAGTTCGTCCCGCAGCCGGGCATTTTCTTGTTTCAACGCGAGCGTATCGGACGCGGACTTACGCAATTCAGCGGCCTTTGCAAGGGCGACTTCCCGCTCCTGAGCGAGCTGGTCCAGTTGTGGACTCAAGCGGGCCTGTACGGTGTACATGCCTCCGGCGAGGCCCACGCCGAGCGCAATAATGGCGGCAATAGCGATTTTGGCACCTGTCATGACACACACCTCCACTACATTAAACACCGACCCGGATACCGGGGTTCCAGTGCGGCGCCGTTGACACGTATACTGACGCGGATATTCTCCACTGTTGATAGTTGAACTCGCAACAACCCGCTGTAGTGCCGGGGGATGGAAGGTTGTACCCATGAAGCCTGTGACGGTGTTTGGCGTATTGGCGGTCTGGCTGGCCGCGTTCTCGGGGGCTCAACCGTCGGCCGACTTGTCCCGAACTCCGGAGGGGCGGTATCTGACCTTCCGCGACCGTCCCGTTGTGCTCGTCGGAGACAGTGGAACCCAGTGCGTCATGCAAAACACCAATCTGGACTACCGCCGGTGGATCGACGACTGCGCCAAGGCGGGGCTCAACTGCGTGCATATCTGGTCCTTTGTCGCCCCACGCCAACATCTTGACGGCAGCGACGTGGAGAATCGGTACGGCTACGTCTATCCCGGGGATCACTCCGTGGGCCCGGAAGACGGACGGACCGCGCGCCGCGGACGGCGGCTATCAGTGGGACCTCTTTACCTGGGACGAAGGCGACGATCCCGCCCATTACTGGCCGCGGCTGCGGGACTTGTGCGCGCATGCGAAGGAGCGGAACCTCGTGCTCGGGATCACCGTATTCTGGGGATGGCCCAAACATCCCACGGATTGGGAGTACCACCCGTTCAACAGCCGCAACGGCGGCCCCGTGACGGAAGAGGTCCGCATCCATGCGTCCCAAGTGCAGCATATCGCCACGCCCGGCCAGGAGGTCTGGCAAGAACCCTACTCGGACGATTGGGACGTCGCGAAGAAGACCCAGTGGCACTGGGAGCGCTTCGCCAAGAAGCTCGTCGATGAGACGGCGCCGTACGGCAACGTATTCTTCGTGTTCATGGACGAACATTCCTACGACGAAGGCAACGGCGGCGATCACTTCCGCGACTTTTTCCAAGAACGCGGCGCGCTGTGGGTGGATTGGGACCAGCGTCGCGACTCGGTCGACATGGTGTTCGCCGACATCCCCTACCGCGAGGAATCCGGTAAGAACCAGGGCACCGTTGAAATGGTGCTGCGCGAGCCACGGCGGCCTTTCATCATTCTCGAAGGCGGACCGTACCTGGGCGATGGCGCGCGAGCCGCCATCTGGACCACGCTCGTGGGCGGTGGGAATTACGTGTATCACGATGACGCCGGGCAGGAAACCATCCACACCGGGATCATGGGCTACGACCCGAAGGTGCCCGGCCACGATACCGGCCAGCCGCGTCGGGAATGGCTGGGGTATGCGTCCCGTTTCTTCAACGAGGCAGTGCAAAACCTTAGTGGGATGATGCCACACAACGAATTGACCGGCGACGGCGCATTCTGTCTCGCCGATCCCGGACGGGAATACATCGTATACTCCATGGCCAAAGGTGGCGATTCGATCCCGCTCACCTTACTTGGCCGGGGTGAAGTGCAGTCGATTCGCTTGTTCAATCCGCGAAGCGGCGCGTGGCTGGAGAAGATGCCGGCTATCCAAAACGAGGCGTTACTTACCGTAACGAAACCCGACGCCGGCGATTGGATTCTGCATGTGCAACAATCAACGAAATAGGAAGAACATCCCCCTTGATCCCCCTTCAAAGGGGGAACTACGCGCTCGACTTCGTCTCGCGCGGTTCTACCCGACGCGTTTCGCTTCGAGCCGCACGCTGATTCAGCTCGTTGGCGCGAAATCCCTGCAGTTGTGCGAGGCCAATTGGCGCCAAGCGTACCGCAGAGGGGCTCCCCGGTACTCGGCACGCAACGCGTGTCCAATTCCCCCTTTGAAGGGGGATCAAGGGGGATGTTCTTCCAGGCGGTTCACAAGATTGGACGGACATGGAATCTATCTACCTCGACCATAGCGCGACCACACCGATTCGCGACGACGTGTTTGCGGCGATGGTTCCGTATCTTCGCGACCGGTTTGGTAATGCAGGTTCGATCCACCGGTTCGGACGCGAATGCCGGCGGGCGGTGGACGACGCGCGCGAACAGGTTGCCGCGCTTATTCACGCGGACCCGCGCGAGATCGTCTTTACGTCAGGCGGCACGGAGTCCGACAACCTCGCGTTGCGCGGCATTCCGCTGGCGAGCGAACGAACGCGGCGCCGCGTCATCACGACCGCCGTCGAGCATCACGCGGTCCTGCACGCCGCCGAGTACGCGCGAAGGCGCCATGGCGTTGTCGTGGACGTTGTCAATGTCGACGCGGAAGGGCTCGTCGACGTTGACGAGATCGCCGCGCGGATCGACGACGACACCGTGCTGGTTTCCGTCATGCACGCCAACAACGAGACGGGGGCGATTCAACCGATCGAATCCATTGCGGCGTTGTGCGCCGAACGGGGTGTGCCCTTTCACACGGACGCCGTACAATCCGTGGGAAAACTCCCTATCGACGTGCGCAAGCCCCCGATAGCGATGCTGGCGATTTCGGGACATAAACTGTATGCCCCAAAAGGCGTCGGCGCGTGTTTCATCCGCAGAGGGATCGACGTAGCGCCACAATCCGTCGGCGGGTTCCAGGAACGCGAACGCCGGGCCGGGACGGAGAACGTGGCCGGCATCGTGGCGCTTGGGAAAGCCTGCGACCTCGCGCGCAACGAGATGGAAACGACGGCTGCGCAGCTGACGCGACTTCGGGACAGGCTGCAATCCGGCATTCTCGAACGCGTTCCCGGCACCGCTGTCAACGGCCCGTTGGACCAACGGCTGCCGGGCCTGCTGAATATTCGATTCGATGGCGTCGAAGGCGAATCGATGGTGCTCGGACTCGACATGGAAGGCATCGCCGTGTCCAGCGGTGCGGCGTGCACCTCCGGATCGCTCGATCCGTCCCATGTGCTCCTGGCCATGGGGCAGTCGCACGAAACGGCACAAAGCGCCGTGCGATTCAGTCTCGGCATCGGTACTACCGACGCGGAGACCGACCGCGTGCTCCAGATATTGCCCAAGCTAGTGGATCGGCTGCGGACGGGAAGGGCAGCGGAAGATACAGATCGGGCGTTCTAATCGCCGAATCCACTCTGTCGAGCCAGCCGACTCGTTCCGTGTTATACTGTGAACTCACAAGCATTAGACACGCTTTCAAGTAGGAGCCAGCCCATGAACCGGCAACTGACTGCCATTATCGAACGTGAGGGTAACGGGTACGTCGCACTCTGTCCGGAGGTTGATGTTGCCAGTCAGGGAGACTCAATCGAGGAAGCACGGTCTAATCTGAAGGAAGCCTTGGAACTCTTTTTTGAAACTGCTACGCCGAAAGAAATTGAGTCCCGCCTGCAGAGCGAAGTCTATGTAACCCAAGTGGACATCGTCGTTGGGTAAACTGCGCGTTTTGTCAGGGAAAGAGGTCTGCGAAATACTGGCTGCCCATGGATTCGAAGAGGTCAGACGGCGCGGCAGCCATATCGTGATGTAGAGACACTTGTGCGAAACTACCGTCACGGTTCCCGTTCCGGACCATAAAGAGCTTCGAATCGGCACACTTCAGTCGATCATTCGCCAATCGGGTGTCAATCGCTCGGAATTCGAGTAATTTCGCTTTGGTACAACCCTGTTACGTCGCCAGGATATGCGCGACCCGTAGAATCTTCGGATCGAACTGGGTGCGGCATTCCCAGGCCTCTTCAAGGGGGCGGAGCACGACGTTGTTGGCGCTGACACCGACCATTTGGCCGGTCTGGTCCTCGAGCAGCGCCTCGACGGCGTGCACCCCGAGACGGCTGGCGAGGACACGGTCGAAGGCGGTGGGACGGCCGCCGCGCTGCAAATGCCCGATGACGGAGACGCGGGAATCCTTGAACTCGGATGTCTCGGCCACCTTCTTCGCGATTTCAAAGGCGTTGCCGGCTTCGTCTCCTTCGGCGACGACGACAATCGCCGACACTTTACCGGCCTTCGCGCCGTTCCGAAGGTGTTCGGTGAGCCCGTTGACGTTGGTCGGGGTTTCCGGCACGAGGATGTCCTCGGCGCCGCCGGCGATGCCGCTCATCATGGCGAGGTAGCCGCTGTGCCGTCCCATAACCTCCACGAAGAACAGCCGGTCGTGGGATTGGGCCGTGTCGCGGATGCGGTCGATGGCCTCCATGGCCGTATTGAGGGCGGTGTCGTAGCCGATGGTGTAGTCGGTGCCGCCAATGTCGTTGTCGATGGTGCCAGGTAACCCGATACAGCGGATGCCGTGTTCCGCGTGCAAGGCCAGCGCGCCCCGATAGGAACCGTCGCCGCCGATGATTGCGAGCCCGTCGATGCCGTGGGCGTTCAGGGTCTCGGCGGCCTTGGCCCGCCCTTCCGGTTCGTAAAAGGCCAAGCAGCGGGCCGTGTGGAGGATGGTCCCGCCTTCATTGATGATGCCGCTGACGGACCGCGGGCCGAGCGGGCGCAGTTTGTTATCGAGGAGTCCCTGGTACCCTCGTTCGATGCCAAAGACTTCCAGCCCGTGGTACACGGCGGTCCGGACGACCGCCCGCACGGCGGCGTTCATTCCCGGCGAATCGCCCCCACTGGTCAAAACCCCAATGCGCTTCATCGATCGTGCCCCTCAAGTTAATGCGGGAAGAACACAGACTTACACGGACCTACACGGGCAAACCAGCACTCGCGTTCATCCGTCCGTGTGCGTCCGTGTCGGTCCATACTACTCCCCCGTGGTTTCCGGTTCGGTTGTGGGTTCGGCGCGCGCGGCAAATTCCAGCGACCGCGCCCGCCACTCGGCCAAAGATGCCACCCCCACGGCCTCGATTTCCCGGTCCTGTTCGGCGAGCTTTTTGGCCTCGGCCATGAGCCGGCCCACCTCGGCGGAAAGCCAGTCCGCCCGTTCGTGACCGTCCTTGGCACCCCCCGTGCCGGTCAGGTACTGGGATTGGTATTCGCCCGAACGCGCCAGCGTTTCCTGCAACAGCTCGATAAACGGTTCGCCCGCTTCTTGTTCCAGGATACACAACGACCGCACCAACCGCGCCAACGACGCCATCGCCGGAATCGCTACGGCCTTCGGGATCGTACCATCGTGCCATTGTTGCTCGAGAAAGGGAAACATGCGCAGCAGCCCGAAAAAGTTCAACCGATCCGTGCGGCCGGTCTTCGAATCTGCAATGGTCTTAACCAGGTCGGTCAGTTCTGCGGGAAGGGCGTCCTGGAACGCGTCATCGCCGAGAAAGCCGTCGGCTTCGCGCTTTGCGGCGGCACGCGCGGCCAGCGCGATGACGTTTCCCCCGTCGCCGCTGAGATAGTGCGGTTCCACGCCGAGCGCCAGGTTGACATTTCCGTCTTCCAGCGCGGGAGTTTCCATCGGATTGCCGCAGTCGTCGGATTCCACCAGGTTTGACGCCGCGCCAAGGGGAAACCCCTTGGTCTGGGCTTCGTCTCGCGCCCACGCGACAATCGTCCACCGGGAACCGTCGCGAAACACCGCGGCCCGGACGGTCCCATCGCGTACCATGTCACCCACATAGGCGCTCCCGTCTATGTTGCGAAGCAGCGCGCTGAGTTCCACATACGCCGGCCCGAACTGACCGTCCGCAAAGATCTGGGCTGGTTCGAGATTGCAGCGCTGCGCGCCGGCGGCCACGCATTCAACCCACTGGCGCACAACGGGTTCATCCGCGCGCCCGCCGACTCCGGATACGTATACAGAAAACCCTTCGTAACCGGCTTCTTCCGCGACCCGGTGCACCTGCGTCAGTGATTCGCCAACGGCTTCATGTCCGGCCAGTGTCGCCGCGGCGATATTCCGCGCCGAGCCATTTGCAAGATACGGTTCGAGCGCCGCCGCGTCGTCCACCGTGACCGCGATCGGCGCGCGCGACCCCCCTCGCCGGATCGCGTTCACCGCCGCATCGAACGCGCCCGGGTCGCCGTCCGCATCCAGCGACCACGCGGCGGCCCGTTCGCCCAACGTTTTTGCCATGGATTCGAGGGTGGTTTCGGCGTCGCCCAAATCCGCAAGCCGAGCCGAGAGCGACACCCGGTAATCCTGCGATTCGGCAAGCTCTGCTGATTCGGTTGCATCCGGGGCCGCCGCGTCAAGTTCCACGGCGCGTATGGGAATCCCCCGGTAAGCCAGCAGGCTCGCCCGATCCGGGGTTTTCAGCCGCACGCATACGGACGGACGAGGACCCCGTCGGGGACGTTCGATCCGGCAAAACGCCCGGTCCAATTCGACCGGTGCGCCACCGGCATCCAATGTTACGTGTGCCCGGTAGAGCCCCTTGTCGCGGGGGGCGCCGTTCAGCGGAAGCCAGAATTCTCCCTGTGCGCGCAGCCGGCACTCCGGCACTTCAACGCGGGTCTTCGTGCCGTCGTTGCCGATGAACTCGATTTCGCCGGTCAGGCCGGTATCGGAATCGGACACGAACTCGACGATGAGCGGATCGTCGACATACACAAACGGGACGGGCTGATCGGGGGCGAACGTTACGTCGATGGCCGGCGCATTTGTTGCGGCGTGGCCAATACCAAATTCGAAACGCGAAAGTCGAAACGCGAAACCAGCACAAGCCACCGAAACCAGAATGACCGAAATCCGCGACAAACGATGGGATGCCAAGGTCATTGTCTTCCTCTCCCGTTTTGGTATTTGGTCATTAGAGTCTGATTCAAAAGTGGGATATCGGCGAGGTGTGGCGAATGTAGCGCAGGCGTCCCCGCCCAAGGAGTCTCGTTACATGGCCAGCCAACGCGCAGGGACCCTGGGCGAGGACGCCCAAGCCACGAGAACGCACAACTGCCTGCGCCATCCCACTGAAATGAACTCCGGTTCGACTTGCCGGCGTTTCGGTCATTTCCCGTTTGGAACATTAGGATTTGTTTCGGATTTCGTGCTTCGGGTTTCGATTTTGGTTGCGGCAACGCCGCGTTCGAGTGAACCTCATAGTCCCTCCAAAAACGGATTCGTGCGCCGCTCGACACCGATAGTGGTCTCCGGGCCGTGGCCGTTGTAGACGATGGTAGCGTCCGGCAAGGTCAGCAATTGGGTGCGGATCGACTCGAGGTAATTGCGCGTAATTCCCGCCGGGCAAATCCGTCCGCCCGATGGACCCCGCAAACAAGACGTCCCCACTGACCACGAAGCCGTCGCCAACCAGGACCAAATGGCCCGGTGAATGCCCTGGCGCGAGCCGCACATCCAGTTTCACGTCACCCACCTCCACGGTGTCGCCCGCATTCAGGAACCGGTCCGGTTCCGGCGACGGTGAAAACGGCACGCCAAACATCATGCCCTGTTGTTCCAGCGAGTGCAGCAAAGGAAGTTCCGCCTCGTGGCAGACCAATTCCGCGCCAGTGTGATCGAGGACCGCCGCGTTGCCGCCGCAGTGGTCGCAATGGCAGTGCGTATTGACCACGGTCTTTACGGTGTATCCGTCGATGGTGTCCAGAAGTTCCTGGGTCATGTCGCCGGGGTCGACGATCAGCGCGGTGTTTCCATCGCGCAAGACATAGCAATTGGTCACGAACGGCGTCATGGGCACTGGAATAATGTCCACGGCGGTCTCCTCAGCATGACAGGTCAAATATTGGGCGAGTCGGACTTGGTGCACCGGATGCGACCAGTAAACCGCACGTTGGTCACCGACAGAATGCACAAGTCCCTAGAAACACGATACTTCGCGATCCTACTCGGCGCTGGAATCCGTGTCAAGAAACTCCTGGCCGGCCCAGTCCTTGTCAAAATAGACTTGCCAGATTCCACGATTGCCTGTACACTATAACGAGGAGTCGCTGCACAGGATTAGGTAATATCGGTGCAGAATTTATTCGAGGGTGTCGTGATTTCGGGTCCCACGGTTAAACTCTTACGACATAAGACGTTACCGACAACGTTGTCGGTGACGGGGTAATCGGATTCGAGGGGATCCGAGTTCGTCAGTGCGACCGTGGTATTCCCATCCGGACGAGGAAGGGAGGTGGTGCAGGCGGGCAACCCATATCCCAATCATTATTCCCGATAGTCGTGTAATAATTCATTTCTCAAACGACACGCATTTAGAGGATTGAGGAGCGCGAATTACGATGAAGAAACGTGGATTTACACTAATTGAGTTACTGGTGGTGATTGCCATCATCGGCATTCTGGCAGCGATTCTGCTCCCGGCGCTCGCCCGTGCACGCGAAGCTGCACGCCGTGCAAGCTGTCAGAATAACCTGAAACAATGGGGTCTCGTCTACAAGATGTATTCCAACGAGTCCAAGGGCGAATTGTACCCGCGGCAACAGGAGTGGAGATGCGTGCCCGGGGAACATAATGATGCGGAGTTCATTCCGAACTTCATGCAAGTCTATCCCGAGTATTTGACGGACCCGGCCATCTCCCTGTGCCCTTCCGCAACGACCGGGAACAGTGTCCCCGATGTTTATAGCGAAATCGAGGAGCGGATTGCAGGTGGGGATCTCAGTGACCCGCCGACGATCGTCATTAACAACGCGGGTGGAACGGGACTGGCGCCCAACTACAAAGGTCAATTCTTCCCTTGTGAGCCGTGGAACGGTACGTGTAGCTACCTGTATGTTGGATGGGCCCTGTACAAGGCAGGCGTCACCGACCTTCCGGATGACCCGAGCTGGACGACGCCGGACCCGGACGCCAATGCGGCGGCCCTGCAAGCGGGCAACTATCCACTGGTGGCCTCGCTTGTTGCGATTACCACCGTCGGCACGTACGTATCCAATAATCTCGAACCGCAAAGCGCCCTGGACGGCGACCTGGATGTCAACCACTGGCTCGGCGAAGCCGGCTACCCGGCCTTGTCGGAGAACTACAAGGTGTTGCGGCTTCGGGAAGGTATCGAGCGATTCATGATCACCGATATCAACAATCCCGCCGGATCGGCCAAGGGCCAGAGCGAGATCTGGATCATGGACGACTGGGTCAGCTCGGACCTAGGCCAGGAGTTCAACCACCAACCCGGTGGCAGTAACGTGTTGTACATGGACGGGCACGTGAGCTTTATCAAGTATCCTGCTAAGTGGCCCGTCAACGCGCAGATGGCGATTTTGCAGTCGCTGTAGCCACCTGTCAGCATCCTGAGATTGGTTAGGAAGCAGCAGCAGGCGGGTAACCGCCTGCTGCTGCATTTTTTTGCTGCGCGCGGCCAATAATAGATCACCCTGCGGCAGTTTCCCGTTTGCCGCACTACACGCCCGGTTCTCGTGCGGCCCTCAACGATTGCTGGGCAAACGAAAAAAGGGTTGCCAGAACCGAATAATGCGTGTAAAGTAACACATAGGATAGGGTTGCAACGACGTGACTAAACCGTTCTCAAGCGCGACTCGCATTTAAGATAGGGGAACGCGATTAAGGGAATCCGGGGCGGTCGTTCCGTCGGGAAGACGCACAACAAGCTAACGTGTGGGGTTCGAGGGCCGCGATCATCCCATACGTGATCTTATCGTCCGTACGACTTTTCTACGAAAGGAGGTGGATTTTCTTACGGTTCAATGCATTCATCGTTTGGGTAAGAAGAACCGCAGTAATCAGTAAACCATGACGAATAACTTAACCATCGAGGAGCAAGAAATACCATGAAGAAACGTGGTTTTACGTTAATCGAATTACTCGTAGTTATTGCGATCATTGGTATCCTGGCCGCAATCTTATTACCCGCCCTCGCCCGTGCACGGGAGGCTGCACGCCGTGCGAGTTGCCAGAACAATCTCAAGCAAATTGGACTTGTATGTAAGATGTACTCCAATGAGAGTCCGGGAGAGAAGTTCCCACCCCAGGGTAACGGCAAATGTGAATGCGCGCCTAGCCCGACGGAAAAAGCGGGCTGCGATGGCGCATTGTATCCCATGTGGGACGGGCCAAGCGTCTACCCAGAGTACCTGACCGGCTTCGGCGTCATGGCGTGCCCGTCGGATACCGAGGGGGTTGACGCGTTCAGTGCGGGTTCTGTTCTGGAGAACGGTAGTTTGCATCGTACGTGTGCCGACGGTTCTGTCCTGCCGCGTTTCCCGGCCATCTGCTACGAGTATAGCGGGTGGGCCAGTAGTAGCGACACTGACTTTAATATCTTGACGGCGCTCGGCGCGTATATCTGGACCGGCGATTCCGACATTCAAGCGATAGTCTCGGGTCTCGGCCTTGGAGGGTTCATGCCGGATCTGGGCAATTTCAAGAATAATGACACCGATTACGACAGTTACAAAGTGACATACTCAACCCAGCCGGAATCGGAAACCGATATCCTGACCGAACTGGGTAGTGCAGCAATCGAACCGTACCAGGTTCTTCGAACGCGGGAAGGAATCGAGCGGTTCTTTATCACGGATATCAATAACCCGGCTGCTTCGAACAAGGCCCAAACCGAGATCGTCGTGGCTTACGACACGGTATCGTCGCAGGGAATTACCAAAGAATTCAACCACGTTCCCGGTGGCGGAAATTGTTTGTACATGGATGGTCATGTCAAGTTCATCAAGTATCCGTCAGAGTACCCATTCTCGAAAACAAAGGCGCTCATAATCGGATTGTTTGTGTCGAGCTAAGTATTTTCCAAATCCCGTTGAAGGGGGGGCGAAACGCATTGGCGTTTCGTCCCCCCTTTGTTCGGCGGCTACGTTCTTGTGCCAGACCGGTAAGTCGAACGAGCCGGTCTCTCGTTGGAACGTCAGATGCGATCCCGCTAATATGATGTACCGTTGCTGTTGGAGGGTTACAGCGAATGGCACGTTCTGTTCTGTCGCGCGAAACAATGTTGCTGCCGAGAAACTCTTGGCTGGTCTATATGGCGCTGTTGATGGTTTGGCCCTGCTCGGCGCTTGATCTCAACCAGGCGCCCGCCGGACCCGGCGACTGGGGGTACCGGCCGGGGGACGGCGAGACGACCCCGGTAAATCCGCCCGGATTTTCGTGGCGGCCGACGGACGGGATTCGCATCTACACCGTCCAAATCGCGACCGACGAGGCGTTCGCGCACGTCGTCCGCGAACAGACCGGAATTCCCTGGAGCGCATATCGTACCGATGCGTTGTTGAAGCCCGGCCCGTATTACTGGCGGTATCGCGGCGTGGCGGATTCGGGCAGCGAAACGGCGTGGAGCACGGTGCGTTCCTTCTCGGTTCCGGTGGATGCCGTGGCATTTCCGCAGCCGGCGTTGCCGGAGCTGTTGAAGCGCATGCCCGACGGTCATCCGCGCCTGTTCTTCCGGCCGGAAGATATCGGGCATCTCCAGGCACTGGCCGACGGACCCCTCAACGATCGGTGGCAATCGCTGGTCGATCAGGCGGACAAACTGCTGGAAAACCCACCGGATACTTCCGAACCGCCCAAGTACCCGAAGGACATCGAACCCCGTGGCGCGGAATGGAAGAAGATCTGGTGGGGAAACCGGCGCCGCGCCATCGCCGTAGCGGACAGCGCCGCCACGTTGGGTTTTGTCTATCGGCTCAGTGGCTGACGAGAAGTACGCGAAGGGCGCGCGCGACTTGCTGGTGGCCCTGACCACGTGGGACCCAGAAGGCTCGACGCAGTATCGCTACAACGACGAAGCCGCCATGCCGCTCTTATACATGACGTCCCGCGCGTACGACTGGGCGTATCCGGCGTTGTCCGAAGCCGACCGAAACGCGATGATCGAGATGATGCGGACTCGCGGCGGGCAGTGCTTTAGGCATCTTCACGGCAACCACCTCTGGCGGCCCTATTCGAGTCACAGCAATCGGGCCTGGCATTTCCTGGGCGAGGTGGCCATCGCGTTCCAGGGCGACATCCCCGAGGCGGACCGCTGGCTCGATTTCGCCATGACGGTTTTCTACACCGCCTACCCGGTGTGGAGCGATTCGGACGGAGGCTGGCACGAGGGCGTTGCGTACTGGTCGAGCTACATGGGCCGGTTCATGTACTGGGCCCAGGCGATGCGCGGGGCATTTGGCATCGACGTGTTCGAGCGGCCCTTCTTCCAACGCGTGGGCGACTACGGCATGTACATGTTGCCGCCCGGCACCAAGACGGGCGGGTTCGGCGACCAGGCACCGCCCATGACGTCGCGGAGTATCGGACCGTTGATGGCGACATTCGCCGCGGGGGCGCGCAACCCGTACTGGAAATGGTATGCCGATGCCGCGGGCGCGGACATCGGCGGCGGTTATGTGGGTTTTCTCGCCGCGGCCCACGCGCAAGACCTCGAAGCGAAACCGCCCACGGACCACCCATCGTCGACCTGTTTCCACGGCACGGATGTGGCGGTGCTGAATACGAACTTGCTCGATGGTACGACGAATCACCAGCTCATTTTCAAAAGCAGTCCCATGGGCCGGCAGAGCCACGGGTACAACGCCAACAACGCGTTCCTCCTGCACCTGAACGGGCAGCGCGTGTTCCTGCGTACGGGGAAGCGCGACGTTTACGGCAGTCCCCATCACCAGAATTGGATGTGGGACAGCCGCTCCGACAACGCGATCCTGGTGAACGGCGAGGGGGAAATGAAACACAGCGCTTCGGCCACAGGCCGGATCACCGCCTTTGCCACGTCGGGCACGGTCGACGTGGTCGCGGGCGAAGCGGGCGCATCTTACAAGAACCTCGACCGATGGACGCGGCGCATTGTTTTCTTCAAGCCGAACCTTATCGTGATACACGACCTGCTTGAAGCGCCGGAACCATCCACGTTTCAGTGGAATCTCCACGGCGCCGGTCCCTTCGAACTCGGCGAAAACGAAGTTACCTGGTCCGGCGATCCGGGAAACGTGCGCGTGCGGTTCCTCGAACCGCGGGGGCTAGTACTGAGCCAGACGGATCAGTTCGATCCGCCGCCGGCGGACTGGGCACACTTCAGGCTCAACGAATGGCACCTTACGGCGGATTGCCGGGAGAAGGCGAAGACGCGGGAGTTTCTCACGGTGATTGAGATCCTCGACACGCCGGACCAAGCGCCGGTGGAGGTCAGCGTCGAGTCGTCGGGTGATGGTGCGCAGGTTGTGGCTGTGGAACTGGACGAGGGAACCGGCCGCGTGGTGCTCAAGACGCACGAGTTTGCGGTGACGGACGGGCATTTTGAACAACGATTTGAAGGGAGTTGACGGGAAGATCGGTATGGAAGATATGGACAAGATGCACCAAGGTGGCGATCGCCGGAAGACCACAGCCGGGGGCGGCTGTGCCACACGGTTAGCTCGACCGACGGTGGCTTTATCATCCATGACGGCGTATTCGCCCAAGACCACGGCCGAAATAGCGGACACGAATGCTGGGCAAGCGAGTGTGGCACAGCCGCCCCCGGCTGTGGTCTTCCGCATCACGGACCACAAACAAAAGCAAACGACGGGTGTCAAAAGCAAACGACGGGTTGACGCCGCCAATTACCTCCTTCATACTGCATCAAACCCACTGGTGACGGTCGCCGGCGAGTTCATATGGGAAATCGGGGAAAAGGAGATCCTCCATGTCCAAGCTACTCAAGAACCTTCTTCTCTTCACGCTTGTGCTTCTGCCTTGTCTCACGTTCGCGTGTGGGTCAAAGAAAGTAGAGGTCGGAACACAGGACCAAGAGGCGCAAGCCGCGGAAAAACTTCCGCCGGAACAACAGCAGGCCGTCGAGGATCTGCGCAAAACAATGGGCAAAGAATTGCAAGAGAAAACACACTAAACTGCCCTGTTTTCGAGTTAGACCGCTACAATCAGAGCCCATAAAACTGACTCCGGGCAGACATCTACACGCAAGGATCGCCGCCGCTCGCTGCGGTGTATCTTTGTAAATGGGGTTTGCTGGTTGAGGGGAGCACACGCATGAACCGACGCCAATTCCTGCAACGCCTCAGCGCACTCGGTGTCGTCGCGTATTATGCGAATCCCATCCGCGCCCTGGCCGAGGCGGCCACGCAACGCAAACCCAACATCGTCTTCTTCCTGGTCGACGACATGGGATGGCAGGACACGTCGGAGCCCTTCTACACCGAAGTGACCGATCTGAACCGGCGCTATCACACGCCGAATATGGAAATCCTGGCGGATGAAGGGCTGAAGTTTACCCAGGCCTACGCCTGCCCGCTGTGCTCGCCGACGCGCGTGAGTCTGATGACCGGACTCAACGCGGCGCGCCACCGCGTGACGAACTGGACCTTGCGGAAGAACGAGTCGCCGGATCGGGAACATCCAACGCTGCGCATGCCCGACTGGAACGTGAACGGCCTGAGTCCGGTGCCCGGCATCGAGCACACGGTCTACGCGAAGACGCTGCCCATGTTTCTCCAGGAGGCGGGGTATCGCACGATCCACGTGGGCAAGGCGCACTGGGGCGCGAAAGACACACCCGGCGAGGACCCCTTGAATCTCGGCTTCGACGCGAACATCGCCGGACACGCGGCGGGTGGACCGGGCAGTTACCACGGCACCCACAATTTCAGCGCGGCCTGGCGCGACGGCGACCGTATCTGGGACGTGCCGGATCTGGAGGCATACTATGGTCAGGAGATTTTTCTGACCGAAGCGCTCACCCGCGAGACCATCAAGACCATCGATCAAGCGGTGGCCGACGATACGCCGTTCTACCTGTACATGTCCCATTACGCGATTCACGCGCCCTGGGAAGAGGACGACCGGTACTACCAGGCGTACAAGGACGCGGGGTTGGACGATTTTGACGCGACGTACGCCACCATGATCGAAGGGATGGACAAGTCGCTCGGCGACATTCGGGCCGCGTTGGCTCGGCACGGTATCGAGGACGATACGATCCTGATCTTCATGAGCGACAACGGCGCCGCGCCCGACGTGGATCGGAATTTGCCTTTGCGGGGCGCGAAGCTCAGCCCCTACGAAGGCGGCATTCGCGTGCCGGCAATCGTGAGGTGGCCGGGCGTAACCAAGGCCGGTTCGGTGTGCGACCAGGATTTCATCATCGAGGACCTGTTCCCCACGATCCTCGCCATGGCCGGCGTGACGGACGAAGAACAGATTGGCGGCGTAATCGACGGCCGAAGTTTTGTACCCCTGTTGCGGGGCGAATCGGTGGACTGGGGCGACCGGGTGTTCATCTGGCATTTTCCCCATAACTACCACGACCCGCCGTACAGCGTGATTCGCCAGGGCGACTGGAAGCTGATCTACTTCCACACCGACCAGCGCTACGAACTCTACAACATCGTGGAGGACATCAGCGAAGCCCATGACCTCCACGAGGAGCGTCAGGAGATCGCACAACGGCTGGCCGACGAGTTGGGCAAACAACTGCGCGCCATGCACGCGCTGATGCCGGTGCAGAAAGACACGGGGAAACCCGTCCCCTGGCCGGGCGCGGTTACCCCAACTGCTTCTTAAACCACGTTTCCAGCGCGTCGTGGGCCGGAACGCCAAGCTGTTTCCCCAGCAAATCCTCGGCGTACGTCTGTCCTTCGCCTTGGGCGTTGCGGCAGAGCCACACCACCGTGGCCAAGGCCGGTTCGTCGCCCGATGCCAACGATTGTTCCAACGCCCCGCGTTCCGCCTCATCACCCAACGCGGCGAGTGCGCGGCGCGTATACGCGATCGTGGAATCCGGCGCGTTGTGTTTTTGATAGATTTCCAACGATTGACGAAGCGCGGGCAGCGCCAGGCGCGCATCGAGCCGGGCCAGGCCGTTCGCAATGTACCGGCCCGTGTAGGCGTAGAATCCGTACGCGAAGTCCGGCAAGTCCGATGTGCCCGGCAGCGCGCCGATCAACTGTCCGGCCAGCAAGGCCTCGAACTCGTCGCGCGTTCCCAGATACGTCTTCACGTGCGGTCCATACTCGGGGTCGTTGGCCCACCGTTCGTAGAGCGGCCCCAACACGAGCGCCGCGTGGCTCGGGATATGAAATCCGCGCCCCGGCAAGGGCGGTTGGAGCAACATGCTCCGGAGCTGGGGAACCGCTACGTCCAACGCGGGGCCGGTCTCCATCCGATTGAACAGGGGTCCCATGGCTAACGGCTTCGTGACCGCATCGATCGCGTGCGGGTACGTCGGGTAATACGGTTCTCGTTCCTCGGGAGGGATCTTAATCCACCAATCGTGAATGCGAATAATCGCCTTGGCGTTGGTATCGCGATTGAAAAATCCGTAGACGTAGATCAGCGGTTCCCACTCCGTATCCCGCTTGATGTCGTCCATGGTGAAGACGCCTTCGAGGGCGTCGTCTAGCGCCGCAATCGTTCCCGTCGACAACGTCTCGTAAATTCCCCGGTCGCACATCAGCAACAGTGCTTCCTGGAAGTCATTCTGCCGATCGTGCAACGCCGTCTTGTCGGTCGCCGCAAGCACGGCGATCGATTTCGCCAGCCGCCGCACGTCTGCTTCCCGTTCCTCGGGATACACACGCGCGCGGAGGCCGAGGTTTCGGATGGTCTTTGCGTCCGTCACAGTCCTGGACTCACCGGGTGTTTCGGCGATACCGAAAGGGCTGCCACCGACCATGGACAAAAGGGCAATCGTTAGGAAGAATGGTGTTTTCATGGTGGCTCTCCGTATCCGGTTTCGGCGCTGTAAAGTAAATACAGCACCGGTCGATTTGCATGTCGGCACGTTCCACAAGATCACCCACGAAAATACTGCGGTGACGCGGCCGAGGGTCACGAGAGTTGCCCTCACGTAGTTGACAACACTTTTCTCATTGAATACCGTTGTCACAGCCAATGAGTATATCAAGACCGAAGGGCATAGAATGACGTTAAAAAAGTCGACCGTGGATAGTGCGAGCTTTAATCCTCAAGCGGATCTGCCGTACGAGTTGCGTCTTCAAGACTTTGAAATCGCCATGCAAGACGTTTACGACTTCTTCTATGATGTGAATTCCGGTTTGATTAAGAAGGGGCTTCAGCGGCTGGACGACATGTTGCGACCCGCCATCATGTCCGGCGTAATTTCCGATATGCTGACGGCCAGCATCGCAAAGCATTCCCGTACCCTTACGGAAAACCAATACCATAACGGTCATCCCGATCTAATCGTTCAAGGAGTTTATCCCAACAACGCGACTAAAGCCGGCAGCGAGGGGGTAGAGATCAAGACTACGCGGAAGTCCGGCGGCGCGGTCGATACACATGGGGCGCGAGAACAATGGATGTGCGTGTTTGTCTACGAGGTTGACTCCCAAACTGAGCCGGCGCGGGATCGCCGTCCGATAATATTCAAAGAAGTGTACATTGGCAAGGTCGAAACGAAGGACTTCCGCAAAAACTCGAGAGGCGAACTCGGAACCCGCACCGCGACGCTGCACCGGGAAGGCGTTCAAAAGCTTCGCGCAAATTGGGTTTATCGTGTGTAATCCAAGTTGTCCGTCCTCAGCTTTGCTAGACGGGGGAGTCCCTTTCGCGCGATCTCGAAATAATGCTCGTCCTTTTCAATACCAATGCTGGTATATCCCACGGCTTCCGCGGCCGAAAGTGTGGACCCTGACCCCGCGAATGGATCGAGCACCATGCCTTTCCCCAGTGGCAACACGCCGTACACAAGTTGCCGAAGAAAGGCTTGAGGTTTCAAGCTCGGATGGGGCGCAAGTTCTCTTTCGACCTTGCGCGTCGGGGCCGATTGGATGACATCCCCGAAAGGCTTGTCTTTGCCGGGCCGCCGGAAGCCGCCGGTTCCCCAGTTTCGGAGATTGTCTTGAACCCGACCCTCTACTGGCCGACGATACAGCAGCCATGGTTCCCACATCGAGCGGGGAAGGACGCTTACGCCGGAAAACTCCTTGTGTGCCGCTTTCGGACGATCGCCTCCCCTCATGGTCATGACTAGGCGAATAATTTCGCCGCGCCGTTCCAGGCCAGCTTCCGTCAATGCACCGGAAACAACATACGATAATAGTGGATTTGACGCCACGACGACATTCGCACCCGGCACTAGCTTCGGCAGCAATGCCGTAGCCCAGTCATAGAAGAAAGCGCGGAGTTCCGCAATATGCTTGTCTTTGAGCGTTGTAAACCGGGGCAATGGCGAGCGCTCGTGACCGTCAAAAGAGGGCGGAATGCGCCACACCCCACCCTTACCGTTTCGCAATTTGGCCTGTTCGACCGGCGTGTATTCCTGCAATCCGTACGGCGGGTCGGTCACCACGGCATGAACTGAATTGTCGGGCTGTGATTCCAACCACTGAAGACAATCCGCATGAAACAGTGTGGCATTGCCGTACGTATATGAAAGTATGGTATCCAGCGCCGCCGGCAACTCGCGCTGCAAACCGGACACCGGTCGTTTCGAAACCTGATAGATGCCACGTCCCTCTCTTGAGAACATTTTCGGTGTGTTGAGCCGCAAGTACGACCGTACCGAAGACGTTGGTACTTGGCCAATCAACTCCCCGACGCGGCTCTCGATCTCTTTTACGTTCAATGGCGTTTCTGTCTTGGACAGCACTTGCAGGATTGCATCGCGTACCCGACCCGGAGGCGTCTTCGGTTTCCTCTTCATGGCTACACTTTAAACGTTTGGACGTTTTTTGTCAAGAAGTCGTGCCAATGGCTCGCGGTGCATTCGTCAACGGAACAGCTGTCGATCAATTCTCCAATCGGTCTCCCGTGCGTTTGTCTTGTTCCCGGTTTGTCGGCGCGATAGACTAGGGCAATTTGTCGAAGGGGTTAACCGGATACTTAGGCAGACGGATCGATCCTCCCGGGGGTGCGGTTCGCTGATTTTGAGATACTATGCTACGTTTCTTTCGAACCAAAGATGTCCTCGAACCGGGGGACGTGGCCAAGGGCATGCGCATGTTGTTGTACGACGGCGCCATGGCCCAGACCATGCTCGTGTTCACGACCGGTGCGTTTCTCGTCGGGTTCGCGCTGGAATTGGGCGCGTCAAACACCGTAATCGGGGTTATCGCAGCGGTCGGCCCCCTGTCTCAGATAATTCAGATTCCGTCGATTTTTCTGGTCGAACGGATCCGGCTGCGCAAGATGCTCACGCTGATCACCGCGGTGGTCGGGCGGATGTGCTGGATTGGAATCGCCGCACTGCCGCTGCTGAGCGCCGAACGATACCGGATTCCACTGTTCCTGCTGCTGCTGGCGGCGTATTACGGGTTCGGTGCGGTCGCGAGTTGTTCCTACAACTCCTGGATACGCGACGTCGTCCCCATCAAGACCTTCGGCACCTTTTTTGCCAAGCGCATGGCCGTGGCAACCTTCACGGGAGCGGTGTTGAGCGTGGGCGGCGCCTTCGCCGTGGACTGGTACCGCGACACCCACGGTACGCCGCCGATGCCCGCCTACAGCATGATCTTCCTCGCAGCAACCCTCGCCGGCCTGCTCGGAGGAATTGCGTTGGGACGCATGGCCGAGCCAACGATGCCCGCGGACACGGGCGGCGGACTGGCCAACATCCTGCGCCAACCGTTTCGCGATGCGAATTTCCGGCACGTGCTCGTGTTTCTTGGTCTGTGGAACTTCGCGGTCAACTTCGCAGCGCCGTTTTTCGCCGTCTATCTGCTGCGCCGGCTCGGACTCTCCATGGCGTGGGCTATCGGGCTTTCGGTACTCAGCCAGATGGTCAACGTCCTGTTCTTCCGGCTCTGGGGTCGAACCGCAGACCGGTTCAGCAACAAGTCGGTCCTGGCAATATCAGGTCCGCTGTTCATCTTCAGCTTTCTCCTGTGGCCTTTCACAACGTTGCCCGAGCAGCACATGTTCACCATTCCGCTGTTGATCGCCATCCACGTGCTGGCCGGCATTTCTACCGCTGGGGTCACGCTCTGCGCCGGTAACCTGGCGTTTAAGCTTGCACCCTACGGCAAGGCGACCGCCTACCTCGCTGTGAACGCGCTGATCTGTGGAATCGCGGCCACGATCTCGCCCATCCTCGCGGGGTTTGCGGCCGACTGGTTTATGCCTTATGAACTTAAAATCTCACTGGAATGGTTGAACTGGCAAACCGCGAGTGAAACCTTCAATCTGCCGACGGTGGACCTGCGCGGACTCGACTTCGTATTCATCATCGCGTTTGTCTTGGGTCTGGTCGCGCTTCACCGGTTGCTCGCAGTGAAGGAAGAAGGCGAAGTGGAGGAATCGCTGGTGCGTCAGGAACTCCTCGGTGAAATGCGGCGCGTCGCCCGCCAGGTCTCGACCGTCGCCGGAATGCGCATGCTGACGTTGTTCCCCTACGGCACCCTCAAGCAATGGCGCAAGCGCCGCCGCGAAGTGGAGAAATGGATTCCGTGACGGGACTGCTCGCCATCCGACGGATCGGACCAATCGGTCGGATCCGTCCGATCACGGTCCCACCTGCCCCGCGGTCAGCTCCCGGTGCAGCGATTCGACTAACCGGGCCTTCTGCAACGCCTCATCGAGCGCCGCCCGTTCCGGAGCAAAGGCAATTCCTCCGGCGAGCAGAACAGACCGCAGATCGCGCGTCGCCCGCGACCGCGCGGACCACGCGAGGAAACGCGCCACCGTCGACATGAGCAGCAATTCCACCGCGAGCAATATCGCGAGCACCGCGCTAGCATGCAGGAAATAATCGCTCGTCAGCGTGATGCCCAGGAAGTAGTCGTCCACGATGCGGTAGCCCGCATAGGCGACGAACGCGATGGGCAGCGCGTCGGCAAGAAAGGTCGCAGGCCAACTGGTCAGCAGTCGCGATCGGGAAACGACCCGGTCGCGCGCCGCGCCGCGCAACAAGGCGGCCAGCCGTTGCCGGACACCTGACGCAAACGTTTCGAATCCCGCTTCCGCGTCACCGTGATCGAACCCCGCGCGGGCGAACGTCACGGCCAGTTCGCTGTGGTATTGTTCGTAACTGTCCTGCACGTCGGGCGTGGCGATGTCAATGTCTTCCGAGAGCAGATTCTGTTCCGTGAGCAGGGAAGCCGCCTGCCGTCCGGCCGGCGACACCGGCGTCCAACGCAACCAGCCCGACATGCGTGCCGGCAGCGTACGCAAGGCTTCCAGCACGCGGTAGAGCGTGCCGACGATACCCTTCGCCCGCAGACTGATTTCCTTGCCTAGCGCGAAGTTCCAGAGATGCGGCTCCGCGAAGATGCGGCGGCCGATGATGGCGCAGGTTTCCTTCGTCGCCTTCTTGTCGCACTCCGACAGGGTTTCCTGCAACGACTCCAGCGCAGGGACACCGTTGCCTACACGTTCGAGCAAGGTGCCCAAAGTTTTCGCCAACAATCCGTAGGCGTTCGACCGTTTGATACGGCGGACCTGCTCGATCGAAAGTTCTTGCCGCAGGAATTGTTCGAGTTGCGGGAAATCGTATTCGTTGTCGCCAGGCGGCTGTCCGGTCAATTTACGATCGAGCGTGCGCCGCGCGCTCACCCGAAAATACCCGGCGATGGTGAAGCCCTGCTCTTTGAGCCGCCCCATCCAATGATCGCGCACGCTCTCTGATTCGAGATCCGCCTTGGACTCCACGCACACCATCGTCCGTTCGTCCCTCAACGGACGAAGCAACGACCACGTGGCCTCGTCGAGGTACTTGTCCGGGCTGCCGCACAGCATGATGAGGTCGGCCTGCGACAGCGCTTCGATGACCATATCGCGATGCTCGCGCACGATGGTATCCGAATCAGGCGTGTCGAGAATGATGAGATGTTCGAGAGCGGAGCCATAGATCCGGTTCCACGATTCCGGACCGAAGGCCGCACCTGGGGGCTGGTACACCGTCGGGACCGACGTGCATGGCCGGTACTCCGAGGTCGCGGCCAACTGATCACCGGCGAGGGCGTTCAGGAACGTCGACTTGCCGACCCCCGATCCCCCGACCAGCGCCACCACCAGCAACCCGTCCAGCCGCGATTCCCGTTCCCGGAGTTCCGCGAGTCGCGCGCGCAACAGGGGTGTCTCGTCCCGCAGCGGACGCCAGGGACCGTCGTACGACGCCAGCTCGTCGAGCCGCGCCAGGATTGTGCTCAGGCTGTGCGACACGATTCCAGCCACCTCCTCAGTTCCGCCATGGGTTCTCCCTCCAAGGGCTCCAGCGTCTCGTGCAACCGCTGCAGGCCGGGGTTCGTCAAGCGGTCCAGCAGTGCCCGCTCGAGCGCTTGCCGCTGTTCCGCGCGCCACGGCGACAGGAAATCGAACAGCGCGTCGCCGAACTGGTACTCGATCACGCGCGCCACAAATTGTTCGACGATAGGTCCCGCAACCACGACCGTCTCCGCGACGCCCAATCCACCCGTATGCAACGAAATGGGCACGGCAATCGCCGCCGGTGTGACTGCCAGAATACCGTCCAACGCCTCCAGGATGCGGCGTCTACCCTTGTGATCCTCCCACCAGGTATCGAGCATCTTGTAGGCGTGACGGCGAAACTCCTCGGAAATGCTTTCTGAATGCAGGGTCTGCTTGACCACCGCGTCCATCGCTTCATCGACGTTCAGTTGGTTCAGCGGTTCCTCGACCAAGTGGGCGGCCGGTTCACGCAAATTGCGCGCGGTTTCAATGTAATCCGCGGCGAGATCCCGTGTGATGCGCTCGATGGACCGCGCGTGGGTGTCGCGAATTTCCTTGTCGGTCTGCCGTTGCGGTGGTGCTTCCAGGACCGCGCGCCGGCGAAACGCGTTTTGGATGGTGCGCCCCACCGCTGACGCACCCCGGACGACCACTTTACTCCCATCGCCAATCCATCGAAACACGGCGCCCCGGCGCGATTGGACATATTCGTGGAACAGCCCGCCGACTTCACTGCCCGGCGCGGGGTCATAGCGCTGCGAGTAGCTCTCCGCGCGCGCGGCCATCTCGTCGGCGACGGAGCGCAACACGCCGCCCACGGAATCTACGTGTTCGAGAAATGTCTCCGCCCGGGCGATGAAATGATCGACCGTGGATCGATAGACCCGCTCCTTGATGGCGGGGACATCGAGACCCAGCAGATATGCGCCCAGTGCCTCCTCGCCATCCAGTGACTGAATGGAATAGTCCAGGTTCTTCGCGATACTGAAATCATGGGGCAATACGAAGACCGGCCCGTCACATTGCACGTCGGCGCGAAATTCCTCGAGTTGCCGGCGCGCCACGGCGTAGTCATCTTCGGGGTTCGCCTTGTTCATGACCGGCACGACCACCCGCCCGGAAGCAGCCGCTTGCCGGAAATACGCCACCACGCGGTCGTCTTTGTACTTCTCGCCGGTCAGCACCGCGACCAGCACGTCCCCCGCCGCGCGGATGTTGTCCGCCACGAGCCAGTGTTCGCGCTCGATGGAATCCACGTCCGGCGTGTCGAGGAGGACGAGCCGCTCGGGAAGCCGGTCTGTTTCGGCCACATACAGGGCGTCCTCGGGCGTATCCCGCGCCACGGCCGATTGCGGGTCCATTAAGGGAAGAGGTTGAAACTCGGGGACCAGCTTGCCTTCCAGGCATTCCGCGGCGCGGGAAGGATTGGCCGCCAGCACGGGGCGTCGCGTGGCGGCCGCCGTCGCCGTCATGGGGCTGACGTCCCGGCCGACCAGCAGATTAAAGACGGTGGATTTTCCGGTATTGGTGCCACCCGTGACCGCGGCGATAAGGCATCCTTCGCCCGCCATGTGCGGAACGAGTTTATACGCGAGGAGGTTCGCCCATTCATCGGAATCGGCAAACACCGTCTCCCGCACCGCGGGATCGGCGGACAAGGCGGTTCGCAAGCGGCGCAACGCGGCATCAAAACCGGCCAGCGACTGCCCCAGCGATTCGTCCATACAGCTTCTCCACTTCTCGATTTCGCACGCCGCCGTCCACGCTACTGGATGGGCGGGAAAAGATCAACGAACCCGCCGGGCACCGGGTTTCTTGACTTGATCCTCATTCGTTGGGGAGAATGCCGCGCCGTTATGAATACACACCCGAGCATATTTGCGTCCTACACCAGCGCCTTGCGCGTCTACCAATGGCCCAAGAATCTCGTCGTTTTCGCGGCGTTGGTGTTCGCTTTCGAACTGACCCGGCCGGAGCAGATTCTGCGCAGCGTGGCGGCGTTCGTGGTCCTGTGCGCGGCCTCCAGCGCGGTCTACGTGTTGAACGACATCCTCGACCGGGAAAAGGACCGCGCCCACCCCGACAAACGTTCCCGGCCCATCGCCAGCGGAGTTGTCTCCATTCCCGCGGCGGTTGCGCTGCTGGTGACGCTGACCGTCGGGAGTTTGCTTGCGGCATACGCGCTGCATCCGAAGTTTTGCCTGACCGTGATCGGGTTTTTGGTGCTCAACCTGCTCTATTCCTTCGCGCTCAAGAAGATCATGCTGGTCGATGTCATCGCCATCGCCATGGGATTCGCCATCCGCGGCATCGCCGGGGCGGTCGTGCTCGACGTGCGGTTTACGAACTGGCTCGTGGTGTGCACGCTGTTTCTCGCCCTGTTTCTCGCCCTCGGGAAGCGGCGTCGCGAGATCGGCCTGCTCGACGCCGAGGCCATCCGCCATCGCGAAGTCCTGGGTCACTACACGGTGCCGTACTTGGATTCGCTCATGATGATTCTGGCGGGCGCCACGCTGCTGACTTACACGATCTATACGTGTTCCCCGGAAGTTGTGGAACGAACCGGCACGGACAAACTCTATCTTTCGCTTCCATTCGTGGTATACGGGTTGTTCCGTTACCTCTATTTGGTCCATCATAAACGCGGCGGCGGCGACCCCAGCCGAACGCTGTTGCGCGACGTGCCGCTGCTGATTACGGTGCTTTTGTGGGGTCTCACGAGCATCGCGATCATATACGGTGGGAGATCCTTCGGGCACGGTTAAGCGAAGTGCGCCCTCCCGTCGATTCCTGCGGAACAACGAATGTGGTGGCTTCCGGCTATCGCGAGAGAGGCGGCGACTATGGATACCAAGAAAAAGAAACCATCCATCGCGGAAACAACCGAAAAGATCATCGCTTTGGTGTTGGGCGGCGGACGGGGCACGCGCCTCCATCCCCTGACCGCGGAACGGGCGAAACCGGCGGTGCCTCTCGGAGGCCGCTACCGCCTCGTCGATATCCCCCTGAGTAACTGCATTCACTCCGGTATCAAGCGCGTCTTTGTGCTCACTCAATTTAACAGCGCCTCGCTGCATCGCCACATTAACAACACCTATAAGTTCGACAATTTCTCCAAAGGCTTCGTGGAGATTCTTGCCGCCGAACAACGCGCCGAGAGCGGCGACTGGTTCCAGGGCACCGCGGACGCGGTGCGCAAGCATCTCCGCGAAATCAATCACCTCCAGGCCAGCCAATATCTCATTCTTTCCGGGGACCAATTGTATCGCATGGATTACCGCGCGATGCTGTCAGTACATTTGCGGACGGATGCGGACATCACCGTGGCGGTATTACCGGTGACCCGCGACCAGGCCAAGGGCTTCGGCATTCTGAACGTCAACAACGAGGGCCGAATCATTGAGTTTGTCGAAAAACCGACGACCAACGAGGCCCTGGACCGATTGGTCACCCCCGGCAGCGTCTTCGCGGAGTACGGTATCAACGCGGAGGGCCGGCCCTATCTAGGGTCCATGGGCGTGTACCTCTTCAAACCGCAGGTCCTCGAGTCCATTCTCAGTTCGCAACCCGACTGGATCGATTTCGGAAAGGACGTTATTCCGAAATCACTCGACAACCTTCACGTGCAATCCTTCGTCTTCGGCGGATTCTGGGAGGACATCGGGACCGTCCGGTCTTTTTACGAGACGAGCCTGTCGTTGACGGCGTCCGAGCCGGATTTTGATTTCCATGCCGAGGGGAAACCCATTTACAGTCGGCCACGCTACCTCCCCGGCGCGCGGATTCAGAACGCGACGATCAAGGATTCCGTGATCTGCGAGGGCACCCACATCGTGGATGCGACCATTACGGAATCCATCATCGGCATCCGAACGATCGTGCATCCGAAGGTTCGCATCGACCGCAGCGTCGTCATGGGAGCGGATTTTTACGAAAACGAGCGCGAATACCAGACTTCCATTCCCATGGCCATCGGGGAAGGGACCGAGATCGTCAACGCCATCATCGACAAGAACACGCGGATCGGCAAGAACGTCGTCATTCGCGGTTCGGACGAGCTTCCCGATTCGGACGGCGATGGTTGGGCCGTCCGCGATGGCGTGGTCATTGTTCTGAAGAATGCCGTGATCCCGGACGGCGCCCATATCGGCGCATAGGGAATGCGCCAACGCGCGTCGAAGGAATTCACGTGGTACGAAGGGTTAGCCTTCTGCCTCTCGGCCATCGGCGTGCAACTCAGCAGCGAATTCCTCAGCCAGTTCGGGCACTACTTCTACTCGCCCACGGTCGGCGGCGGCCGCACCATCTACATCGCTCTCGGCCTGATTCTGCCCATGTTCGTGGTGGGACGCTTCTTTGACGCAGTCACCGACCCGCTCGTCGGCGTCTGGTCCGACGAGACCCGCACCAATCCCAGCCGGCGGCGTATCTTTCCCATTCGAGGACGTCGGCGCCCCTTCATTTTCTGGGGTTCGATTTTGATGACCTTCACCGGGATCTTCTTCTGGTACCCGCCCATTCCAGAGACATCGTTCTTTAACTTCGTTTATGGCAGCACGATGTTGTGTTTGCACTTCGCATTTTTCACCATCACCGTCGTTCCCCTCTTGGCCATGGCGCCCGAAGTGGCGCGGTCGCAGCAGGCGCGCATCAAACTCGGCGTGTGGATTGCCGTCGGTATGATCCTCGGGCTCGCCCTCGCCGCCGCAATCTCGGGGACCTTGATCGACCTCTTGGACCCCGCTCGCCATGCATCAACCGGGATTGGCGATGAGCCGGCGTTTTCCGCCGTGGGCTATCAACGGACGGCCATTTTCTTTTCCTTGATCGCGTTGGCGACGTTTCAAATGGTGGTCTGGGTGGTCCGCGAACGGGAACCCGAGAGGGGCGCGCGAAAGCCGGCTACGCTACGCGGCGCTTATCGCGACATCTTCGAGGTATTCCAAAATCGCGTCTTTCTGCGGTATATCGCCGCGATCTTCCTGTTCAGTCTCGGCTATCTTGCAACGCAGCGCGTGTTGCCGAACTGGGTCGAGGTGGGCTTGGGTGGCGACGAGAGCACCGTGACGCTGATGTTGCTCCCCTTCATCGGTTCAGCGCTGCTCATGGCCTTTGCGGGGATGCCCTTGCTCGGCAAAGTCATGCCCGTGAAGTGGCAACTGGCCTTGTCGTTTGTCTTCATTGGCACGGGCCTGCCCCTGATGTATCCCATCGCCGTGCTGCCGTTCGAACCGCACACGCGACTCGTCATGGGCGCCATTCTTTTCGGGTATTGCGGGCTGGGACAGGGCATGCAGTACGTCTTGCTGACTCCCATGGTTGGCGAGATTATCGACCTCGACGAGAAGACCTCGGGCCGGCGTCGTGAAGGCAGCTACAACGGTGTCAACGCCATGGCCATTAAGGGAGGGCAGGCGTTGTCCATCGCCTTTTCCAACGTGTGCATGAGCACCTTCGGCAATTCCGTCAGCAATCCAACCGGCATCCTGCTCGTCGGGCCGATGGCGGGAGTTTTCGCGTTTCTCGGATTGTTGGTCGTGTGGCGCTATCCCGTTCTTCACGTGACCCGCGAAACCACGGAAGAACTCGTCACCCAAGAACCTGATATACCAATCGGACGGTGATCACCAGGAGTAGTGCGCCCATCACGACCTTTCGTCGCGGCAGGGTAAGGTGCCGTCCCACGCGTTGCCCCCACGGCGCCGCAATCTGCGACCCGATAAACACCAGCGGCGCCAGCGCGAAACTGATCTGCCCAACGGTCCAGGGCAAGTCCGTTGTCTTCGCCGCCGTCACATGGGCGATGCTGCCGGCCGTGGCCGTCGCCACCATCACCGTGTTCGACAGTGCGACCACGCGTTCGTTCGTAATGATTCCCGCCATGAGCGACAGCGGGACCATGAGCAATCCTCCGCCGGTGCCCGTCCCGCCGCCGACCGTGCCCGCGCCAAGACCGATGAACGTCGCGAGCCCGTTACGACGCCGCACCTCTTCGGCCTGAATCGTGATCGGTTTAATGAAGAACGTGCGCACGGCCGCCGCGAGCAAAAAGAAGATGTAAATCCAAATGACGGCATCGTTGGATAACTTCGACGTGACCCATGCGCCAAAGTACCCGCCCACGATGGAGCCTGCTGCCATGGCGCCGGCGAGGTCCCAATGCCGGTCCTCGTGACCGCGATTCAGCCGCCACGTGTTCAATGCGGCGACAAATATAATGATAAACATGCTCGTGCCTTTGGCCGTGTGCGCGTCCATGCCGGGCACGAGCGTGATAAAGGCCGGCACCATGAGTATGCCCCCGCCCAACCCCAGCGCGGCGCTGATCAACCCGACGCCGGCGCCGAGCAGAAGCATTCCCAAAGCGAATAGTGCGGTTTCCATGAATCCCCATTGTCTGCTGAAACGTTCAACGGCACACAGAGTACACACCTGTCGAACGTAATCAAAACATGATATGCCGGCGTCGAGTTGCCCGACTTGCGGGAACATCATTACAATTCGCATGCATATGTTCGAACTCTACGCATGGATCAGGGTGTCCTGGCGGTTACTCCGCTATCTTGGGTACCGCATGGGATTGGGGGAATGCCCCACGCTTCTGGATTTGTATCCGGAAGCCGTCGTGCTGTTCGACCGGGTCATGGGGTGGCCGCGAACGCTTTTCGTGAAGGGCGGCGAGCATTGCCCTCGCATGGGACCGGTGGTCTACGCGGGGAACCACGCCAAGAAGGACGACCCCTTCATCATGTACCGGGCTGTAAATCGCGTGACCGGCTGGTCCTGCGAAATCCGGTATATGATGCGCGACGATTTCTTCGCGGGCATTCCGAATCTGCGCATCGTCGACGTGGACGAACTCCTCCGCATGCTCGGCGCCCAACAAATCAGCCGCGACAACGTGCAGCTCTCCCAGTTAAAGCCCTTCGTGAAACTGCTGCGCGAGGGAAACGGGTTCATCATGTATCCGGGGCGCAGCCGCTCGCGCTCGGGGTTGTTCATGGAGTATCGGGACGGCATCGACGAGCCGGGCGGCGTTACGTTCTTTCTCGCCCAAGCCCAGCGCGGGAAGCCGGACTTGCATGTGCCCGCCGTGCCCATGGCCCGCAGTTACAACCCCGTCACGAAGCGATCGGTCGTCGCCTTTGGCCCGCCCCAGTATTTGCCGCACGACGCGGATCGTGCCGAGCAGCGCGCCGCGGACTTTCGTCTCGTGGAAGCGATGAGTGAGCTTGTCGAGATTAACGTGGCCATGACGGTTGCCGCGCTGCTGTATCTCCATTGCCTCCACGACCGCCCGTCGCCGATCGATCAGGGTGCACTGGTGAGCGCGGTGCGCGCCACGCTTCACGCGTGTTCCGAACGCAGGTTCATCGACCAGGCCGCATTATCCGACTTGCCTCGCGAAGTGAAGATTACGCTCGAGTACTTCGAGAAGCATGCCATGCTCGACCTGCGTGGAACCGCCGTGTGGCCCAACAAAGAATCGATCCTCGCCGCACCGGAGCTGGACACGGCCTACATCAAGAAGAACCCGGTCAAGCATCTCGTCAACCAGACGCTGCATCTCGCCGATGTGACGACGGCCTTCGAAGCCGCGGCCGAAGACTTATAGCAGCGTCTTCGTTCATATCGTCCATCACGTCCACAGCGTTCAACACACATCTTGCAAGCGAGGATACTTCGCCACCAAACACTCCGGCACCGGCTGGGACTTGCCCTCGAGCGCATGCTTGAGTTCGAAGGCGTTCACCATGGCCTGGCCCTCGAAGTGGTTGTTGGTGATGACAAAGATCTCCTTGGCCCGTTTGCGCATGCGCCGGACCATGGTCAACCACTGCTCCAATTCCTTGGGACTGTACAGGTAGTTGTAGCGGTCGTTCCGGTCGGCGTCTTGCCGGAACCAATCCGCTGCGTTGCGGCCGTGAAGGCGCACATAGCCCACGCGCGCGGTGACCTTGTCCGACGGTTCGATGGAATCGGTGAAGAGGGGCTGGTCGATGTTGCAGAACGCGACCTTGCGCTGGGCCAGGCCGTCGTAGACTTCCGGAACATTCCAGGACGCGTGCCGAATTTCGAGCGCGAGGGGGTACGCTGAAAACACGTCCAGGATCCGCGCCAGCCACTTTCGATTCTCCGGGGTCCGGCGAAAGCTCCATGGAAACTGAATCAGGACGGCGCCCAACTTGCCCGCGGCCACGACCGGCGCAATGCCATGACGGTACGTGGCGACGTTGCCTTCCGATGGAAAACGTTCCCGTTGGTGGGTAAATCGTTCCCAGAGTTTGAACGTGAACATGAACGCGGGGTTGTCCTCGACCTTTCGGATCCAGACTTCGCCGTGCTTGGGATTCGGAGGATGGTAAAACGAAGAATTGACTTCCACCGTATCCATGAATTTTGACAGGTAGGAAAGCGGATGAACGGAACGCGGCATGTCAGTGGGGTATACAACCCCTTTCCAGTCGTCGTAGGACCACCCAGCCGTGCCGACGCGTATGCGGGCCTCGTCGTCCATCGCGCGCCACGTTACCCTTCGTCGATTCCGAGTGACTCGTACTCCCAGTCCGCCAGCGGCGTCATGTGTTCGAAATCGGTTTCGATCCCAATACCGAAACCGGGCTGGGCAAGGGATCGCAGGTCGATTTGGCCGCCGCGAATCTGCAGCCGCGCGCTGTCCCGGAACGGTTCGTACAATTTCCCGTGCACGTCGAGGCAACCGTCCAATTCCCGCGGCGACACGTGGTCCAGCGTGCCACAATATTGATGGCCGTTGCGTTCCGCGTGCGTAAGCCCCAGCACGCTGAGTGTGCACAGGTCCTGCTGAAGCGGCACGATGGGCTGGTTGCACAGGTCTTCGCCGGACAACAAGTATCCGTGCTCTTCGGCGCCGTTGTAGTAATCGACGAGCATCTTGTTCAGCAGTCCTTTGAAGACGCCCTTGCAGTTTTTCACACTCACGCCGCAATAGCCCAGCGCGACGGCACGCTTGAAGGAGTCGAGGGCGTCGTCGGATTCATCGATGATTACGGGGGGCAGATCGACGGCGAGGTCTAACCCGTGTGCGCCATCCGGTGACAGTGCCGCGCTGCGTTCGATGGGTTGTTCGATAAAAAGGACCCGTTCGAGGAGACTGCGCAGATCGCTGTCGTCTTCGATGGCGGCGTACCAGGATTCGAGCGCGTCGCAGCTCGGGAACTGTTCGTTGCCATCGAGCGTAATGGAATAGTCTCCCGGCAACGCTTCGTTCAGCAAGGACGCGATGGCCTTGAGCCGCACGGAATCCGTTTCCAGATCGGCACATACTTTGATCTTGAAATAGCGGACGCCCGCGTCGCGAATCCAGGATTCCAGGCTTTGTGGAATTCCATCATTCAACCCATCAGCCGGTGCAATGTCCACGTCACGGATGGGATCGCCAAGACCCACGGTATGCCGGACAAATACGCTGCGACCGGGTTCCCGCGCAATGCTGTCGGTGAGCGAACGTCCCTGCAATTCCTCGTGGATTGCGCCGGGGTCGACGTCCAGTACGTTCTTGTGGAGCATCGTGTGAAAATCCATATCCAGCAATTTCCCCGTCGCGTCCAAGAGCGCCCGCTCGATAATCGAGGAACCAAAACTGCCGGTCAGCCCGTTCAGTCCGACCAGCGATGCCGCTTCCATCGTCACGTCGGAGGCTTCCTGCCACAGCGCAAACGGCGTGTGCAGTTGCGCGCCAACGTCGCGGTAGGCCTGCGCGCCGGTCTTCGCCGCGAGAATGAGATCGCTGATGTTGCGCCGGTACGCCGTATCCGGCGTCTTGTCAAACCATTTCGGGGGAAGCATGTCGGCGCTGACGCCGCACGCCGTCGCGCCGTGCGCGTTTCGCGCCACCAGCCGCACATGAAAGAGCGGCGCGGCGACCAGGCAGGCCTTACCGTAACGAAACGGCAGCCGCATCCGAACGTTGCGCATGTAGAAGTTGATGGATTCGATGGCTATTTCGACGGCGCCGGCGGTACTCATCGTTTCGCCCACGCAGTATAGGGATTGAGACAGAGGCGCGAATTCAGATAGCGCGGATCCCCCGAGACTTCCTCACCCACCCAAGGCGGTTTCTCGAACTCCTGGTTCGGACTTTCCAATTCCAACTCGGCCACGATCAATCCGTTGTTAGCGCCTTCGAAAACGTCGACTTCCCAACGCCGGCCGGCGTGGTCTTCGTAATATCGGGTCTTCTCGACAATCCGGCCCAGACAGGCCTCTTGCAGGAGTTCCTCCGCGTCTTCCACCGGGATTTCGTATTCGAACTCCATGCGCGAAATATCGATGGTCGCGGTCTTGACGTTCAACGTGCCGACCCCGTCCATGATCCGCACACGAACCGCCACCGGCGGACCCACCGCGAGGTACCCCTGTTTGCACTTCTTGAACCGCTCCGGCGGTTGCCATGCGTCGGGTTTCACGAGAAACTTTCGCTCAATTTCCAAGGCCATATCGTGTAACTACCCCATTGCCCGGTAGATCTGAATGTTTGTCGCGTGTTCGGCTACCGCTCGTCGGCGGTGGGACCGTACAGTTGCGGGAGCGGCACATCCTTCATCCGCAAGTACACCGTAAGCTGCCCGCGATGATGGATCAAATGGCCGAGAAGGAACATGTTCAAGACCGCTGCCCGGGGCATGTCGACCACGACCGCGCCGCCCCACTTCATCCGCCAGGTCTTTTCGAGTGAGCTTTCATCGGCGCCCTCGAAGGCCTTTTGGGCCTCTTTAACATGGCGATCGAATGTGGCCAACAAGTCGTCCCTATCCTTCGCGTCGAAAGGCGTGTAGCTGCCTTCTTCCACCACGAATTCGTCCATCGTCAGAATCCACGGCGCCCATTGTGCATTCTCGGCGACATGTGAGGCGAGCCGCCCCAAGGTCATCGATTTCTCGTGGGGTTTCCAGCCGAAATGTTCCTCCGGCACCCGCTCCAGGATCTTTCGGGTCGCCGCCGATTCATGGGTAAACCCCTCCATCAAAGATTCGATCGCGTTCATAACGCCCTCCTGCCTTCACACGTGTTTTGCGGGGCCACCGCGCAGCCCGCTGTCATTGTATCGGGTCGGAGTCACACAGGCAACGTCAGGCCCTGGAGCGCGGCCGGTGCCGGGGCGGTTCGTACGGCCCTTGAACGCGTCGGCTCATCCCACGTCTTGGTCACATTCCCAGTCGAAAATTCAGATTTGTTTCAGGGTTCAGCACCCGAACTCGCGTTGGAAACTGGGTGCGTGGGGAGAAACGCCGGGGAAGGAAATGGTGCGATTGGGAAGTGCGACGCATTCGAACGGATTCACCCTCAACCCCGTGCTGCGACGCGCCTGGCCCGAGCTGGCCAGCACGCCCACTCGTTATCAGGACACGGTGCTCTCGGTCCGTGCTGCTAACGACTCGTTCGACAATCCTCGTTGTAGGCAGCACGGGGTTGCCGGGTGAACCACGACTGGTCAGCGAAGGAAACCACGCAGTCGATTCCCCGCTTCAATGTCCGTTCCTCTTCCGCGGAGTGCGGACGCTCCCCTCCGATTGGTGCGCCCCCCAAGTCCGAGCAGCAGTGTGAACTCGTGCTCCGGACAGCAAGAACCCCCGGCTGGGGATCCGGGGGTCTTGCTGGGACCGTGCTTTTCCGTCTTCTAAGCGAGACGATCAGAATAACGCAATGGTTGTGCCAACATGAGGTTTGCCATCATCTTCTTTGTAAACTACTTTGTCTGTTGCGTTTATGCGTTTCTGGCCATTCCGGCGAACTGCGCGTTGAACCGGCAAAAACCTGTCAAAGCGACGAGACCTCGTCAGCCACCGACCAATATGTGACGAAGATATGTGACGAAGAATTGTTGCCTTTGTGATTTTGGGCAGTGTTGACCAGGATTCGTTCTTGCCCGGGTGTGGTCGAATTAACCACCCCACACCGCACCGTGCCGCAGCAATTCCCGTCCGCGGACCCATCCGGCGGAATCGCAAGCGCGGATAACTTCCGCTATCCGATAAGCTTGCAATCATTTGCGTGTATCAGGCACCCTTCAGTGGGGAAGGTATAGGGAGGCCAGTATGCCTAGCAGCGAGGCAGCGCAACTGCGTATTTACTGCGTTTGCGGGCAAAAAATGAAGGTGTCCGAAGACATGTTCGGGCGCCCCGGAAAATGTGTGGCCTGTCGACAGAAGATCCGCATCCCGCGGCCGGACGAAATACCGGCCAACACCACCGAACTCTATCTCCGGGACCACCCCGAGTTCCTTCGTAAGGTCAAACACCGTCCAATCGACGAACGCGAGGTTTCGCCGGCCGCCGATACCGACGACGGGAAGCGCAAGAAGAGTACCGCGCCGTTCGAAGTGCTCGAACCGTTGCGTCTCCTGTGCAATCTTCAAGCCGCCGTGGACCGGCAGATTCGGGCGCTGGACGAACTGGGCCCGACCTCGGGTAAGAAGGACGCGAATCGCGCGGAACTGGTCGGATACCGCACCCGAATCAAGAACCTGCAATCCGATCTCGAGGAGGAACTGCGACAGCGTCTCATGGAGACGGCCATCGAGTTGGCGTCCGTTCAAGAAAAAATTGCCGAACTGAGCCTGGCCGTTCGCGTGGGCGAGATTGCCTTCGATCAATACCAGGAGCAGGTGACCCGTCTCCGCAAGAAGCGAGATCACTTTGAACGGCGGCAAACGAATCTTCGCGGATGGCTCGCCGTGGACGATCCGCATGTGGCCGGCGGCCATCAGAACGTCCCCTTGAGCCAGACCCCAAAATCGCTGCCGCGCGTAAGCCTGTCCACGGAGCCGGACGGCGGCGAACCCCTGCTGAACGCGCACGTTGACGAACTACGCGAGGCGCTGGAAGAGCGGGCCTTGGCTGAACGAAAACTGAGCGAAGCCGAACGGATGAAAACCGGCGCCGCCATGTCCGAGCGATCCGTGGAAGAGTGCCGGGCTGAAGCGGACGGAGAACGCATGCGCGCCCGGGCTCACGTGCAGTTCTGCCGCGAACGGTTGGAGCAACTGGCCGAAGACTACGCGAGCGACGCGGATGGTCTCGACGCCCAACTCGATCACGTGCGGGGACGATTGAAAGCCGGGCGGATCGATCGCGACGAATTCAACGGAATTGAAAGCCGTTGCATTAAAGCGCGGAGCGACCTCGCGAAAGCCCGGGTCATGGTGGTCCGCGCGTTGAATGCAAATACCTCGGAAGAAGTGCCCCGGTTGCGTGGCACCTTCCTCAGCCGACTTGCGAAACCGGGGCCGCCGTCTCGCACGCCCGCAGAATCCTGGGTGGCTTTCGTATCCGCGGCGCTGATGCTCTTTGTCTTGTTCTTGCCGGTGACGGGCCAGGCGACGCCATTAAACCTATTCCGCAACCTGGCCGCCCAGGAACCGGATGCCCACTGGCTCGTGTCCTTTCCGATGGTCACGGCGATTCTCGTGGCACTCGTGTCTTTCATGCCCCAACGCGCGGCCCGCGGGGTGTTCCTGGCTGCGATATGGCTGTTCGCCGGTCTTTTGTCGGCGGTGTACATTCACGGGTCGGAGTATGGAATGGGGATTGTCGCGGAACGCCTGCGAGAGGGCGGTCCCTGGCTCCAGCGAACGGGAATTGTTGTCTACCTCCTGGCCATGTGTGGGATCGGCACCGCCTCTGCCATGGCGCTTCTCTCGTCGCGCGACACAAGGGCGTTGTTTCCGGTGGTTGCCCTCGTCATGGCGCTTGGGCTCGCCGGGGTCTTTACCGACTGGGGGGGATACCGTCTCGCAGATCCCGTGATACGCGCCGAATCCAAGGCAATCGAAGGCGACCCCGCAAATGTGGAGACGACCGTTACCGTCGTCAACCACGGGGCGCGAATGTTGGTGCTCGCGCCCAATTCGAGTATGGCAAATGCCTATGAATTCTTCTTCGATACGAAGATAGGGGATTCGTCGTGGGTTGATGCCGGACCGCCGGACAAGGTGCAAGCGGCGGGCCGTGAATTCAAAATCCCCATGACCGGCAACGAGATGATGTCCATTCCCTCGGGCATGCAAGCAAAACTGACGTATCACTTGAAACCGGGCACGTACCGTGTGCTGCTGAAGTCAGCGGACCCAGAGAAGACGCGTGAGCGCGAGTTTACGATCGAAGATCAAGGGCGGGAAAAGGAAGCATCGCAATCCGTCGCGCAAGGTGCGTCCAGCGGAACGGCCCCTGCGCAAACGGGGATGTCCGAAGAGTTGATGCGGCAGATCGCACCCCAAGTCGAGTTGCGCGGCATCATGGCGACGCCGGGCAAACCCGCTGTTTTCTCGATTCGCGTCATACTCCCCGACGGCCGTTCGCGAGACGGCACCTATTCCGTCGGCGACGACGTCTTCGATGGATGGTCGGCCGGCGAGTTCAATCCCCAAGAGCAGACGGTAACGCTCACCAAGGCCGACGACATCCTGATCCTTCGTCGTGGCAAGTCCTACGTGCTTGCCCCGCCCCAGAACAATCGGTAGCGGGAATCCTTCAGAGGTCCGAGGCTTTCCGGTGGGCGTCAATCTTGTCTTGGACGCCTTCGAGGGAAGGATCCAGCCGGCGGGCCCGATCCCATTCCCCCACGGCTTTCTTGGCGTCGCCCTTGAGCATATAGGCATCGCCCAGATGGTCCCGGAGCACCGCGTCGTCGCGGTTCATGGCGAGAATCGCGCGGCGGATGTACTCGATCGCGAGGTCCGCTTTGCCTTTCTTGAAGTACACCCAGCCGAGACTGTCGAGGTAGAACCCATTGTCCGGCGAAAGTTCCAAGGCCTTCTTTAGCAGGCGTTCCGCCTCGTCCAGCTTGATCCCCTGTTCGGCGTACATGTAGGCCAGATTGTTCATGGTTTCCGCGTCGGAGGGATCGATCGCGAGGCACCGCCGCATCTCACGGTCCGCGTCGCGGTATTGATCCAGCGATTCGTAAACCGTCCCCAGATAGTAGTGGACCAGTTTGTCGTCCTCCGCTTGCGCCCCCACGGTTTCCAGGATGTCTGCGGCATCCCGATCCCGGTCCATGCTCATCAGCGCGCGGGCTTGAACCAGGTCGAGCGTCCGCGAGGGAACTTCGGTGCGCATTGCTGTGAGCGCATCGATCAGATACCCTCCCGCGTTCTCTTGTCCGAAGAGGTACAGCAGCCCATTGAGATACTCGGTGCATTCGAAATCGAGATCGCCTTCCGCGCCATCGAGCGATTCCAACAAGGGGCGGTAGGGTTTGCCCGCAGCGCGGCGGGCGAGGGCGCGAAAGACCGTGCCCAGGATCGGGGTGTCATTCGTCGGTACAACGGCCGTCGCTTCCTCCGCGCGGTCGGCCCGGATCAGCAGGTAAACCTGTTCGAGATACTGAATCGGTTCCGGATGGCCGTTTTTGACAATGGTATTGATTTCCGAATCGGCGTCGCCGTATTGCCCCATTCGAGCCAGGGCGCCCGCCAGAAACTCGCGGCTGCCGTCGTCCTCCGGCATCTTGTCCAGATACAGGCGGAACTGCTCGGCGGCTTCCTCGTTTTTGTCTTCTTCGAGATACACGATGCCCAGCAGCGACCGCGCCTGGACCATCGATGGATCCAACTTCAACGCCTTTTCGAGGGCGGCCTGCGCGTCTTCGCCGTTGTCGATACGGGCCAGACTCATGCCCAAGCGCAGGTACACTTCCGCGGAATCGGGGATGAGTTCGGAGAGCTTTCGCAGCACGTCGATCGTAGTGATGCGATCGTTGGCCAGTTCGCCGACGCGGAGCAATCCTTCAAAGTCTTCCAGCGTCTGCGGCTTCAAGGCCATGGCCTTCTCGATGGCCTCGGCGGCTGCCTCGTGCTTGTCCTCCTGCTGGTACAGCGTGGCCAGGATGATCCACAGGCTCGCGTCGTCCGGCACCCGTTTGAGCACGCGTTTGCACATGATCTCGGCGTTCTCGTAGTCCTGCACGTCGATGTAGAACTGCACGAGGCGGATATTCAAGAGCGTGGAATCCGGCAACAGATCCGACGCTTTGCGGAATTCCTGGGCCGCTTGGTCGAATTGCCCGTTCCGCTGGTACAACACGCCGGCGAGGTAGTGGTTGTATCCCTCCGCCTCGCGCGAAACGGAGTTGTTGCTGAATTGCTCCGCGCTGGGCGCCGTGGCACAACCCGCCGAAATCGCCAGAACGATCGTCGTCATCAGTCGCATCAAGGTAGTTCCTCGTTTCGCAAAGCGCGCTCCGCGCCGATAGGTCTCATGCCGGTGTCAGAACAGCTCGCCCGACTCCACGGCGCGGGCGATGGGGGCGAAGCTCATCCGATGCGTGGGGCACGGCCCCAGCCGCTCGATGGCATCCAGGTGTTCGCGCGTTGCGTACCCCTTGTGCCTGGCAAACCCATAACCCGGGTACGCGGCGTCCAACTCATTCATCACGCGGTCGCGCGTGACTTTCGCTATGATACTCGCTGCGGCGATGGACTGCGAACGGCGGTCGCCTTTCACCAATCGTTCGTGGGGCACGGCGCATCCCGGGATGGCGAACCCGTCCACCAGCAAGAAGTCCGGCGCCTCACGTAAGTCATTTACGGCGCGAAGCATGGCCGTGTAGTTGGCGGCCTGGATACCCATGGCATCGATCTCTTCTGACGGCACCGCGGCGCAGCCGATGTCATGGCCCCCGCCGTACAATACGTCGAACAGGGTCTCCCGTTGCGCCTTGGTCAATAGCTTCGAATCGTTCAAACCCGAAACCGGCCCATTCAAAACAACGGCCCCGGCGACGATCGGTCCCGCCAGAGGACCCCGCCCCGCCTCGTCGACGCCGGCGATCCGCTGGAATCCGTTTTTCCGGGCGGCAGTTTCAAATTCCAGCATGGCGTCCAACCGCGCGGCCTCGGCTTCGGTCCGGCCTGTGTCCCGCAGACACCGTTCATACAAGACCCGCGCACCCGCCCGTTCGTCCGACTTCAGAGCCGCCAGCAACTCCTCCGCAAACGGCGGACCCGCCGAAATGGCATCCCGAAGGTCTTCCAAAGTCGGTTTCACCAACGAATACTCCATGCAGCCGTATATGCCTGAGGTTCCACGTGAGGGCCGAGCCAGGAATCCTAAGGACCGTACGGATGATATGGACGGATCAACGCACGGGATTCTGAAAGCCGTCACGGTCTGTCTCGTGGCTGTCCAACTTGTCCATAACGTCCATATCGTCCCTGCTGTCTCTGTTGTCCGCGGCGTTTCTCAGCGCTAGTTGCATCAAAGAAAATGGGGCGGAACCAGTCCGCCCCAAGCATAGCATGATGTCGCCCGCGGTTTACCAATCGGGCATCCGCGTGGACACTATTTCGCCTTCGCCTTCGCCTTTGTCTTCGTCGACGTGGAACGCTCTTTGGCCTTCACGCGCGCGGCTTTACCGGACCGCTCGCGCAGATAGTAGAGTTTCGCACGGCGCACGCTGCCTTCGCGCGACACTTCGACCTTCTCGATGCGCGGGGAGTGGAGCGGGAAGACGCGTTCGACGCCTTCGCCGAAGGCCACGCGGCGCACGGTGAACCGGGCGTCCGGGCTTTCGCCGCCCTTGCGGCCAATAACGACGCCCTCAAACACCTGGACGCGTTCCTTCTCACCTTCCACGATACGGAAATGCACGCGCACCGTGTCACCGATATTGAATTGGGGAATTTTGTCTGCCGGCTTTCTCTGTGCCTGCTTCAGTTCTTCAAGCGCTTTCACGACTCGACCTCCCTTTCCGGTCCTGCCTCTTCCTGCTCGATCTCGTTGAGGAGCGCGCGATCGCCCTCGCCGCACGCCCCGAGCAGATCCGGGCGCCGCTTCTTAGTCACGCGAAGGGCCTCTTTCCGGCGCCAGCGGCGAATCGCCGCATGGTTGCCTTCCCGCAGCACCTGCGGCACATCGAGGTCTCGAAAGACCGGTGGCCGCGTGTACTGGGGCGGACCCAGTATTCCATCGTAAAACGAGTCCGTCTCGACGGACTCCCAATCGCCAATCACTCCCGGCAGCATCCGGCTGACCGCTTCGATGAGGGTCAGGGCCGGCAATTCGCCGCCGCTTAACACATAGTCGCCTACCGAAATCTCGTCCGTACAGAGCGCCTGGCTGACGCGTTCATCCACGCCTTCGTAGCGGCCGCAGATGAGCACGGCATCGGGCTCGGCAGCGAGTTCACGCACGACGCCTTGCGTCAGCGGTCGTCCACGGGGGGACAGCAGAATCACGCGCTGCAACGAGTTTCGGTCGCCTAAACTTTCCACCGCCGCGAAGAGCGGTTCGCACTTCATCACCATGCCGGCGCCGCCGCCGAAAGGCGCGTCGTCCACGGTGCGGTGCTTGTCCCTGGTGAAATCCCGGATGTCGGTCACGGCCACCGTCAGGATGCCCTGCTCGACGGCTTTGCCCAGCAGGCTCACCTTCAAGGGAGCGTCAAACAGCTCCGGGAAAATCGTGAGGACATCAATCCTCATCGTCCACCGCATAGGGCGTAATGTCGCCCAGGTATACGCGACCCGTTCCCAGGTCGACGGATTCAATTACCTGTTCAATCACCGGGAGGAGCAAGCTTCCGCCCTCCGGCTTCGTCACTTCAACCACATCGTTGGCGCCGGTCTCGATCAACGCCTTGACGGTTCCGAGAACCGTATCGCCCGGCCCCACCACGGTGAGGCCCACCAACTCCGCGGGATGCCATTCCCCATCGGGCCGCGCTTTCCGGGCTACCGCTTCGATGTAGACTCCCGCCTTACGCATCGCCGCCACGGAATCCCGAGTGACCCCCGCACTCAGCCGGAACGTCGCCTCGTTTTCGCGGCGGTGAACGGCGTCCACCCGGCATCGCGTCAAAGCCGCTTCCTCACGCCCGACGCCGATCCATTCCAACCCTTCGAACTGATACGCGTGAACTGCATCCGCATCCACGCGCAGTTCCCGTCTCGCCGGGTTGACCGTTCGGACGGTGCCGATTCGGATCCACGGGCCGGGCATCGTGCCTCCCCGCTACTCGACGATCTGGAGGACCGCCCGCGTGTTGCTCTTGGTCGTGGCCGAAGCCAACAGGCTGCGCATCGCCTTGGCGGTCTTGCCGCCCCGGCCGATGACCTTGCCCATGTCCTCCGGATTCACCCGCAACTCCAAAACCTGGCCTTCTTCGTTCTCGATAACCCGTACTTTCACGTCTTCCGGGTGCGTGACCAGCTTCTTGGCGATGAATTCCACCAATTCTTTTGTCTGTGCCATGAGCGCCGGCCCTCCGTCAGGAGGTCGCTTCTTCAGTAGACGGTTGGGCGACTTCCACGTCTTCCGGCTTCTTGCCGGCCGCGAACGCCGCCATCACACCGTGCTTCGACAGAAGTTTCCGCGCCGTGTCGGACGGTTTGGCGCCTTCGCCAAGCCACCGCAGGGCCTTCTTCGTGTCGATCTCGTCGTTGGGCTGCGGGTTCGCGCAGGGGTGGTACACGCCGATCTGGTCGATGACGCGGCCCCGCGTCCGATCACGCGAGTCCATCACCACGACCCGATAATACGGCGCGTGCGTACGCCCGCCGCGTTGCAGTCGAATCACTGTTGCCATACCGTTTCCTCTTCTCCTGGGTCTATCGCGCCCTACGGCGCATCCATCACCGTTCGTATAACTGCTGAGCCAACATCCCCCTTGATCCCCCTTCAAAGGGGGAATTCGTACGCCCGCTTCGCGGTGCGTCCCGGTTAGGGAGATCCGAACACTCAACTTCTAAGCCATGACGACGGCCACTCCACGCCAGCGGCTTGCCGTCTTCATTCCCCCTTTGAAGGGGGATCAAGGGGGATGTTCTTCGGCCTACATGCCGGGCATACGCATCATACGCCGGCCTTTGCCGCCCCCTTTCATCATTTGCTTCATCATCTTCTTCATCTTCTCGAAGTCTTTCAGCAAGCGGTTGATATCCTGCACGGTCGTGCCACTGCCGTCGGCGATGCGGAGACGCCGGCTCCCGTTGATGATCTTCGGATTCTTGCGCTCCTTCTTCGTCATCGAGTAGATGATGGCTTCCGTGTATTTCAGTTCGTCCATGTCGAGTTCCTGGTCGCCCAGCATCTTCGCCATGCCCGGAATCTTCTTTACCAAGTCGCCCAGATTGCCCATCTTCTTGATCTGCTGCATCTGTTCGAGGAAATCCTCGAGGTCCCACGAGGCCTTGCGCGCCTTCTTCTGGAACGCGAGGGCCTTTTCCTGGTCGACTACCTGCTGGGCCTGTTCCACGAGCGATACGATGTCGCCCATGCCCAGGATCTGGTCCGCCATGCGCTGCGGATGAAACGCCTGCAGCGCGTCGAGTTTCTCGCCCGTTCCGACGAACTTGATCGGACAGCCCGTAACTTGAATCAGGCTGATTGCCGCGCCACCGCGCGCATCGCCGTCCATCTGCGTCAGAATCACGCCCGTCAACGGCAGATTCTCGTGGAACTGCTTGGCCGAATTCACCGCGTCTTGACCGGTCATGGCGTTCGCCACGAACAGAATCTCGTGGGGCGTCACCTGCGCCTGGATACGCCGGACTTCGCCCATCATCTGCTCGTCCACGTGCAGCCGGCCCGCCGTGTCGAGGATGATGACGTCGCAATTGCGCATCTGCGCCTCGCCGCGGGCCATGACGCAGGTGTCCACGGGATCCGCGTCCGAGCCCAGGCTGAACGATTCCACGCCCGCCTGCTGCGCGACCACCTCCAACTGTTTGATGGCTGCGGGGCGGTACACGTCCGCGCCGACCAGCAGGGGGTGACGGCCCTGTTTCTTCAACTGTAAGGCCAGCTTTCCGGCCGTCGTCGTCTTGCCTTGCCCTTGGAGCCCGACCATCATGATGATCGTGGGCGGGGTCTGAGCTAACTGGAGCGGGGCATTCGACCCGCCCATGATCTTGATCAACTCGTCGTGGACGATCTTGACCAGGACCTGCCCGGGTTGCAGGCTCGACAGGACCTCCTGCCCGAGGGCCTGCTCCTGCACGTCCGCAATGAACTGCTTGACGACCTTATAGTTAACGTCGGCCTCGAGCAGCGCCATCCGGATTTCCTGGAGACCATCCTTCATGTTCTTCTCGGTCAGTTTGCCCTGACCGCGAAGGTTCTTGAAGGCACGTTCCAGCTTTTTGCTTAAGGACTCGAACACGATATAACCCGGATTTCTCGTTTTTCAGGAATTCGTCTCACGGGCACAGATCGCCCCTGATGACAGACTGGGGAGTCTAGCACACGGAGAACGGAAACTTCAACCACCGGACGGAGATGCGCCACAACAAAAATGCGGTTCGGGGGAGAGGGCGAAACGTCGGATGCAGTATATCAGTTTTCAGGGTCAGAAGGTCATCGCGGCGATGACCAGCATAATTACGCCTACGAGCAACTTGGCGAAAATGCCGCCCACCTTGCCGAGGGCCGCGCCGAATCCGGTCCACAGGGCTTGGTGGGCTTGGCGCTCCATCTGGATGTATTCGTAAAGCGCCGCAGCAAGAAAAGACCCCAGGCAGGCCCCGATAACCGTCCCAATCAGGGGAACCGGAATGAGGGGGGTAAAGAGAACGGCGCCCGCGAAGCACCCGATCAGCGCGGAAATGATCGTACCGCGCCCCCCGCCAAACTTGGCGGCGCCGTAGCCTGCGGCGGCCGTTTCCAATACTTCGCCCATAACCGCGAGGCCCGTCATAAATAGCAGGCCAACCCAACCGAAGTGTTCGAATCCAGTCGCCACCCACGCGATGACGACCGCGCCCAGGATGATCCAGTTGCCAAACAGTCCCAGCAGGTCCAGAACCAGCCCTACGAGCACGGCAACGGCGAACAGCGACCAGCCTGTTATGGTCAAGGTCGTAGCGCCGATTTCTCCCCAGGGAATATCCATAAGTCCTTTCCGGCTATCGATCGGACGTGATTAGCCTTGCGAATACGATGCTTGAAAAGAGGGAATGGTTGCAATCGCGCCGGTATTCCCGACGTCAGGTGTAACCCGCCTCGCGCAGGTAGCCCCGCGTTGCGATCACTGCCGCCCGGATATCCTCCAGCAGTCCATCATGAGATTCCGGTTTGTATTCGAAATGAACCGAAATCGGGCCGGCGAACCCGGCACCACGGAAGATCTTCAGGAATTCCGTCGTCTTCACGATGCCCTGACCCAGCGGCACCCAGCGCGGACGGTCCCCATCCCACACAAAATCTTTGACAGCCATCATCTTCACGTACGGCGCCACCAGCCGCGCGTTAATGCGCCAACCCGCGTAGGCGCCTTCGATGGCGGCGTGGCCCACGTCGAAATTGGACCCGAAGCTCTCCGCGTTGACGGCGCGAATCATGTGGTACAGGTCCCACAAGACGGCGCCGACGTTGGTGCCGCCCGAGTGGTTGTGGTACCCCGCGACCATGTCGTATTCGCCGAATACGCTCCGCGAGGGATTGCATCTGGTGCGTGAATCCATCCAGCTCTTTCATGATATCGCCGTTGTCGGAATAGCGCAATCCGCCGACGCGCGCGTAGCGAATCCCTCAGTTTGGACGCCGCCTCCAGGATCGGCCTGGCGTCGGCGTCCGTTCCGTCGTCCAGTCCCGTCGTAATCATGGGAACGTCGAGTCCCTCCGCGCGAATGGCTTCAACCGCGCGAGGCAAGTCGGTCGCTGCGTTCTCCGGCAGCACGTGGCCGCCCGTGCGAACGGTGAGATCCAGCCCGTCCAGGCCGAGATCCTTTGCCGTACGGGCGAGGTCGCCGTAATCCGTAATGAACTGCAGGTGCTTGGAAAACACGCACACGGGTGGGCGCTGCCCTTCGGCGGCCCACGCCGCGGACCGCGACGTAATCGCGACCCCCGCAGCCAGCGAAGCCGCGAGAAAATCCCGGCGGGTCAGATTCATAATCAACTCCTTGGAATGATGTGCAGTTTGTATGGTGCGTCCGGCCCGACGGTAATCTCGATCCCGGTACGCAAGTCCGCGGCGCTAATCTCCCCATCGTCCGTTGCGTACACGCCGTCGGCGGGCACGGTAAACCATTCGGGGAACTGGTTCAGCCGGGGATAGTCGGACGGAATCTGCAAGTACTCGGCATGACGCGGCAGGTCGAAGTGGAGCGTGCCCTTCCACGGCCAGTCCGATTCCACGACGAAATACAGGGACCCATTGTCCCCCCGCGCGGCCCCGACACGGAGGTCCGCCCGCCACGGTTGCACGTACGCGCCGCGACTCTTCCACAGGCCATACATGAGCACCGTGCGCGCGAAATTGCCGTCGCCGTGCCAGCCTTCGATAACACCTGTGTCGCGCTGCTTGGCGAAAAGGCGCTGGGCCGTGTAGTCCGCCCACTCGATGGCCTGCGGATCGGGGATGCGGTTGAGCAGATTCAATCCACCCTCAAGCGAATCGGCGATGCCGTCCGCCCCGTCCCGTTCCCAGGGATAGTCCTTGGCTCTAATGATATTGGCCATCACGAATTCGACGGCTTCGCGATACCGCGATTCCTGATCCAGGTCCGCGACTACGAGAAAAGCATTGTAGTTGTAGCCCCAGTTGTCGGTCCGTTCGTCGGACTTGATCTCGCCGGTCACGGGATTCACCAGATTGTAAAGCAGGCCCGTATCGTCGCGGCCCACTTCGAGGACACGGTCCAGGACTTTGTGCATGGCCGGACGCCATGCTTCGCGCCGGTCCGGATCGACGTGTGCCGCGAGGTAATAGACCTCCGACAACCCGCCGATGACTTCGCAGCCGTGATCGTCCAGGCGCAGCTCCTTCGCCTCGGTAGGGAGGTGATACTTGAGGAAATAATCCGCAATGGCGAAGGCGTCATCCCGGTATTGCTCGTTACCGGTCATCCAATACATACGCGAAAGCGTCTGCATCATCTCGCCGCACACTTCGTGGGAAGTCGACGGCAACACACCCGCTTCAGTCTGTTCCGCACCGTGCTTCCAGACATCGTCCAGCAAGCCCAACATGCGTTCCGACCACGGACTCGGCCCGAGGAGTTCCGTTACCGGCGTGAGGCCATCCTTGGCGTATTCGCTGGCACCGAAGATGATCGTACCCATATCCGGTTCCGGCGTACGAAACGCCTGGGTCGCAAAGAGGAAATCGTCGGGCAACCGGTCCACGCGGTTGGTCACGCGCTGTTCCGTCTCCAGCATGTCCTTCATGCGGCCGTTGAATGATCGCGCGGTCGGTATAAAATGTCGACAGCACCATGAAAGGGTAATTGTCCGCCGCCGAGTCCCGCGCGTTCCAGAAAAAGTCGCTGCTCAGGTTCCGCGGGATCAAGCCCGTGACGGGATCGGCGTGCTGAAGCCACCCCTCCACAAACCGCCAGCAATGGAGCAAAGATTGCCGGTTCAATTCGCCGTTCTTCGACGCCTGTTCCCACGGGTCTTGCGCAACCGCGCCGAGTGCGAACGTCACTGCCGAAACCCACATAGAGATTTCGTTTCATCGTTTCGCCTCCCTCGCCGAGATTGTTCGCGCATCCGCAGCTGTGAAACCGCTAGACGCCGATCGGGCTATCGCGTTCCACGTTTCTTCGCCGCGGGTTTCTTTTTCGCCTTCGGCTTGGCAGTAGACTTCTTCGCGGCCGGCTTCTTCTTTGATGCGGGCTTAGCTTTAGCGGCCCGCGCCGGTTTCGCTTTGGCCTTCGACTTTGCGGTCGACTTGGCCGCGGGCTTCTTCGCAGCCGCCTTTGCGCGGGACGGCGTCGGCTTTCGGCGCGTGCGGGTACGAGACGCAGCGGCACCGCCACTACGCCAGCTCTTCATGGGATGGGCCGCAATCCATTCCGCGACAGGTTCGTAAACTTCCTTCCTGCCGTTCAAGGCGAATACCAGGTCCAAATGACTGTAGTTCGCGGAATACCCGTCGTGCTTGCACAACACGATCATCTTCTTGTCTTTGGTCTTCAGCGATGCAACAAACGCTTCCCCGGCTTTGCGGGTCGCCAGCGGATCGCTGCCGCCATAAATTGCGAACAGCGGAATGTCCAGTTCCGGCAATCGCTCCTGCACGTCGAGCGTATCCGCGCACATGCGCCACACGCCCTGCGACGACCACTGGTTCAACTGGCCGCCCACGCGCGGCATCGGCATCTCGGCGGCGTAGAACAATTCCGCATTGCTCAGTCCGGGATGGACGTTGTCCCAATTGATGGGCACCAGCTTGCTCTTGGGATGAATGACCGTCGCGAAGGGAATTAACCCCCGGAAAAAGAAGGACATGATCCCGAAAGTAAACGGCACAATCGCAGAAAGCACGGCGCGATTGGGGAGCTGCATATCCTTGAATCCGGGCGGTGACCCGAGGGTCGTCCCACTGGCGATGTGGTCTGAACCAAACTTCGCCACGTACGCGTAGAGCAGCATGCCGCCCAGCGAATGCCCGATCCAGTGCACCCGCTTGGACCCGGTCTTTTCTTGGATGTACGCGAGGGCCGTGGGGAGATCCTTCAGCAAAATATCGTCCAGCGTCGCGCTGAGTTTGCCCGTGCCGGACGGCGCAATGGCGCTGCGGCAGGCGCGCGTATCGATGGACCAGCAGTCGTAGCCCGCCTCCGTCAACACATCGACCAGCGATTCGCCCGCGGGGATTTCGAAATTAAGGTGGTTCGACGACAAGCTGTGGCACAGAAAGACCGGTTCGCCTCTTCCTTTCGCGGGGCGCGAACGGTACAGTTTAATTTGCCACAGGTCTTCCGTGAGAACGGTGTATGTCTCGTCCGCGCGAATCGGCTCGCGGTACCGCAGCAACAGCAGCACGAAGTAACCGTAGAATAGAAAAACCAGTCCGAGCACAACCAGAATGGCAACAAACACAGGACTCATGACCCCTCCCTTTGTTCTACGCCGTCCGGTGACGCCGCAAGGTGTTCGCGAACCGACGCAGCGAGAGCGCAATTGAATCCCGCCACCCCCGCGATTTCCTCGACCGAGGCCTGTTTCACTTTAGCCAGCGATCCAAACGCGTTCAAGAGCGCCCGCGCCCGTTTGGGTCCAACGCCGGGGATTTCGGTCAGCGTCGTGCTCAGGGTCGATTTGCTTCGCCGTTTGCGGTGATAGGTGATTGCGAACCGGTGCGCCTCGTCGCGAATCCGCGCGAGGAACAACACCACCGGCGAGTTCTGTTTCAGAATGATGGGGTCTTTGCGACCCGGCAGGAAAAACCGTTCCGGCGAGTGCGAACCGTCGCCGGTCGCACGCGACTTGGCGATGCCAACGGCCTCCAGATCTTCGATGCCGAGGTCCTTGAACACGGCAGTCGCCACATTGAGTTGACCCTTCCCGCCGTCGATAAGCACGAGATCCGGCAGGTCGCTTTCTTCGATGGCCCGTTTGAATCGCCGCAGGAGCACTTCGCGCATCATGCCGAAATCGTCCTGGCCTTCGACCTGCTTGATCGAAAACCGGCGATACCGCGACTTCGCCGCGACGCCGCCCTCGAAGGTCACCATCGAGCCGACCGCCTGGTTGCCCTGGATCGTCGAAATGTCAAAACATTCGATGCGCTGCGGATTCTTGTGCAGCCGGAGCTTCACTTTCAGTTCTACGACGAGGTCGCGGTTCGCCTGTTCCGCGAGCCGTTTCTCCTCGAAGTTATTCTTGGCATTGCGCTCGGACATGACAATCAAGGCCCGCTTCTCGCCGCGCTGCGGCCAGTGCACGGAAACTTTCGCGCCGCGCTGCTCGCTCAGGATATCCGCCAGCACGTCGCTCTCTTCCATTTCGACGGGGATCAGGATCTCGGACGGCACCTGCGACACGGTCGAATAGTACTGGAGAAGAAAGGAACTCAGCACCTCCTCGATGGGCATTTCGCGCTGGTTGAACGAAAAGGACCGCCCGCCGGTCATTCTTCCGTTGCGAATGAACAGTACCTGAATTTCGCTGTACCGGCCTTGCGTGTGTATGCCGAACACGTCCTGGTCGCCTTCAGCATGGGCGCGTACGGTCCGCTGCCGTTCGAGGGTCGTGCGCAACGCGTAGACGCGATCGCGGACTTCCGCGGCCTTCTCGAATTCGAGGTTGTCCGCGTGCTGTTGAATGGTCTCCAGCAGTTCCTTTTCGAGGTCGGCGCTTCGCCCTTCCAGCACCATGATGACCTGATCGACGAGTTTGCGGTATTCTTCGCGATCGATATAGCCCACGCAGGGCGCGCTGCACTGGTTCATCTGGTAATACAGACAGGGCCGCGTCCGGTTGCGCAGCACGCTGTCCGAACACAAGCGCAGCGGAAACAACCGCTGAATCTGCTTGATCGTCTCCCGCACGGCGCCCGCGCTCGAATAAGGACCGAAATACTTGGACCCGTCCTTCCGGAATTTGCGCGTTACGGTGATGCGCGGGAATTCGTGCGGCAGGTTGATGCGCAGACTGACGTAAGTCTTGTCGTCCTTGAGATTGACGTTGTAGCGCGGACGGTGCTGTTTGATGAGATTGTTTTCGAGGAGCAGCGCTTCTTTCTCATTTGTCGTCAACAAAAAATCGATGTGCGCGACCCGCCGCATGAGAAACTTCACCATGTAGCGCGAATCGCTCTCGTTGATATAGGCCCGCACGCGCGACCGCAGGTGCTTGGCCTTGCCCACGTACAGCACGCGATCCTTCTCGTCGCGCATGATGTAGCACCCCGGCGACGCCGGCACCTTGGCCAAGTCGAACGACGCGAGAAACTCCTCCGCGCTCCGGCGCGCCTCGGGTTTCTTCAGAAGGTTGATGCGTTCGTGCGCGGTGATCTGCGGTCTGCTGCTCATACGCAACCATAGTAGCAAATCGCGGGCAGATGGGGGACCTCGCCCTGCGTCGGACTGTCCCTGCTGTCCTTGTGGACTCCTGGGAGGAGTCCACGAAGATCTAGCTAGCGGTTGGCAACGCGTTTCCGTCCCCGTTCACGGGGAAGGTCAGGGACGGGGTCTTCGCGCATTATCACCGTTCCAAGTGCCTAACGTGGCTTGGGCAATGCTTCCCTCAACGTAGTCAGTTGATCCGAAGAAGGGGGAGGCCCGAAGCGCAGGCGGGCGTAAGTGCGGTACCACTGAGCGACGTCGGTGGCAACGCGTGCGTTGCCGATTTCGCCGGACAAACGCGCGGCGAAGTGCGACAGGGTCTCATGGGGCGCGCGCTCGATCCCCGTACGCTGGACGTAGCGGTCCATCTCGGCAAGCAACGCGCGCAACTCCGCGACATACGCAACTTCGATCCGTTCCGGCGCGCTTCGTTTGCGCCGGAATTCCCAGACGACAACGGCTATCGCCAGGAGAACGATCGTCGTTGCAGGTATCGGCGCAAGAAGTCCGGCGCCGAAGCGCACCAAAGCGTCGCCAATCCAACGGGCCACGCCCCGAACCCCGCCGACCACGTAGGCCGCCACCACCTCGCGCACGAGAAACTTCGCGTAGTCCCAGGCCTGACTGAGCCGGGAAGGTTCCAGCTCGGCGTCTTCCGCGGGCACGCCGTCGGATACCGTGGCTTCGACGAGAAACCAGCCGCGCGACGGATCGTACGCTTCGACCCAGGCGTGCGCGTCCCGGTTGCGCGCGATCCAGTAGTCGCCGAAGGTATTCCGTTCCACCGCAACGAAACCGGTGACGTAGCGGGTCGGCACACCGCCGAGCCGAAGCAGAATCGCCGCGCCGGAGGCAAAGAACTCGCAGTGCGCCGGCGGACGTTCGAGGAGAAAATAGGTGAGTGGGTCGACATTGTTCGGCACGGATATTTTCAGACTGTATTCGTAATTCTCCTGGAAGTACTGCACGACCGCCGCGACCTTCTCTTGCGCGGTCGGCGCATTGGCAAACAAGTCCGCCGCAAGCTGTTCCACGGCCGGGTCGAAGTTTCCCGGAAGCACGGTATACCGCGCGCGGTCCGCTTTGGTAAGCGTTTCCGTCGGCAGCTCGTTTGATTCGTCGAGTTCGTACGGAGCCCGCACACTGTTGTCGGGACTTCCCACGTTGCCGAGCGCATCCATGACCACAGACTCGTAAGGCGCATGCAGCCGGACCGCGTCGTACGGCGTAAAGAAGGCGCCGGTGGTGTTCACTTCCGGCCACACCCTCATCGTCGATTCCACACGCGGCGGTTGGGGGATCAGGTCGAAGGTCTCCATTCCCCGTTCAGGGCCGAGCCCCAAAGCGCGCGGTTCGGGCTGCACCGAATGCCCTTGCACGGACAGCGTCCACTGCCCGTCGCGGTACAGGTCGTACGCGAGGCCTTTCATATAACCCGGTATGCGTTTACTCACGATGCGCAGTGACACCGACGCGGCATCGTGTTCTTTGATATCGCCGATGCTGTGCAGGTAGGCCCGATCGGGGAATCCTAGAGCCCTCGCATGGGCCCGCGGCGCAATCAGATTTGCGAACCACGTATCCAGATCCTGCTGGTTCTCCTTCAACCCAACGGCCAGGAACGTGCCCAGGATGAGAGACAGCGCGAGCGTTGCCAATGCAATCCCCCAAGGCCGCCGGGTTCGCGCGTTGGTTGCACGGGTCTTGCGTCCCGTCACCCAGAACGCCGCGATGAGCGTAACGAAGACAAGCGATGCGGCAAGGTACGCCAGGTTATAAATGCGTTCCCAGGAACCGGCCACGATCACGTCCCCGGCGGCAATCATCACAATGGCCCCGAACAGCACAAACCACGACGAAATACCGCCTTCGCGACGCACGAACAGCTCGTACACCTGCACCGCCAGAAAGAGCTGCGCGAGCGCGAAGCCGAGCCCGTCCTGCAACCCTGCGGAAGCCACGGCACCCTCGACGCCGAACAAACGCCAAGCCAGAACCACGACGACGATCAGCGCGAGCCCGAGACGTTGGTCGCGGGTGCGGCTGGCTGCGAGTTGCCACCGCCCCAACCCGCCCACGACTGCGGCGACCCCGATGGCCGGCGCGAACACCCAGGACTTGAAAAAGAAACCGGCAATCCCCGTATCCAGCAGTACCATCGCAAGGGCAATATACCGCCGGCGGCTCATAACGACTCGATCTTTCCGCTCGTGACGTTGTCGGGACGGTACTGCGTAATGCGGCACTCGTCGGCCAGGTGCGCGAAAGATGCGGAGGTCTCTCCGTCGCGCAGGACGATGACCTTCACGCTGCATCCGCAGTCCGCCGCGGCGCGCACCAAGGCTTCCCGCGACGCATCCCAATCGAGGAGCATGCAGATCACCGTCGAGACATTCGCCAACTCGTCCGTAAGCGCGGGCGTCACCACCTCGAAGGGATTCGTGCGGCACGCGTCCACACACGCCAGAATCTCGAGCACGCTGTCGAATTGCGCTGTATGGCGGCCCGCGCGAAACACGTGCAGGGCCGGCCCCGCGGCGAAGATGTCGATGATGTATTCGCCCCGCGCCATGGCGTCGGCCACGGCAGCCGTAAGACTGACCGCGGCTTCCAGATCGGGGAAACCCTGGGCCGGCGGCTTCCGCGCACCGGGGACGAACGTGTCCAGCACGAGCGCGATGCGGCAGTAATACTCTTCCTGATACTCGCGCACGACGGGCTGTGCCAGCCGCGCCCACGCGCGAAAATCGAGATGCCGCCGCGAGTCGCCCGGCCGGTACGGCCGGTTGCCGACATACTCCGGCGATTCGCCGACGTTCGACGACAGTGCAATCCCGCCGGGCTGGTACCGCGCGCTCACCGGCACGTCGATTCCGGACAGCGCATGGAAATGCGGATACACCAGCAGGGGCGTGCTCGGCGGCCGGGCGCGATCCCGGGGGGCGCGTACGCGGTACACGTTAAACGGAAACGTCGAGTACACCCGCGGCGCCGGCAACGGATACAACCCGCGCCGCAACGGCCGGAGCGTCGAGGTCAGCGTGGCGCTGCCCTCGGGTCCCAGCACCGGGATGAGCGGCGCTTCGTCTACGGATTCAATCTCATCCGGTAGCAGCAGGAAACCCGCGGTCACGTCGTACGCATTGCGTTTGCTGCCGTTTACGAGCGTGTGAGAAAACGCGAGCCGCGCCCCCGCGACCGCTTTGTCCGGGACCGGTCCTTCCCGTTGCACCCGGGGACGGCACAGGCGTGCCGCTCCGTACACGACGATGGCGAACGTACAGAGACCGCTGAGCAGGTTGAAAGCGGGGATGTCCAGCGACGACGACGAGATCGACCCGCACACGATGATTGCGGCCGCAAGTATCTTGCCGTCACGCGTCGTCGTGGTGTACCACGCCTCGACAACGTTCCGCCAAAACGGCCGCGAGAATGGAATCCTCATGCCGGCACCTCAGCCATCACCAACCCGAAATCCACTATCCACTACGTGGGAACCGTCACGTCCTTCAGCAGTTCCTCGATCGCGGTGCGCTTGTCGACGCCGCCGTATTTGGATTTCGACGTCAGCATCACGCGATGGGCCAGCACGTGCGGCGCAAGTTTCTGCACGTCGTCGGGCAGCGTGTAGTCGCGCCCGTCCAGATACGCCGCCGCCTGTGCCGCACGAAACAGCATCAGCGAACCGCGCGGGCTCACGCCAAGTTTGAACCGCGTGTCGCTCCGGGTGCGATTCGTGATCGCCACAATGTATTTGGAAAGACTCTCGTCGACCCGCACGCGCCGCACCGCTTGTTGAATCGCTACTATCGTGTTACCCGTCGTGACAGGCTGCAACGAATCAAGGGGATGAGACTCCGCTTGCGCGTACAAGATCGCCGCTTCCACGTCCGGATCGGGATAACCCAGACTCAACAAAATTGCAAAACGGTCGAGTTGCGCTTCCGGCAACGGATACGTCCCGTGGAATTCCACCGGGTTTTGCGTCGCGATGACAAGAAACGGCGCTGCCAGCGAATAGGTCTCCCCTTCGATAGTCGCCTGGGCCTCGCTCATGGCTTCGAGCAGGGCGGACTGCGTCCGCGGCGATGCCCGGTTGATTTCATCCGCCAGCAGCACGTTACAGAAGATCGGACCGCGCCGGAACACAAAGGTACCGTCCATTGGATTGTAGATGGACGACCCCAGAATATCGCCCGGCAAAAGGTCCGGCGTGAACTGGATGCGCCGGTATGTCACGTCGACGGATTTGGCCAGCGCCTTCGCCAGCGTCGTCTTGCCCACCCCCGGCACGTCTTCGATCAGCACCGAGCCGCCCGCGATAAACGCCGTAATCAGTACGTCCACGTTATCCGCCTTGCCCTGAATGACCCGCGAGAGATTCTCCCGCATCCGGCCCAGCACCGCGTGATGCTCGCTCGCCGCCTCTTCGCTCATGCTACTGCTCCCGCTGTCGAGGTCCCGCAACATTTCCTTCCGCCATAGTAGCCGCGCGCGCAACGCGCCGCAATGAGTGTTTCGTACGCCATTGGCGGAAGAATGCAAACGCGTCAACGATTATGCTGGCGGCGAATCCGGACAGGCCCGCAGAATCCGGAGCGTTTCCTCCGCCAGGATGCGTGTTTCCTGCTTATATCCGATGTCCGTCAACATCGCACACAGTCGATCCCGCGGCGCCGGGTCCATGGGCATATCCGCCAGGCTCGAGCGCAGCGTTTCGATCGCCTCGGCGCGGCGGCCGTCCGCCCATTGAATCTCCGCGAGCAGCAAAACACCCCCTCGGTTGGCCGGGTCCAACGCCCGCGCCTCTCGAAGGTGTTCCTCGGCAAGAGCGGCTTCACCGCGACGCGCCAGAATGACCGCAAGACGATTGCGCGCTTCGGCGTGCAGCATAGCCAGCGACGCGTTCTTTTCCGCCACCGCACGGTGCCATCGGACGTAAAAAGGGCTCCCCACCGATCCCACGATCCGGCCCGCGCCGCTCAGGTCCGAGGCCAGCAGCGCCAGATTGAGATAGTCCGCCTCCTGCGATTCGAGCCCGCACGAGCGAAAACCGGTCGCGGCGTTCAACGCGTACGGAGCGGACTCCGGCGCGAGACGATGGGCCTTGACGAAGGCCTTCAGATACCGCTGTTGCCGTTGTTCCTCCGGAACCGAACCCGAGTACGCGTTCGCCAGATGTTGGCCGAGCGCGGTCCAGACGCGCGGATCCTCCGGCAACGCCTTCGTGAGTTGCGGAAGCAATCCCGCTTCGAGCTTCCGGTACACGTTCCACTGGGAAAAGCCGTACATCAGAAAGTCCTGGTATAGGCGCTCCTCGGCCGGTAAGGACCGGAACGGACGTCCGCCGCTGGGCAGTGCTGCGGCCCGATCGATCAGTTCCGTGAATCGCCGCTCGCCCGCGTAGGCCTGCACCGTTTCATGACCTCGCGCCGCGATCGATTCTGCCTCTTCCGGATGCGCGAGGACGTATTCGACTTGCGATTCGAAATTCCCGGAATTGTACAGAACCAGTTCCCGCTCCACGTCGAACCAGTCCCGCACTTCCAGATTGGATTCCTCGAGAAACGCCACCGAACCGCAAGCCATCGTTTCGAACACGCGCAGGTTCACCTCGCCGCGAATGGAATGGTTGAAGACGATGCGCGCGCGGCTCAACAATCGGGCATAAGCTTCACCCTGCACGTCCGTCGCAATCACAATCCGGTATCGGTCGGAGAGTTTGGCGAGCCGCTCCAGGTATTTCGCCCGCAATGGATGGGACGCATGATTCAGGTTGCCGACAAAGACAACATCGAGGTCTTTGGGCCGATCGTAGATGCGATGGATCGGCGTGATCTGGGAGTAGAGCGGAAACAGGTGAACCGGCGATACCAGGTCGCTCGCCAACGCCACGGTGCCGGGGCGGTCACAGAGTGCCACGTCGTAGCGGGCGAGATTCACCTTCAGAATCGCGTGGAATACGTTCCAATCGGACACGAGCGCCACCGTCGGGATGGGCGCCTGCTCGATACCCAAGGGCGGTGGATGAACCTCGGGCATCCAACAGAGCAGGAGTTCGGGATCCCAGTCACGGCGAATCCGATCAAGAACCTGCGTCGCCGATTCCGAAATCGGATCGTACCGGTAATCGGCGTCCGCGTAATTTCCAACGCTGCGTATTTCGTGCGGCCCATCGTATAAACGAATGGGCGCATAATCGCAAAAAAACGGCGTCCCGTGGGACAATACCCTCATGGCGACCTCGTCGTCTTCAATCTGAACCCAAGCTATCCGACTGACCTTCAATAAGTTACAAAGCAGATCATACAGTAGACAGCTGATACGATCCGTGTTGGACCTTAGTCCGGGCTTGCGTTTTCAATTGACAGGTTCACGGTTTTATTCTATAGTTTAAGCGCGGACTTGCGGAAGCGCTGGCGCTGATCAGGTCAAGAACGAGTCGGGGAGTTGAGAAGACCATGACACAGGGGTGTGTTTCCGATGTCCGCGAGCGGGTCTTTGCACTCGATGAACTCGCTACCCTTCCTTCTACACTCGTCCGAATTCTCTCCGTCGTCCAGGATGAATCCACCACGGCGCTGGACCTTGCCGCCGAGATTACCGCCGATCCCGCCTTGACGATGAAAATCCTCGGCACGGTGAATTCCAGCTACTACGGGTTCCATCGTCAAATCGGCAGCATTCCGGACGCGGTGGTGATTCTGGGTTTCGATGAGGTCGAGCGGCTGGCCTTGGCCATCTCCGTCATCAACCTGTTCGGGCGGGACCGGGAAAGCAGCCGGGCATTGCACATGTTGTGGCGGCACAGTCTGGCGTGTTCGGTGGTCGCCGGCTGTCTGGAAAGCCATTACCGTGCCAGCCGGCCCGATATCAGCGGCGCCCACATCGCGGGCCTCCTGCACGACATCGGCAAAGCCGTCGTCGTCCAGTATTTTCCCGAAGCGGTAGCGCCGATTGCGCGTCTCGTACTGGAAGACAATGTGTCCGTCATCGACGCTGAACGCGAAATCATGGACGGACATACCCATTGCGACATCGGCGCGTGGCTGGCCGAACGTTGGGAACTGCCGGAGGATCTCGTCATCAGTATCGCCCACCATCACACCCCCGAAGCGGCCCCGCCCAAGCATGTCCTCACCCATGCCACCCACCTCGCCGATGCCATCTGCAACCGCGTGGGAATCCGCGCCATGAACGCAGAAGTCTCGAGCGAAATATCACCCGTGGTGGCCCAGCATTTGGACGTGGATCCGAACTTCATCGCGGGCATTGAGTCACGCCTGGACAAGCAACGCGGGTTGATCGGCGCCATGGCCGCCGGCGGCGCCTGCTAACCCGATCTCTCGACATTCGGGTATCTGAGATCTCAAATTCGAGATCCACGCGAATCCAGTAACCGATCCTCTACTGAGGCGAAACCGCGTCGGAAATCCTCTCCCCTCCCGCCGCCTCAAGCTCTCGTATCCGCCTCGCTCGTTCCCAGCACCATCTGCACCAAGTCGATCAACTCGGTCGCCAGATAGGGTTTTTGGAGAAAACCCGCCGGAACCAAATCCCCGCACTGGGCTAAGGTGTCCGTTTCGCTGTATCCACTGGACAGAATTACGGGAACACCGGGTTGAACGCCGCGAATCTCCCGGAACGCCTCTTCGCCGCTTAGCCCCGGCATCGTCCAGTCCAACAGGACCAACGCGATGGAATCGGAGCTGCCACGAAACGCATCGAGCCCGGCGGAACCGTCCGAGGCGGCGATCACGTCGTACCCAACCATTTCCAGCGTCCGCTGGGCCACGGAAAGCACCGAGTCCTCGTCGTCTACAACCAGAATCGTACCGGCCTGGCACGGACTGACCTGCAAGACGGGCCGATCCGCCTCGGGCGGGACACACTTTCCCGTCGCGGGAAGAAGGACGCGAAACACGCTCCCCTCGTCCGGCGTGGACCTGACCTGAATCGTGCCGCCATGGCCCTGAACGATGCCGATAACGGACGCCAGACCCAGACCACGCCCCGTGAACTTGGTTGAGAAGAACGGATCGAATATCCGTTCAAGCGTATCTCGGTCCATCCCCTTTCCCGTGTCCGCGACTTCGACAAATACATATTGGCCCGGGAGCACCCGATCGTCGAAGTAGGACTCCAGGGTGTCGTCCGGTCCCACATCCAAAGTGCCCGAGGTCAGCTCGATGGTGCCCTCGGCAACCCCGAGGGCGTCGGAAGCATTCGTAATGAGATTCATCACCACTTGGCGGATTTGCGTGGGGTCGGCGCTCACGGCGGGCAGGTCGTCGTCAATGCGCAGCTTCAGCACGGCGTTTTTCGAGATGGACGCCGCGAGGAGATGGGCCATTTCGTCCACCAGCATCCCAAGATCCACCAGCTCCACCACCATCTTTCCCCGCCCGGAGTAGGCCAGCATCTGCTTGGCCAAATCTGCGGCCCGTTGCGCGGCGGTTTCGACCTGCTGGATGCTTTCGCGGGCCGGTGAATCCTCGGGAACCTGCAGCCGCGCGAGATTCGCATTCCCGAGCACGCCGACGAGGAGATTGTTGAAGTCGTGGGCGATGCCGCCCGCCAATACGCCGAGGCTCTCGAGCTTCTGCGCGTGTTGCAGTTTTTGCTCCATCAGGCGGCGTTCCTGGTCCGCCTTGACCCGATCGGAAATGTCTCGATTGAGCGCCAGGATGGCCGGGTTCCCCTGAAAATCGATCCGCGTCGTATGAATGTCCACCGTGATGTGCCGTCCACCCTTGGCAACCAGTTCGCCGACACACCGATAGCTGCCGTCACGAAGTTGGCGGGCGATGCGGTCCTGGAAACCATCGGCAAAACCCGGGGCGTCGAAGTCGGCGGTCCGCATCGTAAGCAGTTCGTCGCGAGCGTACCCCAGCATTTCACACGCGGCGCGATTGCAGTCGAGAATCCGGCCTTCCAAATCGTGGACGAACAGGGCGTCGTCAAGACCTTCGAAAATCGTCCGCAGCCGCTTCTGGCTGACGCGCAACGCTTCTTCGGCGCCTTCGCGCTCCTCGATTCCCCGCAACACCTCGGAGCGCTCCCGTTCCAGAAGGAGACGCGTCTTAAGCGATTCAAAAATGGAAAGGTATAGCGCCGTAAGCACGGCGGCAAGCCCCGCGATGAAGGCCGTATTCATGATCATCTTGAAAACAGCCGCGCCGTGGATATGGAGGTCGCCGAGCCCTGCGAAATTCGTGTCACCGGCAATTTCGACGGCTTGGGACAGGAACAAAAGCATGAGACCCGTAAATACCGTCAGCGTAATCGTTCGGGAGCGATAGACGCGGTGCAGGGCGTAAAGCCCCGAAAGACCCAGTGAAAACACGGCGGCAACCGAAGCGAGGTCGGCGGTCGGCGCGCTGAGAATTCCGAACTGGTGACCGAATTTCGCGCTGAGTTCGCAAAAGGCCGCCAAGGCCAATGCGCCCAATACGACACGCCGGATTCTGGTGACCGCGTCGCTTGGGGTCGACTCTTTCGACAATTCAGCGTTGGTCATTGCATACGCCGGGCGCGCGCCCCCTTCCGCCCATGCCGGCACGTCCGCGATACTGCTGAATCCGAGACACTCCGAAGAGTTCCCTAAAAATTCGGAAGCAACCGGCGAGCAAGTCAAATTCTGTGACCGACAACGTTGAGCATAGTACGGCTTCGGATGGCCCATTTCAATACGGTACGCTGGATAGTACGCATTTCTTACCGCCCAAGAGTGTCGACTTGCGGACCGATACCGTTGGGCGCGGCAAGAAGTGCTCCCGAGAAAAACTCAGGGCTCACGGTTGAGGAATTCTCACCCGCACGTTGTCAAATCGAAAGACCGTGGTCGTAGTTGGAAATTGAAGTGCGCGGGGAAGTTACACGGTAGGTGTGTTGTGCGTGTGAGAGTTCCGGGATTGCGAGAAGGAACGATGTGCACGAGGTTGATGTCGAACGCGTGACGTTTTGACTGACACGCCGGTCGAGCGGTAGGCTTACCGGAAGTGCAAGATCCCTAATCTACCTACCCTATAAGGAATCTCTGGTATGCGATGGATTCAAGTCTTTGGAGCGGTGTTGCTGGCAACCGGTGTCTTGACTGCGTCGGCGGCGCAAGACGAAGGGAGTGACTGCGGCATGTTTTTGAGCAAATCGTCCGGGTACGAACACAGTTGCATCAAGTGGGATGCCAACAAGGTCAGCTACGTGGATAACGTCCTCCAGGGCTTGACCAGCCGGTTGGGCATCAGCATTCTGTGCACGAAAGACGCCAGCCTCATCAACGCGGAAAATCTGGCCAAGTATAAGGTCGTCGTCTTTTACACCACCGGCGATCTCACCACGGAAGGGAACGACAAACAGCCACCCATGAAGTCCAGCGGCGTGGACGATCTGCTCGCGTGGATCGGCAATGGCGGCGGGTTCGTCGGCTTTCACTGTGCATCGGATACGTTTCACACCCCGGACGGCGGCCCGGTCACCCCATACCTCACGATGCTCGGCGGTGAATTCCGGACCCACGGCGCCCAATTCGAGGGAACGGTCAAAGTGGTCGACCCCAGCCACCCCGCCGTCGCGGACCTGCCCAAGGAGTGGAACATTAAGGACGAATGGTACCTCTTCCACAATTTCAACACCGACTCCATCCACGTGCTGGCGCTGATGGATCCCGGTGCGGAACGGGACAACCAGGAAAAATACCAAGTGCCCGCCTATCCCGTCATCTGGTGCAGCGCGTACGGAAAGGGCCGCGTCTTCTATAACGCCATGGGCCACCGCGAAGACGTTCTGGGACAACCCTACCTTTCAACAGCACGTCGTGGACGCCATTCGCTGGGCCATGGGTGAAGGTCCCGCGGACGACGAACCAAACTTTGCATCGGTCATGACCCCGAAGGATGCCGCGGCCGCGCAAGCAATGGAGCCGAAGGCATCGCAGTAAGCCGGTTTGTCCCCCAGCCGGGGCGCAACGGGAACCAGTTTCAATTAGCCGAAAAGAGGGGCGAGCACGGATGGCTCGCCCCTCGGTACGTCGTCGTGTGCGTTCCCAGACCGGCTTCCCCGCTCATTCCGAAGGCAGCTTCCGAGCCGTTATGACCACATTGAACGGGTAGAAACGCAGCGCGAGCGGCCGGAGCAACAGCAGTGCCAGGAACCGGGTTGCCCGATTCTCAAGCAACCTCAGCGCCAGACGCCGGAACGCCGGTGCCCCGGCCTCTGCGGCACGTCGTGCCCTGACCTTCTCGGCGATCCCCGCGGCAAGGATCTCAAAACGTGGGTTCAGACCGCTGTCCTGAATGACGAGTTTCCATTCACCAAGGCGGTAGATGTTTTCGTTGAACCCGTCGTCAATCTCGTCCTTGCCAAAATCACAAACGCGGCGCCGTTCAAACCGGCCCGCAACCGGCTCATTCACCAGAATGGCTCGCCCGTCGGGTTTGAGGACTCGCGCAATCTCCATCCATGTTTTCGCCAAGTCCGGGCTGTGATGGATCGCGGCATTGGCAAACACGATATCGAACCTTCCCGATGCCACCGGAAATGAAGTCATATCGGCGATGAGCCGGTCGAAATACCGTCCGTCGTCACAGAAGAAACGGCTGCGCGGCATATAGAGGGTAGAGATATCCAGCGCCACGGCCCGACACCCGCACGCGGCAAAGGCCGCCGTCGTCCAACACATACCCGCGCCCACGTCGAGTACGGTTTCGCCGCCCGTCAGGCCAAGCGATGCAACGGCACAATCCACCGTCGGCGCCAACAAGGCCGTATCGGGATAGCCGCCCGGCAAGCTCAAAATAAACTCGCGCATGGCGTGGTCGTCACGAACAAGCGCGTCGTAACCGTCCACGTTCTGGAGGGTACGCGCTTCAGCGCCCGCCTGGGCTTCCCGTTCACGGACGACCGCCGCAGAGGGATGCGGCAACAAGTCGCAACATCCCTGAACGACGGGGAAACGCGCACGGCATTGCCGGCACTCGATGTGCCCGGAATAGATCTCCGTCTCGTTCGACGACGCGTCCTGCAACTCGAACCCGTTTTGAGCCATACACTCGGGACAGCGAAGTAACTCAAGAAGTGGAGTGCGCACGGTTGCTCGTTTCTGCTCCTGGCCGCGATACGCCGATCGTTACCGCTTCGATTCCAACAGCCCGTAACTCCGGGTCGCCAGGAAGAGGGCGTTCCCCGAGCACACGGTTTTTGGCGAATCCGATTGCAGCGACTCCGGCACCCAGTCCAGGCCCGACACCTCGACCTCGGCCGGGACGGCGCCGTAGTTCACGAACGCGACGTGCCGGTCGAAAAGAAACGTGGCCACCCGCGCGGGCGCATTGATCGTCATTCGGTAGGGCGCGGTCGCGGTCTGGCGCAGGAAATCGATGACTTGCTTGGGCAGGTTGAACAGATCCGACCGGACCGGCACGTTCAACTGCTCCCGAATGTCGAAATCGTCGTGCCCGAACGTCCCCAGGTTCCACACGATGGCGCGGCCACCGCTGGCGTACGACTTTGCCGTCACCATCGGCACGCGCGCGGGAAACTCCTCGCTCGCATCCAGTTCGGCCCAGGCGAGCACGGCCGCATCGGTGGGGGCCAGATCGCCCGGAATCCGGAACGATTCAACACAGGGATAGGCTTTCCCGCCGATCACGAATTCGCGTACGGCCGCGCCTGCCCGCACGAGATCGGCGGGACGATACCCCATGAACTCGAGAATGTCGGAATTGTCCCGCAGCCGATACAGCGCATCGAAGGTCAGAATCACATGGCGGCCTGCGACCAGGGCTTTGGGGATGGCATCCACTACGCCCGGATCTTCGATACCGTGGGCCGTGACGATAATGCTCTGCATGGAAGTGGAGATTTCCCTGGCCGGCACGCAGGGGATACCCAACATCCCCAGGTAGTCGAACAGGAACAAGTCGCGTCCGCCGCTGGAATTCGCCGGTTTGATCACGTGGACGCCGCGCGGTTTTACCGCCGCCGCACGCAACGCTTCCAATCCCTCCCGGGACTTGACGAGCCGTCCCATCCGGCTCCCATTAAACAACTGTTTGTCGTAACAATACATCGTGATGTTGTCCGGCGCACCCAGGCAGGTTGTAACGGCCTGGTCGAAGAACAACTGGCCGTCGCAGTCCAGGAAATCGAACCATCCGGACTCGCACTTTTCTCCCGCGCACAACTGCATCCAGCGCAGATTGAAATAGCCCTGGTACTGCTCGACGTAGCCATAATCGAGCGTGTCGGGATCCCGCGTTTCGGTGCCCTGCCAGACCGCATCAAAGATCTTGGGAAGCCGGATCACGTCGTAGCCAAACCGCTGGTACCGGTCATAGTACTGGGGAAACTTCACGGTCATCCGGACATGCCGGTTCTCTTCGTGAGCGGCGCGAACCCAGCGTGACGAAACGTCGGCCAACAACCGCCGCCGCATGGCCCCCCAATCGCCATCGACACAGGCGCGCGTGCATTCCGCACACCGGCACGACGTGAAGAAACCGTCGTCGATGACCACCTGATTGAACAGACGCGCGAGCTTGCGAACTTCCTCTTCCAGCGCATCGACGGTTTCGATATCGCTATAGCAGAACACGGGTTGCCGCGTCTCGACGCCTTCCGCCTGCTTGCCGAAGGCCTCCCCGCAGAGCGGCATGATGCCCCCCAACGTCGTGAAACCCTGGCCCTCGAAAAAGTCCCGCACCGCGCGTAACCATTCCTCTGACACGACCTTACCGAAACGAAAACCTTCGAGAACGACGCGGTCGATGTGACAGGATTGCATCAAATCGGCCGCTTCCGCCAGGTTGTTTTCCTCGGCCAACTCACCTCGTAACGTCTCGGCCGCGATATACGCGGTCAACTGCACAGCCATACAACAATTTTCTCCATTTGGTAAGAACCCACCGATACGCACCGCAGGATCGACCATTCTATCGGCCAAAACTCCGACAAACAAGAGAAAGAGACTGGAGTCCCGTAGACCGGAGGCTAGAGGAGCGCGGGGCGCGGTCAGAACATAGGCGCTACACCACGGCCCACCACCCACAATCTGCATCGCGTCTCCAGGCCGTGTAAAGTCCCCGGTTGAAGTTCATACTTCCGCTACCGAATCCCTGTCTACGCCGTTGTCCAACGAAGTTTCCCGGCACGAAACTTCGGGGTGCCCGAAGATCTCCTTGTGGCCTTGGTCGCCCACGGTTTCCAGCCTCCTTTGCAATCCCCCCCATCCGTTGCTACCATTTCGCCGCATGAGTCAGGCGATGTACAGTAGTGCGCGGCAATGGGAATTGAACCGGGTCATCCCCGATCTGCTTCATAGCCGCGGTTTGTTGTGGGATCTGGTCTGGAAAGACCTGCGGGCCCGCTATCGCTACACCATCATGGGGTTCGTGTGGGCCGTGCTCCAGCCCTTGATGCTGATGCTAATCCTCACCTTCGTATTCGGTGTAATCATTCCGGGAAGGATCGAAGGAGCCGGTGAGAGCGGCGACCATCCTTTCTACGTCATGCTGTTGTGCGGCCTGATATTCTGGCAGTTCTTCGCAACGAGTTTGAGTAGTTGCACAACGTCACTGCTCAGCAACCATGACCTCGTGAAGAAGGTCTATTTCCCACGCGAGGTGGTGCCGATCGCGGCTATGGGCGTTGCCCTGGTCAACCTCGCCATCGGATTCGTCGTGCTGCTGGTCATCCAGTTGTTTTCCGGCGGCATGCTTGGTCTCGGAGTTTTCTGGCTGCCGTTTGTTTTTGTTATTCAGTTTATGTTCACACTCGGCGTTTCGCTGTTTTGCGCGGCCCTGAATGTCTATTATCGCGACGTGGCCTACATGGTCGACGTTGTGCTGACCTTGGGCTTCTACGCCACCCCTCTGTTCTATCCCTTGTCCTTCGTGCAGCATTGGGCCGCCGGCCACGGCTGGTACGGATCCCAGATTCTGACGCTTTACATGGCGAATCCCATGGTCGGACTTATCACCGCGTACCGGCAAGCCTTTCTCGACAATGCCATGCCCGACCCCGCGCTGTTGTTCTGGCCGGTGATTTGGGCGGTCGGCTCCTTCGTCATCGGAATAATCGTGTTCCGGCGAGGCGCACCCGTCTTTGCGGATTACATGTAATGGCACTCATCGAACTGGAAGGCGTCGGCAAATCCTTTACCACCCAACGGGGCCGCGGCATGCTCGTCGGCCGCGGGGGAATCGGGGACTGGATCCGCGGCAAGCGCGCCGGCCGGTTTGACGCCCTGAAAGATATCTCCTTTACCGTCGATCACGGCGAATCGGTCGGTATCATCGGCGCCAACGGTTCGGGCAAGAGCACCTTATTAAAGATTCTTGCGGGCGTAACGGCACCCACCCGGGGCAGTGTCACCGTAAACGGCAAGGTCGCGTCGCTCCTGGAACTCGGGGCGGGGTTTCATCCCCTGTTGACCGGACGGGAAAACATCTACCTCAACGGCCGCATCCTCGGCATGAACCACGCCGACGTTGACCGCGTGTTCGACCTTATCGTTGAGTTCTCCGGCATCGAAGAGTTCATCGATCAGGCCGTCGAAACCTATTCGAGCGGCATGTATGTGCGCCTCGGATTCTCGGTCGCCGTCCATGCGAACCCGGACGTCTTTCTCGTGGACGAGGTCCTCTCGGTCGGCGACGAAGAGTTCCAGCGCCGCTGCCGGGAGCGTATCGGCCAGTTGCGCGAAGAAGGAAAGACCATTGTCTTCGTGTCCCACGACCTCAGCATCGTCAACACCCTGTGCGAACGGGTCATCCTGCTCACCAACGGGACCATGATCGTCCGCGATTCGGCCCAGGCCACCATCGACTACTACCTGCGTCTGGTGGGCCGTAAAAAAGGCATCCACAAAGTGGACTCAGGGCCGGACGAAGCCATCTTCAGCAACGGGCGGCTCGCCGTGTTCCACGATCGTCGCGAAGCGAGCGCCCCGAACGGGTTCCAGGTTCACTTGACTAGTATGGGCGACATTCATTACTCGACCAGCGCAGACTGGAAAATCGTCGAACGGAACGAAGGCAGTTGCACCGCCCGGGGCCGTATGGCCAAGCTTCCCATCGTGCAAGTTTGGAAGCTGCATTTTGAAAACGGCCGACTGGTCTGGGAAATTGCCTTCGAGGTCGAACGCGCCGTTAAGGTAAACGTAATCGATGTAAACCTTTTTATGCCCGTTGGATACACTCACTGGTACTACGGCGATCAGCACGACCGGTTCCCCGAAATCCCCGTCAGCCAGAACATATTCGTCAATATGCACCGGGCCGACCCCCAGATCCAGGATGCGGCGGTGACCGGCGACGAAGGCGGAACGCTACCTGGAATGCTTTTCCACTTGGACTCGCCCCGGCACGGCATCCAAATGAAGTGGGTAAACACCGACTACGTAGTGGGTTGCAGAGCCCTCCAGGCGGGTGGCGACCTCCCTCCGGACGAGGCGGAGCTTCAACCCGGGGTTCATCCCATACTCACCCTGACCATGAAACTTGGCGCTACCACCCAAGAGCTCGACGGTTTGGCCGAAGACTACCGCCGGGCCCGGACCGTGTCGTCCGGCGACACAACGGCACGGTTTGACCGGGGCATGGTTCGCTTGTACTGGAAAGGCCGGGAGTTGACCCATGCCGTCCACATCTACAACTCCCTTTTTATCAATGACTTCTGGAACGACAGCCAGACCCTCCACTGGGAGGGGGCGGCGCGCGAAGGAGACCGCCTGATCCTCACCGGCCGCTCCCGCCGCTTCCCGTACCTGCAGGAGTGGGACCTCGTCCCTCGGGAAGATGGCGTCGAATTGACCATTTGGCTGGAGGCGTCCGACCCGGTCGAGGTGCAGGAATACCAGGTTTCCGTGGGATTGCCCACCGAATACGACCGCTGGGAAACGACCCACGAACGAGGCGAGTACCCGCCCATCGATCGATCCGACATGGAATGGCGCCACGCCAACCACGATTACACACCAAGTACTTGGGCAAGAGCCTTGTCACAATCCTTACCGTCTGTTATGCTTGAGGTTACTGTGGACGATGCGCCCTTCCGCATGACGGCGATCAATACCGATTACGTCCAGTCATCTCGGGTGCTGCAGGCGTTGCGCACGGCCGAGGGAGGTCGAATCCGGTTCGAACCGGGTCGCCACCTCCTCTTTTCGGGGCGCGTGCGGGTCCGCGAAGGCTGAACCGGTGGAACAAGCCGGTTGATTTGTGTGTTGCTGGAAAGGGTAGGTGTGTCCGCGGCCAACGGCCTGCGAACCGGCCGTTCCATGGTATAGTCGTAAAACACCCTGAGCCGGAATTATTCATTGATAGGGGAGAGGTCTCCATGTCGACAGATTTTGCTGAAGTAGAAAGCCCGGAAATTTCGAAGGTCGTCCCGCGCGGCGCGAACGGCGTTGAACTGAAGAAGACCAAGAAGCGGGTCCTGACCAAGCGCGCCGTCATGTGGCTGGGGCAGACCTGCAATCTGCGCTGCTACTTCTGCTATTTCCTGAACCGCATCGACGACGCCCATCACCCCGAGCACCCCTTCATGGACATCGACAAGGCCAAGCAGATGTGCACGACCTTGCGCGAGTTCTACGGGTGCACGTCCATCGACATCCAGGGCGGCGAACCGACGATCTACCCGCACATCCTCGAACTCATTTCGCACTGCCGCGACATCGGTCTTTATCCCACGTTGATCACCAACGGCCTGCACCTCGCCAAGCCCGGCAACCTGGAAAAGTTCCGGGACGCCGGCGTCCGCGATTTCCTGTGCAGCCTCCACGGCATCGGCGACATTCACGACGAGGTCGTGTGCAAGAAAGGCGCCTACGTCAAGATCATCGCCGCCATCGAGCGCATGAAAGAACTGGGCGTGCCGTTCCGGTTCAACTGTACCATGTCCAAGCCGGTGGTGCCGATCATTCCGGACATCGCGCAGAAGGCCATTGACTACGGCGCGAACGCGGTGAACTACCTCGCCTTCAACCCCTTTGAAGATCAGGAAACCGGCATCCGCACCCACGACAACGTGGCCAAGTACACCGACATCAAGCCGATGCTGACGAAAGCCATGGACATGCTCGAAGAAGCAGGCATCGAGTGCAACGTCCGGTACCTGCCGCTCTGCATGGCTGAGGAACGGCACCGCAAGAATTTCTACAACTTCCAGCAGCTCTCCTACGACCACCACGAGTGGGATTACCAGAGCTGGATGTGGACCGGCCTGCAGCCGGAGCGCATGAAAGAAGGCGGCCTCGTCCCGGCCTTCCGCATGGGCGTCCGCGACCGGCAGATCATGGGCCACGCCCACCGCGTCCGCGACTTCGCGGCGGAGAAACCCGTCCTGGCGCGCTTCGTCTTCGGCGCGCAACACGTCGTCGCCCGCGTCGAACAGGCCGTCCGCGGTTCCGACGAAATGTACCGCGAAGAAGCGATGATCCGCGCCAAGTACGACGCCGGTTACCGCTACCACGAGGCCTGCGAACGCTGCGCCTGCCGCAAAATCTGCGACGGCTTCCACGGCGACTACGCCGACCTCTTCGGTACCGGCGAAGCCGAACCCATCACCAATGTCCCCCCGACCGCCGACCCGCTCTTCTACATCAAGCAGCAGGAAAAAGTCGTCGAACCCGAAGACGAATCCTGGGCGTTGTAGAAGGGGCAAGCCCACATTCCGACCTGAGTGTGAAAGTCGTCTGACATACGCAAGATCGCACGTACGTATAGACTTGTGTATGTTTGCAGCATCGATTTCTCCATTTTGCATTTCATGCTCTAATCACGGAACAAAGATTAATATAATTTACAATATGGATGGGTTCTCTTTACCGAAAGATATCCCATATTGTATAATCCATCTTGAACTCACAGTCGGGAGATGATGGTTTGCGCACGGTGACCGGGCCACAGCACGCCGAAGATCGGGTATTTCAGGCCATCGCCCGCGTACTGTCTGACGCCCACATCCGGTTCGATCGCATTGTCCGATTGTCACGGCACGGCCTTTCAGACCTTGACCTGCAACTCCCAGACATTGGTAAAACACTCCAAATCGAATATCGGGGAGCCCTAGCGCCACGTCAGATTGGATACGCACTCAAAGCCAAGCACGCAGGGCGAGCCCGGATTTCTATGGGGTATTTTGCGTCCGACGCCTTAGCCGGTCCTTGCTCGACGCGTGTAAAGAGGCAGGTGTTGGAGTCTTTGATTTCGAAGGAAATGCGTACCTTCAAATGCCCGGTCTATACATCGAACGTTTTCGGCCTGTTCCGAGCAAGACGCCGGAGCCATCCGCTGGAACCGTTTTCACGGCCAAAGCGAGCCGGATCGTCCGGGCTTTTCTATATGGCTATCCGCAAAAAGATTGGACCCGCGCCGAGCTTACTCGTGTCACCCAACTAAGTGCCGGTTACGTGAGCACGCTAGTCAAACGGTTAATCGAGCAGCAGTATGTCACCGATCGGTTCGAGTTACTGTACCTCGATGACCCGGAGCAGTTGTTGGATGATTGGCGGGCTCACTATCGATTCGACCGGCACAAGCGGACCTACTACGCCATGAACGCACGAACCTACGATGAGGGCATTGAGAAACTTCACCAAGCATTACACACCTCGGGAGTGGAGTTTGCCTGGACCGGTTGGACCGGAGCGTATCTCCGGGCGCCATACGCGATCCCGGAAACCTATATGGCGTACGTTTCGAAACCACTCACGGATTCCGACACCGTATTTCAAGTGGACAAGTCGGGCAATGTTGTCCTTCTCGCGGCTCACGATGACGGAGTTTTTCAGTTCGTTACGCAATCCACTCGCGGCAACATTGTCTCGGATGCCCAACTCTATCTCGATCTGAGTCGAATGCCGGGCCGCGCCTTCGAACAAGCCGATGCGCTCCGCCAAATGCACCTGGACTTCGCACGGATGACTGGCTGATGTCAAAGCCCGCCGATATTGCCGGCTACACGATCTCGCGAACGGAACGCGTTGAGCAGGTTCTGCTGGAAATATGGAGCCGCTTGACGGACTACCACGATCATTTGGTTTTGGTCGGCGGTTTGGCGCCAAGGTATCTCGTACCGCAGATCAGCGATCGTGTGCCGCCGTATTGTGGAACGCTGAACGTCGACCTCGCCGTGAGTCTTGTGGCTGCAGATGTCCGCGCGTACGCAGGGATACGCGAGACGTTGGAACACGCTGGTTTACGCCCAGGCACGAACGCAAGGGGAAACGAACAACGGCACTCGTTCGTCATGGAAGACGACGCGGGTCCGGTCATCGTCGACTTCCTCACGACTCGATACGATGGACCTCCCGAAGTCGTGCGCGCAGTAGAGCACCAACTGAGCGCCATCCAAGTGGATGGGTTGGGACTGGCGCTTGCCGATCCGCAATTGGTGACTTTGAAAGGCCGCGCGCTCCGCGGTGGAATCCTCAAGACGACGCTCCGCGTTTGCCGGCCCGTCCCATTCGTTGTACTCAAGGCGCTCGCGTTCGACCGGAGGCGAGAGCCGAAGGACGCGCACGATCTCGTATACGTGCTGCAATGGGTAGCAGACGGTCCGCAACGTGTGGCTGCCATGGTAACCGATGAGGAACGTGGTGCGAATGCGTTCACGAATGCCATCGAGTCACTACAGGGAAACTTCGAGAGCCCTGCCCACGATGGCCCGGTTCGCTATGGTCACTTCCTCGGTGGCAAATCAGATGCGGAGATTCAGGCCTTTGCCGCTGTGCAGGAATTCCTGGCGTGCTTTCGATAGTCATTTCGAAGCCCACGGCTCAAGCGTAATTTTTGGTGAAGGCCTTTAATTCGTGCCGCTGGTTCAGAATCCGCTCGAGCACGAGGCGCGCTCTGCGTTGAACGAATTGGCTCGCGTCCGATTGAATCAGCTTCGCTAAGCTAGCGATCAGGTCCTCATCCGCCACCCGTATGAGTAGACGGGCCAATTCCGTCCATTCCCGGCGATAGTCCGGCTGTGTGAGCAGGGCCATGCCGAGGTTCTTGATTCGGTTGGTCTGGCCCTCCGATAGCGGAAGTCGTTTCAACCGGCGGTAGTACCATTCCCTCACGTATCCCGCGCGAAATGCGGGGATGTCGATCTCCAGGAAGTCCAAGACTTCGTCGATGGCCTCGGCTTCGCCGCGCAGGAACGCGTTATCAGTTGCAGCTAGACGCTGGAAAAGGTCGGCCACTGCCTTCTCTCGGGCATAATAGGTATCATGCGCGAGCCTGTACGTTTCGGATGCGCTGTGCGACGGTCGGTACTTCCGCCAGTCCGCTTGAAACTCCCGGTGCGCATCGCAGACCCGGAGCAGTAGTTTCGTATACTCGACTTTCCGATCCATTTGTGGCATCAACTGGTACTCCGCGCACGTTCAAGGAGTCCGCAAGGAATTACGATACCCTTGTTGCCGAAATCGTACAAACCCGACGAAGAAATCTGGGCGTTGTTGAAGAAGACGCGATGTAGCATGACGGGCATAAAAGGAGGGCGGGTATTCCTACCCGCCATGCCAAAGATCCCGTTGGTCCCAGCGCTAACCCGGCTGCAGATCGCTCAGGATAGACTTCTTCGAAGGCGACGGCTTCGCTCTCCGGGTAAGCATTCGCTGGCGGGTTAGAAAACCCGCCCTCCTTTGGTATCCCTTCAGGTGCAAGTCCGTGTCCGTCCGTGTGGGACCGTGTATGCCCCCTCGGCGCTCACTCCTCAATGACAAACCACGTCACGCTCTGCGGCTCCATCTCAACGTCGACGGTGATGCTGTAGTCGCGTGCGAGTTGGTGGGTCTTGGTTGACCATCCCGCTCGCGGACGGTGGCGGTGTCGGTTAGGCCGGTGTAGTACAGGGGAAGCGTGAGCTTCCGTTTCACGCGTTCCTGGAGCGGGTTGAAGACCATGGCCAGGGCTCGTTCCTGGAGCCGGGGGTTGACGCTCATCATGCAGTCGATATCGCGGCCGTCGGCACGGCGCACGTGGATGATGTCGGAGTCGAGAATGGCCCGGTGCTGCTTGTAGAAATCGACCCACTTGCTTCACCGTCGCCTTCGTCTCGTCCGTATCGTAAAGGCGCGGCCCGCGATAACAGGCCTGCACGCCGGTACCGAACAGGTTCGCCATGTGGGCCTCGTAGACGTCGAGATGCTCCGCCAACGGTTCGATGGTCGCCGCCGCGCCGCCCCCCTGGTATTCGGTCAGCGGGACGAACATCCACCCCATGCTCGGCGTCTTCTCCCAGGTGCCGTCGTAAATGTTCTGGCGCGCATGGATCACCTGCTCCGCCCGCGGCAAAGACCAGTTCGTCTCGCGGTAGCCCATGCCCGTCTTGTTGGAGCCGTTCAGGAAATACTCGTCGGGCACGTTGAGGAAGACGCCGCGCCCCCGGCACCAGTTGTAGAAATCCGTGATGGTCTTCCATTGCCGGTACTGCGAATCGTCCAGGCCGCTGTGGCCGGGATGGCTGGTCGAAGCACACACGTCGCCGGGATAGCTGCCGTCGTGTTCGAGCATCTCGAAGCCGGTCTTCTCGTAAAACGCGTACAACTTCCGGAAGTAGTCCTGCCCCCACGCGCTGCACAGGCACGGCGAGTTGCCGAACCGTGCGAACCCGCCCGGTTTGCCCGTCTCGGGATTGACCACGTCCGTCTCCGGCCCGATGCTGCGCGACGCCAGCAGCGAGTAGCCGCCGATCTCGATGCCCTTGCTGTGCGCGTAGTCCGCCAGTTCCTTCAGTTGCGCCAGATACGCGGGGTCCTCGTTCTCGATGTCGAACCCGCTGCCGAACGACAGAATGATCATCTCGAATCCCACGGCGGCGCACTGGTCGATCCCGTTTCGCACCGCTTCCGGCTCGGCGTTCCGCATGTGCATCATGATGGGATTCTCGGTCGTCCACGGCGCGATCGTGCGGAACATGCGCCGCGTCGCGAGGCCGTTGCGCTCCCGATCCGTGGCGTCGAAGACCAGTTCGTAGGTCCGGTAGGTCTCAAAATCCTCGCCCGGTTTCAGCGTGACGCCCGGACCGATGGGCGGCCGGCTTTCGAGCAGCACCGTAGACTGGCGTGCGTAGTTGACCTGCGTCGCGTAATCGGGATCGGCGACCCAATGCACCGCCACGCCGAACCGCTGCTCGCTGTCCCCGCCGAACATGTAGTCGGTGACCACTTGGATGTTCGGCGTCGCATATTCGACCGGCTGGCCGTCAACCACGGAAGACATCTCGACAGCGGCCAGTACTTCACTCGTGAACGTGTCCAGCACAACGTCAGTACTGCCCGCGTTTTGAATCGTCAGCCACTTCGCCAGCAGCGGGATCCCGTCGTACATCTCGTAGTGGACGTCCACCGCGACTCCCGCCGGTGCATCCGCAGGGGATTGGAAGCGCAAGGTCAGCCGTTTGCCGGGCGGCGGCCACGGCCGGTCTTCCGCATACCTAACCCGTTCCCACGGAAACGGCGCGTCCGTCGGCGACACCGCAAAATCCACGAATTGCAGCGCCGCCGGGTCATTGGTCAGCCCGTCGATCCATTCCGGCGTCAGATAGGCGTAGTTCTTCTGCCCGGCCAAACCGCCGACCTTCGGCTCCGTCCCGTTCACCGTGACGCGCGCCTCCGGCTTCACCCCGCGCAGCAGCGCCTCCCCCGTCATCAAGTTGTCGAACCCGACCGTCGCCCCGTTCGGCGCCACCCGAAACGTCCGCGCAATCAACCCGTTCGACAGGACGATCTCCTTGTCAGTCTCCGTGCGATACACCTCCGTCCTGGCCTTAACGTCCTTCACCAACCAATCCGCCCGTACGGTTATCACGTCCTTGTCGAAGAGGGGCAGCGTATTTACATCGACCTCATCCGCCAGGGCAGCCGGAACGGCCGCAATCAGGAAGATCCCAATTAGCATGCGCGTACTGAAAGACATGTACAGTCCTTTCACGGTAAAGGTGCGAACACTGATTCCGGGCCAATCGGTAACCAATCTACCCGGTCTGTACGCCAAAAGCACACAGTCACGCCAAGGCGTGACCGCACGGAACGAACGCCCCAAACTTTGTGCGAATGAAACCATCCCTGCACCCCGTGGTATGGTACTGAGTAAGGTTTGCACGGAGGATGTTCGTATGCGCTGGTCTGGCTGGATTGCTGCGATCCTCGCGACGGTCTCAGTCGCGGCTGCGGCTCTGGAGCCGCGAGAGCCCGGGGCAGTCTTGGACCCGCTGTTGGCTTCGGCGGAGATACCGCAGCAACGGGTAGCGTTCGAGGCGTTTGTCGCGGACCCCAAACGGTTCGTCCCGTTTCTTAAAGAATCCCTGTCGCTTTACCGCGATGCGCCCTTGGACCTGGAACGGTTGAATACGCTGTTCTATCTCGCCGCGTACACGAAAGACACATCGCTCGTACCGCCTATCATGGACATCCTGAACCGGTTCACGTCTAGCATGGAGCAAGAAAGTGCGTTCGGCTGCATATACGCGTGTCCTGTTAAATTTGCACTCATTGTCTTTGCCAGTTGCACCAATTGGAAGTTGCCCCCGCCGCCTTCGGAAGGCTACTGGACCGTCCTCTACGATGTCTCCAAGGAGATTGAGTACTTCAAAGACGATCCCCTTGTCGCTGAGCATGCAACAAAGAATATTTCTGGAACAGCCGAGTGGAACGCACGGATGGAAAAAGTCGCGGCAATGTCTGACGCAGAAATACTTCAAGCCGCGGGTCCGGAGAACTGCAATACGGAGCTGCGATTTGCGGCAGCATATGAACTGCAAGCCCGCACGGACTCGTCCGAGCACCTGGATGAACTCTATTGGCTTGCCATCACGGGCGAGAAGTTCGAACGCGACGTGAACGACGCCAGCCTACAATATCGCGACGCCATCTGCCGGGCCATCTATCGGGCCGAAGGTGCGAAGCAATTGGGCCGTTGAGGTGTGCCATCCGTCCCTCCTGTGGTAGGCTAACCCTATGTGCGCGCAGGCGGTAGAGAAGTTGGATGCCCGCCCGCCGGTGGTCTTTCGCGTCGAAGGGGTGAAGAAAGACTACCAGATGGGGGAAGTCACCGTGTCCGCGCTGCGGGAGGTGACCCTCGAAGTCTACGAAGGCGAATTCCTCGTCATCCTCGGGCCGAGCGGTTCGGGAAAGAGCACGCTGTTAAACATCATCGGCGGGATCGACACGGCGTCGGCCGGCCAAGTCTGGTTCCGGGACGACGACCTCACGGCCTACGGTGAGTCGCAACTTACCCAGTACCGGCGTCACCACATCGGGTTCGTCTTCCAGTTTTACAACCTCATGCCGAACCTCACGGCGGAAGAAAACGTCGAAATGGCTACCGAGATCTCGAACGAGCCCATGCCCGCCGCGGAGGCGCTCAAGCTGGTCAACCTCACCGAGCGGCGCGACCATTTCCCGTCCCAGCTTTCCGGGGGCGAACAGCAACGCGTAGCCATTGCGCGGGCGGTCGCAAAACAGCCGGAAATCCTCCTCTGCGACGAACCGACCGGCGCCCTCGATTTCACGACGGGCAAGGTCGTGCTCGACGTGCTCAGCAACGTCAATCGTGACATGGGGACCACGGTCATCGTCATCACCCACAACGCTGCGATTGGCGCCATGTCCCATCGCGTGGTGCGAATGGTGGACGGCCGCGTCCGCGACATCACGGTGAACGATTCGCCCAAATCCGCCGACGAATTGGAGTGGTAATACAAATGAAAGCGACAAGAGGTACACGAGAGGTACACCCATTTTATGCGCTCGCGTGAGACAACATCCCCCTTGATCCCCCTTCAAAGGGGGAGTTGCCCAACAATTGGTCAAGGTACGTATTGCAGTGCAAGCTCCTGAACAAGGTCCCGGTTCGTTTCGACGCAACGCAAAGCGTTGCGCGTAATTTCCCCCTTTGAAGGGGGATCAAGGGGGATGTTCTTCGGCGTTGAGAAGGCGAACAAACCTGCATCCTACATTGTGAATAATCATACGCAATCGGCGCACAGAAGACGGTATGAACGTCCTAAACAAGAAGCTTATTCGCACGCTCTGGTGGTCGCGGGGTCAATCCATCGCCGTGGCCATGGTGGTGCTCTGCGGGACGGCGTGTTACATCGCCATTGCCTCGGCCCACAGCAACCTCGTGCTCACGCGTGACACGTATTACAGCCAGTACCGGCTGGCCGACTTTGAGATCCAGCTCGAACGCGCGCCCTTGACGGCCCTCTTCAAAATCGAATCGCTGCCCGGCGTGCGGCAAGTCCGCGGCCGCATCGTCAAAGACGTCAATCTCGACCTCGAAGGCGAGGACGAACCGCGCATCGGCCGCATCATCTCCATGCCCAACCGCGAGGAGGACGTGCTCAACGACATTTGCATCATGGAAGGCCGCTACTTCTCCGAGGGCAAACAAAACGAAGTCATCGTCAGCCAACGTTTCGCGCGGCTGAACCACCTCCACATCGGCGACTACATCAAGGCGTCCATCGACAACAAGAAACACACGTTGCGCATCGTGGGCACGGCGTTGTCCCCCGAATACGTCTACACTATTCGCACGGTCCAGGAACTTGTGCCGAACTTCGAACGCTTCGGCATTCTCTGGGTGCCGCAGGACTTCGCGGAAACGGCTTTCGACATGAACGAGGCCTGCAACGACGTTATCGGCACCGTGGAAAAATCCGAGGACCTGGATGCGCTCCTGGACAAGGCCAACGACATTCTCGATCCCTACGGTGTCTTCGCCAAGGTAAAACGGGAAGACCAGATCTCCAATCGTTTCCTGTCCGACGAGATCACGGGGCTGGCCACGACGGCGAAGATCATTCCCGGCTTGTTCCAGGGCATCGCGGCGCTGATCCTGCTCGTGCTCCTGAACCGCATGGTGCGCAAGGAACGCACGGAAATCGGCCTCCTGAAAGCCTACGGGTACTCGAGTTTCGCCGTCGCCTTATATTACATCAAGTACGCGCTCGTGCTGGGCGCTATCGGGTGCCTCGGCGGGTTTGCGGTCGGCCAGTGGCTGGCCGGAGCCATGATCCGTATGTACGTCGAATATTACGATTTCCCCTTGTTACGTTCCCGCGTGTATCCCGACGTGCTCGCGCGCTCCTTTGGTATCGGCATCGTATTTTCCGTGGCGGGCGCCTTGACCGCGGCGATTCACGCTGCCCGCATTCAGCCCGCCGAATCCATGCGTCCCGAAGCGCCAAAATACGCCCACCGAACCTGGATCGAACGCTTCGGCCTCCTGTGGCGCAGCCTCTCGTTCACGTGGAAGATGATCGTGCGCAACATGTCGCGCAACGCCTTCCGCGCCGCGCTGAACGCCTTCGGCGTCATGGTGTCTTCCGGCCTTCTCATCATGGGATTCTTCATGCTGGATTCCATGGACTACATGCTTCAATTCCAGTTCAAGGAAGTGCAGCGCGAAGACGTAAAAGTGGATTTCGAGTCGGAACGCGGCAAGGACGCCTTTTACGAAGCCTCGCGTTTTGACAACGTGCGCTACGCCGAACCCGTGTTGCAATACCCATTTGAAATCAAATCCGCCTGGCGTGCCAAAGACGTCGTAATCATCGGATTACCCGAAGGCGCGCGACTGCAACGCCTGTTAAATACCAAACAGCAACCGGTCAGCGTGGGCGAGGACGGCCTGGTGTTGTCCGACCGGCTGGCCCGGGATCTAGGCGTTCACGTGGGCGACGTGCTGACCCTCAAGCCGCTTATGGGACGCGTCACGAAAGAAAAACGTATCGCGGTCAGCAAGGTCGTCCAGCAGTATCTCGGTTCGTCGGCGTACATGAACATCGACGCACTGAGCCGCGTGCTGGACGAGCCCTTCGCGGTCAACGCCGTCTTGTTGCGCACCGTCCGCGGTCAGGAAGAGGAACTGAACAAGCAGCTCAAAGACGTGCCCGGCGTGGCGGCCGTCGAGATCAAATCCGAATCGCTGAAGGGACTCGAAGACACGCTGGAACAAAGCACGCAGATCATGAATTCGATGATTGTCCTGTTCGCGGCAGTCATCGCCTTCGCCATCATCTACAACATCACCACCGTATCCCTGGCCGAACGGCAACGGGAACTGGCCTCGTTGCGCGTGCTCGGATTTTCCGCGCAGGAAGTCGGCCGCATCCTCTACCACGAGAATTTTGCCTTGTGCATCATCGGCCTTATCCTGGGAATTCCCTTCGGAATCGGGGTATGCTGGCTCATTGTTGGGGCGTACGATACGGATTTGTACCGGTTGCCGTTTCATATTGACAACGAGACGTTTGTTGTTGCGACAGCGTTGTCATTTGTCTTTGTCGTGTTGGCGAACCTCGCGGTACGACAGAAAATCAAGCGGCTGGACATGGTCGAAGTACTGAAGGAGCGGGAGTAACGTGATTACGCGACGCCGAATCTTCCTGGCGATAGGCGTGCTGGCAGTCATCGTTCTGGTTTGGCTCGCCATGCGGGAAGGGCCGCTTCCTGTCGAAATGGCCCAAGCCGAAACGCGCACCGTGCGCGCCTACATCTCCGAGGACGCCAAGACCCGGCTCGATGACGATATCCTTATCGACATGCCCATCTCGGGAACGGTGAACAAGATTGCGTTGAAGGAAGGTGCGGCCGTCGCCAAGGGCGATTGCGTGGCGACTATCGACACCTACGCGCTGAAACAGCAACTCGCCGGCGTCAACGCGATGATCGAACAGGCAAAAGCGCGCATCACCAGTGTCGACGTCGAAAAGCCCAAGCCCGAAGAACTGAAGTCCGCAGAGCTGCGTGTGAAACAGGAATTGGACCGTCAGAATATCGCCCGTAAGGAACGGGATATCGCGCAAAACAATTTTAATGACGCCGAACGCGAGTACAACCGCATTAAGGCCCTTCGCGACGCCGGCGCCGTCAGTCAGTCCCAATATGACGACGCGAACCGCGCGTACATGAATGCCCGCGAGAACCTCGAGCGCGCCACCCTCGCCGAAAAGGCCAATCAAAAGGGACGCGAAATGGCGAACCTGGCTTCGGAACGGCTCCGCGGTTCCATCGACGACAATGAGTTCATGCGGCAAGTCTACCAAGCGGAAATCGAAAACCTCGAAACCAAGTTGAACCAACTCCAGGACGACTTGGAAAAAGCAACCATCAAGTCACCGGTGGACGGCGTAATCTTGGAGAAGTTTGTCGACGACAGCCGCGTGCTGGCCGCCGGTTCACCCCTCTTGCGCATCGGCAATATGAGCACCATCGAGATCGAGTGCGACGTGTTGTCCGAAGAGGTCGGTCGCGTCGATCCCGGAGACGCCGTCGAGATCACGGGCAAAGCCCTGAACGACGAAGTCATCATGGGCAAGGTGGACCGGATCTATCCCGCGGGCTTCAAAAAAATCTCGTCGCTCGGCATCGAACAGCAGCGCGTCAAGACCATCATCAGCTTCGACAACGGCAAGGTGCAGTTGCGGCCCGGCACCAGCGTGGACGTGCGCATCATCACCGACGAAGTCGCCGACGCCGTCGCCGTGCCCGAGCGCGCCACCTTCCGCAACGACGATGGCTGGGCCGTGTTCGTCGTCAACGGCGGCGAGGCAAAACTCACGCCGGTTGAAATCACGCTCAAGAACGACGACTGGGCCGCCATCGGTTCCGGTCTTACCGCCGGCCAGACCATCGTCGCCGAACCCAAGAACGAGTTGCAGGACGGGATGTCCGTCACGCCCCTGTCGTAGCCGCCTCTACCGTGCGCTGGTGGGGACTTCGACCAGCGCCAGACCGATCTCGTTGTTCAGCTCGAATCCCCGCGCCGTGGGCCGAATGACGTCGCCGGTATCTTCGATCAATCCCCGCTCCGCGAGCTTTTGCAGCGCGTCCCCAAAGTCTTCATCCACCGAATTGCCGAACCGTTCCACGTACACGCTTCGTGGCAACCCGTCCGCGAGACGCAAATACTGAATGACCGTTTCCAGCCGGATTTCGCGTTCGCTCAACGCCAACGCCTCCGTCTTGCCACCGGGTTCGGCGAGGTATGCTTCCAGCTTCACATGGTTACGCGCCCGGACTCCGTCGAGAAAGGAGTACGCGCCGGGGCCGAACCCGGCGTAGGTGTCGTTGTGCCAATAACGCAGGTTGTGGCGGCACGCAAATCCGGGCCGCGCGAAATTGGATACCTCGTACCGCTCTAACGGGCGCAACCTTTCCACGGTCTGCGTATACAACGTCAGGTAGGTGTCGTCGTCAACCGCCTCGTCCGCACGCTTCCCGAAAGGCGTGCCCGCCTCGTACGTCAACCCGTACGATGAAACATGAGGCGGCGCGAAGCTCCCGCATTCCGTCAGCGTCGCCGGATACGCGTCCACCGGACGCCCGCCGAACATGAGGTCCATGTTCCACGAGTCAAAGTGTTCCGCTACAAGCCCGCAGGCCCGGCGTGCGCCATCCGCGTCGTGTCTCCGTCCGAGGTACCGCAAGGTCATATCGTCAAAACTCTGCACGCCCAGACTGATGCGATTGATCCCCAGTGCCTGCCATGCAGTAAGTAGTCCCGGCGTTACGTCATCCGGGTTGGCTTCAAGCGTGATCTCCGGGTCCTCGGTAAGACGAAACTTCTCGCCCATCACCTCGAATATGCGTTCCAACGACGCCGGCGCAACCAGCGACGGCGTCCCCCGCCGAAGAACACGCTTTCGACATCGCGGTCCCCCTCGTACCGCGTCATCTCATCACAAAGGGCGTGAGTAAACGCATCCGGAACGGCGCCCTTGGTTGGCCGTTTGACGAAATCACAATACGGACAGATCGTCCGGCAATAGGGAATGTGAATGTACAGACCGGTCATAAGCGGCAATTCCGGAAAACCCACGAACGGGTCAACCCAGGGACACCAGCGACTTCTGCGGCCTTGTGGGTGTGTCGCGTGTCCCTGTTGTCTTTGATGTCTCTGCTGTCCCTGGCACTGTCGGCCAATCTTTCCCAACCGAGGAACTGTAGGGCGGGTTTTCCAACCCGCCACGCGCGTCACTCCAAATGTGGGTTCGCACGCCGTTGCGCGCTCACGCCTCGTTCTTCGCGACCAAACGAATCTTGTGCGGCGGCCACCAGACCGTCGATACCGTGCCGACCAGCGACTCCTTCGGCACCCAACCCACCGTGCGCGTGTCGGGACCGCTCGACGCGTCGTCCGCTAGCACCAGGTACTGGTCCTCGGGAACCGTCGACGTCTTCTTGGGCGGCCACTTTGTCTTGCCCTTGGCGCTGCTGCTTTCGGAAGCTCCATCACGCTGTGCCGCCCGGCCCGTCGAAGTTCCGTTTACAACGATGGTCCCGTCTTCAATGGTGACGGTGTCTCCCGGAACGCCCAGAACCGTGCCGAATGCCAAGTCCGGCATGGTCGCCCCGCCGGGAACTTCCACGGACACCGTAAACGCCACGCACTCGCCCGACGCCGGCGCGCGTCCCCGATAAATCGGAATCCCGAGGAGGGGCAGCCGGATGCCGAACCGCGCGCGATTGATTAACACGCGTTCGCCCTTGGACGCGCGTTTCCCCAAGGCGTTCCCGCGCATTCGCCACGGCAAGAAGAAAAAGGCGCGGCATATCTCGTAGCCGATGAGTAGACCCGGAATCCCGATGAGCAGCGCCATACCCGATACGGTCTTCGTAAATCCGCTCAAGTCTTTCCGGTGCCCAATGGGCCACCACACGCAGAACGCCCGGCCCAGAATGCGATCGCGCGGGACCCAGCCGAAGAAGCGGCCGTCCAGGCTATGTGGGCTGTTGTCGCCCAGCATGAGGTAGTGATCCGGGGGGATGACGGAATACTGCTCATCCTCGAGCACGCCGTAGCGCAACCGTGACGGCCCCAGCATTTTCCACTCGTTGTACCGCTCGTTCCATTTGTCGTTTTCCGCCTGGAGGTCATCCGGATGCTCGGCGACGATCTCCGCCTCTTTCTCTTCCGGCGGCGGCATCTCGCCGATGTAGTAAACGTCCGGCATGTTCGCGGGCAATTCCTGAGGCACACCGTTCACGTAGATCTTGCCGTCGTAGATGTGGATCCGCTCGCCCGGAAGGCCGACGATGCGTTTGATCAGAATCTTGCGCGGATCTTCAGGCTCGACCGACCGGAAGACGACGATGTCCCATCGCTTCGGCTCGCCCATTCGAAAGATGCGCTTGTTCATGAAGGGAATGCGCGGCCCGTAAATCAGTTTATTCACAAAAACCCGGTCGCCCGTGAAGAAACCCGGATCGCCGTGCAGCGTCGGTTCCATGGAACCGCTCGGAATACGGAACGGTTGAATAAACAACCACCAGATCGTGAGCACCAGCAGGATGAGCTTCACCCAACTGAACAGGTTCTCCCAGGTCCACGGGCCGGTGATGGTTTGAATGGTCTGCGCGATTCCCTGGCCCAGGCCGGTGGAGGCGGGGGCGACGCGCGGTCGAATGGTATGGCGTTTCGAATAGCTCATTTTAGATCGGTTTCCCACTAGTATGGTTACACCTCCGCTAAGGTGACCGGATCGAGGAACATCCCCCTTGATCCCCCTTCATTGGGGGAAATGGGCGCTTCCGAGTCTTTCGAAATGCGCGACGGCAATGAAAACACGTCGAGGTCATTCGCTGACCGTTTCAGACACAACGCAAAGCGTTGCGAACGATTCCCCCTTTGAAGGGGGCTTAAGGGGGATGTTCTTCTGCAATTCTTCAAAACAGTACGGCTGACCATCGCGTTGACACGCAGTTACCGGTCCGCATCTTCGCCGACGCGCAACAAGGCCATGAACGCCTCCTGCGGCACTTCCACACTGCCTACCTGTTTCATTCGGCGCTTACCCTCCTTTTGCTTTTCGAGGAGTTTGCGTTTGCGCGTGATGTCGCCGCCGTAACACTTTGCGGTCACGTTTTTGCGCAGCGCTTTGACGGTTTCTCGAACGAGAATACGGCTGCCAATAGCCGCTTGAATGGCCACCTCGAACTGCTGGCGCGGGATCAGGGAGCGCAGTTTCGATGCGAGCTGGCGTCCCACCCATTCCGCGCGGTCGCGGTGCACGATGGACGACAACGCGTCGACCGGTTCGCCGTTCAGCAGGATATCCAGCTTCACGAGGTTGCCCGGCCGGTAGCCGATGATGTGGTATTCGAGGGACCCGTACCCCCGCGAGATGCTCTTCAACTTGTCGTAGAAATCGAGGACGATTTCCGCGAGCGGCATTTGGTAGATGGCGAGGCAACGCCGCGCGTCGAGGTAGTCCACCCGCACGTGGATGCCCCGTTTCTTCTTGCACAGTTCGATCACCCCGCTCAAATACTCCGTCGGAACGATGATCTCCGCCTCGATGTACGGCTCTTCGATCACTTCGATGTCCCCGGGCTCAGGCATCTTAGACGCGTTCTCGATCGTGAATTTAGTTCCATCCCGTTTGGTGATTTCGTAGGCCACGTTCGGGACCGTCGTCACGAGGGTCAAATTGAATTCGCGCTCCAGCCGCTCCTGGATGATCTCCATGTGCAGCAGCCCGAGGAATCCCAGGCGGAATCCAAAACCCAAGGCGTCGGACGTGTCGGCTTGAAACGTAAACGACGCATCGTTAAGCTGCAACCGCTCCAGTGCGTCGCGCAGTTCCTGGAAATCGTTCGCCACCGCCGGATACAACCCGCAGAACACCGTCGATTGCGGTTCCTTGTACCCCGGCAATCGCTTGTGTCGCCGGTTTCGCCGCGTCCGTAATCGTGTCGCCGATCTTGGTGCCTTCAAGGGTCTTGATGTTACAGATGAGGTACCCGGTTTCGCCCGCTTCCAGCGATTCCGACGGCGTGATCGCCGGCCGGAACGTGCCGAGTTCGGCTACTTCGTATTTCACGTCGTTGGCCATCATCATCACCTTCATGCCCTTGGTGATGCGGCCTTCCTTCACACGGATGTAGACGATGACGCCGCGGTAGGCGTCGTACTTGGCGTCGAAGATCAGCGCGCGCAACGGCGCGGCGCGATCGCCCGTGGGCGCCGGCACACGCCGGATCACAGCCTCCAACGCCTCGATCGCGCCGGTTCCCTCTTTGCCGCTGGCGAGTACCGCGTCGCTGGCGTCGAGGCCGACCACGTCTTCAATCTGCCGCCGCACCGATTCCACGTCGGCGCTGGGCAGGTCGATCTTGTTGATGACCGGGATGATTTCGAGATTCTGTTCGATGGCCTTGTACGCGTTCGCGAGAGTCTGCGCTTCGACCCCTTGCGCCGCATCCACGAGCAGCAAGGCCCCTTCACACGCCGCCAAACTGCGCGATACCTCGTACGAAAAATCCACGTGCCCCGGTGTGTCGATGAGGTTCAGGACGTACATCTCGCCGTTCTGCGCCTTGTAATTCATCCGCACGGCCACGGATTTGATCGTAATGCCGCGTTCCCGCTCAATGTCCATCGTATCGAGCGTCTGTTCCTTCATCTTGCGCGCTTCCACCGAATGCGTAATCTGAAGAAAGCGGTCCGCGAGCGTGGATTTCCCGTGATCCACGTGAGCGATGATGCAAAAATTCCGGATCTTCTCGAGTGGCGTTGCCATGGGTATATCGATACTCAGTCCTGCGCGATGCGTTTACGGAAACAACTGCGCGATCACGCGCAGACTGCGAAATTCACTCTCCAGTTGCCGGGTTACATAGCCGCACACGGCCTCGAAAACCTCCGGCGAGTCGTCTACCTCCGGGCACCGGTCGCGGGCAGCGGCCAGAAGCCGCAACCGGTCCAGGTCTTCCACACGAAGCGACCGGTCCGCCCGTTCACCGGACGACACCACGCCGCCATCGAAGGAAAAACCGACGCTGCGTTTGCCGTCTGTGTCGCCGTTCAGATCCGGATCGAACCCGGCCACGCGCAACAACTGGACGACCTGCCACGCGGCATGAACCCGAGCCGGACCCGGCCACGCCCGCATGCCTTCCAACCCGGAAAGCAGTGTCTCGTACAACTCCCCGGACGGCTCGTTCTCCTGGGCCGCCTTATACGCGAATTCCAGGGGGAACGCCGCGTACGCGCCCTTTTCCAGGTCCGCCTTCAAAGCGCTGAACCCGTCGAGCAGCGTCGCCTCGCCCAGCTTCTGCACGCTCCGGCCGTCTTTCCAGTAATAGACCACTTCCAGCCGGTTGAAGGTGTCCAGCATACCCGCCAATTGGCTCTTGGGACGCCGCACACCGGCCGCCATACAGGCCAATTTGCCCCGGTCGGGACTCAGGAACGTCACGATCCGGCTCGTCTCGCTGAAGTCCACGGCCCGAATCACAATGGCTTCCGAACGCTCTTGCGACACTGGCAACTCCCACGCCCGCAGCGTGGTCCCGGCACGCGCCGACAACCGTGCAACGCGTCATACCGCCCAACCGCAGTGCTTGCACAGGGAAAGCAGACTGGAACCAGGCGGGTAAAATGCCGTCAAAGCATACCATTCCCCCGTTTCAGACGCAAAAAACGCCCCCCAAGCAACGTAAAATCCGACCGCCCACGCCGCCAAAAGCCCCCGCACCCGCCGACAGCGCCCATCCACTGAAGTCGTGCCCCCCAGCCCCCGAATCACGCGCCAGGCCGAGAGCCCCAGCCCTCAAGCCCGCGACCGTCCGTGTCTGTCCGTGTAGGTCCGCGCCGGAAGAAGCCCACCGCATCTGCGCCGAAGCTATCGACCTCAAGTAGCGCGGGTCGGCACGCGAAACTCCAGGGCGGTTTGGGGTCACAGATTCGACGTTTGGTGCGTGTGAGAATTCCGGAGCTAACGCTCAATTCGTAATTCATACTTCCCCTCACGCCGACTGCATCACCCGAATCGTCACCCCCGTCACCAGGTCTTTGACCTGTTCGTTGTACGCGTTCATGTGCGGCGCTTGCATATGCGCTTTTAGGGCGTCGAGACTGGCCCATTTCTCCATCACCGTCATGACGTTGTCCCGCAACGGCGCCTGCGCGCCGACGACCGTATCCCGGTCGACGACGGGCTCGTACATGATGCAACCGTCTTCTGCATGCACGTTCGGCACGTTGTTCTTGAAAATTTCGGCAAATTCCCCGCGCGTGCCCGGCCTCACTTCAATCTCGGCTACAACGAAAACGGTATCCGAACTTCCACTACCCGATGCTCCGCCCGAATCCGCCGCGAATGCCACGGTGACGCCATGAAGTACGGTGGAATGACGGTCAAATGAAATACTCATGTGATGTTCTCCTCATTACGCTCAGGGACCGCTACGATCGATTCTGCCGTTCAGCGAATACTACCACCAACGCGCACCTCCAAACGAAATGGACCCGAAGAGTAGACGCGGCTTCCAGCCGCGTTGATTTTTACGATTCCGCGACAGCCCCAATGGCGAGCCGTCAACGTGTCGATTTCGCTGAAGCGGACTGACCGATTCGGATCGTCTACCGCTTCCGTGCAGTGATGTAATCGAAGTGGTCGACAAACTCCAGCGTTTCCGTGCCGTCGTACCGCGCTTCCATTTCTTCCAGGCCCGCGGCGAGTTCGTCGTCGGAGAACGACGACAGAAGCGTCATGTAGCAGGATTCCACCATGGCGAAGTATTTGATCTTCGGAATGGAGTGGGGATAGTCCAGCCCGTCCCGTTCGACCTCGAACCCCGCGTCGTGCAGGAGGTCCTGCAGTTCGTTCGGGCAGGCATGCCAGTCGAGAGCGCGTTTCAGGGCCGCGTCGAAAAGCGGATACTGAATCGTGGGCGGCACGTGAACGAGTAAAAACGCCCCGCCTTTGGGCAGGTTGGCGTATACGTCCGCGAACAGTCGCGCCTTGTCGTCGACGTGATGCACCGCTTCCTTCATGAACGCCTTCGTATATCCATTGTGATTGGCGCAATACGCGAGCGCATCCATACAGATCGGCGCGAGCCCGCAGTCCTCGGGAATGGCGGCCAGCATCTCTGCGAACGGGTCCACCGCCTGCACTGGATGTTTCAGCGGCACCTGCTTCAAGATATCCACTGAATACATGCCCGTCCCACAGGCGAGGTCGAGCAACACGTCGTCGGGTTCGAGTTGCAGCTTGTCGACCATCTTCGTCGTCAACGTCCGCACAAACTTCGGCGAATAGTACAAGAAGTCATCGTACTTATCGGCAAGCCGTGTGTAATGTTCTTTCAGAAGTTCACTCATAGCGCGTTCCTCCCTGCATTCCGATGCGCCCTGAAACCGGGCAAGCCTTCAAATATCCCGTCGCAACGCCTTCGCGCCCGGCATTGCGGTTCGTAAGAACAATCCCCCTTGATCCCCTCCAAAGGGCAAATCGTATCCAGCGCCGTCGATGGGGAAAGGCATTGTCGCACCCGTGGCGTCGTGGTCTCTGCCAAACCAGAACGCAACGCGAAGCGTTGCGGATAACTCCCCCTTTGAGAGGGGTCAAGGGGGATATTTAGATTTCGTTGCTAAAGCTTTTGCTCTTTATGCTTCAAGAACAGCCCGTAAGAACTCGCGCGTGCGGTCCTCGGCGGGCTCGGTGAAGATGCGGTCGGGGCTGCCCTCTTCCACGATGTTGCCGTGGTCGATGAACACCACGCGGTCGGAAATCTCCTGCGCGAACCGCATCTCATGCGTGACCAGGATCATCGTCGTGTCGTCCTGATGCGCCAAGTCCCGCAGCACCGTCAACACCTCGCCCACAAGTTCCGGATCGAGGGCCGACGTCACCTCATCGAACAACATCACTTTCGGCTGCAACGCGAGCGCGCGCGCGATCGCCACCCGTTGCTTTTGCCCGCCGGAAAGTTGCCCAGGGTACGTGTCGACCTTGTCCGCCAGACCGACCTTGTCGAGCAACTCGCGCGCGTGCCGTTCGGCCTCCGCTTTGGGCACTTTCAATACATGCCGCGGCGCGACGGTCACGTTGTGAAAAACGGTCATGTGCGGGAACAAATTGAAATGCTGGAACACCATGCCTACTTTGCCCCGCACCGCGCGCACGTGCTTCCGATTCGCGGGCACCGTGCTCCCGTTCCGTTGCATGTGCCACAAGGAATCCCCGTCGATCTCGATCTCGCCCGAGGTCGGCTTCTCCAGCGTCATCAGGAGCCGCAGCAAGGTCGACTTGCCCGAGCCACTGGGTCCGATAATGGACACCTTCTCTTTCGGCGCAACGTCGAGGTTAAGCCTGCGGAGTACGTGCACGTCGCCGTAGGACTTCACGATATCGTTGAGCCGTACGATGGGTTGTTCGCTCACGTGCGCGCTCCTTGTACGTGCAGTTTCCGTTCCGTCCAGCGAATGAGCGCCGCCGCCGCCAAACTGCAAACCAGGAAGAAGATCCCCGCCAGCGTCAAGGGCTCGAGATAACGGAACGTTTCGGATCCCACGATCTTTGCGGACTGCAACAATTCAAGCACAGTAATGGCGGAAAGCATCGGTGTATCTTTGAACATGGCCACGAAGTAGTTCCCAAGGGCCGGCACGACCGGCGGTATCGCCTGCGGCAGAATGACCTTGAGCCACGTTTGTTTCCGGCTGAGGTTCAGTGCGGTCGCCGCTTCCCACTGGCCCCGCTGCACGCCTTCGATCCCCGCGCGATACACTTCGGACATGTAACAACTGTAGTGAATCCCGAGCGCGATAATGCCCGTCATCAATGGCGTCATGCTGACGCCGAAACCCGGCAGCACGTAAAAAAGAAAGTAGATCTGCACCAGCACCGGTGTGCTGCGAATGAATTCAACAAGAGTACCGACGGGCCACGTGATTGCGCGCCGTTTGCTCCGTCTCGCCATGGCCCACACCAGACCCAGCAGCGCAGCGAGAAACGTGCCTATCACCGTGGCTTCCACCGTCACGACAAGGCCCCGCAACAAATCGGGCATAATCTCCCACGTAAAATGCCAATCAAAATTCAATGGGACACCTCCAACTGCCGTCCCCGCGTGAGCCGTCGCTCCAGCAAACGCACGAAAAACGTAAACACGAGCGCAATCGCAAAATAAATCGCGAGCAACAGGCCGAAGACTTCCGTCGTGCGTAACGTTTCCGCGCGAAGAAGTTGTCCGCGAAACGTCAAATCGCTCAGCGTGATCAGCGACACCAGCGCCGTGCTCTTCAACAACTCGATCAACAAGTTGCCCGCCGGCGGCAGCATGGCGATGGCCGCTTGCGGCACGGTCACCAGCCAAAGCCCTTGCAGCGGCGACATATTCAACGCCGTCGACGCCTCATGCTGCCCCTTGGGCACCGCCTGGATCGCACCGCGCACCACTTCGCCTCCGTAACTGCCGATGTTGAGCCCGAGCACCAGGATGCCCGTCGTCATCGCGGACAGGCTGACGCCGATCAGCGGCAGCGCGAAGTAGAACCAATACAACTGAACCAGGGCCGACGTCCCCCGAAACGTCTCGATATATGCAATGGACAACCACCGGATTGGGAGCACGTGGCTTAGTCGCCCCAATCCAGACAGCCACGCCGCGACAAAGGCCACGCACGCGCCGCCCGCGGTCAGCCCGAGGGTCACCCAGAGCCCACCCAACAGGGCTGGCAGCAAGTCCAGGGGTGGAGGCATGGCTACATCCTCCGGATCGCTAACGCTGCGAAACTGTTCCAGCGAATATCTGCGCACATCATCCTGAGCGCGGACCACGCTGCGGGCGGAGTTGTTGGCGGCGAGAACAGTCGAGTATGGTTGCGACCTGCATTACTCTCGAAATCGGGATCGGGATCGAAGCGGGATGCGCAAATGTGATGAGATCCTTCGCTGACGCTCAGGATGACGGCTGAATACATCACGAATCCGCCCCGCCGCAGAGTTCTGCTGCCGTTTTGCCACCCGGCAGTTCGTTTTCCGTGAACCCGAAGGGCTTCACGAGCTTCAGATGTTCCGGCGTCCCGATGAACTTCGCGAGTTCATCATTAAACGCCTCGCGAAAAGTGTCGTCGCCCTTGCGAAACCCGAACGCCCCGTAACCGCGCACGGTCTTCCCGTCGATCGTGGGATCCGTAAAGGGGTCCGCGCGTTCCAAATCATCGTTGCTGGATTTATTCATAAGATCCTGAATGGTCAGGCTCGTTCCCGCGTACGCGTCGACCCGGCCGGCCACGACACCCGCGAGCGCGCTGGGTGGATCGGGAAACACGATGACCCGGTCGTCCGCAATCCCCGTACCCCGCGCGTAGCCCCGCTCCACCGTGCCCGCGACCACGCCCAGTTTGGCCGACGGGTGCTTGGCGATGTCGTCGTAGCTGTGCAAGTCCAGGGGATTGCCCTTTTTCACGATGAACGCTTCTCCGATGGTGTAATCCGGATTCGAAAAATCGATCTGTTGGCAGCGCTCTGGCGTAATGTACATGCCGGCCGCGATCGCGTCGAAGCGTTTCGCTTTCAGACCCGGTATCAACGACCCGAATTCGGTAAGCACGCCTTCCACCTTGTCCACGCCCATCCGATCCATGACTACCCGAAGAATCTCCGGCGCTTCGCCCGTCAATTCCCCGGTGGCCCCATCGATGTACGCGTAAGGCGCTTCGTTGGCATACCCGACGCGGATCGTGCCCGTGCGCTTGATGCGGTCCAGCGTGGACTCGTTGGCCGGCCCTGCGGAACCGCCGCCCGGACCGCCGCAAGCCGACACCAGAGCGCCAATCAAAAAACAGGCGGCCGCCGCACGCGACAGCCGCCGGATTATGCGTTGTTTCATCGTTCGAATCTCCGGGGCGCGTCGCCCCTTGGCTCAGGCCTGGATGGCCTCCATGTTCGCTACCACCGATCCGCTGTCGACCGGCGTGATGGGCGAGAAGTCGTGGGACGCCACAAACTCCGGACGCGGCTGGTCCGCCTGGAACGGATCCACCAACGCGTTGGTAACGGCGTTGTACACGAGAAACACATTGCTCCGGGGGTGCGGCGAGATGTTGCTGTTCGACCCGTGCATGGTGTTGCACTCGAACAACAGCAGCGACCCCGCCGGGCCCTTCGGAGCCACAATGCCGCCGCGGTCGGCCAAGGTCTGAAGGCTCGTGTTGTCCGGCACACCGTACTCTTGCTTCCGCAGCGAGTCCTTGTAGTGATCCTTCGGCGTCTTTCCCCCACAGGACACGAAGTGCTTGTGCGATCCCGGAATCACCATCAAGGGGCCGTTGTGCTCGTTGTTCTCCGTCAACGCGATCGAACAACTCACGGCGCGCATCCGCGGCATCCCGTCTTCCGCGTGCCACGTTTCAAAATCGGAGTGCCAATAAAATTCTTTGCCTTGAAACCCCGGCTTGTAATTGATGCGGGACTGGTGGATGTAGAGATCGTCGTCCAGCAACTGCCGGATCATGTCCACGAGACGGCTGTCCCGTGACAGCATCCAAAACAAGTGGCTCAAGCGCGTCACGTCGAACACGGAGCGCACCTCCGCGCTCGTGGGCTCGATGATCGCGCAGCCTTTCTCGGCCACGTCATCGGACCGACGCAGGGCGTGCAACTCCTTCTGCATGGCCTCGACTTCGTCCGGCGCGAAGAAATTCTCCAAAAACAAAAATCCGTCGCGGTCGTACTGTTCGAGTTGCGCGCGCGTGAGCGGACCCACCGCGCCGCCGTTGTGACTGTATACAACCGGATCCTGCCGCTCCATGAGCGAGAATCCATCGGTCGATCGGGTTGGATATAGGTCTTGCATGGCTCCCATCCTCTAGATCGTTTTAGCGCTCCGCGGCCGCGATGGATTCCACGGCCAGCTCTTCCTCGTCTTCCTGAATCAACGGATACACTCCTTCTTCGTCGTGTACCTCTTTGCCTGTGCACGGCGGATTGAACACGCACATAAGACGCAGATCGGTCTTGGCGCGCAGAATATGCTTATCGTGCCGATCGAGGGCGTACATCGTACCGGGCGCGATCGCGTGTCTCGTGCCGTTCGCAACCTCCTCGATTTCGCCTTCGCCCTCCACGCAGTACACCGACTCCAGATGATTCCGGTACCACATGTAGGTTTCCGTCCCGGCATAAATAATGGTTTCGTGAAAGGAGAACCCCATGCCGTCTTTCCGGAGAAGGAATCGGCGGCTCACCCAGGTCGGCGCATGGACCTCGCGGTCCGTGCCCTGCAAATCGCTGACTGTTCGAACGATCATGTTATGCTCCCAATGCGGCGCGAGACTTCGGCGCACGCGCTTCCGCGACTTCGTCAATGCTTTCATCGAGAATGTCGAGGCCCTTTTCCAGCGTCGGTTCGTCAATCGTGAGCGGCGCGAGAATCTTGACCACCTCGCCCTCCGCGCCCGACGTTTCGATGATCAGCCCTTTCTCAAATGCCGCCTTACTAATCTCCGACGCCGCTTCCGGCGGGTCGCACACGATGCCCCGCATCATGCCACGGCCGCGGACTTCCGTGCCCAGCTTGGGATGACGCTTGGCCCAGTCGCCCAGGCGTTCGCGGATCTGGCGGCCCTTCTTCGCGATCTCCAACATGAAATCGTTGTTCCGCCAATATTTATTCAACGCCGACGTTGCGGATACGAAGGCCAGATTGTTGCCGCGAAAGGTGCCGTTGTGCTCGGAGGGCTCCCATACGTCGAGGTCGGGGCGCATCAGCACGATCGACATGGGAAGACCGAATCCACTGAGCGACTTCGACAGCGTCACGATGCCCGGGTTGATGCCCGCGCCTTCAAAACTGAAGAAGGTGCCGGTCCGGCCGCAGCCCGCCTGGATGTCGTCCACGATCAGAATCACGTCGTTGTCGTTGCAGATCCGCTCGAGGCGGCGCAGCCACGCAAAGCTCGCCGCGTTCAGTCCGCCTTCGCCTTGTACGGTTTCCACGATCACCGCCGCCGGATGGTCGAGGCCGCTGCTGCGGTCTTCGAGGGCCCGCTCGAAGTAGTCGAGGGTGTCCACGTCGCTGCCGAGGTATCCGTCGTACGGCATGAAGGTCGTTTCCGGAAGCGAGGTGCCTGACGCGTCGCGGAAGTGGGCGTTCCCTGTTGCCGCGAGCGAGCCCAGCGACACACCATGAAATCCGTTCGTGAACGAGACGATGTTCGTGCGCCCCGTCGCTTTCCGCGCAAGCTTGAAGGCCGCTTCCACCGCGTTCGTCCCGGTCGGTCCGGGGAACTGAACCTTGTATTCGAACTCGCGCGGTTTCAATATGACTGATTCGAACGTCTCCAGGAAGTGCTGCTTGGCCTGGCTGGCCATGTCGAGCCCATGAACCAACCCGTCCTCTTCCAGGTACGCGATCACGTCGCGCTTGATGGATGGATTGTTGTGTCCGTAGTTCAGCGTCCCCGCGCCCGCCAGAAAGTCGATATACCGATCCCCTTCCGTGTCGAAGAGGCAGGCCCCTTGCGCCCGGGTAAACACCGTGGGAAACGAACGGCAGTATCCGCGAACTTCGGATTCCAGACGCTCGAACGTTTCGAGCGCCCCCTCTGTCGTGCTGATCTCTTTATCACTTTCCATCATGGATCTCCCTCGACTCTTCCTTGCTATTGCTTTCACCCGAACGTCCGCCCGGCCCCATGGGGCCGATGCGGAACAAAACTTCGTCTTCGTGGTTCTCCCCCCCGAACTGGTCGCTCGTAAACAGCGCCCGTTCGACGCATTTTGTTTCCAAACGCGTCGCAAGCCGGTGAAACAGCGCCCGCGACGCGGTATTGCTTGGTGATACCGTCGTCTCCAGATACCGCACGCGCCGGCAGGCGTCGCTCGCCAAAACACGCTTCAACATGGCGCCCGCGACGCCCATGCCCCGGGCGCTGGCGTCCACGGCCACCTGCCACACAAAGACCGTGTCCACGGCCTTGGGCGGAAGGTACGCCGAAATGAATCCGATGACGGTCCCGTCGCGTTCCGCGACCACGCACGTATCCGCGAAGTGTTCGCACAACAACAGATACGCGTAGCACGAGTTCTCGTCCAGCGGTTTTGACCGGCACACCAGATCCCAGATTGCCGCGCCATCGTCCACGGACGGACTCCGCAACGCAAAAGACCGGTCGGAGTTCGAGCGCGCTTTCGGATCGATCGCTGTTGTTTCGGAAACCACTATTGCGTCTCCGAGGGACGTTTCGCCGGCACGCGAACGGTGCCCTGGCATTCCGGGCATTTGCCCTGTTTGCCAAGGGCGTCGTCTGGCGCTTTCAGTTTCGCATGGCAGTGCGGGCATTCGATAACTAAAGCCATAAGTCAAAATCCTTCCGTTGAGTTGTTTCGCCAATCTTCCGTGCGGCGCTATGGAGCGGCTTGCCCGGTAGCAGCTTCCAGGAGCGGCAAGCGGGCGAGGTCGCGCGATAGGTCCGCGACGTTGTCGGACTTGGCGACCAGCATGGTTCTGGGTTGCGTTCCCAGAGACGTTATGTTTGCGGCGTCCCAGAGCGAGGCCATCACCACGATGGGAACGGCGGCATCGAAATCGCGCACGTTCAGCACGAGTTCGAGCGGATCCAGGTCCGACGCGTCCAAATCGACGAGCACGGCCCGATATTTGCGTTTGCGCAGGCAGTCAACCGACTCCGGTACGTCGCGAACGGTCGTGACGGCGTATCCGCATTTCACCGCAGCACGCGCTACCACGCCACGCGTGGTCATCGAAATGACCAGTACACTCTCTTTCTCTGTAGCGAAGTAGGGTGGCATACTGATGAAAGACGTACGTGTCTCCTTTAACCGTTTCTCTTTGAACCCCTGGAGAGACGCAAAGACGATGCCAATTCATGTACGAGAAGGCGGATCGCCCCGCTATGAGCGAGCGATGTGCCACAGGTTGGTTCGACGCCTCATTGGTGGCGCGCCGCCGCAGGGGACAGAAACGGGCCATTGTGCGCACGTATGGGACATGGAGGCAGGAATCGCCAAATAGGTGCGCACAATCGGTACGCCCTCGGCCGAGGCGGCCCGGCGTACCAGACGCGACCAGTTACCACTTCCGGCGAAAAAGCCTCAGTAACAGGGAGTTTCGCCTGAATATGCCGATTCGACTGCGAAATCAATTGTGTACGTATTGTGCACACAAATCATTCGGATTTGTCCGATCACGTATACACGGATTCAAAGCTGCGCGCAGTTTCGGCCAAGGCGACGTGCTCTGACCGGGTCAGCCCGGGGTCCGCTTCCAGGATGCTTTGCGCGTCGCGGCGGGCGGCATCCAGCAGACGCACGTCCCGCACCAAATCGGCCACGCGCAGATCGCTTAGACCCGCCTGCCGCAACCCCTGGAATTCCCCGGGGCCGCGCAGTTCGAGATCGGCTTCCGCAATGTCGAACCCGCTCGACGACGCGCAAAGAACGTCCAGACGCTTCTTGCCGTCTTTGGTCTTGGGTTTACCGAGCAAGAAGCAATGCGACTGTGCCGCGCCCCGGCCCACGCGCCCGCGCAACTGGTGCAACTGCGTCAGACCGAATTGCGCCGCGTCTTCGATGACCATGGTCGTGGCGTTGGGACAGTCGATGCCCACTTCGATTACGGTGGTACTAAACAGGACGTCCACCTCACCGCGTTTGAACCGGTGCATCACGTAATCCTTCTCCGGCGACGCCATGCGCCCGTGGATCAGTCCCGTCCGCAATCCTTCCAGCGGCCCGGCGGACAGTTCCTCGAAATGTTTCGTGACCGCAGTGAGTTGCTTTGCCGCCGATTCTTCGACGAGGGGGCACACGTAGTACGTCTGCAACCCTTTCGCCGCCTGTTTGGAGATGTAGCTGTAGAGATCGGGCACTTTCGCCGGCGTGATCCGCCGCGTCTTGACCGGTGTGCGGCCCGGCGGCAACTCGTCAATGACGGATATATCCATGCCCCCGTACACCGTAATCGCCAACGTCCGGGGGATCGGCGTCGCGGTCATGTGCAGCAATTCAGGCTCATAGCCCTTTTCCACCAGCGTGCTGCGCTGGACAACACCGAACCGGTGCTGCTCGTCGATGATCACGAGACCGAGGTTGTGAAATCGCGTCTTTTCCTGAATGAGCGCATGCGTGCCCACGACAACATGACATGCGCCGGACGCGACCTGTTCACGCACGTCATTCGCGTGGTTGGTCGACCCGGTCAACACGGCAACTTCCAGTCCCAACGGCGCGAACAACTCGCGCAGACTGATCCCATGTTGTTCCGCGAGGATCTCGGTGGGCGCCATCAACGCCGCCTGATAGCCGCCGTCGCACGCCGCTGCGATGGCGTGCAGCGCAACGACGGTTTTGCCACAACCCACGTCGCCCTGCAATAAGCGCACCATCGGACGATGCGACCCCAGGTCGTCGAGAATATCGTCAACCGCGCGTTCCTGGCCTTTGGTCAACGGGAAGGGCAACGCCGCGCGCAGGTCCCGCAGATGTGCGCCATCGACAACGTGGCGGTTCCGCTTCTGCTCCTGATGCCGTTTCGTACGCGCGCTCAGTACGCCAATCTGAATGCCGAGCAATTCCTCGTAGGCGAACCGGCTCCGCGCCGCGGGCCCGGTTTCGATCTCGTCGGGAAAATGAACGGCACGAATCGCATCGTTCGCGTGGGGAAACGCGTGTGTTTCACGCAACCGCGCCGGCAGCGTATCCGGCAACGGCTCCACAAGGTCCAACGCGGTGCGCACGAGTCGACGCAGCATTCGTTGGCTCACGCCATCCGTCAGCCGGTACACCGGCACGATGCAACCGGAGTTGAGCAAGTCGTCTTCGTCGCCGGTTTGCAGTTCGTACTCCGGATTGCGCAGTGCGACGCCGTTCCATTTCCCCGCCGTTCCCGTGAAGAATCCCCGCGCCCCCGGCTTCAACACCCGAACGAGGTAGTCCTGCCCAAACCACACGGCTCGAATCTCGCCGGAGTCGTCACGCAACGTCACCTCCGCCATCGACAACCGCCGCCGCAACCGCACCGGACGCGCCTTCACCACCTCCGCCTCGATGGTGACCGTGTCGCCCTCGGCGATGGAGGCAATGGACTCAATCGTCCGCCGATCCTGATAGTCCCGCGGAAAAAGAAACAGCAGATCCCGAACCGTCACGATGTCGAGATTGTGGAGGAGATCCGCCCGTTTGTCACCAACTCCGGGCAAGGCGGTGACGGGATCAGTTAGAAGAAGGGTAGGCGACTCGTCATCTTTCGGAATCGTGGCCAAAACGTTCACGCTCACTTGTCGGGACAGAATTGCTTCTGCGAATACACTAAGAGATCTCCAGGTCGGGGGCAAGCAAAACGCGACCTGATAAAAAACGGGGTCCACACCGATTCAGTGTGGGCCCCGTTCTACTCCAGCCTCCGGTCTCCAGCCTACAACAGATTCACAACCCGATCCGCGAGACCCTTCTCGCCCAACACGACGTTGAGCTTGGAAGTGGCGGCGATCTTTTCGAGCACCTCCAGCTCACGCAACCGCATCAGCGTCGGGTTGTCGGCCAACATCTTGGCGGTGTTGGCCTGGCTGCGCATGGCGGCCGTTTCCTCGCGGCGCGTGATGAAGTTGGCTTCGGCGGCCTTCTTGGCCTCCGTGACCTTGTTCATCAGATCCCGCATCTCGCCCGGCAAGATGATGTCGCGGATACCGAATCCGGTCACAGCGATTCCGTACTCCGCGGCGCGGCCGCGGATGCCCGCTTCGACGGCCTCGGTGAGGCTCATCTTGTCCGCGAGCAACGCGTCGAGGTCGCGCGCGCCCACCTCGGCCCGCAAGGCCAACTGCGCTTCGCGGTACAAGGCCTGCCGCGCGTCGTCGACGGTCGACACGGCCTTCAGGGCATCGGTCACGCGAAAGGTTACGACCGCGTTTACGCGGAGCGTCACCTTATCTTGCGTGATGATGTCCTGACCCGTGACGTCCAGTACGGACTCGCGCATTTCGCGCACCTGCACAACGACCTTCGCCACGTCCTTCCAGAAGGCGTAGGTGCCCGGCTTCAAAGTTTCGACGTAGTCGCCGTCCTTGAAATAGACGCCCACGTGGCCCTCTTCGACCGTGTACTTGTTCAACACCGCTTCCGCGCCCGGCGCGTTCAACACCACATGCAGTTGCAAGTGATGGAAGCGGACCGATTGCGTGTCGACGACCTCCGTGCGGACCTTGCGCGCGCCGGTCCACAAGGCGTACTGCCCCGGTCCGAGCACCACATTGAGCCGCCCGTCGATCCACACCAGCGCACGCTGATGCTGTTCCAGGTCGAGCACGGCCGCGTCGCTCTTCAACGCGCCGGACCGGATCATCACGTCCAACTGTTCGTGGCAGATCCAGGGCGTCCGCATCGAAGACACGTCGATCTGCCGCTGCAACAACGGCGTCGACGGTCCAGTAGCGGCCCGGTCCCAGCACGCGCACGAACTCGCCGTGCTTCGTCAACAGGCCCTTTTCAAAGGACCGAATCTGTACGCGCCGTACTCCAAACATCCTTCTTCTCCTTGTTCTCCTTTCTTGATCGGACCGATCCGACCGATCGGTCCGATTAAAACTCATCACCGTGGCCATTGACCGTAGCGAAGCGCCGGGCGGAAGTCCGCCACACCAGCGTTGGTGGAGCGCCACGTGAGCCAGGCCGGTTGCGCAGCCTCGCCGGAAGTCCGCGCCGCGAGGCACGCCTCGCGGGCCTTCATCCGGCCCTGGCCACGCCGACGGCGTGGTATCCGCGCGCTGCAGGACCGCTGCCGATGCTGCCTGCCACCGTCCGCCCGACGCCATGCGCCGGCGAATCTGCGACAAGCCGGCGGACCCGCCGCCCGCGCTTCGCCTCCGGTTCCATCGAGTGGGTAGTCACCCACAACCCTTTCCAAGGGTAGCCGATGCGGGTATCGAACCCGCGTCCCGTGCATTAGCGGTGCACTGCTCTTCCTCTGAGCTAATCGGTGTCCTGACTCGACCAAGTGGAACCCATTGGCGGGACGCGCAAGCCCCAGCGGAACCCCGCGCCGCTGGCCCGGTGGAATCAGCAATCGTTTCCGCCTATGGCGCGGCTTATGCACACTTTTGGATGGTTCGGATCGATTCGGTGTGAAAGTCCCGAGATATTCCGGTGGGGACTACGTAGCGTGAGAGCTCATTCGCGGTTACCTACGGCAGTCTCAATTCGACGGTGGCTGTTCTCCCGTCTTCCGATACTTCGATGACTTGGTGTGTTGCGCGGGTGTTGAGCCAGACGTTTGGATTGCGGCTGGTATTCGTATACGCGACGATGGTATAGACTCCGGGCTGCAATCCGGTGAAGTGATACGCGCCGTCATCACCACGGTGTGCGATCGCGGCTCGCGCGCTACCCACCATTTCCCGGTCTGAACGCGATTCAATAGGCCCGAACGTCACCGAAATACGCAAAGACATTCGTCGATTCATCCTCACCCAGATTGGCAACATAAACCGCGACCGATGCACCGGTCTTCCTGGATATGTCCTGCTGCGTGGTGGTTCCCGAAACCAGCTTAACGGGGACCATGGCACGCTTGGAACCGTCCACTCCCGCTCCGGAACGGACAATCGCAACGACCTTTCCATCGCCCGGCGGGACACGGTCGAACCGATAGGCGCCTGATAAATCGGCAAACGTGTTCATCTGCTGCTCTCCGGAGGGCGTTGTGACATACAGCCGGACGGACGCGTCAATGGGTACGCCATCAAGGGATACTATTCCCTCCAGGACACCCGATTGCGGTAAGAAATCAAAATCCATGCATGTGACTTCACCATCTTGTACGGTCACGTACTGCGTCACGTGAAACGAATCCGTGTTTAGTCCTTCGTAGCCGGAAGCCAGCCGGGCGCCCCCTTCCCCCGCACCGGGAGGAACATCGGCAATGCGATACATGCCGTTTTTGTCCGTGCGACCATTGAACATGGCGCCGGGACCCAGGTCGGCCATATAGACCCAAACAATACTATCGGGGACAGGCCTACCGTCGTAACGGACTGTCCCTTCGATTTCGCCACCCGAGCCCACGGTAAACGTTTGCCGTTGAGCCCCCATTTCACTCGGCGCCACGCGTACGACAAGCGGCGCGTGGGTAGGATGCACGATGGCGATCAGCGCACCCCGCGGGTCAAGCCCGTCAACGGCGAATACCCCGTCATCGCGGGTTTCGGAAGCCGCAGAGCGCGGGTCGTCCCTATTGAAGACAAGTCCATCAACGAATATGCGTGCGCCCTGGAGCGGCGTTCCCGACGCGTCTTGTACGAGTCCCTCCATGCGTGCCGCCGGTCGCAGTCGAACGACGACTTCCGCTGAGAGTTGCCCCACCGGCGCCACAACGGCCTTCTCGTATCCGATCAAGAAGTCCTTTGCACGAACCCATACGGCCGCATCGCCCGCCGGCAGATCGTGCAATTGGAACCGCCCTTCCCGATCATGAACCGGAACGGCATTACCCTTGGCGTTGACATCAAAATCCTGGATTGGCTCGCCGGTGTCAGCGCGGACAACTCGTCCCGCAATTGTCCCCGGGGGCGCGTTATTCGCGCTTGAGACAATTACCGCATTCGTGGTTCCCGCAGGTATTCCGTCACTTCCGCCCAGATACTCCTCGCCTTCGGTATATGCGCGCAAATCGTATCGTACGAAGGCGAGTCCGTTGAGAGTGAATCGTCCGTCCTCATCGGTCGTCGTCGACTCGCGCGACCCCGCCGCGTAGTTCTCACCACGGACCGTTGCTCCTACGACGGGTTTGCCCGCGGCATCGACGACACGCCCGCTGATCTGAAAACCGGCCCTTTCTTCCGGTGCCGGGCAAACGACGCGAATACCTTCAAGCCGCTCCCCAGACACGACTGATACAGTGGTATCGGTGTCAACCGACCGTTCCGCGCCGCGCGGCTCCACGCTGAGTTTGTACGAGCCGGAACGAAGTCTTCCACACACGAAACGTCCGTCGGTTCCCGAAGTCGTGGTGGGTATGAAGGCCACGCCCTTTGTCTCAGCCAGCGCGAGGACTTTGGCATGTGGGAGAGGGCGACCGGATCCGTCCACGATAACACCTTCGACAAAAGCCTCCGGCTCCAACATAATGTCGACGCGGGATACATCGGTGTCGCGGATCGTGATTGGACTTGAGGCGCTCAGCCCGAAACCCTCTTTCTCGACGTTGATCGTTACGGTATCGCCGGAACGGTATCCCATCAGCGTAAACGATCCATCCGCCTTTGAGTACTCGTACTGATGCCGGTCATCGCCAACAATGGTGCTCAATTGCGCTCCCCGAATCGGCGCACCATTGGGATCGGTTATTCGACCGGTGATGGATATCCCGCGCGACATGGGAATGTCATGGATGACATGTTCGCCGAAGGCGAGATCCAACTCCGGCTCAAACGGCTCCTCAGGAAAAGGATAGCCTTCAATGAACCGGCTCCGGCTAATCGTGTAGGCGCCGGCGGACAGCCCCGTAATCGTGTACCGGCCGGTCGCGTCGCTGGGCTCGCTTGTCCGATAGTAATCGATGTCCCGGCATTGCACGTACACCTTGACACCCGGAACACCTTGCTGCGTGCCGGCATCGTAGATGCGCCCCGACAGAGTAGCCCCTTCCGACGCGCGAATGACGACGTCTTCCGCGGGGCGATCGACCGGAACCGTGACACGCGTCAAGCCGTCAAGCGGTGCCCAACGTGCGTCGTTTAATCCTACCGAGCGGTCGCCGGGCTCCACGCAAGTAAACTCGAATTGTCCCGAATCATTTGTCGTCGCGTTCTTCTTATCCCATTCCTGAGCGCCGAAGTAATCCACTCGGACACCGGGAATCGGGTTACCCGTGTCCGTACGGACGACCGTACCGCGAATCGCGCTGCCACGATCAATCACGAATCTTGCTTCATCACCCCCCGTCGGCACGAATTCCGTCGTCTTCGTGGCGTAGTCCTGGGCGCGGATGTTAAAGCGCCAATGACCGCTCCACAACGCGGGAAAGGTGAACGTGCCGGTTTCGTCCGTTTGTTCCGCCAGAGCCGCCTTCCGATTCCAATTACAGGAAGAAGGACCACCCTCCAATTGCCTGTCGGGGTACACAATCGCACCCGTTACCGGGACCCCGTCACCGTTCACCACGCGTCCACGCAGTGACTCTGCGGGACGAGGCTGGAGCGTTATCGCAGTCGACGGAGTGTGTTCATCGACGGACACCTCCTCCCAGGATAGCGCGTGGTCCATTGCCGCAAGTACGTCGTAGGACTCGAACGGTAGACCCTCAAAGGTGAAGGATCCGTCCGCGGCGGAGGTCGCGGTCCGGAACTTCTCGGTCCAGTCCACGACCCAGTGTCCATCTACCGTTGCACGATGGAGTAGTACCTGAGCACCGGGGATTGGAAGGTGGTTCACAGTTTCCACGCGTCCACGAATAACGCCGATACCACCGTCCGGCGGCGCGGGGCTAGGTTCGGTCATCTTCGCATTCGCGGATTGCGCGTTTTGGCTCGCGATCGCGCGTCGCGCATTCGGGGCCGAACGCGACGGCTCTGGCTGAGAAACGACCACTGAACTGCCCGGCGTTACGGAGCGCGTTGCAGGTGGAAGTTCGGTTGTCCGGGACGTGGCCCAATAACCAGCTACACCCGCGCACACGAGTGCTGCACCGGCCAGCCATTTGACCGCGGCGCCTCCGACGAATGCGCTGCCCGCACCACCCGCTGTTGCGCTGGCCGTTGCTTGCCACGTCACTGGCACGGCAAGGGCTGCTGCGGTAATCTTTGTACCGCGCGCTCTGAGCAAAGGTCTCAGCGCCTGTTTCGGCTCAATTTCCTCAAGCATCCGCGCACCGAGCGCTTCGCGCGCACGTTGAAGACGTTTGCGCACGGCCTCGTGCGACGTATTGAGTAGACCGGCGATTTCCTTGGCGGAATGTCCCGCGAAGTAGAAGAGCATCAGCACCTCGCGATGTTGATCGTCGAGTTGTTGGATCTGTTCGTGCAGTTTTGCCCACATATCGCGCTTTTCCATATCCGGTATCCACGTTGCATCGTCCGACGCCACTTTCGTCCCGGATTTTCGCTCGCGCTCCCGGGCTGCAACGATATCCACGGAAATGTTGCGAACGATCGTCAGGAGCCAAGGCGCGAATCGTTCCGGATCCCGCAGCCGGTCAAGGGTTTGCAACGCGCGTAAGAATCCCTCCTGCGCCGCGTCCTCCGCGTCGAGACGGTTGCGGGTATGGGGGAATGCGACGGAAAACGCGGCGGCCAGATAGCGGTCGACCAGTTTTCCATACGCGTCGCGTTGCCCGGCCAATACCTGCCGTACGAGGCCCTGTCCGTGACGATAGCGCTGTTGAAACATGGGCGTCTCCCGATTTCACAGTATAGTCTGATGCCGGAACCGAAGTGTGACTAGGGACGCCAGTGCCGCAGTTGGTCAGCGGCACGGACGGATATCGACGCCTGAGACGCATCTTCCGGTCTCTGTCGCGCCCCTCCCTCGCTCACCCCGTGGACATCTCCCCGGGCATCGGCTACGATAGGGGGAATTGACCGGGAGCCGCGTGGATAACGCGAATGCAGAAGGGACGTTTCAACGATGAGACTTGGTATGGTTACCTACAACATGGGCAAGGACATGGATTTGCCCACGCTGATTAAATTCTGTGAAGACACGGGCTTGGAAGGGGTCGAATTGCGCACGACCCACGCCCATGGCGTCGAGGTAAACCTCTCGGCGGCGGAACGGGCGGACGTGAAACGCCGTTTCGACGATTCCAAGGTCGATTTGGCCGGTCTCGGGTCCGCCTTTGAATTCCACAGCCCGGACCCCGCCGTGGTCAAGGAAAACATTGAAGGTTCCATCGCGTACGCGCGGCTGGCCGCAGACGTAGGCGCGCCGGGAATCAAGGTGCGGCCTAACGGGCTGCCGGACGAGGTGCCCGTGGAGAAGACCTGCGAACAGATCGGCAAGGCCATGCGCCAGGTCGCGCAATTCGCGGGGGACATCGGCGTGGAAGTGCGGCTGGAAGTCCACGGTCGGGATTCGTCGAATCCGAAGATCATCCGGAGGATCATGGACTACGCCGATCACCCCATGGCAACGGTCTGCTGGAATTCCAACGCCGGCGACATGGACGAAAACCAGAGCATTGAAGAAAATTTCAATTTGCTCAAGGACAAGATCACGCACTGCCACATCACGGAAATCGGCGTATACCAATACCCCTGGCAGGATTTGTTCAACCGGTTCAAAGCCATGAATTATCCGGGCTGGTGCCTTGCCGAAATCGGCTACAACGATCAACCCGAGCGCTTCATGAAGTTCTACCGCACCCTCTTCGACCTCTATACCGGCAACTACGCCTGGCCGCCCAAATAGCGCGGGGACCGATTATGGATACACCGGAGACCACGGACGGCCCGTCGCCACTGCCGGTCGCTACGCCGGAACCGCGACCTTGGGGGTTCTGGCTGACCCTCGTCTTCTCCCTCTTCGTCTACTTCGTGTTCACCATCGTCCAGATTCCAGTGGCATTTCTGGCGGTGGCGGTGTGGGCGGTCCGGCATCAAGGCAGCGATCCCCATGCATACGCCGCGGCCCTGGGTTCCAATGGCCTGTTTATTGCCGTTTCGACCTGCGTTGCCGTCCCCGTCTGTGTCGCCACGACAATTCTCCTGGCCTGGGCGCGTAAACACATCGGCATTCGCGACTACCTCGCACTGCGGCGTGTCGGCGTCTTACGCGTCATCGGGTGGACAATTTTGACCGTAGTCTGCGTTTTTGGGACCGACTACATCCGCGCAGCCTTAGGCGAACCGCCCATTCCCGGTGAAATCACCAAATGGTTTGAAACCGCCGGATTCGCGCCGCTCCTCTGGTTTACGATTGCCCTCGCCGCGCCCATCTTCGAAGAAGTCCTCTTCCGCGGATTCATGTTTCGCGGAATCGCCGCGTCCCCGGCCGGTGTTCCTGGCGCGATTGTCTTGACGGCGCTCCTCTGGGCCGTGGCCCACCTCGGAGAATACGGCATCGTCGACGTCTCCGCCGTGTTCACCCTTGGCCTCCTGCTCGGAATCGCCCGCGCCCGGACCAGCTCCCTCTACGTCCCCTTTGCCATGCACGTGTTGAACAACACCATCTCCACCATCCAAATCGAATTCGCGCTCCGGTAACCCCGTGAGTCCAGCGGTTGCGCCGATCCCTTGCACAAAGTGCACAGCCCTCTCCAAGTCTCTTGGAGAACAATGAAGAAAATCCCCCTTGATCCCCCTTCAAGGGGAATTGATCACGCAACGCTTTGTGTTGCGTTTTGGAAGACCGGAGAACTCCAAGTTGTTCTCTTAACGACCTATGTTACCGAAACTTGGGGTTGCGAAACTCCCCCTTTGAAGGGGGATCAAGGGGGATGTTCTTCAAATCTTGTCCATGGTTAAACTCGTGCCCAACATCCAAACAGGACCTTGGTGGGTAATAACTCGAACGCACACGGCGGAAGCGGCCATTCGGAATTGCCGCGCGGGTGCACTATACTGAGTGCGTCGTTGACGTAGTTTCTCGATTCCGATTTCGAGGGGGTAGCATGCGGTTGTTGATTGTGGGGGCGGGCGCGTTGGGAAGCGCCGTCGGCGGGTTTATGGCCAGGCACGGCCACGCCGTCACGCTGGTGGGACGCGACCCGCACATGGCGGCCATTCGCGAACGCGGCCTGCACATCACCGGGATCTGGGGCGAACACCAAGTCACCGATCTGGACGTGCACACCCATCTTGGCGGACTCCACCCGGGTGGTTTCGATCTCATTCTCGTCACCGTCAAATCTTACGACACACTCGCCGCCGCGAAGGACATCGCGCCCCTCGTCGAACCGGATACACTGGTTTGCTCGTATCAGAACGGTCTCGGCAACGCGGAAGCCATCGCGTCCGTCATCGGGTGGGAACAGACTATCGGCGCTCGGGCCATTTATGGCGTCGTCGTGCGAGAGCCCGGCTGGATTGACGTCACCGTCATCGCCAACCCCACCGCGCTCGGCACCTACCACAAATCCACGCCGGCAGGACGTATTCAGGAAATTGCCGCCGCCATGGATGAGGCCGGCCTGCCGACGGTTTACACGGACCGCATCCGCACCGTGCTCTGGAGCAAGGTCACGTACAACTGCGCACTCAACCCCTTGTCGGCGCTGTTGGACGTCCCCTATGGCGGGCTTGCGGAAACGGAGCATACACGGGCGATCCTGCGCGAGATCGTGCGCGAGATCTACGCGGTCGGCGACGCGATGAACGTCGACCTCGAACCCGCGACGGCGGAGGAATACATCACCCTCTTGTTCGAGAAGCTGATTCCGCCAACGGCCGCCCATTACGCGAGCATGCGGGCCGACTTCCAGCACCGCCACCGAACGGAAATCGACGCGTTGAACGGGGCGATTGTCCGTTACGCAAAGGAGCACGGCATTCCTTGCCCTACAAACACGCTGCTGACCCGCATCGTCCACGCGCGGGAACATGCACTTGGCGTGCGCATGTAGCTCTCTTCCGTCGATGGTACCAATGTACACGTCGACAGAAGACACCTATCGTCATCCTGAGCTCCAGCGAAGGATCTCTTTTGCCCCGTGGCAATCGTCTATAGAGATCCTTCGCTGGCGCTCACGAAGACGCGTCCAACATTGGTTGACTTGGGCGCTATGTTATGATGCATTCTGCTCCGGGCGCAGCCCTATGGCGCGCGACGGTACACGTAATTGGAAGGACAGGCATGATCGAAAACGTGGAGGGCTTGGGCGTCATTCTGGTTGACCACGGATCGAAATTCCCGGCCGCCAACGCCATGTTGGTGGACGTGGCCGCGGACTTCCGTGCGGCCACGGGCGTGCCCGTTGTCGAAGTCGCGCATATGGAAATCACCGAGCCGACGTTGGCCCAGGCCTTTGCGCGGTGCGTCGAACGCGGCGCGAAGCGCGTCGTCGTGATGCCGTACTTCCTCGCGCCGGGACGCCACAGCACGAGCGACATTCCGCGCATGACTGCGGAAGCCGCCGCGCAGTTCCCGGACGTGTCGTACCGCGTCGCCCAACCGCTCGGCGTTGATCGCCGGATTTCCGAAATCATGGCGGGCCGCATTGCGGAAGCCCTCGCTCAGAAGGAATCCGAATGATGAGTGCCGTGGTTGACGCGTGGCGGCAAGCCCTGGGCGCGGACAAGGTCGACGACGCGGAAGCCACGCGGACGCGTTACGCGCGCAGTACCCAGGGCAAGGGTACCGTTCCCTGTTGCGTGCTGTATCCGACCTCCACCGAGGAAGTGCAAGCCGTTCTCCGCATCGCATCGGAACACGACACGGTCGTCTATCCCATTTCGCGCGGGAAGAATTGGGGTTACGGCGACGCCTGCGCACCAACCGAAGGCGCGGCGATTGTCGACCTCAGCCGGATGAACCGCATTTTGGAAGTGAACACGGAACTCGCGTACGCGGTCATTGAACCCGGGGTGACCCAGGGCCAGCTCTACGACTACCTACAGGAGAACAACACCGGACTCTGGATGGACTGCACCGGCGCAGGTCTCGACGCGAGTCTGGTGGGCAATACGTTGGACCGCGGCTTCGGTCACACGCGCTACGGCGATCATTTCCTCACCGCGTGCGGCATGGAGATCGTTCTGGCGGATGGTCGCGTGGTGCGCACCGGATTCGGCCACTACCCGAACTCCAAGGCCCAACACGTTTACCGCTACGGCGTGGGGCCGTTCCTCGACGGGATCTTCTGCCAATCCAACTACGGCATCGTGACAAGACTGGGTTTGTGGCTCATGCCGAAACCCGAGAGCTTTTGTTTCTTCTACGTTACCGTGCCGCACGACGAGGACATCGGGCCGCTCGTTGATGCGCTGCGGCCGTTACGGATGGACGGACTGCTGCCCGCCGCGTTGCACATCGGAAACGATTACCGGATCTTCAGCAGCCGCGGCATCTATCCCTGGGAAGCAACCAACGGCGTTACACCACTGCCCGAGTCTGAACGCGTGCGCCTGCGCTCCGCCATGGGCATCGGCGCATGGAACGTCGGCAGCGCCTTCACGGGTCGGGCCGGACACGTCGGTGCCACCCGGCGCGCGTTGAAAAAGGCCGTAGGATCGCTGGGAAAACTCACCTTCGTGAGCGACCGGAAGATGGAACTTATTCGGTGGGCGGTGCCGAAGCTGAATCGCATGGGTTTCGCAAAGCGTCCCGCCGAGTTGCTGGATTCTCTCGAAACGCTCTTCACCACGTTGAAAGGTAAACCGACGAACGATGCGTTGCGGGGAACCCATTGGCGCTTGCGCACGAAGCCGCCGTCCGACTCCAGCGACCCTCTCGACTACGGCGGCGGGCTGATGTGGATTTCGCCCGTGCTTCCCATGACGGGCCGCGACGCGTCGCGCGTCATGGCGATGGTCGAACCCATCTTTGCCGAGCACCGCTTCGAACCGCTGGCGACCTTCACCATGATCAACGAACGATCCATGATCGCCATTCTCAACGTGGCCTTCGACAAAGCCGTCCCCGAAGAAGCCGCTGCGGCCGACCGCTGCTATCACGCGCTTTTCGATGCGCTCATGGCCGAAGGCTACATCCCGTATCGCGCGGGACTGAGCGGACTCGCGAGTCTATCCGATCCCGCCGATCCCTTCTGGCAAGTCGCAGGCGACATCAAGCGCGCCCTGGATCCGAAGGATATTATTTCACGGGGAAGATACCTCCCGCCCCTCACCTAAAGTCTTTTATGGCCCTCCGATGAAAACCACCCTCGCTTTCTCATTCGTACTCGTACTCGCTCCCCCAATAGCTCGGGACTCTGTAGATCAACATTAATTCGTCAGCGAAACGCACGTTCCCTACGCGCAGTTTCCCGAGTAGAAGAGTGCGAAGAGATCGGAAACGCACAATCGTCCCCTACATTGGAACGTAGTCGACTGCCGTATTTCCGCCCCTTCGCCTCTCACCTCCGCGACATAAAGAGCTGCAGGATATACCAGAACAGCAACGCCACGCTGGCGAACAGGGCCAGCGACGCGGCGACGTGTTGGCCGATATGGTATACGTGGAGGATATTGGACGTGCTGTACAGGATGTAGGCGCACGCGAATCCAATCATTAGCACGGTGAACAGCACGCCCAGGTTAAACCCGAACAGGACGCTGCACACGATGACCCCAAGCGCGACCATGCCGGCGACACCTAGGAAAGGTCCGAGGAAGGAGAAGTTTTTGCGCGTGAAGAAGACGAACACCGTCAGCGCGGCAAAGATACCGATCGTCGCGATGCCCGCGGACGGGATCACGCCGTCGCCGCCGAATCGCGACGCAATGTAGAGCAGCGGCAGGAAGAGAAAGGCTTCGGCCACCACATAAAGACCGAGTCCCATGTATTGCGTGGCCAGCGACGTGGTCGACACGGCCCATTGGTTCGCGATGTAACTGACCCCCATGAACCCGCCGAGCACGAGCAGCCACATGTACCCGCCCGTCATGGCCATCGTCATACGTTCCGCGATGGGCAGACTCAGCAGCACGGCCTCGATGCCGATGAAGGCAACAACAGCGCCGAGCAGATGCAGGTAGGTCAGCATGATGAACGAGGCACGTTCGTTGGTCGAGGCCCGATCGGCCAAGGTGTATTCAGAGGGGCGGAAAGTTTCGGCGTTGTAGCTCATGGGGGATCGCCTCCTGTTGGTATGGCGTGAGTCTATTTCTTCTGTTTAGTCTACAACCTGCGGCATGCGGCGGCAACCACGCCATTCTATTGCGGATTTCGGAATCCTTACGCGATCAGTTCCGGCACCAGGTTCCCGGCAACGTCCGTGAGGCGGAAATCGCGGCCTTTGAACCGGTACGTCAACTTCGTGTGCTCGAGACCGAGCAGATGCAGGATCGTGGCCTGGATGTCGTGGACGTGCACCGGACGCTCGGCGATGTTGAATCCCAAATCGTCCGTCGCGCCGATGGTCTGCCCCACGCGCACGCCCGCGCCGGCCAACCACATGGTGAACGCCTGGGGATGGTGGTCACGCCCCATGCTGCGGCCCAGGGCGGCACTCGACTCGACCATGGGGGTACGCCCGAATTCGCCGCCCCAGATGATGAGCGTCTCGTCCAGGAGTCCCCGTTGTTTCAGGTCCTTAATCAGCGCCGCGCAAGCCTGGTCCGTCGCCCCGCACTGCGTCCTGAGTCCGCCCTCGACATCGCTGTGATGGTCCCAACTGCCGTGGTAGCAGTTGACGAACCGAACGCCCCGTTCGATGAGGCGGCGCGCGAGCAGGCAATTGTTTGCGAACGATGCCTTGCCCGGCTCGGCGCCGTACATCGCCAGGGTCTCGGGAGACTCCTGGGAAATGTCCATCAGCTCCGGTGCGCTGGTTTGCATGCGATACGCCATCTCGTAGGAATTGATCCGCGTCGCAATCTCCGGGTCGCCCTGAAGTTCGAGTTGGTGGTGGTTGAGCTTGCCAATGAGATCGATCGTGTCCCGTTGGATCGCCGCGTCGATTCCGTCCGGGTTCGACACGTTCAGGACTGCGTCGCCCTGACTCCGGAACGGCACGCCCTGGTATACCGTCGGCATGAACCCACAGCCCCAGTTGTTCGCGCCGCCGCTGGAACCCTGCCCGCTGTTCAGCACGACGAACCCAGGCAAGTCTTCCGCGTCACTTCCGAGACCATAGGTGACCCACGCGCCCATGCTCGGACGGCCCAATTGCGGCGACCCCGTATTCATGAAGATCTGCGCGGGCGCGTGGTTGAATTGGTTCGTGTTGACCGACCGAATGATGGCGATATCGTCCACCACTTCCGCCAGATGCGGCAACATCTCGGAAAGCTCCGCGCCGGATTGACCGTATTGGGCAAAGTTGAACCGCGATGCCATGAGCGCCGCGTCGCGTTGAATGAAGGCGTACCGCTGGTCCTTCACGATATCTTCGGGAATGGATTTGCCGTCGTACTTCTTGAGCACCGGCTTGTCGTCGAACAAATCGAGTTGGCTCGGCGCCCCGGCCATGAAGAGATAGATGACGTGCTTCGCAGGGCCCAGGAAATGCCCGGGATGCGGCGCCAAGGGATTCTCGATCAAGGCTGCGGACGCGTTGCGGCAGAGCAGCGAGGCCAGGGCGATCTTGCCGACGCCCACGCCGCACTCCTGAAAGAAATGGCGTCGTGTCATCCCGCGCAATCGTTCGTTCTTCGTCCTGGCATCCATCGTTCTCACCCTCTCGTAATCGTCTCGTCGGTATTCAGTATAGCCCGGCAGACCAAGGTCCACGCGGCCAGTTCAATCTGCGGGTCGGCGTCGCCGTCCGCCGCGAAGATGACATTCGCATTCGCATCGCCCGACCGAAGCCGCGCCACTTGCCGGTCGTGAAACTCCGTGACCCAAATCAACTCTTGTTCGTCCGGCGGCCGCGACTCCAGCACCATGAACATATAGGCCGCTCGTCCGGCGGTATCCGCCGGGGCTTCGTCGAGCACGCGTTTCGCCGTCGCCCGTGCCGCCTCCATCATCTCGCGATCGTTCAGTAACGTCAAGGCTTGCAGAGGCGTGTTGGACACTACGCGCCGTACACACGTCGTATCGCGGGCCGGCGCATCGAACACCGTCGCCGTGGGATAGGGCAAGGCGCGTTTCCAGTAGGTATACAGGCTGCGACGGTAGCGGTCCGCGCCTTCCGAGACGTTCCACGGATCGCCGGGGTACACCAGCGACAACGCGCCGTCCGGTAGCGGCGGCTTCACGCTGGGCCCGCCGATCCTGGGATTCAACAGTCCGCTCGCCGCGAGGGCGATGTCTCGCACGATCTCCGCGTCCACGCGGAACCGGGAACCGCGCGCGAGCCATTCGTTCACGGGGTCCTTGGCAATCGCCTCGGGCGTGGCGCGCGACGACTGCCGGTACGTGGCCGACGTCACCATGAGGCGAATCATCTCTTTCACGTCCCAACCGCGCCGCTCGAACTCGACGGCCATCCAGTCCAGCAACTCGGGATGACTCGGCGCTTCGCCGCGCGTGCCGAAGTCGCCCGGCGTGTTCACGATGCCCCGGCCGAACAGCATCTGCCAGAACCGGTTGACGGTGACCCGCGCGGTTAATGGATTGTCCTCCGACACCAGCCACCGCGCCAGGGCCAATCGATTACGCGGCGCGCCCGGGTCCACCGGGTTCAACACCGCGGGAACGTCCGGCGTAACCGCTTCACGCGGCGACAGAAATTCGCCGCGATGATGGAGGTGGGTCTCGCGGGCATTTTCACGCTCCGCAAGCACCAGGGTGGTCGGAAACTTCGGCATGGACGCGCGCAGTTCGTCGATTTCTTTGTGCGCCTCGATCAGCTCGGGGGACACCGAAAGGTAATAGCGTTTGACGAATTCCCGCTGTGCGTCCGTCCGTTGCCCGGCAGGCGTCATAAGAATCGCTTCGATATTCGCCGGTACGCCCGAGGCTTGCACCGGCAAGGGATCGCTCGTCACCGACACGCGAAACCGGCCGATGGTGTGTTGATGCACGTACACCTGATCGAGCTTCAGCCTGAGCAGCGTCCCACCGTCATACCCGACCGGCTCCGCGAACTCGTACACCGCTTCGTGCGGTTGCCCCTCTCGATCCTTGATAGACCAGCCCGTGTCCAGTTTGCCGTCCAACGCCAGCGCAGCCGCCCGCCCCGGCGCGGAATAGTCGTCCGTGCCGTTTTGCAGCGGGATGGGTTGGGCGTTCTTCGGATCGAGCCACGGCGCGGCACTCGCCGCAATTTCACTCAAGAGGAAATCGCCGCCCGCCGACATGATGACGCCGCGGCCCGGGCCGCCGTTCGGCAGGCTCGGGTCAGGCAACACCTCGATGCGCACGGCGGTGATGTTCTGGAGGTCGGTCCGGTAGCCCACGTCGTAGGTGTCCGTGTTGGGCACGTCGCCTTTCATGAGAAGCGACTCGTCGTCGAGCCGTTCAAAGGTCGCATGGTTTTTCGACACATACTCGACGGGCTGAGCCACGGTCCAACGGGCCGACTTGGCCGTTACGTCGCGTTCCCACGCATCCAGTTCGCGGGCGAGATGCTGGGCGCGCCGCTCCGTGTCGGGGAGGTCGGATTCCGGCATATACTCCCGAACCGACGTCACGCGGAACCGGCCGAGGGTATGGCGTGCGCCATTGTTCTGCAGGATGCGCAATTCGAGCCGTGACGGTTCCGACGCCTGCACCGGCTGTTTGAACCACAGCGTTAGCGTACCGTCGCGTGGTTCGACGCCGTCCACACCCGGTGACCATCCCGTGCCGGGATCGGCGTCGATGGCTTTCTCGGGGTCGTAGCCCTTCTGCGACCGGCTCGCCTCGACCCGATCCAACTCGACCCGCACGGGCTCGCCGTCGCCCTGCAACGGCCGCACGAAGGCTTCGATTTCGGAGATGACGAGATTGCCGTTGTCGGCCCGGCCGGGGCCGGTTTGCGGAAGCGCGGCGTCAGTACCCAATTCGACCCGGATCGATTCGAGAGGTGCCGCGCCGAGATTGTAGGCCAGCGTGTACGAATCGCGTTCCGGTGCGTCGCCGGTCGCGGTAACGAAGCCGTCGGTGTCCGCTGTGAGCGTGGCGCCTCCATCCGACTTCAGCGATGCGGGTTCCAGGATCTGCACGTCGCGTTTGAGATCGTCCACGGGAAACCGATTCGGTAGGTCATCGACCAGCGCGACAATCTGTTGCTCTATCGTGTCCCGTTTCTTGGCGATTGCCGGATCGTGGATCGTCATTTCCACGTCGTCGGTGTTGTTCAAGAATGCGTAGAACTGGTAGTACTCGCGCTGGGAAATGGGATCGTATTTGTGGCTGTGGCATTGCGCGCAAGCGACCGTGAGGCCGAGGAACGCCGTGCCCACGGTGTTCGTGCGGTCGATCATCGCTTCGAACCGGAACTCCTCCGCGTCCACGCCGCCTTCCTCGTTGTGCATGGAGTTTCGCAGGAACCCCGTCGCGATCCGCTGGTTTTCGGTCGGATTCGGCAGAAGGTCGCCCGCGATCTGTTCGATGGTAAACCGGTCAAACGGCATGTCGTCGTTGATGGCGTCGATCACCCAGTCTCGGTACGGCCAGATGGACCGGGGGCGGTCCTTCTCGTAGCCGTTGGTGTCCGCATAGCGCGCGGCATCCAGCCAACGAATCGCCATACGTTCGCCGAAGTGGGGGGACGCGAGCAGTCGATCCACCAGCCGCTCGTAGGCATGGGGATCGGCGTCGTTCACGAAAGCCTGGACGTCTTCCGGCGTGGGCGGCAATCCGATCAGATCGAGGCTCAGCCGGCGAATCAGCGTGTACCGGTCCGCTTCGGGCGACGGTTCAAAGCCGTGCACACGCATGGCGGCTAGGACAAACGCGTCGATGGGATTCCGCACCCACGGTTCGTCACGGGTTTCCGGGAGCGGTGCCTGTTCCGGTTTGCGGAACGCCCAAAAGTCGGGGACAGCCTTCGCGCCCCCGTTATCCGCCTCAGCATCGGTCCACGTCGCTCCCTGGTCGATCCAGGCGCGGAACAGCGCGATGGTTTCATCCGAAAGCCGCTCGCCTCGTGGCGGCATGCGCACGTCGTCCTCGCCGGAACTGATCCGGCGAATCAACTCGCTCTCGCCGCTCTTCCCCGCCACGATGGCCGGGCCGGAGTCGCCGCCGGTCTGCGCGTCGGCGAGTGTTTCGAGACTCAGCCCGCTTTTGCGTTTCTCCTTGCTGTGGCACGTTGCGCAGCGCTCTGCAAGTACCGGCGCTATCTGGGTTTGGAAGTCGACCGGCGCGCTTTCCGCAGCCCAGGTGACGCATCCGGTCATAACCGCTAACGCCATCACGACACCACGCACGGATCGGGTAATCCGCCGCTGTATCGCCCGGCCACGGTCCTCTCGCAAAGACAGTTGTGGGGTCTGTGTTTCCATTCCAGCCACCTTGCAGTATTGGCAGACCTGTCCAGCATACCAGATTCCGTCCAATCACGACAGGGCGTCTGGAGACCGGAGTCTCCACCTCCAGCCGACACTCTTCCTCACTCACTTGGCCCGCTCTGTCGAATCGTTTACAATCTCCCCGTGGACTGTATCATCGGCGGTTATGCAAGGACTCTCCGACGTGGAACGTAGCAATCCGGCCAGCGGGGCACGCGTTGTCGCCATCGTACTCAATCGCAACCGTCGCGATTTGCTGGCGCAGTGTCTCCAACGGCTTCAAGCACAAACACATAGACCGTCTGCGGTGATCCTGGTCGACGACGCATCGACCGATCGTTCAGTGGACCTGGCCCAATCGCTTTGGCCAGGCGTTCGCGCCATCGTACTACCGGAACCGTCCGGCGTGATCGCGGCACGCAACGCGGGACTTGCCACCACGTTGAACCAATTTGATTCCGAGTTTATCTGTTTTCTCGACAACGACGCATTTCTCGCCCCCACCGCCTTGGCCGAGATGGTAAACGCAGCCCGGAGTCCGCGTGTCGGTATGGTAACGCCGAAGGCGTTCCAGTCAATGGGGGACCGATGCCTGGCCGCCGCTGGGGGCATGGCGCTGAATTTCTATCTCGGCATGTTCCAGAACATCGGCTGCGGAGAAACCGACCGGGGCCAATACGATACGCCACACGAGGTGCGGGCCTGCCCCGGCTTCGCCTTCCTCGTGCGCACGCAAGCGGTGCGACGCGCAGGAATCTTCGACGAAAGACTCCGGCGATACGGATGGGAAGATGTGGACTACTCGATTCGGGTTGCCGAGGCGGGCTATCTGCTACGCTATGCGCCCAAATCCGAGGTCGAACACCGGGGCGGTCACGCCGGTCGCGGGACCGTCGCGTCGTATGAGTACTGGAAACTCCGCAACCTCTTCTTCCTCATGCTGCGCCATGCCAACATGTTGCAGTGGACATGCTTTCTCGGCACGCTCCCGGCACGCCTCGCGTTCGTCTCCGTCCGGCTCGTCTTGCACGGACCGATCGCCCGCGCGGTCTTTCCCGGGCTGAAACGGTTAGCCCGGAATTCTCACACGCACGACACACCTACCGTGTAGCCGCGACGAGAAACGCGGATTAGCCACGCTATTCTGCGCGCCTTAACGCACCATTAGGAGGTCGACTATGGAATCAACAACGCGACCACAAAGCGGGCGCGTCATCATGATCGGCGTCGACACGGCGCGCCCAGATCAAATCGACGCCTATTGCTCCGGCGGTACCATGCCCGCCCTCCAACGGCTCCGCGACAACGGCGCGTGGGGGCCGCTCACGTCTGTCAGCGATTACTCCAGCGGCGCCATCTGGCCTTCGCTGGTCACGGGCCACCTGCCGCACCGGCACGGTCAGTACTTCACGCACATGCAGCTCAAGAACGGAACCTACCACATCGTGAAGCGGTACGCGGACGACCTGAAGGGCGCCCCATTCTGGAATTGTGCCGCGGCGCAAGGCCGGCGCGTCGCCGTCTCCGACGTGCCGCAGACCCGGCCCGCAGAAAACTTCAACGGCATTCACATCACCGGTTGGGGCGGCGAATTCCCCGGCTGGCCGCCAGACAGTTGGCCCCGGAATCTCTTGAATGAGGTATACACGACTATCGGGCGGTACCCGATCGTGCATGGCGACGCTCGCATCTTCATCAAACCGGCGACTCGCGATGAATACCGCGCTGTGACGATGGCGCTGCTCGATGGCATGGAAAAGAAACGTCAACTGCTCAACTACCTGATGGAAAAGGAACCCTGGGACCTCTTTCTCACCGTGCTTCCCGAAACCCACTGGGCCATGCACGTGCTCTGCCAGTTGTCGGAACCGAATCACCCCGATCACATACCCGAGTTCAATGACGAATTCGGTGACTTCTTCGCCCGCCTCTTCGCCAAACAAGACGAAGTCATTGCGGACCTCGTCAGACGTGCGCCGGACGCCAATTTCATCGTCTTCTCGGGTTCCGGCATGAAACCCAATTACACCGGCAGCCACCTGCTGCCCGGCGTCCTGGCGCACCTGGGTCTCGGACCGGATGGCGTAGCCGCGTCCACCGAGACATTGAGGGCACGGAAATCGAAGGGCTGGGCGTACTACCGCATTCGCCGCGTGCAAGACACCTTTGGAATGCCCTTGATCAATACCATCAAACACATGATCCCCGAGCGCGCGTGGGACCAGTGGACGCGCCGCCTCGTCTACCCGAGCGGACAGTGGGCTCGGAGCCGCGCCTTCGCCGTGCCCAACGACTGCAACGGCTCCATTCGAATCAATCTCAAAGGCCGTGAACCCCAAGGGATCGTCGATCCGTCGGAATACGATGCACTCTGCGACCGGCTCGAGCAGGAGTTGGCGGCGCTCGAAAACATGAATACCGGTCGTTCCGCTGTCGAGAGGATCCTTCGCACACGCCGGGAGCTGAACACCGACAACGCCGATGATCTCCCGGACATCATCGTGACTTGGGCCCAGGACGGCCCCAAAACGGGACTCCGATCGCCATCCATCGGCACGGTGCTCGGCGAAGATCCGGAACGCCGTTCGGGCCGGCACCATCCCGAAGGGTTCGTGGTGATGTCCGGACCGGGCATTGCGTCCGGCGAATCGCTCTCGGACGCCCAACTTCTCGACTTGCCGTCGACGGTTCTCGCGCTGCTGGGCATCGAACCCTCTGCAGACCTCGATGGAAGGACACTTGAATGTGTAATGAATGCGCCGACGCCGCAACGTACGGCGTCCCGTTGATTCTATGATGCGCACCGTCCAAAGCCGCATCGAACTTGTCCTCGCAATCGGGCTTCTCGTCCTGCCCGTTCTTTCCCTGGCCGATGACGGGCCGGCCGATTGGACGGAAATCAACGGAATCCCGATTGGCTACACGGAATTTCGCACCAATCTTCCCGAAGGACGCCATGCCAACGTTCGCACGATGCGCGCCTGCGTGGTCCACGCCGATGGTAGCGGCCTGCGCGTGCTCGCCGAAGAACTCGTTCGCGACGCGGACGCTTGGACTCAGTTCGCAGGCTGGTCCCCCGACGGGCGATACGCGATTGTCGGGTCCGGTTGGGAGAGCCCGGAGAACGCAGCGTGGGAGGAAGAGCATCGCGCTTTCCGGATGACCGAGGGCTGGCGCTACGACATGTTTCTCGTCGATGTGGAGACCGGCGCTATCGAAAACCTGACCGCGGTCGAGCGCGTCAGCGAGTACAATACCGGCCTCTTCTTCTTTCCCGGTGACGAGGGGAAACTCGGATTCCAAGCCTTGATCGACGGAATCTCCCATCCCTACGTCATGGACCGTGACGGCAAGAACAAACGCGATGTCAGTTCCGGGCCGGAAGGATTCGCTTACGGCTACAGCGCGTCTCCGGACGGAACGCAGATCGCCTACCACAAGGATTACCAAGTCTACGTCGCAGCGGCGGACGGATCAAACCCGCTACATATCGAAACCGGCAACCCGTTTAACTTTGTGCCCCAGTGGTCGCCGGACGGTTCCTGGTTGCTGTTCGTTTCCGGAGAACATTACAACTGCCACCCCTACCTCGTCCGGCCCGATGGAAGCGGCCTCAAAAAGTTGGCGGATCGAAACGGGTATCGCGGGGTTGTACCGTTCCTCGACGTTGACGATTTTCACGGCGGAAGCAGCGACGTCCCGGTCTGGAGCAAGGATGGGCGATGGGTCTATTACACCGCGGCGGTCGGCGACCGCGTTGAGTTGATGCGGGTTTCCCTGGACGGTACGAGCGAACAACTGACCCATTCACCACCCGGCGCGAGCGTGTACCATCCGTCGCCCTGCCCAGACGGACCCTTCCTGATCTATGGATCCAACGAATCGGGTACCCGCCAACTTTATATAACCCCATCCGACGGCGGCGAAGCGCACCAAATCACGCACGTTGCTGAAGGGTGGGGAGCCATGTGGCCGCATTGGCGGCCCGATCAGCCACATTCCCGATAAACGGGTGACTCGTCGCGGCCCGGGCGCTTACACCGGTTTTGGTCATTTCCCATTTGGGATGTTGGCACTTGTTTCGGATTTTGTGCTGGGTAATCCTTACCGCGCTCAATCGATCTGTTTCACGCGCGGTTCTTCTGTGCTACCCTACACCGGAAACGTCCCAAACATTAAGCGAAATCCGGGTTGACAGTTGCCCGGGGGCAGGGGTCTTGGAAATGGCAACGCGTGTCAATTCGCCGGTACTGGTTTGGTCCGCCTATGGGGGACATCGCTGGCTGCGGGAAGCACAATTCAGTGTGCTGACTGCCCTGGCGTGGCGGAAACACTCGCACTGCGATTACCGGGTCGCCGTGTATACCGACCATCCAGAGTATTTCGACGGCTATCCGTTGGACCTTCACCATGTAACCGCCGAACAGCTTGCCGCGTGGACCGGCCCCGACAATTTCATTTACCGGGTCAAATTTTTCGTACTCACGGATGCGCTGGAGCGTTATGAGGCCCCTTGCATTCTCTTCGACTCGGACACATTCGTGAAAACCGCTCTTGACCCTTTGCTCTTGCAGATTGAGCCCGGCGTATCTGTTATGGACCGAAACGACGGCTACGTGTTTCATGATCCACGCTATGCCGAGTTCGCTGAACAATTTCGGGAAGGATTTCCGGACCTCCGGATTCCCCTGGACGACGGCCATTGCTTGGCCCTGTCCGAGCGCGAAGCCTTCATGCATATAGCTGGGACCGTCGGCGTTCACCATGCGGACCGGCACCTCGTCGAATTGGCCCTTCGCGTACTGAACTCCATGTTGTCCCGCGTCCACTATTTCATCATGGAGCAGTTCGCTTTCTCCGCGGTCCTGTGTCAGCGAACACGGGTAATATCGTCTTCACCTTACATCGAGCACTATTGGGGTTCTTGGATCGATCCGTATTTCGGCATCAGCAAACGCGATTTCTATAAACAACAAATCGACGCAGTGCTCACCGATTTTGAACGTCTTCCCATGGAGGAAGGACTCGACTTGATTCAAAGAACACGCATACGACCGTACAAGCGGCCGTTGCCCTACCGCATAGTGAATCGCATTCGCAGGATGACGGGTTTGAATACTTAGGTTTAGTGGGGGGCGTTGGCGTGTCCTCGGTCCGCACCATGGCCCGCGTGATGACACTTGCGTGTGCTGTAGCTCAGCGGGTTCTGAGCCGGAATCGTGCTCGGCGCCGTTAAGCAGCAGGTAGTAGGCCAAAGTTCTTGGCGGACCATGAGGGAAGAACCACTCTGCAGGTCGCGCTTCGGTTTACTTCTCCTGCGCAACCCACGGTTAAGATCTGCACAGTTCTTTATGCTTTGTCTCACTTTTCTGTCCACAGCGTTGACGTGGGCCGGTTTTGCAGCTTGTCCCTTACTGCAATGCCCTTTCACCACTGCACGTAAGAACTCCTTCTTGTATCAGCCGACTCGCGATTCACCAAACTACCAATCGCACCCCTTTCTTGATGATTCTAATCACCGTACGTAGACGTATTGATAGGTGCGGCGCATCAGGAACGCCATCACGATCATCATCGAAACCAGGAACCAGGCGCCGCCCAGCGGAACGCTCTTACTCGGGTCAAGCGCCGATCCACTCGCGCCGTAAAGAAATTCGGTCACGTTGGCGCTGCCGTCGCCGTCGAAATCCTCGCCCGGCTTGACGTTGGCCAGCGATACGATCCAATCGTTCAATGGGTCGCCGTCCGTCTGGGCGTGGTGGATAATCTCCTGTTCGAAATTGTCGCCCAATCCGTCGTTGTCCGTGTCCAGCGTTTCATTCGGATTGTTCGGGAACGCGTCGGTGGAATCCGGTTCTCCGTCGCCGTCCGCATCGGGCAGCGCGCGACCCGTCACCACGATCTGTTTGCAGGGCGCTTGGGAGTCGTCACACTTCACTTCGAAAACGGCCGACTTGGGCCCGGCGGAGGTCGGCCGGAACTCGACTGTGATCGCAACCTGCTGACCCGCCATGAGGACCTGCGCCGGAAGGTTCGAACTGACGCGGAAGTCGTTGACGTCGCCCGAGACCGGGGCAAAGCTCAACAGCGTGATGCCACTCTTCTTCTTGCCGTTGTTCTTGACGTGCACGTCTTTCTGACTCTTCCCGTGGACGGTCGTGTTGCCGAAGTCCAGCGGGTCCGGCGTTACGGTAATGCCGGAAGTGCCATTCCATGTCAGCGTCGACATGGAGTGCGCCGGGAGCGTCAGGGTGTACTGATTGGCAAAGTCGGGAATGAAGGTTTCCGACGTCGTCACGTTCAACGCGTCTTCATTGGTCGCATTGATGTCGTCAGCCGTCAGCGTCGAAATTGTCGCGCCCGGCTCGGGATCGTTCGGAAGACTCAGCGTTACGTCGTGGCTTTGCGTCAGGTCCAGGTTGAATAGTACCAGACTGTATTCCGCACCTCCCTTATAGGCAAAGGATTGGATCAGAGGAAGGGTGCCAGCTTCCGTCACGCCGTTCACCGCGGGAAGCGGCGCCGTCGGCACGTCGCCTTCCTGCACGCTCGTGATCATGCTGCCTTGAATCGCCTTGTTCGCGAGTTCGACTCCCAGCCACGTCGGCCGCTTGCGGCCTGTGCCTTCGAGATCTCGCATCATGCCCCACAACCGAACGTAGTCTTCGGGCGCAGCGCCAAATCGGAAGGAATAACCGACCGCCGTGAAGGCGCATTGGTTGTTGATGCCCAAGTCCCGCTGATATGACAACATGCTCAATGGCAATGAAAGGCCGGCGCCCAAGCTCGCCACGAACCCATTGCGCTCAGCAAGCGGTGAGTCGCCCCAGGTCAAGTGAAGGTTGATTTCGTAAATCGACAACTCGGTACCTTGGCCGGAAGCATCCAAGTAGGGCTGGCTTTGCGCGACGATTCCGTTAAAACCGTTCAACGACAAGGCGAACATCGGATAGTACTTGCTGGCGTCATCGGACCGATCGTTGAGAATTCCAAAGTATGGAGCAAGGGCGATGCTGTCGTGGTTGGAACTATTGGCCTCGATTTCACCTTGCCGACCCGGGAACGCAGATTGTCCGCCGATGATGAAGTCGAAGCGATTTGCATCAAAATACGGGCTTGCCTTGATGAATCCAAACCGGTCGTGGGCGATTGTGCCCAGGCGCACACCGCCAAGGGCAGAGGCTCCAAAGAATGGGTCACCACCCGACGCGGCGCCCCACATCTCGTTTCCGTATTCGAGATGTATTTTTTGGAAGACTGTCGTCCACGGTTCGGACTGGCCGAGGTTTTGCCGGAGTATCGCGTAAGGGTGTCCGGAACTGACCGGAGCGGCCAGGTACGCGGCCAGATTGCGCAGGTCTTCCTGGGAAAACGTCGGAGAAATCACGTACCAAGGTTCAGCATTGACTTCTTTGCAAAGCTCCAGGAATTCGTGGAGCGAATACCCGTAGATGTCGGACGCCCGCTGTTGAGGACGGTACCCCGTCAGTTTCCGCGCGAACGGTACGGACAACTCGTTATCCAGAGAAGCGCCGCACTGGACACGCCAATCACGCAGTACGCCCGGCCGGAGTTCCTTCAGCCGGTTCACGAAGGTGTCCGTGAACACGGTCGGGTTCGTCTGGCCGTCTTTGTACAGCATGCAGTCATCCAGCCAAAGCTCGCCACCCTCGTTCAGGACGTAAAATGCCAGCGAAAGAATCGGATGATAATCGCTCGCTCCGTACGGACCCATCCGGTCCGCAGTATCCGAAACGGTGGAGGTCACCTCGTAGTGCTGCCACGTATTGGTCAGCATAACCGTGTGCGTGATGAAATCCGTTTCCCCTTCCCGGAAAAAACGGACTTTCATTTGATCCCCGTTCCGCTTTCCCTTTGCCCAAAACTCGAGCTTCCAGGTTCCCTCCACCTTGAGAAGCTTGCCGCAAGACTGATCGCCGTCACGCCAATAGGAATCAAAGTAGGTCGCCCAGACCGGCTGCCAATCGGCACCCGGAAATACGGCATGGAAGGACTGTTTACCCGGGCTGCCGGGACGTATCGAGTTGACATCCGCCTTCGGCGATGCGTCCGGAGTCCCAAAGCTATGGCTGAATTGCTTTCGGGCGATAATGACGTCCCACTGGTTCGGGTCGTTGCCCTCGGGGGAGAGGTACCAGGTATTGCGATTGTCTTCATTCGTGAAGTTGGTGACGACGCCGGTCCGGCCCTTTTCAGGACCATACACAAACTCGTACTCTGCGCCGTTCCAGAATCCTTCCGGCTGCCCAATCCCGTACAGGTCGTTGTTCCATTCCGTGTACCAGAAGTCCTGGACCACCCGGCCGTCGGTCGAACCGGGCCCCACGTGAAACATGGTCCCGTATTCACCCGATTCGAATCCGGGGTTGTGAACGATGTTCTTCAGATACTGCGACGCGCCCCACGGCTCGGGACCGCCGATATTGACCCCCAGTCGCTTCGTGACCGGTTGAACTATGTCGTCGGTGACGTGCACGACGGTCGGTGTATTGGCAACTGCCGTTCCGACCGTCGATCCGTCAAGATTCTGGCTCCCCGTCGCTGGTAATTCACTGGCGATTCCGGTCACTTCGGCAAGCGTGACCGGAATCAATAACGCAAGCAAGAGCGCGGCGATAAGTAACTGATGTGCTTTGCGATGTTGCATTTTTTCCCATCCCCAATTCGTTTTCAATTCGCTCGACGGAGCGCTCCGGGCTCCGTCGGTTGGCGACCATCGAGCACCTCGCCAACCGAGCGAAGGATATGAAAGGTTCATGCCAATAATATCAATCGCATCAAATGCAGGATATACGGGTTTCACGGCTTATACGCAATCCTTTATTCCCAGTAACATAACGCTAAGGCCTCCGGTCCGCAGCTACGAAGAAGTGGCAAGGCTGGTGGTCAGTGCCCCTTTTTGTCGCGACAAAAATTGTCACCCGACTACCGTTTTGTGCCGGGATTCACGACATCCCCCCCTGCACCTTTTCTTGTAGAAGCTCTACTACACAACATGTAGATGTTTGTCAAATATCATATACTACGTATTGAATATTAAGCACCGTTTGCTCGAATATCGCACTTCATCTTGTGCCCACTAAAGCCCCGCACAACCTACCCTTACCCCCCTCGCATTGCACCGCGGCAAACGCGCAAAGCGCTCCCCAGTTGCCCCAATGACCCGGGCCGCGATAAGCTAGCCTCCGCACGGCGGAGCACGTTTGCGGACCGATGATCAAACTGGAGGCGGAGTAAAGTGCGGGAATTACGAATCGAGATGCGGAATCGTCTTTCTGGCCGGCGGATTCAGGCGGCCTCTGTGGTGGGTTTGCTGGTCGCCATGGGCTGGTCCGCTGGCGCTGAACCGCCGGTCCAACGCAATAACTTCGTCTGGGATCTCCCCTATTCGCAGACAACCGATCCAAGCGGCGGCGTGCAATTCACGTTCTCGAACCCGCGCAACAGTTGGGTCTTCGTGTCGATATCCTCCGAGAAAGCGCTGCCGGTCGCCCTCGACACCCCACAACGGCGCCCACCTCGCGTTCCCGCCCGCTCCTATCGCAGGGGACGGACGGAAGGCATGTGGTATCTCCCGTCCGGAAGCCACACGATTACCGTGCAAGCGGTTAGCGCGAAGGAAATCGAATCCGTCACCGTGCGCGCCATCCCGGAACTCCACTATTGCCGGTTTCCGGCCGACCCCGTTGTGGAGCAATACGGCGACTACGACTGGGATTACTTGAGCGAGTACGTGCTTCCCAACGTGAATACGATGGTTGGAAATCCGGGCGAGGAATCCGACGCGCATATCGCGCCCTGGATCGAGCGGGGCGGCAAGTGGATCGCCTATGGTAGTTTGCCGCACGACCAAGGGCTGACGGCGGACAAGGCCTTCGAGTATTGGCGCAACAACATCGGCTTTACCGATCCCCGGCTGTCGGGGCTCATTGCCGACGAGTTCCAGGGCCGGCAAAACGCATGGTATCCCGCGTGGACCGAAGCGATGCGGAGGCTGGGTGAGGATCCGGCGCTGAAAGGCAAGGCCTTCTACGGCTACTGCGGCGGGCCGGGAATGTACAGCCGTCCGCAGACGCGGGAGCTGGTCCGCACGGTCCTGGACGCCGGCTATTACATGGCCTGGGAACGGTATCTCCATGAAATGCCCACCCTCGAAGGCGCCAACGCCCTGCTCGATTCCCATCTCGGCCAAGAAATGGAGAAGTGGCGCGCCACGTTCCCGGACTGCCAGAAGCAGATGGTGCTGGTGTCCGGGTTGTTCACCACCGGCCTGAGCCTCGACGTGCAACCGGAGGTGGATTACAAGGTTTGGATGGACATGCAGATGCAGTACCTCGCCACGAACCCGGCGTTCGAAGGCCTGTTCGGCCTCCACTGGTGGAATTCGGCCTCCGCCGACGAGGAGACGCTGCGCTGGATGTCCCGGCTATTCCGACATTACGCCATTGAGGGCAACACGAACCTGTTGTCCGAGTCTCTGGGCTACCGGTATTTCCCCGGCCTCATTGCCAACGCCGACTTCGCCGACGGACTGGAGGGGTGGACGGTCGACGCGGCGACGCCGGATTCCGTCCGCACGGATTACATGGAACGCTTTGGCCGTCTCGAGGGACGCTACTGGCACCGCGCCGAGTTTCCCGATGAACCCGCAGGCAACACCTTCCTCTGGATGCGCAGCCAGGCCGATAAACCAAACGTGGTCAGTCAAACCATGAAAGGCCTCGAACCCGGAAAACTGTATTCCGTGAAACTCATGGCCGCTAACTTCGAGGACATTACCCTCGGCGCGTCGGAGAAGAAGCTGCTACCCACGTCCGTGACGGTCGAAGGGGCCGAGACCATCCCGGACAAGACCTTCGTCGGCCAGGTCAGCAGCCGGAATTCGTCGCCGTCCAACCTGCCCTTCGACAGCCAACACCCGGCTTGGTTCAACCTGCACCGCATCGTTTTCCGAGCCACGAGCGACGAAGCCACCCTGCATATCTCCGACTGGGCCCGTCCCGACGAACCCGGCGCCCCCGCAGGGCAGGAACTCATGATCAACTTCGTCGAAGCGCAACCCTACTTCGCGTCACCAGAAACCTGAACACTGCCGGCACGTCATTCCCTCGCACCTGTCCGTGTAAGTCCGTGTCCGTCCGTGTAAGTCCCCCCAATCACTCCGGCACCACATGCGCGGTAACCACGACAAACACCACATCCCCCTGCGCCGACAGATTCGCCTTCCCCACGACGGCCATTTGGCTCTCTTGCACATCCAGATCCGCACTGATGCCCACGTTCCGCCGCTGGACCTGTCTGAAGACTTGACCGTTGGGCCCTCGCTGCGTGCCCGCCGAGAAGGGCACATCCGTGCCAAACGTGAACCCATTCAGGCTGAATCGGGCTGGCCTATCGGGCGCGGACTGCACGCGGAGTTCACGAACTTCGACCTGGTAGTTGGACGGATCTTCCGCACCAGACGCGTCACCGGCTACCAGCGGCAAGAACCCCGACGCTTCCACGCTGCTTCCATCACGCCCGCGCATCAACAGCGTGTCAATCAACCCAAATTGCTCGAACCCAAAAACACTCCGGAGCTGCTCCATCACGGGCTCCAACTGCGGTCCACAAGGCTCAAACCCCTCCGGTATATCTCCCCCTTTGGTGGCAACGATCAGATACACGATCACTTCCACGTTCTTCACCGGCGGCGGCGGAACGTCCAACTGTCTCACGGCGTCTTCCGCCAGTTCCACTGCGCTTTCGGCGCCGGACAGCGCCACGGCCTTGGGCTTGTCAATCGGGATGACTTGGACACCGAACAACTGGAGCACGTTCATCAAGTCGCCCGTATTGGCGTACTCGATAGGCACGATCCGCGTCGTGGTCTTTTCGGCTTCCGCAAAGAGTTGGTCTTGTGTGTGTACCGCCTGAGCTGGCGCGTTTGTGGGTTGCCAAAACTGAGGTTGGACGGCTTGAGGTGGTGTATCCTGCGCGATGGCACGTGGCGCTATCCCCACCACGAGAATCGGCAGAAGAGCCATCAGGAGCAACACTCGAAACATACACGATTTGGCAGTCATGGGGTTCATCCTCCCGTTTGGTCCGATACGAGGAAAAATACGACCCGCGGGTCGTTGGTGTACATTCTCACTACGGTTGACCGTAGTGGTTCTCCGTCAATTGAATTCACAATCTGAGGATCTGAGATTTGAGATCCTGAACTACTCGTATCTATGGATTCCATCGGGAGCTGGACATCCGGTGGCACCATCGCAGTTTGCGCTGGCGCGTTGATGGGCGGATCCGGCTCGTGCAACGTCAGGCCAATCACTGCGATGCTCACAATGGAAATCGCGAGGCCCGCGTAAACCGTGACATGCACCATCCGCCGTCGATCTTGACGCATACGGTGCGTCCTGGGCGCGTCGCTCGCCAAGTCGGCATCTTCTGGTCCCGGCTTGTGCGACCGCGGAATCGCCCCGAGCACGCGGCTGTGCAGTGCGCCACGCAAGCTTTCGTCAATGCTGGATTCACGTAGCGTATGCAGCGTGGTCTGACCTTCTCGAAACTCAGTTTCCACGGTCTGACACGTCACACACCGCTCCACATGCCGTTGAACCTTGCGCGCTTTACTGATCAGCGAGCGCACCGTCGACTCGCCGACGTTCATGATGGACGCTACTTCGCCCGTGGAAAGTCCTTCAATGTCCCGCAACGTGATCGCCGCCCGTTCCCGTTCGGGAAGTGTGCGCAATCCGTCTTCCACGATTTGCTGCGCCGCGTCGAGGGCGTCCTCACGATTCCCCAACATCCGAAGCGCCGTTCGCAAGACGAGCGCCTCGTGGCGTTCCAAAAACCGCTCAAAGGCCTTCACTTGGCCCGATTGCGCGCGAATCACCAAGGCGTCCGAATCCGGCGTCTCCGCCGCGCCCTGGCGTGGTCTCCCCTGACATCCGCTCAGGATCAGCTCTCCCTCGAATTGGGTCATCCGCTTTTCCCCGGTTTCCTACTCTATATACTCGTCTCGAACGGGAAACGTTGACGTGGAAGGATGCCGTATTCAGCTCCGTTGCAAGCGCGGAATCGTCGCCATTGAGATCGGTCTGCGGCCCATCTTGCCGCAACGCACTAGTCCTAAACGACAACCGGGATCTCCTCGTTGCGCACCACACAGCGCTGTTGCGATACTGTCGTCCATGGAACATGACCCCCAACAACGCGACCGGAATCTGCTTTTCGCGGTATTGGCGGTGCAGCTTTTCAGGGTTGCACCGGGACAGTTGATGGAGGTGGCGGCCGCGTGGGCCGTCGATCCGTCCCGGGATTTGGCCGATCGCCTGGTAGACGGGGAATTGGTGACTCCCGAACAGCGGGACCTCATTTGGTCGCTGGTCGACCGGACCGTCGAAGCGCACGTCGGCGACGTGGTCGCGGCACTGGAAACCTTCGGCGGGACCGCACTCATCGACAACACACTGACCGGCTCTATTCTGGCGACCCGCCACGGTGTGGAGGTCGTGCTGCCGGGACCCGAACCGGTCAAGCTCGAGTTGGGCGAATCGCTGGGTGTTCCCGAAACGCCGGGCCGGTATTCCGGGGGTTCCGAGTTTGCCCGGGGCGGTATGGGGCGCGTGTTTCTGGTTCACGACGTGTACCTGGGCCGCGATGTGGCATTGAAGGAATTATTGCCGGTTCGCAGGAAAGCAGACGCCGAACCGACGCCGACCCCCGTGCGGCAGGCGATGCAAATCACGGCGCGGTTTCTGCAAGAGGCCCGCATCACTGGGCAGTTGGAGCATCCGTCCATCGTGCCGGTGTATGAACTCGGTCACCGGCCGGATGGTTCCCTCTACTACACAATGAAGTTGGTCCGCGGCCGAACCCTCGCGAAAGCGTTGAAGGAAGGGCAGGGGTTGGCGGCACGATTGGAACTCCTGCCGCATTTCATCGACCTCTGCCAGGCTATCGCGTACGCGCATTCGCGCGGGGTGCTTCATCGCGACCTGAAACCGGCCAACGTAATGGTCGGAGAATTCGGCGAAACGGTGGTGATCGACTGGGGTCTTGCCAAGGCGAAGAATCAGCCGGACGTCCACGCCGATCCGCTTTCAGTTGCGCTGTTGCAAAGCCGTGATGGCCGGCTGCTCGATCTCGATAAGACGCAGTACGGTCAAGTACTCGGAACGCCGCACTACATGGCCCCGGAGCAAGCCACGGGGGCCATCGACAAGGTTGATGAACGTAGCGATGTGTACGCGCTCGGCGCCGTCCTCTATGAGATCTTGACGGGGAATCCGCCGTTTCGAGGCAAGACACCGGCGGAGATTCTCAACCAGGTCATCTCCGACAAACCGGCGTCGATCGAAAGCGTGGAACCGGATACACCTCCGGAAATGGTTGCCATCTGTTCGCGGGCCATCGACCGGGATCCCGACCGGCGTTATCAGACCGCGAAGGACTTTGCCGACGACATTCAACGTTACTTGTCGGGCGCGTTGGTGAGCGCGTACCGCTACCGGTTTTCGGAACATCTGCGCCGCTATGTCCGCCAACATCGGGCGGTTCTGGGAGCAGTCGCGGTGTCGCTCATAGCGCTTTTGTCGGTCGAGGTCTATTACAACATCTACCTCTATCGTGCGCGCCAGACCGAGCGCGCGCTCCGCATCGAGACGCAGACGATCAATGCGCAACTCGAGTGGGAGTACTATTCGTCCGCGCTGGTGGAAGCCAAAAAGAACATCGACGATCAGAATGGTTGGAAGGCGACGCAGATTTTGCAACGGCTACCCGAACGCCTCCGCGATTGGGAATGGGGGCGGCTGCTTCGCGAAAGTAATCCGGCGGTGTTTACGATTCGGGACGATCCCATGCGCGGCATGACCGGCATGCCCCTTCGCGCGGTATTCAGCAAGGACAATCGCTACGTGCTGGTGGCGCACGATTTTGGCGGCGTAAAGACGATATTCGACATCGCCAAGGGTGACACCATTTACGTCAGCGAGGCCGACCGTTTCTCAGGTTGGCCGTACTGTAACGGGTTTACCGGCGATTCCAGGGCGATTACGGTCGGAGAGGACGACCGTAACGCGGTGCTGTTCGACTTTGCGAATAACCGGATTCTCGCGCGGTATTCGATCGAATCGGGCTGGCTCTGTTCATTGGTCCTTTCTCAAGACAACGAAATTGCCGCCGGACTTCGGTTCGGACCGGATAAGCACGCGCGCACGATGGTGCTTTGGCAAGCAACCACTGGTAAGGAATTGCGTCGCTTCGATCTGACCCCCGTCACAAAACTGAACTACGATCTCTCGCACTGGTCCAGCCAGCACCTGGTGCCGAACGGTTCCGTACTGGGATTTCTCAAGGACAATCGCAGGCTCGTCTACGTTGATGACCAGGTCCGTGTTTTGGACACGGAGTCCGGCGAGACAACGACCGTGACCCCATGCCTGTGGGGTTACGCGAAGCTGGCCGCGGACGCCGAACGCGTCGTCGCAATTACCGACCAGGGAATCATGGAAGTCTGGGGGCTCGACCCCGTGGAACGGGTGAAACAAGTACCGTTCGATTGGTACGGAATCCGCGATCTCGCGGTTTCGCCGGATGCCCACTATTGCGCAGTCGCCAGCTTGAACAAAATGATACTTTGCGACGCGACCTCCGGCCATCAAATCAGATCCGAGCTCACCGACGCGGGAAACATTGAATCGTTGTCATTCAGTCCCAACGGCCGTTGTGCAGTCACCTACGGTAGCGAGTCCACCTTGAAGTTCTGGGACGTGGCAGCCGATCGTGGGCGCGTGATTACCCCCTTCCCATACGATCCGGTCATCAGTGGCGAGGATCACGTCAACCAGAATACGTGGCCCAACCTCCCCTATGCGTACGACGACGCCGTCACGTTGCTCGCCCGAGGGGACGATACCGGACAGGTGCGCCTTTGGTCCGTACCATCGTTCGAATTGCTCCACGAGTGGAACGCCCATGAGGGGGTAGTTACCGCGTTGGCATTCAGTCCGGACAGCAAGACACTTTATACGACGTCGGTCGAATGTACCGCCAAGGCCTGGCGAATTGAAGATGAGACACTGCTATGGACCGTATCCGCCGACGACCGGGAACCGGTCTTTTCCGTGGGATGTTCGCCGGACGGGTCGCGTGTGGCGATAGGCTTTGGGGAAGATTCGCCGGTTAACAGCGGCACCAACCCGACGCGTATTGTCGACGCGACCACCGGTCAGACTGAACTTGAACTTGACGACGCGGTCCGCAGGAAATCGCTTGTTGCGTTCACACCGGACGGACAGGAAATCATGAGCGGTTCCTGGGGCCGGTATGGTACGGATGAGATATGTGTGCATTTCTTTGATTCGAACGACGGCTCGCTCAAGCCATACCATATCAAGGCTATCGGGTGGCCGTATCGTGTTATCGCCGTACCCAACAGTTCCTACCTGCTGGTGTTGGGGAATTCGCGTGAACCCGTGCTGTGGGATATGGAAACACATCGCGAAGTTTACCGTGTACAACGATATGACGTATCGCAGATCGCGGTGCATCCTGACGGACGACGGTTCGTTGGAAAGAGCCGAGGCCATGCTGTGGTATTTGCAGTCGAAGACGGCCGGCCGCTCCTGTCCCTCAACGATTGCATTGGGCTGATGACATTCTCCGCCGACGGCCGGTCGCTTATCACCCGAGCTCCCGAAGACCGGATATACACATTTCCTACCGAAGACTGGACTCTAACGGATGAAGTGCAGCGCAGTGGCCTGGGACTTGAGTCCTTGCAGGCCCTGTTGGGCCTGTAAACCGCCGAACCGCGTCAACATGCACTTACAATTCCTTATGCTATCTCGTGCCATTGCAATCTCGCCCGTTCTGCGCTAGTATGACGGGTGGTGGCAAGGAATCTGGGGCTGCGGTACGGCTGCGGAGGGAAAGGCATGCGGTATACAGGCGATGAACGGCGGCGGTACGCGCGGAGCCGACGAGGGTTCCCGGCGATCGTTGACGACAGCGGCCCGGGGGTTCTGAATCATATCGACAACATCAGCGCCAACGGCGTGTTGTGCCATACGGTCAAGCCCGTCCCGCTCATGACGCGCATGAGCATTGCGCTGGAATTACCAAAACCGCACCAACGGCGCATCGAATGCGAAGGCATCGTCGTGCGATGCGAACCCCATGAGATGGGCGACGACCACTTCAAGGTCGCCATCCTGTATACCAAGATGGCCGAAGAGGACCGCGACGCCATTTCCGAGTTCGTGCAGCACGATCTCTCCGCCGAGGCGTCTGCCGAGCGTTGAGACGCCGGTCCGCCTCGACCCGCCTTTCCGATCAGCGATCCCTGGACCGCGTCTTGCTCGGTGCGTGTGCGGTCGTCCTGGGCCTGACCATCGCTTATCCCACCGTTCGCCTGCTTGCGGAAACCCTGACATCGTGGCAATGGGACGCGCTGCGCGACAATGCCGGCTGGACCGCCGTCCGCAACACGGTCTTCATCGCGTTCCTGTCGGTGGCTACCTCCGGCACCATCGGCACGGCCATGGCCTTCTTCGTAACCCGCTACGCATTCCCCGGACGTGGCCTGATGGCGGCCCTGGCCTATCTGCCCTTCACCCTGCCGCCGCTCGTGGGCACCGTCGCCTTTTACTACATCGTCGGGCGCGACGGATTCGTCCCCCGTTTTCTGGCACAGACCTTTGGTATCGAAAATGCCTTCTTGCAAGGTCCCTCGGCCATCCTGCTCATCCACACCTATTCGTTCTACGTCTTCTTCTACGCCATGGTATCCGCCGCCATGGAATCGTTGGACGTGGCCCAGATCGAAGCGGCCCGCACGCTGGGTGCGAAACGCCTCCGGGTCTTCATGCAGGTAACGTTGCCCCAGCTCATGCCGGCCCTGCGCGGCGCGGCCTTGCTGACCTTCATGTCTTCCGGCGCGTCGTTCAGCGCGCCGCTTATTTTTGGGAACGACTATCCTATGCTCAGCGTTCGCATCTACGAAGAGCAGACGCAACACAACGACGCAACCGCCATGACGCTGACCGTAGTCCTGGCCGCGGTGTCGCTGTTGGGCGTCGTGATTTTCCGCGCACGCCGCGCTGCTGGAGGGGGCGCATCCAAAGGCGTCCGCGTTCGGGTGCGATCCCGGCGCGGCCGGATATTGGCGGGCGTGGTATCGGGTGCGGTTCTGATGGTGCTCCTGATCCCCCACATCACCATCATCTGGTTATCTTTCGTCAACCACCGGGAATGGTACACACAAGTCTTTCCCACCGCCTTTACCTTCGACAACTACCTGACCATTTTCCGCGACCCCAACGCGTTCTGGCCCATTCGGAACAGCCTGTGGATGAGCGCCGTGGCCGCCGTGACCACCCTCGTCATCGCCATGCCATCGGCCTACCTCATCGCCCGCAAACGCCCGGGCGGTCGCTTGCTCAACGTGCTCGTAATGATCCCCTGGGCCCTACCCGGCACGGTCATCGCCATCAACCTGATCGTCGCCTTCAACGACCGCTGGCTCCCCCTCGTCGGCACCGTCTGGCTCTTGCCCCTTGCCTACTTCGTGCGCAACATTCCCTTGCTCACCCGCATGGCCACCGCCGCCATCGAGCCCTTCGACGCAACCCTCATCGAAGCCGCCCGGACGCTCGGCGCCTCCCGGGCCTTCTGTTTCCGGCGAATCGTCGTGCCCCTGCTCGCGCCGTCCCTCGCCGCCGGCGCCGCATTGGTCTTCGCCCTGAGCCTGGGCGAATTCGTCGCGTCCATTCTGCTGTGGGTTCCGGCCAACCTCCCCATCGCCGTGCAGATCAACATCGCCTGGCGCGGTTCGGGCATCGGCGCCGCCTTCGCCTACAGCGTGTTTCTGATGGTGCTGGTCGCCTTGACCTACATCCTCTCCCGCCGATTTGCATCGCGCATTCTATAAGTGCGATCCTCAGGCGCATATAGAAACCCTGAAAAACCGATTTTGCGGTAGTGAGAGCGAAGTGTTCGGTACGAACTAGGGTCGCGCGTTGAAATTGAAACCCGAAATCCAAATGATTGAAACACAGCGAAGAAATCCCTGCTTGCTCGCGTCGGCAGGTATAAACACGTAGCGCCTTAAAGAGGAATTCCACTTCGCTGTTTCGGTTATTCGGATTTAAATCACTGAGATTTGTTTCGAGATTCGAATTTGGGCAAGCCGTGGGTTTGGTAAGTCATCACAGGAACCCACGTTAGGACTACAAACGTCTCATGAAGACTCTTCTCTTTGGCGCTGAAGCGGAAAAGCTGAATCCGATCCTCGCCCGCTATCCACAGTTCGAACTCGTGGACCGCGATCCGGAACTTGTGGTCTGTTACGGCGGCGACGGCACCCTGCTGTCGGCCGAACTGAATTGGCCGGAAATCCCGAAAGTGCCCATCCGCAACAGCCGCCGGGGAAAGCGCTGCATCGCCCATCCCCCCGAAAAGGTGATCGAACGGCTGGCCAACGACGACCTCAATCGCATTGCCTTCATCAAGATCGAGTGCCAAGTGTACCGCGACAACCAGGACCGACCCGAACACACCCTGACCGCCATGAATGAGTTCAACGTCCACATGGGCAACATCAACTCGGCGGTGCGTCTGAAAGTCTGGATTAACGACGAAGGCTTCGCGGACGGCGCGGAGATCATCGGCGACGGCGTGGTCGTCAGCACCCCTTTTGGAAGCACCGCCTACTACAACCAGATCACCCGCGGCATCTTCCACGCCGGGCTGGGCATCGCGTTCAAAAACACCACCGAACTTACCAGTCACCTCGTCGTGCCGGACAACGTGACCATTCGCGTATTGATCACCCGGGGCCCCGCGATGCTGGCCCACGACACGTGCCCGGACTACGTGCAACTCGGCGAGGGAGACAAACTGATCCTCGTCAAACACGCCAAACACGCCAATATCCTGACCTGGGAACCCATGAGCCACCAGTGCGACGCCTTCTGAATTCCGGTTCGCGCCTCGGGCCAGAATGAAAGTGTCTGCTATTTCTTCACGACTGCGATGGCCAACCCATCGTGTCCCTTCGCGCCGACCTGTTGAAGTACGATCGCCTCGACGCGAGGTTCGGCGGCGAGTGCGGCGTTAAACGTTGCCGCACCGCGAACGGATTCGTCGTCGCTGTCCGGGTCCAGCACCTTTCCGGCGCGAACGACGTTGTCGGCGGCGAGCAATCCGCCGGGGCGAATCAAGGGTAACGTTCGCTCCAGATAGGCCGGGTAACTCACCTTGTCGGCATCGATGAAGACCATGTCGAAGGGTTCCACGCCGCGCTCCTTCAATTGCTTCAACGAATCCAGCGCCCGACCGACCAACACCTCGACGCGATCATCCAGACCCGCCCGGGCAATGCTCGCGCGGGCCACGTCTGCGTGGTGGGGATCCAGTTCCAACGAGATCATTCGCCCGTCCGGCGGTAAGGCGCGGCCGAGCCAAATCGCGCTGTATCCGCCCAGCGTGCCCAGTTCCAGAATGCGCCGCGCGCCGCACAACCGCGCCAGCAGGTACAACAACTTGCCTTGACCACGCGACACCTGGATCTCCGGCAGCCCCGCGTCCACCGCAGATTTCCGTGCCGCTTCCAGCGCCGCGTCTTCCGGCACGAACAGTTGGTCGATGTATTGGTCCACCGCAACAAACAAATCTCGATCCATTCTTTCCCTCCGGCAATGACTCAAAACGATTCCCATGCCCACGACTTCGCACTCGTGCTCGTAATCGAAGGTTCACCTCAGCCCACACTCTCTTCCCAAACCCGCTCGGCCTGCACCTCGAACCGCCGCGCGATCGCCGTGTTCTTCATCGGCGGGCAATGCTTCAAATACGTAACCGTCCGGTTCCGGAACGGTTTCCACCAGTGTTCCGGAATGCCTTCCGTTCCAACAATAGCGCCAAGGATCGAACCGGCCGTCGCTGCCGTGCAATCGTTATCGAAACCCATCGCAACGGTATAGCCAATCGTCCGCGTGAAGTCCCCTCCTCCCAACGCCAGACCGAACACGGTCAAACACGCGTTGTTGTTCGTGTGGACGTGGTGCATCCTCTTGAATCGCTTCGCGACAAGGTCGTGCGCGTCCTTCCATCCACGCAATGCAGGGGCGCGTCGCAACGCCCAACGAATATCCGCAGCGAGCCGGCAGTTCCGCGGAATTTCGGTCAGCCCGATGCGGAGCGCGTCCAGAGGTTCGTCCACCACGAAAGCCGCTGCGATTGCCGCGGCAAAGAACATCGCTCCGTAGATCCCGTTTTTCCGGTGCGACAGGTACGCGTCGCGATAGGCGAGTTCCGCCGCCTTTTCCGGCCAACCGGCCGCGACGTATCCCCACGGATCACTGCGAATATCCGCACCGATCCATTCCTGATAGGGGTTCCGCCGTTCCGCCGCACGCACGGCGCGCACCCCCGCTTTCAGATTGCGGAGCGCCACATCTTCCGCCGTGCATGCGATAGGCAAATGCCTTCGCCAGGCCTGGCCTACGTCAGCAGTCGTGAAACGCGGACCGAACCGTTCCAGAATCAGCAACCCAAGAAGCGTGTACCCCAAGTCGTCATCGACCGGAACCATCCGGATACGACCGCGCAAATAGTCGCCCATGGTGTTCGTGCCGTAATGGGCCCGGCCCGCCTGCGGATGCACGGCCCAGTAATCCGTCGGCGGAAACTTCTGCCCGCCCAGCTCCGCGAGCGCGGCCATATCTTCCACGGACCACGATTCTACCGGCACCCCGAGCGTGCAACCCGCCGCCCGGCCCAACCATGCGCCCAGCACCTGCTTTCGAAAACCCTTAGACGGCAACCGTTCCCACAACCGCCGCGGCCCCTTCGGCCGCAATGCGCGAATGCCCCGCGGGTCATCGGGCTCGTTCGCGCGCGACGCGTCGCCCGGCTGCATTCGTTCCAAGTCCCGCGCGGCCCGCGTCAATTCCGCCCGAACGCGGCGCAGCACCACCTCCGGTTCGGCCCCCTGTTCCCGGCGCAAATCCGCCCAGAGCGAAACCTGTTCCGCCAATTCTCCAATGTCGCGATAGTACGGCATATTCTCGCCCCCTTCGTCCGCTCCAAATAGTCGGCCAACTGTATCACAGCTCGGGCCGCGGCGGGGAAATCTGGATGGCGAAATCCGGGCTATTCCGGCAGGCGGGTCTTCGGCTCACCCTCGGGAGCCTGCAACAACAATTGGAAGGTGGGATCGTTTCGGACCGGATCGAAGTCGTCGTCGTACCGGGCTTCGTCGCGGTACGATGCATCGAACTCGATGGCGCACAAAAGCAGCGGGACCACGCTTTCCGTGTCCCCCTTCAGACTGGCCAGGCACGCGAGGTTGTAATACGGCGCCGGATGATCCGGTTCTTGGTCGATGGCGATGTGATATTCGGTTTCCGCCTCCGCATACCGCTTGAGCGCCACCAATAAGTTGCCGTAGTTGTTGTGCGTGGCCACCGCGTTCGGGTTCAGTTCCAACGCGCGCTGCGCCTCCACTTCCGCTTCCTGGAGACGTCCGGTCAAGCGCAACAGAATCGCAAGATCGTTGTGGGCGCGGCTCCAGTCAGGGTCCAGCTCGATCGCCTTGCGAAAGGCCGTTTCCGCTTCGGCGTACTTGCCTTGCGTATGTTTCAGAATCCCCAACCCGTTGTACGCCCAATTCCAATCCGGCCGCAGTTCGATGGCTTTGCGATACGCCGCTTCCGCGCTGTCGAAATCCAACTGCGCCGTGCGCAGCACACCCAACGCGTAGTACGTGTCCGCGCTCTCGTACACCCCGTCCGCCGCGAGCGCCGCTACCCCGTCGACGAGCGACCGCGTGTTTGCCCGCCGCGCCTGCGGATCGTTCTCGAGGCACGCCTTCATCGTCGTAACCAGCATCTGGATCTGGGGTTCGCTCAAATGAGACGCAACCGTCTTGACCGGGGTATTTACGACCGGTGTGCGAGCGGGGGCTCGCGCATCGCGCACCGCCAGAATGATGGCGGCAATCAATACGAAAACGCCCGTAAAGAGCCAAATACCACGATGATGCTGCATTCTCACCTGAATTACGGTTGCAGTCGGTCAAAAACCCCGCAAGACTAATGACTCGACAAAGTGGCCCGGCGTTTCACACAAGAATACGCCGCGCATCGTTTCCGCTGTGCGGTTTCCGGATCACGCCGCCCGGTCGGCCTGGGCTGTTCGTTTCTTGCTGCGAACAGTATACTTAAACCCTTGGTGCGCGTGCTCCCGCACGGCCACATCATACCAGAGACCAGGAGAGGGGACGAGTCGTGAAATTCGCAACCGAATACATGTGGTTCAACACAAAAAAACACCGGGAATACATCAACATCACCGACGACGTTGAGCAGATCGTGCGAAAGAGCGGCGTTCGGGAAGGCATGGTCCTCGTGAGCGCCATGCACATCACCGCCGGGGTCTACGTCAACGACGCGGAATCCGGCCTCATCGCCGATATCGACGAGTGGCTGGAAGGACTTGCGCCTTTCCGGCAAGACTACCGCCACCACCAGACCGGCGAGACCAACGGCGACTCCCACCTCAAAAGCCTCATCATCCATCACGAGGTCATCGTGCCTATTACCGACGGCAAACTCGACTTGGGCCCGTGGCAACAAGTCTACTACGCCGAGTTCGACGGGCAACGACGTAAGCGGTTGATTATCAAGGTGATGGGCGAATAGCAACACACTGTGGGAGACGTTGAAATGAACGAATCCGATCGCCGATTCCTGCAGCGACGCCGGCGGCTCGCCCGGTCCTGGAACCTCGTTGGGGCGGCACTCCTGCTCGTACTATTGGCGCTCGCCGCGACCCTGTTCTTCCGGGTCCCATTCCTGGCGAATCCGATGTACGTCGCCGACCTGCTCAAGACGGGCGGGCTCGAACGCTCGACCCTGGAACTGATGGCGATGATGCTCCCTGTCGTCTTCTTGCTCTGTCTTGCCGTGACCGTCGTCGTAGTCCTCTTCGGTTTCGCCATCTTCTCCAACGAGCGACGGTACCTCGCCATCATCGACGCCTTGGAACGCGGATCCGTCGACCACTCTGATCCTCAGTAATCGAGCAACCCGGACTGCCGGACTTCTTACGTCCATCGGGTCGATAGAGTCCATCAGGTTCGGGATATCAGCCCCCGCTTGACAGGTCCCGCGCCGGGGTGTCAAGCTGCATGGTGGTTCTATTATTGCACTGTCCCGGCCAAGAACAGCTTGTGTTGGACAGCGCGTGGATTCCGTGGCGCATTTCCGAGGATGATCTATGGGACCAGACTCTGCAACGCGATCCGACCGGCTGCGGTCCCTGTTGGCGGACCACACAGTCGCTATGCCGGGCGCGATCAATGCTCTGAGCGGCCGCCTCATCGAGCGCGAAGGTTTCGAGGCCATCTACGTGTCGGGCGCGGTGCTGTCGAACAGCGTGGGTGGCGTCCCCGATGTGGGCCTCATGACGCTGCCGGAATCTGTCGAGCACTGCAAACACATCGCGTCGGTAACTACGCTCCCCATCATCGCGGACGCGGACACGGGCTACGGCGGTCCCGAAAATGCCGCACGAACGGTGCGGGAACTCGAAGCCGCCGGGGTCAGCGGTATCCACTTGGAGGATCAGGAGTTCCCCAAGCGGTGCGGGCACCTGGAAGGCAAGCGGCTGGTGCCGGCCGAGGAGTTTTGCGAGAAGATCGCGGCCGCGGCGGAGGCCAAGTCCAGCGAGGATTTTCTTTTAATTGCGCGGACCGACGCGCGCGGCGTGACTGACTACGACGACGCCGTGCAGCGGGCTCACGCCTATCTCGAAGCCGGGGCCGACGCCATTTTCCCCGAGGCGTTGGAAAGCGTCGAGGAGTTGGCGCGTTTCGCCCAGGATGTGGACACCATTCTTTTGGCCAATATGACCGAATTCGGCAAGACCCCCTATTTGCCGGTCGACCGGTTTGCGGAACTCGGCTACAACATCGTGATCTTCCCGGTCACGCTCCAGCGAATCGTGGCCCGCGCCATGGAATCTGCGCTCCGCGTCTTGCACAACGAAGGCAGCCAGCACGCCCTGCTCGACAAAATGCAGACCCGCGACGAACTCTATCACTTGCTGAACTACCGGGTTTGACGAACCCCTGCCGGTTCGTTCACAGGCCCTCGAATGCGCACGGCACAACGCTGTGCGGGTGACAAGGTGAGAAGGAGGGATGTTTGCCATGACGGAATCGACGATTCGGCCTGGGCTCGAGGGCGTGGTCGCCGGCGAAACGACCATCGCCTGTGTGGACCAGGGCGTCTTGCTGTACCGGGGATACGCCATCGAAGACCTCGCGGAGAACACCACCTTCGAGGAGACGGCCTATCTTCTACTCCATGAAGATCTTCCGAATGAATCGCAATTGAAGGCCTTCAAGGAAGCCCTCTTCCAGTACCGGGCGTTGCCCTCCCAAGTGGTCGATGCCGTTCGGCTGATTCCGAAGGGGATCCCGATGATGGACGTGCTTCGGACCGGCGTCTCCATGACCGGTCACTTCGACCCCGTTTCGGACCCTGCGGACTACCGCACGCGCTCCATCTGGCTCACGGCCCAGATCGCCAGCATCATCGCGGCGCGGTACCGGCTCCTCAATGGTAAAGAACCGGTCGAGGCAAAACCGGGACTCTCCCACGCGGCGCAGATTCTTTATCAATCCCACGGCGAAGCGCCGGATGACTTGTCGGCCCACCTGCTCGACCTTACGCTGGTGCTCTACGCGGAGCACGAGTTCAACGCCAGCACCTTTACCAACCGTGTGATCTGCTCGACCATGTCCGACCTCGTGTCGGCGATCGTCGGGGCCATTGGCGCACTCAAAGGCCCCCTTCACGGCGGCGCCAACGAGGCTGCCATGGAAATGCTCCGGCAGTTCAAGACCGCGGATGAGGCCGCCGCCTGGATCAAGGAAGCCTTGGCAAAGAAACAGAAGGTCATGGGATTCGGGCACCGGGTGTACAAACACGGTGATCACCGTGCGCGTATTTTGGAGCGGGAACTCCGAAAGCTGGCCGAAAGCAAAGGGCAGCAGGAACTCATGGCCATCTACGACGCCATCAAGGATCCGATGGTCAACGACAAGAAAATCTACCCCAACGTGGATTACCCCTGCGGCTTGACGTATTACATCCTGGGGCTGCCCTTGGACCTGTACACGCCGCTATTCGTTGCGTCGCGCGTGACAGGCTGGTGCGCCCACTTCATGGAACAGGCCGCCAACAACCGCATCTACCGGCCCCTCAGCAGGTACGTCGGCCCGGCCGTCCGGCCCGTCAAACCCATCGCCGAACGGTAAACACAGGAGTTGTCGATGAAGTACAAGATTTGGGTTTCGCGGATTTTGTTGGCGTCAGCGATTGTGACCGGTACCGTTACGGCTCGCGCCCAGGACTACGCGAAAGACACCGGCTACCGGGGCATTTGGTATTACAACCAGAAGACGAACGACGAATACGTTTACAAATACAGCGGCGGCTTGGGAACGTACTGCGCCAAGCATATCCCCATGGCGATTTACGCGCCGGAAGTGGACAAGACCTTCTTCGTCTATGGCGGCACCAAGGAGGGGCAGGACGCGCTGCTCGAAATGGTCTCGTACTACGACCACAAGACCGGCACCGTGCCGCGGCCGACAATTCTGATCGACAAGAAGACGTCGGATGCCCACGACAACCCGGTGATATCCATTGACGACGACGGGTACATCTGGGTCTTCGCCAGTTCCCACGGCAAGTCGCGGCCTTCGTACATTTTCACGAGCCGTAATCCCTACAATATCGACGATTTTGAGATTGTGCTGGAAACCAACTTCTCGTACCCGCAACCGTGGCATTTGAAAGGGAAGGGCTTTCTCTTTCTCCACACCAGCTACGACGGCGGGCGCGCCCTCTACTGGCAGACGAGCAAAGACGGCCGCGAATGGTCGGACCGGTCCCTGCTCGCGCTCATCGATGAGGGGCACTACCAGGTGAGCTGGCCGAAAGAGGACGGTACGGTGGGCACGGCATTCAACTACCATCCAAAGGCCTATCACGGCGACGCCACGCGTCACGGACTGAATTGGCGCACCAACCTCTACTACGCCGAAACGCCGGATATGGGCGGCACGTGGCGAACCGTCGATGGGCAGGTGTTGGAAGCACCCTTGCGCGATCCCGCGAATCCGGCCTTGGTGCGGGACTATCAGTCGGAGGGGTTATTGGCCTACATGAAGGACGTGAACTATGACGCGGACGGCCACCCGGTGATTCTTCACGTCACCGCGAAGTCCTGGATGCCGGGGCCCGAATACGCCCCGCGGGAATGGCGCGTCGCCCATTGGACCGGTGACACGTGGGAGTTCCACACGATTACGGATTCCGACAACAACTACGATACCGGCAGCATCCATATCGAGCCGGACGGTACGTGGCGGGTATTCGGCCCCACGGAGACGGGGCCGCAACCGTTCAACCCCGGCGGCGAGATCGCCATGTGGATCAGCAAGGACCAGGGTGTAACCTGGACCAGGGAACGGCAACTGACGAACAACAGTGCGTTCAATCAAACCTATTGTCGGCGGCCGTTGAATGCGAACCCTGATTTCTACGCCTTCTGGGCGGACGGCCACGGCCGGCAACCCTCCGAGTCGCGCCTCTACATCAGCAACAAGGACGGCGACAACGTGCGGCGTTTCCCCTACACCATGGACGGCGACACGGCGTCGCTGGAACCGGTTCAAGAGTAAGACATTCGATCGGACGGTTCGGACTGATCCGGCCGATCGGTCCGATCAAAAAAGCCCCTCACGCGATCCCGTGTGAGGGGCTTTTTCTTCGCTTATGCGTTAGGCGTCAGTTGCCGCCCTTCAGGATCGTGTTCACGATAACCTGCACGTCGGATACGTCCGTGCTGCCATCGCTGTTCACGTCGCCGTCGATTCCTTGGGGCTGGATGCCTAATACCGATCCGACCACGACCTGCAAGTCGGCGCTGTTCACTTGGCCGTCCTTGTTGGCGTCGGTCTTCAAGTCGGGCTGGATGGTGACGATATTGGACTGGGTCGGATCGCCACGCAGATAGATCGCCGTTCCATAGTAATCGTACCCAATCCTGGCGGTGGTCGGAAGTATTATGGCGTACCAGGACTCGCCCACGGACGTTGCCGCCGGATACACCGTCGTCATATTGTTAAACGCCGGGATCACCGTATTGTTCCGGAACCACAAGATCACCGTCGAACCTTCCGGCGCCGACGGATGTGAGAAGCTATAGGTCAACGACAGCGGATCGGACGAACGCGGCTCGGCTGGTGTGACAACCACGTTGCTCGCAATCGGTTTCTCGAACGAATCCGACAGGAGCACATTCACCACCTGGCAGGCGTCGACGGCATTCGCCGTCGCGCATACGAGGAAACTGTAGACCGCGGGACTGTAGCCGGTCGTATCCCACGTAAACTCGCCCGTTGATGGGTCAATTTGCGCGCCGACAGGTGGTCCGCTCAATGAATACGTGACCGGACCGATATTCGACACGGCCTCCGCCGTAAATCCCAGCGTAGTCCCAATCGTCCCAAATTGGATCGAAATTGGCAGCAATTCCAGGTCCACCGGACTCGTCATACCCGTGAAGTCCGTTTCCACTACATTGGCCGGGAGATTGTTTCCGATGATGTCCGCGGGATCCAGCGGCACGCCGCGCCCGTCCGACAATCCAACCACCGCCCGCTTCACGCTCAGGTCGAGGTAGGTGCACCGGATTTCCCCGCTGTAGAACAATTCGATTTGAACGGTGTTCTTCGACAAAGTGCCCGGCACCGCAACGTCGGAGAACGAGGGCACATCCTCGAAGGTGATAACGAGCCGATCGTCCAACGAACGACCCCATATCAAGCCGCCACTACCCGGGTCCAAATCGCCGAACAGGAACGATATCCTTCGCTTCGCGAAGTGGTTCTCCAGAGATGGCACCGCGTCCAGAGGATCGGTATAGATGTTCGGCGCCGCCGGCGAAAGGAAACCGTTCGCCGACAGGTACAGCTTGTTGTAAAACTCACCAAAGAATGGGAACGGCACCGCAGGATACAGCGTAATCGAACCCTCGTCGGAGAGCGGAATCGTGAAGATGTTCTCTTGCTTAACCGGCAGGGTTCCATCAAACTGTGGCGCGACCTTGGCGCCCGATCCGTCGCTCACACTGGCTGTGTAGTTCGTGTGGTTCACGTAGGAATCCGGCGCACCCGAATTGGCGGCCTCCTCGAGGTTGGCCACCGGAACAAAGGTGATTTGATGGCCTGAGAGATCGGTGCCGTTCGTAAACGATTCGCTCAGGAAGTCCACATCCTGTCCCACGATGACGCGGGCAAGCTGAACTTCGTTTTTGGGGAACGAACCCGCGCGCGGGTACAACGCGTAGAACAACTGCGTACCCGCTGTGAAGGATCCGTCCACGTAACTCTCTTCGCCGCCCGTGATGCTATGGACGACGGTGCCGTCCAGCGGAACGGCCGGGTCGGGGAAGCGGTCCGTTCGACGCACCAGATCGACGCCCGTGAAGTCGGTGGGTCCTTCCGGATTCTGCCACGTAAGGGCAACCTGCCCGGATTGACTCATTCCGGTGGCCCGGAAATCCCGTAGGAAGGGACCACGTTCCGTAATGATCTCCGTCGCATAGAGCGCGTTCGCAATGTTCTCGATGTCCGTGCTGGACAACCCCAGATTCACGCCCGCTTGAAGGAGCGCGTTTGCCAAATCCGGATAATCGCTGCCGGCGTTCAACAGGTTCGTTTGGCACTCGTAGAACAGATCCGCCACCACCGGAAGCGTCATGCCGCCCACGGTAAAGCCATTGAACGTATCGCCGTCCGTCAGCAGATAGCACAACTTGTTGCCGACCCCGGAATTGATATGAACACCTGCGTTATCCTCAATGCCGAAATACCAGAACGTACCCAGGTATCTTTCCGGATCGCCCTTTGCGGGGGGATTTTTCATGTTGCGATTGGCCCCGCCGGGCAAGTCTTCCCCATGCAACCATCGCACGCCCGCCGAATCGTCACCCGCACCGTTCGTAAGATCGACGAATTCACCCCAAATATCCGAGAAGGACTCATTAATGGCTCCCGATTCGGAATAGTAAATGAGGTCCGACTCGTATTGAGTCACGCCGTGGGTAAGTTCGTGGGCGACCACGTCATCGGCGGTATAGCTGTCTCCAAAATGAACCCGTAAACCGTCCCAGAAAGCGTTATACATAGGACAAAAAAGGAGCGAGTCGCAGTACCGTACAACCGCTTGGATTGTTAGCCCTGCATTGTTGAGACTATCTCGATTATGCTGGTCCAAATAAAAGTCGTAGGTGTCCCCAGCGTATTCATAGACCACGTTCACGTCCGCTATATCAGAAACGGGACCGCCTTCGACGCGTTTCAGGATTCCGGGGTCGGCGGGTGTATTTTCGGCGTCATAGACTTGGCGAGACTTGGCACCTTCAATTAGCGTGTAATGCAGCACGATCCCGCCACCGTGTGCGTCAACGAGCATCTGTTCCTTAACCGGCTCTTCTTCTGAAGTGTCGTAAGCGCTTTTTACCACCAGATCCCATACCAGCTTGGTCGTGCCTACGTCGCCGATGACGTCCGGTTCGTAGATCTTCAATTCCGGATCGGTCGCGCTGAACGTAAGGTCGGGATAGTCCGCCTGAAGCGCAGCGATTGCCGCGACCTTCGCTTCCCCAGGCGAGAGATCCGGGATCAATTCCAGCGAACCGCTGTACAGGCCGTCGGAATACCGCATGATGTCACTCATCACGCATTCCACGTTTCCTTCACCGTTCATTTGCACGGTGACGCCGCTGCCGAACACCGGCAATCCATCATAGGTCTGTTGCAGGTGTACGTAGGTGCGACCGAGGCCCGTCGAGATGCGGCTGGTGCCGTAGTTCAGTTTTGGACTGGCCACGCCGAATGCGCCCGCGTGGTCCAGCACGAACGATTTCGCGGCCCCATCCGCGGAAGTGATACTTTTCGCCGTCGCGCCAATATCAAATGCGTCGCCCGCGGGTGCCCCGATATACTTCAGGTAAGCCCCCGTCCGTGGTCGATTGCCGTGGCGCGTCAACCGCGTTCGGCCCTTCGAGCGTCCCCAAAAGCCGATGGATTGCGTCGCGGTCCGCGACTCTGGCCCCAGGCGGTCATGGCAACGCCACAAGTCACCAGCGTGACGATTAAGAATGCCTTAGAGACCCCCAACTTACCCATTGCGCAATCACTCCATGGTCGTTGCCCGTTTCCCCACGGCGGCCGCTCGGGAATGGCCTGGGAAACCCGCTCCTGTACGAACTAATCCACTTGATTAAATGTCATTCGCTATCGGAGACAAGACCGCGCGGCACACCTATCCCCGGGATTCTGTTACTTGCGCTATTCTGAACGAACCATACTCTGTGGAATGCCTACCCCTGCTTCCTATAGTTCCATTCCCCACAATACTATTGCTCCTCGTAGGCTGTCAAGCAATAGTTGCATTATACATAGCACAATTATGCGAAAACGATCAATGATGCGAAATCTAATCGCCGAGCCGCCGCCTGGGCGCCACCACCCGGGCCAGTTCATGCAGCCGCGCACATCCCGACAGCTCCAGTATCAGGACAACACACACAAAGCTCGCCCCGCTCGCCACCGCGGCGGATACAGTCCCATGCTCTGTAAAGACGCGCGTCGACCGGAAAAGGTGACAACCCAACCACGCCCCGCCGGACAGAACCGTAGCCACAACCGCCGTCTTTATGGGAAGTACAACCGGAATCTCCGCCCGAATCGCTCGGAACCCCAAAATGGTTGCGGTGGAATAGCCTATAAAACTCGCCATCGCGGCGCCTCGAATACCCAGGAAGTGAATCAGCACGGGATCGAGCACGAGGTCCAGGGCCAACGCGATGGCGATGACCGCCGCCGCGGCCCGTGCCCGGCCTATTCCGGCTAGAATATGCAGGTTCAGATACCCCAGGAAATAGAAGACCCCGGCGACGGCCAGCACGTTGAATGCTTCCGGCGCGTTGAGTATGTCCTTGCCGAAGAGCAGGTGCATGAGTACGTCGGAGAAAGCGGCCATCAGGACCCCGGCAGGAATCACCAGGGCACACGCAGCCTCATAGATTCGGGAGATGCCGTCCGCCAACAGTTCCCGCTCTTCGCGCAGCCAGAGCATGCGGGCCATGGGCATGAAGGTGAGCCCGGCCGCCGTCATCAGGCTATATATAATCATCACCGTGGGCAGCGCAATCTGGTAGGCCGCGACTTCGCGCAAGTCTCCGCGAACGACCGTAATCATCGTCGTGTCGAGGGAGGAAAAGACCGCGATCCCACCAAAAGCCAGCGACAGGTATTTGCCCGCGCTAAACGCGGTATCGACCAGGTCGCGCCGCCACTGAAACGGGGCACGGGCGATTTCCGAGAACCCCGCGAAGAGCCCCGTCGCCTGGGTCAGCGCGGCAGCCAGCACCGCAATCAAGTACGCCAGCGCGGCGCCTTTCAGGCCGAAACGACCCCCAACCAGCAACACCGCTGCAGACACGCACACGATGGAACGGACCGCATCGACGGTATTGCGCCACACCAAGGCCTGCATCCCGAGAAAGAACTGCTGCCCGGCCTTATAGACGATGATGCCAAGCGCGTGAAGGGCCAAGACACCGATCAAGAAAGGGAGTGCCGGATAATCCGGAAACTGGCGTCCGACAAAGGGCGCTGCCGCGATGGCCAGGAGCGCGCAACCCCCGGCAAACGTTAACTGAACGATCAGCGCGCCGCTGATGACGTTCTTGATGGCGGCCGGATTCTTTTCCTCCCGGTATTGGGTGATTTGCGGTACCAGTCCAGGGTCAAACCCAAAACTGAGGGCCGGTTGAATCACCATGGCAAACGAGTAGACGGAAAAGAACAGTCCATACTCCTCGGCGGTCAGGTTCTTGTAGAAGACGATGCGCAGGACATAGAACAGGGCGCCGGACAACACGGTGGTCGCCACCGTGATGGCCGTGTGCCAGGCGTACTGTCTACCGTAGCTCACGCTTGCGTACGCTCGCGGGCGGCCGACACGGCGTCGACAAAGGCGTCGGCCGTGCGGGCGATGGAGAAGGATTCGATGGATTGGCGGGCGCGTTCGGCCATGACCGCCCGGTCCGTTTCCGGCGCAAAGTAGCGCGCGAAGGCCTGGGAGAGGGCATTGGGATTGCGTGCCGGCACGATGATTCCGTTGACTCCTTCCTCGATGAGATCCGCTGTCGCCCCGCACACGTCCGTGGCGATGACCGGCACCCCGCAGGCCAGCGCTTCGTTAATTACCAGGCCCCAAATCTCGCTGCGCGACGGTAGGACGAGCACGTCGCCGAGGGCATAGTATCGGGGCATTTCGTCGCGCGGTGCAAACCCGGCGAAGACAACGCGATCCGACAACCCTCCGGTCGCCACAAACGCACGGTACCGCGCTTCGTCGCGACCGCTTCCGACCAACAGCAGCGTAAGGTCCGGCGCATCGGGGGCGAATGCGGCGAAGGCTTCGAGCAGGTCTCCCACGCCCTTCAAGTCGAGCAGATTCCCACAATAGAGAAGCACGTGTTGCGTTTGAATTCCCAACCGCTCCCGCGACGCCTCGCGCTCTTCAGAGCTTATGCCGCTCCGCGCCGCGAAGTCCGTGGTCTCCACCGTGTTGTACGCGAGGAATGTCCGGTCCGGATCCGCGCCCAGCGACGCGAGGTACTCCTTCGCACGGGTGCCGTAAGCGAGCCACGCATTTGCGCGACGCACCAGTCCCCGCACCAGCGGCGCCGTCATCCGTCGCAGTCGCGAATCCTCCGCCGCCGTGCTGCCGCTCCACAGGATGAACGGCGTACCCGTCAGCGTCGCGTGGTACGAGGTGTAGAAGGTCGCCGGCGTATCCCACGCGCAACAGATGATGGCATCGTGGTGGTGCCGCGCCAAGGCGACGGGCAGCGTGTAGTTGATCAGGATGACGTTATACCGGCTGCCCAAGGGAATCGTCACGTGCGGCAGGACGCGATACCGAAACCCCGCATCCTTGGCCTCCGCCGGCCAGTCCCGGACAGAACGAACGTCGCCGAGAATCCAGACCTCCAACTCGAACCGCGTCGCGAGTTCCGCAAACAAGGGGATACGGTACGGTGACAAGAAGTTGTGCAGCAGCAGAACTCGCGGCTTTGTTTCGGCGGAACCACCCATGATGCCCGATAGTATGCCGCGTACCTGCACCGAGAAACCATGACCATGTCCGCCTATACCCACTCGTCGTTGGCGTTGGTCCGTGTCGGCCGTACCAGTCCGTGCTTGTCCGTGTAGGTCCGTGTTCATCCCCACACCCATCGAGGTTTACTTCCGCCCATCCACAGCGGTAGCCTCATACCCGACCAACTGCGGAGTGAGAATCGACCATGATGGACGCCATCGAACGGGCGCGCGCGGAACGCCGCCTGGCGGTGAAGCTGGCCGCCGTGCTGCTGATCGTCGTCGCCGTGTTGTACGGGCTCCTCGTCTGGGCGAGCCGCCCGGCGACGCCCGCCCCGGCGCCAAAACCGGCCATTGCGGAGCCGGTCGAGTGATGCGCGAGATCCCCAGCATCGCGCGCGCGCTGATCCTCATGCTGGCCTTTGCCTGGCCCTTCGGCGCGATAGTGTATATCCCGGTTCTGGATGTCACGCTGCTGCCGGCCGCCGGCGCCGTGGTCGTGGTCCTCGCCCTTATCGACGCCATCCAACACCGCGACCACCGCCCGCCCTTCGAGTTGGTGTGGCCGGTAACGGTTGCGATTGTCCTCGTCTGGTTCGATCCGCAGATCGAGCACCCCCTTCAGTATTCCATCGGCTTAGGGCTGTTTGTGGCCGTCGTGCAGTTCGCCCGGGGCGAGCGATTCGTGACCTCATGCCTGCGCACCACGGCGACGGCCGGTACGATTCTCGTCGGTCTGGCTGCGGTGAATTTTTTTATTTCGGCGATCAACGCCTTGCCGTACCAATCGTTTCTTTACTTTGCACCGCCCGGCATTGTCGTCGCGCCCATGATTGCGTCATCGGAGGCGTTCTGGGAGTACGCGCTCACGTTGATCGTATGCCTGTTTGTTGTGTTTGCCGGTTGGCTCGGAGAACCACGCGTACCCCGGACCGTCGCGGTGCCGGTCATCGGCGCATTTGTGGTACCGCTGTTTGTCGTGGCGCTTGGCATCGGGGCAAAGCACTGGTGGATCACGTTGCCGGAGTTGCACGCACCGGGAGTGATACACGCGGCATTCTTGCTGATTCTGCTATGGCTGGCGGCGCGTACGACAGCACGCATTGCCGTTTCGCGGCGCGAACGCGAACGAGGCGTTCGGACCGGGGTGTTCTTCGTAAGTGTGGCCTTCGTGGGCTTGCTGCTCTTGGCCGAGCAATTGTCGTTCCCAGAGATTCTCATCGTCCTCGCACTATTGGCAGGACGCGGGGACAATTCGCACATACCAGAATACCGAACGCTGCCAGCAACGATCTGCATTTTACCCGCCATCGCGCTGCTCGGACTCAATCTCCTGCGCGTGTATCCCGCGAATGCGGACGACCCTCGCAACTATGAAGTCCAACTGCGGAAGGATGTGCAAGCGAATCGCCTCGACCGCGCGTGGAAACGGTTGTCACTTGTACGCTCTTGGCATGAGGAACGGCGGACTAGACTCTGGAGCGCGCGTCTCGCGCTCGAGTTCGGATTCCCTTACGAGTCGGCGGAAGACTTCCGACTGGGACTCCATGTCTTTCGGAAAGGGTGGCCGGTATTGCCGCCGCCGTCCGAGTCTGAGCTTGACGCATATCTCGTACGTCTTCGCGACTATTGTTCGACCGTGCCGAATCCGGACCAGGAATATGCGTACGAATTGGCGCTCATCGCTGCGGGAAAGGAGGCCTCGGCGCTGGCACTGCTCACCCAAAAGGCCAGGGTACTGCGCGACAATGCAGGGATGCCTGATAGAGAACTTCCTCTTCTGCTGATAATGTCCACCGTGTTGGGGTGCGACCAACATCTGATCGAGAATTCGTCTTTACGGCCAGATCGTATCTGGAACCTCCTGAAGAACTGGGGTTTGCATATTGAGCCCAATTCTCTCCCGAATCAGAAACTGCCGGTTGTCGCAGCGATTCGTTTTGGGACCAATCTCGGCACTTGCACCGTCGTTGATTTGGACCGAATGAAAGCCGGTATCCCAAACGTCTTTTGGTTGACGCACGATGCCCGCCCTGCGCCACTCGCCACTAACGGCATCCATTCGGGCCCGACTTGGTGGGAAATTGTCCGGGCTCCGGACGGTGCGGTTGACGCGCGATTGCATCGAGACAAGCCAAACTCGGTCGACCAAAGCTCCGAATACGTCGCGGCCTGGAAAGCTCTGGGATTTGATTTCGCGATCTACGTACAAGGCGGATTCGATCAGCCGCTGCCCGACAAACCCGCGATCCTAATGCTACTACCCTGATCTCCCGCCGCATCATTTGCGAGAAGCGAACGTAAAAGTCTTTTGGAAGGGGTCTGGGGGAACCTTTTCTGCCGAGAAAAGGTTCCCCCAGGGTATTCCTACATACCCATCGAAGTCCCGTTGAGCATGTGGTTCGAGCGGTGGAATTGCAGGCCGGCCTGGTTCAGGGGGAACCGACCTTCGCCGCCATTCCAGCCCTGGTACTCCACGTGGCCGTCCAGATACAAGACGTTCGCGCCACCGGGGACGTGGTTGAACATGGCCGCGCCCATGGCGATGGCGTCCCACATGACGGGGAGTTCCGACTGGCCGACCGCGCTACCCGCCGGGTTGTTGATGTCCGTGATAAAGAACCGTTCCACGCCTTCCCGCAATCGCAGCGCGACGTCGTACCCATTGATAGGCATCGAAAACTCCCAGTCGCTGTCCGCGGCCTCGATGGCATCGTCCGTGCTCAGGTCCCAGTCCGCGGCGTGGTCATTGATGTCCGTCATCAGCGGCATGGTGGACACGAGATCCATCATGTCTTCCGACAAGGCCCAACCGAGGTAGGAGTACGGCACCGCGCCGGTGACTTCACACGGCTCGACTCGGCCGTCACCTGTGAGGACGGCGCCCTCCGGCGACATCTCCATATAGTCCGCCATGCCGACGGGACTGTTGTTGGGACGCTGATCCCAGAGTTCGAGCGCGTTTCCGTTTTCGAGCGTGCTCGGGCAGATCAGCACATTGAAGTCCGTGAGATACTCCGGGTAGACCGTCGCCACGTTCATCATCTGGTCGAACAAGACCGGGTCACCGTTGCAGTAAGTCGAGCGGATCGGGGGAAATTTCGCGCTCGCACTTTCGCCGGCGTACATCTTGAACACCAGCCCCATCTGCTTCAGGTTGTTTTGACAGGCGCTCCGCCGTGCCGCTTCCCGCGCGCGGGCCAAGGCCGGCAACAAAATGGCCGCCAAAATACCGATGATGGCGATGACCACCAGCAGTTCAATTAACGTAAATCCTTTGCGATGCATAATTCAGACATCCTCCACGCGCCACGCCAGGGGGAGGGCGCGGCGCAGTTGTGCCATACCAATTGGGGAACTCGATTCTGTTGGGGGGTGATAGGTAGCCGGCCGGCTCGTGACAATCCGTCGCGTCATTCTGAGCGAACGCGAAGAATCTCACACGGCACGCCATCCCGGAACAAAGGGATTCTTCGCGTTCGCTCAGAATGACGCGTGACGCGGAGCGCCTCTTGCTCCACAGTTCAAGGCAACCGGCAGCTATTTAGACGAGGTACGGCAGGGGAGGATCGCGGGCGAGACTCGGATCCCACAAGCGGGACGCGAATCGATGGACGTGGGCAATCGGCGTGGTCTCGACCAAGGTCTCCGTGTCGACATAGACCGTGACGTAGGCCGACGGCGTCACGAGACCCTTGGCGAGTTCACAGAACGCGCACCGAACCTTTGGGGCGCTGGGCGCCGGGGACTTGTCGGACCAGTCCTGGGGAGGTTTCGCGAGGGAGCAACAAGAATGGGCCCCCGCGACGGACGCTTCCGCGGCATCTTGGTGCGCGGCCTCCATTGCGGCCTGCGTCGCGCACAGTCCCGGGTACCAGCGCACGGCACGAAGCGAGCACATAGAGACAAACGATCAGACGTGCCGTGGCACGCGTCGTTGCACGAGAACGATGCACGCGGATTCCTCTTGCAGCTTAGTTAGACCAATCCCGATGAAAATGAAGGTAGTACCGGGTTACCAGGAACCAAAACACCACCACACGGGTCGGATTTACTCAAACACACAACGCACGCTCAACGGTACGCCGCTTTCCCATGGTGCCCCGATCGACCTTGGGGACCGAGTGGTACTAAGAACAGCCCCACTGGGAGCGCCGGGCTCCAGCTTGGCTCTTCATTCTCCTCGACAGGAACAACGCCAGAGTCCGGCATCTTCCCGGTCCTCACGAATGACGAGTACCCCCCGATTGGCCCGGCCCTGCGCCCGTGCTACAATGCGGCGAATCAAGCAGTTGGGACGCCCATGAACATCACATTCGTCATTCCGGTCTACAACGAGCGCGAGACCCTGGTGCCCCTGGTGGAAGGGATTACCGAACACGTCGCGCCCCACGCCCACCGTATTTTGCTCGTCGACGACGGCAGCACGGACGGGTCCTTCGAGGTCATGTGCGAACTGCGCGACCGGTTCGACACGGTCAAGATCATCCGGTTGCGCGGCAACTTCGGGAAGTCCGCCGCCCTCGCCGCCGGGTTCGCCCGGGCCGATGGCGATCTGGTCTTCACCATGGACTCCGACCTGCAGGACGACCCCAAGGAAATCCCCCGGTTCCTGGAAAAGTTAGAGGAAGGGTGCGACGTGGTCTGCGGCTGGAAAGCCAAGCGCCACGATCCCCTGCACAAGACGGTGCCGTCGCGGATCTACAACGGCTTCGTCTCCTGGCTGTTCGATGTTCCCTTGCACGACGTGAATTGCGGGTTCAAGTTGCTGCGGCTCGACGTGGTCAAACACATCCAACTTTACGGCGAGATGCACCGGCTAATTCCGGTGCTGGCCCACAGCATGAACTACCGCGTGGCCGAAATCCCCGTCGAGCATCACCGCCGCCGCTACGGCAAGTCCAAGTACGGCTTCGAGCGCTTCTCGCGCGGCGCGCTGGACGTCTTAACCATGTGGTTCCTCAGCCGCTACCGCCATGCACCCGGTCATTTCTTCGGAAAACTCGGCATGACGCAGTTTGCCGTTTCCGCCGTCGCATTACTTGCGGGCGTAATGGAAGGAGTCTTCGGGCACGCCCAGACCTCGGCCACCATCTTTATCACCGGCGGCGTCATTCTCGGCGCCACCGCCGCCCTCACCGTAAGCCTCGGTCTTGTTGCCGAACTGATGCTGCGCCACTTCGTCCGCATCGATCCCACCTTCTACGAAGCCGAAGACACCGAATAGCCTGCCGCCCCCGGTGTCTTCTATTCGACTCCATCTACTCCGAAATCCGTCCCAGAGTCGGGACGGACTTATCGATGGTCAGAACATAAACGTGTACTGGAACACGTACGCGTCCGCCTCGTACTCGATCTTGGTGCCCTTCCCCAGTTTCGAGAACAGATCGCCGCGGCCGTTGTCCGTCAAATCTCGTGCAAAGGTGTGGGTCCACGCGAGGTGGATTTGGTGGTGATCGTTGAGCCGGTGGGAAAAGCCCATCGCGAAGTGATCCTCGGCGATGGCCGGTGAAAGGGCGTTGGCAAAAACGAACTCTTCGGTGACGGGCGCGTTCCCGTGCGAGAACCCGGCTCGAAAGGTCCATACGTCGTTGTACTGGTAAATCGCACCGACCTTGAAAATGTTCTGGTCGATCCAGCCCAGCCCGCCGCTAATCGTCTTCTTGGAGAGCTGGTTGATTCTCGACCAGTCCTGCCATTTATAGTCGGCAAGCAATTCCAGCTTGGGCGTGACCTTCCAGCCAACGCCGACCTGGACCTTCTGCGGGAGATCGAGGTTCCACTTGATGATGTCTTCGTACTCGTCATACTGCTGGACCGCCTGACGCGACGTCCACGTAGCTCCAAAACGGAAACGGTCCCACTCCTTGTAGAGGCTGAGTTGCAGACCGATGCCGAGGGCCCAGTCCTTTTCGTAGTTGCCCTCGGTGGGGCGCAGCTTCAACGTAAGCGAGTCCGTGCGAAACTCGGTCACTAGGCCAAGTACCGATCCACCGACGGCCCAGCCGTTGTCGAATTGATATCCGTACGAGATGGGAATCTTGGCGACCTGCCACTCGGACCGCCGGTCGTTGCCCCGGGAAAGGCCCAGCGTCGTCCGCGGTCGATCGTAGTCGGCGTTGTTCCCCTGGACCCCGAACAGGCCGAAGCCCAGCGTGCCGTGCTCGAGTGGCCAGATCATCCCGAAGGATGGGATGGTAATCATACCGTGGTCGGTGAGGTGATACGCGTGCGGGTTAACGGCGATATTCAACCCTTCCGGTTCCGAGCCGCGGAAAAGATCGAGAAACTCGATGGACAGGTCGAGCCGTTTATCGAGTGCTACGATAGATGCGGGATTCAACAGCGCCCACGTCGAATCCTGGGGCGCGGCCACCCCTGCGCCCGCGGTCCCGCTTTGAACGGCTCCTATTCCGATGAGTTCGTTGCCGTCGGCGGCGTAGATGGGAAACGCGAAGAGGTTGGTTGCACAGATCGCCAGGAGCAAGCCGGGACACCGTGCGACACGCATTTCCGGTACTGCCTCCTGTACTTCATGGAGAGAGGGGCACGGCCAGTGCCCGGCACCCGGGCCCAAACGATAATCTTGCGCAGGCTATGAAAAGTGCCGTGTCCCTCGAACTACCACTACTGCTGCCTGCATCAACTCAATTCGGAACGTCGGGGGAATTATGTCAGTTGTTGCGACGGCCGCACAATTATTTCACGACCTTGAACGAGACTTCCGTCGTAACCGGTTCGGGGTTGTTCTCCGCCTCGCCGCGCAAAACCGGCGCGCCGTTCACGTCGTATGCCGTGATCATGGCCACATAGTCCCCCGGATCCAGCGTCGTGGGAAGCTCGTAATTCCGCGACCAGACCCCGTCCATGGCCTTGAGATCCCCATTCGCGCCGTTATCGAACAGATCGAAAGAAATCTCCCCCACCGTCAACCCCACCGTGTCCACCACGTGGTCGGGATCGCTGATCCCTGCCGTAAACAACACGCTCTCTCCCGCCTTCGCAGTGTCAGGGGTCGCGGACGCTTCTTTGAAACCAAGCGTCGGAGGTTCGGGTTGGGGTTCCGGCGCGGGCGCGGCAGCTTCCGAGGGCGCGGACGCGGCCTCCGGAAGATTCATGTCTTCCCCCGTCATCACACTGTGGACGTTCAGCTTGAGCGGATCCTCATCCGAGGTCCCCGTGCCCACCCCCATGGTCTGCAACTGCCGCAGAATCGGGAGCAATTCTTCGATACTCCCCGAAATCGTGATCGAGATGGACACATCGGCCCGGGCCGCAGGCGCCCAGAATACGGCCAGAATGGCAAGTGCGAGAATCATCATGCGGGTCAACCGATTCATTGTCGTTCTCTCCCGATAGGTGAATGAATGCCGCCGCTCTCCCGTGGTTGCCCCACCAGCTTAGCGCGTCCGCCCGCCGGGCACAACTCTACCGCACCCTGCCGCAGTTCTTGCGTATTTCATAGTGATCGCTGCAAAGGCCAAAAACTCCTCAACCGCGGTCGACGAATCTGAGGCCCGGTGCTACATAGGAATTTACGGATCGGATACCAAGTGCCCGGCCGTCGCAAGACGCCCGGGTAGGCTCCTGGTGGGTCCGCCGACGATACTGCATTCTGCTTGTCGGCGGAACTCTGCAAAGTCACAGTCAAGAGGGCCAATCCCTGTCGCGATTCTCGCGGGTTCCTCCCTGAACCAGTCGCACCATACCCGTTTCTTAAATTAAGTCACGGTCACGCGAAGCGTGTGATACTCTATCCTCAACTCTCGCCTTTTTCTTGCATCGGTAAAAATCTGTGTGATCTGTGGAACCTCATCGTATTGCTTTCATCTGCGACAATCTGCGCCATCTGCGGACACGTTCTTTCTGTCAAAGCTCGATTAAAATGTCCCCGGTGTTAACTCGTTAGAAATGTCCCCTGTTTTTTGTTTTCTGCTACAGTAGGTGGACTTGGCGGGAGGATAGGGCAACGCTGGAGAGCGACCTGAGCGCCCGTCAGGTGGATAGACGGTTCCGGGACAGCCACCCCGGGTGGGGTGGCTGTCCCGGCTTTTTGTAACCGGAATCCTGCAAAGCGAAAAACTCATTGGTTCTTTCCGATGCCACTGGCCATCATGCCACGCGCCGCTTGCGCCATGGGTGGTCGTGGCGGGGTTTTGGTTTTGATGGGGGGGTGCTGGCCTTGGGCTTTTTCGCGGCGGGCTTGGCGGGTCTGCACGGCGGTTCGTCGAGTTGTTCATAGTCGAGTTTGTGACCGTTGTACACGAGGTGAATGCTTCCATCGAGCCAAGTGCGTACGAGGACCTTGTGCTTCGGTTTGGGCAAGTGCTTCTTGGTTTTGTGTATTTGGAAAAAGCGGTTTTGGTGACGAACGGTCCAGTCATTGCCTACGGTACGGTACTCTTCAAAGCAGAACACGTCGCGCAGGTCGACGTTCTTGGGGAGCCGACGGTGGAGGTTATGCGTCTTTTGTGCGGGACGGGCAAACTTTTCGTTGAGGTGGTCGACGAAGCCGTTTTCCAGTAAGGCATTGGTCTGCTCAATGGTGGTGATTTGGCGTAAGCGCAGTTCGTGGAACAGGCGGTCTTGATAGACGCCGTGATTGCGTTCCACCCGGCCTTTGGCTTGAGGGCTGTAGGCGGTAATGATCTGAATTCCCAGCTTTTTACAGGCTTTTCCGAAGCTGGTCAAGGGTTCTTCGTCCGCCAACTGCTCTTCCACCGTCGGTTCGCGCTCCGTGACATATACGGTCTTGCGGTCACAATACAGCGCCTTGGGGACGCCGTAACGCTCAATCCACTTCCACAGGGTCCGCATGGCAGCCTCGGTGGTTTCTTGGACATCCATCGTAGCCAAGGTACGCCCCGTGGCGTCGTCCACCAGATTCATCAGACACGCTCGGGGATAGTCGGGACCGAACCAGGCGTGGTGACTGCCGTCGAACTGGACCAACTCTCCGAAGTGCTCCTTACGCGGCCGCCGCGTTCGATGGGGACCCCGTTTGCGGGCTCGTTGCCAAAGCCCCGCCGCAATCAGCCAGCGCCGCAGCGTCTCGTGGTCCAGCACCAAACCCTCCTCCGCCAGCTTCTCGGCCGCCAACGTCGGACCCATGCCCTTGTAGCGCTCCTCGTAACGCGCCAGCACCTTCTCCCGCATTTCCGGGGGCTTGGCCCGCGCAGACGACTTCCCGCGCCGCCGGTGAACCAGCCCTACATCTCCTTCCCGGCGATACCGCGCATACACCCGCTTACACTGCCGGTAGCTCAACCCCAGCATCTCCGCCGCCTCACGCAGCTTCAACGCACCACTCTTCACACGATCCAACACCGACTTGCGCGTACGCTCCTTGCGACTCATCAAAATGTCCCCTTCCACGCAGCCTCCTTTCTAAGGCCGCAACCATGGGGACATTTCTAATGAGTTTTCCAGGGGACATTATCAAAGAGTTTCGACAGCGGACACGTTCTTTCTTGAGTTGCAGCCACGCAAAGCGGCAAAATCAATGCCCCGGATTTTCCAGCCGCTCGCGCTTGGGCGACGTAAGCGAACTGCTGGCCCGATCCCCGACCCGCCGCGAATCCCGATCCGTCGGCCCGGTCAACGCCTTCACCAGGAGCTGCTCGAAGGCGTCGCGATCGGTCCACCGCAATGCACAACGCACCGGCCGCCCCTTCGCATCGTCCGGCACGGTATTGCCCTTGTCGTCGATGGACAGATCGATCGTCTCGACGTCGCACAACTTCTCGCTGAAAGTAAGGTACGCCGCCGCCGTGTCGAACAGGATGCTGCTGCTATTTGCGGGATAATTCTTGCGGTTGGCCCACTGGTCGTAGTTGGCGATCGTCACTGCAGCCCTCGGGTTGTCTGACGATGCGACCGCCTCATACCGTTCTCCCTGCAACCGCAACGTGCCGCAGATGTCGAGGGACGCGTATGTGATCTCCCACGGGGCGGCAAACACCGTACGCGCGGAGGCGACATCGTGCGCGACGTTGTACTCGGGACTCGGCTTTTCTTTGCCGTTGTAGCCGATGTACACGCTGCCCGCCATCGACACCACGCGCGCCTTTTTCGCAATGGACGGATCCCGTTCCAGCGCGGCGGCAATATTGGGTTGTGGCCCGATGACGCACAGCACGATGGGTTCCGGCGACTGGTTGATTAGGTTGATCATCTCGCCGATACCATCCTCGTGCACGACGCCCGAATAGTGGTCGAGCGAATAATCGCCGAGCCAGGCTTCCTGATTGATGGTGCGATCGTTCTGCTTGACTCCCGTGCCGATGGGAACGTCCATCCGGCCCACCGCTTCGAGGATCTTCGCCACCAGCCGCGTCTTCCGTTCCGTGTCGTTGGTCGACGTGACGATGAGTTTCAAATTGACCTCCGGCGATCCCAGCAACATGTTTAGCGCCCACGTATCGTCGATGTCGTCGCCGATATCCGTATCGAGAATCACCGGCACATGCGTGCCCGCCGCCGCCATCACCAGCATCGGTGCGATCAAGAATGAACTCATGGTATGCGCTCCCTTCGCGAGTTGTGGCGTCCAGCCTAGCGCAAGTTAGGAGCAATTCCAATCACGCGCTCAGGCAAAGAACACAGGTGGGGGCGCCTGTGCCACACGGTTAACTCAAACACGTCGGTCTTGTGATCTCCACCGCAGTCTCTATCCAAAAACCTGAAATGAAAAACCAGGGACGAAGTATCGGGCAAGCGAGTGTGGCACAGGCGCCCCCGCCTGTGTTCTTCGTTCTGCACCCGTTGACATACTCCCCACTCCGGTGCATACTCGATGTGGACCACTGAGGGAGTATGTTATGGGACGAAAACTCCGCGTTACAATCGCAATCCTCGTCTTGGCCGTCATCGTCCTGGGGTGCGGACGGATCTTTACGCCGAAAGAGACGGCTCTTTTCAACGATGCAAAGCTGGTCATACCCTTGCTGCCGAAGTCGCCAGACGGCTCCGTCCAGTTCTCCATGGGAACGTACAAGGGCGGCACGGCCGTACTCGGCGATCATCACGCCGCGTTTTGGGTGAAAGACGGCGTCCCCTATACCGGTCACCGAGGCCGCACGGAGCGCCGCGCCGGACATGGCGCAAGGCCCCCGAATCGATCCAGTACAACGACGAATTCATCGCCGCCGTCGAAGCCGAGTCGTAGCGAACGGAAAGGAGGTGCGCCATGGGACACGAAGAAAATCTCGTTGTCGTATTCGAAGGTCCGGTTGCTCAAGCCGACTTCGCGCGGTCTGTCCTTGACGGAAACGGTTACAATACGTTCGTTTCAGACGAAGTCGTCGGCACGTGGCTGCAGTGGTATGCGACGTCCGCCAGTGCCGTTAAGGTTGCCGTTCCGGAATCGCAAGCGGAAGCGGCCCGCGCACTGCTGGAACATCCAGAAAGTCAAGAGGGAGAACCAATCGAATGAACGCAGGAAAGGCAATCGCGCTGGGGTGTGTGGGCATTGCGCTGATCGGGTTTGCGGGCATGGCGGTCATGGTCGGATTCTTCTATCACATTTCCCAGGACCCCGAAGGCGTTGCGGTGTCGGTTGACGCGCCCCTCGAAGTCGGTGTTGGCGATACGTTCGATCTCGTGGTTACCGTAACCAATCAGCGGGAGAGCGACGTCCTGCACATGAGTGACCTTGACATCGCCGACGAATATCTCGCGGGATTCGTCGTCGTCAGCGTGGATCCCGTCGAGAAGTCGAACATGCACGTCCCGCTCGACAACTCGATGAGTTACACGTTTGACGAGGAGATCCCGCGCGGAGAATCGAAGAGTTTCACGTTTCATTTGCGTGCCCAGGAACCCGGCGTCTTTCGCGGGGACGTAGACGTGACCGAGGGATTGCGATTCACCTCAACCGTTGCACAAACCGCGGTCAAGGAAACGTCGGCTCAGTCGGTGAACTGACGGGAGGTGACATGCGCGTCCGAGCCATCTTTCTGGTTGTGCTTGGTTGTTTAGTCACGACAAATTTGCTTTGGGATGCGGACGCGCACCGGGCGTTCAGGGGGCTGTGGTGGCTTCTTGGAGGTTTCTGTCTTGCGGCGGGCACAATCCAACTATGGCGATCCTACCGGCAGCCCCTGTAAGAGGAGAAGACAACTATGTCTTCGATATCACCACATACCGGGACGACATAGGGAGCCTGATCCCGCGAAAGGGTTTGTTCGAGCCACAATTCTAATCGGGGACTGGACCGTCACGAATCGTAAGTCGTCTTCAGCCCTTCGTCGCGCCGGTGCCGTTCCAGGGCAAGCTGAATCAACGCATCGATCAGTTGCGGATACGTCAATCCCGACGCCTCCCACAGTTTGGGATACATGCTGATCCGCGTGAAGCCGGGAATCGTGTTGATCTCATTCAAAACCAATTCGCCGTTACTCCGCAGAAACATGTCGACACGCGCCATGCCCTCGCACTCAATCGCCTGAAACGCGCGGATCGCAAGATCCTGAACCTTGGACGTAGTCTCAACCGGAAGGTCCGCAGGGATGATGAGTTCCGCGCCGTTCTCGTCGATGTATTTGGCCTCGTAGGAATAGAACTCGGCATGCGGAACGATTTCCCCCGGAATCGAGGCGCGGGGTTGCTCGTTACCAAGTACGGAACACTCGATTTCGCGTCCCGCGACGCATTCCTCAATCAACACTTTGCGATCGTAGGAAAACGCGTTCCGAATCGCTTCGGCCAAGTCCGCCAGGTTTTCGACTTTGCTGACACCGACCGACGATCCCAAATTCGACGGTTTCACAAAGCAGGGCATCCCGATTTCAGCTTCGATCTTCGCAACATCCGGTTCGTTGCCGTGGCGTATCGTCACGAACTTGGCGATGGGAAGTCCCGCATCCCGTAGCAACCGTTTGGTGACGTCCTTATCCATCCCCACCGAAGACGCAAGAACGCTTGCCCCCACGAAAGGCATTTCGGCCAGCTTCAGCAAACCCTGTATGGTTCCGTCTTCCCCCAGGGGACCGTGCAGCACGGGAAACACAACGTCCACCGGCGGCAGCGTTTCCCGGCCGTCCACGCGCAAGAGGCTTTTCTCCCCTTCGGCCGGCACGAAGGCCACGCCGTCATCGGAATGGTTCAGCGCGATCAGCTTCGGATTGTCCGCGTGAAGCAGATACTGCGAATCCTGTCCGAGACGCCAGCTCCCATCCTTCGTGATGCCGATGGGCACGACCTCATAGCGCGTCTTGTCCATCGCGTCGATCACGTTCTTGGCGGATTGTAGCGAAACTTCGTGTTCCGCGGATTTCCCGCCGAAGATAACCGCAACACGGATTCGTTCATTCATTCCTGAATACTCTCCCCGAAAATGGAGGTCTCGTAAGACCGGGAACCCGTGACGCCGTGTACGGTTTCGGAAGAATTGACCCCGGTGCCGCGTTCTTCTGTTATATTACCTCTGCGGAATCGTCAGTATAACGCCGGCTACGGCAGAACTCGACCTGAATTACACGGGCCGGGACACGTGGTTGCCCGAGCGTAGTCAGAAGCGGGATGGCGTAAACTTATGAACGACGACAACGTCTTCGATTTCACCACTTACCGCGAGGGCACGGGTAACCTGGTTCCTTGCAAGCGTTGCGGACGCCCCATCCCCGCCGATTCGACCCAGTGCAAACACTGCGGCCTGTATTACCAAGGCCACGCGTCGGACTTCGCGCCGGGCACCACCGGTGACGTTCGGATGAACTTCGCATGGATGCGCGCTGTTGCCATGATGATTCTCGTCCTTCTGGCCGGACTGCTTCTGCTCGCCCTCCTCGTCGGGTTGAACTAACGCGGGTACGTCAGCCATCCGCCTGATCCAGAACATCCCCCTTGATCCCCCTTCAAAGGGTTCATCTCCCAATTCCGGGGACCATTTTTCGTTCGGACTTGGCTGTATTTCTCTCGCATTGGGTAGATCCGAAGAGAAGACCCCCCCTCTAACTCCCCCCGTGAACGGGGGGAGAAACTCCTCCCTCCCCGTTCACGGGGAGGGTCGGGGAGGGGGTCTTGTGGCGTGAACCCTATCCGCAATGGATTTGAATTCTCCCCATTCTTTGGAGATGAACCCTTCAAAGGGGGAGTTGCGCAAGCACGTTTTGTGGACTGAGGACTGGCGTTTACTTCGACGTGAGGACGCTGGGCTGCCCCCATGGGCAACGCGTTGCGTTGCGCCGCATTCGGGGATGCCGCCGATTTCGCTCCGTAGCGAGAGCCAACACCCACCAGACAAACCCGGTTGGGCAAAACTCCCCCTTTGAAGGGGGATCAAGGGGGATGTTCTTCACCGCATGTCGACGCTGAAACCATGGAAGCCGTTCAATTCCACGCACCGTCTTTCCATTGCTTCACCAAAATCGATACCATAGTCGCGCCCGTGTCAGTTCGCGATTGTTCAAAGCAAAACGTTCGACACCAAATACGAGGATTCAATGAAACAACCCGGCAAAGACGAAACCGTAGTGATTCGAGGCAGGCTGCTCGGCGGCACGAAAACCTTCGACGTGGTCGTACGCAACGGCAGGGTGCAATCCGTCCGCCCTGCGGGCCGTGGCCGTGCGGACATCGGCGGCTCAACCGCGATCGTCGGTCCAACGCTCTTCGACATCCAGGTCAACGGATTCGGCGGCGTTAATCTTCAGGGCGACAAAGTCGTGCCCGAAGACTTCTCGCGCATCAACATCGCGCTCGCCAAGGGCGGCGTGTCGCATTGGATTCCCACCTTGATCACCGGCGCTCAGTCAGATATGGAACACGGCTGCCGGATCTTTGCGGAAGCATTGCAGGACAAAGACGTGGCCCGCGCGGTGCCGGGAATCCATCTCGAAGGTCCGTACATTTCGCCCATGGACGGCCCCCGCGGCGCGCACGCGACGCAACACGTGCGCAAACCCAGCGTCCGCGAATTCGACCGGCTCATGAAAGCGGCCGACGGCAAGATCAGTTACACCACCGTGGCGCCGGAAGTGCCGGGCGCCATCGCCTACATCAAAGCCGTTACCAAACGCGGCGTCGTGGTGTCGCTGGGCCACCACAACGGCAACGCCGATCAAATCGCGCGCGCGGTCAACGCGGGCGCGCGCCTCACAACCCATCTCGGCAACGGCATGGCCGCGCAGATCCAGCGCCACTTCAATCCCATCTGGCCGCAACTGGCGGACGACCGGCTGACCTGCTCCTTCATCGCCGATCTTGAACACTTGCCCGAACCCGTGCTCAAGACCTTCGTGCGTGCGAAAGGTCCGGATCGCACGATCCTCACGTCGGACGTGGTCCATATCGCCGGACTCAAACCCGGCCATTACGATCTCGGCGGTGTACCGGTCGAGCTGAAACCGACGGGACGGATTTGCTTGACCGGCACGGAATTGCTGGCGGGAAGTTCGCTCGTGCTGCTGCAGGCCGTCATCAACGCCGCCGAACACACGGACCTCACCCTGGAACAGGCCTTCGCGTCGGCGTCAACGGTGCCCGCAAAACTGCTCGGATTAAGACACCGGTTTGAACTCCCCCGGCGCGGCAAGAAGGCCAACTTCGTCGTCTTCGAACTCGCCGGCCCCAAGGAACGCCACAAGGCTAACGTCCGGGGCGTGTTCATCAACGGCCGCCGCACGGCATGAACCGTCAAACTAACACGCCGTAGCGAGGCGAGAACTCATGAGATTGCGCCGCAATCGCGTGCGTCGTGCAAGTTGATACGCACTTCGCTTCCAAGTGTGGAGAAGAACATCCCCCTTGATCCCCCTTCAAAGGGGGAAATCTGCTCGGTGTCGTTTACTGGTAGGTCTGTCGTGCACCGATCCAAATTTGGGCCTTCATTGGCCCAAGATGCGTAACGCAAAGCGTTACGGAAAATTCCCCCTTTGAAGGGGGATCAAGGGGGATGTTTCTTTGGCTCTTTTCAAAACCGAAACGCACACGAAGCACCCAACTGCACCGGTGGTTCCTGACTACGGTGAATCGCCCGCGCCCTACTTCACGGGCCAATGCTCGTTTTCGGTTCGGGCGTCTTTCAAATAGCCTTCCATACGCGCGGCGACATCCGGATGCTCGTCGGCCACGTTGTTCGTTTCGCCGATGTCTTTGGAGAGATCGTACAACTCGATGGGTTTGTCTTTCCCGAGGCGAACCGCTTTCCAGTCGCCGCTGCGCACGGCCTGCGAGAACCCCCGTTCGTGAAACTCCCAATACAAATACTCGTGCTGGCGCTGCGTGGGCTTGATGCCGCCCAGGCCAAGCAGACGCAACGTCTGCATCATCGAGATTCCGTCGATGTCTTCCGGCGCGTCGCCGCCCGCCAACTCGACGGCCGTGGGCAGGAAGTCCCAGAACGCCCAGACCTGGTCGCTGGTCTGTCCCTCTTTCAGCTTGCCGGGCCAGCGCGCGATCATCGGCACGCGGATGCCGCCTTCGTAGAGGTCGCGCTTGTACCCGCGCAACGGGCCGCCGCTATGGAAGAACTTGGGATCGGCCCCGCCTTCCTTATGCGGACCGTTGTCGCTGGTGAAGAAGACAATGGTATTGTCATCGATGCCGAGGTCTTTCAGTTTCTGGACGAGACGCCCGATGTCTTTGTCCATGCGCGTAATCATCGCGGCGTGGCCTTTCTGCGGGTTCGGCCAGTCCTTGTCCGCATAGATGCCGTAATCCGGCACTTCCATACCGTCGCCTGTGGCAGAGCCGCCCTCGTCGTTCGCGTGCGGAATCGTCAGCGCGTAGTACAGGAAGAACGGTTCCTCGTGATGCTTCTCGACAAAGTCCAACGCTTCCTGCGCGAAGAGATCGTGCGAGTAGGTCACCTTGTCGACCGCTACGCCCTTGTGCTCTTTGCTTTGCACATTCTCCGGCAACTCGACCCGCTCCTCGTTGCGCCACAAGTAGTCGGGGTAATAGTTGTGCGCGTGCCGTTGATCGAGATAGCCGAAGAAGTAATCGAACCCTTGCTTGTTCGGCACGCCGGTCGTGTCTTCGTTGCCAAGCCCCCACTTGCCGATAAGGCCCGTCGCGTAGCCTTGCGCTTTCAACAGCTCCGCTACCGTCACGTCTTCCGGACGCAACGCAACTCGCGCGTTCCCCCGTATCCAGCAGTGGCCCGTGTGGTATCCCGTCATCAGCGCACACCGCGACGGCGCGCACACCGTGCTGCCCGCGTAACATTGCGTGAACTTCACGCCCTCCGCGCGCATGCGGTCGATGTTCGGGGTCTGGATGACCTCCTGCCCGTAACACCCCAAGTCGCCATAACCGAGGTCGTCCGCCATGATGTAAATGATGTTGGGACGGCCCCGGTTCGCACTTCCGGCCTTCGCAGCGCTCGCGCAGGCATCGGCAAGCAATCCGCCTCCCGCCGCTAACCCCGCGCTCCGCAACCACTCTCTCCGGTTCATTCGCATGACAACCATCCTCCGTCACCGCCCATAGTCTTTCTCGTAATCGTAATCGTAATCGTAATCGACCGAAACCTATCATATCGCCCGTCGCGCTACGACGCACCCACCTATCTTACCGCGCTTCCCTGTTCGTGACAACGTGGGCGCGGCATCCGAGGGTCATCTGTTGTAAGGCAGCCGCGGGCTGTATCTCGAGGCATTGCGCGGTTGGCGACCGCGCGACTACAAGTGGTCGTGCTACTTATCGAAACCGGATCGCATAAACATCCGCATCGTTCATCACAAACCGCAGCCGCACCGGTTTGCCCACAATCGCTTTCAGTTCGGACTGTCCTTTCCAGGTCACCGCCCGTTCGATGGCATCGCCGAAGATTTCGTCGCAGTCTTCCAGCGTGTAGCCGGGAATCGGCGTGCCCGATTCGTCCTGAATCTCGCAGCGAACCGTGCCCGCGGCGGAGGTGGAATAGTTCATGATGAGTTCGGTTTCGCCGGCGCCGGTCACGTTGGGATCGTCGGCGAAGGTAAGCGCTTTCGTCGTGAACTCGCCTCCCTCGCCCGGCGCGTTGACCGAAACGAACCCGTCCTGCCGGATCGTAAACCGACGGAAGTTGCAGGGCCCGACGTAATAGCCCTCGGTGAGATAGAGCGAATACTCGTCCGGCGTGTCTGGCAATGTTCCCTTGGTGCGAAGGATGCCCCACGTGGTCATGTTGTTGCGGTTGACCCAGCGCGATTTCTGCAGCCCCGGACGCACGAAGGCTTCGCGCCAGCGGTTCCAGTGCAACCCGTCACGACTCGTCATAAACACCGCGTCCGAAACGCCCGGGATGGGATGAGATTGTCCCGTGCGCGACGGCACGAAGCGTTTCGGAAAGGCCATGAAGATGTGCGGCGCGCGGGGATACGCGATCGTCGCGTTGGTGTACAGGTGTTCCGGCGGCGTGTCGCCGTAGTCGAGCCACTCCGGCTTGGTCCAGTGGATGAAGTCCGGCGACGTTGACGTCATGATCGCGCGCACGCCGTCCTTGAACCCGCGATGAAACTCGACGTAATGCCCGCGCACGCTGTCCCAGAACGCGAGGTTCTGTGAATCGAACGCGCCTTCCGTGATCACCGGCTCGGTTTGGATCAGCGACCAGTGAACCCCGTCCGCCGATTGAAACGGCAACAGCTTCGCCTTGTCCGGTCCGCTCGCCACGGCCTTGTATTTTGCCTCCGGTGCGCAATCCGGGTTTGTATCGTTGAACGGCGCGAAGTTGTGCGACCCCTCCCCGTCCCAAATGATGTTATTGGCTTTTGACCCCTGATACTCGACGATGCTCAGTTCCGGCTTCGTCCAGTGAATCGCGTCCCTGCTTTCCGCATAACACACCCGTTGCCCGTCGCTCTCCTTGGTCTTCAGGTCATAGTTCGCCCCGCGGTAATACATGCGGAATAGGTCGCCGTCCTGAAACACCGTCACGTAGCAACTCGTGTTGCCTTCCCACGGCGCATCCGTGGTCAACGCCACCTCCCGCGGAATGGGATGGTGCAGTTGCAATTCCACGTTGTCCATCGCGTCGATGAGATACGTATCGACCAACGGTTCCAACCGCGTGCCGATGTCGATGGCCTGGCCGAATGCCGTGACGCCGAAGATGATACAAAGCGAGAACAGCAACGCGATTCTCATTGGTGTTTACCCCTTTTGGTTTGCGTGCACATGCAATCTTACGGACAGTTCATCAAAAACCGGGGAAGCTCCCTCACGTCAGAAACGCATACCGCGCGATGAGCGCGAGGGCGATGACGTACATGACGGGATGCACTTCTTTCCAGCGGCCGGTGAGAGTCTTGATGACCGCGTAGCTTACGCAGCCGATGGAAATGCCTTCGTGAATCGCAAAGCCGAAGACCATCATGGCGACCGTGAAGAACGCGGGCAGACTTTCGGTGATGTCGTCCCAGTTCACGCGACGCAGGGGCGCCATCATCAACAGTCCGACGATGATCAGCGCGGGCGCGACGCCGGGGTACATGGCCACGTGCAGATCCGTCGCACCGGTGCCATAGAATGCGGGGCCCACGTCGTTGCCGACGATGTGCACGATCGGAGCCGCGAAGATGGCAACGATGAAGCAACACCCCGTGACGATTGCTGCAAGGCCGGTTCGTGCGCCGGCTGCAACCCCGGTCGCGCTTTCGATATACGACGTGACGGTCGACGTGCCGAACAAGGCCCCCACGCACGACGCGGCCGCGTCGGAGACAAATGCCTGTTTCGCGCGGGGCAGGGTGCCGTCTTCCGTGATGTATCCGGCCTGGCGGCTGACGCCGAGCAACGTGCCGACCGTGTCGAAGAGATCCATGAAGAAGAACAACAGGATGGCGATGAGCGCGAGGTCCCAGTGTTGCGCGAGTTCACCGAAGTTCAGGTGAAAGAAGGTGTCGAAAGAAAGTTCCACCTTGCTTTCGGGATAGGGCATCACGCCCGTCATCAGCCCAAGCGCACAGGTCACAACGATGCCGATGAGTATGCCGCCCCGCACACCGAGCGCCATCAAGGTCGCGATAAGAAACACGCCTACGATAGTGATTAACGCCACACCGTTACTGAGATCCCCCATAGTCACCATGGTCGTCGGGCTGAGTTTCACGATGCCGCCCCACTGCAGGCCGACGAAGGAGATGAAGAATCCGATGGCGGGCGCGATGGTGTTCTTGAGACAGTCCGGCAACACGCGCAGGACTTGTTCGCGTACGCCAAACAATGACAACCCCAAGAAGATCAGACCGGAGATGAAGACGATAGCAAGACCCGCCTGCCACGAAAATCCCATGGCCCCGGGAAAGGTCGAGCAGACCGTAAAGGCGAAGAAAAAATTCTCGCCCATGCCCGGCGCTAGTGCGAACGGGTACCGCGCGAGCAGTCCCATGAAGAAACACGCGACCGCGGACGACAAACACGTCGCCAGCAACACCGAACCAAACGGCATGCCCGCAGCACTCAGTACGGTGGGTTGCACGAAGACGATGTAACTCATCGTCGCGAAGGTGGTCAGACCACCGACCACTTCGCGCCGCACGGTGGACCCGGCGTCGGCAATCCCAAAGTAGCGGTCAAGCGCATTCACCACGCGATCACTCCTGCTTTGTGTTTCGTTTCCCCTGCGCGTCATTGTAAACGGTTGTGAGTGGTGTTTCTCTATTCCGCCAAAGAACATCCCCCTCGATCCCCCTTCAAAGGGGGAGAGCTTTACAACGCTTTGCGTTGTGGCGAGGGCACCCGAAAGCCCGCCCCTCAAGCATGGGACGAATCAGATGACCCAAGACGAATTGATCGCGCTTCCCCCTTTGAAGGGGGATCAAGGGGGATGTTCTTTTGTGAATCCAGCCGATCCGCTCGATTGGCCTATCGTCAACTACTCTGCGAGCGCCTTGAAATGCGCGACCGCCGATTCCCCCAACGCGTCCAGGTTGTAGCCCCCTTCGAGCAACGACACGATCTTTCCGCCGGCGAGATGCTTCACCATGCGCGTCATCTCGGCGTAGGTTTCCGTTTCAAGACGCTGCGACGCGAGCGGGTCCATGCGATGCGCGTCGAAGCCGCACGAGATCAACAGAAACTCCGGTTCAAAGCTCTCGAACTCGGGAATGATCTTTGTCTTGAGCGCTTCCTTCCATTCCTTCGGACCGTTGCCCCATTCCATCTGCACGTTTAGATTCGTGTTGTTCTTTCCCCGTTCGTTCGGAAACCCCGTGCCCGGATACAAGGGATGCTGATGCATGCTCGCGTAGTAGACCGAGTCGTCGTTGTAAAACGTGTGTTGCGTGCCGTTGCCGTGGTGCACGTCCCAATCGAGGATGGCGACGCGACCGACACCGCGGACTTCTTGCATCCATCGCGCCGCAACGGCGACGTTATTGAACAAGCAAAATCCCATCGCGCGATCCGATTCGGCATGATGTCCCGGCGGACGCATCGCGGAGAATGCGTTATCGTACGCGCCGTCCAACACCGCACCGCAACAGGCCATCGCGCCACCCGCCGCAAGCAACGCCGCGTCCCACGAAGCCTTCACCATCGTCGTGTCCGGATCGGGATACGACGCGTTCGCCGCGCACGTCTTGCGAATCGTGTCGATATGATCCTGCGTGTGAACTCGAAGCAGATCCTCAATCGTCGCCGGGGCCACATCGACACGCGGCGGGTCCAACTTCGCCGCCGCGAATGCATCCATAATCGCCTTGAGCCGCGCGGGACATTCCGGATGTCCCGGACCCGTGTCATGGAGCAACCCTTCGTCACGATATGCCAGCGCAGTTTTTGCCATAACCGGATTCCTCTTGCGATGCAAGTAAAGACGAACTCGTCTTTCGTCAATATCCCGTGGTGGCGATCGTAATGCCAATTGCAGCTGCTTACAACCGGGACTACGCAGGCAACTCGGGGATTCCGGCAGATCCCGCAAAAGGTGCACGAAAAATACCCGTGAAAATTTGCACGATTGTGTCCGGCGGTGGTACACTGCACACGGTATTCGATCGTAGGGGGTTCGGGCTCACATCAATGGACTCACGCAAGGAAGACGCGTGGAATCGTTTTACCGCTTCAGCCGCCTTACCATCGGGATCACCGTCGCACTGACTGCGGCTGGTGCGGGCGCCATCGCCCTGTACGATTCGGCGGCCGCGAAGGGGTTCCTGATTGGCGGGTTGGCGGGTGCCGCCGGGTTCTGGCACATGGGCACCCGCGTCCGGAAGTTTGCAACGATTTCGCCCGTTGAGCTACCCTATCGCATCCTTCGTTGGACGTTCGTACGCATGGGGATCTACGCCGTGGCCCTCGTGGGGGCGTACACGATCGATTACCGGGAATATCACGGTCTCGTTGCGGCCGTATTCGGGCTCCTGGTCAGCCACTTGGTACTGATCGCGCTCGGATTCACCATCATCCGCACGCGATCGGATAAAAACGTTAATAGTGTATAATATGCGCGCCTCCCCCCCCCTGGATCGGCGCCAACTGGTGCCGGGAGTCTTGCGCGGACGCGTTGCCCAAAATGACGCGCGCCGGAAAGACGGGGGGATCTGAACCGGCGTATAGAATGGTACGAGTGCTCGTGCACGGAAGGACGGGAGTCAACGATGTCTTCGCTCGTTCAGAACATCCTCACCTTGGAGCAGGAAGCGAGCAACGTGGTGGCCCAGGCCCATGAAGAAGCCGCTGCCATAGCCAAACGCGCCGATGATGAGATCGCGGCCCAGCGCAAAGCGCTCGCAGACGAGACGGAAAAGCGCATCGAAAACTTTCGGAAAGAGGCGGCCGCGCGGCACGAAGCCAACCTCGCGACGGCCGAAGCCGAGCACAAGGCCGCGATGAAGACCATCGGCCAGATTCCCCAAGATCGCCTCCAACAGCAGGTGGATATGATCGTCAACGCGTTTCGAGGGTTGTAGGCTCCATGGCCATCGACCCCATGAAAAAAGTCACGATACTGTGTCCCGTCGGGTCCTCCCGGCGGTTGAATCGTGCGCTCCACGCCTTGGGCACCGTCGAGTTGGTGGACGCCTACCAGGAAGTGGAAGAAGCTGGCGAAGTCCTTCATCGCAAAGAAGTTTCGACCGAGCAGAGCGATCTCCAACTTCAGAAACTCCACCTGATCCGGGGTCTGATCGAGGAATTCGCTCCGGAGGAACAGAGCTTTCTCGAAGGCTTGACGCCCCTCCCCCTCGTCATTGAACCCAAGGAAATGGACGAGGCCATCCGCAGTTTCGATCTCGATGACGTCTACGCGAAGGCCCACGACCTCGACGATGCCTGCAAACGCGCCGAACGCCGCATGAGCGAGATTCGCGCCCAGCTCGAAACGCTCGCGCCGCTCGAAGACCTGCCCATCAGCGTTTCGGACCTGAAGTCCCCACAGCGCGTTCGCTTGGTATTCGGCGCCATTCCGGCCCGCAACCTGGAATCCTTCGGTCAGAACCCCGAAGTCCAGGAAGGGCTCGCGTGGGAAATCGTCGCCGCCGGTGAAGCCTCCCGCCAGAAGCGTTCCGCCAACGGCGAGGGGGGCGTACCGTCATCCAAAGGCGACGCGCCCCGGATCGTGGCGGCCTATCTGCCCGTCGACGAAGACCAGGCCCGACGCCTCCTTTCTGCGGCACAGTTCGAAGAGATCCCCTTGCCCGAGATTCGCGGGAAAGTGCGCGACCGCATCCGCGAACTCCGCGGCGATTACAAAGCCTGCGAAGACCAGATCGCCGGCGTGCGCGACGAAGCCATCAAGCTCGCCGAATCGCGCCGCACGATTCACGTATTGCTGGCATACTGGGAGAGCAACCGAAAACGCCAACTGGCCCGAGCCAACACCGCCGAAGGCCGGTGGGTGCACATCGTCGAAGGATTTACCCGCGCGCGCGACGTCTGCGACTTGCAGCGCATGCTTCAGCAGGAACTTCCCGAGGCTTCCCTGATCGTGCGCGACCCCGATCCCGGCGAGGAGGTCCCCGTCAGCATCACGCTGCCCAAACTGGTGCGGCCGATCCAGATGCTGGTCAACCTCTTCGGATTGCCGCCCTACGCCAACTTCGACCCGTCGCCCTTTATCATTTTCAATTTCACGATTTTCTTCGGCATCTGCTTCGGCGACGTGGGCTACGGCACCATGTTGACCCTGCTGGGCTGGTACATCGCGCGCAAGACCCGGCAGTACGAGGGGATTCACTTTTTCGCGCGGTTGCTCTTGCTGGCCGGCCTGAGCACCATCGTATTCGGCTTGCTCTTCGGCTCCTGGTTCGGCGATCTCTACAATCCCGACTACCTCGGCGAGAACAACCCGCTTCTGCGGATCAAGAATGTGTTCCAGGTCATGGACCCGCTGGCCGATCCCGTGACCATGCTCGTGGCCGCGTTGAGCATCGGGATGTTGAACCAGTTTTACGGCATCGGCCTCAAGATGTATGGCGCCGCGCGGCAGGGCGATTGGGTGACTGCGATCTGCGACGGCCTGTTGTGGCTCATTACGCTGCCCGGAATGGTCATCGCCATCAGCACCATCTTCGTGGACCTGCCCGGACCGGTGTTCAAGCTCGGCGTCGGCATGTTCGCCGTGGGCGCCATCGGTTTGGTGTTGACCCAGGGCCGGGACGCCGAGGGCATCGTCGCAAAGATCGGCACCGGCGTCGTGAGCCTGTACGGAATCGTCGGCAGTTACGGATGCACCGCCTTTATCGGCGATACGCTGTCCTACTGCCGTTTGCTGGCCCTGGCGTTGACCACCTCGATCGTGGGTCTCACCGTGAACATGATTGGTGGACTCCTCGCCGACAGCGTCCCCTACGTAGGCACGATTCTTTTTATCGTGGTCCTCGTCGTGGGGCACACCTTCAACTTTGCCATCAGCATGCTGGGCGCCTTCGTCCACGCCATGCGGTTGATTTTCGTGGAGTTTTTCGGGCGGTTCTACGAAGGCGGCGCGAAACCTTTCGAGCCGTTGGGGTTCGATTCGCCCGCGTACGTTTTGAAGCGATCGGAACAGGCCTAGTCGCCGCCAAGGACACGCGGATCGGCCGGTAACGCCAACGGCCACCGCGATGGACCGGGCTCATAGGGAAGGAATGGAGGACTCGGAACATGGATTTTCAGTTGTCAATCGAGCTTGGGCGGGGTCTCGCCTTTACCGGAGCCGCCCTGGCCTTCGCGCTGGGCGGATGCGGCTCGGCCAAAGGCATCGGAATTGCCTCCCAGGAAGCCGCCGGCGTCCTGAGTGAGAAACCGGGTCTCTTCGGCCGCCTGCTGGTCATGGTGGCCCTCCCGGGTACCCAGGGCTTCTACGGCTTCATCACGGCCTTCATGATGGCCCAGCAGACCGGCCTCATCGGCGGCACCGTCAACGTGACCCCGGGCACCGGTCTGGCCCTGGCCTTGGTCGGCTTCGGCGCCGGCTTGGCGCTGTACGTCAGTGCCGTGAACCAAGGTATGGCTTCCGCGGCCGGTATCGCCTTGATCGGACGGCGCGAAGATGCCGCCGGCCGCGCCCTGCTGTTCCCCGCCTTGGTGGAAACCTACGCCGTCGTGGCGCTGCTCGCGGCGATTCTGTTCATCCTGTGGCTCACCAACAACGCCGACACCTCCAACGTGTTGGAATACCTGCGCAACGCGCAGTAGTCCGCGGGAATTCGAGTCGAGACTGCGAAACGAGGGAGCACTACCGTGGCACTCCAAAAAATAGAAGAGGCCGTCAAAACCTCCGCACAAAAGGAGGCCGACCTGGTCGTCCGCGCCGCCCGGCGGTCCGCCGACGAGCGGATCGAGACGGAACGGGAAGCCGCCAAGCGGGACGCCGAACGGCAGTACCAGACGGCCACGCGCACCATCGAGGAAGAGTTCGGGCGCAAACTGCTCCAGGCCAAAGGCGCCGCCGGCAAAGAAATGCTCGAGAAGCGCAACGCCCTGCTCGAACGCGTCTTCGACATGGCCCGCAAGCAAATCCTCGAAATGAACGCCGGCGAATACGCCACGCTCATGACCGGGTTGCTCGAACGCGCCGCGGGCGATGGCGGCGGGAAACTGCGGGTCCATCCCAACGACAAGACCGCCTTCGAGAAAGTCCTCGCCGGATTCAACGCCAACCGGAGCGGCGATGCGAAGGTCACGATGGACGATGCGAAGCCTCTGTCCGAACCGGGCGGGTTCATCTTCGTCAGCGACACCTTCGAGGTGGATCAGACGGTCGGCACGTTGCTGAGTGACATGGAACATGAACTGGCGCCCCGTATTGCGGCGGAACTGTTTAAGGAATAGGAAGCGGAAGCGGCAGTGATAGCCTTAATGCCATATAACCCAGACTGGGGGTTCGTCTGCGGGCGGGTCAGCACGCTCGAAGCGCGCCTGCTCACGACCGAGTTCTTCCAGACCATGGTGTCGCACCCCCATCTCGAAGACGTGATGCGCCAGTTGCAGGATACGCCCCTGCGCGATTTCTTTGTGGCGGGTTCCGACTTCCAGGACTGGAGCGGGATTATCGACCGCTACTTCCATGACGTCGTCAAGTCGATTCGGAAAGATTGTCCGAACCCGGCGATTGCAAACCTGTTCATTCTGCGCGACGACTATCAGAACCTGAAGATCGCCGTCACCGGCCAGAACACCTTTCCCTTCCCGAGCGCGACCCTCGAGCCGGACAAGCTGTCCGGCGTATCGGGCGGCGACGCCTCGCATCTGCCGTCGCCTTTTCGCGAAGCGGCAACCGAAGCGCTGGCCTCGGTCGAGGAGACTCGCGGGCACCAGATGGTCGATGTCATCCTCGACGCGGCCTACCTGCGGCACCTGCTCTCGCTGTGTGAAACCACAAAGGCGCCGCTGGTCTGTACTTACATCAGAGATTTTGTGCTGGCCCGGGCGCTGGTGGCCCTGTGGCGGCGGCACCGCGCCCAGGTTCCGGTCAAGGCGCTGCAACGCTACGTCCTTCCCATGGGCTCGCTGACCAGCATCCTTAATGGGGTGTTAAACGCCGGCGAACCGGCCCACTGGCCCGACGTTGTTCGCGGTCGGCTCGGCGAACTCTTGCGGCAGGCTATTGAAGAAGAAAGCGACGACCCGGCCCGGCGCTTTGAAGACCTATCGACAAACTATCTCGTCACGTTGACCCGGCGTGGTCAAGGCCAAGTCTCCGGTCCGGAGCGAATACTCGCGTATCTCCGGACACTTGCCAGCGAAGCCCACAACCTCAAGCTGATTGTCTGCGGCCGGCTGAGCCGGATCGAACCCGAAGGACTCAAGCGACGCATGCGGGTGGCCCATGGTTAGAGCGATAGCAGTTGGAGAACGGCACCTCATCCTCGGATTCAAAGGGGTGGGCTTTGAAATCGCCGGTTGCGACGATGTGGAAACGCTTCATACGGAGTTGGGGAAACTCTCGCGGGACAGCGACGTGGCGCTGGTACTCGTCACGGAGAGCATGGCTAAAGAAGCCCCCGACGCCATCGCGGCGTTTCGCGACCGGAGCCGCGCGATTCTCAGCATCATTCCCACCCACGAGGGAAGCGAGCATTACAGTTTCCAACGCATGAAAAAGGCGGTGGAACGATCCATCGGCGTCGATATATTGGGCAAAGAGTAACTGTACCTGCGGTGCGGCGTCCGATGACGGAAGCGCGCAAACGGTAAAGGTAGAAGCGGTGAGCAACGAGAACGGAGTAGTGGTAAAGGTTTCGGGTCCCCTGGTGGTGGCCCGCGGGTTGGGAAACGCGCGCATGTTCGAAATGGTGCGCGTGGGTGAGGAACGCCTCTTCGGCGAAATCATCGAGATCCGGGGCGACGACTTTTCCGTCCAGGTTTACGAAGAAACCGAAGGCATCGGCCCCGGTCAGCCCGTATTCCGCACCGGGGAAGCCCTCAGCGTGGAACTCGGCCCGGGCCTGATTAAGTCGATTTACGACGGCGTTCAACGCCCCCTGGATAAGTTGCAGCAGGACTTCGGCGACTTCATCGTCCGCGGCGCGGAACGCCCCGCCCTCGACCGCGATGCCCAATGGGACTTCGTCCCCGTCGCGAAGGAAGGCGATGAGGTCGCGGTCGGCGACGTGCTCGGCACGGTGCAGGAAAGCAAACTCGTCGTTCATAAGATCATGGTCCCGTCCGGAACCAACGGTAAGGTCGCCAAAATTGGCCCCGTCACGGGTAACATCGAAACGGAAGTCGCCGTTATCGACACCGCAAACGGACCGCTCTCTGTAAACATGTTTCAACGTTGGCCCGTGCGGCACGGCCGCGAGGTCGCGCGCAAATTGCCGCCCACGCTCCCGCTCGTAACGGGACAACGCGTGATCGACATGTTCTTCCCCCTGGCCAAAGGCGGCACCGCCTGCGTGCCGGGACCTTTCGGAAGCGGCAAGACCGTCGTCCAGCACCAGCTCGCAAAGTGGTCCGACGCCAACGTCATCGTGTACGTCGGCTGCGGCGAACGCGGCAACGAAATGACCGACGTGCTCATGGAGTTCCCGGAATTGAAAGATCCCACCTCGGGCGAGCCGCTGATGGAACGCACCGTCCTCATCGCGAACACCTCCAACATGCCGGTGGCCGCGCGTGAAGCGTCGGTGTTCACGGGCATCACCATCGCCGAGTACTTCCGCGACATGGGCTATTCCGTGGCCCTCATGGCCGACTCGACCAGCCGCTGGGCGGAAGCCATGCGCGAAATGTCGGGACGCCTCGAAGAGATGCCCGGCGAAGAAGGCTATCCCGCCTATCTCGGTTCCCGCATCGCGAGCTTCTACGAACGTTCCGGCAACGTGGTCTGCCTGGGTTCGGAAGCACGGCAGGGATCGCTCTCACTCATTGGCGCGGTGTCTCCTCCGGGCGGTGACTTATCCGAACCGGTGGTACAGGCGACCTTGCGCGTGGTGAAGGTCTTCTGGGGATTGGACGACAAGCTGGCCTTCTCGCGGCACTTCCCGGCGATTAACTGGCTTACCTCCTATTCGCTGTATCAGGACGTCATCGACCAGTACGCGAATGACCATTACGACAAAGAATGGGAAGCCATGCGGAAACGCGCGATGGCGATCCTGCAGCGCGAGTCCGAGCTGGACGAACTCGTCCGTCTCGTCGGGATCGACGCGCTGGCCCACGACGACCGGCTGCTCATGCAGGCCGCCAAGATGATCCGCGAAGACTTCCTCCACCAGAACGCCTTCGACGAACGCGACAGCTACACGTCCATGCCGAAGCAATTGCGCCTGCTCTCGGTGATTCTTCATTACTACGACGAGGCCCGCGCCGCCATGAAGGATGGCGCGGAATTGCTCAAGCTGCTCGATCTCAAAACGATGGATGATGTGGCGCGCGCAAAACTGATCCCCGAAGACAAACCGGAAGAATACGACGCGTTAAAGCAACGCATCACGGAAGAAATCCAAGCCCTGCCGAAAGACTAGCAGCGGGACCACGGGAGCGACATAGTGATTACGCGAGAGTACAGAACGGTCAAACAGGTGGTCGGCCCCCTTATCCTTGTGGAAGGAGTGGAAGGGATCACCTACGGCGAGCTGACCGACATCAAGCAGGACGACGGCACCCGCCGCCGCGGCCGCGTGCTCGAGGTCAACGGCGACAAGGCCATGGTGCAGGTCTTCGAAGGCACCAGCGGCCTGTCCCCGCGGGAACTCAAAGTGAAGTTCCTTGGCAAAGGCCAGGAACTCGGAGTTTCCGAAGATATGCTCGGCCGCGTGTTCGACGGAGCCGGCCGGCCTATTGACGACGGTCCCGAACTAATCCCCGAGAAGTGGCTCAACATCAACGGCAGTCCCATGAATCCGTATGCGCGGGATTATCCGAATGAGTTCATCCAGACCGGCGTATCGACCATCGACCTGCTGAATACCCTCGTCCGCGGGCAGAAGCTTCCGATTTTCTCCGCGTCGGGTTTGCCCCATTCGCGGCTGGCGGCCCAGATCGCCCGCCAGGCCACCACGCTGAAGTCCGGTGAGAAGTTCGCGGTGATTTTTGCGGCCATGGGGATCACTTTCGAAGAGTCCGAGTTCTTCATCGCCGACTTCAAACGCACCGGCGCCATCGAACGCGCGGTCCTCTTCATGAACCTCGCCGACGACCCGCCCATCGAACGCATTGCGGTGCCGCGCATGGCCCTCACGGCGGCGGAGTTCCTGGCTTACGAAAAGGGCATGCACGTGCTGGTCATCCTGACCGACCTCACGAACTACTGCGAAGCCCTGCGCGAAATTTCCGCGGCCCGTAAAGAAGTCCCCGGCCGCCGTGGCTATCCGGGCTATCTGTACACCGACTTGTCGACGTTGTACGAACGCGCCGGCCGCATCAAGGGGAAGGAAGGCTCCATCACCCAGCTTCCCGTGCTCACCATGCCGGAAGACGACAAGACGCATCCCATCCCGGACTTGACGGGCTACATCACCGAGGGGCAGGTCATCATCAGCCGTCCCATTCACACCCAGGGTATCTACCCGCCGGTGGACGTGCTGCCGTCCCTGTCTCGCTTGAAGGATAAGGGTATCGGCAAGGGTAAGACCCGCGAAGATCACGCGGACGTGATGAACCAGTTGTACTCCGCGTACGCCCGCGGCAAGAACGCCAAGGAACTCGCCGTCGTGCTCGGCGAATCCGCCTTGAGCGAAATCGACTTGCTCTTCGTGAAGTTCGCGGATGCCTTCGAGGAACGCTTCGTGACCCAGGGCGAACACGAGAACCGCACCATCGAGGAAAGCCTCGCGCTCGGCTGGGATCTTCTGGCCATGCTGCCGCGCGGCGAACTCAAGCGCATACGCGACGAGTGGATCGAGAAGTATCACCCCGGCGAAGTAGCCGCGACCGCGAGCGAATAGGGACGGTCAACAACGTGACTGCGGATATACGCACAGTAATGGCACAGGGCAATGCAACACCCCCCTTGATCCCCCTTCAAAGGGGGAGCGGGGATGCCAAATTCATAGGTGTTTTTTGCGAGTTCTCGGCGAGGGCCACATTTCCTGCTCGGCAGTGCTGCTGGAGTATCCACTCTTGTCGGTCCTGTCTTCAAAGGGGGAGCGGGGCGCAACGCATTGCGTTGCGTCGGGATTACAACGAATGCCGACCCGGAATATGTATCGTTACAACTAACCTAACACTGCATTGGGCGAATTCCCCCTTTGAAGGGGGATCAAGGGGGATGTTCTTCGGGCGAACTGCGTTTCCGAAGACGTAATTAGGACGGAGTCGATGGCACGACTGGCGGTAAATCCGACGCGAATGGAACTCCTGCGGCTGCGCAAGCGGCTCCAGGTGGCCGTGCGCGGTCACAAACTGCTCAAGGACAAACTCGACGGCCTCATGAAAGAATTCATGTCTCTCGCCGCCGAGTACAAGCGGTACCGCCTCGCCGTGGACGAGGAACTGCCCCGCGTCATGAAGTTGTTTGTGGTCGCAGAGGTTACCTCCTCGCGACTCATCACCGAGGACGCCCTGGAAAACACGCGTCAGGAACTCCGGATCGAACGCAAGATCCGCCGTATCATGAGCGTGAACGTGCCGCGCCTCGACGTCGAGTTCGGCGAGACCACCGGCGGGTACTCCATGGTCCACACCTCCGTGGAACTCGATGACGCGATCACGGGCCTGCGTGCCTTTCTCCCGAAACTCCTCAAGATGGTCGAACTCGAGGAAACGATCCGCCTGTTGAGCGACGAAATCGAAAAGACCCGCCGCCGCGTGAACGCCCTCGAACACTCCTTCATCCCGCGCATGACCGAGACCATCAAATACATCAAGGACAAGCTAGACGAGACCGAACGCTCCAACACCAGCCGTCTCATGAAGATCAAGAGCCAGCGCGAGGCCCAGGAACTGCAAGCCCAGGCCTAAGCGCGATTCGGTCCATCCCCCCGTAGCCACCGCTGCTGTCCCGTCGTGTTCGTACTCGTAATCCAATCGTCCGCCGAATCCACTCATCGCCATCTACCAACGCCGCTCAACGGCCGTCATGGCGCTGAAGGCGCCACGCAACCCTAGCCAGGGGCGAAGCCCCTGGAACCAACCACACCAGTGAATGAGCCCTGAAGGGGCGAAGCAAACGGGCGGCTATTCCACAAACGTCGAACTGGTTTCGAGAAACGCTCTTGGACCGCACTTTCAGCGCTTGATCGTGAGGGGAGGCCCGGTTACCAGGGGCTTTGCCCCTGGCTAGGGTTGCGTCACACCTTCGGTGTGAATGCGGGTGGTCGTCGTGACGTTTGGGTCGGTCCTCGTGATTCCGGCCAGTCCTCGTGACGTTCTGGTTGGTCCGCGTGGCGTTCCGGTCAGTCCGCGTCTTCTTCGGTTAATCTGCTCATTGTAGGTGTTCGCACACAAAGAGACCGCGACAATTCGAATGAAACAGGCAATATCGGCGGTAGTGACGCAGGCCAGCTTACTGCTACCGGGTTGACAAATATGCATTTCTAGTGCATGGTATCTTCTCATCAGGATCCTGCAAGCGCGTAGCGTGAGTCGTCCGCGGGGAACTGCACCGGAATTACTGTCACAGGTAACTCATGTCAAACCATAACGAAAGAGAGGTCAAACCATGGAACAACTGAAGCGGCAGATCAGCGGAAGTCACTTGCCAGCCAAGGCGGCGTTTACATTTGGCAGTTTTGGACAGCTCGGGATACGGGCGATTCTGACGTTTCTCGATCGATTGGTCGCGGCAATCCTCATGCGGAGGGGCTGAAACCGGAGCCCGCCCGCCGCATGGCGAAGCGAGTCGATTGACATAGGCCTCCCGAATCGCACACCCCGCATTGCGGACGGATTCCGCCTCACGCGTGCGAACGGATGGACGCACCCAAACGCGGCCATTCCTCATTTCGCGCGATACAACCCGAACGCGCGAATCGTCGGACACGCCAACGCGTTTACTGTCAGACGCACCTGCGTCGCCGTAACGTCGTCGAACCGGTCGAGCCGTTTGTGCCCGATGGTCGTCCCCTCGGCAATCGTCTTCCATTTGCCGTCGACCAACGCTTCCAGCGTGTACGTTTCCACTCGTTGCCCGAGCGCGATGGTCTCCTGAAGCATGGAACGATTGAACGTCGAAGGTTCTCCGAGGTCCACCGTCAACGTCGCCGATGTCACGCCATCGTCCGTGCACCAGTACGTGTCCCCGTCGCCGTCGACCGCGCACGCCGCGCCGAACGTCGCATCGTCCCCGCGCACGTTGCTCGCCGTGGCCGGTTTGCCCTGTGCAAGATTCGTTTTGAACGTGTCCGTGACGGTTTGCCAGACTGCGTCCAACACGGCCACGTCCTTCTCGGGAAGCTGTCCGCGCCGGTCGGGGGATACGTTCAGCAGCAACACCGCGCCCCGCCCCACGGATTTGTAATAGATGTCGAGTACTTCTTCCACGCTGCGCAGGTTCGGCTCGCCGTCGGTATGAAAGAACCACTGGCCTTTCCGAATGGGCACGTCGCACTCCGCAGGATGCCACGCCTTCCCGCCGTCGCGGTCCACGACGCTCCAGAGCGTTTCGGGCGCAACGCCTTGTTCGTTACCCACCCAGCGAATGTCGGGTCCGCAGATGGCGATGAGTGCGTGCGGCTGCAATTCGCGGATCAGCGCATAGTAGCCGTCCCAATCGTAGGTGTGACCTTTACTCCCCGCGCCATCAAACCAGACTTCGCCGACGGTTCCGTAGCTGGTGAGCAGCTCGCGCAGCATGTCTTTGAAATGGGCGTCATAGGCCGGTGGATCCGCGTACGCGGGTTCGTGCCGATCCCACGGCGACAGGTAGAATCCGAACACCACGCCGAGATCGTGGCACGCGTCCGACACCTCCTGAACCACGTCGCCTTTGCCGTCCCGCCAGGGACTCGCCGTCACCGCGTAATCACTGTACTTCGTCGGATACACGGCGAACCCGTCGTGATGTTTCGCCGTGACCACGAGATACTTCATCCCGCACCGTTTCGCCGTCTCGACCCACTGCCGTGCATTAAAATCACTGGGATTGAACGAGGCCGGATCCTTGCTCCCGTCCGTCCATTCCTCGTTGTGGAACGTATTAATGCCGAAGTGACAGAACATGCCGTAATCCATGTCCTGCCATGCGAGTTGTTCCGGACTCGGTACCGGGAGCAACGGCTCCGGCGGCATTGCGGCCACGTGGGTTGAAACCATCATCCATGCCATTCCCGTCAGTAGTGTCATCGTTGTCATGTGCTGCGCGCGTCCTTCCCGTGACCCCCAATCTGGATTCGTTCCGCAGTATACCCTAGGAAGACATTAGCCTTCTTCCTAATCCACACTCCCCAATGCCCTTCCCAAATCCGGCATCCTATGGTATAACGGCAGATCCTGGGGCCAAAGGTAGCACTTTCTAATCGAGGGAGGTGTAGTGTATGCAGGGCAAGCTGGTCGTATGTCCCGTCTGCGGGACAAAAATGCAGATTCCACCGGGGTACGAACGAATGGCGGCACGGTGCCGGTCCTGTAATACCGTGCTAAACCAGGGTCCGCAGCTCGCCATGGCGGGTGGTCTTGGCGCCATCACACCAACCACAACGGTCGCACAACCGGCCGCGCCGGAAACCACCCAGTCCGCCGCAGAATACGTGCGCTGTCACTTGAAGAGCGCGCTCTTGAGCACCTTCCTCTGGGGCAGCGGCGGCGCGATGGCGGGCGGCATCTTCATGGCGGTGATTTCCGTGGCGCTCATGCACGGCACCGACACGGCTCAAATGCGCGCGGGCGTGTTCGGCGGCGCCGAGTTCGGTGCGTTCGCGGGATTCCTCCTCGGCTGCACCTGGGGCATGGTTTCCACGCTGGATATGACCTTCGCCGTTGGCGCCGGAATTGCCGCCGGACTGGGTTTCATCCTTTCGGTGACCCACCATCTGGTGGAGGCCAATCTTATTGCCCCGCCGGACGACCCCATCTACCTGACTGGGCTCGTCGGCTTCTGCGCCGGCGCCTTCATCGGCGTCGTCAGCGTCTGGTTCAAAAACTATCGCGCCGAAGCCTGAACCCCGCGCGCACAATCGACCCCTTAATCTACGGCCGCTCGGCCGAGTCGTTCACGCGGTCGGCAGGCGTGACCGTGCGAAGAAGCAGATAGGTCCTTCCCGCCTCGGTAGGGAACTCGACCACGTTCGGTTCGGGCGAAATCGACGCAATGGGTTCCAATTTGATTTCGATAACGCGAACATCCGCGGCTTCACCCAAAGACACGGGCGGGCCTTCGCCAAGCGGAATTGCATGGACACTCAGCGGCGAGAGGCTGCGAACGCGACACGTGCCGCCGAGATGCGACATGATGCGCACTTCACTGAGCCGTCGTTGGTCCCAATCCATGCTCACCTCGAAGCCGCCGCGCGCGCGCAAACCAAGAACGCTTCCCCGGCTCCATTCCACGGGCAACGCAGGCAGCAAGTGAATCTCTCCGTCATGGCTTTGCAGGAGCATTTCCGCGATGCCCGCCGTGCCGCCGAAGTTGCCGTCGATCTGGAACGGCGGATGGTTGTCGAACAGATTCGGCAACGTGGATTTCGCCAGCAAGGTCTGCAAGTTCCGGTACGCCTTGTCCGCGTTCTCGAAGCGCGCCCAGAAACTCACGATCCACGCCCGGCTCCAGCCCGTGTGCCCGCCGCCGTGGAACAACCGGTATTCGAGCGATTTCCGCGCCGCCTCGGCCAACTCCGGCGTCCCCCGCAACGTGATCTCATGTCCGGGATGCACGGCGAACAGGTGCGACATATGCCGGTGCCCCGGCTCGGGTTCGTCGTAGTCTTCGATCCACTCCTGCAATCGCCCCGTCTTCTTGCTGATCTGCAACGGCGCGAGCCGGTCCAACGCCGACTGCAATTCCTCGCGGAAATCGGCGTCGACATCCAAGGTCTCGCTCGCATCGATGGTGTTCGTAAACAGATCGTGAATGATTTCCAGATCCATCGTCGCGCCGTACGTGAACATGGACTCCGTGCCGTCGGGTTTGCGGAATTTGTTTTCCGGCGAGTGGGACGGATTGGTAACGAGCCGCCCCTGCGGATCCTCGACGAGATAATCGAGCATGAACAAGGCCGCACCCTTCATTAACGGGTACGCGCGTTCGCGCAGAAAGTCCTCATCCCCCGAAAACAGGTAGTGTTCGTAAGGATGTTGCGCCAGCCACGCGGCGCCCATGGGCCAGATGCCCCAGACCCCGTCGGCCGGCGCGGTGAACCCAAAGAGGTCGCTGAGATGATGAACCACCCATCCGCGGCACCCGTACTCGGCCTGCGCGGTGTGCTCGCCCGACGGCACCAACGAATCCATGTAGTCGAATAACGGCACGTGACACTCGGCAAGATTCGTCACCTCGGCGGGCCAGTAGTTCATTTGCAGATTGATGTTCGTGTGGTAGTCGCTGTTCCACGGCGCATTCATGTGCTCGTTCCACAACCCCTGTAGATTTGCGGGCAGGCAACCGGGTCGCGACGACCCCATAAGTAGATACCGTCCATACTGGAAGTAAAGCTCCACCAAATGCGGATCGTTGGCGGAGTGCAGCGCGAGCCGCTCGTCCGTCGGCAGTTCCGGATGCGGATCGTCGCCAAGATCGATCGATACGCGGCGGAACAAGGATTGATGGTCGACGACGTGCGCCGCGCGAAGGTCGCCGTACGACACGCTGGACAACCCCTCGAGATACGTCCGGCATTGCTCTTCCGCGTCGCCCCCGCGATAGTCCGTCGCGGCTACAACCAGCAACGTTACCGTATCGGCGTTCGCGATGGTCAGTTTGCCGTCGGCGTTCGTCATCTCCCCGCCATCCACGCGCGCAAGGATGTGCGATTCAAACCGCACGCCGATGGGGTTCCCGGCATCATCTTTCGGCGCTGCGATTTGTCCCCGCAGAATCACGCGATCATCGCCTTCACTCAGATACACCGCGTCCTGCTCCCGCGTGACGGATACGGTCATCGAGATCGCGCCGGGCTGGTCGGCGGTGATCTGCGTCACGATAGCCTGCGCCGGCGCGGACGCAAAGGTTTCGCGGTGGTAATGGACGTCACGAACATCGTGGACGGTATGGACCTTTGGAACTGTGTAGCCCACTTCCACAATGCCGGTTTCGAGATTGAGCGAGCGGCGATACTCCCGGACCTCGTCTACCTCGGAAAAGTCCATCCACAAATCGCCCAGCGACTGATACGAGTCGATCCGCTCGGGCACCCCCATCATGGTGTCACCCGCCAGTTTCGCCGCTTCTTCATTCTTCCCATCGAAGAGCAGGCGCCGCACTTCCGGCAAGGCTTCCAACGCTTTGGGGTTGACGCGGTCCGACCGCTTGCCGTCCCACACCGTTTCCTCGTTCAACTGGAGCCGTTCCTTCACGACCCCGCCGAACACCATCGCCCCCAGCCGCCCGTTCCCGACCGGCAACGCCTCCGTCCACTCCGCCGCCGATGCCCGGTACCATAACGACAACGGCGCCGCCTGTGCTTGCGCCTCGCCCGTGAACGAAGGTGCAACCGCTCCGTACGCAACGGTCGCGCCCACTACGAACAGAATCCCGCCAAGTCTTACATTACTCACGTTCGCAGCCCCCATTGTTGCGCCCATGTCGATTCACCGCCCTCAATCTAGCACGTCAAACCACCGAGATCACACGGCCGCAAGTACACTCGCCTCATCTCTTCGGGCATAATGGATCGTCGCCAACCCCGTGGAAGGAGCCTGTGCCATGTATAACGGACTAAACCTCAGTCTTGGAAATCTGTCGCGGTTGTCCCACGCAAAGACGCGGTCCATCTCGCCCGAGAATTTCGACGGCGCCAAGGGCAAGGGTGGCATGGCTACGGAAGGCACGGGCGCCGAATGCGCGCGCGACCTCGGACAAGGGTGGAAGATTTCGCCGTCGGTCGCGATTCAGGGCGGACAGACCTTTGAAGTCGCGGACATCGAAGGGCCAGGCGCGATTCAGCAGATCTGGATGACCCCCACCGGCCATTGGCGTCACGCCATCCTGCGGTTCTACTGGGACGGTGAGGAAACGCCCAGCGTCGAGACGCCCGTCGGCGACTTCTTCTGCATGGGCTGGGGAAGGTACGCCCACGTGAACTCGCTTCCGGTTTGCGTGAACCCGGGCAGCGCGTTCAACTGTTATTGGGAGATGCCCTTCCGCAAACACTGCCGCATCACGCTCGAGAACATCGCGGAAGAAGACATCGTCCTCTACTACCAGGTCAACTACACCTTGACCGACATTCCCGATGACGCGGCCTACTTCCACGCCCAATTTCGTCGAACGAATCCGCTTCCCTACAAGGAGGTCTACACGATTGTCGACGGCATCAAAGGGCACGGGCAGTATGTCGGCGCCTACATGGCCTGGCAGGTGAACAACACCGGCTGGTGGGGCGAGGGTGAAATCAAATTCTATCTCGACGGCGACGAATGGCCCACCATCTGCGGCACGGGCACGGAGGACTACTTCTGCGGCTCCTACAACTTCGACCGCGACGGCCAATACACCGAGTTCTCAACCGCCTACGCGGGGCTTCCCCAAGTGATTCGGCCCGACGGCACCTATCAATCCCAACAACGCTTCGGACTGTACCGTTGGCACATCATGGATCCCATCCGCTTCGAACAGGACCTGCGCGTAACCATCCAAGCCCTCGGCTGGCGCAGCGGCCGCCGCTTCCTCCCCAACCAGGACGACATCGCCTCCGTCGCCTTCTGGTACCAGGCCGAACCCCACGCGCCCTTCCCTGCATTGCCGGATAAGGATGAACTCGAGGTGATCTCGTGAGCGTTGATCGCTGATTCGCCGCTGCGTTCGTAACCGTGTTCGTAATCGTAATCGAAAAAGTCCGCCACCTATCCATTACTTCTTAATCACCAGCACCTGCCCGACCTGCAATTCGATACCCGAAAGGTTATTCCACTCCATCAACTGTTTCACCGTCACGCCGTATTGATCCGCAATCTTTCCGAGGAAATCGCCGCTCTGCACCGTGTACTTCTGTTCCTCCGGTTGCGGCGCGGATGCGTTCGCCGCGGGTTCCCCACCCACGTGGATCGTCAGCTTCTGGCCCGCATAAATATTCGTGCTCGACAGCTTGTTCCACCGCATGATCTCCTGATACGTCACCCCATACTGATCCGCGATGGTCGCAAGAAACTCACCCGGTTTGACGGTATGTGACACGGTCTTCTGTTCCGCAACGGGTTCCGGCGCTTCGTCCGGTACCGACTCCGGCGGCATCGCCGATTCCGGCGCCTCGGCCGTCGGTTCCGACGGCTCAGCCGTTTCCGCCGGACCCTCCGCCGGTGGAGCCGGTGCTGCCTCGGGCTTCGGGGTCGCCTCGGGTGGACTGACGATCAGCTTCTGTCCCACGCGCAGCGTCGAGTTCTTCAGATTATTCCAATCCTGCAACTGCTGGATGGTCGCATGATACGTTTGCGCGATCTTGTACAAGGTGTCACCGCCGACCACTTCATAGGTCTGCGCCGGCGACAACGGTGCGGCCGGGACCGGCGCCTCGGTTTCGCCCGCCGCCGGCAGAGGCGGCAGTTCGGGAATCGCGCCCGTCAGTCCCGGAACCGGTTTCCGCAGCCACTGCTGCCACGCGTCCAGCCGTTCCTTACTGTCGCTCAAACTCTCCCGGCTCAACACGCCGGCCGTGACGGCGTCGTCAATGGCCCCGACCACTCCGCGAATCGTGTCGAAACTCGGGTCCAGCACGATCGCCGCATCGCATCCGGCCGCCAGCGCCTGCACCGCGGCTTCGCCCACGCTCAGCGACTTCGTGATCGCGGGCGCGGAAAGGTCGTCCGCGATGATCGCGCCGGAATAGTTCCACGTTCCGCGCACCAGCTCCGTCAACATCTTCGGAGACAGCGACGCGGGCCGGTTGGGCGCTTCCGTATCAAACGCCGGGACCGCCACGTGACCCACCAGGATCCCGGGTACGCCCCGCGTGACCGCTTCGTTGAACGGAAAGACGACTTCTTCCAACGGAACATCTTCAGGCAGCACCGCAACCGTTTCGTATCCGTCCCCTTTCGCATAGCCCAAGCCGGGGAAATGTTTGACCACCGGAATTGCGCCGCCCAAGGTCACTCCTTCGGCAAAGGCCAGTCCCAGCGAATTCACTACCTGGTAGTCCGTGCCCAAGGAACGGGCGCGCAATATTTCCGGCGCATCCGCCGGATACACGTCGAGCACCGGCGCCAACAGCACACCGATACCCCGGTCCGCCGCCGCCGAAGCGAAATTCTGCCCCACACTCCGCGCAAACTCGATATCGCGGTGCTCGCCGATGGTCGCCGCGCTGGGTGCATCGGACAAATTCATGACGTTCATCGCGCCGCCCTCTTGAGCCACGGCGATAAGCGGCAAACTGTCAATGTCTTTGCCCAGACCCACGGCGTCTTTGATAGACTTGATCAGCCCGATCGTCTGCGTCTTGATCGTGATATTGTCGGCTTGCAGCACCACCCCGCCCGGCTTGAGTTCCGCCAGCAGGTCCCGCGTCGCGTCGTCCAGCTTCGTGCCCTTCACCGCGATGAACAAATGCCGCGCAGCCCAGGCATCTTCCAACTGTTCCAGTTCCGTGCCGGGCGCCGGTGGCGCTTCGGACGGTGCGGGCGACTCCGGTTCCGGCGGCGTCTCCACTTTCGGCGGCGGCTGCTCCGCGGGCGGCTGTGCGGGTGCCGCCGCTTCCGGTGGCAAACTGGCAATCTTGCCCGGTCCCGCCGGCCCGCCGTGGTCAACGAAGATGGCGTAACATGCCGTGAAACCGATCAGCAACCCGAACAAAAACGCCGCAACCGCCACGAGCGACGGGCCGGTTCCGCGTTTGCGTATGTAGATATCCAACAGTGTTCTCCGCTCGTTCTATTCGCTGACTGCGAACAATCGGCCTCACTACGATACCTGATCCCCCGGCGACCGTCGAACGTTCCCCCTCATCCGGAATTTTCACATGCACCAGACGTTGGGTCTGCAAGACAACGCCTCTCGGGCGGTGAGAAATGCCGGCTATTCCGAACCTGTCCCGTGCTTAATCTCCACGATGCGGCCCCGAAACACCTCCATAACCTTCGCCACGTGGGGATTCTGTAGCGCGGTCTCGGCCTCCTCCGCACTCACATGCCCCCCCGCCAGCGGGGCCCGCCGGGGATCTCCGGGTGATTCCAATTCCTGGATTTCCTGCCATGCGTCCATCCGCCACGAGGTCAGGTTGGTCGTCGTCTCGCCCAGCGCCGCCCGGACGATTTCCCGATGTTCCCGCTGGTCTACCAGCGCCATCGAGTTCCCCTGGTCCTCGGGGAAGCGCACCACCAGTTCCTCGCCGTCAATGGCGACGGGGCGCCCATGGGCCAGTGCGATACCCAGTTTGAGGCTTCCACCCGAGATCGCTTCCGCAATCCGCTGCCAATGGTCCACCATGGTATCCGGCGTCACGGTGACCCGGCGGGGTTTACCCGCCGGTTCGGCCGATTCCGGCTCTAACGGTGGGCGCTCCCGAACCGCTTTCGGCGTCACAGCCGCTGCCGCGCCCACCGACCGCGTCACGGTTCCCGGCGGCGCATCGCCGGCCGGCAACGTCCCTATCCCGCCGGCGCCCAGTTGTGCGAGCTTTTCCAGCACCGCGTCCACCGACACTTCCACCGATACCTTCGACAGCCGGATTAGCAATGCTTCCAACGCGATGCGCTGCGCCAACTGGGAATCAAAATCTTTGGAGAGTTCCGCAAATTGCTCCACCAGCCGGATCAGCGAGGTCAACGTGAATTGTTTCGCAGTGGCCTGCATCGCGGCGATGTCTTCATCGGGCAACGCCAGCAGGCCCTTCGGATTGGCCGTCTTGCACACCAGCAGATTGCGCAGGTAGTGCAGGATGTCCTGCACGAATTGCGACAAGTCCTTCCCCGCGACCACCACGTCTTCCACGATCTTCAATTGCGCCGCGACGTCCTGCTCCAGCATCGCCCGCGCGAGGCCGTGCATCACGTTCCAGTCCACCAGCCCCAGCACGTCGAATACGTCCTGATACGTGATCTCCTTGCCGCAATACGAGATCAACTGTTCGAGAATGCTTTCCGAATCCCGAATGCCCCCGTCCGCCGCGCGTGCGATGGCATACAACGCCTCCTCGCTGCACGTGATCTGTTCCGCGTCCAGGATCTGCCGTAACAACCTCGTAATGCCTTCCATACCGACCCGGCGAAAATCGTAGCGCTGGCACCGCGAAATAATCGTCGCCGGCACCTTGTGCGCTTCGGTCGTCGCCAGCACAAACACCGCATGCTCGGGCGGCTCTTCAAGGGTTTTTAACAACGCGTTGAACGCGCTGGCCGAGAGCTGGTGCACTTCGTCAATCACGTAGATCTTATACCGCGACCGCGACGGCACCAGCCGGACGTTCTCCCGGATCTGCCGCACGTCGTCGACGCTGTTGTTGGACGCGCCGTCGATCTCCATCACGTCGATACAGTTTCCCGCCGCGATGGTCGTGCAGTTCTCGCATTCCCCGCAGGGATTCGGCGTCGGCCCATCCGCCGCTTCGCAGTTCAACGCTTTCGCAAGAATCCGGGCCGTCGTCGTCTTCCCGATCCCCCGCGAACCGATGAACAAAAACGCGTGGCCGATCCGTTGGTTGGCAATGGAATTCTGAAGGGTGCGCGTGATGTGTTCCTGACCCACAACGCTCTCAAATGTTTGCGGCCGCCACTTCCGTGCCAGCACCAGATAGGGATCGTTGGACATGCGCAATTCCTCGAATTCCGCTTCGATAACCTGGGCCGTCCCTATCGCCCGCAAACCGCGCCGGGATGCCCCCAACGCAGGACATGTGGTGACGGCCAGGCACTCCCACAGCACACGGAAATAACCACCTACGGCTGCTTCCGTCAAGACCTGACCGGGTTCGGCGGTATCCCGTTGAATGGGACCCGGCCGCCACCACATGCCCCGCGCTGTCAGCGACGCCGTCACGGTACCGCGCGCACCAACGCCGCGTTCTCCGCCCCTTCGTCGCCAAACGGTCGTTCGCCGTGCCTCCGTTACTCCCCACCGAATCCAATGCGTTTGCACATCAAAAGGCGGACAAAGACACACGTAAAGGGTAACCTGAACCCTATCATCTTGCCGCAAAACAAGTCAATTTGATTTCGTGCGGGACTCCGGATTGGAAGAAAGCCATCGATAGTACGCGGATGGCGAGCTTTCAGCGGATATGGGCCGATCCGTCTGCCTTCTATCCGCAGCAACGCCCACGGTGCCGGGACCTTGGGCAAGATGCCCAAGCCACGCGTTGGCCGATCACCGTTTCGGTCATTTCCCGTTTGGATCATTGGGATTGGTTTCGAATTGCGTGCTTAAGATTTCGGATTTGGGCGCGGCTACGCCGCCGTCAGACGCGTGAATAACCCTTGAAGCGCCAGTCGCAGCAACGGGGTCGTTGCCCGCTTCGCGTTGATCGTTCCGGATGGCGGTTCAATGGCTGTAGTTGGGCTTGGGGGATGGCGCGATGTACGGGAGATCCCAACGGGGGTTGGTGAGGTTGTCCCACCAGAGATTCGGCGCGGACCAGATTCGGCTTTCGGTCCGGCAAAGGGTGACGGTTGGGTCGCCTATCCATGCTTTATACTCGGTGAAGTTGGCTTGGACGGTGTCCAGGTTTCGACCTTTCCAGGTGATTTCGAGATCGGCCATGCCGCGGTCGGAACTTTCGTAACGGCAGCCGGGCGGGGTGTACCGGACCATGTACCAGTAGCCCATCCCCAGGACTCCAAAGACGACGGCAATCTGGATGAGTTTGCGATTTCTGGCCCAGCTCATGGCGTGGCGCTCCGTGGTGTTGCCCCGTTTGTATTGTACTAAGATCGAGGGGAATTTAGCAATTGGGAAAAGAAGGCTGGAGGGCGAAGGTGGAGGGGCGAGCGGACACGGGCCGGCAGCCTTCCAGTTTCGTCCATTCCACAATCCGAAGTCACGAGCGTAACGGTATCAACGCACGAATCCGCGGGTCGCGCAGAAATAGCCCGCCCCAGACCAAGATGCCGACGACGATGGGGATGATGAACTGCACTTCGCCGATGCGGACATGCGTGGCAACGGCCCCGCCGAAGTAGCCGGTCATAAGTATGGCGCCGAGGACGGACGTCCGCGGAATGACGTAGAGGATCGCGCAGACCAGTTCCACAATCCCGAGCGGAACGGCGAGGCGTCCCGGGTAGCCGGCATGTTCCATGCCTTCGATGACCTCCGGCGGTTGCAGGAAACTCATGACCGCGCCCATCAGCAGCAACAGCACCGGTAGCGCGGTCATGACGTACCCCGTCCAGCGGGCGCCGGTCGATACGCGTTCAGCTTGAGTTTGGGTTGACATACGTTCTTTCTCCCTCTGTTCTTTACCGGACGGCGCAAACCGAATCCTGTTCAACCGCCGAATTACACCGTTGCAGCAACAAAAATTGCCTGTGCGGCGTTTCCTCAAAGGTTCCGAGTAAAACTAACCGGTAGCCGGTCAAATCATGCAGGCCAGTTCCGCTTCGAGACGATCGAAATTCTCTTCGTTTGCGTCGACGGCGTACGCCTTGGTTTTCCGCCGTCAACGACTCATGCCTGCGCCAGGCTTGCCGCAAGCTTGTCCAAAGATTCCTTCCAGCCCATTCCGCACATCTCGCGGTGCTGGCCTTCCGGAAGCCCGGCGTGCCGAAGCATGAACTTCGTCTTGCCATCCTGGTCCTCGAAGGTCAGCGTGACGCGTAGTTCCGCCGGCCAGTCGCCCTCCATGCCGTAGTGCGAGGCGGGCACCGGGTTGCCTTCCGCGTCCGCGAAGGAATCCGTATAGACGATTCGTTCCATCGGAACGACTTCGCGAAATGTGCCTGTCGACCAGTAATCCTGGCCTTCGGGTGAGCGCATGCAATAGAGATACGTTCCACCTTCGCGGAAGTCGAGCGTAATGGATGGGGCGGTGAAATCCCTCGGACCCCACCATTGTTTCAGGCAATCCGGATCCGCCCATGCCTTCCACACGCGTTCGCGCGGCGCGTCGAATGCGCGTGTGATGATCAGTTCCTTGCCTTGCGTATCGATCGTCGTGTTGTCTGTGACAGCCATCGCTTCTCTCCCGGGTGGGTTCCTGTAGACGCGGTCATTGTTTGGCCAGGTATTCTTCGAGCTGGTCAAGCGTGCCGGTCCAGCCTTGGGTCATGCTTTCGTGGCCTTCGTCGAAGGTCTTTCGTTCTTCTGCGCTGGGATCGATGGGGGACCAGTTCACCGTGAAGGTGGTCTTTTCATCGTCATCTTGGAAGGTGAACGTGGACAGCATTTGCAGCGGCCAACCCGGACTCATGGGGTGCCGGGTGATACCGCCGTCTGCGTCTGAGAAGGAATTGACAAAAACGATCCGGTTGGGAGGATCGATTTCGCGGTAGACGAATTTTCCCCAAATCTCCTGGCCCTCGGGGGATGCGAGGCAGTAGTGGTACATGCCGCCCGGGCGCAAATCCATCGTCGCCACGCGCGTACGGAATCCTTTCGGCGAAAACCACTGTTCCATGTGATCCACGTTCGTGCACGCCGTCCACACGCGGTCACGCGGCGCGTTGAATGTGCGTGAGATTACGAATTCCCGACTCGACGTTTCCGGTGTAGTCATGTCACCTCTCCTCTTGCGGGTTGTGCGCTGGCGCCTTCGATAAGCCGGCGGAAAACCTTCGCCGTGGTACGCGCCATGTCCCTTGCAGCTTGGCGATGCGATCGAATTGACCTTGCAATCAACTCGTAGCGGCGGACTCCGAGGCGGCCTTCATGTCCGCCAGCCCTTGTTCAAAATTGCCGCCAATCATCTTGTCCATATCCATGAATAGACCAATTGCCTTTGCCATGAAACCGTTTGTACCGTGCATACTCCACGTGACTGTGGTCCCTTCCCCATCGGGCTCGAACGTAAATTCGGCGGTATTCGTGCCGGCGAAGGGTTTCATGAATTCGAGTTGGATCTCGATGCGCTCGTAGGGCTGGCTCGCCTCGATGGTCATGCGCCCTTCGCCCACGTTCTTGTCGCCGGCCCACGTGTAAACCGCGCCTTCGCCCGCCGACTCGCCCTCGTACGTCTGCGACATATCCGGATCGATCTTGGCCCACGGATTCCAGGCGTCCCACTTGCGAAAGTCGTTGACCTGCGCGAACACGATCTCGGGCGCCGCCGCCACGGTGGTCGACCGGGAAACGCGAAATTCGGAGGGACGCATTGCGATCGCGATCGCCGGAACAACCACTGCTGCTGCGAGCACTGCGATCACGATGAGAATCACGTTGCGCATGGGAGAATGTGCTCCTCTGATTGGACTCAATTATTCCGCTACCAGTTTTCGACAAAATCAAATTAAAAACCCAGCGCGAGCGTTTGGGGATCGTCGGCGATCGGACGCACTTCGACGCACCCGAATCGCGCACCGGGGATCTGCGCCGCCACCTCGATCGCTTCGTTTCGGTTCCGGGCTTCGATTACATAGTATCCGCCGACCTGTTCCTTCGTTTCGGCGAACGGGCCGTCGGTGGTCGTTACCTTCTCATTGCGGACGCGAACCGTCGTCGCGGCCACGGCCGGTGTCAATCGATTCGCACCGACGAAGTGGCCGCTAGCCTTGATGCGTTCGGTGAAATCCAGGTACTCGTGGAAGTGCTTCTCCGCATCGGCTTCCGGCATGTCTTCCATGAGCTTCTCGGCGCAGATCAAACACAAGAACTTCATGGATCGTCCTTTCGATTGGTGCTCACGTGTGGACGCCGCACGCTGTTATTGCGCGTGCGCCTCCTTCAATGTCGCGATATCCAACTTGTCCATTTTGAGCATGGCGTCCATGACGCGCTCGGATTTCTGCGGGTCCGGGTCGTGCAACAGTTCGCCGAGGACCGACGGTATGACTTGCCAGGATACGCCGAACTTATCCGTGAGCCAGCCGCAACGTCCTTTTTCGCTGCCCTCCGAAAGTTTCTCCCACATCGTATCGATCTCGATTTGCGTTTCACATTGAACGAAAAAAGACGTTGCCGGCGTAAAGGTAAATGCGTGGTCGAGGCTGTTCTCCGAAACCATGAACTCACGACCGTCGAGCGAAAACACGGCGTGCTTGACCGTCCCTTCAGGTTCCGGATCGTCCCGACCATACAGTGCCGTTTCGATAATGCGCGAGTTGTTGAAGGTTGCAACGTAGAATCGCATGGCTTCCTCGGCGCGACCGTGCTGTTCGCCGACGAACATGAGAAAGGGATCGATTGCTTGCGCCGTTCCCGATAAGTTCAATTGCCACGACACACCAAACCGGTCCATTACCCACCCGAATTTTGCGCTGAAGGGGTATTCGGCGAGATCCATGAGAACGGTACCGTCGCCGGAGAGGTTTCCCCACAACGTCTCGATTTCCTCCTGGGTTTCACACTTCACGAAAAACGAAATGGCCGGCGTGAAGGAATAGAGGGGTCCGCCGTTCAAGGCGGCGAACTGCCTGCCATCGAGTTCAAACGCAACGGTCATCACGGTTCCCTTCGGTCCGGGGCCGGATTCGCCGTAGCGAGTGGTAGTTAGAACCCTCGAATTCTTGAAAATGGAGGTATAGAAATTCGCCGCTTCTTCGGCCTTGTCGTCGTACCACAGGAACGGAGTGATCTTTTCCATCGATAGCCTCCTTGCATGAGGGGGGGCGATTTAGTAACACGACGAATGGGCGATTTCATTCAGGACATTCGATTGTGGATTGCGGATTTGGGATCGGGGGACTTGGCTTAACGCGTTTAAGGGTGTTGGATTAGGAGGGATTGGAGAGGCGCTCGATAGCGCGTTGGAGGTTGCTGTGGGCACCTTTGTGCCCGGGATCGCGTTCGAGACATTTTTCGAACGCGGACTTGGCTTCCGCGAACTTGCCCTGTTTGAACTGGACTACGCCGAGGTTGTTATACGCACTGGTAAGGCCACCGGCCCCGGCAATGGCGAAATGGGTCTCCGCGGGAGCGAACTCGCGATCGTAAAAGTATAGCTCCCCCAATGCGTTATGAAGTTCCGCCGTGTCGCTTCCGGCGTCGATCAGGCCGCGGATGAATTCCCGGGCCTCCGCACGGCGTTCCAGCCGTAACATCTGGTGGATATAGAGCTGGAGGCACTCTTTGCAGTGAGGCTTGGCCTCCAGGGACTTGCGGGACTCCACGGCCGCATCCGCCAGACGACCCGTCCCTTCGATGGCGACGCTCAGGTAGCGGTGCCCGTCGTTCCAGGCCGGGTCCAATTGGAGGGCGCGTTGAAAACATTCGATCGCCCCGTCGAACTGCTTGGCGTCGACCAGGACGACCCCGAGATTGCGCCAGGCGTCGATGAGGTTGGGATCCTGTTCGAGCGCAAGCCGGAGGGCGCGGTGGGCTTCCTCGTGTCGGCCGAGTTGGTACAACATGCCGCCCAGGTCTTTCAGATAGGCCGCGTTCGCCGGGTCCAGCTTCGCGGCTTCGCGGTAAGCGCCCGCCGCGTTGGCGTAGTCGCCGACTTCCGCATACTGATTGCCGAGTTCCGCGTAAGCATTCGGATCTTTGGGATCGGCGACCGCCTTCTCGTGGCCGAGCTTGAGGTAGAGTTCCTGCTTCTTGCGAATCTGCTCGTCGTCTTTCGTGAGCGGGTAGTGATGAATCGGGATCGGACAGTCCACGGTTCGAATGCCCTGTCGTTCGAGGGACTGGTTCACGAGTTCGTGGACCTTCCCCTCGAATTTCGCCCCGCGCCGGTTGGGAAAGAACCGCACCTTCGTGCTTGGATACCACCCCGCGAACTCGCGCGAATTCGGGTCGCCTGCATCGCAGGGCTGGAATTCACTGACTGCCGTGTTGTTGGTGTAGTTCCGGGTCGTGAAACGGTAGGAACTATCGTGCGATCCCCGCGCGAGACGTTGCAGCGCCGGCAGGTCGTTGGGGTCAAGCCGTTCGTCCGCATCCAACACGAAGATCCACTCCTGCGTGCAAAGGCGCAGCGACTCGTTCCGGGCGGCGGCAAAATCGTCGCACCAGATAAACACGCTGAACTTGGCATCGTACGACTTGATGATCTCGAGCGTGTTGTCCGACGACCCGGTGTCGACGATGCAGATTTCGCTCACCGCCTCGCGAACGCTATCGAGGCACTCCGGCAGGTGGGCGGCCTCATCTTTGACGATCATGGCCAGTGAGATCGATGCGGCCAATGCTTAGTACTCCATCTCCGGGCCGCGATCGTCGGCGAACGGAAGGTTGCGTTTTTCTCCGGCATCCTCCGGCTCCGAAGCAACGCCGGCCGGCCGTTGAATCGCACCCTCGGCGATCAGGGCCTCGTAGGTGTCGCGATCGACATGGTCGCCGCTGGTGACCAGCCGGATCGAACCGTTGACATAAACCCCGAACTGGCGTACCGGGACGCCGTGGCGCTTCGTTACGGCTCCCTTCAGCATCATATCGTATTCTATGGCGTAGAACCCGCCGGGGTTGGCCGACGCATCGGTCTGGTGCGTCCGATGGGGAGGGGGAATGCTACGTTTGGATCGTTTTCGAAACAACACGGCAGGTCATCCTTACTCCGAGTCCACGCGATGCGTGTCTCGTGCGGCGGACCGTCTATTGACTTGCGGCCGCGCCAGTGGACGGCGCAGCGGTCGTACCTTCGGCAGTTTCGCCGCCGGAATTCCGGGCCTTGATCGCGTTAGCGGTTTCCTTCGCGAATGCTTTCAATTCCTCGGGAGCGTTCCCCGCGATGCACGCCTGCAATGCGGGCAAGCACGCGGGATCCGACAACAGGCCCATCGCGCCCACAATGGTCGATTTCGTCGCGTCGGATATGTCATCCGAACTCAAGGCATCCGCCAACAACGCAATATCGTCCGGCTTGGGCGACAAACCAAAGGTCAACGCAATGCGCTCCTTGTACTGCTTCGGCAAATCCTTTTCAAAATACATGTCGCGCAGACGATTCCGGGCATCCACATCGCCGTGCAACATCAACCCGTTCAGCGCCGCCAGCCGGACGCGGCGGTCCTCATCGGTCTTGAGTTCCTGAAGCCGCTCGTCGATGATCGGATTGCCAACCCGTGCCAGGAGCATGGTCACCCCGGCGCGAACCGAATCGTCGACGCCGGGCTTGGTGAGGTCCAGCAGCCTTTTCACCAATTCCGGATTAAGGACCGTCTCGAGACTCGAGTAAATCAACAGCTTCGACTCGGGCTTGGTGGCGGGATCGGTCAACATGTCCACCATAACGTTCAGCCGGTCCGGCGCCTGGTTTGCCAACTGAACCGCGACCATTCGGCTCTGCATGTCGTTTGCCGGATTCTCCGGATTTGCAACCAGCGTCTTCCACTGCGCCAGGAGTGTGTCGGGGTCCGCCGTCTCCGTTGCGGACGCCTCGTCGGAAGACGATGCCGGACTGCTTGCCGAACCGCCGCAACCGACGCTGCCAACGATCGCAACCAGAGCCACCGACATCATTATTTCCCAGTGACTTAGAATGTGGACGCGCCTCCGGGCGACGACCGGAATCCTCAGTGATCGATCATGATGCTGCATGGCCAAGAGAATACCGCCTTCGGGGTGGTGTTGGCAAGCTTTGGATTCGGTCCACCGTTCATCCGTTACCGGACGGCGAGGTTCTTACCAGGATTGACAAAACCTTGCCATTTCGACAGCTCGATAGTGAGAAGTTTCACCGCTCAGCAAATTCCGGGTATAATACTTGTGAGGTGCGACACGACCTCCAAGTTCGTGTCACTTAGCGAGTTAAGCTCAAGACCGGCAATACCAATGCCCCCGGAACCCGGTTGGCATCCAGCTTGCTCCTTTACCGGCATGAGTATGTTGCACAAAATGACGCTGGGAGATTCCGACATGGCGGTTCATTGGTATAACGCGATGGACGCAGACGGCGAAACGCCGATGAGTCGCGCCATGAAAAGTGGGCACGTCGCTTTGACGGAATTTATGCTTCGCCAAGAAAAGGAAGATACCCCGGAACAGGCCGCCGGCGAAACGCTCTTGCAGCGCGCCGCTTATTGGGGCATGGAACAGGCCGTCCGGAAGCTCTTGGCCGGCGGCGCCGACCCCGGCGAACGCGACGATTTCGGCGAGACCCCTCTGCACAAGGCGGTCCGTCGCGGTCACGCCGACGCCGTCAAGGCCCTCATCGAAAGTGGCGCCGACGTCAACGAAGTAAACAAGGACGGAATGTCGACGCTGCACTGGGTCGCGTTGAACGGGCGCGACGATATGGCCGAACTCCTGGTGAGTTACGGAGCCGATGTAAATGTCCGCGACGACTTCGCCGGTGGCATGACACCATTCGCCGTCGCCAAACTGATGGGCTACGAAGAAGTCGCCGACCTGCTGGGCGCCCATGGGGGTTCGTATTGACGCGATTCGAAGTCCTCGACCGGTTGGATTAGAAAGCGGGCGCGTCCGGATGACCGGGCGCGCCCCGTTTTTCGTAAGCGGACAACGCCAGAATTTCCGGCGTCGAATGAAGGACCCGGTGGCCGTTGCCGAGACCTTGGGTTCCCGCCTTCGCGAGTTCCAACGCGTCGACGGACTCGAACTGGAATCCTGGGCCTGAACTGAAACAGACCTTCGTATTCCCTTACTGACAGCCTTCCTCCCAATCCGCAATCCGGAATCCACTGGGACCGCCACGCCCGTCATCCTCGCGAACGCGGGGACAGCGTGGCCCGCTTCGGAGGGTCCACTACGCCCAAAACAATAACCATCCCTGCACAACAAGCGGTTACCCCTTCGAACCTCGCCAGGCTGGAGCCAGGCGCTCCCAGTGTGGACGTCCCAAGCGGATCCTGTCGAGTTATTCCGATTCTTATCCGCGATAATCCGTATCATCCGCGTCATCCGCGTCCTATTGTTTCGCTTCACTCTCCCTTCCCCGGCACCGACCGCAGATACGCCATCAAATCCAGGATCTCCTCCTCCGTGAAACTGTTCAACAAACCCGTGGGCATCGTCGACAGCGGCGCGGGTTTCATGTCGGTGATTTGGTTTCGGACGATGGTGGTGCCCTGGCACTTTGGAGTGCGGCCGCTTGCGGCTGCTTTCACTGAGGAGGCTTGCCTGCGTCGCTGGGGATGCCGTGTGAGGTCGCGCAAGGACTTGGTCGATCGGAGAGAATCAGGTCTACTTCGATTGGTTGGAACGAAGCGGCCAGGCCCCAGCGTGGCCTTGGAGCTTCTACAATCGGCCCAGGATACAACAACCCCGAAGGGGTGGAACATGACAGCCCAGCGCGGCATAGCCGCAACCAAAAGTGAGGAGATGAATGGCGTTTCCCCTTTGCAGATACAATAGGTATCCGCAGTGGTCTAACACGAGAAGGAGAAACGCCATGCTTGAGTTTATGCAGAAGTACCGGGATAAAGCCAGTTCGATTCTGAGCGGTTTTGATCGAATCGTCTTTCGAGGGCTTTTGCGGTCTATAGTCCATCCAGACGGCATGAAAAGGCACTTGTCGCGGTGTGACGTTCCCCGCCGCAACTTCGGAGCCCATGTGGAGGAGACGACCAAGAAACTGAAAAAGGCCTCGTTGGCTCAGGCTGAACATCTGGATAGACCGGTCATCTACGTGCAATCGAGTCAAACCCGTAAGGAGACTATCGCCAGACAGGTACTCGCGGAGAATCCCGTCGATTCCGGTTTGCTGTGCGTGCTTTCTTGTGTGGAGCCCTGCATGACCTACGAGATGTATCGCAATCGGGAGGCCAAGAAACTGGAACTCGTCTATCGTCTGCGTAAGTGTCTCCACTTGTATCATTACTACGTCGATCCTCTGTTCGGCTTCATGCATGCCCGCATCCAAACCTGGTATCCCTTTCACGTCCAAGTCTGTGTGAATGGACGGGAATGGCTGGCTCGGCGAATGGATGCCGAAGGTTGCAAATACATCCGCTACGAGAACAGTTTCCCGCATCTAGAGGACCCGGAGCGCGCCCAGCAATTGCTCGATGAACTGGTCCGTCTCAACTGGACCGAAACCCTTCACGAAATCGCCGCGCGGTTGAATCCTGCGCATCAAGAGATCCTCGGTCCCTATGCCCGCTACTACTGGACCGCTCACCAAACCGAATGGGCCACGGACATCACGTTTACCTCGGCCCAAGACCTCCAAGATATCTATCCTCAACTTGTCTGGGGCGCCATCACCACCTTTTCCACACGGCATGTCATGCGCTTTTTGGGCAAACAATTCCAACGCCACTTTGCCGGCGAAGTCCAGAGCCATTATCACGACCGTCTCGACGGCCTCTCCGTCAAACATGCCGTCAACAACAATTCCGTCAAGATGTATGACAAAGGGGCCCAAATCCTTCGCATCGAAACCACCATCAACAACCCCCACGACATCCCGGTCTACCGGCCCAAGGAAGGCGGTGACCCCAAAGACTTGGCTCACCGTTCCATGCGCAAAGGCGTAGCCGATCTCGAACGGCGCACGCAGGTCTCTCAACGCGCCAACGAACGCTACCTCGAAGCCCTGACACCATTCGATACCTCCACTCCCTTGGCACAACTCCTCGCCCCCGTCACCAAAAGGGTCACCAAAAAAGGAACGACCTATCGCGGCCTGCGGCCTTGGGCACACCAAGACCTCGAACTTCTGCAAACCATCAACAAACCCGAGTTTCTCATCGCAGGCTTCCGCAACAAGGACCTGTCCGCCATCCTTTATCCCAAGGATCAGGGCGACCTCCGTGCCCGACGCGCCGCCTCCGGTCGCGTCTCCTATCGCCTACGGCTTCTCCGAGCCCACGGTCTTATTGCCAAAACATCACGCACCCGTCGCTACCAAATCACCACCAAAGGAACTCAACTATGCGCAGCCATACTCATGGCCCAACACGCAACTATCCAACAACTTACCCCCAAGGCCGCTTAGACAAATGCGAAAGTTTTTTACGATGTTTGCGGTTAGGGACCCAGGGCAACGCCCTGGGAAAAGAGCAACCCCCACATGAACGCTCTGAAAGAGCAATACAGAGAATCGAGACCACACGGGGTATCTCGGTCTCATCAGACACCCGATGTGTACGAGAGCCGCAATAGGTCAAATGGCGCATGAAAGGTTTCGTTCGTGGTTCTCGGATCCCGTCACCAACGGCAATAGGAGGTATCAGCGAAGAACGCAGCATGTTTCCGATGCATGTTTCGCCCTTTCAGGGCTTGCGATCTTTGTTGGGACTTGGTCCCAGGGCGCCGCTTCGCTTTACCCTGGGCTGTCATGTTTTTGCCCTTTCAGGGCGGGCCAGGGCGCGGCACGTGTACAAACTCTGGAACCACGCCTCAGCGTGTCCGCACTCCAGAGGATTATTTCTCCGGCACGGGGATGGAGCGGAGGTAGGCCATGAGATCCAGGATCTCCTCCTCCGTGAAACTGTTCAACAAACCCGTGGGCATCGTCGACAGCGGCGCGGGTTTCATGTCGGTGATTTGGTTTCGGACGATGGTGGTGCCTTGGGGGTCTTGGAGGGGGTTGGTGACGACGCGGAGGGTGTCGTCGGTTTGTTCTACGATGAGGCCGTGAAGGGTGTTTTCGGCGAAGACGTCTTCGGTATCGATGTGGATTTCCCAGGATTTGTAGTCTTTGTTGATGACCTTCGAGGGTTCGATCATTTCCGTGAGCATGGCGGCGGGTTGGAAGCGGTCGGCAACGCCGGCGAGGTCGGGGCCGATGCGGCCGCCGGTCGGGCTGGGTTCGTGGCAGGCCACGCAGGACGCCGCTTCGAATACGGTCCGCCCGTGTTTGAGGTCGCGGCCCTCGGCGAGTTGGCCGAGGTCGCCCGCGAGATCCGCCACGGTCCATTCGCGCATGAACTGCGCGCGCCGGTCCCGCGTCTTCGTCCTTGTGTTCCGCCATCCATTGCATGGGGTTTTCGACTACTTGCATGATGCCGTTCATCAGCAGCCAGTGTCCGGGGAAGGTGCACACGTAGTCGTAGGCGCCGCATTCCGTGGGCGCGGTGAACTCGAGTGTGTCTTCCTCGCCCATGGACAGCAGCTTCGTGGCGAAGAGGATCTTCTTGCTGTCCGGCAGCCAGCCGCGCTTGACGCCGTCCGGCCCGAGCATCATGGCGGCCATGCCCACTTCCGACTTCGCGCCGGGCTGCGTGAGGACGAAGTTGTGGTCCATCGCGTCGGGGTTCTTGAACACGACCTTCACCGGCATGCCCGGCGCAACGGCAAAACTCCGGCGGTCGTAGCGCATCTGCTCCTTCAAGGTCTGGATGTGGATATGCATCGTGCCGTCGACGATTGCCGGTTCCGGTGACGGCTCCTGCTTGAAATAGTCGTAGACCATGTCTTGATTTTTCGCACGCGCAAGATGCGCGTGCACGCCAGCGTGGTCGCTGGCGCTCCCAGTGAGTTGGCCTTCGATCTCCCACATGTATTGCACGCCCTCTGCGGCGCGCCGCGCGTTCGGTTCCGGCGAATTCAGCAGCACCTGCAACAGGCCTTCGTTCACCACATTGAACTGTTGGCACACCCACAACGCTTCCAGCAGGTGATGCGCGTCTTCCGGCTTCGACCCGTCGAACTGGGCGATCCATTTCGGCAACGCCGCCATAACGTCGTCCACGTTCCGCTCGCTCAACTCGATGCGCGCCCGCAACCGCACCCCATCCGTCGGATGTTTTAGTACGTCCAAAAGGGAATCGATTGGCTCGCCGTCGATTGGAACGTGCTCCTGCAACGACCGCCCGTCCACCGTGATGCGATAGATGCGCCCGTGTTGATGGTCGCGCTTTGGATCGCGGATGTTGTGCTGCATGTGACCGATGAGCGCGTTCGCCCAATCCGCGACGTACAGCGCCCCGTCATCACCGAACTTGAAATCCGCAGGACGGAAATTCGGGTCGCTCGACACCAGCAGATCTTCCCGCTCCGTGCCGTGCACGACGCCGCCGTTGTTATCGAGTTTGTATTGCTTGATGCCGAGGAAGCCGATGGCGTTCAGGATGAGGAAGTCGCCCTGCATGTCGTCGGGGAAATGCGTGCTCGACAGAATCCCGCTCGACGGCACGGGCCGCACGGTCTTCTCGAACATCTCGTGCATGGTGAACCCGCCTTCGCCGTCCATCAGCACCTGGAACGCGCGGCCCGACGTGGCGTCCGTCGCGAAGTGGTAGCCCCAGTAATCGAAATCGCCGCCGTGGGGGTTCGGCGAATTCTCCGCGTGAAAGCTGAACCGGAACGTGCGCGGATTGAACCGGTACATGCCCGGCCGGCCGTGGGACAACTGGGCCGACTGCCACGGCGTCTCCACGTTGCTCACATTAAAGATGCCGCGCTGGTAATAGATGTAGCCGTCCGGACCGTAATCGAACCCGTTGGCCGAGTGGTGCGTGTCCGCGGAGTCGAGTCCGCTGAACAGGATCTCTTTCACATCCGCCACGTCATCGCCGTCGGTATCTTTCAGGAACCAAAAATTCGGCACCGACGCAACCACCACGCCGCCGTTCCAGAAGGTGAATCCCGTGGGATTGTGCACGTACGCAAACGTGATGACCTTGTCCGCCACGCCGTCATGGTCCTCATCCGGCAGAATCAGCAACCGGTCGAGCATTTCGTGATCGGGTTGCCACTTCGGATAGGTCTGCCACGCCGCCACCCAAAGCCGGCCTTTCGTATCGACATCCATCTGCACCGGGTTGACCATTTCCGGGAACATCTCTTCCGACGCGAAGAGGTTGGCCTTCATGCCGTCCGGGAGTTTCAGCGTCTTCACGCCCTCGCTCGCAGGGATGTACTCGAGCGCGCCGTTCTTCTCGCTGGGCTGGTAGTTCGTCTTGACTTGGACGGGATTCGGCACGTTGCTGTCATCCGGTGGCACGCATTCACCACCGATGGCCTTCCAGATGCACACGTCGCGGTTCGCGGCCATGATGTCCAGCATCACGAGTTCGTGCTGCAACACCTCCGCGTTCGTCTGCTCGTCCACAAATTTTAAGACGGACCGCGACCCCCACACGTCGTTGCCGTCCGTCGCGCGGTACCGGTTGAACCAGCACCAGTTTTTGTCCAGCACCGCCGTGCGTATCATCTCGACGTTCGTCTCATCGATCTTCTGTCCGATCGCATCGGCAATGATCCGCGCGATGGCCTGGTTGCCTTCGTGGTTCAAGTGCACGCCGTTGATCGTCAGCGGCGCGTCGCTTTGTTCGTAGAGCGATTTCGACGGCGCAAAGAGATCGACGAAGAGGACGTTCTTCTCCGCCGCCACGCGCGCCATAGCGTCCGTGTAAATCGACAGCCAGAGATTGTTCTCCTTTCCGTCCGGAAGATTCGGCGAGTGCAGGTCCTCGTGGGCGATGGGGGAGAACAGCACGAGCCGCGGCGCGGCCTTGCCGTCGTATTGTTTGCCGCGTGTGTCGTCGATGAATGCGGACAGCTCCTGCTTGAACTGCTCGGGGTCGTGATTAAAAGACTCGTTGTACCCGAAGAACGCGAAGATGACGTTCGCCTTGAGTTGCGTGAGGTACGTGTCGACGCTCGGGAAGCCTTCCTCGCGCGGCCGGTCCGCCACCTCGTCGCCCGTGAACCCCAGGTTGCGAATCACCAGGTCCTTCCCCGGATTCGCGCTCTGCAGATACGCCTCCAGCCAGCCATCGTGTTGCATCCGGTCCGGCAACGCGTTCCCGATGAAGACGACGTGGTCGCCCGCATGGAACTCGAATTGCGCCGACGCAGCCGTCGCCCCGCACACCAGCGCACCCAAGAGACAGACCACCAGCGATTGAAAACATCCCTTCACACCACACACTCCCCGGTTCGGATCACGAAAGAATTGTTCAGTGCCTTGCAAAGGGGGAACTTACAGGACGCACGGTGCGAGGTTCAATTTGGGAAGATTGGAGTGTATGCGGTGCACGAATCAGACTATTCTTGTAAGCTCTGGGGATTGACGGGCTTCCTCCCGTTATGAGTATATGGTCCGGCGCACCAGTCAGTCGCGCGTTTTGGTGTTCGGGCGTTGTCGGCGGGTGACTCAAGGGTTGCGATCAATGTCGGCAGACTTCAGCGGAAATATGAAAAAGATCGTCGATGCTGTGTATCGGGCAGAATCGAGGCGGATCCTGGCGACGCTAATCCGGCTGCTAGGCGATTTCGAACTTGCGGAAGAGGCCCTGTATGACGCGTTCCGGGCGGCCCTGGAGCAGTGGCCCGAGAAGGGGGTCCCCGACAACCCTCGCGCGTGGCTCGTCTCCACAGGCCGGTTCAAGGGGATAGACACGATCCGGAGGCGCGCCCGGTACGATGCGGCCCTGAACCAACTGGCAGAGACGATCAACAGCGATACGGGCGTCCGCAAGCCTGAGGACGACGAAAGCGTGGAAGACGACCGGCTGCGGTTGATCTTCACGTGTTGCCATCCGGCGCTCGCCCCGGAAGCCCGCGTAGCGCTTACCCTGCGGGAGCTTTGCGGCCTCACAACTGAGGAGATCGCCCGGGCGTTCTTGGTGTCGCCTCCAACCTTGGCTCAGCGAATCGTTCGTGCTAAAGCAAGAATCCGGGACACCGGGATACCCTACGAGGTACCGCCGCCAAGGGAGCTGCCCGCGAGATTACGTGCCGTGCTTCGGGTTGTATACCTGCTGTTTAACGAAGGCTACTCGGCGTCGTCGGGCAACTCCATGACGCGGGCCGATCTGTCCGGGGAAGCGATCCGCCTCAGCCGCCTACTTGCCGGGCTACTGCCGGAACCGGAAGTGCTTGGCCTTCTGGCGCTTATGCTTTTACAGGAATCGCGCCGCGCCGCGCGGACTTCGGAATCCGGCGACCTCATCCTGCTGGAAGACCAGGACCGGTCGCTATGGAACCGAGAACAAATCGCGGAAGGCACCGCCTTGTTGGAGCGGTCGCTGACTGCGCGCGCCGGTCCTCAGGACCCGTATACGCTACAGGCGGCCATTGCCGCCGTGCATGCGTCCGCGCCGATCGCTGCGGCGACCGACTGGACACGTATCGCCGCATACTACGATATCCTTGCGGAAGTCCACCCCACGCCCGTGGTGGCGCTAAACCGCGCGGTTGCCGTGGCGATGCGGGACGGACCGGCGGCGGGCTTGGCGCTTGTCGACGCCATTTTCGAGCGCGGCGACCTCACTAGCTACCACTTGGCACACGCCACGCGGGCTGACCTGTGCCGCCGACTAGGTAGGACGGCGGAGGCACGAGCCGCGTACGAGCAGGCACTTTCTCTGACCCAGCAAGGGCCGGAGCGCCGTTTTCTCGAGCGCCGGCTGGCGGAATTGGGATAAGCGAGTATTCTTCTTCACCGAGTCGACCGAATGGTTGTCGATTTCGGGCATTGCCGTTCGACTATAAGGTGAAAGACCAACATCCCATGATAGGAGGAACCCATGAAATACGTTTGCCTTGGATATCATCAAGAAACCCGTTTCGAAGCAATGCCAGAAGACAAGATGTATGCCATGATCGATGCGTGCTTTTCCTACGACGACGAACTGCGCGAAGGCGGTCATTTTGTCGGCGGGGAGGCACTTCAGAATTCCGGAAGTGCCGCAACCCTACGCTGGGAAGGTGGCAAAGTCGTTGTCACGGATGGACCTTACGCCGAAACAAAGGAGCAGATCGGCGGGATCCTTATCCTCGAAGCGCGGGATTTGAACCACGCGATCCAGCTCATGTCGAAGCACCCCGGCGTGCAGCACGGCCCCTTTGAAATCCGGCCCGCCGCCGACCTGTCGGAAATGGTCCGAGAAAGTGAGAAGCGGCGGGGCCTGGCCACGTAGCGCCTGGGTCAGCGCGTGATTAACATTCGGAGCGTTCGTTAACCGCATTCCCCCGGTTCGGATCACGAGAGAAATCTTCAGCGCCTTGCAAAGGGGGAACTTACAGGACCCACGGTGCGAGGTTCAATTCGCACCACAATCCCATTTTCCCGACGCGACACCAAGTCCGGAAAAAAGAAGCTCGAGTCTGTCCATTTCCTCGACCCCCGTTCGTCGGTATACTGAAGCCAGGGCACACCCCGACTGAGGCTGTCCGGTGGCCCAGGTTCCGGCGCGATAGTGCAAGGCGCCGCCGCATAGTGTCTTACCTGTTGCGGCATCGGTCCGATTGGCTTAAACGGTGCAAACCCGGAATGTGAAAGGAACGATCATGAAAGTCCAACCCTATCTGTTTTTCGACGGCTGCTGTGAAGAGGCCCTCGAGTTCTACAAGAAAGCCGTGGGTGCCGAGGTCACCATGCTGATGCGCTTCAAAGATTGCCCCGAACCGCCCAAAGAAGGCATGGTCCCGCCGGGTTCCGAGGACAAGATCATGCACGCCAACTTCCGCGTCGGCGACACGGAAGTCCTCGCCTCCGACGGGAACTGCCGCGGTAAGACATCATTCGACGGCTTTTCGCTGACCATCAACGTGGCCGACGATACCGAGGCCAAGCAGGTCTACGACGCCATGGCGGACGGCGGACAAGCCGTCATGCCGCTCACCAAGACCTTCTTCGCCTCCCAGTTCGGCATGCTCGTCGACCGCTTCGGCGTGCACTGGATGGTCATCGCGGGCCAGTAATCCGGTATATATAATAAGTCTATGTGACAACCATCGGGAGCAAGGCAACGATGAGCAACGAACCTACGAATACCCACTTCCTCTTACTGATTCGCGGTACCCACTGGGAGAGCGGATTATCCCCGGAAGAGGTCCAGCAGTTCATGGAACAGTTCAACGCCTGGTACGATCGCGTGAACGGCGAGGGCAAGATCGTAACCGCCCACCCCCTCGCCCACGAGGGCAAACTCGTCTCCGGGAAGAGCGGCAGCACCGTGTCCGACGGGCCCTTTGCCGAGTCCAAGGAGGCCGTAGGCGGGTTCTTTCTGTTGCAGGTGGACAGCTTCGACGAGGCCATGGAAATAGCTAAGACCAGTCCCGTCCTCGAGTTCGGGGGCTCGGTAGAAGTCCGGCCCGTCATCCCGCGCTGTTCGACCATGGAACGCGCCGACGCGTTGATGGCCCGCGCATCGGAATAGCTCCGTGAACGCCCAGCCCGATCAAGATCAGGTCCCGCAGGTCCGCGAATCGGTGCAATTGACGGAGCACCTCTTCCGTCACGAAGCCGTAAAGCTGGTGTCCGTCCTCACACGCACCTTCGGGATCGACCGACTCCAGTTGGCCGAAGATGTCGTCCAGGAAGCCTTGGCAAAAGCCATGCAAACCTGGCCCTACTACGGGATTCCGGACAATCCCGCGGCCTGGATCACGCGCACCGCCAAGAACCTCGCCGTGGATATCATCCGTCGCGAGAAGAACTTCCGCGAAAAAGAGCCGGCTATCGCCGCGACCGCCGGGCGCTGGACTTCCCAGCCCGGCGACGCGGCGGATTCCGTCTACTTCGACGACGAGATCGGCGACAACCGGTTACGCATGATGTTCGCCTGCTGCCATCCCCTCATCCCGCAGGATGCCCGGGTAGCCTTGGCCTTAAAGACCTTATGCGGATTCAACACGGCGGAGATCGCCAGGGCCTTTCTTACCACCGAAGCCGCAGTAGCCAAACGGCTTACGCGCGCCCGGCAACGCATCCGCGAGGCGCGCATCCCCTACGAAATCCCCACCGGCGACGCGGCTCTGGTCCGCCTGGAAAGCGTCGAACAAACCCTCTATCTGCTTTACAATGAGGGATATAAGGCCTCTACGGGCGAGAACCTCATTCGCGAAGACCTGTGCAGCGAAGCCATCGGCCTCGCGACCCTCCTGGTCGAGCACCCGGTCGGCAATCAGCCCCGGACCCATGGCCTCCTCGCCCTGATGTGGTTGAACGCGGCCCGGTTACCGGCCCGCGTCGACGCAGAAGGCCATATTCTGCGCCTCAACGAGCAGGATCGCTCCCGCTGGGATCGGGCCATGATCGCCCAGGGAATGATGCACTTGGCCCGATCCGCAGCCGGCAACGAACTCAGCGAGTACCACCTCCAGGCCGGCATTTCCGCATGCCACTGCGCCGCACCGAATTATGCCGCCACAGATTGGCCCCGGATCCTGTCGTTGTACGACCGCCTGGCCGAACTCGACGATTCCCCCGTCGTCGCCCTGAACCGTGCAGTCGCCCTGGCGAAAGTACATGGCCCTCAAGCCGGCGTCAACGCCATCGAGATCATTCCCAAGCGCAAGCAGCTCTTTACCTACTACCTGCTCTACGCCGTCCTCGGCGATCTCGAGTTCGAACTAACCCAGTATCAGACCGCCGCCGGCCATTTCCAACGTGCCCTCGAACTCACCGAAGTCACTTCGGAACGATTGTTCCTCCTGGACCGCCTCCGCGAGTGCGAGCAACGAATGGCCACCGCGCCCGGCGCACAACATTCACGACACGGCGCCTAAAGTTTCCATCCCCACCTGCCGATACTCCTTGATGAAGCCCGCTAACGCGCGGCCGCTTCTACCGATGCACGGACGCAGAGGTAAGGTAGTCATCACGGAGGAAATTAATCATGGGACTACGCATCAATACGAACGTAGCCGCGCTCAACTCAGCCCGCATTCTCAGCCGATCCACCAGCTCTCTTAACAAGAGTCTTGAACGCCTGGCCAGCGGACTGCGGATCAACCGGGCAGCAGACGACGCGGCAGGGCTCGCCATTTCGGAATCGTTCCGCACCGTAATTCGCGGCACCCAGGTGGCCCAGCGCAACGCGCAGGACGGCATCAGCCTGATTCAGACGGCGGAAGGTGCGTTGGAAACCACCACCAACATGCTCCAGCGTATCCGCGAACTGGCCGTCCAGGCCGCTAACGGCACCCAGAGCGATTCGAACCGGCTCTCCCTCGACGCCGAAGTCCAGCAGTTACTTCAACAGATCGACGACATCGCCCTGGATACCGAGTTCAACGGTCTCCGCGTACTCAGCGCCGCCCAGACCGTGACGCTGCAGGCCGGCGCCCAAGCCGGGCAGACGCTTATCATTGCAGTCAACGGGGCGAAAACCAACGACCTCGCAATCAACACGGTGAACATTTCCAGTGTGGGGACCGCTGTTTCGGCGCTCAGCACCATCGATGTCGCGCTGCGGAGCGTCACCACTTTGCGCAGCACCTTCGGCGCCTTCCAGAACCGCCTCGAATTCACCATCCAGACCTTGGCGATTCAGGAAGAAAACTCCAGCGCTTCCGACAGCTTCCTTCGGGATGCCGACGTGGCGAAGGAAACGATCCAGTTTACACGCAACCAAATTCTGGTCAGTGCGGGTACCCAGGTGCTCGCCCAGTCCAACGTGATTCCGCAAACGGCCCTTCAGCTTCTGGGCGGCCGGTAATTCCAACGCCCAAAGACGATAACCCGGATTGACGGGGGCTCTTCTCAAGAATAGAAGGGCTCCCGTCCAGTCGTTAATGGCGGATTCCCCGTATCCGACCCGCAACCCCACCGTCGCGCTCCCCTCGTCGGCGCGTCAGTTTCAACATTAGGCTGAACTTCCTCTGTTTTCTGGATTCTTGGCCTGAATTTTCTCTCCTGCCAATACGACCGTGCTTACTCTCGGTGGCACCCGCGGCCCGGATCCCTTTGCGGACGTATGTCCATAAATTATTCATAATAAATAACTTAATTATTTTCCCGTACGATCGAGTGTTCATTTTTTGTGACATTGTAAACAGTTTAATCACCCTCGAATACCCCGTAAATTTCTTTCAAAAAAACGCTAAAGTTTCGGCTAAAGTTGCCGATAAAAATCGTAGAAACGCCGGAATGGACCCAGTCAAGGGCAGCCGGACGGGCCAACGAGGGATACGTTGGCCGGACATTTTCAGCGGATCGGGACGGCCCGAAGAGGGCGGCCCAACGCGGTGATCAGTTGAATCGCGGAAATGCGGAACTTGGGGGAATCCTCCGAAGCCGCTGCCCACTGCTCGGACGCACACAGGGACATTACGTGCGCCAAGTGGCGGCGCAGCGCAAGAGCGTAACACGGATTCTGCCCCCGACCAGGGACAGGTATGGGGCAAAACGGGGTATCGACGGGGACACACCAGCCAATAGCCGACGGAGTAAGGGAACTCCACGGTAAAAACCACATTACCCGCACTTTAGGGATGAACGAACGCAGCGAACCGCATCGGCACGCAGTTTAGGGACGCGTAACGACGGTCGCGGTCACGCGGCGCTCTTTCGAATCGCGACGATCTTTTTAGGGAAAGATTGCCGCAAAGAAGAGGCGTCTGAATGGGACGGACGCCTTGGACAGGGATGATGTGCGCAAGGATGCGCACGGCTAACCACTCACGGAGGACTGAACTATGGGTCTCAGAATCAACACGAATACGGCTGCGCTGAATTCCGCTCGAATTCTCCAACGGTCAACTTCCCAGTTGAACACCAGCTTGGAACGGCTGGCCAGCGGGCTTCGCATCAATCGGGCCGCGGACGACGCCGCCGGCTTGGCCATCGCCGAAGGATTCCAATCGGTCGTGCGTGGCACGCAGGTTGCCCAGCGGAACGCCCAGGACGGCGTCAGCCTGGTGCAGACGGCGGAAGGCGCACTCAGCGAAACCACCAATATCCTGCAACGTATCCGCGAACTCGCCGTTCAGGCGGCGAACGGTACCCAGAGCACGGAAAACCAAGCGGCCCTGAACAACGAAGTCTTGCAGCTCCTCGATCAGGTCGACGACATCGCCTTCGACACGGAGTTCAACGGGTTACGCGTTCTCAGTGGCTCCCAAACCGTTACCCTGCAGGCCGGCGCGCAGCAGGGACAGACGCTCCGTATCATCGTGAAGGGCGCATCGACCCGCGACCTCGGCGTCAGTGCCGTCCGGGTGTCGAATGCCGCTTCGGCCGTTGCGGCCCTCAGCACGGTGGATCACGCCATTCGCAGTGTCACCACCCTTCGCAGCGACTTGGGTGCGTTCCAGAACCGCCTCGAATTCACCATCAACACCTTGGCCATCCAAGAAGAGAATTCCTCGGCCTCCGAAAGCGCCATCCGCGATGCGGACATCGCCCGGGAAACCATCAAATTTACGCGGAACCAAATCCTGGTGAGTGCCGGTACTTCGATCTTGGCGCAATCCAACTTGATTCCCCAGACCGCGTTACAGCTTCTCGGCCGGTAATCCGCCGAGGTGAATTTTAAGGAACGATTCACCACGGGAGGCCGGGGCAGACGCCCCGGCCCCCAAGTGAACCACGTCTCGAAAGGAGGTGATGCGCGAACGGACTGATTCGCTGCCCGGTACGTGTAACCGGCGGCGAATGACCTGCAAACAACATGATGTTGTACACGCAGTTGGGGTAGGGATGCCCCGACGTGCCACTCAAGGAGGGTAAAACTATGGGACTTAGAATCAACACGAATACTGCAGCGCTCAATGCGGGCCGTATCCTGAACCGTTCAACCAAAGCGTTGAACGTCAGTCTGGAACGGCTCGCGAGCGGCTTGCGCATCAACCGGGCGGCGGACGACGCCGCCGGCCTGGCCATCGCGGAAGGTTTCCGCTCGGTGGTGCGCGGCACCCAGGTGGCGCAACGGAACGCGCAGGACGGCGTCAGCCTCGTGCAGACCGCCGAAGGCGCGCTCAGTGAAACCACCAACATTCTGCAGCGCGTCCGTGAATTGGCCGTTCAGGCCGCCAACGGCACGCAAAGCACCGACAACCAAGCTGCACTGAACAACGAAGTGCTGCAGTTGCTCGATCAGGTCGACGACATCGCCTTCGATACGGAGTTCAATGGCGTACGCGTGCTCAGCGGTTCGCAGACGGTCACACTGCAAGCCGGTGCGCAACAGGGACAAACCCTCCGCATCATCGTGAAAGGCGCCTCGACCCGCGACCTCGGTATCAGCGCGGTGCGCGTGTCCAACGCGGCGTCGGCTGTCGCGGCCTTGAGCACCGTGGACCGGGCCATTCGCAGCGTAACGACCTTGCGCAGCGACTTGGGTGCGTTCCAGAACCGCCTCGAGTTCACCATTAACACCCTGGCCATCCAGGAGGAGAACTCATCCGCTTCCGAGAGTGCCATCCGCGATGCGGACATTGCGCGCGAGACGATTGCGTTCACGCGCAACCAAATTCTGGTCAGTGCGGGCACTTCGGTGCTGGCGCAGGCTAACGTGTTGCCGCAGACGGCATTGACGTTGTTGCGGTAGGGAATACGCCAAACCGCAGGTAGCGATATCTGCGGGCCCGTCCGGGAATCCTAGGGGCTTCCCGGTAGGCGGTGCGTTGACCTTACCCGAGTAGGGAGACGACCAATGGGAGTACGAAGCGTGACGGGACAGGAACTGCGCGTTCTTGCTGACCCGTCGTTGGCTCGGACTCCTTCTGGAGGCGGTCCCGCGTCAGCGCCGAAAGAAGCGGCGCACCAGGCGCCAGAAAGTCCAAAGCCCACGACGGCCGCAACGCACGAACTTGAACAGGTACAACTGACCGAAGGAACCGGAACTCGACTGCGAATCGATCGCGATAGCAAACGAATTATCGTGCAGATCGTGAACGACGCAAACGAGGTGATCAAGCAGATTCCTCCCGAGGACCTGCTCCGCATCGCTTCCAAAGTCCGGCAGATCCAAGGTCTGCTGTTCGACAAAAACGCGTAACGTGCCGGTGATTTGATTCCCGTAAGGCGCCCCGGTGGCACCAGCCGCCGGGGCGTCGGCTTTGTTTCGGGGAAGTGGCATGGTGAATTCGCACTCACCGGTCCCATGGGTCCAATTTGTCCCATCGGCCAGAGGGCTGCCCCTCACGGTTCCTGAATCGTGCGCACCTTTCCCGCGTGAATCTGGCAGATGGCCAGGGCGATGGCGTCCGCCGCATCGTCGGGGCGCGGCCGGGCCTCGAGGGACAACAGGATCTTCACCATCTCCTGGACCTGCTGCTTCGTCGCCTTGCCGTATCCCACCACGGCATTCTTCACTTCGAGGGGACTGAACTCGCCGATGGGTTTCCCCGCAAGCTCGCAGGACAGCGCGATCACCCCGCGCGCCTGGGCCACGGTAATCCCCGTCGTCACGTTACGGGAGAAGTACAGTTTTTCGATGGCCACCGCGTCCGGCTGGTAGGTCTCGATCAATGACCGGCACTCCTCAAAGATCGCTTTCAGGCGCGCAGCAAAAGGTTGGTGTGCCGGGGTCGAGATGACCCCATGGGCAATATGGGTAAGGCGGGTGCCCCTGCCCTCGACCACGCCGTAGCCGGTGGTCGCCGTGCCGGGGTCAAACCCGAGTACACGCACTCCGCTACTCGACGGCCGCGGCCATCTCCTCCTCGGAGATGTCGAAGTTCGCGTACACGTTCTGTACGTCGTCGTGGTCTTCCAGCGTTTCCATCAGGCGAAGCACCTGACCCACGCTGCTCCCTTCGACCTTGATCGTGGTCTTGGGGATCATCGTGAGTTCCGCGCTGTCCGTGGCCACTTTCATTTCTTCCAGGGCCTCACACACGGCGTGAAGGTCGGTCGCTTCGGTCGTAATCTCGTACATGTCGCCTTCGGTGTCCACGTCTTCCGCACCGGCTTCGACCGCCTTCTCGAAGATGCCGTCGTCGGTCAGCCCCTCTTTCGGTACGGTGATGACGCCTTTGCGCTCGAAGTTCCAGCTCACCGCCCCGTTTTCGGCCATACTGCCGCCGACTTTGGTGATGGCATGCCGGATTTCCGCCACGGTCCGGTTCTTGTTATCCGTCAATACGTCCACAATCAGTGCGACACCGGCCGGACCGTAACACTCGTAGCGTATTTCTTCGTAGGTGACGCCCGGGATTTCGCCGGTGCCCTTCTTGATCGCGCGCTCGACGTTGTCCTTGGGCATGTTCTGGGAACGCGCCGAAAGCAGGACCGTTCGGAGCCGGGGGTTAGCGCTGGGGTCGCCTCCACCGAGCCGGGCGGCGACGGTGATTTCCTTGGCCAACCGGGAGAAAATCTTCCCGCGCTTGGCATCCGCCGCGCCTTTCTTGCGCTTGATCGTGCTCCACTTGCTATGACCGGACATCGACGTAGCTCTCCAAATTCGGTTGTTGCGCCTTCACTTGACGGTATTCGACTCCAGAATACACAACCCAAATTATAGCAACAGAACACGTTCCTCCGCAATGGGGAGCGCGGCGCGCAACGGGCGTGAAATGGCCAAGAAGCGGCAAAGAAGGGCGGACATTCTTGTCCGCCGGTGCCAAAGCTTGGATTTCGAGGTGGGATCTTTCCTCTGGTCCGCGGCGGTCCTGACCGCACGAATACGTTGAATGTCTACCGCGCAGGCGACCGTCGTCCGTTAGGTCGTGGGCATGGCGGGTTGGAAAACCCGCCCTCCAGGGGATTCGTGTTCCTATGCTGCCGCGGGTGCTAACCCTCGCCGAGTTCGATATCCAGGAAATCCGCCATACCGACGTACCCGAGCTTCCGGTAAATGCTGTTGGACGTGGGGTTGCCCAGATCGGTATACAACGTGCAGAACGACTTGTCCTCGTCCAGGATCTTCTGCGACAACCGCGCCACCACCGCGCTTGCGTAACCGTGGTTTCGGTGTTCGGGCGGCGTGTACACGTAGCTGATGCATTCCCCGGTCGGTGTCGGACGATTACGCGCGGCCATGGCCCGTGGAGTTTCGTCCACCCACAAGAATAGCGTCCCATCGCTTACGCGCCGCTCCGCGCCGGCAATCGTGCGTTCGTACGGGGGCTCGTGAAAACAGTCCTGGTGAAATCCAGACGCCCATTCCCTGACGAGGTCAAGATCTGCACGTGTGGCCTGTCGCATGTCGCCCGGCGGGTACGTCGGGTGCACGACCCGTTCGAGCCGGTGGATTCGCTGACGGGTGCCTTCCCGCGCCGAAACGCCGGTTTTCGCGCTCCAGGCACCCGCAAACGCCTTCGCGAGTGGTTCGATCGCGAAGACCTCCGGCGCGCCCACACCGGACGAGGACAAACCTTCGACAAGGACCTCCAGCCCGGCGGGGTTTTCGAGGTCCGCTGCATAGATGTGCAGACTCTTTCGGGGGGGCGTTCGTACGGCTGCGAGGTGAAGCTCTTCTCCCGAAGTGACGGTTGCCAAGTGTGGCGGCTCGCTTTCGTAGTCAGGCCGTTCGACGATGCGCAGGCAGATCCCGAGCATGAGACTGTTCACGCACTCGTCCCGCAGGAGATTGGGTTTAACCACCGAAAGAAAGTCGCCTACGTTCGTATACTCACTGTAGCGCATGGCCCGGGACCTCCACCCATTGAAGAACGTTGTCTTATCTTGCGTACTCCTTGGGCTATGCACATCCGTGTTGTCTACGACCCGAAGCGGTTTCTTACTGGGCTCCCCGCGTGCGCCCTTCCACCTGCCGCACGATCTCCAGCGTCCGGTCCGATTCCGTGTAAAACAGGGGCGTCGCGTCGCGGCCATCGCGCAGGTTTGCGCGGATCACTTCCCCCGCGTATCCGCGCGTGCCTGCCCAGGGCAGCACCCACACCATCAAGACGATGGTGATGGCCACGGCGCATGCCCAGATCAATCCGACGCGCACCACGCGCATTATCCCATGGTTCGCCATCATGGCGCAGCCAGTAGCGGAGGCTCTGGAAAGATCGTCCCGCTCAACACCAGCCACGCCACCGCCAGCGTTAGAATGACATTAAACGTCTGCCCCACGAGATACAGGATGATCGGTTTGCCGCCGACCAGTTGTTTCGCCAGTTCGCGCAGGTTCGATTCCAATCCGATGGATACGAAGGCCATGCAGAAGAACCAGCCGCGGAATCCCTTGGTCTGTTTCAACACACCGTCGAGGAATTCGGACCCACCCGCGGTCGTGTTGATGATGCTCGCGATGATCGAGGCGATCACGAAACCGAGGATAAACTTCGGCAACCGGTACCACACTTCCATCATCGACGGCCGCGCACCGTTCGGGTCCCGCTCCACCGAGGCGACCCAGAACACGGCGATGCAGAACGCAATCAATCCGATCAGCACGTTCTGGATCATCTTGACGATGGCCGCAACGGCTTCGCCCTCTTTGCCCAAGGCCACGCCGGCCGCCACCACTGCGCCCGTGGCGTCGATCGTGCCGCCCATCCACGCGCCGCCCAGGGTTGGATTCATGCCGATGCCGTTGATGAACGCCGGCATGGCGATCATCATCAACACCGTGAAGATCAGCGACATGCCAACTGCCACGGTGAGGTCTTCCTTCTTGGCCCGCGAGGCCGCCGCCGCCGCGATCGCCGCAGACACGCCGCATACCGAGGTCGCTGTGGCAATCGTAATGATCAAAGGTTTGTTTGCGATCTTCAGCAATCGCGTGCCGAAGAACCACATGAAAATAATGACTACCGGGGTCACGCCCCAGGCAATGGCCAGGCCGTACCCGCTGAAGGCAAGAATCTTGCCCACCAGGATTTCGGCGCCCAGAATCACGAGCCCCGTCTTGATGTAAAACTCCGTGCGCGCGCCCGCTTTCAACCATGCCGGCGTGCCGCTGGTGTTGCTGATCAACATGCCAATGGCCAACGCCCAGAATGCGTAGGGAATGTCGAAGGCGCTGACGTTCGATTCCTTCGCGATGAGATAGGACAGGGCCGCAAGCACGAAGACTACGACATAGCCCCCCGCGAATCGCAGCCAGTCCCGTCCTTTCATCATGGCGACGGCCACGGAAAACAACGCGCCCAATCCGACGGCCAGGATTAGCAGCGACCCCACCAAACCCGTGGTGTGCGCTTCCATGAAACCGCCCCAGGTCCACTTCGGCATGGTCGGCACCTTGGTCACCCACCCCAGCGCCACCACTGCCAGCAGCACGAATCCGAGCCATACGGCCCACCAATCTTCCAGCTTGTACAGGTCCGACCACCGCGCGCCGCCGGCCTGTACCGGTTTCTCCTCCGCCAAGTTTTACCCCTCCTCTACCATAAGCCTATGGATTACAACCCCGTCATGAAGTGAATGTACGTATCGATACCCCGGAAAAAATTCGGCAGGTATTGCCGTTCGTTCGGACCGTGAATGCCGTCGTCGGGCAACGCAAATCCCAACATCACGGAATCCACGCCCAACTTCTCCTGCAACAACCCCACGATCGGCACGCTGCCGCCTTCCCGTTTAAACACGGGCTCCTTGTTAAACACCGTCCGCAGCGCGGCCAACGCGGCCTGCATGTAGGACGACTTGCGGTCCATGATCGCGCCTGGACCGTGGACGAGTTCCCGCACTTTCCATTCGATGGTCTTCGGCGCCTTTGCCTTCAAGTACGCGCAGAGTTGATCGTGAATCTCGGAGGGTTCCTGATCGGCCACGAGCCGCATGGAGATCTTCGCCATGGCTTTCGCGGGCAGGACAGTCTTCGATCCCTCGCCCGTGAAACCACTGATCATCCCGTTGACTTCCAGCGTCGGCCGCGCACCGATCCGTTCCAGGGTCGTGTACCCTTCCTCGCCCCACAGACCCGGCGCGCCCGTCATGGCTTTCCACTCCGCATCGGAATAGGGGAGTCTTCCCAGGGCTTCGCGCTCGTCCGGCTCCAACGCCCGCACCTTGTCGTAAAACCCCGGTAGTGTCACGCGCCCCTTTTCGTCATGCATGCCCGCGATGAGTTCGCATAGGGCCTGGGCCGGATTGTGAATTGACCCGCCGAAAAGACCGGAGTGCAAATCTTTCTTTGGTCCCCGCACTTCAACTTCAAAGTAGGCCAGGCCCCGCAACGAATAGACGATGCCCGGCATGTCCGCCTGGTGAATACCGGAGTCGCAGTTCAACACGAAGTCACAGGCCAGCATGTCCCGATGCGCGTCGATGAAAGGTCCCAGGTTCGGCGATCCGACTTCTTCCTCGCCCTCGAGCAAGTACTTGAGGGTGCACGGCGGGCCGCCCTGTTTGGCCAGGGATTCCAGCGCCTTGATCTGGGCGAAGATTTGCCCCTTCATATCCGACGCGCCGCGCGCGTGAATGTAGTCGCCGCGAATGTCCGGCTCGAAGGGCGGCGCGATCCATTCATCCAGGGGATCGACGGGCTGCACATCATAATGCCCGTAGACCAGCACGACCGGCTTTCCCGGAACGGGTTTGGATTCGGCGTAGACAATGGGATGCCCGTTCGTGGGCATGATGGAAACCTTCGGCAAACCGATGGACTTGAGCTGGTCCGCCAGCCACTCCGCCGTCCGCAGCACGTCACCTTTATGTTCCGGTAACGTCGAGATGCTCGGCAGGCGTAGCAGCGCCTTGTACTCTTCCAGAAAGCGGTCCCGGTTCGACTTCGCGAATTCGAGAGCAGCGTCGCGGGTAGACATGGCGATTCCTCCGGGTCAACGGCGCAGCGTCGCGCCGGCTGGTACACGCATGGAAACGCCTACTATAGCATCCCGCTGAGGGACCGCGCCAAACAAACTTTCGGCGATTTCGCGAACCACCGCGAACGGCTTACCCGATCCCTCCGATCGTAAACACCGCGCGAATCATTGCGGCTGCGCAGTCTCCAGCACGTCTTCCAGTACGTACGCAGTCAGCGCATCCAACCCGTCGAATACGCGTTCCGGCTCCAGCGCTTCCAGTTCTTCGCGGGTGGCGTAGCCGGTGGTCACGCACAGACACCGCACGCCTGCGTTCCGCGACGCCAGTACGTCGAAATGCATGTCACCGACAAACAGCAGTTGCCGCGGCGTCACGTTCAGCATTTCGCAGGTCTTCAACACCGCCTCGGGATCGGGCTTGGGTTTCAATACGTCGTCCGGCCCAAGGCGGACCGAGAAGAAGTCCAGCACGCCGAGGTGTTCGAGGATCATTTCGGAATAGGTACGCCGTTTCGACGTGGCGAATGCGAGGTCCAGGCCTGCGTCGTGCAGCGCTTGCAGGCATTCCCGCGCGCCCGGCATCAACGTGGTCTTCGGCCGGCACACCTGCGCGTAGTACGCACGATAGACCCGCGTGCATTCCGCGGGGTCGTTTTCGCTGAGCAAGGCGAACTGCTCTTCCAGCACGTACCCGATGCTGTTCACAATCGCCTCGCGCGGCGGCCGGGCTTCTTCAAAGACGTTAAAGGTATGGTAAAACGACTCGACAATCGCTTCCGTCGAATCGATCAACGTTCCATCCAGGTCAAAACAAACGGCTGTAATCAAAACCCCAATCCTTCTACGGTTTCCGAATCTTCACCCGCCGGCCTTCGACGGTCACCCGGCCTTCAGCGATCAACTGAATCGCCTGCGGATACACTTCCCGCTCCTTGGCCTGCACGCGTTCCGCCAGCGTGTCCGGCGTATCGTCTTCGTGCACCGGCACCGCCGCTTGCAGGATAATCGGGCCTTCGTCGTATTCCGCGTTCGCGAAGTGCACGGTCACCCCGGTCACCTTCGCGCCGTAAGCAAGCACCGCCTCATGGACGTGATGCCCGTACATCCCTTTTCCACAGAACGACGGGATCAACGCGGGATGCACGTTGACGATCCGGTTCGCAAAATCCTCCGGCACGTCCAGCAAACTCATGAACCCGGCCATCACAACGAGGTCCACGTCATACGTGCGAACTTGGTCCCAAATGGCCGCGCTGAACGCAACCGTGTCCGGGTACGCCTTGCGCGGCAAGACCGCGGTAGGAATCCGGTGATTCGCCGCGCGTACCAACCCATACGCGTCCGCCCGGGAACTCACCACGCATTGAATCTGCGCGTCTAGTTCCCCGGCCGCGATTCGATCGATAAAGCAATACGTAACGTAAGTTCGGGCGCGACCAACATAA
>CAVUWV010000007.1:0-19971 GCA_963745075.1 Candidatus Hydrogenedentota bacterium | reverse complement strand
CAATGCCGAGAATGGGCCAACTATGGCTTTCACGATGCCCGCCAAGTTGCAGTCCCCGAGCACAAGGAGCACGTAATGAGGCATGGAAGTTTCGGAACCCGTTGGTTTGTCGCAACCGCTGTCGTGACCTGCTCCGTCGCGGCACTGGCGGCGCCTCCTCGTGAAGACGTGCTGGACGCCATGAAGCGGGCTTCCGATTTCATGATGAATACCGTCGCGTATCGTGGCGGCTTCGTGGATAAGTACACGGCAGATCTTTCCGAACGCTGGGGGGAAGTGCCGGCGCGCGAAACGATGGTCTGGGTTCAGGACCCGGGAACCGTGAGCGTTGGCCGCGTGTTTCTCGAAGCGTACCAGGGGACCGGCGACCCGATGTTTCTCCAATATGCCGAAGGGGTGGCGGATGCGTTGGTGTGGGGACAACTCCCCTGCGGAGGGTGGCATTACTTCATCGATTTCGATCCGAGCGGCACGCAGCAGTGGTACGACGACGTGTTGTCCAAGGCATGGGGGTGGGAAGAGTTCTATTTCTGGTCCGGCAACGCGACCTTTGACGACAACACGACCGTGGGTGCGGCGGATTTTTTGTTGGACCTGTACACTGCGACGCAGGACCCGCGATACCGGCCGCCGGTGGAGAAGGCGCTGCAATTCGTTTTGGACGCGCAGTATCCGTTAGGCGGTTGGCCGCAACGGTATCCGCTCAATTACGAACACGCCGTCGAAGGGCGGCCGGACTATACGTCGTTCTACACGTTTAATGACGGCGTGAACGCGGGGAACGTCGCCTTTCTCATGAAGGCGTACGAAAAGCTGGGGGATCCGCGCTATCGCGACGCGGCGGTACGTGGGATGTTCTTCACGGTGATTTCGCAAGTGGGCAGTCCTCAGGCGGGTTGGGCGCAACAATACGATATGAACCTCCAGCCGGCGCAGGCGCGAAGTTTCGAACCTGCGAGTCTCGCGCCGAGCGAAACCGTCGCCAACATCCATGCGTTGATGCGGTACTACGGGATGATTGGCGACCGGCGTTTTCTACGTGGAATCCCCGACGCGATCGACTGGCTGGATCGTGCGCGGTTACCGAAGGGCCACTCCGATACCGCCACGCACGCCCAATTTGTCGAGGTGGGAACGGACAAGCCCTTGTATGCCCACCGCGAAGGAACGGATATCGATCATGGGCGCTATTGGGTCGATTACGTGCCCAAGGATTTTCCCGGGCACTACGGGATGCAAGTCACCATCGACGTCGCCGCACTTCGCAGGGAGTACGAACGCGCGAGCGCCCTGTCGCCGGAAGAAGCGATGGCGGAGTACCGCGAGAAGGCGTCAAAGGGCGCCGCTGCAAATCCGCCATCCGCAGAGACGGTGGAAGAGTCGATCGCGTCGATGGACGAGCGCGGCGCCTGGATTGAAGACTTGGACGTGCCCGACTACACGGACTGGAAATTCAAATCGCACCGAACGTTTCGGGGGATCAGCACGCGGACGTTCGTGCAGAATATGAAGACGCTGCTGGTGTACGCGGCGCAAGGCAATCCGCACTGAACGGTCGTTCTGGCGAGTGCTTTGTGCGCCGCGGTTCCAAGCGAAAGGGATTCGCACGATGCCGTCTACACGGCCCAACATTCTGCTGTTGATGACCGACCAGCAACGCTTCGATTCGTTGGGATGCTACGGCGTGCCGTATGCGAACACACCCAATCTCGACCGGTTGGCCAGTCAGGGCGTCGTTTTCGAGCGCTGTTACGTGAACAATCCGATCTGCACACCGTCGCGCGCGAGCATGATGACGGGCAAGCACCTTCCGGAGCACGGAGTGTACCGATTGTACGATCATCTTCCGGCGGAGGAGGTCCTGTTCACGGAACGGCTTCGGCAACTGGGGTATACCACCGCGTTGTTCGGCAAGTTGCACGTGTCATCGACCAAGACGGAACCCTACGAGCGGCATCCCCACGACGGATTTGATGTCTACGAGCCCTGTAATGAGGGGTGTCTGCAAATGGATGCGCCGTACCAGGCGTACGCGCGATGGTTGGAAGAGCGCGATTCCGCGTTCTATCAGAAGCTCAAAGTGGAAGGGCGCAACCTGCTGCATCCGCCGCGCGAGCGTCACATGACCTATTGGGCAGCGGAACGGACTATCGAATACTTGAAGAATCGCGCGAATGATGAATCGGACGATCGGCCGTTTTTTTGCATGATGAGTATTTTTGAGCCGCACAACCCCTACGAACATTTTCCGCGCGAGATGGGGGACCTCGTGGATGCCGCGGCAATTCCCGATCCGGTTCCCCGTGGGCGGAATGTGGAAGAAGAACCGCCGGACATCGATCGCGAACGGCACGCGTCGTATCTGGGTGATATCGATTCGCTCTCACCGGAGGCGATTCGGACGATGCGTCACGGGTATCACTCGGCGGTTGCGTATTCCGATCTGGAATTTGGGCGAGTACTGGACACGCTCGAAGCGGAAGGATTGGCGGACAATACGTTGGTTCTGTTCACGAGCGATCATGGCGACATGCTGGGCGATCACGAACTGCTGGTGAAGGGGGCATTCTTCTACGACGCCAACGTTCGCGTGCCGCTGCTCATGCGTTGGCCTGGCCGTATCCCTGCCGGACGGATTCCGGCATTGGTCCAATTGCACGACATTGCCGCGACGGTCTTGTCGGCGGCGGGCCTGCCACGCGAAGAAGTGGCAGAAGTAATGCCGGATGCTCGGAATCTTCTGGAACTCGCGATTGGCGGGGAAGCGCAAGTTCACGACGTCGCGGTCTGCTGTTATCGGAACTCCGGCATTTCAACGGGACATCAATACTGGGACCCTCCGATTCACGCGACGATGGTCTATGACGGACGGTTCAAACTGAATGTGTGGCATTACGACGAGGCGGATGATGAACGGCCCGGTATTGAACTCTACGACACGGCGGAAGACCCGGCCGAACTGCATAACCGGGTATCGGACCGGGCATTAACGGATGTACGGCTCAGGCTGACGGAACGACTTACCCAGTGGTTGGCCACGCGCGAACGGACATTCGAGTCACGCGGTGGCCAAACGCGCGTCTGACCAATCTTCTATCAACTCATTGTAATTCAATAGCTTACCGCTTTTCAGCCCTCTATTTTTAGTTGAGTTGATTTAAAGATCTTGACGTGATTATAAGGTCACGTTATAATTTAGTCACATATTCTTGAGGCGGGCCGAACGGTCCGGTCCGACTCTGACAACGTGAAGAATTGGTGCAAGGTTTACTGAAGGAGGATGTGCGATGAGTACTGCAACGATGATGGAATTGGCGTTGGACGTGAATCTCACGGTGGATATCAAGGCGAAGCGCGAACGGGTCTTTGAAGGAATCATTGAGAGATTCACCCACTTTCCTGGCGATGACCACGGGAATGGAATGACGTTCAAGCTGGAGCGGTGGCCGGGCGGGCGTTGGTACCGGGACCTCGGAGACGACAAGGGACATCTGTGGGGATTCGTTCAATCGTACCGGCCGCCGGACTTGCTGGAGTTCTTCGGCCCCACGTGCATGTCGCACCCCGTCGCCGGGCATATCATCATCCGGCTGGCGGAAATGGACGGCGGTACGCGGGTCACTTTCCGGCATCAGGCCATGGGCAACGTGCTTGAAGAACACCGCACCGGTATGCCGGGGGGCTGGACACAGATTTTCGATCTCATCAAACAGGAGTGCGAATCCTAACCTGGTTTTTTTCGCGAGCATTTCTCACCGCCTGGGACGTTGGTCCATACGACAAGTGTTCCGGCGGTGAGAAATGCGAGCTCCGTGCGATCGAGCGTCCACAACTATGCGTGGGGAAGTATGGTGTCTGAAGACCTCGATACTGTGTGGAAGGCGTTAGCGGACCCGACGCGGCGCGAGATTCTGGATTATCTGCGGGACGGTTCCCGAACGACGACGGAAATCGTCTCGCAGTTCACTCATCTCTCGCGATTCGGGGTTATGAAACATCTCGACGTGCTGCGGGAGGCGCGACTTGTCATCACGCGCAGCGAGGGCCGGCGCCGTTTGAATTCATTGAATGCGGTGCCCATTCGCCAAATCTACGAGCGCTGGGTCAGCGGGTACGAGGATCTCTGGGCCGGTCAACTCACCGGGCTGAAGCGGACACTCGAAGACGATTCAACGGAGTAGGATTGAAGATTGCTCGGGTCTCCAAAGTGGCCTGTGGCAGTGAACGGTTCACGTTCGCCGACAATTGTCCCCCATTCCGTTTGTGATATGCTGGCGTCTCAACTGAACTGGAGCGAGGATAGATCCCAATGGAGCCGAAACAGCAACCCGGATGGGTATACGTCGTTTTTCCTGCTATTGCCATGCTACTCGGGTGGGGATTACGCGGGTACATTGGTGGCGGGCCCTTTGGGGCGTTGATCCCGGGCTGCTTTGTGGCGCTCAGTCTGTGCCTGCTGTTGGGATACCGGATGGAAACGGCCGCGATGGCAGCAGTTTTTGGCGCGGTGGGCATCGGTTACGGGGGCGACATGACCTACGGCCAGACGCTCGGATTCCTGATGGAACCGGGGACCGTGTATTGGGGCGTGCTGGGGTGCGTGGTGAAGGGGGGAGTGTGGGGACTTCTCGGCGGGGCGGTCCTTGGCGTAGGATTGACGCGCGACCGGTACGACCGCAAGACGCTCACGATTGCCATCATCATTACGATGATCGCGTTCTACGTCGGCGTGAAGCTTATTAACGATCCCAAGCTTATCTACTTTTCCAACCGCGTCGAAAAACCCCGCGACGAATCCTGGGCCGGTTTGTTGTTTGCGGCGCTGGCGTTCCTGGGATTCCTGCGAAGCCGCGGCACCGCGGAGGCGTTTGCCATTCCATTCCGGTTTGCGCTCTGGGGCGCTCTGGGCGGGGCGGTTGGTTTCGGCGGAGGGGCCCTCTGGCTGGCGTATGGCTCCAGCATCCCCATTCCTCAGAAATGGATCGGCTGGTGGAAGGCCATGGAATTTTCCTTCGGTTTGATATTCGGGGCGGCGTTGGGGTATTGCGCCTACCGGAATCGCGAGCGATTACGCGTGGCGGGTCAGGAAGGTGAAACACCTCCGGCCCGGTGGGGGCCCCTGTTGGCATTTTTTGCCTTTGCCGCCGCGATATTTGTCAGTTACCCCATTCTCGAAAATGTGTTACCTGAAGGGTTCAGCCAAAGTACGGCCATTTCCGCCATCGCGGTTCGCGGCGTTTTCCGTATTGTGTTCGGCTTCATTTTCTTTGGCGGCATCAGCATCGTTTTGGGATTGTATTCGCTGCACGCAGCCTGGCAGGTGGCGATAACCTTGACGGTGTTCCACACGGTGCTGGACTACGTGCGCGACTTGAGCGAGGCGGATCGGTTCGGATATGCGTTGTCGTTCCCGGTTCAGATGGTTATCTTACTTCTGTCTACTGCCGCGGTTGCGATTCTTACCTATCGTTTTCAAAGCGGACCCCGGCCCATACAACGTCTCTTCCTGCTCGTGCTCTGGTCCTGCTACGCGGTTGCTTGCGTGCGGTCGTTCTTCTTGAAGGATTTCTTTTTCCCACCGGAGGGGAAGTCGGCGCTGTCTGTCATTCTGGAAAGCCATGCATCGCTCTTCTTTGTGCATGGTACCTTCACTGTCGCGGCGCTGATTACGACGTGGTTCATACTAAGGACGTACGATTCGAGTAGAGGTACTCCGGTCCTACCCGCGGGTATGGATTCCGCCACAACGTGAATTAAGGAAGAAGCTAATGGCCGGGTCTACAAAGCTTATGAACAGGTACTTCTTTCGTGGCTGTTTGAAAGGTCTCGGAATCGCCTTCCTGATATACGGGCTTGTTTGGATTGGGTTCGAGACCTCCGGTACGAACGACCTCGTGCCAGGCGCGCTGCACACGGCTTGCATGCTGATATACGGTTTCAGTTACGTTATTAGCCAGGGAGTCGTCGCAAACCTGCGTTCGCGCAGTAGGCGTATCGACCACGCCAAGTTGTAGTGAATCTGCCCGCGCCGTCATCCCGCGAACGGGGAATTCCATCGTGGCATTGGAAGGTGGATTTGACTAACACAAATCCTACGTAGAAATCCACGTTGTCGAATTCGGCGCTATTCGTCGTCGTGGTGCACGTCTGCGGTGACTGACTCCAGCAACAGCCCCGCTTCATCTACCCCTTCTGCCGTTGACCGTATGCGCACATAATTAATCCCAAGCGGCTGCCGGTAGTTGGGTTTGAGATACGCCGTCGGGTCGCCGTCAACGCGCACTACGCAAGTGCGATTCGCCAGATCCCACTCGAAACGAAGCGTGTGCCATTCGCCCACGCTGAACGCATTACCGAGCGAGACGTGGCCGTCGGGTTGGATGGGTAATGTAAGAATTGCCTCGTCATCGCCGCGCACATCGGTGGGGTTGAAGAAGCGATCGAGCAACGAAATGACCGCCCCGCCGAAACCTTCCTGTAGTTTCAAGCGCAACGTCAACGCGCCGCGCCGGCCCATGGGGAAATTCCATACGGCACCGTCGCCCGATTTGTCGTCGGGACGGCGGATATGGAGGGCCTTTGCGCCGGGCCGGTCGGGATGGTCTACCAGCACCGCGCCTTGCGTGCGGTCCCGCCACCATCGTTCGGCGGGACCGAAATGCTTGAACACGGACCAGCCGTCGAGACCGTTCGAGAAGTCATCTTCGGCGTGGGTTTCGAGGAGCCAGTCGGGGTCGAAGATAAACGTCGCGCCGGAGCGTCCCTGTCCCGCCATGACGAGCACCTTGCCGTTCGGCGCGAGGTAGGGCATGGGATAGGCCGTGCCCCGGTCGCCCGTCTTCTGCGGAGATTCGTTCCGTGTCGGATCGCGATAGACTTCGCGGAAGCCCTGCCACGTCCGGCACTCGTCCGACGAGATCGCGGCGTGAAGGACGTCGCGCCCGCCATAGACGCCGTCGCCGTTGTGACGCGGCGGCTTCTCGCAGCCATTCCAAAACAGCAAGATGCGGTCGTCCGGTAGACGGATCAACGCGGCGGGCGCGTCCGTGGACAGAAAACGCGACGGCCGGAGCGGGTCCCAATGGACGCCGTCCGGCGAATAGGACTCGTATAGCATCCCGGTTTCCGTTCGCGCGAGCATGTACACGCGACCATCTTTCAATTCGATAATTACCGGCTCGCAGGCGCCGTAGCCGCTTCCGTTGAAGTCCGTATAGCAAGGGGCGGTGAGTTCGGCGGGCGATAGACTCCACGTTTCCCCGCCATCGTCGGAATGCACGCAGGTCGTCACGTTCGCACCCGTCGGCGGACCTTGCGGTCGTCCCCCGATCCATTTCGCGAAGGGCACGATGATGCGACCATTACCCAATTGGGTGACGTTGTTGATAGAGCCGACATAGCCTTCGAAGATGCGCTGCGGTTCGTCCCATGTGGTGCCGGCGTTTCTGGTCTTCACGTGCCAGATGTCAATGAAGTACGTGACGGCGATTTCTTTCTTGCCTTCTTCGAGCCGCGCGACCATGGGGAAGACATGGTATTCGCCGTCCTTGTCCAGCAACGGAAGGTTTGCCCGGGGACCTTCATACTCGAATCGGCGATTGCCCCACGTGATGCCGCCGTCCGACGAGGTCAACGAATAGTTCTTGTATGCATTCGGCTCGCCGGCGCCCTCCGAAACAAATCGCTTCAACCGGCCGTCCGGCAAAAGAATTGCGCCGCCCTGCCGTTCACCCAGCACGACCGGCGCCGCGGTTCCGATCGTGCTGCTGCTGTCCAGGTTGGGAATCGCGGCCGCATGGGACAGTGATACGATGATTTGTATTGCGCAAGCCACTAGCAAGTACCGCAGTATCGCCGTGCGCGAAAGATGCTCCATGTCCACGCGCGTATTCCTCCTTATTGGATCGCAGATCGCAATGTGCTGGTCCCGGGCATCGTATCATGAAGCGCCAGAGGTTCAAACGGTTCGCGATGGCTCGAGTTTAGCGCGTGTTTCAAAAGCAGGGCTTTTGCCGTCATCGAGGGTGGCGACTTGCCTCGGGAGCAGGCTGGAAGCCCGCACGACGATTTGATCCTTTGTTGTTGGAGGGCGCCGGGACCATTCTTGAAACGCGTTTCTTGAGAACCTGAACGACAAAAGCGACTTCACGGTGCTACGAAGGCCCATCCCTTTCTGTGGTATTCTTTGAGCGGTATCCACCTGCGACGAGTTGTTGCCGGGTGGCGCAGTGAGGGCGGGCCAAGCGCCCCGGTTTAGCGTAGGTTTCTGCGATCGTGAGTTTGGAAGAGATCAATGTGCTTGTTCTGGACGACTCGCGGGACAGCCGACGGATCCTCAGCGAGGTGGCGTTGGCGCTCCCACGCGTTGTCATGTGCGGATCGGGGGCGCCCGACGCGGATGGCATTGCCCGTATCGGGCGGGAAGATATCCACGTTGTGCTGCTGGCGGCCACGGCCGGGCTTCAAGTTCTCGACGCGTTGCGTCGCCGCTATCCTCACGTTGGCGTAATCATGGTGAGCGATGCGGAACGCCGGCAAGCCGAGTTGACGCTCGCCGCTATGGACGCGGGCGCGCTGGGATTTGTCCGCAGACCCGCCGGCAACCGTCCGGGAGAAGGGCACGCCGACCTGGTGCGTCAGATATTCCCGTTGGTCTGTGCCTTTAACGCGCGCCGTATCGCTGCGAACGCAAGCAGTGTGATACGGGCGAACCGGCACGCCATCAGTCCCGAGCACGATAGCACGCGAAAGAGGAGACGGCCCACAGAGCCGCTAAAACCGAATCGGCGTATCGAACTGGTTGCCATTGGAATCTCGGCGGGGGGGCCGGAGGCGCTGCAACACATGATTCCGTTCTTGCCGGCGGATTTAGGCGTACCCATTCTTCTGGTCCAACACATGCCGCCCGTGTTTACACGCTCGCTGGCGGAGCGGCTGGATCGGGTATCTGCCTTGACCGTCCGCGAGGCCGAAGCGGGCGAGGCACCCCAGGCCGGAACTATCCTGATTGCCCCGGGGGGGCTGCACATGGTTCTCGTTTCCGGAATCGGTATTGGGCGCACGATCGCATTGCACGACCGAGCCCCGGTGCACGGGTGCCGTCCATCGGTCGACGTGCTGTTTCACTCCATTGCCGAATGCGGACCGCTCGGCGTGCTGACCGCGATCATGACCGGTATGGGGTCGGACGGTTGCGCCGGCGTTCGGGCGATCAAGAAGCGTGGTGGGTATTGCATCACCCAGGATGAAGCGTCCTGTGCCGTCTACGGGATGCCCAAGGCGGTGGAGGACGCCGGCCTGTCCGATGAACCCGTTCCGCTGTCCCGCATGGCGACGCGAATCGGCGCGATCGTCGCGGAATCGCGCAAGTTGGCGTAACGTGGCAGCGGAGGACCGGGACCTCGTTCATTGCTGGACAACTTGGGCCCAAGGCGATACACTCGGGCGTGAGTGCGAACCGTTCCATTCCAACAATCACAAGGGGAGTCATTTCAACATGACACGTGTGCCGCTGTTGTTGTGTGTACTGTCGCTTACCGTGCCGATGCATGCCGCCCATGCGGCGGTGACCCCGCCCGCGGAAGGCATTCGGCTTTTTAACGGACAAGACCTCGACGGGTTTTACAAGTGGATCAAGGATCGCGGACGCGATACCGATCCCAAGAATGTCTTTACAGTCCACGACGGCTTGATCCACATCAGCGGGGAAGAGTGGGGCTGCGTCACGACAAACGAAGAATTCGAGAGCTACCACCTCATCGCCGAGTTCAAATGGGGCACGGCCACGCACGCGCCGCGTGTCGAACGCGCCCGGGACAGCGGCATTCTCGTTAATTCCACCGGTGAAGACGGCGGCTACAGCGGCACGTGGATGAAGTCCATGGAAGTCCAGATGATCGAGGGCGGTACGGGTGATTTGCTTGCCGTGGGTGACAACACGGACGCGTATCAGTTGACGGCCACCGTCGCCGATCCCGCGGACGGCGTTCCACACGTATACCGCGAGAGTGGAACGCCGCTCACCATCAAAGGCGGCCGCATCGATTGGTGGGGCCGCGATCCCGGCTGGAAGGATACCAAGGGGTTTCGCGGCGCGAACAACGTCGAATTTCCGGTGGGGAACTGGAACCGGCTGGAGGTGTTCGTGCGTGACGGTACGATCACGATCTTCCTCAACGGCACCAAAGTGAACGAGTGCTACAACGTCAAGCCGGCGGCGGGGCGGTTGCAGATTCAATCGGAAGGCGCGGAAGTCTTTTTTCGACGGTTCGATCTGCTTCCCATCGGCGACGAGATCAAACCGTTGGTCGGTTCCCGGCTGATTTACAACAGCGACGCGGACAACATGTTCATTTACGACGAACCGCCCATGTCCCCCGAGGACGTGTACCAATACGTCGATCAGATCGCGGCAACAAAAGTAACGACCCTCTCGGCCTCGCCAAATCTCGGCATGGTGATGAATTACCCGAGCAAGGTTGCTTCCATGCTGGGCGTTGACGTCAGTGACGCGCTTGCGGCGAGCATTGCGCCGGGTGTCGAGACGAAACCGGCCAGCACCGAACGTGCGGCAGTCAATCTGCGCGCGCTCGTCGAGGCGGGCCACAACCCATTCGGCCTGATTATCGACCGCGCCAATGAAAAAGGGTTGGAGACGTTTGTCTCGTTCCGGTTAAACGAAGTGCACGCCGTTGATAAGGAGGATCATCTGATTCTATCAAAGTTTTGGAAGGACCATCCGGAATGGCGCATTGGCAAAGTCGGCGATCCGCTCAGCGATCTGTACGTGAACATCCTCGGACCGCGCACAAACCCGATTGTCGGCACCTGGCTGCCGGCCGGGTTGAACTTTGCCATCCCGGAAGTCCGTGCACGGCGGTTGGCGGAATTGCGCGAGTGCTGCGAGACTTTTGATGCGGACGGTCTGGAACTCGATTTTCAGCGTTTCCCTATGTACTTCCCCGAAGGTACGGAAGCCGACAACCTTGAGACGATGACGGCGTGGATACGCGAGGTGCGTGCCATGACCAAGGAGGTGGGGGAGCAACGCGGACGACCGATCGAAGTGTCGGCGCGTATCATGGCGAAGCCCGAACAGAACCTGGGCATCGGGCTCGACCCCGTCACGTGGGCCAAAGAAGGACTCATCGACTTTGTCATCGTGTCCCACTATCTCCGCAACGATTTCACGCTGCCGGTTTCGGAGTACCGCGGCTTGTTACCGCCGTCCATGCCGATTTACGCGTCCATCGAGGTGGAGCCGAAGGCGGACACGTATCGCAGGATGGGTTGGGATCTCTATCAACAGGACGCGGACGGCATTTTGCTCTTCAACTTCTTCACGACGCGGGAGCGCGGTGACGGACCGCCTTTTGAACTGCTGAACGAATTGGGAAATCCACGAACGATACCGCCGGTCTGGTGTGGCGAGGAGTCGAAGACTTCATGAGCAAGAATCTCTTTAGAATACTTGGTGGAACGGGTCTTGTGTGCGCGTTCGCGGTAGCGGCCTTTGCGGCGGGCTATCCGAAGATCAATCTTGCGGTCGGGCTATGAAGTGGTGCCCGAGTGGCCGAAGCGGCCGGACAGCATTCACGTGGCGGTACATGACCGGCGTCGCGGTCGATCACCAAGACCGGGTGTGGACGCTGAACGCGATCGCGCCGCAAGTGCAGTGCTACGATACGGATGGCAACCTGCTCGATGCCTGGGGTACGGGTTTCTTCAAGAACCCGCATTTCATTCGAATCGATCCGGAAGGCAACGTGTGGACCACCGATTACGGGCAGCACACGGTGCGGAAGTTCACGCCGAAGGGCGACCTACTCATGACGCTCGGGGTACCCAACGAGCCGGGTGACGACGAGACGCATTTCAATCGACCGACGGATGTGGCGATCACCCCCGCCGGAGACATCTTCGTCACCGATGGGTACGGCAACAATCGGGTCGTGCATTTCGACAAAGAAGGGCGCTTCGTAAAGACGTGGGGGGAACTCGGTGTGAAAGCGGGGCAACTGAGCCAGCCGCACAGCATCGCGGTTGACTCGAAGGGCCGGTTATACGTGGGGGAACGGAACAACTGCCGTATCCAAGTCTTCGATCAGGACGGGAATTCGCTGGAGCAATGGCGAAACTTGATCAATCCCTGGGGTATCTGGATTACGCCGGAGGATGAAGTCTATGTCTGTGGTTCTGCGCCCGCGCGATGGACGGAACGCGGGAATCTGGGCAATCCGCCGAGCGACCAGTTGCTCATCAAGTTCAACACCGAAGGGGTTCCGCAGGAATTGTGGGTGTTTCCTTTGGCCAAAGAAGGCGAGTTGATCCCGGGTCACCTGGACTGGGTCCACGGTATTGCCGTGGATTCCAAGGGCGACGTGTATCTCGGCGACGTGGCCGACAACAGCAAGACGCACCGGGTCCAGAAGTTCCGGCGGCTGGAACCGGAGGCGTAGAACAGGCGCCGTCGTTCTTGCAGTAGCAAGGGGGGAGGTAATGCGTTATGCACGTTCTATCGAATCGAAATCTCAGACTCTTCTCGCTTGTACTTTCCGTAGGTGTCGTCACTGGCTTGCCCTTTTCCGCAACGGGCGAAAATGCACCCGTCGTAGCCAACGATGATGCCAACAGCCGGCTCGCTTGGTGGCAGGATGCGCGGTTCGGTCTCTTCATTCATTGGGGACCGGTCAGCCTGAAAGGGACGGAAATCGGGTGGTCACGCGGTACGAAAGTCCCGGTGGAGGAATACGATTCGCTGTATCGCGAATTCAATCCCACGGGATTCTCCGCGCCGGAGTGGGTGGGCCTGGCCAAAGATGCAGGCATGAAGTACCTCGTCATCACCAGCAAACATCACGACGGGTTCACATTGTGGGACTCCGAGTATACGGACTACGACATCATGGCAACGCCGTTTGCTCGTGACGTGGTGCGCGAATTGTCCGATGCGTGCCGCGACCAGGGCATTCGGTTCTGCACGTACTACTCGATTATCGACTGGCATCACCCGGACTACATTCCGCGAGGCAAGGGCGATAGCCGTCCGCCCGAAACGGCCGACTTCGATCGCTACGTGACGTATATGAAGAACCAGTTGCGGGAATTGATCACGAACTACGGGCCCCTGGGGATTCTCTGGTTCGACGGCGAATGGGACCCGACGTGGACCCACGAACGTGGTACGGACCTCTATCGCTACGTTTTGGGTCTTCAGCCCTCCATCATCATCAACAATCGCGTCGACAAGGGCAGAGACGGAATGGAAGGCGTTACCAAGAAGGGCGGCTTCATTGGAGACTACGAAACGCCGGAACAAAAGATCGGAAACTTCAAACGTGACGTTCCGTGGGAAACCTGCATGACCTTGGGGACGCAGTGGGCCTGGAAGCCGGACGACACGGTCAAGAGTTTCAAGGAATGCATTCACACGCTGGTGCTCACTTGTGGCGGCGACGGCAACCTGTTGTTGAATGTCGGTCCCATGCCGGACGGCCGGATTGAAGCGCGGCAGGCGGAACGGTTGCGGGAAATGGGGAAGTGGCTCGAACGTAACGGCGAGAGCATTTACGGCACGCGCGGCGGTCCGTTTATGCCCGGCGAATGGGGCGCGTCGACGTGCAAAGGCAACACGATTTATTTGCATGTGTTCCAATGGGACGGCGATTCGTTCACGTTGCCCGCGATCGAGCCGCGCATCGAGGCCGCGCACATTTTGGGCGGCGCGAAGGTCAATTTCGAGCAAACGCCAGAACGGGATCGTATTGACGGCTCGAGAAACCGCAACAAGATCCCGTCGACACGGTTATTGCGCTCGAACTGGACAGCCCGGCATTCGCAATAGAACCGTTGAGCCGCTAGACTGATCCCCGCAAGGCAGGGGATCGTTCATGTACACCAGCAGCGACATGGAGACCGTCGTCTACAAGACGGTCGATGGTCTGGACATCAAGGCCAACGTCTATCCCGTCATCAGTGCGAAGCCGGCGCCGGTGCTGGTGCTGATCCACGGCGGCGCGTTGATGATCGGAAGCCGTCGTGGAATCCGGCATACGCTTCGCGATCTCTGTGCCCGTGCCGGCTTTGCGCAGGTCTCGATCGACTACCGGCTTGCGCCGGAGACGAAACTGCCCGCCATCATCGAAGACCTGCAAGACGCGTTTCGTTGGGTCCGGGGCCCGGGGGCGAAGTGGTATTCGCTCGATCCGGGTCGCGTTGGTGTTATCGGTTGGTCGGCGGGCGGATATCTCACGCTCATGTCGGGGTTCTGCGTGGAGCCGCGTCCGCAGGCGCTGGTTTCGTACTACGGTTACGGTGATATCGCCGGTCCGTGGTACAGCGAGCCCGACCCGTTCTATTGCAAACAACCTGCGGTTTCGCGCGAAGAGGCCTTGGCAAGCGTCGGCAGAGTGCCCCTGACCGAACCACCGCCGGACCAAAATCGATTCCGTTTTTACCTCTACTGCCGGCAAAATGGGTTGTGGCCGAAGGAGGTTGCGGGTTTCGATCCCCATACGCAACCGGAGGCGTTCGATCCGTATTGCCCCATTCGGAATGTGTCCAGCGAGTATCCACGGACCTTGTTGCTTCATGGCACGGACGACACGGATGTGCCATATCAACAATCAGTCGATATGGCGCGGGAATTGGACAAGGACGGCGTCTTCAACGATCTGGTTACGATTTCCGGTGGTTGGCACGGATTCGACGGCGGGGTTCACATCGAGGATATGGAGGTCGCGCACGGCAAGCCGGGTGTCGCTACGTTTGCGCGCACCGTATCATTTTTGAATCAATACGTTTGACCGCAACGTTGTTTACTCTGGCTTCACAATCTTGACGGGACCGTGGTCATCACAATGATCGCCGTGGGGATGGTGGAGGTGACCGTCGACGAGGTAGTCGATGTGGTCGCCGTGGGGGACGGGCTCGTGGCCACACCCGGGACCGTGCACGTGCCCCGGGTCGTGGCCTTCGCAGGAATGTCCCTGCGTGCATTCATCGGGATTGGAACTGGTTATGGGAAGCTCGTGCTCGTCGTGATGGTCACCGTGGGGATGCAAGAGGTGGCCGTTCTGAAGGTAATCCATGTGCCCATCGTGCTCGATGGCTACGTGGCCACATTTCTTACCGTGCTTGTGAACGTGCCCGCGATGGGAATTGCAGCTCATCGCTATACTCCTGTTTCTTGGGACTCCGTTCGGAACCACTGCTTTATCTCAATTATACCAGACCGCATTGATTTGGCCTGCTATGTATTCCGCAAGAATTGCCCGCAAACAGCCGCCACCAGAAAGACCGCGGCCTGCAACAGAATGATCGTCGCGCCGCTCGGCATATTGGAATAGTATGAAACAACCAGGCCGGCTAGCGCAGTGCTTACGCCCAGGGCCACGGACCACAATGTCATCGTGCGGAATGTTGCGGTGAGGAGCCGCGCCGTCGCCGCCGGCAACACCAAAAATGCGGCGATCAATAGAATCCCGACGACCTTGATGGACACGACGACCGAAACGGCAATCGCGATATTCAAGATGTAGTCGGCCCGCGTCACGGCGAGTCGATCCGCCCGGGCGAGGTCGCGGTCGAAGGTGGCGTAGGCCCACTGGCCCCACAAGGGTATCATGCCGAGCGCGAGCAGCGACACTCCTGCCGTCACCAGGAGGTCTGTCAACGTCACGCTGAGAATGGAACCGTACAACACGGTGAAGGCGTCGCCCGTATATCCTTTGGTCATGGACAGGAACACGATACCCAGGGCCATGGATACCGCGAAGAAGACGCCGATCGAGGTGTCCTCCGCGAGCTGCGTGCGTTCACGGACCGCGACGATTCCAGTCGCCACGACGACCGTAAACGGCACGGCGATCCACAAGGGCTGCGTGTGCAGCAGGATCCCCAACGCGACCCCGCCGAAGGCCGCGTGGGCGAGTCCGCTCCCCATGAACGCGAGGCGACGCTGGACAACGAAGGTCCCGAAGTAACTCAGGAGAAAGCCGACGAGCGCACCGCCCACGAGCGCCCGCTGCATGAAGGGGTACGTGAGCGCGTCAATCATGGGAGTTCCGTTCGCGGCTTACCGCACGGTGCCCCGTGAACCCGAACACGCTAAGCAACCGGTCTTCGCGCGCGACTTCCTCGGGCGGCCCGAATCCGGCAAGACCCTGATACAGCAGGAGCACGTGCGTGGCATGTACGCGCGCGCCTTCCCAGTCGTGGGTAATCATCAGCACGGTAGCCTTCGAGGCTTTCTGATAGTCTTCCAACAGGTGATACATCTCCGCTTCGCCCGCGACGTCCATTCCCGCACCGGGCTCGTCAAGGATTAGGAGTCGTGGTTTGCGCACGAGGCACCGCGCCAGATACACGCGTTGGAGTTCGCCGCCCGAAAGCGCCGGAATGGGCCGGTCGGCCAGTTGCCCGACGCCGGCTTGGTTCATGGCCTCAAGCGCCGCCACCCGTTGTTCCTCGCGAATGCGCCACGGCCATTTCCGCGTCAATCCGGTTACGACCAGTTCAATTGCCTTGGCGGGAAAGCGCCGATCGAGGGTTTTTAATTGGGGGACGTAGCCAACGTCCAGGGGCTGGACTTCTTCCGGTGGCTTTCCAAATATGCGTACGACGCCTTGGTCTGCGTGCTGGAGCCCGAGGATGACGTTCAGCAACGTGCTCTTGCCTGCGCCGTTCGGGCCGATGATGGTGACGAACGAACCCTCGGGCGCAGCGAAACTCACGTCGCGCAAGGCGTGGGTCTCGCCGAACCGGACGGCGACGCGTTCTGTCTCCACAGCGGGTGGCGTCATTGAAGAGCCTCGAGCATGGTTTGCGCGTTCGATAGCAACAGGTCTTCGTACGTCATCTTACCCGGGACCCCACCCAGCGGGTCCAGTACGTAGACCGGTACCCCGCCCGCCTCCGCCACGACTTCCGCCGGACGGCGGGCCAATTGGGGTTCCGTGAACACCGCCGTTACCCCGCGGGCCCGGATCGTATCCGCAATCTGCGTAATATGCTGGGCCGTCGCTTCCTTCCCTGGCGACGGCTCCACGAGCGCGACGAGTTCGAGACCGTACCGGTGCAGGAAGTAGTTCCAGGCCGGGTGAAACATGACGACCGGTTTTCCTTTAACCGGGGCCATCATATCCCGCAGCCGTGCATCCAATTGGTCGAGGGCCGCGATGAAGCGTTTCCCGCGTTCGTCATATCCGGCGGCTCCCTCGGGATCCAGGGAGGACAGTTTTGTCACTAACCCCGGTACCGCCGCTTTGACTGCCAACGGGTCGCCCCAGAAATGCGGATCGTGAGGCCCGTGACTATGCGCGTCTTCGTCAACGGAAGGAAGCAGGAACGATTCCGGCACCATAGCCAGAACGTCGATCTTCGATACCGCCGGCAGTTCTGCCGCCCAGCCGTCCAACGATTCGTCCACGTAGAACAACGCCCGCGCCGATTCGACGTTTCGGACGTCGCTGGGGCGAGGTTCGTACGTGTGTGGAGAGGCCCCCGGTTGAAGCAGCGTATGCACCTCGGCACGATCGCCGACGACTTCGTGAAGGATCATGCCGAGGGGGGCGATGCTGGCCACATAGCGCCGTTGTGCGTCGTGCTGCGCGCCGCATCCCGCCAACGTCCCTATAAGGAGCATGGCAAGCGTCCCCTGAAGATAGGTCCTCGCCATGCCGTAGTCTCTCCCATGCGCCCCGATGACGGATTGGTGGGTTCTTGGTGCTTTGGTATACTCAATTCGGTGCAGGTGCAACGCTTGATGATAGTTCATTTTCGATAACCATTGCCAAACGGATGGTTTATGGTGGAGGATCATGAAGTCTCCCTGTACGGGCAGTGCGCGGATTGCCGGAACAACCCGTGATTGCATCGTGTTAGTCTTTCTTGAGCGGCCGCACGCCCGGCCAGCCCCCAATACGAACCTGGCTCTAGAGGAGTACTTGTGAGCGACCAGTCATTCAAGATTCACGGTATGGATTGCGCGGAAGAAGTGGCGGTGTTGAAGCGTGCGCTCGGTCCCCTCGTTGAAAGCGAAGACGATCTGCGCTTCGACTTGCTTCGGGGACGTTTACCGTGATCTCGGATACGTCTGCGGATTCCATCTTGTCCGCAATCGGTTCGACGGGAATGAAAGCGGTTCCGTGGGACGAGCACGTGCGCTCCGACGAGGATGGCAAATCGGGGTTTTGGAAGACGCACATCCGCGAAATTCTATGCGCCGTAAGCGGCTTCGCCATTGTGGCGGCGTTTGTCTCCCATGTCTTTGCTGTAGGGTTAAAAGAAGCGGTCCTTCGCTCGCACGGTGGCGGGTTCGGGTACGAGCCGTTAACGGCCATCCTGTTGCTTGTCGGCACATTGACCGGCGCATGGTACGTCGTGCCGAAGGCTTTCTATGCGCTACGCTCCCTGCGGCCGGACATCAACCTGCTGATGGTGGTCGCCATTTCGGGTGCGCTCGTTCTCGGCGAATGGTTCGAGGCGGCCATGGTGAGTTTTCTGTTCGCGCTGGCACTACTGCTCGAATCGTGGAGTGTCGGCCGGGCGCGACGGGCCATTTCCGCACTGGTCGATCTCGCGCCGGAAACCGCGCGATATCGGACCGAAGAAAATTCCAACGAGGATTTCCGCGAAGTACCGGTTGAGGATGTGCCGGTAGGGGCCATCGTACATGTGCGCCCGGGCGAGCGCGTCCCCATGGACGGCACGGTTACGCGCGGGTCGACCTCCATCAACCAGGCGCCCATCACGGGCGAGTCCGTGCCCGTATCGAAATCCGAAGGCGACGAGGTGTATGCGGGAACCATCAACAACGAAGGCTCCTTCGAGTTCCGCGTGACGAAGGCGGCCTCTGATTCGAGTCTGGCGCGCATCATCAGCATGGTCGAAGAGGCCCAGGGCCGCCGCGCGCCGTCGGAACAATGGGTCGAACGGTTCGCGAAATACTACACGCCCGCCATGATGGCGCTCGCGATCCTTGTGGCGGTTGGCCCGCCGTTGATCGGCATTTCGACGTGGAGCGGATCGGTATATCTCGCACTGGTGCTCTTGGTGATTGCCTGTCCGTGCGCGTTGGTTATATCGACGCCGGTCAGCATTGTCGCGGCGTTGACTTGCGCCGCCCGGGCCGGTGTGCTGATCAAGGGCGGGGTCTTCATGGAACTGCCCGCGCGGCTCAAGGCCATTGCCCTGGACAAGACCGGCACCCTGACCATCGGCGAACCCCGCGTGCAAGGGGCCTTTCCCCTCAATGGGCACAACGAGCAGGAGTTACTGTCGATGGCGGCAGGGATCGAGTCGCTGAGCAATCATCCCCTGGCGCAGGCCATCGTACGTCACGCCCGCGAGCAAGGCATCGATTTCGCGGCCGCTCAGTCGTACCAAGCCGTCGAAGGGAAAGGCGCGGAGGCGCAGATCGGCGATCGTACGTACTGGATTGGCAGCCACCGGTTGTTGCTGGAGCGCGGACACGACAACCCCGAGGCCAACGATCGTGCGGAAGCGATTCAGGACGCGGGCCACACCGTGGTCATGCTGGGGACGGAGGCGCACATCTGCGGGTTGATCAGCGTTGCCGACGAGATGCGGCCCGAGAGCCGGGAAGCCGTCGCCGCCATGAAGCGGGCCGGCGTCGAACGAGTCATCATGCTGACCGGCGACAACGAGCGGACCGCACGCGAGCTGGCCGCGGAAATCGGCGTGGACGAATACTTCGCGGAACAGCTTCCCGAGGACAAGGTCGCACGCCTCAAAGAGATTGCCAAACGCTACGCCCCCGTTGCCATGGTGGGCGACGGCGTCAACGATGCCCCCGCGATGGCCGCCTCGAATCTCGGCATTGCCATGGGCGCCGTCGGCACGGATGCCGCCATCGAAACGGCAGACATTGCCCTCATGTCCGACGATCTCTCGAAGGTCCCGTGGCTGATCCAGCACTCCCGCCGCACGCTTCGAATCATTCGCCAGAAC
>CAVUWV010000006.1:0-12391 GCA_963745075.1 Candidatus Hydrogenedentota bacterium | reverse complement strand
TGGCGCCTCAGTTTCCGGAACGTGCCGAGGCGCTACGCGCGAAACTCGCCGCGTGGCGTGAGTCCGTCGATGCGGAGATGCCGGTTCCAAACCCGGACTACGACCCCGCCCGCGCGAAAGAGTGGGGGAAGCATCCCAGCCGCGGGTAGGGACGCCATTTGGCAATTGATAGGCGTGGCGTTACAATCGCTCGCATAGTCTTGCGACCGTTTTCCGCCGCTATGCGGTGACGGTTGGTCGTCGAATTCGGGCTTTCCCGCGCCCGTATGAGAGGAGGGCTTCGTAATGATGTCCGTGAACAACCTGCAACCCGCCGCACTCGGTCAAATCATAGAGGGGGCCGCAGACGATGCCGTCTCTAGCCTTTTGACCGATATAAAGAGCGACAATGACGACGTACGTACTGCGGCGTGGCTGCGTGCGTCGGATGTGGGCACTGCGGCAGTCGGACCACTGGCCGTGCTCGTCGCGGAACAACCCATGGAAATCTCGCGGGCCGCGAAACGTGGAATGTGGCAGATCGTTCGCCAGAGCGGGCGTCCCGGAGCGGACGCCGAACGAGCGGCAGTCGCGGCGGCGTTGGTCGATCTCCTCAATGATTCGCAACCGCTCGAACTTCGTCGCGACGTTCTGTGGATGCTATCGGAGGTCGGTGGAGACGACTGCGTTGAACCCGTCGCGGCGCTGATCGCCAGTGGCGATCTCCGCGAAGATGCGCGCATGACGCTCGAACGAATTCCCGGTGACGCGTCGCTCGCCGCGCTGAAGTCCGCCCTCGATACCGTGCCCGATGAGTTCAAAATCAATATCGCGCAATCCTTGCGGCAGCGCGGCGTGGAGGTTCCCGGACTCCCCTGCCAGAAGTTGGTTCCGACAAAGTCGACGAACGTTACGCCCGTCACAAGCGAACAAGCGCAACAAGGGTAAGTGAGGTATTCCATGAAGAAATCAACGAATCAACGAAACGCGCTTACCCGGCGCTCGTTTCTTGCGGCAGCCGGCGCTGCGGCCGGCATCCCGGCAATCATTCCGTCCCGTGTGCTCGCAGCGGAGGGCAAGCCCGGCGCAAACGATCGATTGACCATTGCACACATCGGCGTCGGCGGCATGGGTGGGTATCACCTCAACGACATAAAGCGGTTTGTCGAGTCGGGCGACGTGAGTATTGCCGCCGTTTGCGACGCGGACGAAGTTCGTCTGGCCGCTGCCGTCGAGAAGGCGGGGCCCGGGGTCGTGCCGTATCGCGATTACCGGTATATTCTCGACCGCAACGATATCGACGCCGTTATCATTGCGACGCCGGACCATTGGCACGCCGTCCAGATGGTCCATGCCTGCGAAACGGGCAAGCATGTCTACGTCGAAAAACCTGCGTGTTGTACCGTCGACGAAGGCACTGCAATGATGAAGGCCGCGCACGATAATCACGTCGCGGTGCAGGTCGGTTCCCAAGGCCGTTCACAGCCCGAGGCGTACTTGGCCCATCGTTATCTTGCAAATGGAGTTATCGGGCACATCGATCGGGTCGATTGCTTTCATTATGCGAGCCCGACCGACGAAAACCCGGTTCCGGACAGCGAGCCGCCGCCCGAATTGGACTGGGATCTGTGGCTGGGACCCCTTCATTGGCGTCCCTACAACCAGCGCTATTGCCACGGCGTCTTCCGCTGGCTGATGGAATCCGGCGGCGGTCAGATTCGGGACCGCGGCGCGCATGTCATGAGCTGTGCCATGTACTGGATGGAAGCCGACGGCACGTGGCCCGTCACGGTCGAGGCGACGGGCACCCCGCCGAACAAGGGGTTGTGGGACGCCTGCGTCGACATGAACGTGACTTATACCTTCAAGGATCCCGATTGGGTCCTGACCTGGAATCAACCGGGGAATCCTGTGCCGAAGGAAGAGCGCGGCCCGGATGAAGATCCGATTACGCGCCCGGGGTATGGGGCCGTGTATCACGGCGACAAGGGCACGTTCCATCATTGGGGCGGCGACGGCGGCACCTGGGCCGAACGCAAATGCCGCGAATGGGAACCACCGACCGGCGCGAAGGACGTCTACAAGAGTCCCGGGCACAAAGAAGATTGGTTCAACGGCATTCGGACCGGCGAGAAGACCATCATGAATATCGACGCGGCCGTCGGCGTGGCGGACCTCTGCGTCCTCGGCAACTTGTCGTACCAACTCGGTCGAAAACTGAATTGGGACGGCAAGAACCGCCGCGTCCTCAACGACGACGCCGCCAACCGCCTGCTCGCCCGTCCCCAACGGCACCCGTATCATTTGTAAGGATTTGCGTGATGGGCGATAGCGCCACGGCCAACGAACCGACGGTTTTCGAAACGTTCGGCAAATGGGTCTGGAAATGCCTTGGGCGCTTCGTCGGAATTCCTGCGGTGCAGGCTATTGCCGTCCTATCGAGTTGGGCCGGCATGTTCGCAGCATGCGTGTTACTTTCGCACGGTGAAATAGACCGTGCGATGCTGTTTGGCGTCATCGTTATAATCTTGCGCGTGTTCCCACCTTGGCATAGAAGCATCGTACTCGTCTTCGATCCGTTCTTCGTGATTCTTCCATCCTGGGGAATGATCATAACTGCACACAGGGCGGATACTGAAGCAGCGGTACTTAGTTACCGCATTGCGGGCATCGTTTCGATTGTCATTGTAGTCGGCTGGGGTTTGTTCCGAGACTATTGTCGGTTCAGGTATCCGTACTGGACGCGACCTGCGGCGTGATTCCGATTCAGCAGTCGGCCGCGACCGAGCCTGAATCGTGTATGATGGATTCCCGCTTTCGTGGGTATCAAATGTAGCGCAGGCGTCCCGCCTGCAACTAGTGGTTTGATTTAAGCTGATGGATCATTATGCATTGCGATACGCGCACGGCCGACTTTCTCGATGATCTTCTCTGCGGTGGCTGTCCATACGAAAGGTTTTGGGTCCCGGTTATGCGCCTCGATGAATTCTTTGATGGCCCTTTTCAGATCGGCGACGCTCTTGAAGATGCCGCGGCGCAAACGTTTCTGGGTGAGCTTGGCGAAGAAGCCTTCGATGACATTGAGCCAAGAGCTGCTGGTCGGCGTGAAATGGATATGAAACCGGGGGTGCCGTTTCAGCCAATTCTTCACCTTCTCGTGTTTGTGCGTGGCATAGTTGTCCACGATCAAATGGACGTCCAAGGCGGACGGCGTTTCCTTGTCAATCAGCTTGAGGAACTTGATCCATTCTTGATGGCGGTGCTTGTCCATGCAGGTCGATATGACCTGCCCCTCGGCCATCTCAACGGCCGCAAAGAGCGTGGTCGTTCCGTTGCGCTTGTAGTCATGCGTCATCGTGCCGCAACGGCCTTTCTTGATAGGCAGTTCCGGCTGCGTCCGGTCAAGTGCCTGAATCGATGTCTTCTCATCGGCGCTAATCACCAGCGCGTGCTCGGGTGGGTTCAAGTACAATCCCACCACGTCGCGCAGCTTCTCCTCGAAGCGCGGATCGTTGCTGACTTTGAACGTCTTCACCAGGTGCGGCTTGAGCCCGTTGGCGCGCAGCACGCGGAAGACGAGGTTCTGACTGGTTCCGACAGCTTCGGCAAGTTCACGGGTAGTCCAGTGGGTGGCGTTGTTGGGCTTCTCTTCCTGTACCTTCTTGATGATGGAAGCCTCATGTTTCTCGCGCTCTGTGGCGTGGCGTCCGCCACGGGGCAGGTCTTTGTCGATGACCGCCAAGCCGCCTTTCGCAAAGCGCCCGCGCCAACGCCCAACCGTTCGTTCCATTACGCCGAGCATTTTGGCGATATCTTTGTTTTGCAGGCCTTGCTCTGCCAGCAGGATTATCTTAGCCCGTTGCACCAAGCGCGCCGGCGTGCTGCGTCCTCGCGACCATTTCGTCAGTGTTTGCTGTTCTTCCTCATTGAGGTGTATCTTCGCTGCTATGCGCATGGTCCTCTCCACATTGCGAGCCAGTTATATACAGAACGCATACGACAAACGATAAATTCCCTCAACTATAAATCACACCACTAGGAAGATGCAGGCGGGACGCCTGCGCTACATACGAAGCCTTAACAGAGTTTGGAGTATTCAGCCGAAACGGAGGTGTGACTAAATGCCGGGATCGACTCTTCTAATGAACCTTCTTTGTCTCGCTACCGTATCCGCCGCCCTTGGCGTTACATCGGCGCGCGCTCAAGACCCCTGGGTGACCTACACGGGTACCGACGGCCCCGGCGTGGGCAAACACATCGTCCTGATATCCGGCGACGAAGAATACCGCTCCGAAGAGGCGCTGCCGCAACTCGGCAAGATCCTCGCCGAGCGTCATGGCTTCACGTGCACCGTCCTGTTCGCCATCAATCCCGATACCGGCTACATCGATCCGGATTACACCAAGAACATTCCCGGCCTCGAAGCGCTCGATAATGCCGATCTCATGATCATCTTCACCCGCTTCCGCGATTTGCCCGATGACCAGATGCAACACGTCGACCGCTACCTGAAGTCCGGCAGACCCGTGATCGGGATGCGCACGGCGACCCACGCGTTTAACACCGCGCCCGAATCCAAGTGGGCTTATTACAGCAACGGCTACAAAGGCGACCGCGCCGAATGGACGGACGGTTTCGGGCGGCTCGTACTCGGTGAGAAATGGGTCAACCACCACGGTAAGCATAAGTACGAAAGCACGCGAGGCATCGTCGCTCCCGGCGCGCAGGAGCATCCCCTCCTTCGCGGCATCCACGACGGCGACATCTGGGCGCCAACCGATGTCTACGGCGTGCGCCTTCCGCTTCCCGGCGACAGCACGCCTCTCGTGCTCGGCCAAGTGTTGGCGCATGGCGATGTTTACGACGAGCACGATCTGTTCTACGGCATGCGTCCCGATACGGGCACACCGGTCGAAGGCGAGAAGAACAACCCCATGATGCCCGTCGCCTGGACCAAGACTTACGAAGTCCCCGGCGGCGCGCAAGGAAAAGCCTTCACGACCACCATGGGTGCTTCTGCCGATCTGGTCTCGGACGGCGTTCGCCGCCTCCTCGTCAACGCCGTCTACTGGTGCCTCGACCTGACCGACCAACTCCCCGCCACGGGAGCCAACGTCGACCTCGTCGGAGATTACACTCCAACGCAGTTTGGTTTCCATGACGAAGTCTACTGGCAAGAACGGAAAATGACGGTTGGAGACGTGAAAGACAATTAGAATTCGCGTCTCCGCACCTTTGACATCTCCCCGCTCGATCCCCAATAGTAACGGTTTTCTGGCGGGAATCGGAAGGGGAGTCCGGGTGCCGGAACCACACTTTCATTGGATCGACGGCGCAGTCATTGTGTTGTACATGCTGGGCATGCTCGTCATTGGCGCGCGGTTTTCCCGGCGGCAGGAGTCGGCGTCGGAATACCTGCTCGCCAGTCGCAGCATAGGTTGGTTTGCCATCGGCTTGTCGCTGCTCGCGTCATTGAACAGCGCGGCCGATTACGTTGTGGGTCCCGCGCAGATCCTCGAATTCGGGTTCATGAACCTTGTGTTCCTGCTGCCCGTGGTTATTTCCTTTCCGATCATTTTCAAATACTTTCTGCCGTTCTATCAGCGCCTGCCGCTCTACCATTGCTACGAGTATCTCGAGCAGCGTTTCCACGTCAGCGTGCGCGTCGCGGTGACGATGCTTTTTATCATCTGGCGAATCTCCTGGATGGGCGCTACCATCTATCTGCCCGCCTACGTGTTGAACGTGGTTATGGGATTCGATCTCTACGTCACGATCATCGTGCTGGGCGTCATCACGACGGCCTACACGGCGATGGGAGGCGTGCGTGGAGTAATTTGGACGGAACGTCACCCAGGCCATCATTATGTTCATCGGGCTCATCGTGGCGACCTGGCTCGTGATCGGCCACGTGGACGGTGGATTCAGCCGCGTCTGGACCGTATCGCGTGACGAAGGATTCATGTACTTCACCGCCAAGATTCCCGAGATGGCTACGGCGTCGTCTTGGACGGAGAAAGTCTACCTCTACTTCAAAGCGCCGCTGACCTTCTGGTCGATCATTCTGCTCGGAACGATGTCCAAACTCACCTCCTACGGCGCCGATCAGGTCATGGTGCAGCGGTACCTGACGTCGCGCTCGATTCAAGACAGCAAGTCGGGTTTCATCCTGAATTCGATTGCGTATGTAATCTACTCGGTGCTCTTCATCGTGTTGGGCATGGCGCTCTTCGCCTACTTCAAGATTCATCCCCTGCCCGAGGGCACCAAGTACGAGCACATGTTTCCGTATTTCATCGGCGCACAAATGCCGGTCGTGTTGAAAGGGTTGATCATTGCCGCCATCTATGCCGCCGCACAGTCCAGTGTGAGTTCCGGAATCACCGCCGCGACCTCCGGCATCTTTTCCGATTTCTACGTGCGCCTATTCCACGGCCACGTGTCGCCCGAGCAACACGCCGCCGGGTTGTCCCAGCACCGCATGGTGTGGTTCTCGCGCATTTGCGCCGTACTACTTGGTGTTCTTGTCACCATCTTCGCGCTCGAATTCAAACAACTGGTGGACAGCGGGAATCTCTTCGAGGCCTTTCGCAAAGTTGTCGGCATTTTTGAGGGACTACTGATTCCCATATTCCTGCTGGGCATGTTTTCGCGCCGCACCGGAACCCTGGGCGTCATGATCGGCGCAATCTCCGGGTTCGCGGCCGCCTTTTACTGGAGCTTTTGCACGACCCTCGGGTTCGGTTGGAACACGGTCGTCGCGTTTGTTGTCACCATTGGCGTCGCTCACGTCGTCAACGTCTTCACCGGTGCGCCAACTCCCGAAAAACTGCGCTGGACCTGGAAGGCGATCATGGACCGGCCGGATATGCGGTTGACGGGTATGGAGGAGGTGTTTACGAAATGAAGGGTTTGACGCTCGCCGTAGTCCTGGCGGTGTTCTGCGTGGTATCGGTCGCCGAGCCATACGTGCTGGGTGGTGACAAGTTTCTATTTCTCGATTCCTTTCTCCTGGATTCGATGGACCACGCCGAACTCCAGGTGAACCCACCGGGCCAGACGGAACTGGTGGTGATCGCCGACAAACCCTGGGAAGCCGGCGGCATTACGAGCTACGGAAACGCCTTCTACGATCCCATCGCGAAGGAATACCGCCTGTACTACGTGCCGGTCGCCTGGGACGTGGAACCGGGCTTCGGTTTCGCCCTGGCGACTTCGCAGGACGGCATCCATTGGGAGAAGCCCAATCTTGGCGCGGTCGATTGGAACGGGTCCACGGACAACAATTTCGTGCTCTACGCGCAACGGGAGGGAACGGTCATCGTCGATCCCAACGCGCCAATCGAGAAGCGGTACGCGCTCATTTCGAGCCATCCGGATCTCAAGACCCGCTTGTTTACGTCCCCCGACGGCATTCACTTCACCATGGACGAGACGTCCATATCCGCGATCCATTCCGACAGCCAGATATCCACATTCTGGGACGCGGACCAACGGAAGTATTTTCACTTTCCCCGCGTGACGCCGGACCACTGGCGCGCCGTGGGTGTCGTGACGACGAAGTCCATGGACGAACCGTGGCCGGATGAAATCCCGATGGTCATGTCCGGCGATGATCGCGATCCCCCGGAAGTGGACCTCTACACAAACGCGTGTCAGAAATACGCCCTGGCGCGGAATGCCTACGTCGGATTCCCCACGCCCTATTACCACTGGAACGCACCGGGCCGCGCGTATCTGAACGCGGCGACGCTCGCCATCGGTGGCAAGACCAACGACGGCACCATCGACACGCAACTCGCCACCAGCCGCGACGGCATCCATTGGACGCGCCATCGTCAGCGCTACATCCCGCTGGGCGTATACGACGGCTGCGACATCAAGGTTGCCATGGCGATTCCCGGCATCTTCTACGAAGACGACATGCTCGTGCAGTTTTTCATGGGCTACGCCTTCACGCATGGCGATACCCAGGTCCGCTACGGCAAGGGCGGTCGCGAGTTGGGCGGCGTGTTCCGCGTCGAGCAACGGATTGACGGATTCATTTCGCTGGACTTTGCGTACGAGGGCGGGAAAGTCACGACGGCGCCGTTCACATTCACTGGGAATCAACTTGTCGTCAACGTGAATACCACTGCCCCGGGCGAACTGCGCGTCGCGATTCTCGACGCCGACGGGAAGGCGATTGAAGGGTTCGGACTCGACGACGCGCGCATCGTCAACGGCAACTACTTGCAGAAGACCGTCGAATGGAAGGACGGCGCTACGGATGTGAGTGCCCTCAGTGGCAAACCGGTCCGATTGCAGTTCGACGCTAGGAATACGAAGCTGTATTCGTTCCAGTTTGTGGACTGATTCGTCGTTCTTGGAGGACGACTGGCCGACATCCTAGCGCCAGCGAAGGATTCTGCCGTTGAGCGATTGCGTAAAAAGATCCTTCGCTGGCGCTCAGGATTACGACCTTTGCATTGGTATGCGGTAATGGGAGCTCACCATGTTCATTCGCAGCAGAATCGCACTTGCAGCAGCGACGTTCGTCCTCGTGTGCGTATGCACCCACGCCGCCGAGCAACCGAAACAACCATTCGCCGCCACGCCCAAGGCCCTCCCGAGCTACAACATTCGCACCTTCCCATCCTGCGACCCCGTAGACATCAGCCTCGGACCGCAGCTCTTCATTGACGATTACCTCATCGCGTCATCACACGGCCTCGCCCGCGTTACGCGATCGCCCGAACGGTACGAAGGCAATCCGATCCTTGGATGGCAGCAGCACACGACCCAACCCTACGTGACGGTTCTCCATGATTCGGATACCGGCCGGTTCCGCATGTGGTACAACGACCGCGTCGGAAAGGAGTCCGCCATCGCCTATGCAGAGTCCGCAGACGGCAAGACGTGGGAAACTCCGAATCTCGGCATTCTCGGCGATACGAACCGTCTCATGGTCATCAGCGCGCCCTTTCAGAATGGATACGGCGTCAGCGTGATCGATGACGGGCCGGATCACACACCCGCCGACCACCGCTACAAGGTCGCGTGGTGGGGACAGTCCAAACCATGGCCGGACGGCGATCCAGGTATGCGCGTAGCGTTCTCGCCCGACGGACTGCATTGGACACCGTACGACGGCAATCCCGTGTTGCCCGACTTCGGTGAAGAATGGTTTCTGGACGATCCGCGCCGGCCCTATGGTGTGGGCGACATCATCGACGTTTTTCGCGACCCCTATCGCAACCGGTACGGCGCTCTAGTAAAGACGCCGGCCGTGCCCGCGGACAATCTTGAGACCGGACCCCGGGCCCGCACCTACATCCGCCGTCTCGTCAGTGCGTCATCAAGCGAAGACTTCATGCACTGGGAACAACCCTGGCGCGTGATTGTCCCCGAACCGCGCGACAAAGACCTGCTCGAATTCTACAGCGCAGGCGGAACGATTGCCCGAGGCGGTCTCCTGATTTCGTTCGTGCGGATGCTCCACGACGACTATCCCGCCGAACCCGGTGGCGAGGCCGAAGGCATCGGCTACACCACCCTCGCGACCAGCCGCGACGGCAAGCATTGGGAGCGGCACGACGACATCTTCTTCGATCGCAATCCCGAACCGGGCGCCTGGGATCGCGCCATGACGTGGGTCGGCAGCGTGATTCCGGTAGACGATCGGTACTACATTTACTACGGCGGCTACGCGCGCGGACACAAGTCCGATCCGCTCAAGGAGCGCCAACTCGGATTAGCCTTTCTCCCGCTTGACCGCTTCGTCGCGCGCACCGCGACCGGTGACGAAAGCAGGGGAGTTGGTCACCGTACCGCTCACCAATCCGACTCACGGGCGGCACCTCTACCTCAACGCCGACGCATCGGCAGGCGAGATTCGCGTCCAACTGCTCGATGAAGACGGCATCGCCCTGGAAGGTGCGACCTACGACGACGTGCCCGCCGTGACGGACGATGGGCTGCACGTCGAAGTCGCCGGACTCGCGTGGCCGGAAGACTGCGACACGGCCCGTCTCGCTTTTCGCCTCAGAAATGCTAGTATCTACGCCTTTGAATGGGGCGACTAACCGAAGTACGTAATCGCAGTTCGAGACCAACATGACGACCCAGACCATCATTGACATCGGCAAAGGGGAACCGGACTTTCACACCCCCGCGCACGTCAAACGTGCCGCGTGCCAGGCCATCGAAGAAGACTTTACGAAGTACACGCCCCAGCCGGGTATCCCCGCGTTGCGTGAGGCCTGTGCCGCCAAGTTTCGGGCCGAAAACGGCATCAACGTTGAGGCCGATCACGTAGTCGCCTCCTGCGGCGGGAAACACAGCGTTGAAAACGCCATCCGAGCAGTGGTTCGTCCCGGCGACGAAGTCGTGATCTGCACGCCGTTCTGGTTTGCCTATCCGCCGCAGGTGCGACTGTGTCACGGCGTTCCCGTGCTGGTCGAAGTGCGCGAAGAGAATGGATTCATCCCGGACCCGAACGATGTCCGCAAGGCGATCACCGACAAGACCCGTCTCATCGTGTTGAACACGCCCAACAATCCGACCACCGCCGTGTATCCGGAAAAAGTATTGTTCGAAATTGGCCGGATAGCGCTCGAGCATGAGTGCTACATCCTGTGCGATGAGGTCTATGAGAAACTCGTGTTCGACGGGGCACGACACGTTTCGCTGGCAAGCCTCGACCCAGAGACCGCCGCGCGCACCATTACCGTGAACAGTGTATCGAAGACCCACGCCATGACCGGCTGGCGCATCGGCTACGCTGCGCTGCCCGGCGAACTCGTGGAGAAGGTGATCCAGATTCAGGAAGTTACGACATCCGCGCCCTCGGCCATTTGTCAGCGAGCTGCCCTCGCAGCCCTGACGGGCGACCAGTCGCATATCGCGTCCATGATCGACTCATATCGCGAGCGCCGTCAGCTCATACTCGACCGATTAAAAGGCTTTCCGATACTGCACGCGATTCCGCCGCAGGGCACGTTTTATATCATGGTCTCGGTCGCTGGCCTCAACGGTCGTACGGTCGCCGGGCGCACTATCCAGGACGCCGACGATTTCGCGGCAGTTTCTCGCGCGAATCGGCGGGCGTATCCGTGGTGTCGGGCGTCCGATTTGGCGCGCCCATCACCTTCGGCTATCCTTTGCCGTCTCGCGCGATGCGATCGAGGAAGGATTTGACCGCTTGGAGCGCCTCCTGCTCTGAGGCGCTGGGAAGAAGCGTTTTTTCCGTGAAGATCACTGAAATCAAAAGTTTCCTCTTGTCCAAACCCCGCGACCTCCACATCATCAAGGTCGAAACCGACGCCGGCATCTATGGGATCGGCGAAGCCGGCTGTTCCACACGCGAACACGCGCAGGACGGCATCGTTAAGCACTTCCGCGAGTTTCTATCGGCATGGACCCCATGCAGATCGAGCACATCTGGCAAGTCATGTACCGCAGCGCCTACTACGAAGGCGGCCGGGTGATCACCGGCGCCATGGCCGCCATCGACATGGCCCTCTACGACATCGTCGGCAAAGCCTTGAAGGTGCCGGTGTATCAACTGCTCGGCGGGGCGTGCCGAGACCGCATTTTTGGGTTTTGCACGGTCGGGGGACTCAACGAGCCCGAGTGCATGGACCGCGTCAAGGCCGCCGTCGACGAAGGCTGGCCGTGCATTCGGTTCTCGCGCCGACGACATTACCCGCGCGCTTTGCGTGTAGACATCCACACGACGACCCGACGAACGTCTTCGATGTGCGCGCGTCGATCCAGGCACCGCGGAACGGATCACCGAGGTCTACGAGAAGACGCCGAAGGAGTCGTGCTCGGGATCGACTATCACCACCGTCTCAGTGTCGTCGAAGCGGCCCAGTCTGCCAACGCATTCCGCGCGGCAGCCTCGGATTTCTTGAAGAGCCCATCCGCAACGAGAATCCTGACGCCTACGCCACGTTGCGGACCATGACGGACGTTCCCTTCGCCATCGGTGAAGAATGGCCGAGCAAATGGGCGGCCCTGCCGTATATCGAACGCGGCCTCGCCAACTTCGCCCGCGTCGACATTTGCTGCATCGGCGGCATCACCGAAGCGAAGAAGGTCGCGGGTTGGTGCGAGGCCCATTACATCGACATGATGCCGCACAACCCGATCGGTCCGGTGTGCACGGCGGCGACCATCCATTTCGCCATGGCGGTGAACAACCTGACCTGTTGCGAAGTGATACCGTCGTTTAACGAGGGCGGAACAACGTTTTCCCCGAAATGCATTTGCGCCACGGGGACCGTTTTATCCGATGCCGACGCGGCCGGGTCTGGGCGTGACATTCGACGAAGATGCGGCGGACAAATATCCCTTGGTGATGCACGAGCACCCGCATCTGCAGCGGCCGGACGGCAGCTACACGAATTGGTAATACCTGAACGGCGCC
>CAVUWV010000005.1:0-9163 GCA_963745075.1 Candidatus Hydrogenedentota bacterium | reverse complement strand
AAGTAGCGGTCTTCGACGGACGTGTCTGCCTTAAGGGTCCGTGTGGCGCGGCACATCACCATGCCACGCAATCCAGGCCATTTGTCGGCCGTGCCCAGACCCGCGATGTCCTGGGTATACCAGTACTGGCGCTGCTCGATGCGCCCGTGCCCCTTGTCCAGCGTCTCGTGGTAGTGGTGCTCCATGTGGGCGAAGCCGTCGGCCATGGCGTGCTTGAATTCCATTTCAACGTCCTCGGCCAGGGTCTCCTGGTTGCCTTTTACGGCCAGCAAGTAGTCGGCGTGGGCGTCGATGATGGTCTTGGCAATCCCGCGCTGACATCCCATCGCGTCGATGGTGACCAGACCAGCCCTTCAGGTCCAACTGGCGTACGAGTTCGGGAATGGCGGTGATCTCGTTGGACTTCTCGTCCACCGTAACCTGCCCCAAGGCCAAGGAAGATTCGCGTGCCCACGCGCTCACTACATGGATGGCCTTCTTTCCCCTGCCCTGGTCATGGGAACGCCGGGCCGTCTTGCCGTCGATGGCTACTAGGCCCCGGACCCGCCCCTGAATGGCTTTCACCCACTCCCGGAAGGCTTCCTCGAATTGGTCGGGGTCCAGCAAGCTGAAGACCCGGCCAAAGGTGTCGTGAGAGGGGATACCATTGGGGAGCTTGAGGAAGGTGCGCAGCCAATCCTGCTTGGCGTGGCCGAAGTCGGCGATCTCCGTCCAGCTATCGGCGCCGGCGATGGCGGCACAGACGGCGATGGCCATGATGTCGAGCAAGCTATGCTGCTTCTTGCGGTCCAAGCGGGGGTCCTCGACGCGCCCGAAACACGAAATGAATACGCTGCCATTTTCCGTCATTGGGTTCAATCTCCCTCGTGGTTTGGTTTCCGGGGAGAGGATATGTTTTCAGATAGTTATATATCAAACTACTATTACTTCGCAGATCGATCCCTCCTGGGAATTCAAGCGGAATACACGGGGTCACGGACGCGGAGGTGTAGCTAGCGGCGCAGAACTTTTAATGCGATTGCCCTAGCAAAATTCCCTTGTGTCTTCGACCATCATGCGCTAGACTGCAAGTTGCACCTGCTGGGGTAAGGTGCATTCTTAGTCGTAATCATTACGGATAGCTACTTTACCTTTGTTACCTTCATGTGCCGGTTGCCCAAGCGGAAAGGCGCCGGTTTCAGACGTGGCGGAGTGACGTTGGGCGATCGATCGCAGGAGATGCTGACCAATCCCGGGCTGGAGCAAGTCCGCGAGGGAGTGTTTGACGCACAACTCTCGTTCGAGACGCCCTATGTCGAAGCGCCGTCCCTCATCAGCACCATCGTCAAGCGCGACGGCCGGACCGTCCCCTACGAAAAAAACAAAATCGCCGACGCCATCTTCAACGCCGCCCGCACCATCGGCGGCGAAGATCGGGACCGCGCGGACAGTCTCGCTTCCGGTGTCACGATCTATCTCAGCAAACGGCTCGATGGAAAGACGCCGTCGGTCGACCAGGTGCACGACGCCGTCGAAAAAGTTCTCATCGAGTTGGGCCACGCCAAGACCGCCCTCGCCTACGCGCGCTACCGGGACAAACGCGCCCGCATCCGGAAACTGCGTGGCGGCGACGTGCGTGCGATCCTCCACGAACTCGAAGAAGCCCGGCAGGAATCCGAGGATATCGAGTTCACCGGCGCGCGTCCGCTCTTCGTACGGACTAGCGATGAACGGTTCGACGGTTGGGATCGCGAGCGCATTGTGTCCGCGCTGATCCGCGAAACCGGCATGGCTGAAGGCATCGCTCGCGTCATTGCGCTCGAAGTGGAAGGCCAAATCGCCAAAGCCAACGTCCAAACCTTGACCGCGTCCCTCGTGCGCGAACTCGTCGACGCCCGGCTCATCGAGCATGGCCTCGAAGAGTACCGGCGCAAGCACATGCGGCTGGGTGTCCCGCTCTTCGATGCGGAACGGATTATCTGCGCGCCGAACCAAGGCGAAGCCGAGGGTATCTTCGATCCATCCCGTACCGATGTCGCTCTGGCGGAACGAGTTAAAAAGGAATACGCCCTCTCCCAGGTCTTCTCCCGGGAAAGCGCCGACGCCCATCTCCGGGGCGATCTGCACATCCACGACTTGGGCCGCGTCGACCGCTTCCACAGCGGGCGCCATTCCCTGGAACACGTCAAACGCTTCGGCATGCCGTTTGCCGCGGGGGACCGGTACGTTCCGCTTCCCCTTAATGCGGAAACGCTCATCGCCCAAGTGTCCCAGTTCAACGCGGCCCTCCACCACCATTTCACCCGCGAAACCACGTGGGACGCTTTCAACCTCCTGATCGCGCCGTTCCTTTCTACTACCGACGCACGGCAGCTTCGGCAGCTCGCCCATATGCTCGTGTTCGGTTTGGCTCATTGTGCGAAAGGGCCGTACCTGCAAACAGCGTCCACGGAACTGTCTCTCGAATGGGTCGTACCCCCGTCCTTGGCGGGCGTCGAAGCGATTGGACCCGGCGGTCTGCCCAGCGGCCGCCCCTACAGCGATTTTCTCCCCGATGCGCGCCGCTTCGCATGGGAACTACTCGAAGTGTTTAAGGAAACCCGATCGCACCAATGCCGCGATCAGGACTGGGCCCCGATCCTTCATCTCTCCGCCGATTTCTTCGCCGCGGCCGGTCACGACGAGTTCCTGGCCTACGCCCTCGCGGACCCGATCCTCCGCGGTCGCCTGCGGTTCGTCTTCGATCGGAGCAATGCGACCAATTCCGGCCTTGAACATTGGCAATGCCGCCACGTCACGGCGCAGGAAATCAGCATCAACCTTCCGAGGGCCGCCTACCGTTCCGCCAACGAACACGAGCTGATGACCGAAATTGAACGGGTCGTCGCCTCAGCCGTCATGGCCCATGCCGAGAAACGACGGTTCATGGAACGGTTGCTGGCCTTCCGCGACGTCGGCGCGCTCAGCATGCTCACCTTCGCCCACGACGGCGAACCCTATCTCGATATGGAACGCGCGGAGTATCGCATCGGCATTATCGGCTTGAACGATTGCGTCCAGGCCTTGCTCGGCCGCGAACTGCACAGCAGTCAACACACCATCGAAACCGCCTTGCGCATTCTGCAGCACATCCGCCACTGCGCCACGGACGCCGCCGCCGCCGAGCACCTCAACGTCCAGGTGGCCGCTACCGAACTCACGGAAGTGTCCCGGCGTTTTGCCACCCTGGATCTCCACCAGTTCCCCGAAAAGGCCCGTCGCGTCATGAAAACCGATGCCCTCACACACGACGTCTGTTACACGGCAGGGATTCGGCCGGCGGACGATCCCCGCATCACCCCCATCGACCGGGCGCGGGTCGAAGGCGCCTTTCACGCCCTGCTCGACGCCGGGGCGGAAACCCAAGTCGTTCTCGGAGATTCCGATTTCGGGCCCGACGCCATGGCCCAATTTATCGAGAAAGTGTTCCACCGAACCCGCGTGCATCGCCTGGCATTCACGCCCATGTGCGACACCGCCGCGGGGTAGGGAGTCCGCACGCCCATGGACATCCGCTCTTCCAACGTACTCCCCGCAATGCTGGCCTGCGCGGCCCTGGTCTCTTTGCTTCCCGCCTGTGCCACCCCTCGGAACATCCACGGCGCGCTGACCTTCAGCGCCATCGGCGACGGCCCCCGGGCGGACAAGGACTGGGCCATCCTCGAAGACCAGATCAAACGCGTCGACAGCGACGGGCGCAGCGCTTTCCTGATTCATCTCGGCGACATCACCAAGGGCACGGACGTGCTCCCCGAATCGTATTATGTGCGTGTGGCCGATCTGCTTCTGACCTCCAAAACCCCCATCTACATTGTGCCGGGCGACAACGAGTGGAACGACCTCGACGATCCCGCGCAGGGTTGGACATTCTGGACCCGCCACTTCATGGCCTTCGACGAGCATTGGAAAGACGCGCCCAAAACGGAACGGCAGAAGTCCCATCCCGAGAACTTCGCCTTCGCCAAAAACGGCGTCCTGGTCGTGGGTCTGAACATCGTCGGCGGCCGCATGCACGATCCCGACGAGTGGGCGCGCCGCCATCGCGACTGCCTGACTTGGGTCAAGGAATCACTGGAGCGCCACCCCAAAGCCAAGGTCCTCGTCGTGGGCGCACAGGCCCGACCCAACCCCGAGAAACAGGAAGACTTCTTCGGACCCTTCTGCGAGTTGGCCGCGCAATTCGGTAAACCCGTTCTCTACATCCACGGCGACGGGCATGTCTACGAACGCGAAGACGCTTGGCGCAAGCCCAACATCACCCGCATCCAGGTGGACCAGGTCAGCAAGGGCCCCCCCGTGACCGTCATCGTGACGCCGGGAAAAGAGGAGGTGTTCCACATCGTTCGCCTGGGGCCGCCGAAAGAAGATCGCATGCGCCGCCCCGACCACTTCGGACCGAGCCACCGCACGGTCTTTGGAACGCACGGCCCCGGCCCACATTGACCCCGCCAGAACCGCCCGAATCTGGGTCTGCCCGGGGCTACCCCCGTCCGTGCCGCTTCGCGCTGGTCCGCGTCGATTCCCGTCCGTGTCCGTCCGTGGGGGTCCGTGGGGGTCCGTGTCCGTCGTCGCCGGGCCGCAGTTTCTCCTCCTCCGCCCCGACCCCCACGGCATCCAGAAACAACTTCGCAAACGGCGACGCCGTAACATCCCCCGCCGCCAGTTCATACCCCGCACACAACCGGTCCGTGTTCGCCAAGGCAATAAACGTCACATCCAGCGCCGGCACTTTGATATACAGCGCCGAGATCGACGGCGGCGTCTCCCCGAATTGCCACACCAACTTCGTGCCACGATACTCCTGCACGAACCACCCTAGCCCCTGCGGGAGCGCTTCGCCCGACACCGATTGGACCGGCGTCCACATCTCCGTTCGCCCCGCGGCCGACACCAGATCGCCGCTATCCAGCGCCGCGTCAAACCGAGCCAACTCCGTCACCGACGAGATGACCCCGTCGCTCGCGTTAACGCCGTACAGCGGCGTATATGCCGCGCCCAACACCTCGCGCCGGGCCTCTTCCAGCGCCGGGTCCAATTCCACCGGCTCGATGGGATTGTCGCGCAGTCCTTCAAACAACCGTTTCAGGCCCAACACCCGATAGGCCGCCACCAGCGGATTGCTACCGCGCGCATCGTACGGCCTCGCCAATTCCGCCACCACCGCGTCGTACTCCGGCGCGAGTTGACCGGGAACCGTCCGCTCCAATCGTGCCGGTTTGAAGATGTACTCTTCCAAGGCCCGCGGATACGGCAGCCCCGAACCGGACTCCACCACCCAAGTCAAGTCGGCAAACAGATTCGGCGCGTACCGATACGCTTCTCCCGGCGTTCCCTGGGCCGTGTTGGACAGCACATGGCGAACGAGCGCGCCTTCGGGAAAAGGGTTCGCATCCAGGGCCACGTCCGGATACCACAGATGGAGGGGGTAGTCCGCCATGCGGTCGTCCAAATCGACCACCCCTTCTTCGACCAGTTTCATGACCACGACGGCCGCCAGGGCCTGGGAGCACGTGCCGATCCGGTAGGGCGTATCCGGCGTGGCCGCCGTTTGATTCTGCAGGTCCGCGTAGCCGTAACCGTGCGACCAGATCAGCTTGCCGCCGTGGACGATCCCGGCGGAGAGACCCACCATATGTCGTTCTTCCACGAGGCCGGCAAGGGCCGTATCGAAGTCGTCCAGCGCGAAGTCTTCGTCCGTCGTGACGCTTGCCGGCGCGGTGGCTTCCCGACCGGCGTGCTGGCAACCCGCGAACAGGATGCCGATCGCGCCCAGGAGGCATACGAATATCGCCACAGGAATGGTTCGGAACATACTTCAGATCTCAGTCGCGCCAGGGTCCCTCTTGATAACGGCGTCGCTTCTGAAAAACGGGCGACGCTCTAACGACGCAAGTATAGCCCAACGGGCGACAGCGGAACATGCGGCGGTCTGCGAGACCATGCGATTGACCGCCTCTCCCTACAGCCTGAGGCCTCACCCCAAATGCCTTCCCCTCACCATTCCCGAAGCTGCGGCCAGATCTGATCGATCGGCGCCTTCGGTTTCCGGCACACGGCGACGTAAAACTCCCGCTCCCATGGATTCGTGTGCTCGACTTGTACCGCCGGGCGCACGTCAACCTCGTCGAAGATTTGTTCCAGCTCTTCCTTCGGAATGTCCAGCGCGAGAACCGTGTCGAACGGGCCCTTCCCGGGGCCCCAGAGATAGTACGTCATATGGCCGCTGATGGCGTGGGGAAGCCCGTACTGTTTGCCGAGATAATCGACCGCGCCCGCCAAACCATACGATGGCGCATAGATCACGGCGCGCTCCCGTTCCTCCGGCGGCAGGCTGTCGTAGACGTCCGCCACGTTCTTCACCACCGTATCCCAGCCGAACTGACCGTGAAGATCGCCCGTCAATTCATAGACGTTGCCCATCGTGCCGAACGTCATCGCGGTGATGTACCGGTCCGTGGCCTCGATGTTCAGAATCGGCAGCGCCACCGGCGCGAGGATCGCTCCGCCCACGGCAAATGCGCCGATCGTAACCGGGCGCAACCAGGTCAGATGACGACGCTCGATAAACTGCGCGATCGACACCCCGCCAGCGGCAAGAAGTGGCGGGTACGCAGGCGCAAGGTAATAGATCTTGCTCTTGGCCAGCAGCAGCACGATAAAGACGGTCACATAGATCCATCCGAAAATGCGGTACGGTTTCCCCGCCGCCCCCCGGAACAGCCACACGAGCCCCGCAATCCAGATCGGCGCGGCAAAGGGGTGCAAGTACAACAACTGACCCGCCAGGAACTCGGGCAGCGAGATCCCGCTCATCACCTCCGCGTTCAACTCGCGAATGAATTGCAGCGTCGGCCAGTCATTTTGGATTTGCCAGATCAGGTTCGGCAGAAAGATGAGGAAAGCAATCGCCCCGCCCGCGTACAACCAGGGACTGCGAAACTGCTTACGCTGCGGCGTCAGGATCAACCCCGCTACCAGTCCAACGCCGAAAAACAGCATCGTGTGCTTGTTCATCAGCCCGATACCGGCCACGACACCGACCCAAAGCCAGAGTTTCGGGTTGTTCTCCTGAATGATTCGCACAATGAGATACGAACACGTAACCCAGAACAACGGCTCGAACCCCGGGATCGTAAGCATGTTCTCAGACCGCAGATACACCGGCGCGATGATAAACGCAATACAGGCCACCGCCTGCGCGAACCGGCTACCGCCCAGGCGCCGGGCGAGCGCACCGGTCAGAAACACGGACGTCGCGCCGGCTACCGCCGGAAAGAACCGCAGACCCGAAAGCGATTGCCCGAACATGGCGTCCGACAATCGCGCAATCCACGGCGTTAACGGGGGGTGATCGACGTACCCAAAGGACAGGTGGTACCCGCAGGCCAGGAAGTAGAACTCGTCGTGGTGGTACCCGTACCAGCGGTTGTAGATGAGGTGCAATACCAGCGTAAACAGCGCAAACCCGCCAAGAAACAGGACATCCCCGCGTTGCATCCGTCTCGAAGCATCCGCATCCGCCACCCCGAGAGCCCTCCTCTACCCACCGCTACTTCGTAATCGTAATCGTGTTCGAAAATTTAATCGGCAACTTAGGACCGCACATTCATACCGGCGGACGACCACCTTTCTTGTCTTTGGATGCCCGCGACGCCAAAAAGGTTGAAAACAGAAAAAGCGCCCACGGAACTCCGGGGCGCCTATAAATCTGCCACAATAATTACGCTGGCTATTCTTCGACTTCTTGCAGCTTGTCGTAGAACTCGCGAAACGAATCCCCGTGCGCGCCCTTCATGAACGCCAGAGCCGCGCGCGGGTGTTTGTTCAAGAGTCCCGTAATGGCATAAGGGATCTCGTAGCCCCAGCGAAGCTCCTTGATCATGTCCGCAAAGTATTTCTGGATAAGATCGAACACGGGCCGCGCGTCCAGTTTCGGATTCTTCAAAAAGTCGACCAAAAGCTCCGTGGGACAATTCCCCGCGGCCCGGCCCATGCCGTAGATCGTGCCGTCGAGGTAGTTGACCCCTTTGATGATCCCTTCGATCGTGTTGGCGAACGCAAGCTGCAGATTATTGTGCATGTGAATGCCCACTTCGATGCCCTTGGGTTTCAACGCAGCCAGATACTTGTCCGCGAGGTACTGGATCTGTTCGGAATAGAAGTACCCGAAACTGTCCACCAGATAGACCACCTTAAAATTCGAGTTCGCCAACTGACTCAACGCTTCGTCCAGGTCGGGTTCCAGCACATGCGACACCGCCATCACGTTGCACGTCGTCTCGTACCCCAGCTCCTGCGCGTGGTTACCCAGATGGATCGCCTTATCCACGTCTTTCGCATACGTAGCGACCCGCACCATCGAAATGACCGAGTCGGACGCGGGCAAAAACGCGTCGTAATCCGTGCGCCCCACGTCGCACATGATCGAAATCTTCGTGGCATCCGTCTTGTACGCAACGTCGCGGACGTCTTCCTCGTCGCAGTAGCGCCAGATCCCCGACTCGGACGGCGGAAACATCTTCTTGTCCGCGCGATACCCGAGTTCGACGTAGTCGACGCCCGCCGCTACCAGCCCTTCGAAAACTTCTTTGACGAGCGCCTTGTCAAAACCCCAATTGTTCATCAATCCGCCGTCGCGGATGGTGCAATCCAGCACCTTGATCTCTGGTCGATACACAGCCCCAACTCCCTTATGTTACGGCGAACAGGCGGGGGACACTGCGCGCCAAGTTACAGTCGCTCCATGGTATACACCATCCGCGCCACACAGGCAAACCGGCGATACCATTGAAGTGGCAAGACGTGTTGTCGTTGGCGGTAATAGGGGTCACAAACGGCATGGCTTTCACAAAGCCCGCATATCTGACGCAGACCCGCGAGGGCGCAACGCTATTGCTCACAATTAGCTTCAACGCGACCGCGGATACGCTGTGGCCTGTAGGGCCAATATACCCTTAGCCCCGGGTTGGCCGCAGCGAATCAAGGCTTACCCGGGGTCTGCGGGTCTTCTCCGGAGCGGCACCCTGTAAGGGTTCCATAGCATGGCGTCGCTGCAACCAAATTGGTCGTATCCGCCGATTCCACAGATTCTCATCGATAGAAACCCCAAATACCCCCGATTCGTATAGTCTCAGCAGCCCTGGCC
>CAVUWV010000004.1:0-58167 GCA_963745075.1 Candidatus Hydrogenedentota bacterium | reverse complement strand
TGTTCACGGGGAAAAACATCGCCGGTCCGCCGCCAAAGCCCTTGAAGCAATACAACGTGGAGGTCGCCGATGGGCAGATTATCGTCTCTCGCGCCTGATGCCGTTCGCTCCGGGCTCTACGAATGGATCGACGATCGACTGGGGCTGGATGAACTTATCGCCTTTGCCGCGAAAAAGGAAGTGCCGCAACACCGCCATTCGTTTTGGTATTACTGGGGCGGGATCACGCTGTTTCTCTTCCTTTTCCAGTTGGTCAGCGGAATCTTGCTCCTCATCTACTACCGGCCCGGCGCCGACGCCTACGAATCGGTTCGCCAGATAACGTACGACATCGATTTCGGCTGGCTCATCCGATCCGCCCATTCCTGGTCGGCGAATCTCATGGTATTCGCGGCCTTCGTCCACATGTTCTCCGTCTTTTTCATGAAGGCCTACCGGAAACCCCGCGAATTCGGCTGGTGGAGCGGTCTCGCCCTGTTGGGCCTGACGCTCGTGTTCGGATTCAGCGGATATCTTCTACCCATGGACGACCTGGCATTCTTTGCCACGAAAGTCGGACTGGAGATCCCCGCGACCATCCCCGGTCTGGGGGCGTTGATCGTGACCCTCGTCCAGGGTGGCGAAACCGTTTCGTCGGTCACCATTCAGCGCTTCTTCACGTTGCACGTGGTCGTGTTGCCCATGATCTTCATCGCGTTTCTGGCCTTTCACCTTTGGCTGGTGCAACGGCACGGAAATGCCGTTCCCCCGAGCGAGGATCTGATCCCCGAATCCGAGCGCCGGTCCATCCCGTTCTTCCCAAACTTTTTGACCAAGGACTTGGCGATGTGGCTGATCGCGCTGAACGTCCTGGCCATCCTTGCGTCCATGTACCCGTGGCAGTTGGGACCCCCGGCCGACCCTGCGGCCCCCGCGCCGGCAGGAATTCATCCCGAGTGGTATTTCATGAACCAGTTCCAGGTCCTGAAAGTGTTCGGGCGCTGGTTCCCCGGGCGTATCGGCGAAGTCATGGGAATCCTGCTGTTCAGCGTCGGTGGATTGCTCTGGGCCCTGATTCCCTTGTTCGACAAAGATAGCAGGGCGGCCATGCGCGCACGTGCCGCCACATGGTTCGGCCTGGCGGCCCTGGTTGGCCTGGTCGTCTTGACGATCTGGGGCTACGCGGAAGTATAGGAGGCCTGCAATGAATTACCCGTTCTGGGTGGTGCCTGTGATCGGAAGCGGTTGGGTGATTGGCGGAATCGCGATCGTCCACATCCTGATCAGCCACTTCGCCGTCGGCGGTGGCCTGTACCTGCCCATGGCCGAGCGCAAAGCGCTTCGCGAAGGGCGCACGGATTGGATGCCGGTCCTCAAACGGCATTCGAAATTCTTCCTGATCCTCACCGGCGTCTTCGGCGCGGCGACGGGCGTGGGCATCTGGTTTGCCATCGGTCTCGCAAATCCGGAAGGCACCAGCACGCTCATCCACAACTTCGTCTTCGGGTGGGCCATCGAATGGACCTTCTTCTTCGTCGAATTGTCGACGGCCGCCGTCTACTACTACACTTGGGACCGCATTCCCGATCGGCTGCATCTGAAAGTCGGCTGGGTCTACGCCTTCTTCTCCTTCCTCACGCTGGTGATTATCAACGGCATCCTGACCTTCATGTTGACGCCCGGGCAGGCCTGGCTCGCGGTGGCTGGCACGGGTCACGAGGCGACGCGGTTTTGGCAGGCCTTCTTCAATCCCACGTACTGGCCCAGTCTCGGTATCCGGACCCTCGTCTGTATCTCGCTCGCGGGCGTGTGGGCGCTGGTGACCGCCAGCCGGATTGACGGATTCAAACAGCCGGATCTCAAAAGCTCGTTCATCCGCTGGTCGGCGAAATGGCTCATCCCGGCGTTCATCCTGTTGCCAATCTTCTTCGTGTGGTTCCTGCACATGGTGCCCTTCGAACAACGCGGGCTGATCAAACTCGGTATCGCGACCATCGGCCAGGGCGTCTTTACGCAGGTTACGCGCGCAACGCTGGTCACCATGATGACCTCCGCCACGATCGCCGCCATCGTCTACTTCCTCGCCTTCCGCAATCCAAGGGATTTCACCTTCGGCCACGCCGTGGCCGTGCTCTTCCTGGCGTTGGCCGCCACGGCCTCCACGGAACAGGCGCGGGAGATGCTTCGGAAGCCTTATGTGGTCGTAAACTACATCTTCTCCAACGGCGTGCGGCCCAAGACGGACGTGGCGCGATTCAACGCGGAGGGATACCTGACCCATACCATCTGGGCCACGCCCGAACAGAAGGCGACGTGGGCAAGACTCGACGTTGCAGAACCAACCGTCGGAGAGGCAACGCCTGCCGCCGATGCCCCGAAGCCCGCCCGGACCCCCCAATTGGACCGCGGGATGCTCGTGTTGCGCGGGCAGTGCATGGCCTGCCATACCACCGACGGGTATCGTTCCCTGCGGAAACTGCTCGCGGGCCGGGACCGCGAATCCATCGGCAACATCCTGACCATGCTCCACGACTACAAGGACGATTCCCCGTACCGGGCCTACATGCCGCCCTTGGTCGGCACCGAAACCGAAATCGCCGCCCTGACCGATTACCTGGACCACCTCATCAACGGTGAGAGACAAGAGCAGCCACAGCAGACGGAACTGACCGTCGCCGCCGCCCAGAATGCAAAATAGCGCGTGAACGCATCGCTGATAGATTGGCAACGCTATGGCAGCTTCTTCTCGTGCTCGTAATCGTTCTCGTAATCGTAATCGAGACACCGCCCGGCTCTCTCATGCCGAACGTGTAGATCGTTCTGCTCACCGCTTTCCGGTATCCTTCTATGGTTCCAATCATGTCCCGAGGCCACAACGAAACCGAGGAACTCCCCGAACGTGTCACTCGATAACGCGACCCTCGCCGACTGGCGTCGTCACTATCTCGATGAAGCCGACGCGGCCTTTCTCTACGCCGCCCTCGCGGAAGTCGACACGGATCCGAAACGCCGCGACGTATACGACCGGCTGGCACACGTCGAGAAACGCCATGTCGAGCTTTGGGCCGGACTCTTCCGCGACGCGGGTATCGAGCCGCCGGATCCCAAGCCAACGCTGAAAGCGCGCCTGCGCCTGGCCCTTGCCAAGCGATTCGGCAGCGGATTCCTGTTGGGGATTCTGCTCAAAGAAGAAGGAGAGGAGGTGAAAGGCTACCTCAACCTCCACCGCGACAGCACCCACGAGGGCTCGCGCGACGCCGCCCTGCAGCTCGCCAAAGAATCTGCCGAACACGCCCTATCCCTGCGCAAATTGAGCGGACGTAAAGGCGAGCCCTGGCACCAACTCGAATCCGGCGACCTTTTGCGCAATATCGTCTACGGATTTAACGACGGCCTGACCGCCAATTTCGGGCTCGTGGCCGGCGTGCTTGGCGCGAACGTCGACGCCCACATCGTCGTGCTTTCAGGGTTGGCCGGCGCCATCGCGGACGCCCTGTCCATGGGCGCATCGGGTTTCCTTGCCGCCAAGAGCGAACAGGAAGTTCACGATCACGAAATCGCCATGGAACGCGAAGAAATCCGGCTCATGCCCGAACTGGAACGCGAAGAATTGGCGTTGATCTATCAAGCCAAGGGGATGGAACGAGCGGAAGCCGAAGCCCTCGCCAAATCGCTCATGGAAAACCCCGACCGCGCCCTGAACGAAATGGTCCGCGAAGAACTGCGCATCGGCGAGCAACATTCGACTCCCATGAAAGAAGCGTGGATCACCGGAACCGCCACCGCCTTCGGCGCAGTGATCCCGGTTGCCCCCTTCATGTTCATCTCCAACATCGAAGTCGCCGCCTGGGTATCTTTCGCCATCGCCATGCTTTCCCACTTCGCCGTCGGCGCCGCCCGTAGCCTGTTCACCGGACGCGGTCTCTTCCGCAGTGGGCTCGACATGTTTGCCGTGGGTCTGGGCGTGGCCATCGTCGGCTACCTCTTCGGCTACCTCATCACCGGCGTAATGCCTTGATTTCCAGCACATTTTGACGGTATGTCGACGTGCGTGATAGGCTGAACCCGACGCACATTCCGTGCGCCGACACCACGGACACTTCCCGAAAGGACGTTACGTAATACCATGAGCAAGACCGTCACTATCTACCACAATCCGCGTTGCACCAAGAGCCGCGAGACGTTGGCCCTGTTGCGGGAGCGAGGCATCGAACCGGAAGTCATCGAGTACCTCAAGACGCCGCCGAGCAAGAGCCGCTTACGCGATTTGGCGCGCATGCTCGGCGACGCCCATGCCCTCCTGCGGACAAAGGAAGCCCCGTACAAGGAGTTGGGTCTGTCCGCGGATAGTTCCACCAGCGCGATCGTGGATGCGATTGTTGCGCATCCAATCCTGATGGAACGGCCGCTGGTTCATTGCGGCACCAAAGCCGCTATCGGCCGTCCGCCCGAATCCGTTCTCGCAATCCTTCCATAGGTACTACGGAGCATACGAGAGGATACATTCATAGAATGATACAGTGCAGAATTCACATCCCCCTTGATCCCCCGTCAAAGGGGGAAATTTGCATCATTGAGTTTCCTGTACGGGCCAAAGGGACCGTGCGTACACCCAGTCTTCCGCCGTGGCCAACGGGCCGCGAAGCGGCGGCGGCAATTCCCCCTTTGAAGGGGGATCAAGGGGGATGTTCTTACGCCCATGATTTCCCCGCTTGTGACGAGGCGTATCCGTTACGCTCCGCGCATTACGCGCGCGAGGAGATGTAAACATGCCCCCTTCAAAGAAGCGCCCGAAGATCGTTACCCGGACCTGGAAAGAGGAAGATCTGCCCGCGCTGGTGGAATGTCAATACGCCGCATACAGCGACTTTCCCCATTTCCGGCTCTGCAACGAACGCTTGTTCCACATGCAACACACGGCCTTTCCGGAAGGCCAGTTCCTGGCGGAGATTGACGGAAAGGTCGTCGGGTATTGTGCGTCGCTGACCGTCATGCTGGACGATTCCGCGCCGTGGCATTCCTACAACGAAATTACCGGTAGCGGCACGTTCAATACCCACGACCCCGGCGGCGACACGTTATACGGCGCCGAGATCGCCGTGCATCCCGATTATCGCGGGATGGGCGTTGCCGGCGCCTTGTACAAAGAACGCATTAAGTTGATGAAGCGATTCAATCTGCGGCGTATGGTCGCCGGCGGGCGCATCCCCGGCTACTGGGAACACGCCGGCAAGATGACCGCGGAAGAATACGTCGACAAGGTCGTCGCCGGGGAACTCAAAGACCAGGCTCTAAACGCTCACTTGAAGGCCGGGTACAAGGTCAAGGGCATCCACTACGACTACCTCAGCGACGAGGCCAGCCTGAACTACGCGACCCATCTCGAACTCATCAACCCCAACTTCAAGTCCGAGCGACGCAAAATCGCCTCGTCCCCGATCACGCGCCCGGTCCGGCGCATTCGCGTCTGCGCCGCCCAGTACGACCTTCGCGGCATTCGGAGTTGGGAAGATTTCGAGCGGCAGGTCGACTTCTTCGTCACCACCGCCGAAGAGTACCACTGCCACTTCCTCGTGTTCCCGGAACTCTTCACCGCCCAGCTTATCAGCACCATGGACCGGGACATGGAGCCCCTCGAAGCCGTCCGCCATCTCACGGATTACACGAACCGGTACATCGAAATGTTTACCGCCATGTCGCAACGCTTCGGCGGCTACATCATCGGCGGGTCCCATCCGACCCTCCGGGATGGCGTGCTGCGAAACACCGCCCATCTCTTCTCGCCGACCGGACAGGTCTACACCCAGGACAAGCTTCACATCACGCCCGATGAACGGCAATTCTGGGGCATTCAGCCCGGCGATGGACTCAACGTCTTCGAAACCGAATTCGCCCGCATCGCCATCCAGGTCTGTTACGACATCGAATTTCCCGAAATGAGCCGCTTGTTAACCGTGAATGGTGCGGAAGTCGTGTTCATTCCCTTCATGACGGATGAGAAGAAGGCCTATTGTCGTGTGCGCTACTGCGCCCAGGCGCGGGCCGTCGAAAACTACATCTACACCGTGATCGCCGGCAGCGTGGGGAATCTGCCGCAGGTGCGCAGCTTCCTCATCAATTACGGGCAGGCCGCCGTGTTCACGCCCAGCGATTTCGCCTTTCCGCCCCACGCCACCGCCGCCGAAGCCGAACCCAACACCGAGATGGTCGTGATCACCGACCTCGATCTCGAAACCCTCGCGTTGCAGCGCGACGTCGGCACCGTGCGCCCCCTCCGCGACCGCCGCCCCGACCTCTATACCCTGGTGCCCACGCGCCCCGTGAATGTTATTCGCACCCAGTAATCAATCCGATCTTGTAGTATCCTTTTTTCGAAATCGAAATCGAAATCGAAATCGAAATCGAAATCGAAATCGAAATCGAAATCGAATAATTAAATATAAATATAATCACTGTTGGGCGTCCAGCGTCGTCTTAAGGAACCAAACCAACCGAGGCAATGACCATGTTCCGCAACGAACTCTACGTATTCGACCAAAATCGACCCCGCAAGGCCGTCATCCGCACCTACACCGCCGCCGACTTCGACAATCTCATCGACATCCAGCGCGAATGTTTTCCGCCGCCTTTCCCATCCGAGTTGTGGTGGAACAGGGAACAACTCCAGAACCATGTGTCCCGCTTCCCCGAAGGCGCGTTGTGCGTCGAAGTCGAAGGCCGGCTCGCGGGCTCCATCACCGGACTCGTCGTCCAGTGGGAACCGAACGAGCCGGACCATGCCTGGGGCGAAATTACCGACGACGGCTACATCCGCAACCACAATCCCAACGGCAACACCTTGTACATCGTGGACATCAGCGTGCGGCCGGACTTCCGCAAACTCGGCCTCGGCAAGTGGCTCATGCTGTCCATGTACAACGTCGTCGTGGAAAAGAAGCTGACCCGCCTGCTCGGCGGCGCCCGCATGCCCGGTTACCACACGATGGTGGACAAGGTCCCGCCCGAAGGCTACCTCGACATGGTCCTCGCCGGCGACCTGGCCGACCCGATTGTCACCTTCCTCCTGCGATGCGGCCGTGTCCCCCTCCGCGTCACCCCCAACTACCTCGACGACAAGGAGTCCTGCAACAACGCCGTCCTCATGGAATGGCGCAACCCGTTTATCTGATGGAAAGCATTACGAAGTTCCGCTTATGAAGAGCGAACGTAGATATCCGTTCAGAAACACGCCGCCCGGGTCCAACTCCTCCCGCACGCGCTGGAAATCGTCCCACTTGGGGTAGCGTTCGGCGAGATCCGAGGCGGTCAGATTGTGCATCTTACCCCAGTGGGGGCGACCGCCGTAACGGCGAAAGATACGTTCGCACCCCTCGAAATAGCGCTCGTGGGGCATGCCCAGGAACATGTGGACGGAGATGCAGACCGAGTCCCGGCCATAGCAGGGGCTCAACGGTATGTCATCCCCTTTTACGTACCGGAACTCGATGGGGAAGTGGACCGCGACATCGTCCCGCTCGATCCAGCTTCTGATGTCCTGGATAGCCTTGATGCCGTCGTCCATCGGGACGGCGTACTCCATCTCATTAAACCGCACGGTGCGTTTGGTCGAAAGTACGCGGTGGCCCGTGTCGATCTCCTGGATGTCCTTGAGTTGATTCGCCATGAACCGGGTCATGGCCGGGCAGCGCTCGGGCTTGGACCGGCAGCGGCGGCTGATGAGTCCGAAGGCGGTATTTTCCAGGAACGTGTCCGTAAACCACTTCCGCAACGGGTGGCGCACCGCCGGCATGTCGGTCTCGTTCAGAAACTTCAGTTGAACCGTTTCTGTGTGCGGGAAAAGGTAGAACTCGAAGTGCCGGTTGGCCTGCGCGTAGGCGAAGGCTTGCTGAATCGTCTCACGGAAATCGCCTTTTTTGCGCACATAAGACAGCCGGTACACGGGAACCAGACGCAGCTTGACCTCAACGATGATCCCGAGAGCGCCGAGCGATACCTGCGCCGCCTTGAACACGTCGCGATTCTGCTCTTCCGAACATTCGAGCAACCCACCCGAAGCCGTGACGAGCGTCAATCCAATGACTTGAGTGGAAAGATTGCCGAAGGTTAGGCCGGTGCCGTGCGTGCCCGTGCCGATAGCCCCGCCCAGGGATTGGCGGTTGATGTCGCCCAGATTCTCCATGGCGAGTCCGTATCGCTCCAACAAGTCGTTCAGCCTGAAGAGCTTCGTCCCAGCCTGAACCGTCGCTTCCCGTGTACGGGTATCCACTTCCAGGATGCCGCTCAGATGGTCCAGCGAGACCAATACCTCGTCGGTCTTTACGAGGTCCGTGAACGAGTGGCCCGACCCCACAACGCGGACGGACTTACGATCGCGCTCCGCATTCCGCACCACGTCGACCACTTCCTCGACACTGCGCGGCACACTGTACACGCCGGGCCTGCATCGGACAGACCCCGACCAATTCGACCAATACGGCGTTTTCATACGAATCCTCTGCGCCAGGGAACAGGAAAGGATACCGGGCTGGCATGAAGACAGTCAAACCACCAGCGAAGCAGTATCGCTTACCGGTCGAACGTCGCCGCGCACCACGCGCAACCCTCGGGAATAACATGCTTTAGCTCGGTGTCACTATGTAGAGGGAGACGGCAGGTCCGCCCAATCCTTGCAAAGGCGCCTAAGTACCATGCCAACATGGTTTTCCAAAGTTTTCAGGAACGACACGGGCAAGACTAAGCCTGTGGGAGCACGGTGCCGTATGTTCACCGTCGTTGGTGAGGAAGAGGGCCGCGGACGGCTCGATCACTCACGAACTCCGTTCGACACACGTCTCTTCCTACCCCGATGTGTTCTTATTGCTCCCCAACTATGCTTCCTGGGGCCGCTGGCGAGGCTGAGTCAACGATTCGGTCTCATCGCCCACGGGGACTTCGCCGTGGCGGTTTCGGTGGATGAACATGCGCACCGCCAGATAGACGACCGGAAGAATTCCTCCGAGGATGAACAGAAAATCAGCGGGAAGCCGGGCCCATTCAAAAAACCGAACCAGCGGTTGCTGAAAGAACTCGGGCTCACGTGCCATCCAATAACCATCCGTAAAGCTATCGTAGAGTTGGATCACGCCGATCGGTATGAGATTCAGAAACATCATCAGTGCCAGGCCGACATTGAGAGACCAGAATGAAATACGCATCGCGCGTTCACATCCACGGTCAGGGGGCACGAAATAGCGTGCAACAAACATGAAAAAACCGATAGCCAGCATGCCGTATACACCCATCATGGCGCCGTGACCATGGTTGGCCGTGAATTGTGTGCCGATTTCGAAATAGCTCACAATTGGAAGGTTGATTAAGAACCCGAATACCCCCGCTCCGACAAAGTTCCAAAAACCCACCGCAATAAGGAACATGACCGCCCACTTGTGTGGAAATGTATCGCTTGATACCCCAAGGGTCGATTGCCCCGGCGCCGAACCGCCCAACCGCATGAATCGCCAAGCCTCAAAAGTCAGTAGCAGCAGTGGAATGACCTCCATCGCAGAGAACGTCGCGCCAAGGGCCATATGTACGGCGGGCGCTCCGCTGAAATACAAGTGGTGCATCGTGCCGATCACACCGCCGATGGAATACAGGATGATATCCAGATAGACAACACGCGTGGCGGTAGTAATCCGGACGACTCCCAGGAGCACGAAGACATACGCGACCATGATGGTCGTAAACAACTCCAGGAAATCTTCTACCCAGAGGTGGACAACCCAAAACCGCCAGAAATCCACCATGGCGAACTCGGTATCTCTGCCGAAAGCCATCCCCACGGAATAAAAGAGCGGGATTGAGAAAGCGCTGTACAGGAACAAATACGGCAAATTACCGGGGTGCTCGCCGCGCAACCGCGACCGCATGCCCCGAAAAAGGATGATCAGCCACAGGATCATGCCCACGACCAACAACATCTGCCACAAGCGTCCAAGGTCCAGGTACTCCCATCCCTGCGCGCCGATCCAAAACCAAGGTCCCTCGATGGTGAGGTAGTCCTTGATACTGGCGGCCTCACCCGCCAAACTTCCCACCACGACCAGCACCAGCGCTCCGAAAAGAAACAGTGCGAGCTTTTCCTGATGGCGCGGTTCGCGTCCCGCAATCATCGGAGCGATAAAGATGCCCATGGCCAGAAAACTGGACGCGACGAAGAACAAGGCCAGTTGAAGGTGCCATGTCCGCGTTAAGTTGTAGGGAAGCCATTCGCCGAGGTTGATGCCATAGAACCCGCCCGGCTCAACGTGGTAGTGGGCGTTTGCGCCCCCCAAGAGCCCCTGCATCAGAAAGAGTCCGGCTATCACCAGAAAATACCAAGCAGTGGCGCGTTGGGCCGGTGTCAGTCGCACCTGTTCCGGCTGCCGGAATTCGAGGCTACGTCCTGTCTCATCCTCATCCGCCCGATGCCACCCCAGCAAATCGTATCGTCCGATCGTGAACAGCACCAGACCACTTCCGCCCAGCAGGGCAATCAGGCTCAGCACGCTCCAGATAAATGATTGTCCCGTGGGCTCGTTGCCAGCCAACGGCTCCGGCGGCCAATTGTTGGTGTAGGAATAGGTCGTGCCGGGTCGGGTTGCGGAGCAGACCCACGCTGCCCACGAAAAATACGAGGCGAGATCGCGTACGGCTTCGTCATTGCCTATGTAGGGCCGCTTCAGCCCCTTCTGCTCCGACGTGGTCGTGAAGTATTCGCGGTAGAATTCCTCTAACTTTTCGAATGCCTGTGCCTGACCGCTCGAATAAATCAGTTCACCGTTTTCGGCATCGTACGAGAATCGTTTCAACTCCGTTCGAACTTGTGCCGCCGCATCCGCATCCGACAGGCCCTGTGAAACGTACTGGTCTTGCATCGCTACCGCCTGCCGGTGGAGGTACTGGGCGGTAAAATCGGGACCAAGATAGGCTCCGTGGCCGAACAGGGTCCCGTACTGCATGAGTGCATATTTCTGAAACACGTGCTGGCCGGCCAGTATATCCTCGCGTGTGAACAGGGTGGTGCCGTCGGGATCTACCACCCGAGCCGGGATGGGAGGGCGGTCGGACGTGATTCGGTAGGCCAGATAACCGAGGACGGCGAAGCCGATGAGGAATGTGACTATTGATACCTGAAACCAAGCCCTTGATATTACCATCCGCCGTGATTCGGCCATCACCGTATCCCCCTTCGTGATACCCCACGAGTGACGATGGCCCGGTTGCCCCTTGAGAACGCCAGTCTACACCCGTATCAACTTTTGCACAAGGTATCATTGAGCGCGCAGAAGCCTTTGCACTTTTAAGGCATTATGCGGTGGATATCAGAGTGCGCAACCCTCGGGAATAACATGCTTTAGACCAGTGTCCTTATCTAGAGGGAGGCGAGAGGTCCACCCAATGCCTGAGAAGGAGTCTAAGTGCCATGCCATCATGGTTTTCCAAAGTTTTCAAGAATGACACGGGCAAGGCGAAGCCCATCGAACGGATCCCACCGCGCGATGCGTTGGCCGGTGGTATCGACGTTTCGGATGACGACCAAACAGCCGCCCCGCAACCGGAGCCGGCCATGCCCCGGCGCGTGGTGAATGCCCCCGTCTTGACCGAAAACGCCGACCACTCCAGTTGGAGCGCCGATATCCGGATCAAAGCCCGCGTCGAGAAGGGCAACGGCTCGTGTGTGTTTATGGTGGATCGCCCCGTATTCGAGGGCCATTCCGCGTGGTTTCCGAAGCCGGAGCTAGCCGTTGAGTCGCCACTGGCGCAAGCATTATTTGCCGTAGACGGCGTCGACTCGGTCGTTCTTCACGACTTCACCGTCACCGTCACGCGGAAGCCGACCATCTTCGGCGACTGGGATCATATGGCCAAGGAAATCGGGTCCGCAATTCGCGGGCATCTTCTGGAAGAGAAGCCGGTCGTGACGGAAACCTTCCTGGCGGGTTTGCCGTCGGAAGACGAGATCTGCAACACCTTGCAACGGGTCATCGACACGGAGATCAATCCCGGCATCGCGGCTCACTCCGGCGCCATCAGTCTCGACCGCGTCGAGGGCAATACCGTTTACATCGAAATGATGGGCGGGTGTCAGGGCTGCGCGGCGTCGGACATCACCCTCCGGCAAGGGATCCACGAGGCCTTCCGCAGTGCTATGCCAGGCGTCGGCGCGATCCTTGATGTGACCGATCACAGCGCGGGCAAGAATCCGTTCTACAGCGAATTGCCCGCAGGGATGGGATAAGATGCCAAAGCTGAACACATTCGATATCGTCGTCAAAACCGGTAAGTCGGGTCGGACCACGCCGCCGAAATGGGTCATTAACGGATTTCCGGTAGAATTTGACGCTCACAGCGGCGGCACCGGGCCGGGCGAAACGTTCGAGGCCACGGGCAACCCCGGCAGCTTTCCGCATACCTTGCTGTTGCAGGGTCCGGACGAAGGCGCCTGGGACATCGAGTCCACGGACATCACCTATTACCCCAACGGCGAAGATGCCTATACGGTGCGGCTGGGCGCGGTCACGCTGGATGACGAGTCCGACCTGAACATCTGGCACGAACGGCCCCAGCCGGTGTTTGACGTGTAATCGCGTCGGAAAGGAGCGATCCCCATATGACGACCGAGTTGGCCGGCAAACAGTGTGTGCCATGCAAGGGCGGCGTGCCGCCGCTGAAAGGTTCCCAGTTAGAAGGTTTGCACAAGATGCTGGGCCACGATTGGCAGGTGGTGAACGAACACCATCTGGAAAAAGAATACAAATTTCCCAACTTTGTCGACGCCCTGGCCTTCACCAACAAGGTGGGGGAGATCGCCGAAGATCAAAATCATCACCCCGACATCTTGACCACCTGGGGCAAGACCAAGGTAACCATTTGGACCCACAAAATTGATGGCTTGACCGAAAGCGATTTCATCTTCGCGGCGAAAGTCGAAGAAGCCAGCAAACAATCGTGACGGATTTGGCCGGATTCGAGGATAGATGCCCTGTAGCGACGTAACCGAACTCATCCAGGTGACACTCGACAACGACGAGCGGCTGGAGGACTATTTCTTTTCCAAGCGAACCTGCGGCCAAGGGGTCGGCGCAGGTAACCTTCTGATCGAACAGTTTCGCGGCCGCACGGTCGATGAAATCCTGGCCTACGACGCCGAACACTACGTCACCGAATTCCCCGTCGAGGACGAACTGGAAGAGTTCCTGGGTCTGAAACACTTCTTTGCCATCCAGTCCGTTCTGGAAGTCCTGGTCGGCAAGGAGCCCGGCGGGAAAGGCGACCCCTGTGCCGCCGCCGAAATCTCCTACGACGACGGCCGCCTCGTAATCGACGGCCAGATCGAAGTGGATCTCGTTACCGAAAAGATCAAATCCTGCGGAAACTGCCGTGCCTGCGGCAAGTCAAAAAAGCCGAAGATCGTGTTCCAATAGGTGGACCGCGGGCACGAGCATCCTATAGGTCTCATACGTCTTATTGGTCCCATGGGTCGGTTGTTCCGCTTATGCTACAATACGCTGAGGTGCGCCGGGCGGCTGCCGGTACTCCCTGTGCACGAATCGTCAACAACAAAACCTTTCCCCAGGAGAGTTTTCCCATGGTGTTGAATGAACGCCGGAACACGGTCGGCGTCTTGGTCGGTGGCATCCAAGTGGGCGGCGGCGCCCCGGTCGTCGTCCAGTCCATGACCAATACCGATACCGAAGACCCCGTTTCCACGGCCAAGCAGATCGTGGACTTAGCCAACGCCGGATCGGAACTCGTTCGTATCACGGTAAACACCGCCGAGGCCGCCGCGGCCGTCCCCGAAATCCGGCAACGGGTCCGCGACGCGGGATGCGACGCGCCCATCATCGGCGACTTCCATTTCAACGGGCACAAACTCCTGACCCAGTATCCGGATTGCGCGAAAGCGCTGGACAAGTACCGTATCAACCCGGGCAACGTGGGGCGCGGCTCCAAACGCGACGTCCAGTTCTCGACCATCTGTCAAGTTGCGGTGGATAACGGCAAACCGGTGCGCATCGGCGTCAACGTGGGATCGCTGAACCAGGAACTGGTTATGCAAATGATGCAGGAGAACACGGACCAGAATCTCGGCAAAGACTCGGAAGATATCATCAACGAATGCATGGTGATTTCGGCCTTGCAGTCCACAGACCTCGCCCTCGAGTGCGGTCTGCGCAAAGACCAGATCATCATCTCCTGCAAAAGTTCGACACCCTTGCACCTTATCGAAGTGTACCGCGACCTCGCCTCAAAGACCGATCAACCCCTGCACCTTGGTCTGACCGAAGCGGGCATGGGCACGAAAGGCGTGGCGTGGTCCGCCTCGGCGCTGGGTGTCCTCCTCGCGGAAGGGATTGGCGACACCATTCGCGTGTCGCTTACGCCCCGTCCCGGCGGCGACCGGTGTGAAGAAGTGTACGCGGCCTGCGAAATCCTGCAATCCCTCGGGCTGCGTTCCTTTGCGCCCAGTATCACGGCCTGTCCCGGTTGCGGTCGGACGACGAGCACGGTGTTCCAGGAACTCGCGGAGCAGACGCAGCAGTACATTCGCGGCAAGATGCCGGAATGGAAACGGCAGTACGGCGGTTTTGAAGAGTTGAAACTCGCCGTCATGGGCTGCGTAGTCAACGGCCCCGGCGAGTCCAAAGCCGCCAACATCGGCATCAGCCTGCCCGGCACGGGCGAAGCGCCGAGTTGTCCGGTCTACATCGATGGTCAAAAGTACAAGACGCTTACGGGCACGCCCGATCAACTCGCAAAAGAATTCCGGCAAATCGTGGACGAGTACGTGGCGGCGAAATACGGCGCGGCGGAAGAAATCGCCGCCGGTAAGGCATAACGTCTCAAGACTTCCGGCGTTTCGCGACGACGACACCGATCGCTACGAGCGCGGCCGCGATCACGATCGCCGGAAGAACCCAGAAATGCCCCTTCAACGCAACGGTGGGCGAGGGGGGTTCCTCGCCCGACGGTTGCGCGGAATCCTCGCCGCGTTCCCCGGGCTGAGCTGCCGAACCTGACGCCACTTCCTTTCGGGAACCGCGACCGCCTTGCCTCCCGCCAATGGTGGGTTGGTCTTCCGACGCGGCCATGGTGCGTTCTTGTTGACCGGAAGCCCGGGCTTCCGGGGGCGCCGCCTCGTCCTCGTCGCGGCGCTGCTGGAGCAGCGCCACCAACGATCGGACGGCTTCTCTCAGTTCCGTACGGCTGCCTTCCCGTTCTCCCATAGTCTCGATGCTCTTGAGCAATCGGTCGATCAGATCGCTCTGCGTATCCGACAGTTCAGGATATTTGTCGAGAAAGGACTGCACGACCGCGAGACGTTCTTCCGGAGTCCGCGCTTGACGGATCTCCCTCGCCATGAGATTCAACACGGCGTTCGCTTCGTACTGTTGCACGATGGCGCGCTCCGTTTCTGACAGCGCATCGTCCGATGGCGCGTGATTCATGACTTCCTCGTAAAGTTCCCTCGCGGCCGCTGGGTCGCCATTCTGCTCGGCCAATTGCCCCAGCTTGTAATAACTCGACAGCACCACGGTGGGATCGTCGGGATAGTCCTCGATCATCCCCCAGTACAGATCCTCAGCGGCAGCCGGATCCAATTGGACCGCACGATCGGCCGCCATCTGACGCACCTGTTTCATGTACGGATTGGATGGGTCATAGGTGTCGATGATCCCGACATACTGATTGTACGCGGCTTGCATGTTCGGGGGTTCGCCGCTGTCGCTGAGGTCGGATTCGTAAATCAAGCCGATTTGAGTTTCCAACTGAATGTTGTTGGCGTAGTCGGGGTTTTCGTCGATCAGCGTGCGGTACTGGCGAATCAACGCTTCTTTCCCCTGGGTCCGGGCGATATCGGGACCCTTCTGCTGTAGCTCCGCGATCCGGGTGAGATAGGCGTTCCGGTCTAGGGCATCCTGCCCCATCGCACTGGAAACGACGAGGAGTGCTGAAAGCAGGATGCACCACGGCTTCGAGCAACGGTAGCTTCTATCGGGTAGTCTCATGAAAAACCGTCCGTTCGTTTCCTTGTCTAACCGTACCGGGCATTCTAGCATTCGATACGCGGGCATTTCTTGGCCGGAGTGACCGAGAATTGGCACAACTTCCGAACCCTTGCTAGAATGGAGGGAAAGGAGAATCCGGACCATGTTCGAAGTCATTGATTCTGCTGCGGAAAACCTCCGGAATCGCGATGCGGGATGGGTAAACCGCCGCGACGGCGCCGATCTCCTAGGCAAGATCGCGATTCGGGCCCTGGGCGCACTCCACGACGCCAGCGACGAAATGGACGTTGACGTGCGGCGCGCCGTCGATCAAGCCCTCGGGCAGGCCGCGGCCGCGTTGGAAGGGGTCAAACCGCGTCCGGTCGAGCGGTCGTTCACGCTGGAAGAACTCGTCCGATCGTGCGAAAAAGCAGGCGAACGGCTGGTGACAAAGAAGGACGACGACGAATACAGTGTCGAAGTCAGCCTGCGGAACGACCGGAAGCAAACCGTTCACATTCGGAAGTTTCAGCGCAAGGACGGTATTCACTTGATTCAGGTCTACACCGTGTCCGGCACGCCGGATGAGCGGTCGTACGCGTGGGCGCTCCGGGCGAACATGAAACTCGTCCAAGGCGCATTCGCCATCGCGAAGCATGGTGAGGAAGAGCGACTGGTTTTGACAACCTGTTTTCTTGCCGAGCACGTGACGCGTTGGGAAATGAAAGCGGCGGTCAAAGAGACGGCGTATTATGGCGATTGGATCGAGGGCAAGCTCTCCCATCGGGATGAATTTTAGCAGGGTAAGGTGAACGGGATGGATCGTGATTCGTTAATACAAAAGATCAAGGCCGGTGAGTGTGCCGGTGAACGCCTCGGCGCGGTGGACCTCTCCGGCGCGGACCTCGCCGGGGCGGACCTTCGGGACGCCCGGCTTTCCGGAGCGAATCTATCCGGCTGCGATTTGCACGGAGCGGACTTGCGGCGCGCCTTTTTCGACGGCGCCGACCTGCGTAAGGCAAACCTCTCGGGCGCGAATATGGAGTTCACGGTCTTTGGTGCGGCCGACCTGTCAGACGCCAACTTGACCGGCGCGAACGTTCAACGCGCCAACCTTGTCGGAACCAAGGCGCACAACGCGCGATTCGACAACGCAAAAATGTTCTATTCACGGCCCGGAAACGCCGACATGGAAGGGGCGAGTTTCCTCGATGCGGACATTCAGCGCGCCATCTTCCGCCGCGCGAACCTCGCCAACGCCGATTTACGCGGCGCCACGGGCCAGGCCAATTTTGACCGCGCCAACCTGGAGGGCGCGAAACAATGATCGTACGCCACTTCCTGCTCGATGTGAACGAAGTCAACGCGTTTATCCTCGCCTGTCCGGAGACGCACGAGGCCATGCTGATCGACGCGGGCGCTTTCGATCCGGAAGTTCCGAAGTTCCTCGACGAGCACGGGCTCACTCTGAAGAAGATCTTCATTACCCACAATCACTACGACCATACCGACGGCTTGGGTGAGTACCTGAAACGATTCGACGCGGAAGTGGTCGCCAACCTCGACCGCGTGAACGGACATCCCGCGACGCATGTCCACCACGGCGACAGCGTGACCGTGGGGAAACTATCCGGTACGGTGCTCGAAACCCCCGGCCACACGCCGGAGGGCGTGAGTCTCGCCTTTCCGGGGTGTGTATTCACCGGAGACGCGCTATTCGCGGGCTCCGTGGGTGGCACCACTTCGGACGCGGACAAACAACGCCAACTCGACGCCATCCGAAAGCACATCTTCACGCTGCCCCCGGAAACGGAAGTCCACGTCGGCCACGGACCCTCCAGCACCGTCGCCATCGAAAGCAAATACAATCCCTTCTTCGTTTGACATTAACGGAGCACGGGCGTCTCGCCCGTGTATCTCTTAGGCAAGATGTTTCGCTAAACACGGGCGAGACGCCCGTGCCCCTTTGACGTCCGCGCGGATACCAACTACATGCGTGCGGAAGCTCCGTGGTATTTATCGTTTGCGGGGCCCACGCCGGCGTTGATGCGGACGTTTCCGGCGGGACGGATTCTTCTTCGGCCCATCGGCAGGTGCGAGCACGTGGTCGGACTCCTCGTGAGCGTGCCGCTTGGACGGCACAAATCGTGCCCGCTCTTCGGTGGCGGAGTTGTAGCTTTCACAACGCGGGCATTGGGACAACTCGTCGCCTGACTCGTCGAGGTACGTGTACCCGCAGAACGAACACCGCCACAGGTATTGCTTTCCCAAATAGCGATGGGGCCGTCGCACCGTGATTTCCGTGTAGACCCAGATGAACGCGGCCATGGCGCCCAACACGCTCGAATACAGGAGCAAGGCCCATTTCAGTTCCAGCGCGATCACAGGGGCGGTCCTTTGTCGGGCGCGATAAGTAGCGTCCCGTACTGGTCACCCGCGTTTTCCTGCTCAAGGGGTTCAAAGCGATAACGAATCAACGCCTTGCCCGCCGACGCGATCACGCCGTCTGCATCTTCTACCGGTGTCATGACCTCGATCACCTGCCCTTCAGGGTTTACTTTGAACATGATGGCGATCGGTTCGGTCATCGACTTGGGATCGAGCTTCCACAGGGCGTCGATGGGCGGGGCGAAGATCAGTTCCCGATCCTCCGGCGGGCTCATCCAGTCGATGTAGAGCGCCAGCCCTTCCACCGGTCGCGAAACCGGCTGCAACGCAGGTTCCTCCGGCTCGTCCAGAGACTCGAACGTGGTCCATTGGCGAAGTGCGTCCTGAAGCTTGCCGATTTCCCGCCCAAACCGCGCCCAAGGATCCTGCGGACCCTCCTGCTCGAAGTGCGAACGGATCCGCAACCCCTCTTCTTTCACTTGCAGCCGTTCCAGTTCCGCAACTTCCAGACGGGGCAGGCTGATTTGGGGCAAGCCAGGATCCAGGTTCTCCGGTGTGGAAAGGGCCAGTGACTCGAGGGCTTCAGTCCCATCTGTTGCAGCCGGGCGCAACGCGTCCTCCATCGTGGGAACGCGCAACACGTCCTGGGGGCCGCGGATCACGGACTCGTGCGTCACGGGGTCGACAATGTCAAAGGTGTAGTAGCTGATATCCCGCACCGGCACCCAAATGTAAATGGAAAACAGCGTGACCATGGACAAATGGAAGAGTGTGGAAATGCCCAGCGATATTTTGAAGGCGCGGTCGCGGGCCATTGGCTTTACTCGCTATTCTTCTGGAGGCGGAGGTTCCGCGGCGATTCCGTAGCGTTCCACGCCGACGCTCGTGGCGATGCCGAGCACCTGCACCAGGCGGCCCGTTTCGATTCGCGCATCCGGCCGAATCAGCACCATGGCCTCCGGCCGGGTAGCCATTTCGTCGGCGATACGGTTCGACAATTCCGCCCAACTCGTGATTTCGTTGTTGTCGACGTAGACGCGGCCCTTCCCGTCCGGACCGCCGTCGCCGTACTGGAGGGTTACGGTAAGGTCCTTCTGCTCGAGGGCCTCCGATCCCTCCGCCACCGGCGTTTCGATCTGAATGCTGCTCTGCACGACGAAGGTGGAGGACAACATGAAAAAGACCAGCAACTGGAACACGACGTTAATCAACGGCGTGAGGTCGAGACTGGCTCGCACCTTACGCTTCTCGACTGTTGCGACACGAAACTTCATTGTTTCGCCTCCGCGTTATATCTCGCGTTCGCCGCGATGTTTGGTCAACAGTTCGACCAATTCCGACGAGCTGATTTCCATTTCCAGGATCATGTTCTCCACGCGGGTCACGAAATAGTTGTAAACGACCAGCGTCGGAATCGCCACCGACAACCCGGCCGCGGTCGTAATCAATGCGTTCCCGATCCCTTCCGCGAGGTCCGATGGATTGACCTGACCCTGCTTGTGCTGAATCTGAGCGAAGGCCTTGATCATCCCCTGGACCGTACCCAGCAGGCCCAGCAGCGGCGCGATGTTCGCGCAGGTCGCCAACGCGGACATGTACCGCTCCAGCCGCGGGATCTCCAGGTGCCCCGCATCTTCGATGGCTTCGCGGATGTCCTCTTTGCTGCGATTGTGTTTCAGGATGCCCGCCTTCATGATCCGGGCCACCGGGGCGTCCGTCTCATCACAAATCGCGATGGCTTCCTGAACGCGGTTTTGACGAAGCACGGTCCGCATGGCGTCCATGAACTCGCGCGTGTCGATGGTGGCGCGGCGCAGCGTCCAGAACCGTTCGATGGTAATAGCGAGGGCCACGATGGACACCGCCATGATGGGGAACATCAAGACGCCGCCTTCGTAAATGATGTTCATCATGCGTTCGGTTATCGGGTCATTCACGAACGTATATCCTCCAGCCTGATTTCACGACCCGGATTCCCCTGGGAGGTCGTTGCAGTAGTCGTTCTTCAGAATCCATCTTCAACTTATGCCAATAAAACCGACGTGAGCCTTGCCCACAACCCATTGTCAACTTGTGCGAACCAAATTCAATATCCGAGACTCGAAATCCGAAACAAGCACAAATGACCAAAATCCCAAGGACAGAAACGCAGACAGGTGACACGCCAGCGGATAGATTCTCAGCGCTCCCTGGCTGCTCCACGTCAAGATTTCGCCGGAACTGCATCCGGTTTTGGTCATTGGAATTTGGATCCTTGGACTTTGTTTCGAATTTCGTGCTTCGGATTTCGAATTTCGGCCGGCACCAATCACGTTCGCCAACACCGACAAACTTCTTGTTTACTTTTGCTCAGCTCGGTTTGTAAGGGACTAATGGGTTACCAGCGTGCCCATGCCCTTGTCGGTGAAAATCTCCAACAAGAGCGAATGGGGTACGCGTCCGTCGATAATGTGCGTCTTGACCACCCCATAGTCAAGGGCCTTCAAACAGGCCTCGACTTTGGGAATCATGCCGCCCGCGATGATGCCTTTGTCCGTCAGTTCGATAATCTCTTTGTGGCAAAGCTGGTGTATCAGACTGTCCGGGTCGTTGGGATCGCGCAACAATCCGGGCGTGTCGGTCAAAAACACCAGCTTTTCGGCCTGTATCGCGGCGGCGATCTCGCCCGCCGCCGTATCGGCATTCACATTCCAGGTATTGCCTTTGGCGTCCGTCGCAATCGGGGCGATCACCGGAATCATCCCCGCATCGCATATCACGTTGATGATTTTATAGTGCACCCCCGTGATTTCTCCCACGAAACCTATATCAATACCGTCCTCCGTTTTCATCCGGCGAGCGTGCAAAAGGTTTCCATCTTTCCCGGACAAGCCCACGGGGTCGCCGCCGGCTTTGCTGATAAGCGTGACGATTTCCTTGTTGATCCGGCCGGCGAGAACCATTTCCACCACGGCGATCGTTTCTTCATCCGTGACGCGCAGACCGTTGTGGAATTTTGACTCGACACCCAAACGGGCTAAGGTGCGGTTAATCTCGGGTCCACCACCATGCACGATTACCGGATTCATGCCAACGTACTTCATCAACACGATGTCTTCCGTCGTGCTTCGGCGCAGGTTCGGGTTTTCCATAGCCGCGCCGCCATACTTGATGACGACGGTTTTGCCCTCGAACTCCCGAATGTAGGGGAGGGCCTCCACGAGCACCGCCGCCTTCTGTATGAATTCCTCGAAGGACTTCAATCTCTTCTCCTGTGAGTTCGACAATGGTGGCCGCTACGATCGGTAATCGGCGTTGATACGCACGTAGTCGTTGCTGAGGTCACTCGTCCAGAATTTAGCCTTGCCGGGCCCAATCCCAACCTCCAAGCGGATCCGAAATTCACGTTGCTTCATCACCGCCGCGGCGTCTTCCTCCCGGTATTCCGTGGCGGTTCCCCCATGGACAAGCTGGACATCGTCCAACCACAAGGCCAAATCCGCCGGGTCGAATTGTACACCGGCGTAGCCCGCAGCGCACACGAACCGTCCCCAGTTGGGATCCTGCCCGTAAAAGGCGGTCTTGCTGAGTTGCGAAAAGGCGATGGCCCGCGCAACCGTTTTGGCTTGCTCTTCGGTGGCGGTGCCCGACACGTCGATCTCCACAAACTTCGTCGCGCCTTCGCCGTCGAGGACGAGTTCGCGGGCCAGAAGCGTGCAAAGCTCCGTGAGCGCGCTGCGGAACGCCGTGTAGTCGTCGGAGTCCAGCCGAATCTCCGGAAGGCCGGCGGCGCCGTTTGCCAGGCACAACACCGTGTCGCTCGTGCTCATATCATTGTCGATGCAGATGCAGTTAAAGGAAACGTCCACGGCGTCGCGGATCGCGGATTGCAGCGTCTCGGGACCGATCGCGGCGTCGGTCGTGAGCACGCAAATCATCGTCGCCATATTCGGCGCGATCATGCCCGACCCCTTGGCGATGGCGCCGATGCGGACCGTGCCGCCGGACAGCGCGACTTCCACCGCCTTCTCTTTGGGAACCGTGTCCGTCGTCATAATCGCCAGCGCGGCGTTGGGACTTCCCTCCGTCGATAACTCTCGCGCAGCGCTTTCGACCCCGGCGGCGATCCGATCCATGGGCAGCGGGACTCCGATCACGCCGGTGCTGCAGATGCAGATCTCTTGCGGCGAAGCGTCTAGTTGTTTCGCCACCAGGTCGGCCGTGGCGCACACGTCGGCGACACCCAGTTCCCCGGTTGCCGCGTTGGCATTCCCGCTATTGATGAATACGGCGCGCGCTTTGCCGGTAGCACACACGGCCGCATCCCACATGACCGGCGGCGCCTTCATCACGTTTTGCGTGAACACCCCGGCTACCGAAGCGCATACATCGCTGACAATCAGGGCGCAGTCTCTCTTCGTGCCGCTCTTCTTAATGCCCGCAGCCACACCGGCAGCCCGGTAGCCTCTTGGAGCGGTCACCCCTCCCTCCACGAAGTTCATGGCGCCATTCCCCCGTACGTAAGCCCGGTGGACTCGTCGAGGCCGCACATGATGTTGAGACATTGCAGAGCCATGCCCGCCGTGCCCCCCATCATATTGTCGATGGCACTGACTATCAGGAGGTTGCCGGTCCGCTCGTCCATGGTCCAGCCGATATCGCAGAAATTCGACCCACGGACGAATCGGACTTCCGGAAGTTCGCCTTCCGGCAGGACCCGGACGAAAGGCTCGGCATCGTAACAACGCAACGCGGCGGCGACGTCTACAGATCCGGTCGGCCGGAATGTAATCGTGGACAGTATGCCCCGCGTAAGCGGCGCGACGTGGGGGGTGAATTGAACGACGGCCCGATGGCCGATTTCCTGTTCGATCTCCGGTATGTGTTGGTGTACCCCCAGCTTATACGCTTTCAAATTCCCGTTCATCTCCGGAAAGTGGTAGCCCTCCGAGGGCGTACGGCCCGCGCCCGAGACGCCGGAAATCGAGTCGACTACGATGGGCACATCCGTCTTGGCATGGTCCAGAAGCGGCCGAAGCGGCAATACGATACTAATTGGATAACAGCCCGGCACGGAAACGAGTCGCGCGGTCTTCAGCGCATCCCGGTACCAGGGCGCCAGACCGTACACGCATTCCTCAAGCAGATGCGCCGCCGTGTGCTCGGTCATATAGTATTTCGCGAACGCCTGCGTATCCTTCAACCGGAAATCGCCCCCGAGATCGAGCACCCGGGCGCCCGCCTTCCGCAGCTCCGACCCGATAGCCATGGATTCGCGTCCCGGAACCGCGATGAAAACCACATCACATTTTTTCGTGAGGGCTTCCGCGTCAAAGGTCTCGAACACCACGTCGGTCAGCTTGCGAAATGCGGGCAGTACATCCGCAAGCCGTTGCCCCGCAACGCTGGTAGACGCCGCCGCGACGAGTTCCGTCTCAGGGTGCATGGCAAGAAGGCGGATCAACTCGCGTCCGCCGTAACCCGTGGCACCTACTATACCTACGCGTATCAAAGTGACCTCCAAAGTAAAGGGGTAATTATAGACCGTGCTCAAGTACCAATCAAACGAGCTATTTCATGGGCGCTTGAGTATGCGCACCGGTCATTGCCGTGTAGAGACACGAGATAGACCCTTGCTCCGTTTCTGAATTCAGCCGGTTAGAATTCGTTAGTGTCTAGGGTTACACTGAGAGACTCCTGCGCACGAGCGACGGTACGTATTCAATTGAAGGGAGCAACGATGCATCGGTTTGGACGAAACTTGAGGCGAGGCGCGGCCGGCCTCGCCGCGATCATGGGGATTATTGTGATGGCTGGAGTGGCGCACGCCGAAGAACGGCAAATCACCGGTTCGCCGAAGAACCACAATCTCGATAACAACGACAATTTCTCTCCTGACGGCCGGTTTCTTTGTTACGACACGCGGGAAACCGTGGGATCGGGTATCGGAAATTCGCAGTCCATTGAAAAGGTGGAAATCGCGACCGGCACGGAAACCGTGTTGTACGCGCCCAAGAAATCGATCATCGGCGAAGATGCCGCCCCCGGCGTTGCGGCCTGCACCTTTTGTCCCGTCGCAGAGAAGGTCGCCTTCATCCACGGGCCGCCCGTGGATCAGGTGCCTCAGCGCGGGTACTACGACAAGCCCAACCGGACCGGCGCCGAAGTGCTGGCGGACGGAAGCCAGACGATGACGTGGCTGGATTGCCGCGACGTCGACACCTCACGCGATACGTTCCCCGGTGCACATCGCGGCGGCACCCATCGGCATGAATACACCCTAGACGGAAAACGCATCGGCTTCACCTATGACGACTTTTTGCTGCCCCAATATGGCCGGACTGTCGGATACATGGAACCCCGCGACGACGCACCGGACGGCGCAACCCACTACTTCGCACTCCTGGTTCCGGTCGTTCCCGAAGGTACGTCGAAACCGGGCGAGATTGAAGTGGCGTCCGGCGACTCGTGGATAGGGAGACACGGGTTCATGCGCGCGTTCATCGGTAAGGTTCGCGCCGACGATGGCGTCTCCTACGAAGAATCGCTCTTTGTCGTGGACGTTCCCGCCGACGTGGACATCACAACCGCGGACTCCGGCTCGGCCACACGGTATCCCAAACCTCCAAAAGGCGTGTCCATCCGCCGGCTCACCCACGACAAGGCGACCGGGACCGTACGCGGGACGGAGGACGGCGACCGGATCGCCTACTACGGCGAGGCAGCAGATGGAACGACCCAAATCTTCATCATTCCGTCGGATGGTTCGGACCGCGACCCCGATCCGAAGAAGCATCCCGTACAGGCGACCCACCTTCCCAAGGGCGTGGATGGCGGATTGCGGTGGCATCCCAGTGGCAACTCCATCGCCTGCCTCAGCGACAGTGGGGTCGCGGTGACCTGCGTCAAGCCCGGTCCGAATTTCGGCAAGACCGTCTTCTTGACAACCCACGGCGACGGTTCGGACCGCATGGAGTTGGTGTGGTCGCAGGACGGGAAGATTCTGGCCTACGGGAAATCCGTTCCGACGAAAGACGCGGACGGGAAACCCTTCAAGACCTATGCGGGGCTGGACCCGATACAGATTTTTGTTTGCGATTTCCCGGACGCGGACCACGACGGGATCGCAGACTCCATTTGAACGAAGAAGCGTGAGGGTATTGTGAAACGATAGGTTTGCCATCGGATTGCGGCGAGCGACGATAAGGGAGACGGGTATGAGTTCCATGAACCGACGGGAGTTTCTAAGTGCGGCAACGACGACGGCGATGGCGGCGGGCGTCGCCGGTTCGTTTTCCGTGAATGCGCAAGGCGCTAACGAGAAAGTCGTCATGGCCATCATGGGTGTTCGAGGTCGCGGCAGCTTTCTCGGACCCGAATTCGCCAAGCGCGACGACGTGATTCTCAAATACATCGCCGATCCCGACAGCCGCCTGTTCCCGAGCCGGTCGAAAGCGATCGAGGATGCCTGCGGGACCGCGCCGGAGTGCGTGCAGGACTTTCGCCGTGTGCTCGACGATCCCGAAATCGACGCCGTCATCATGGCCACGCCCAACCACTGGCACGCCCTCGGCACGGTCATGGCCTGCCAGGCCGGCAAAGACGTCTACATTGAAAAGCCCACCTGCCACAACATCTGGGAAGGCCGCAAAATGATCGAGGCCGCCCGCAAGTACGACCGCGTCGTACAGGTCGGCTACCAGAACCGCAGCGCCCAGTACTGCTGGCAGGCGAAAGAATACATCGAGTCCGAGGAATTCGGCGACGTCCATTTCGTCCGCGTGCTCAACAGCAAGGTGCGCGGCACCATCGGCAAGAAAGAGGACAGCGAGCCGCCGGAAGGCGTCGACTATGATCTCTGGCTGGGTCCGGCGCCGAAGCGGCCGTTCAACGATAACCGCTTCCACTATGCCTGGAACTGGTTCTGGGATTTCGGCGCGGGCGACATCGCCAATGACGGTACCCACCAGATCGACATCGCGCGATGGGTCACCGGGTTGACCTGTCCGAAGTCGGTCTATTCGACGGGCGGCATGCTCTTCTTCGACGACGACCAGGAGACCCCGGACACGCACGTCGTGAACTACGATTTCGACGGGATCACCATGGCCTTCGAGCAGGTACTCTGGGCGCCGTATATGCGTAAGACGCCGATGGAGATTCGCAACGAGGACGTGTTGCCGAACTGGCCCTTCAGCGGGACCCGCTTCGAGGTCTACGGCACGAAGCAGTTCATGTACTTCGGACGCCACGGCGGCGGCTGGCAGGCCTACAACGCCGATGGCGAAGTGGCCTTCACCCAACCGGGCCGTTTCACGAACGACGAGCACTTCGAGAACTTCATCGACTGCATCCGCACCCGCAAACGCCCCAACGCCGATATCGCCGAAGGCCACCTATCCACCAGCCTCAGCCACTACGGCAACGCCGCCTACCGCACCGGCCGGAAACTCTTCATCGACGCCGAAACCGAAACCTTCATCGACGACGACGAAGCCAACGCCATGATCAAACGGGTCGGCCGCGAACCCTACCGCATGCCGGAGGTGGTGTGAGGGAGCGCCATTTCTCCAAAGGAACACGTACACACAAGGTATAATCAAAGTAAGAGAGCACGGCCCCATGAGCAAAACAAAAGATGAGATTAGATCCATTCTCGATAAGCTCCCCGACGATTGCAGCTTCGAAGACGTGCAGTACCACCTGTATGTGGCCGGCAAAATTCATCGTGGCATATCGAGGGCAGAGACCGAGGGCGCGCTGAGTCAGGAAGAAGTTGAGAAGAAGTTCGTGAGAGGTTGTAGAAGCTACTGAGCTAATGCCTACGACGTTGGTGCACCGATGCCAAATCTTACGACTTCGTATGTGCCGTCTTGCGAGCGATTTCAATAAGTGACATCAACGCATCGTTTACAGCTTCCTCGTTTGGAAATGCTTCCGCAACCTCTGGCCGAAGCACAACGACATTGGAAGATTCGCGCATGCGTTCAGCGTATTTCCCGCGGACGAATGGCTTGGCAAAGTCCGACCGGCTATACTCGGAGCGTAATTCGTCCTTCGGTACCTGTCTTAGTCTTCTTCATAGATCGTTCGTTCTTGTTTCGTCGCTAATCGAGCACTAATGATCCGTATTGTATCACGCTGTTCCGTGTGCGCAATAACCAAAAGGCGATCTTGATTCGATACCCCAAACGTAAGGAATCGCTCCTCGTTCGCAGAATGGTCCGGATCTGCGTTCGTCGCTGCCATTGGATCCGCTAAGCCCGTAACGGCCTCTTCGAACGAGACCTTATGCTTCCGGAAGTTAGATTGCGCTTTCCTAGGGTCCCATTCAAACTTCATTGGTGATGATTATACCTCGCGACTAACCAGTCGAACTAACGAGGCAATGCCAGCGACCGCAATACAGATTTCGGGCGCGCGCCTCGCCGCGTTGCATTTCGAAGCTATGCTTTCTCCGAAAGATTCGGCATATTATGGGGCAATCTTAGAGAATTCACAAGGCCATGACAATGAAGAATGCCATCCACATCACCAACGGCGACGCGGCGGGCGGGACGGTACTGCGCGCCGTCGGCATGGCGCCCGAGAATCTGCTCGTCTACTGGGACCAATTGTCTTGTGGGCCGTGGGTCGAGTTTGAAGAACTGAAGGAATGGGACGCCGTTAGGCAGAATTTCGCGAGGTCGCTGAATTATCGGGAATGTTATGGTATGCCCGAAGGCGCCGGCGACTATAGATACGAACTTCTGCTTGATACAGACAAGTTGGCGCAAGCTGAGAACATCTTCCTGTGGCTCGGGAGCGGCCTCGCCGACCAATTGCTTCTGGTCTGGTTGGTCCGGTTTTTCCAATGCGTTGGCGGGGAAGTCCACAAACTAAGTGTCTTTCAGTTCCAACACGTGCCTGGCACAGACTACGAAGTCGGTTCGCTTTCGTGGCTGAAACCGGAAACCGTGCGTCAACACGGACACGCGGAGCCCTTAATCAGGTGCGCGAATCAACTATCTCGAAACCGTGTGGACAACACTCGTCTCACAAGAACCAGATCGGTTAACCAATCTCCTGGCTGATCCACATGATCAGCCATTACCCTTGCTGCATGGGAGTTTGCGGTGTTTGCTCGGTCGTTATCCCGAACGCAAGACAGGCCTCAACGACCTGGACAAGACGCTTCTCAAGAATACACGCGACGAGGGTCCGTCTGCCGTCCGCGCCATTGGGGCTACTCTGGGCGACCTTTGGGGAACGCTTGACTATCTCTCGGATTTCTATCTGTACCACCGACTCCGACGTATGGGTGATGCGGCCCTGAACCGAAAACTGGTGGAACTCAGCGGGCATAGTCCCGCGATGCGCGATACGGAAGTGCGTATGACACAGACTGGGCTGGATGTGTTGGACGGGAAGGTCAACGCTGTCGCGATCAATGGCATTGACGAGTGGGTTTGTGGCGTACATCTTTCTTCTGCGCGGAACCGTATTTGGTATCGTGACAGTGATATTCTGGTAAAGTCGTGATCTTTAGTGACCGATCGGCCGTTGGATAGGGCTCGTATGACGACTAAAGCTGAACGTATTTTTCTCGATTACTCCTACGAACGCTTCGCACGCGAGCTGGAACGTGTCCATCTCTGTCTGGATCGGATCGACGACCGCGAGGTGTGGTGGCATCCCGCCGACGCCAGTAACAGCATCGGCAACATCATCGTTCATTTGTGCGGAAACATCGGGCAATGGATGAACTCCGTCGGGATAGGGCATCCGGATACGCGCGATCGACACAACGAGTTTGTCGACCAGCCGGAATCGACAAAGGCCGATCTCCTGGCCCGGTTGGACGAAACCGTCGAGTTAGCGCTGATCCGCGATCCGGCATATGGATCACGGCGCGGCTGACGGATACCTTGGTGATTCAGGATTTCGATGTGACGGCGCTTTCCGCAATCTACGAGACCGAGCGACATTTCGCCGAACACGTCGGGCAAATCGTGTTCATCACAAGATGCTGCGCGGGGAATCTTTCCGGCCATTGTGGGTACCACAAACCGAAGCGCAAGGGGCGTAACGTTACTGAGCCGTATGCCTCGGACGGCGCGTCTTGGTTCACGCAGCAATTGACGGCTGATTGCGAAAAGGCTACCATACCACCATGGCAGTAACGGCTGAAGATATATTGTCCGAAGCACTACGCTTGCCTCCCGAAGTGAGAGCGTTTGTCGCGGAACGGCTTCTGGAGAGTCTGAACACCGCGCAAGGACCCGAACCTTCACTGGCTTGGCAAACGGAAATACGGGGGCGGTTGAACTCCGCGACGCGTCGAAAGTCTTTGCGGCAGCGCATCAATTACTAAGGTAATCTTGTTTGGTCTTCGACCATGAACAAGCGAGTCTACATCGAGACGACGATACCGAGCTACCTGGCCGCGCGGCCGGGCAGAGACTTGATCCAAGCCGCCCGGCAACAGATAACGCATGCATGGTGGAACGCTGCGCGTGAGAATTACGACCTCTGCATCTCGCAGATTGTCTTGGAGGAGGCGGCGTCCGGCGATGCCGAGGCGGCTCGAATGCGCTTGCTCTTTCTCGATGACCTCCCCCTTCTCGACCTTACCGAGGCTGTCAATGACGTTGCTAAAGCGATTGTGGCGTCGGGATTGTTGCCCCGTGAAGCGACACGTGACGCCATCCATATTGCTGTCGCCTCAGTTCACGGTGTCGACTTTTTGGTGACGTGGAATTGCCGCCATATTGCCAACGCCGCCATCATGAGGGAACTGCAGAAGAATCGTCGTGGATTGTGGCTTTCAGCTTCCGGTGTTGTGTACGCCCGAGGAATTGCTTGGAGAGTGAAAGCAATGAAACAAGACGACATAGAAACCATCGACGAGATCATCCAGGAAACTCGACGGATAAAAGGAGATTTGGCGCGATCCATGGATTTCAATATCGATCGTATCCTGAGTGAAGCGAAGCGAAAGCAGCAGGAAAGTGGAAGAATTGCGGTTTCTCCTCCAGCGCCGCAGTCTCGCTAGCGGACGTTTGCCTTCGTGAAGACACATACTTGCATGGTCAGCGGTCATCCGCGCACTTCTCTTGTCCAATCAGAATAGAGAAAGGGTCGGAAGCTGTCCCATCTTAATATAGCCGTGTTGCTCTCCTTGCTCGCTCCCCTTTGCGTACACGCCGGTACATTCCCCTCCGTCCAGGCCGTACCGCTGCCGAACGACCAAATCGCCTTTGAGATCGACGGCAAGGAAGTAACCCGGTACTACGCGAATCCGGATGCGCCGAAACCGTTCCTGTTTCCCCTGATCGGGCCGAGCGGGAGGAGGCTGACCTCGATGGCCCATCCGGTGGACCCTTATGGGCACCGACACCATCGCTCCGTCTGGATCGGACATGCCGACGTGAATGGCTACGATTTCTGGGCGGAGAACAACGAGAATCGCATCGTCTTCGAGAAACTCCTCAAATTCGGGAGTAACAGCGACTCGGCCTCTTTCACCGTCGTCCACCGGTGGCAAACCGGCGACGGCACATCATTGCTGCGCGACATTCGAACGTGGACCCTACGTACGCTCGACGGCGGCGAGTACTATCTCGATTTGTTACTGGTCCTGGAACCCATCGAGCAAGCTGTGACCTTCGGCAAGACCCCGTACGGGCTCCTGGGCGTTCGCGTGGCGCCCACCATGACCGTTGCCGTAGGAGGCGGACGCATCCTCAACGCGCAAGGCAAGGTCAATGAACGCGGCGTCCACTGGCAGCCGTCGGAATGGGTGGACTTCTCGGGCCGGGTCGCGCAGGACATCGTCAACGGGATCACCCTGTTCGATCACCCCGCCAATCCGGGGCATCCGCCTGCGTTTCACGTCCGCGACGAGGGGTGGATGTCTCCCTGCTTCACCAAAGACGCTCCCTACACCCTTGACCCCGGAAAAAAGCTGTCGCTTCGATACCGCCTTTACGTTCATAATGGGGAAGGCGACGCGAACCGGTTCGAGCAACATTGGGCCCGCTTCCGGGACGAACCGGCTGTACAATAGCCGGTTACTGTTATTCACGCTTCCGCTGGGGAACTCACGGTAATCACGTGTGCCACAGAGAGAATGTATGGCCAAGGAACCCATAGAAATCACCTATCATTTCATCTGCGACGGAGACGGCCCGAAACCGGTCGAGAAGACCTGTACCGTCCGCATGGATTCCGAAACCCTGGAAACCACACACGCCACCGATCCCGCTCCGCCGAATTGGGCGCGCCTCGAGGTCTGTCAGTGCGACGTTTGCCCTTTGCGTCCTGATGAGCACCCCCATTGCCCCGCGGCGCTCTCCTTTGTAGAAATCCTGGAAGAGTTCGGCGACATCCTCTCGTTCTCAAACGTGGAAGCCACCGTTACAACGTCGCAACGAACGATCTCCGCCAAGACCACCATGCAAAAAGCGCTCAGTTCGCTCGTCGGACTGCGCATGGCGACCTGCGGTTGCCCCGTTCTGGTGAAGTTTCGTCCCATGGCCCGGTACCACCTGCCTTTTGCCACGACCAATGAAACGGTCTATCGCGCCGTAAGCTCCTACCTTCTCGCTCAGTACTTTCTTCGACAGAAGGGAAAGGACGCTGATCTGGACCTCGGCGGACTGCGGAAGATTTACGACGATATCCACGAAGTAAACATCTTTCTTGCCGACCGCTTGCGCACCATCCCCGCCGGGGACGCCCATCTGAACGCCCTCGTCATCCTGGATCTATTCACGCTGGCAATGCCCCATTCCATCGAGGCAAAGCTCGCCGAGATCGAGCACATGTTTGCGCCTTATTTGGAGAGCGAATAGCGGCGCAAGTCTAATAACTGTGTTTGTCCAGTTGCGTCTTGCCTTTGAACGTCCAGTAGATCACCGCGGTGTAGGTGATGACAAAGGGCATCCCCAGGAACGCGATGGTGCGCATGATCCCCAGCGTTTTTTGCGACGAGGCGGCGTTGTAGATCGTGAGACTGTAGGCCGGGTCGACACTCGACACGAGCAGGTTCGGGAAAATGGCCACCGCGAACAGAAAATTGAACGCGGCGATCGTGCAACACGACGACACGAACGCGTACAACGGCCGCCCCTGGAAGATCGCGCGCGGGATATTGGCTATGGCGAGGACGTTTAGCCCCACGATAATCCAGGCGGCGGGGTACCGTTCGAGATTGCGCGTCGCGTCGGGCACGGCCTGCAAGGTGTAGATGGTCGCGAACACATACAGGATCAGGAAGGTTCCGAAAGTGCGCCAAATCCAGTTGTGGACTCGTTCCTGTAATTCCCCTTCGGTCTTCAAATAGAGATAAATCGAGCCGTGCATGGCGAACATGGCTACGACCAGCAGTCCAATCAGCAGGGGGTAGGGGCGCAACTGGTCGAACAGGATCCCGTGATATTCCCCATCGGTGCCTATCGGGATGCCCATCATGGCGTTCCCCACGGCGACGCCGAAGAGGAAGCCCGCGAGGGTGCTGGATACGCAAAAGATTGTATCCCACAGGGACCGCCACCATCGCAAATTCAGTTTGCTGCGAAATTCCATCGACACAGCCCGGAAAATCAGCGCGCACAATAGCAGCATGAAAGCGATATAAAACCCGGAAAAGGCCGTTGCATAAACTTTCGGGAAAGCGGCAAATAACGCGCCCCCAAAGGTCACCAGCCAGACTTCGTTGCCGTCCCACAGCGGACCAATCGAGTTCATGAAGACGCGCCGGTCCTCATCCTTCCGCGCAACGAGGTGCAACGTGCCGACGCCGAGGTCGAATCCGTCGAGAATGGCGTAACCGGTGAGCAGTACACCCAGAAGGAAGAACCACAGGGTATTCAGATCGAGGAGCGTACCCATCAGTTTTCCTCCTTCGGATTGTCGTCCGTCTTATCACCGGTATACGACGGTCCGCCCGGAGCGTAGAGTTCCGCCGCCACATCCAGGAATGCTTTCTTCCCCTTCTTTTCGGGGATCTCCGGCCCTTTCAGAATCTTCGTGTGCAACACCGATACCCATACGAAGAAGAGCAGGAAGTAAATAACGCCGAACATGAGAATGGACGACAACACCATGCGTCCCGTCACCACTTTCGATAAGGCCGCGTCGGTCCGCAATTGCCCCCACACGATCCAGGGTTGCCGGCCAACTTCCGCCGCCACCCAGCCCAATTGATTGGCCGCGAAACCGCCCACCACGCTGAACACGCAGACCCACAGCAGCCACCGCTTCTCCCAAAGCGTGCCCCTCCACAAAAAAAACGTGCACAGCAGCGTGAGCGCGATGAAGTACAGACCGAGCGCGACCATGAGGTGATAACTTTGAAACGAGAGATTGATCGGGGGCCATTCATCGCGCGGTACGGTATCCAGCCCGGGAACGGGAGTCGTCAGGTTGTCGTACACGAGAAAGCTCAAGAGTCTTGGAATTGCCACACCGTACCGAACGGACTTCGTTTCGTCATCCGGTACGCCCCAGAGGTACATCGCCGTACCGCCTTCGCCCGTATGGTAATGCCCCTCGAAGGCCGCCAGCTTGGGCGGCTGGTGCTTGGCGACCATCCGCGCCTGAAAGTGCCCGGATATCGGCGCGGCGAGGGACATGATGAGCGCGAGTCCCAACGCGGGCCGGAACATCTTCTTCGCCGCGTTCACGTGCCGCCCGCGCAGGAGGTACCACGCCGCGACACTCATCACGAAAAGCCCGCCGAGGATCCCGCAACCAATCCACACGTGCGTCAATCGGTGCACGCTGGACGGGTTGAACACCATGGCCCAGAAGCTCGTGATCTCGGCGCGGGCCTCCATGCCTTCGCCGACGATGTGAAACCCCGCGGGCGTCTGCTGCCAGGAGTTGGCCACCGTGATCCAGACCGACGAAAACAGCGCCCCCAGCGCCACCATGCATGTGGAGAAAAAGTGCATCTTCGGCCCCACACGATCCCAGCCGAACACGAGTACCGCGAGAAATCCGGACTCCAGGAAGAAGGCGAAAATCCCCTCCGCGGCCAAGGCGGACCCAAAGACATCGCCGACAAACCGCGAGTATGTGGCCCAGTTCGTGCCGAACTCGAATTCCATGACGATACCGGTGGCGACGCCCACCGCGAAGATGACCGCGAAGATGCCGGTCCAGAACTTGGCAATGGCTTCGTCCTCGGGATCGCCGCTGCGCAGGTGCCGCCATTCCAGCATCACGAGCATCCACCCCAGCCCGATGGACAGCGGCGGAAACAGGTAGTGGAACATGATCGTGAAGGCAAACTGCAAACGGGATAATGTGAGGACGTCGAACTCCATGACGGACCCCCCAACGGTCAGTGCGGTTCTAACAGGGAATTCCCCCTTGTGGCTACCGCTAAACTATATCAAACCTTTCTCGCGCCACTCTCGCGACAGGAAAAGCTTTCAATTCTGCAACAGCTTATGCCGGCCCAAGATTCCGGAAGAGATACAATCCTTCTTTGCCGGGCGCGACGATGTCTTTCCACCCATCGCCGTTAACGTCTTGCACCCAGAGATAGATCCCCGCGCCGCTGGCCTGCCCGGACGGGCCGTAATCAATGGTATTGCGGACGAAATCGCCGCCGTTGATTTCATAGTAGTACAGGCCCAGCGGATCGGCGGAACCCGGATCGTGGCCGTTGTGCGCGCGATAGCGTTTGCCCGTAATCAGCTCCGGTTCACCGTCGTTGTCGATATCGGCCAGCATCATATCGTGGAACTGGGAACGGTTGGGCTCGATGGCGTGCTTCGTCCACGCCTGCTTGCCATCGGCATCAACAGCCTGTTCCCACCAGTCCAGTCCGTAGTTGTGACCCTGGCCGACGATGATGTCGTTCATCCCGTCTTTGTTCACGTCCATGACGATCATGGGGCAACTGGCCATACCGAAATCGAACACCCGGTGTTCCGACCACTTCCCTTCATAGGGATTCTCGGGCGACTCCAGCCAGCCCCAACTTAGGACGATGTCCGCATGCCCGTCGCCGTTCACATCGCCGAATCCGATGCCGTGCCCGGCGCCCTCCGGCAGGATCTTCGTTTCCGTGAACTCCCCCGTACCGTTGCCGTTCGCGTCGCGGACCAGCTTGAAGATGGAGACGCCTTTCGTGTTGGGAATTACCTCCACGTCGCCGTCGCCGTCGATATCGTAAAAGCACGGCCGCTCGATGTTGCCCGTCTTGGCAATCACGTGCGTCGTCCACTCGACCGGCTGGCCCTTCGGATTCTCCCGCCACGCCAAACTTTCGCCCCACCACGCCCCCGTAACGATATCGAGATACCCGTCGCCGTTGACATCCATGGGATAGTCCGAGAAATCGTCGTAGTAATCGACTTCGCGCCGGATGTCGCAAATCTTGTGGGCCTTCGTAAACTCCGGCCCTTCAAACCAGTATTCGCCCGAAACAATGTCGATAGCGCCGTCATTGTTCACGTCAAACGCCGCGCAGGCCTCGTAGATCACGTCCCCGATCCGTTCCCGGTCAAATCTTCAACTCGGGCCCCGGTGCGGCAAACCCGATCAACGCAGTCGTCACGGCCAAGGTCAGATGAAGCATGAAAAAATTCTCCTTCGACGGGCGCGCCACGGTCGCGTCCGAAGTTGTTGCGTCAGGAAGTTAGATAGTAGCAGAGATGGCGACGGCGAGGAAGTCTTGAACCAGTGCCGGACAGCCAAGGATGCGGACTTCGCGTCGATGTAGGGTGTTATCGGTTAGAGGCAGGCATTTGACCGAGGTACCGGAGCCGCTTGATTCTAAAGAAGTTCGCCGCAGTGGGGACAGCGTTTCTCTGTTTTCAATCGTTGAATTTCTTCGACGAATCCGGCCCCTATAATGCCAGTGGGCAGTGCGAACAGCCCGACCCCGAGGATGGCAACTACGGAAGCGACAACCTGCCCCATGGGGGTAATCGGGTATACGTCCCCATAGCCGACCGTGGTCAATGTCGCAATGGCCCACCACATGGTCGCCGGGATACTAGAGAAAACCTCCGGCTGCGCATCGTGTTCGACCTGGTACATAAGTGAGGCGGCCATGATGAGCAACAGTAGCGTTACCGCGGCTGTCAGCAGCAACTCTTCCCGTTTAGCGCGCAGAACCCGTGACATGATTTGTAGGGCGTTCATATAACGCGCGACTTTCGCGATTCGAACCAACCGCAGTAGTCGTAGTGCCCGCAGAAAGCGAAGGTCGAACCCGATCCATCCTACGTAGAACGGTAGAATCGCGACAAGATCAATTAGAGCCATGGGGGTCAGTGCGAAGCGAAGTCGGCCCGAAAGTACGTTTCGGTAAGTTGCCTTCGAGACGCAAGACCAGATTCGTAGAGTGTATTCGATCGTGAAGACCGCTACTGAGAATACTTCAAACGCGTAGAGTTCCGCGCCAAAACGTTGTTCGACGGATGCCACAGTGCCGACCATGACGGCGGCCACGTTCGCCGCAATAAGAGTCAGGATCGCGATATCAAAGATCTTACTTGCGCGATCGGCAGCCTTCGCTGGCTCGAGAATTTGCCACACACGCTTTCGGATAGTCATCGGTTTTCTCCATTTCCTCGTAGCCAGTACCACGAACGGATGACACCATACGTGGCACTGGGCTAGCCGTGCAACGGGTAGCGGTATGAACGCAAGGAACAGGTACCCCCTGATTCGCGCCGGTGCGGCTGTTGCAGACACATTCGCGTAAGTAATTTTGTCCAAGCCTACGTCTATGTAGGTATTCCCTGCAATCTCAAATTCGAAATCTCAGATCGCTCGTTGTAGGTAGAGCATTGGTACCACGTGAGTTATATCTAAATTGGCACAATAAGACTGGTCTTGGCACACGGGTTGCTTTCCCCCATTCACGTGGCCGACGCCGCAGGGTGCGGCGAAGGCCCCAAAGAGAGTTGAATCACATGATACACCGAAGACAAGCACATAGCGGTCGCGCAGGTGACAATGCGCGACCGGCCTGCGAGGCTGGAAAGGGCCTTGGGGTGACTCTGGCAGCGCGAAATGCCGCGCAAGAGGAGTGCGCCCCCGGCTCGACGGAGGAAGCCAATCCGCTCATGGAGCGGGCATTGCGCGCCCTCCACGTCGCCGAACAGGTCCGTTTTGGCTGGGTCTGATGAGCCCCTCTCCGGCTCGAGCGCGCTGCTCCAGCTGTTTGGTTGCCGACTCCGCCACCTTGGACTCCGGCCGCGCAACGTGAAACTGGCTCCCTCGACCGAATGCTAAGCCCGGAGTATTCGGAATACACGTTGCGCGGCCTTCCCCCCTTTTATGGCTATTGGGTTGAAGGGCTGCACAATCCGAATTCAATTTCGAGATCCGAAGCACGAATACCGAAACAAATCCCAATGTCCCAAACAGGGAAAGACCAGAACGCCGAACCGATCCTTCGCGGATCTCTCGCTTAGGGGCCCATCGATCGTTGTGGTCCCCGGGTTCGGCCAACGTGCCGCAGATTCGGGGGGCTTCGCCGGTCAGGTCACGTATTCCTCGGCCAAGACTTCCAATCCACGGTTCTTTCCCCATCGACGATGAAGGTCCTCGAAACGCTAGCCGGGAATTCGCTCACACGCACTATGTCACGTCAAAATGCTTCGGCCACTTTCTCAAGGCATGGTGCGGGCTGCGACCGATCAGCTTGCCTGGGCGCCGTGCTCCTTGTTCGCGCTGTCGCGGTCCCCTTCCAGGTCCATCTTGAGCGAAAGAAATCGCAGAAGGTCTTTCAACGTGACGATCCCGACCAGATGTTCACCGTCCACCACGAGAAGGCGACTGTTCCCCGTCTGGTTCATCCGTGACAAGGTCTTCATGGCGTCCTCATCGGGTCGCGCGGTGTTCTCGGGCGAACAAGGCGTCAGGATGTGTCGGACCATCCGGAAGTTCCACTGATCCTGGGGCAGTTCCTTTACCTCGCGCGTCGTTACGCACCCGATGAGCTTTTCATCCTCGACCACCGGAATCATTTTGTAGTGGTGACGGTAGATGTAATCCTCGACGAGTTCTTTCACGGAGACAGAAGGCGCCACCGTTACGGGGTTCGGTTGCATGAAAGACGAGAGCGGCTCACCTTCCAGCGCGCGACGGACGAGGAGTTGCCGGTAGGACATCTGTGACGCGCCGCGCATGAAGAGACCAATCATGAACCACCAGACTCCGCCAATGTAGTTGCCACCGATGAAGGATACGACGCCGAGTATGATCAATGCCGTGCCGAAGAAGGACCCGATTCCTGAAGAAACCCGAGTGGCCCAACGGAAGTTCCCTTTCGCCGCCCACAAGGCCGCCCGCAACACACGGCCGCCGTCGAGGGGGAACGCGGGAACCATGTTGAATACCGCGAGGAGGCCGTTCAGCCACGCCAGGTATCCCACGACTCCCGCCACCGCGGCAATGCTCTCGTGATTCCGCGTGAGGAGATAGCCGCCGAAAAACAATACGGCGAGCAACATGCTCATGATGGGTCCCGCGATGGCCATCAGAAACTCCGAGCGGGCTTCGTGCGGCTCGTCATCCATCTCCGCGACGCCGCCGAACAGGAACAGCGTGATTCCGCGAATGGGAATTCCATACTTCCGCGCGACGACGGAGTGGCCTAATTCGTGGAGTACAATGGATACGAACAGGCCCAAGGCGCCGGCCGCGCCCATAACCCAATAAACCGTGGTAGATAAATCTTTGTAGTAATAGGGAAACCACCCCTGGGCGAGGGACCAGGTTATCAAAACAGCCAGAATCAACCAGCTTGCGTCCACCTGGATCGGGAATCCGAGTAAGTTGAATATCTTAATTCGATTGGTAAACATTTCGTTCGTTTCTCCGCTTTGATGCACTGGCAACCGCAGCACGCGCAATGCCGGCTCGCGCCAGGCTATAGCAGTGCTAACAATTTACACAGCGGTTTGATTCGACAACTTAACCGTGACGTCCCGCATTAATTCGCCGCATCAGGCGTTTGAAGTCGCCGTCTTATCCGGAAAAGCTTCGTCCACGGCGGCAACCGTCGTATAGCGGCAGAAGCGCTCCAAATCCTTCTTGATATTCCCGTAGCACGTGACCCGGTGCAGCCCATGCGACCAATTGTGCCAGAGCGTTTCGATATCGCCATCGACGGCCACCTCGATCTTGGTGCGGCAACCGCGTTCGGTTTCCGGCGCGTCGATTATGGTGCCCGTGAAGTACTGCATACGGTCGGCGCCGATGAGAATCGCCTGGGTGACAGGTTGGTTCTTGTCCATCTGCACCTGCGTCACGGCGCCTTCCTGGCGCTCCATGATGGTCCGAATCTTGTACGGGCACGCCGTGCCTTCGGGTCCGTTCATTTTGGTCGAACCGAGACAATGGGCCAAGATAATACTTCCCCGCGATTCGTCCACGGTCGGGTCGCTGATGAATCCGGGCCTGCCGGTGAGTCCCTGAAGCGCGATAAATGTCATGGCGCTCTGGAGATCCGATTCGCAAATTCCGGCGAGACCCATGTCGTTGAGCCGGGTGAAGCCGATACACGGAAACGCGGGCAATTGGCGATACATGGAACCGTAACAGTCGACAGTCATCACCGTGGCGTTCTCTTCATTCAACAAGTTCTCGAATGCCAGGGCTAGCCGGCAGGAACGCACGATCTCATCTTGCGGCGGTTCGACGACCTCCGTGGCGCGCCGAATCCAGCGCTTCGCTTCGTCGGCAGCGTCGGATTCGGGAACGGCCTCGTACGCGGCGATGACGCGATCGCGGTCCATGACCTGAATCGAAGTCCCGAAGCGGTCGCCGATGGCGTCGAGGTAGTCGGCCTTCAGGTCGCGGCTCGTTACGTTCAAGATTTTCGCTTCGCGCATATGGTGAATCGCGCGGAACGGACGCACCGCCGCCGCCAGTTCATCGAAGTCACTCGTGAGCACGCACTCAAACTTCGCGCCCGCCGGTTGTTCCCGGAGACCGCCGTAGCTTGTCCACTCATGACCCGAATACGGCGCGGCAAAGAGAAAGGTCGGTTTATTTGCCGCGAGCAGGTCGTCCACCATCCCGCGCACGCCCATGGACAAGTGGATGCACAATACCCCGTCGACATCCGCAAGCTGCGGCACTACCGCCTGGGCCTGCTCGCGCGAGGTGATGACGGTATCCGGCGTAAACTCAATATCGGCGAATGCGTCCGCCCGCATGTCGAACTCGGCCTGGTATCGCAGCACCTCCGCATCGAGATCCATGGATGGGGTCGGCCAATGGGCGTGCGGTACGCCCAGATACAACCGGGCCACCTTGACCTTCGACCCCCGGCACCCCGGACTCACCAAACCCGGGTACAAACCGGAATCCTGCCCCCACGACGGCATCGTCGGCGCCAAATACAACACGGCCCCCACCCCGGCAAGTTGAAGGAATTGTCTGCGCTGAATGGCACGCCCCATGATCCACCCCCATGACGCGGCAACTCCCCCCTCGAACGAGGTGTCTTCCACCGCGCCGCTACGAGTACGTGCCCCCAACCATCAGCATACGGCGAAACGGTAGGGTTGTAAAGATCCGTCTTGTGTCGGGCGAAACGAAGGGGTAGCATGAAATCCGTCAACGTACACAAAACGGGTTACCAAGGGGGTGCCATGAATCGACGACAGTTTCTGCAACACTCCGCGCGCGCGGGGGCAGCATCGGTGGCATTTGGCATGGCGGCGGGTTCGGCGCGGGCCTTTGGAGCGAACGAGCGCGTCCGCGTCGGTCTGATCGGATGCGGCGGAATGGGCAAGGGGGATCTGGCCACCTTCTTGGGAAATCCCGAGGTGGATTGTCCCATCGTATGCGACATCGACGATGCGCAGATCGCCAAGGCCGTCGAGGTGGTCGAAGGCCAGCGCAAGCACAAGCCCGACACGGTGAAAGATTTTCGCCGGGTGATCGATCGCGACGACATAGACGTTGTCCTCGTCGTGACGCCCGACCATTGGCACGCGTTGCCGACCATCTACGCATGTCAGGCGGGCAAAGACGTGTACTGTGAAAAGCCCCTCGCCAAGACGATTGAGGAAGGCCGCGCGATGGTGGAAGCGGTCCAGCAGAACAACCGGGTGCTCCAGATGGGCACCCATTGGCGCAGCGGCGAACATTACCGCGACGCCATCGAGTTCGTGCAGTCCGGAAAGTTGGGCAAGATCCGCATGGTACGCGTCTGGGCGTACTTGGACTGGGTAGGCGGCATTGGCAACCCGCCCGATTGCGATCCGCCGCCTGGCGTGGACTACGACATGTGGCTCGGCCCCGCGCCGGAGCGGCCGTTCAATCCCAACCGGTTCCACTTCAACTTCCGCTGGTTCTGGGACTACGCGGGCGGCCTCATGACGGATTGGGGGGTGCACCTCATCAACATCGCCCTCTGGGGCATGGGCACCGAACCGCCGCGGTCGGTCTACTCATCCGGCGGCAAGCGCGTCATCGACGACAACGCCGAGACGCCGGATACGCAGATCACAGTTTATGATTTTCCGAGCTACACCATGATCTTCGAACATCAGATGGTCGGCGGGGTTGGTATCGGTGGACGGCCCCACGGCATTCTGTTCAGCGGCGTCGAGGGCACGCTGATCATCGACGAGGGCGGCTGGGAGGTCATCCCCGAGCCCAAACGCAAAAGCCTCGAAGCGTTCAAGGCGAAGGCCGGGCCTGACGCGCGGCCGGCGCACGTCCGCAATTTCCTGGACTGCGTGAAGACCCGCGAACAACCCGTCGAGCACGTTGAACTCGGCCATTTCGTTTCCAGTGTGGCGCATCTCGGGAATTTCGCGCTCCGAACCGGAAACCAGATCAACTGGGACCCGGAAAAAGAGCGCGCAAAAGGCAATCGCGCCGCTGATGACCTCATCAAGGCCGAATATCGACGTCCGTGGAAACTGCCGTATACGTGAGACTTGCAACTGCCCGATACCCGTCGCGGTACGTTGATGGCTCGTAAACGTCGAAGTCAATTTGACTTCGTCCTATTCAAAGCGTAAGATACCTATTCGATAGTTGACGCGGGGTGGAGCAGTCTGGTAGCTCGTTGGGCTCATAACCCAAAGGTCGCAGGTTCGAATCCTGCCCCCGCTACCATTAAATTCCAAGGACTTACGCAGCAGCGTGAGTCCTCTTTTTGTGTCCGGACCCCCGAGATGTGGCACTTTGTGTGCCACTTTTTTCGGTAAACATGTTCCCCATGTGGACTTGTAACGCCTCCCGGATCGCAAAAAGAGCGCTCCCCCGCGGTCGTGCCCGTGCGCATCGCCGCGTCCGCGCCGGTCTATCCGATTGGGACTTGCCGCCAACCACGCCACCGAAAAGGAGCATGGGTATGGCCAGCCTCAATTCGTATCTGAAGAAACGCGGACGCACGTACTACCTCCACTATTTCGAGAACGGCGTGCGCCAGCGCCTCAGTCTCGGCACCGAGGACGTACAGGTCGCCAAGGAGAAGCAGCGCGTCTTCGACTCGGCCCGGGTCCGGGGCGAGGACAATCCGCTGCCCACCCAGACGCCGCTGCCCAAGGCCGTCGCCACCTACATCTATTACATGCGCGCGCGCAAAACCAAGCACGGCGTCGATGCGGACCTGTCGTATCTGCGCCGCATCTTCGGGCCCATCTGCCCCGCCCTAGAGAACGGGCGCCGCTGCACGAAGCGTCTCCGGATCGACGTGGACGCCCGGAAGCGGGAACCCTTCCTGCGCGCCGATCACCTCGAGCAGATCACGCCGGCCCACATTTCCGCCTTCATCACGGAACGGGTCGCCCGGTACCGCCTGGCGCCGAAGACCGCCAACCGGCATCGCGAAGTGCTCCAGCGGCTCTTTAACTGGGCCATGCAGGAGTACGGCGTGCGCATGCCCGGCGGCCGCAACCCCGCCGCCCTGGTGCAGCGGTACCGCGAGCGGGCGCCCCGCATCCGCTTCTTGACCCGGGAGCAGATCGAACGGCAACTGGCGGCGCTGGAAGAACGCCCGCTTCTGCAAGCGATGGTCGCGGTCTACATCTACGCGGGTTTGCGGCGTGAAGAGGCCCTCTGGCTCACGCTGGAGGACGTGGACCTCACCGCCGGGATTCACGGCGTTCTCCGGATCCGGGCCAAGGAGGTCAACGGCGAGGCCTGGGAACCCAAGACCAAGGTCAACCGCATCGTGCCGATCAGCAAGGTCCTGCGCGGCTACCTAGACCGGTACCGGCGGCCCGACTCAGCGTCGCCCTGGTACTTTCCCAGTCTGAAGGGCTGCCGTTGGGATCCGGACAATCTCTCCGCGTGGTTGCGGGACTTCAACCAGTCCAAGGACCTGGTGTGGACCTGCCTCGACTACCGCCACTCGTTCGGGAGCCATCTCGCCATGAAGGGCGAAAGCCTCTACAAGATTTCCGCGCTCATGGGCAACTCCCCGGAGATATGCCGTCGTCACTATGCGACGCTCTTGCCAGAGTCGCTGCTGCAGAGCGTGGAATTCGACGCGGAGGAAACGAACACACCGCCCCCGGCCACAGCCCCCGCCGCGGACCGGCCGCGTTTGCGTCTCATTGCGAGCGACGGTGAGCGCATCGCGGAGTAGCATGGAAAAGGAGCGCCCCGGCCGGGGACTTGCCGCGTCCACAATCCGGCCGGGGTGCTCGTTCTGGAACGACTCAACGACGGGCCGTTCCAGGTGCGCCGAAACGATTCTCGCGTTCGTAGGCTTCGATCTCCGCCAGGGCGTAGCGCACCATGCCGTTGCGTCCCCGCCCGAGGAGATACCGGGCGAAGCCCGCCCGCTCGGCGATGCGTTGCGCGGAGGTCCGTGAACAGCTCCAGCGCATCGCCAGATCCCGGGGCGACAGGTACTGGGCCAAGGCGTCGCCGTGGTCCTCCGAGTTCTCGTTCCTGACGGTATGCATTGTTGGAAAGCCTTTCATGCGTGGGGCGCGTTGGCCTTGACATCGCACTGCAATACTAAGGACCAGCTTTTCCCCGGATTGTGCAGGCACCATCGTCCAGATATGCGCGCAGTTGTTCCTCGGAAATCCGGACGGGGGCGCGCGACCCATCCCCCAAGCGATAGCACTTCAATTCACCGCTTGCGAGCCGCCGGTCCAGGGTGCGCACGCCGATCCTCAGCTTCTCGGCCGCTTCCTTGCGCGTCATCAATTCCATTTCTTCCATCTCCAGTTTGTCAGCGTTCCGCAAGATGCCCTGGATCACCGCACCGGTCAAGGACATTCATCGATAGCTCGAATCCTCTCGAGGTGGACACCTCAGAAGAATGTTGTCGACTTACTGAACCGTGCAGCCTGCAAAACGTGCCGGGAAAAACTTTCGGGTCCGGAAGCACGCCGGGATCTACGGCCCACGACAAAGCCAAGAATTGCCGCGCGCGAGTCGAGTCTCCTATGAGATGAGCCGATGCCGCTGCCAGCATGTACGCCGTGGCGAGCGAGTACCCGTGCGATGTCTCCCGAGCTGCGAATTCCATTGCCGACTCGATCACCGGCTCGAACTCAAACTCCCGATACAAACGCCACATTTCGTTCACGACGGGAGGCAGCAGAGCGGGGCTTGGCCACGTAACCAACGCAGGCCCTTCGGATAATCGCGCATGATGCGGCCCATCCCCTGATCCGGTACTTGCCAAGTCATCGTCCGGTTTTTCTTCGTGGCCGGCCCAGTACGGAATGTCCTTTGCGGGAGATTGGATAGTAGGCCGTATCGGAATCGCTTCCGCCGATTGCGCGTGAGGGTCTTCTCGATTTCCCGATTCGAAGATGCGCCGGGCATCAGTAACATGATCGTTCGGTGTCTTGGGCCGTTCTCTGTCGAGATCTGTGGGGTCTCGTTCGAAGGATCGCCGAACCGGCGGTGACGCCAAGGGTTTAACCTCGACTGCGGGATGGGGTGGTATCGCGTTACCACGAGATACATGATTTCCAGGGTCTTTTTGTGGCTGTGTCACCGTTGCGCTCGGTGCTGCTACCCGGACGGCCGGGGATGGACTGGCAGTTGCTTGCACAGCCGTATTCTTCGCTACACACCCCGGGAGCAGATGCGCGTATGGAATATCGTACGTCGCGCAACCCACCCCAATCGCGATCAGAATCAGGAGGATTGCATGTTTGGATGACTGTTTCATGGCGCTCGCTCCTCCACGTTCAGCTCGTTGGTGTCGAAGTTATACTCGAGTCACATATTTACGGCTCGGTTGGGTCGTGAATGTAAGTTGCCGCTGCTCACCGCGCGTGGATACCAAGAGAATCCTTTGTTCTCCAGTTGGCATTGCAAATGTCTCGGGGCTGGGAGCCTCGGTAAGTAACTCCCCGTCGCAATAGACTTTCGCCGGGGGCCAGGTGAGTACTCGCAGGATGCTGGCGGAAGGCGGAGTCGAAGTCGCTGCGACGTCGTCGCGAAACGCGGCGGACACGATCGCGCTCTCGGTGCGAGTTCCGTGCGGACTCCGGCCTCAATGTATCGCCCTCAGGACGCAGTACCAGCGGCAATAGCGCGACTCCAGCAGCGACGGTGCCCACAAGTGCCATTCCGGGATGGCTCAACGCCCACCGTGCCACGGCGGGAGCGGCTCTCCTACCGTTCGCACAGTCCACAAAGCACCAATCAACATACCCCGCGCCGCGCGATACGCTGTCCGTCCCACGGCTGCCATGGCGCCCTGCCAGCGAGACGGAAAGGTGCAATCAAAAGCGTCCGGGACTGTGTCCGGTCCAAACGAAGTCATGAGTGCACGGCGGAATTCATCCAAGGAGGTGTATCGCCTCTCCGGTTCAAATGCGAGGGCGCGCAGGATGACGTCATCGAGGTCGGTAGTGATGTTAGGGCAAAGCTCGGACGGTTTCCGGGGCGGCGCCGTCCTGGCGCGTGCGCTGTTGGTCTTTCGTTTGCCATAGGGCCAGTGATGCGCGAGCGCAACGTACAGACACACGCCCAACGCGAAGACGTCCGTGGCAGGCGTGACCAGCCGCATGGGATTCCACTGCTCCGGGGCGGCATATCCGGTAACGCCTGTTCCTGCGGATGGCTGGCCCTCGCGCCGTGCCTGGCGGAAATCCAGCAAGACCACCTGTCCGTCGGGTGTCAGGAGAGAATGATGGAGCGAAATGGCGCAGTGCACAAAACCCTGGCGATGCAGGGCCGCGACTGGCGCAATCGCGTCCAGAAGAATTTCCGCGCGTGTCGCTGGGCAAACTTTCCTCAGCGCCTTTTCCAGGGGTACTCCAGTCACGAACTCCTGTACCGTATACACGGCGTCTGTCTCGCGCAGTTTTCCCGCATGCACAAACGCCGGGACTCCGGGCTCGCCCGCGAGTTGCCGCAGAACAATTGCCTCTGTGGTCATGGCGCCGACAGTACTTGGGGAAGCGTCCGAACGCGCGACACGAACGAACACCTCCCGGTGGTTTATTCGATCCCAGCACCGAAGCGAAGCCTGGTCTTCGTGGAGCGCGATGCAAGACAGGACATCAAAGCGGTCCCCAATGCGCCGAATGATCGCCTTTGCGCATTTTGGGCAGCACTGCTTCGACGGTTTGAAGCGGGTGAAACACCATAAGCATAGACGCCGCTGCCTCATTGTCGTTCCCTTGTGTCCAGATTTTTCATCAAGGCGAGCGCTTCATCGGTAATGACCGGTCCCGAATGCCGAACCGTTTTCACCGTCTGGTGCGCCACGTCTACCAGCAGGTCTTTGAACGTATCCTCGTCCATGTCCTTCTGTAGCGGGAAGAGCGTACCGCCGGTCAGGTTTGCAAAGCTCTTGTATGGCTCGATTGTGGGCGTGCAGGCGAAGAATAGAACCTGCTGGTCGGTCAGTGCCTCCCGGACAACCTCAGCCGTTACGAGATTTCCGATGTCGCTTCTTTCCGGATCGTGAGGCGGTGCGTCCGTGATGAGCAGGATGATCTTCTTTGCTCCGGGCTCGGCGCGTTGCAACTGGTCCAGGGCGCGCATCACCGCGAGCAGGGATGACTCGGGAGCGTCCTCTCCGCCGTAGGCTTCGGTAGTCTTCAGCAATTCGCATATCTCCTCTGCACTGGTTCCCAACGGGAGCACGATTGGACGCTCACCGTATGTCTCGTCGCGGAAGACGACGAGCCCCAGCGTGGGAATGACCTGCGACGTCATGAAGACATCGACCATGCGACGCAGGGCTCTTATCACCGCCTCGATCGCAGTCGCCATTGATCCGGTGGCATCGAGTAGGATGACGAATGCAATCCGGACCGGGGTTTGGGAACGGGGCGCCTGGGACTTTGAGATGGAGGGATACGCGGCTCTTACGGTCTCGCGCCGCGTGTTGGAATGTCTTTGAGTCGCCATAATGGTTACCCCTTATTGGTTATTCGCTGAACCGAACAGTTGTTTCCCCCACCAAGAGGGATTCTCCTGGTGGCAGCACTGCACGCCTCAATCGCTTACCCCGATAGATAAGACCGTTTAAGGAGCGCTGGTCGCGCACAACAAGCCCACGTTTTGTCGGCCGGACCCGGATATGGAAGCGGGAAATACGCGTGTCCTCGGGGTTCAACGCCGCCCGGCCGAGGGTAAGGCCGCTTATGGGAACGGAAATGGCCGTTCCCGCCAGCGGGCCGGATTGGACGGTGAGGCATGGTACGGCAGCATCGGACTTCGTGAACGGGCCGACGGACGGGGCTATCCGGTGGTGGCACGGTCTCTCCGGATTCGTCTACCGCCCACTGCAGTTCCTCCCACGCTTCCGCAGCGGTCGAAGGCCGGTCATCGGGACTCAGGCTCATCAGACGCTGGATATACCGGTCCATGGCTCCGGAATCTTTTCGACGTAGTCGCGTACCGAGGGTCGCTCCGGCGCAAAAAGGCGTTCCACGAATGTGCGGCGGATGGGGCATCCCGGTTCCGGAAACGGTAACGTTCCTGTGAGCAATTCGAAGAGCGTCGTCCCGACACAATAGAGGTCGGCCCGGCCGTCCACCTCGTCTTCCACGCCCAGATCATCTTACCATCTCCGGCGCAATGTATTCGGGGGTTCCAATAATGCCGCCCTTGCATGTGAGGCGGGGGTCCCCGATCCAGCATAATCCCATGGTCCACGAGTTTTGCCCGGATCTCCGATTTGCCTCCGACCACAATGATGTTGGCTGGCTTCACATCCCGGTGAACGATGTCCAAATCGTGCAGCCAACCGAGTCCCACGAGCACGTCACGCATAATGGGTACGAGCCAGTCCATAGGAGAGAGGCCTACTTTCCGCCAGCACCTGTCTCAAGGGACAGGCCTGTCACCCATTCCATCACGATGTATACGAGGTCATCGTGAATGAAGACGTCATATACTTCGCACACGAAGGGAGAACGTATGCCAATGAGCCGTTTGAGCCGCAATGCACGTTCGAGCAGATTCTTTGTTGCGCGGGTCCGAGGCGCTGAAGTTCAATTGCTTCAGCGCCACGGGTCTGCCGTCGACGCGAACGGCCTCTGTACACATCCCCCTCGCCGCCCTTGCTGACGTGTCTGTGAATTGTGTAGAGCCTATGGTGCTTCCCGGTGTAAGACGAACAGCCATGATTGGGATCACTCCTTTCCCACCTGCAGCAGGGTGCTACCAAGAACGATGACATCGTCGGGGTAAAGTTCGCGCGGAGTCGTGACGGCGAGAAAGGTGCCGTTGGTGCTGCCAAGGTCCTCAGCCAGAAGCTTTCCACCGTCCACGCGCAGCGCCAAGTGCTTGCGCGAAACGCGTTCATCGTTAAGCGTGAGGTCGGCGTCGGCGCCGGCGCCAACAACGAGTTTGGCACCTTCAGGAATACGGAGGGTCCGGCCAGCCGCCAATCCGTTGCGCACAGTCATAGTGACGCTGCCGCCGCGAGGTTTTTCCGGCGGAGCGGCTACCGCATCCTCAAAGAGATCGCCGTGCGCTTCCGTAACCACGTAAAGGTCAGATGCTTCGGATTCGGACGTGTCGGGTTTACACGGGGTCTCCTCGAGTTCATCGAGGGCGGCGTCGGTCAGGACTTCAGTGCTGCTGTCTGCAGGATCTTCCTTGACTAAGTTGACACCGCACTTTTTGCAGAACTTTGCGCCCTTGCCGAATGAGGCGCCGCAATCGTGACACTTTCCGCTTGCCATGGTTAGTTCTCCTTCAGGGATGTTGGATCCGAGTTGTCCGATACCTCATACAACGGTTCCGTCGATGTGGGTTCGAGCCAAATCAGGACGACCGAGATGTTGTCATCTGAACCCCGCGCCAGGGCTTGGTCTGTCAGGTTCTTGGTCGCCTGATTGAGACTGGCGGGAGTAAACGGCTGCGCGGACAACCACGAGCACGTAGCGGGGATGTCCTCCTCGCCGTACTTCCAAAGGCCGTCCGAGCACAAGATGATGCAGTCGCCCGCCTCAAGGGAATGAATCGTGACACCGAAATCGTCCAGGGCGTCGACGGAGCCGATGCACCGGATGATTTCATTGGCGCGAGGGTGGTTTTCCGCCTCCTCGGCGGAAATCTGCCCCAGGTCGATAAGGAGTCGGACAAAGCTGTCGTCACGCGTGAGCGGTTCAAGGGTCTCCTCATGGTATTGGTAGGCTCGGCTGTCCCCAACGTTGGCGACGTACAACGTGGTACCCACAAGTACCGCCATCACCATCGTCGTTCCCATATCGCGGCAGGCTGGGTTCTTCGCGGCATCGGTCATTACCGCGATGTTGGCGCTTTGGAAAGCCTCCAAAAGCAGTGCGGGCAACTCCCGGTCGAGATCCTCAAGAGGACACCCAAGCAGTTTGGACATCAGCATCGCCAGACTGTCGTGCGCGGCCAGATGCGATGCCTGTTCGCCCGCTTTATGCCCGCCCATGCCATCGCATGCCACTGCGGCCGTGACCGGGGCGCCGTCTTGGCTGACAATCTGCGCAATCAGCGCCACGTCCTGATTGGACTCCCGCTTTCCTGAGATTGATCGGCATGAATAAAGGACGCGCGGCGTGTAGTCCTCACCAGCAGGTGCGGCCGCCGGTGGTTCCATCACGGCGGGATTCGTTTCACTTTGGCTCATTGTTGTTATCCTCCCTCGGGTTCGTGTCCTGTCCAATGCGATCGGCAAAAAGCGTGACGATTCCCCATGCAACGGCTGCATAGAGCAGCCATTTCAGGGACTCCCGAATCGCTGGATTCCATAAGAAAAGACTTCCGTTGATGACAAAGTGGTCATAGGCCCATGCAAAGGCGGCGAGAATGGCGACGCGTCGCAGGACGCCCGACGTTCTTCTTCATGATTCGGTTTCCTCGTCAAGCAAATAGAACTTGACCCGATGCAGGTGTTTGCTCACGACCGGGTCTTTCGCGGCGAGCCTCTTAACCTTCTCCAGCAAGGCCTTGTCCGTCGTCACGAAGAGCAGCAGATCAAGAACCCCGGCCTCGAGGTCTTCGCGAAGATTCTTTAACTCCTGGCGTACGTCACTGAGGCCGACTTCGCATCCGATAATCCGATCCTTTCCGTAGGCGACGATGTCCACGCGCTTCTTGCTTCTGCCGACCTGTCGCTCTATATGGACCTCATATCCGCGCCGTTTGAGCACGGTCGTCATTTGCTTTACCGCGAGTACGTGGCTGGTGCCCCCGACGCCTTCTCCCTTGGGCGGGGGGAGTCCCAAGATGCTCATACGCCTTCTTGTACAGATGGACCTGATACGCCCTGCCTTTACGCTCCAACCGGATCAGGCCTTGGCGCCGAAGATCGTCGAGAATGCGTTTCTGCACGCTTCCGGACGGTATGCCGAGTTCGGCCCACCGTTCGCCCAAGGTCATCCATCGATGGTGAGGCTCGGCGGCGTGGCGAAGAAAACGTTCCGCATCCGGCCTCAGGAACTCCTCGCGCAAAGGTCCGTGTGCCGTGGGACGTACCCGTTTTGGCGTATCGCGTGGCATGGGTGCTGGGGGTGGCTCGAGCGGTGTAAGGGGCACCACAAGCCCCTGCAAATCCTCGAATGAAGGAATGCGGATGCTGTCTTCAGGTAAGCCGGACATCGGGAATCCTCGCAAGGAAGGGCCAGGGGAAGGTCGGGTGCCCAATAAGACGAATAAACACCTCGCCGACGTTGAGTTCACTGAGCAAGGCGGTTTCGCGGGGAGAGAGGTCCAATGGCTTTTGGCATGTGTGCTTGTCGTCGGCGCTGGCTTGCCCGAAGACAAAGAGGTTAGAACATGCTGCCAAGACAATCGGATCGATGCGGCTGATGTCCTGGCAAACGAATATGAATCCAACACCCAGTGCCCGGGCTTTTAGCAGCAATTCTTGGTAGTACGCGATATTGTCCCCGTGTTTCTGAAGCAGCGTCTGGGCTTCCTCGATGACGATGAGCGTATGCAATTGTGGTGGCTCGACCAATGGCTGAACGGCACGACGGCGACATGCGTAATGAATAAGGTGGGTGACCAGGAACTCCAGACTTTGCAGCGGTGCCAGGCCATCCGTGGAAATACGAGCACGAGTGTCGGTCAGGAGCGATTCCATACCGGTGGAGCAATTGTAGACAGAACCCGAAGTTCGTATACGGCCATCGAGGACATTCAAAAGGCTTTGCCGGTACCGTTCTTCCGGGCTCCAGGATGGGCATCTTTTGCGGGTTAGATTCTCCCGTACGTCATCAAATGCGGGATAAACAAATGCCCCGGAAGGATCCGCGCGCATGCGCGCCTCGGCAATGAGTTCGTCAAGGCGTCGGGCAAAGAGGTATCGGCTGGCCATCAACTCACCACGGCAGAATTGGTCCACCTTCTCCGAGATCCAGCGATCAAGCGGATAACCCGGTGGGGGGACAAAAGGGCCAAGTTTGATGCCATCCCACGGTACCGAGAGCCAAATCCATGGGTCGCTACAGAGTGTCTCGTAAGAGCGATTGGGGTCGAAGATAAGGATTCGCACGTGGGGACACGCTGCCGCGATCATGGTCAGCAGTAGACGGCAAAAGAACGTCTTTCCCATGCCTGGAAGGCCAGCGACTAGCGTGTGTAATACCAACCGGTCCGGCGAGATACATACGGGTGCGGGGTTACCGGTCAGGGTCACGAAGATCGCAATGAGGAGTTCGCCAATCAACGTCTCGGGTGCCGGTATGCGGTCGCCAACGCGGGGTATCGCGTTGCGGGCCGCCATACGGTTATCCAGCGCACGCTTTACGTGGGCATACAAGCGGTCATTCCAGTGTGCTTCGAGGAGTTCCAGATCCTTGTATATGGGATCGGACGGGCCGACACCCAGTTCCTGGGTCACCTTACGGCGAAGTTCGCCTACGTTTGGGCGGGATTGCGGGGGCATGCCTAAAACGCGGAACATGTCTACTACCACCAGTTCAGAAGCCACGACAGTAGGCCGCGGCACCGCGTATTTATTGAGGGCAACGAAGTTCCGCGCGAGGAGTGCGGCTCGAACAGCCCCATCTTCTTTGCTTGTTTCAAACCATCGGGGCTGTACCGGCGGCCATCAGGTCCAAGACGGGAACAACGTAAACATAGGACCGAGCCCGTAACCGGACACACAATTGAGCAACTGTCTCTGCAGACGTAGACGGGCCTTTTCTTGGCCTTGCTGCAAGCATCGCATTGGGCCAACGACTGGCCTACCTGGTACAGATGATTACAAGGCAATAACTTGCGAGTTGCATGCTCGACGGTTTCCACGGTGCCATCAAATGACACGAGACTGTCCGAGCCCACTTCTGCAGAGAATTCGTGGCCGAATTCCTCGTCGATTACGCGATCTCGCCGGATGAAGCGTTCGAGGCGACGGCCGGCGAGATCGGCAGGTTCTTTATCCATTGTTGGTCTCCCAAGTTGAAGCTCGGGGTGGAGCACTAACGCACCCCACCCCGTGTAATACAGACTCAACCTGGGCACCGTATCGGAACTCCCCGGCCACGTAGGAGGCCCGTTCGGACTGAAACTAGTGTATTGACTCATATTTGATGCAACTTTTGTTATTGTTGAGGTATTCATCTAATAAAGGAGGATGAATGCCCTGAAACTTGCTGGTTCGATTACGCTGAACGAAAGGGAGCGGGCTATTTTGGAGAGATGGGCGCGGGGCAAGCAGACCCCCGTTCGCCTTGTGACCCGCGCCGAAGATCGTGTTGCTTGCCGCGCAGGGATGGCTTAACAAGGATATCGCGTTGGAAGTGGGTGTCGGCCGAGATACCGTCGGGCGATGGCGCCAGCGCTTTTCCGAGCGCCGACTGAGCGGCATCGAAAAGGATGCGCCTCGGGGCGGACGGAAACCCACCACGCGAAACGCGCAAGCCCGCCGGATTATCGAAACCACGACGCAGAAGAAGCCGGAAAACGCCACCCATTGGAGCACGCGTACGCTGGCCGAACACTTGGGTGTGAGCAGTTCGATGGTCCAACGGGTCTGGAAAGCCAACGGCGCTTAAACCGCATCTGAGTCCGGACCTTCAAAGTGAGTAATGACAAACACTTCACCGAGAAGACTACCGACGTGGTCGGCCTGTATCTGAATCCGCCCGAGCATGCATTGGTGCTTGTGCTGCGACGAAAAAACGCCAGATCCAGGCCCTGGATCGCACGCAGCCGGGCCTGCCGCTCAAGAAAGGCCGTTGCGGAACGATGACCCATGACTACAAGCGCAACGGCACGACGACGCTGTTCGCGGCGCTGGAACTGGCCGAGGGAAAGCTGATCGGCGACCTGCATGGCCAAACACCGTCACCAGGAATGGCTCAAGTTCCTCAGGCTGATTGACCATCAGACGCCTCAGATTTGGACCTCCACCTGCATCGCCGACAACTACGCCACGCACAAACATCCCAAGGTGAAGCGTGGCTCGCCAAGCATCCGCGTTTCCACATGCACTTCACGCCCACCAGTTCATCCTGGTTGAACCTCGTCGAACGCTGGTTCGGCGAAATCACCGACAAACGTATCCGCCGCGGCGTCTTCAAGAGCGTTCAAGAACTCAAGGACGCCATCTACGACTATATTAGAAACACAACGACCATCCACGACGATTTACCTGGACGGCCAAAGCCGAAGACATCCTCGAAAAATACCAACGCGCCAGGAAGGCTATCGTTGGATAAGTTCCCAACAGCATGAGTCAATACACTAGTACTCGCCCAATTCCGGAAACCTCTCCTTCAGAAACTTAATGGCCCTGCGAAGGAGGTTTTGACACTGTCGAATTGACAGACCCATTTCTTTGGCGACTTCCCTCCATCCCTTACCCTGCAGAAAGCGGAGCTCAAGAACCCGCGCCGGCTTTGGCAGTTCTCGTTTAAGTTCCGCGAACGCAGCATCCACGTCGTGGTGTCGTTGCCAGTGCAAATGTGGTTGATCCGGGTCCGGCACGTCATTGTCGGGATCGATGGGTTCGTTATAACGGCCGTCAAACTCTACCGTTAATGACTCGACCCGTGGATCATCGCGCAGATCCGCAGCCTGGCCCGCAGTGACCCACATTTTGAAGCTTCGTTTCTTTCCCCCTTAGGCGTCTTTTCCTTGATCTCTGCACCGTTGAGACGCAGATTTTTGATCAAGGACTTGATTCGTGCGCGCGGCCGAAATGTGACGTTAACCTTGAACTTGCGCCGGCGCACGTGGTCATACACGCAATGGCGAACCGTCGTTTTCATGTATGCCCAAGGGTTCTGGGCTTCCAAGAATCTCGGCTTGTATTTACTGACCCGCCAGGCATACTTGGCTAGAATGTCCTTTTTGTCCTGTTTGATGAGCAAGAATCGACGGCGGTCTCTATTCAGCACGCTCTCTCCGTACTCCAAGATAGGGCGAGGGTCTTTTTCAAAATTCTGCAGAAGCTCACACACGCGAGCGCGCTCTTCCTCGGTCAATTTAGGGGGTGGCTTTCCCTTCCGCCCTCTGGGACGCGAGCACCGTTTCCGACGCCGCTTCTTCTTGCTCCGCCTCCCATCTTCATCATCGTGATTCCTTGTCATTGCTCTTCCTCCCAAGCGCTATGGCAAAAGGGTCTTGTACACACTAGTCGCGTTGACTGGTGGTGGACGGCTCCGAGGTGGGGGAAGTTGCAGGATCGGAATATGGTGATTGATCGGGATAGTATTGTGGGGATTTGGATGGCGAAAAACGATATGCCGGACGACATCAGCAGTGCTCTTGAGCACCATCAACGGATGTTCGGCAATGATTACGGTGGACCACACGGAGAAAGTTAGAGAACCTCGGCAAATTCGTCGTTTGATAGTAGACCGTTCGCGTGAGGAACCCGGGACGGCGTGAAACCAGCCTGAAGTGAGTCGTAAGTCACTGAAGACAAAGGCTGTACCACTGGGTGTGGTACGCCCCACGCTTGCGTTCAGATTTGACTCACAACGACGAAACGGACGCGGTCGGGGGTTAGATTCACGGCTGCGGATTGGGTGGCGCATGGGGCGGTTCTCCAATCAAAGCAGATGGAGCCATCGCCGCCCTTGACCACGGTGGAGGGATCTGGTAAATTGTCAGATCCCTCAGGGACAGATACGGCTCACGGTTAAACAGTGCTGGGGCGGTGTCAAGACCAGAGGTCTTGCCCTTCCGTGGCGTAGCCGCGCCACGCAAGGGCTTTACTATGCGACAAGTGAAAAGGACGCGTGGCATTTAATAATCCTTCGCTGCGCCAATTCTTCGCGTCCTTCCGCTGGATGGTCAAGGCCGGTAAGATCGCAGCCTCTCACCTCCTTCCATGATAAATCACGATGTCTGAACTGTCAATGAATTTGCTGTTTGTCGCTAGCACTTCGGCGATTTGCGCTCGAAACGTCACAAACCATGTAACCCACGACAGCTTACTATAATCATTGAGTTTAGCGCGCTCTTGCAGCTCATACGTGCTAGTATTCGTTCTGGAAACATTTTAGCAACAAATCACATTTCCTGACGATAAATGCTATAATAGAAACTGGATTTCATTTGGGCAATTGTACTTGCGAAGACAAACCGGGACTAAAGCTGCTCGAGGATCTTGCGTTATGCCAAAGAAATTGCCAAAAGATCGCCGTCTCCTAGCTGCGTTGGTTGCGCAAATGCGCTTCGCCTCGGATGCCCCGCCCACGCTTGAAGCGATTGGCGCAAAGCTGAAGATTAACAAGGCCACCGCGTCCCGTCTTCTCCGGGAAGCACGAGAAAATAACATCATAAAAGTAATTATACAGCTACCTAGAGAACAGCAGTTAGAAGTGCAACTACAAGACCGATATCGCCTGATAGACGCAGCGGTCTTTCCGATAATTACATCGAAGCGAGATCGGGATTCTTCCTGCTTCCGGAGGCAACTAGCGGATTCAGCAGCGCGCCATATCGAGGGCGAATCCGGTTTAATCAAGCCCGGTTGTCGGGTTGGCATTAGCTGCGGCGCGACCATTCGCGACATCATACTTGCTCTCTCGCCAAATCGGTGGTCTGGGAATCAGATCACGAAGTTGACCGTCGAGACGGAGGTTGATCAGCTCATAGACCAGTCCCCATTCTGTCTGGTTGGAATGCTTGCCGCCAAATGGTTAGCAGGGGAAACTGGAGCACAAGGCGAGGATGCCACCGTTTTCGCGGTGCAACCGCTCCCCGAAACTCTGAGAAAGGATTCAGATTGGGCGCATCATACGCGCTTTGCCGTCAGACGATCGAAAGACGTACCGCAAATCTCCACGTGGCCATAGTTGGGATCGGTTCATGCAGGTCTGGACCGAACGCTGGTTCATACATCAAGATTTTGGAGCGCCATGGCATTCGATCGGAGGAGCTCAAGAAACAACACGTAATTGGGGAAGTGTAACAGACCCTACAATCCACTAGGGATGGATGTTTCCGGAAAAATACCCCGCTTGTCTTATTTCGTGGACGGCATAGAAATTGACCATCTGCAGAGACTCGTTAGGTCCCAACGAAAAGTCATCGCCGTGGCTGGCGGTGAGGATAAGGTGGAGGCGATTCGCGTGGCATTGGAGCATCGATTCGTGAACTACCTGATCACCGATTCGAATACGGCAGAATGGCTATGTGAGAGGGGAAGAGCGTAAACCTTTTTAAACCTGCTTCACTTTGACCGTGCAGCGAGGTTTACGCGTATGGACATCGAACACTATCTCCGGGATAAGGAGTACCGGCTAAGACGGGATTCAAACGAATCCGAATCTGCGCGTTTTTGACTTCAATTACCTCCCCTCCCACCCGCTTTTCCGGAATGAGCTCAAGCCCGTAATCGACGCCCTTCTCCGATATGATCGGACCCATATTGCGAACCACATGCTGATCGTGGGAAGCAGGGGAAGCGGCAAGACACTGAGCCTCCGGTATCTCGCCGGGCTATTCCAGGAGCGCGGTTTAAACGTACTGTACGGCAATTGCCGGCTCCACAACACCAGCACTCGCCTGCTGGCACATTTCTTGGGCGTTCCCGCGCGGCCTTTCATTCTCTGAGCTCGTTGAGCGATTCGAAGCGAAATACCCGGGGAAGATGGCGGTGATTTTGGATGAAGTGGATTTACTCTCGGAAAAGGATAAAACCAAGGAGATCCTGTGTATCTACCTTAGCCGTTCTCCCGCCGGATACATGGCGGTACTTCTCAGCAACAATCCGCGCTGGGCAACGACACTGGATGAAAGCATTCAAAGCACCCTTCAGCCCGAGGCGATTCTTTCGGCCCTATACGGCCGAGGAACTGGTGACCATATTGGAACAACGGCGAATTGGGATTACGCCGAACGGACAACGGTGTGCTAAACAAAATTGCAGCGCTCACGGCCAAGTACACGAACAGCGACGTGCGAGTAGCCATCAAAACCCTATACTACTGGGCAATCGAGCCCGGCGATGTTA
>CAVUWV010000003.1:0-70023 GCA_963745075.1 Candidatus Hydrogenedentota bacterium | reverse complement strand
CATGAAGGTATGAATCTCCCGGTCCACGTTCGGGCCTTCCACCGTCACGAGGACATCGTAAAGTGCCGGATACCCCTCGCCTACCGGCTGGGCATCAAACGAGTATTTGAAGTCCGGGTAGCGGTCGCCGAAGTCGTCGGAGTCCGACAGATTGCCCGCAGACACTTCCACTTCGGCGATGCCGACGGCGAGCGCCGTGAGATTCCGGACCAGCACTTCGTCGCGCATTTCAATGTGATTTCGCAAGGCGCCGTGGTGGGTTTGCAGCAGAATAAACAACGCAGAGCCCAGCACCGCCATCGCGATCATGACCTCGATCAGGGTGAACCCTGCGGCGTCTCGGCGTTGCGGCGTCATAAGGCGGAATCTCCTCCACCCTGGGAAAGGTGCGCGCCCCCGGTGATGGGGTCCCAGGCGACCGTGTAGGTATCTCCATCCGAACCCTGAAGCACGAATTCGACTTCCTCCGTAAGCCCGACGGGCGTCACTTCAACGTCGACTTTGCCCTCGGTGTACTCTTCTCCCCCACCCGAATGGACTTCATCGAGATGCCTTCCGGAAGCGCCGTGCGCGTCAACGTGGACGTTTCCACTTCTTCGCGCGTTTCCTCCTCCTCGTCGTCGTGCAGGGAGAAATCAAACTTCTCCAGCGGATTGATGTCGGACAACATCCCCTCTTTGGGCACGTTTTTCGCCCGCGCTTCGAGGGAGTGGCGGAAGGCGAGATCCAATTGGCGTTCGAATTCGAGCGTTTGTTGCGCGCGCACTTCGGGGGTTACCCCCTGCTGGTTGGTGAGTTGCAGTGCGGTTTCCGCGTTCAGATCGAACGTTTGGTTTTCTACGGCAAGATCGGATCCTTCGAAAATGCTCTCGTCCGGTTTTTCAACCCATCGCAACGTCCAGTATTCGCCGGTTTCGAAATCGAATCGGAAGGTTACGGGTTCCTGACTGAAGGTCGAATAGGCGATGACGGAACGTCCATAGTTGGCAATGTGCCGGGCGGAGCCTTCCAACTGGCTGAAGGCGAAGACGGGCATGAGTTTCGGCATGGCAATCGCCAAAACCACAACGATGAGCGAAATCACGAAGACCAGCTCGATGAGCGTAAAACCGCCCTTCCGGTAATTCCTCACCGAATGGAAGTCGTTCCTCGTACCGTTGCGAAATCCCATCGAGTCGCTCGCATTTCTTCAGCTATTCGCTTGTCAATCGCTTTTTGCCTGGAGATTCCAGCTCTGTATATCGGCGTTGTAGCCGGTCCCGCCGGGCGTGCCATCCTGACCCAGCGACACCAGGTCGTAGTCTCGCCCGTTGCTTCCGGGGCATGTATATTGGTAGGGATTCCCCCAGGGATCGTTCGGAATATTCTCTTCCTGCAGAAGATTTTCTTTCGGGTTGTTGATAAGCGCCTGCAGCCCTTCGGCCGTCTTCGGATAGTTGCCGAATTTCAACTTGTACATATCCAACGCCATGCGAAACGCATGCACCTGCGTCTTGGCGGCGGCGACTTTCGCTTCATCGGTGGCGCCGATGAAGCGCGGCACGACCACGGCAGCGAGCAACCCCAGGATCACAATAACCACCATCAATTCAATCAGGGTGAACCCCGCCTCGGCGGCACGGGAAGCCGATCGCCCCGATCGATCCGCTTGTGTCTGACGTTTCGCGTTCATAAGACCTCTCCTCTCAGATGCCGGAACTCATGTCGAATATGGGCAGCAGAATAGAGAACACCAGGAACCCCACAAAGGCTCCCATCACGACTATCATGAGCGGTTCCAGCAAACTCACAATACCGTTTACCGTTATTTCGATATCTTCGTCGTAGGTGTCGGCCACGCGAATCAGCATGTTTTCGAGTTCGCCGCTTCGCTGCCCCAACTCCACCATGTGGATCAACATGGGTGGGAAGAGGCCGGTTTCCTTCAACGGCAGCGAGAGATCGCGTCCGCGCCGGACCCCGCTTTTCACATCATCCATGGAACCTTCGACGACCTTGTTTTCGACGACACTTTTCACCACGTCGAGGGCCGTCATCATGATCAACCCGCTTTGCAGCATCGTGCCGAGGGTACGCGCAAACCGGGCGCTGATGATTTTGACGTAGAGTATGCCGAACACGGGCATACGCAGTTTGATGCCGTCCCAACGGCGGCGGCCCTCGGGGCGAGACACCCAGAACCGCCACGCCACGTAGCTCCCGACGATGGCCAGCACGATGAGATACCACCATTCGCGAATGAAGGTGCACGTCGCGATCATGATGGTCGTCACCAGGGGAAGTTCACGCTGCTGTTTCTCGAAGATCTGCACGATCTTGGGAACGATGAATCCCATCATGAACGTGATGATGCCGGCACCGACCATCGCCATGAGAATGGGATACGCGAGCATGGAGGCAATCTTGTTTCGGAGGCGAACCTGCCGCTCCATGATGTCCGCCAGGCGCAACAGAACGCCTTCCAACGCGCCGCTCGTTTCCCCGGCCCGTACCATGTTTACATACAATTCCGAAAATACCTTGCGATGGGGCGCCAACGAATCGGCCAACGTGACGCCCTCGTTCACCCGATCGCGGACCTCGTAAATGTTCTTCCGCAGCCGCGGATTCGAGGTCTGCTCGAGTAACGCGCCCAAGGCTTCCACGAGGGGCATGCCCGCTTGGAGCAAGACGGCGAGTTGGCGCGTCATGATGGCGATATCGCGCTGTGAAATCCGGCCGAACCCGGCGCTGATTTCCTCCCGGCCGTTCGATTTCCCTTTGGTGACGGTTTCATCCAGGCGCGTGGGATAGAGGGCCTGCTCGCGAAGTTTGCGCCGCGCAGCCGCCGGCGTGTCCGCATCGATAATGCCGCGGACCGCCTTGCCCGTTTTCGCCAGGGCTTCGTATTCGTAGACGGCCATCGGTTTACTCCGTCACTTCCATCAACATGTCATCGCGGGTAACGCGCATGACCTCTTCGATGGTTGACACACCTTTGAAAACCTTCGACGCGCCGTCTTCGCGAAGGGTGCGCATACCTTCGCGTTTGGCCTCGCGTTTGATGACGTTGGAGTCCGCGCCCTGAAGGGTAAGTTCCTGAACTCGGGGTGTCATCACAAGCAATTCGAAAATTCCGGTCCGCCCGAAGTACCCGCGGTTTTGGCATCGGTCGCATCCCGTGCCGCGAAATGCAGTTTTGCCCCGGGCTTCATCTTCGGTGAGACCGAGTTCGAGCAAACTCTCCAGTTCGGGTTCGTACTCTTCCTTGCAATGGGGGCAGATATTGCGCACGAGACGCTGCGCCATAATCGCGATGGTGGAGGAACTGACGAGGAACGGTTCGATCCCCATGTTCACCAAACGCGTGACCGCGCCGGCGCTGTCGTTGGTGTGTAACGTGGAGAACACCAGGTGCCCGGTCAGCGACGCCTGGATCGCCATGTCGGCCGTTTCCAAGTCACGAATTTCGCCGACCAGCACGACGTCCGGGTCTTGGCGCAGGATGCTGCGCAGTCCGGCCGCGAAGGTCAGCCCAATCTTCGGCCTCACCTGGATCTGGCCGATGCCCGGCATCTGATACTCGATGGGATCCTCGACAGTGATGATGTTCAGCTCGGGCGAACTCACCCGTTGCAGGCCGGCGTACAAGGTGGTGGATTTACCGGAACCGGTGGGTCCGGTGACCAGAATGATACCGTGGGAACTGGTGATCAGGCGGTTAAAGAGCTTGAAGTCGTGCTTGTCCATTCCCAGTTCTTCGAGCCCCAAGAGGAAGTTGCCTTTTTCCAGAATACGCATAACGACGCGCTCGCCGTATGCGACGGGGATGATAGATACGCGAATGTCGATCTCTTTCCCGCTCAAGCGAATCTTGATGCGGCCGTCCTGAGGCAGGCGATGTTCCGCGATGTTCAGATTAGCCATGATCTTCACACGCGAAATAATGGCCGCCTGCTGGGACTTGGGCACGGACAATTTCTCGTAGAGTACCCCGTCGATGCGGTACCGAACCCGGACGTCCCGTTCGAAGGGTTCCACGTGGATATCGGACGCACGTTCCTTTACGGCGCCCGATATCAGCAGGTTGATCAGTTTGATGATGGGCGCTTCGTTTGCCAGGTCGAGCAGATCCCGTTCCGACTCCAATGCATCGAGGGAAGGGATGTCGGCATCGTCATCGCCGGTGAGCACGATGTTGTCGATCATGTCACGAGCGTTTTCCCCCTGCTGATCGAAGTAGCTGTCAATAACGTTCTGGATTTCCTGCTCCCGGCACAGGACCGGCAGCACCAACCCACCCAACAAGAGCCGGAGATCGTCCAACGGCAGCAGGTTCACGGGATCGTTCAGCGCGACGTAGAAGGCCGTCCCGTTCTTACGGTACGGCACCATGCGATATTCGCGTATGAAGTTGATGGGGACCTTCGTGGTCAGCGAAGCATCGAGCGCCTCGTGGATGTCCTTTTCAAACGGGATGGAGAACTGTTCGCTGAGCGCCTCGAGCACATGGTCTTCTTCCACGTACCCCACGTCCATCAGAATCTCGCCAATGCGTTTTGGACGGATACGCTGCAGTTCGAGCCCTTCGTCGACCTGCTCCTGGTGGGCATGGCCCTGGGCAACGAGTATTTCGCCAAGCAATGTCGGTCGATTGGTAGCCACGATTATTTCGGAACGTCCCCGCGTTGGAACTTCTCGTCGGAACGAAGGTCCTTGATGGCCGCCTCGGTTGGACGATAGTTCTTTCGCATATCATGTTTCGTTGAGATCTTCTTGATAAAGCCCTTTTCAAACAGTACGTCCGCGTTCGCGCGGGCCGCGTAGTCGATTTCCGCTCGCGTCTTCCGATCGTAGTCGATGCCTTCTTTCATGATATGGGGCGTCAGCAACACGACCAGATTCCGTTTGGTGCGCTGATCGTCCTTGCGCCGAAAGAGCCAGCCGAGCCCCGGGACGTCACCCAGGAGCGGCGTTTGCCGTTTGGACCGGTCCGTGCTTTCACTGATGAGTCCGCCGAGAACGCCCGTCGATCCGTCGCGCACAACGACTTTATTGGTGATTTCCGACTTCGAGAACGTGGGACCGACCAGGTTTGGATCCAACCCCACGGTGCTTTGAATGGGACGCTCCACGGAGACTTCCAAATCAAGGAACACGTAGTCGCCCTCGCTGATCTGGGGCGTTACGGTCAATTGGATACCGACGTCCCGCCGCTGGGTCTGGTTGAAGATGCTGTTCGACGCGAAACTGCCGCCGCCGCTGTCCAGCGGACGTTGCGACCCGCTAATGACCGGCACTTCCTGACCGTCGAGGATGTGCGCTTCTTCGTTGTCCACCGTCGTGAGACTGGGGCGTGAGAGCACGTCAAGGGCCGTCAGCGACTCCAAGCGCCGTCAGGAGCAGGGGAATGTTCGGAACCTCCTGAGTCAGAAATCCGCCGGCGCCGTCGGGTATTGTCAGGGTGGTCGTGTCGTCAATGATGCCGAGCGTGAGGATGTCCTCGGAGTTTTGCAGCGCGCCCAGAGGCCCCTGCGTCAACACGTTGGCGAGATTCACGATATTATTCAGCGCGAAGTAATCGTTTGCCGTAAGCCCGGCCGATTCCACGGCCAGACGCTGGCGGTCGTTGACAGACACTTCGAGGATTTGCGCTTCCACGTGGACTTGCCGCGCGGGCACGTCGAGCTGGGAAATGACGTTGTCCAACACCTTGAAATCTTGCGGGGATGCGACGATCAACAAGGCGTTGGTTTGGTCGTAGCGGGTAATGGTCACCTGCTTTTCGAAGGGTTGCACCTCGCCGGCGCCGGCGCTCGCGGCGCCGCCCTGCTGTCCGCCGCCACCGGCGGAGCCACTTTGACGGGGCGTTACCCCCCCGAGCATGTTGTTCAGCGCTTCTTCCATCTTTTCGGCGTCTGCGTGGAGCAATTCACGTACATGGAAATTATCGCGATCGGGTGCGGTCGGGGTATCGAGCCGGCCGACCAGGTCCCGCACCTGCTCCATAAGCGGCTGGGAAGCCACGACAATGAGCGCATTCAGCCGCTCGTCGGGAACCATGCGGAGCGACAACTGGGCTCCGATAACGGTGGACTCGGCCTGCGCCGCGATCTGCCGTTGTGCGCGCAGGGTCGCCGGGGTGCGCACGTTCGGCGGCGTGGGCGCGCCGGGTTGCCCTTCGCCCTCACCGCCCATGAGCACCTGCTGAATCTGGTCCGCGATCACTTCTGCGCGGGTGAACTTCAACCAGAAAAACTCGATCGCTTCGTCATAGCCCGCGACGTCCACGACTTTGAGCAGTTCCAGCATGTTCCGGATGCCCGTGGCGGTGTCGTAGAGGATCAACGTGTTCGTCTTGGCGTATACGTTCACTTGCGCCTGCTTCGACCCGACGGTCTTCAACAGATTCGACAACTCGACCGGATCGCCGTGCTGCACCTGCACGATATGGAATGAGTAGTTGTCGTATCCTTTGGGCATCTTGTCGCCATCGACGACGATGGGCGATTGGTCGTTGTCCTCCCCAACCGGGCGAATCTTGATGAGATTGCCGTCCAGGGTTTCGACCATTTTCATGCCGCGCGAGGCCAGGATGGAATCCAGGAGGTAATAGGCCATGTCGGCAGGTATCGCGTTGTGGCTGATGATGGTCACTTTTTGAGCGGCCACTTGCTGGTCGACGTCGAAGGTTTTGCCAATCATGGGCGCCAACATCTGAATAACGACTCCGAGATCCTGGTTGTCCACGTCGATTCGAATCGGTTTGTCCGTCGGCTCACCGGTCTTCGGGCGAAACTCGTTCTCCGGCAATTCGGGCGTTTCCTGCGGCGTGCCCACCTGTGTGACATTCGCCCCGGCCTCGTTGGACGGCGCCGGGCTCGAACCAGTTGCCCGGCGCGGCACGGCGATGGCCGCATGCTGCGACGGGGGCGACGGCGTCTCGGCCGTAGTCGCAGGCGGCGCCGTTGGCGTCACGGCCGCCCGGGTTTCCTCGGCGGGTGCTGATTCGGCGCCGTCGTCGCCTTGTCGGTGCGGTCGCGCTCTCCGCAGCGCGCAGCCGTTTGCGCTCGGCGCGTTTTTCCTTGGTCGCGCCATTGTCACGCGCCTGCGTGGCGCCGGCCATGAACGGCACGCGGTCATTTGTCTCTTGAGCCCGAACGACGGGGGCCGCCACCGCGGCGGCAACCCACAAGACCAATAGCCAGCGCATCCATTTCCCCCTTCGCAAGACCCGGTATCGGGTGGTCAACTCACTCATCTTCCGCTGGTCACTCCAATTTGAAGGTTAGCATCGTGGGCGAACCGTTGCGGGTAACGCCCAACCGGAACGTGCTCGCGTTCGAAAACTTCGTGAATATCTCCATCAACTTCTGGTCGCTGTCGATTTTGATTCCGTTCACGGTGTTGACGACGTCGCCGTCCTGCAATCCGATATCTTTCGCTAAGGGCACACTGGAAAAGTTACTGGAGGTGATACCCGTCACGTTCCCGTTGCCGTCTTCAGCCATCTCGGGATTCAGCGTATTGACGACATCCGCGTAGTCGTACGACGCCAGCTCCTCGGCAACGGCGTTCCGATCGAGAGATACGGTATTGGCGGTGTTCTGCGCCAACTGGACCGGCCCTCGCAATTGATTCCGGGCCATTGCCACCGACGTGCCTTGGGACTTCTCTTCGGTCGCCTCCTCCATGTCCAACTCCGACTTCGTATTCTTGGTTCGATTCTCGAGGATTACCTTCCGGGGATAGACTTCTACGAGGTATAACTCGTCTGTTACCGGCTGGCCGTGGTAGTATGTTGACAACTTCTGGACGGTCGGCGCAGCACTGTTCTCAATGATCGCGGTAGACAAGGGATCGATGGGGTCGGGGGATGCGGCCGTGGCGTGCAACTTCAACGTCGGCGGGGCTTTCTCCATTTTGACTTCTTCGGACGGTGCTACCGCTACCGTCGTATCGCCCGCGGGCCCAAAGAGCCCGCTGGATCCGATCACTTGGTATTCGTCTAGCGGACCGACCTTGGCGACATCGAGTGCGGTTCCGGTGGAATCGATACCTTCCACGGGCGCCGAAGCGATGGGTTCACGCTCCAATTGGCGGTCCGCAATCTTGTACACCACGAAAGCCAGCACTACGGCGAGCACCAGATCGATAAGGAAGAATGCCTGTCGTATAAGCAGGCCTTTGACCATGTTCGCCTCCGTGATGATCCAACCCCGCGAGGGTTGGCTAAAATGGCATTGAAACCGGTATCCGGCTCCTATCCACTATGGGCGGTATCCCCAAAGGGCGGGACCGCTACATACAGCACTAATCTCAGTTTTCCGTCGGCGGCACGGCAGATACGCTTTCCTGCCGCCGAAGTTCCATGTGGTCCGGCACGCCGTCCGTAAGTCTCCGAAATCCTTTGTAACGCTGGAGTAACGCGCCGCCAAGGGTCCAGGTTGACGCGTGAAAATTGTCCGTCATTCGCCGGCCCAATGAAGAGGCCACAGTCTATCCGACCCCATGTCCCAATGCAATTTGTGCGTGCCCGAACCTCTTTCCCCAGAAGCGCGTCGGCAAACACGGTTCATCCTTCCCATTGCAAGAGGTTATGTAGGTTCGGAGTCCGCAAGATCACTTTTCGGTGGTACGGTGATTCTACGCGGAAATGGCGTCAAAGCCGCAAAAAATCAAAAGCCCCCCACGTATCCGCGGAGGGCCGAAAACTAAATCGCGTGTAGAGTCGAACCTACGCCTTCTTCGGGTTCTCCGGTTGTTCTTGCTCCAACCGCCGCAGGTGCTTGACAAAGTCGTCGAGCGGAACCATGGCGCGAACCGGTGTGTCCGATTTCGCGGGGGTGTCTTCGCCCTCGGCAGCTTTTTCCACACGGATCCGCTGCGCTTCCTTTTCAAGCCGGGTCTTTCCCGGGATGGACGTGGGCAGCACGTACTTTTTGCCGGTGTGGGGGTCGGTCTTCACCGCGTACTTCCCCGCGACACCGCCCATGATGATGAAGCCGCGCTCCTGGCATTGGAGGAACAGTACGATTTCTTCCCCCCGTTTGAAATTTGGGATGTCGGGGGAGAAGCGGCCGACAGCGCCGACCCGGCCCGTGGGCAACTGGAAATGGACCAGTCCTCCTTCGTTCTGTTGTCCCTTGATGGCGGTCTTCACGCAGACGGTCACGTCGGTGACGATCCGGGTATTGTTGTCGGTCCAGTATGACTCAACCGACGTAACGTTACCGTAAATCACGTCGCTGGACTTGTCCATGTAGTCGGAAATGTCGTACGGCAGCAAGAGCGCGTGGGCGGGTTGCGCGCCGAAGGCAAGTGCACCCACCAAAATCAGGCCGGAAATCGTGACCGCTTTGCGCCGCAACCAATAGCGCCGGCCAAAACCCCAAAGCAACATCGCCGTCACCAGCGCCAGTAACCATTCCGCGTGGGCGATCACCCACTCGAAACCTCGGGCTACATAGCGGGCGCTTGCCAGAACCGTGCGGTGTTCGAGCAGGTACTGGGCCATCGTCGGCGCGGCACGGTAGTAGGCATCAACCATCGCGGCGCCCACGGCCGTGTTCAGGAGCACTTTGTCGCGGAAGCCCCGGAAGATCGCGGGGCTCTGGGCCGGATAAATGCCCGCCACGATAACATTGAGCGGGCACACGGCGTTTTGATCGCCAAACATGGGCCGACCGGCGGCGAGGAGGACATCCAAGGTCTTGCCGCTGGTTTCGCTGACGATCTTTCGCGATTGGAGATCGAAGGACAGCGGGGTGCCCTGATTCACGTTCTGAAGGCCAAACAGGTTTTCTCCTTCAAAGAAGACTTCGGACGGGAACCCGCTGTCGAATCCGAAGCCGGACTGGCCCGACGGAGCGTCCGGCGGACAGCCAAATGCAAACCGCCGTGAGTCGTATCGTAATCTCCTTGATCGAGGATCGGCGGCAGAAACTCGCTGCAGGAAAATGTGTAATTCGCGCTAAAGGAAATTTCCTGGATGGTCTCAAGCTGCTTGAATAGATTCTTCAAGGAGAAGTGGCCCCGGAAATCCGTGTTCACCTGCCATTGATACAAACCCGTGAACGTGTCCGTTAAAGGAACCCGGGCGGTTCCGGGATTGTTATCAGCATCGCACCACGCCCTGATCCACGCGCCGGCGATGGGTTCGGAGGCAAATCCATTACGGGCTTGTGTGCGGGCACGTTGGTCCAGGTCGAAAAACAGGTCGATACTCGAGCGCGGATATAGGTACGTCACGGCACCAATGTCGTCGGGGGCAAGGTCCGCGTGGGAATCGGTTAACGTATCATTATCTTCGAGGTATACGACGAAATCGTTTATCATGGTAGAGCTTACGCCGCGCAAGCTCAATGTGCCGTCGTAATTGCGTATCGCAATCACCCGATCCTCGACGTTCACGAACTTATTCTGATCCTGTTGTTGTTGGGTGGCGTTCTCATCGTAATTCGCCAGCGGGCTATCACCCAAACCGAACGTAGTCCCCGCAATGGCCGTTACCAGTCCCTGTAACGAGATTTCATCACTGGTGTTTTCGATTTCTCGGGCGAGATAGGAAATCACGGTGTCCACGTCGATGAATTGTCCACCAGTAACGGGGAATGTAGTGCTCCCTACGGTAATATACGTATCGTCAAACGTATTGGCCACTAACGTCACTGAGAGAGCGCCGCCGACGATGGACCCCCCTTGCGCGACTTCGTCGTCTTCGGATTCGAAGAGGACTAGATTGAATGCATCGACGGAATCAACGCCTGCGGAGATTTCAATCGGATCCACAATCGCGGGACCTTGCCGAAACGCAATGTAGGCGGACGATACGCGTTCCCACTCCTCGTATCCGGCCATGACCTTTGCGACCTCGTTGGTGGTGAAGCCGTCCGTCCCGTTGCCGGTTTCGATATTGAGTTCCACGCCGTCACCCGGTCCGCTAACGTCACCGTCGCCGTTCACGTCCAGCACGCTTAACGGCCACTTGATGATGACGAGTTCTCCGGACTCGTTGAAGAAACCGTAGGGATAGAATGCCCAGCCCTGAGGTGCTACCACCGCTGCCAGGAGAACCAACATCAACGTTCGCAGGGCCGCTCGGATTGTCGTGCTCACCGGGTTCAATCCTTTCTCTTCTCGGGTGCACCCCACACTGGCGCCCCTCCGGATTACTGTAACGGACTGCCCCGGAGGCTCGCAAGCCTCCGGGGCAGGTCAAGAAACTAGTTTCGTACTACCTGGCGTTTCCGGCGGATACGGAATGCGACGCCCACCGCAACGAACAAAAACAGCGCTGCGGTTAACCCGGGCGATTCCAGCCCCCATGCCACCGGAGTGAGCACGGTGCGCACCAACAACGCCAGCGCCGGATGGACCGCGACTTGGTCGGCGATGGGCGGGCTGACGGTGTAATACAGGTCCACTGCCGCGGCGCCGGCCGCGGTCTTCAGTAACACCGTATCCCGGAAGCTGCGGAAGGTGTCAAGCTTGCCGGCAAAGGGAGAGCCATAGGCCGCCGTTGCGATAAAGCAACTGGGCAGCCCGCCACCCGTCAACGCACCGCCGCCTGTGCCACCACCGGTCGGTGTGTTGATATAGGTAAACCCGTCCGGCAACACGGCGAAGAGACCGGAAGGCTGGTTCTGGACAGTGACGTCCAGTGCTCCGGTGGACGAAAGTCCCCCGGTCGGGAAACCAACGACGATCGATGTAGGCGTCCAAGAATTCACCGGCATTACGATACCTTCGAAATAGACTTTCGGGTTGTCGAAGTTCGTGCCGGTGATCGTCACCGGGAAGTCGGTGTTCCGGCCTTGATTGGGAGTAACCGCCGTTATCGTGGGCGCACTGCCGGCTCCGCCGGCCGTAATGGTGAAGCCGTTAAAGGTATCGAACTTGCCGGTCGTCGAGTTCGTCACTTTCAGCGTCGCCACGTTGTTGTTGTCCGGATCCACGACGGTACCGCCCGGTATCGTCGCGACGATGAGGGTGTTGGTCGCCGACACGATCGTCAAGGTGACTCCGTCCAGCGTTACGATGGGTGCCGTACCGAAGTTCTGGCCCGTGATGGAAAGCGTCACGCCGCCGGCCGGGGTATTCTTAGCCAGTAGCTTGGGCACGACATCGGTAATCGCCAGGTCGTCACCCTGCACGACGCCTTCCACAGCCGTGATGGTGCCGCTCTGGGCGTTCTTATTGGCCGTGGACCGTACCCAGTCAAAGCCCGAGTTGTCCACTTCGGGGTACTGTTTGTAGTACGGCTGATCGGTAAAGAACGAGATGAACCCAAGCGCACGGGCGCCCCACGGGAACTCGCTGAAAACGTCGAATTCACCCACCCGGCTCGCCGGCGGCGGCGGGAAGGTGTCCGGATCCGGTTCCGTCGGCGTGTTCGGACCCCACGACACCAGACCGACGCGGAAGTCGTCGCCCACTTCAATCTGATCGGACGTGCTGATGACGACGAAGAAGTCTGACCCCTTGGCGATGTCGGATGGCGTATCGCCGAAGGTATCCGGTATCCACTGGCGATGCCGCGTCTGATTGGTGATCGCCTGCGGGATGTTGTCCGTGCCCGGTGTCGAGAAGACCATCATGACCTGGGTATCGGGTTCCCCGGCCTGGCCGATCTGGAACGGCGGGTAGTCCAGCGGCACCGGTATGTCCGCGGGATCGAAGATGCCGTTTATGTTAGCGGGATCGTTATCGTTGTCTCGGTAGAGCTTGACACCGCTGAGATCGGGATCGATGTCAAGCGGCAAGAGATCGTCGAAGATGTTGAACGCGCCATCGTTGTTTACGTCATAAAACTCGACGATGACTTGCTCGAGGAAGCTCGGATCCTTGACAACACGCCACGCGCCCGACGCCGGTGTTCCAGCGGCGTCAGCCGTGGCCTGGAGGAAGAGCTTCGTGTTCGTATTGCCGGTGATCCGGAACGCCTGGTAGTTCTTGTCGATCAGGAAAAACCCCGTGAAAGCGCCACCCGTCCAGCCGGCGCTGGACACGGTGAAGGTTGCCGGGCCACCGGTGCCGCTGGCGCCGGAAGCGACCGTTCCAACCGCCGTGCTGCGGTTCGTGCTGACGTCAATGCCGAGCACGGCCACGTCCCCGCTGTTTTTCGAAATGGTCTTGCCGGATCCGGCCAAATCCACCAGCTTCGCGCCGATGTTCGCTTCGAGCATGTCGTAACCGAAGTCGTAGCTCAGCCACGGTTGATCGGGCGTATAGCTCGGCAAAGCCGGACCGTAGTACGGCTGGACGGGGCCTTCATCCGGCTGTGACTTCTGATAGATGCTCTGGCTGATGGGCGTTTGCGGAAGCAATTGGATGCCCGCGGGCCGGTCCGAGGCTGTCCGTTCCGGCAGCGTCGACGGGACCACCGCGCGGAACTGTTCAAACCGCCGCAACTGGTCGGTAGTCCGAACCACGACAAAGAGATCGTCTCCCGCATGTCCGCTCGGGCCAATCGCCTTGGTGATGGCAGCTTTCAAGGCCTTTGCGGTGCTGGTCTCTTGGGCTTCCGTGACCGTCACCGGCACTTTCTTCCAATACGCTTTGCCCGGATCGACCGGAGCAGCGGATTTCGTCTCCTTCGTGACGGGCTGGTCGGCCGGCTCGCTGACGACCTGTGACGGGGCCGGGGGCAGATACCCGCCCGGCGCGTCCCGTACAGGGAGCGGCCATGGGTTCACCGGACGCATCCGCAGGACCCACGCCTTGTCGGCATCGGTCACTACGCCGTCGCCACTGAGGTCGTCGGGCACGCCGTCGCCGGTCAGGTCGACCAGTTCGGGCGCCGTCCGCCAGGCCAAGCCGGTCAACTGAACGGGCGTGTCCAGGTTCAGTTCGTCGGTCGTGGTCAGTTCCCCGCCGAACACACCGTCACCGGACGTATCTTCCGCGAGCAGCACACCGGAGGTGGTCGAGGTACCGTTCGGGTCAAGGGCCAAGAAATCCGTGTTGGGATCGAAATCGGGACCCCAGAACGCAACGGTAATCTGCTGAAGCTTGATTGCCGAAGGCGGACTTATGGCGTTCACAACCGGGTCGTCGGCACCGACGAGGTTGATCCCCAGCATGGCGGTTGCGCGCCCCTGCGGTTCAATATGCTGTTTCAGGTAGCGGGATTCCCGGTTCCCCAACGGCCACTGGGATTCCCGTGGATACTCGCCGGGCTGCAACAACGCCGGCCACGTGCCGTAGTCGGGAACGGTGGTCGGAGTGGGCGGTACCGGTAAATACGCGGAGCGAGGACCAAAGGGCGGGAGATCGTGCTCCGGAATGAGGAATGGCACGGTCTCATAGGGATACTGGAACGTATCAAACAATTGGTCGTCGGCCGACGGATTGCCGTTGATAAAGGTACGCCAGGCAGCAACCGCCACCGGATGCACGTCTTGGAACGAAGTAGCAACCAGTCCGTAGGGATCAAGCCATCGTGAGAAGTTCGGATAGAACGGGCTGAAGGGATTGAATCCGAACTCGCCGACGCCGAACCCTCCAAAGCGTTCCATTCCCGAGCCGTAATTGACGTCCGAGGTTCGGGCAAAGTTATTGTTGGATTCGTACGTGATCACCAAGTCGTGGATTTCCGCTCCGCCGCGTGCCGGTTTCGCGTTCGTCCGGTTCAAGGTGCGTTGAGGCCACCATGGTTCCGAAGCGCCCCAGAGGGGATCTTCCTGCCATGCATAGCTCTCGTAATTGCCTTCGAAGATATCGCTGTCAGTAGGCAATTGGGACGAAACGTAAATCCCACCGTCTTCCTGCCCAGCGGGCGCGCCTGGAGTAAAAGCCGAGTTTGGGTTGAACCGGCGTGGCTCAATGAAGGCCCGGAAATCTGCGCCATAGGTCATCCCGACGCCATCACCCGGGAGCCCAGACGAATCCGTGTAACCGCCGTCCGGGCGAACGACCACGAAGAAGTCATTGTACATGCTCGTAGGATAAGCTGTGGAATTGCCATCAGGCGTCGCCTCGAGCCAGCCGCCCTCAGCGGGTGGAGGCGGGTCGGCTTCCGTATCTCGCCTGACGCCCGAGATAACTGCAGCGAAGTCGAATCTTCCACCAGGGATCGCCGCCGTCCGGTGGGAATGGAACGTACTGCCATGTAGGCAAACCGGACAAGCGATCGTCGGGAGATTGGAGATAGGTATTATCCTCGGGGAACATGGGGTAGTCGCCGCCGGCGAAGCTGACGCCACCGCCGGGCAATGGGACGGGCTGGTCGAATACGCCGTTGCCGTTGGTATCGTGGAATATCCAAATCCCGTTAAAACCGAAATCGCGCCGGATGGACTCGTCGGGATTAAAATCCGCGCTCGTACTATCGCGTTCATTGGTCATATTCTCGAGCGCTTGGTTTGGATTAAACCCGCCATTGCCTGCCGGGGCGTTGGGATTGGCGCCGATGTCGGTGAGAATGACGTTTACTTCCCGCAACGCGGGACCGGTGTAACGACTCGGCGGATCGGCAATCCCTCCACTTGTAAGCCCGATGGGTCCGTTGAAGCCGTGCATGTTAATCCCGATGACGGGCGTCCATTGATCGAGCGGGAAGAGACGCCGAAGATCCAGGAACTCGCCGCCCACCAAGTCGAACGCCGTTCCAATGGCATCAAATCGGGGACGCCGGTACTCGGCGAGAGGAGTGTAATACCTGCGCGGATGCGCCCAAGCGTTCGAGAACTCTCCATCCTGCCAAGTCTGCGTGGTTGGGCCGCTCGTGATGTCCCACACGGCAAAGCTGGACGAATAGGCGGTTTCCGGATCGAGCTTCTCGCCCATCGAGAAATCCGGGCTATAGGTGTCCGGGTTTCCGTCGGGTCCCGTTGGCACCGTGCCGTCGGGCAACACCATCAAGGCGTCCGTCACTTCATAGGCGAGCGTGATGGCGTTCCGCCAGGTCGCCGTCGTTCGTATGGCGAGAATATACGTCTAGCGGGCAGGATCGGATTACGGACGTGTCCACTTCGAATTCCGTGAGGTCGAGGTCAAATGACGAGCGGATCGGGGTCGTTGTCGATGGACGGTTCCCCGGTGCCAAACACATAACCGTCGGGATCGAATATCAGCGGAACTCCCGGCGAACGATGCGCGACGGCGCGGCCTCGAACGATCTATCGTCCTTGTTCAAACACCCCGGTCGCGCTCGCACTCGCCATCGTCGACGAACATGCCGATCTGATATATGTCCGAGGGATTCGCGGCCGCCGGCAGTATCATACGTGCGGTCGCCGCCTTGGGATCGCTCTTGAACTTAAACACGAACGACGCAAGCCTTCGCTCCTCTATTGCCGAGAAAATGGTTGCCGCCGCGACAGCCGTGTTGTTATTCGGTATCGGGGTCGGTCGCGCCGTCCGGCGTGGTCCACCGTTGCCGTGTTCTCAATGTCGGTCGAATCGCCACCCGAATCCGGGCGGGTCCATTGTGAACCATGAAGATGGGCGCCCAATCGTTCAGGGGAAGCAACGCGCTGGAATCGGGAATCAAATCGTTAATCGTAAAGCTGACACTTTCGCTTTCAATTTGCCCGATAACGGTGTATATAACTGGCCACCCGCCGGCATATTCCAGACGTCGTTGATTTCGGTGACAGTCGTTTGCGAAGTCACCCGGAAACAACGTGCGGCAGTTGAAGTGAACACGTACGATATCGGTGATATTGGCAACGATCACCTGGGTCGGGAACGTATCGCTGCAAAACCACACCGTTTGCGTCATCCGGACCGTTGTTGGTGACTGTGATCGTGTACGTGACCGGATCGCCCGCAGTTGTACGTTGTCGAGTCGCCGGTCTTAACCACGGAGAGGTCGACGGTTTGCGCCAGTGCGCTGGGGATTAGGAACGGCAGTAGTACCATGACCGCTGCGGTCAGGGCGACACGAGATCCGGCGCTAGACTTCTTCACAATAGATTCCTCCACCAAAAAGCAAAATGGCCCCCGTTCGTAACGATGCCAGGAGCCTTAGGATTCGCTTTGCTCATTGTTTTCGGGAAGGGCTCGCGACAACCCCGTACCGTCGCGAACCGTTCTGTTCCTACCTCTTTCAAGAGTGCACCAAGACACAGCGACACCGCTTTCGTGTATGTTGCGCCTTGGCCCCCTTGGACCCTCAACAACCCATGAAGGCTGCGCCTATAATGGTACCACGCGGCCCGGAAGATGTCACACAGCTTATAACATACAACGGTATTTGTGTCAACAAACAAGGATTGCGCAATTCCCACGAAGACAGAAGGTTAAGCATATATCCCGCATTTCACAGACCTGCACTATTCCTAAATTTAGTAAAGAGATTACCGTCGCTTCTCCCTCACCCAAAATCCCCATCCCAACCATCCGTCGCGCATCCTACCGCCCCAAACTCTTGCGGGTCGCGCCCTATCTGGCGGAGGCGATTCGACTTGGCTCGGGGTAGATGGAATGGTACGCTGCGTAATTGCCCAGGACTTTCTTGACAAATCCCCGCGTTTCGGCGAAGGGAATGGATTCCAGAAAAGCTTCCATATCGCTGGTTGGGATTTGGCGTTTCCATTTGGACACATTCCCCGGCCCCGCGTTATACGACGCCAATGCATATACCAGATTTGCATCGTTCCGCTCCACCATGCGGATCAAATAGTAGGCGCCGAGGCGCAGCGAATTGGCGGGATCGGTCAGGTCGCCGACGTGGTCGCCGTTCACCGCCGGTTCGATTCGGGCGAGCCAATCGGCCGTGCCCGGCATCAATTGCATGACCCCCGTGGCCCCTGCGGGCGAGACGACCCGGGACTGAAAGATGCTCTCCTGCCGTCCCACGGCCAGGATAAGGTAGGGGTCCAGCCCGGTCTCCCGGGCCATGCGCTGCACGTCGCCCCAGTAGGCGCGCGGGTAGAACACCCGCAGCCGTTCCAGGGTTGGCGCATCGTCCCTGAGTCCCCAGCCGGTGACGTTGGCGATTTCCGCGGCCAGGGCACAGAGCCCGGCATCGGCCAGGGCCCGGTAGTACACGCCGGGATCGGGCCCGTTGACCATGGTTGGAATGAGATTCACGCCTTCCCATTCCGCCTCTTCGTATCCCCGGCCGGCAAAAAAGAACAGCCGCTTGAACCACGGCGCGCTTTGCACTGATTCCGGATAGTCCGCGTTGGGCAGATCGCCCAGCGGAACCGGACGGATAAAGGAGTGAGCGCCGGTGGCCTTCAAATCACGCGCCGACACTTTACCAAGCTCTTCGAGCCGTTCGACGGCGCGGTGCGCGCAAAACTGCCCCACCAACCGAGCCGCCTGCGCATAGGACGTGGTCGCGTCATCGGTCTTGCCATCCGATTCGTAGAGTCTCCCGCACTCGAACAGCGCTTCTGCGGTCATCGGGCCGTAGGGATCGCGCTTTGCGAGCGATTGATACGCCTCGATCGCGTCTTTCGTCTTCTTCTCATCGCGGAGCACGTTTCCGGCTGTGACCGCGGCATCATCGGCCAGTTTGTGTTCGGGGCAGACTTCCGCAAGACGCAGGAATACCTTCGCCGCGTCCTTGGGCTCCCCATCCGACAGCTTCCGCTGCCCCAACCACCACAGTCCACGGGCGGTCTCGTCCGTGCCGGGGTACTTTTTCGCCAGCCGGTCGAACGCGGATTCGCCGTCTTCGTGGTGGCCGTCTCCGTACAGGCTGCGACCCAGGTACAGCAGCGCGTCTGCCGCCCACGGCGAATCGGGGTACTTCTCGGCCACGTCCCGGAGCAGGATCCGGCCGCTGCCGTCTTTGGCCCCGAGTTGAAGCCGCCCCTGCAGGAAGTAGCTTTGCGCCCGATACGCGTCCCCTTGCAGCAAGAGGGCCGGGGCCGCGCTCAACAATACACGTTTGGCTTCGCGATCCTCCCCACTGAACAGGAGCGCGTCGGCGGCGTCCAGTTTGTGCTGCACATCGGAAGACTTTGCCAGACGCTGCGCGGCCTCGATGCGATCGGACCGGGTCCGGGCTTCGGACATCAGCCGCGCGTACAAGGCGTACCCTTCCGCTTCACCGTCCTCCGATGCGACGAGATAATCGGCCAGGGTGAGTTCGCAGGCGCGAAGGAATCGCGGTCGAATGGGCAAATCGAGCGCTCGCCGCATCACGACCGCGGCGTCCCCATTGCGATTCGCCCGCGCGTAGCATGCGGCCAGTTCCACCCCGGCCAGACGCTGCGCGGAACCGGCGTACGGGTCCCCCGCCACCACCTCGAGCTGGGCGACGGCGTCCTCCTCGTTCCCCGCAAGCGCTTGACAGCGCGCTTCGCGCACCAACGCGTAGGACCGGAGGACGTCGTCATGCCCGGCGCAGTCGGCGTAGTGCTTGACTGCTTCCGCGTAATGGCCTTGGGCCTCGGCATTGCGCGCGGCAACATACGCATCCGCGCCGGGAAGCGTGGCGGCACACAAGGCGGCGGCGATCAGCACAACGGTCAAGATGCATTACTCCCCGGTCATGGATCGGACGGCCCCGTGTGCAAGAACATCTCCGCCGGGCCGCCTATTTCGGTACGCGTACGGCTTTCCCGGAGGCCGCCGACCGCCACGCGGCTTCGGTGACCTCGATGGTGCGCAGTCCGCATTCCGGCGGCGTCTGCGGATCATCGTTCCCCAGAATGGAATCGATAAAGTTGGAATCGGGGGTTTTCCGGTATTTCGGCAGTTTCACCTTTACCGGCCGCCCCAAGGCGTCCTGGTGTATCAACCCGGTTCCGTGCTGTAAGTATACCGCACCTTTGCTCCCGACGACGGCAAGCTCTTCATACCACCCGGGGGCATTGCCAATGACGGACATGCTCCCGAGTGCCCCGTTCTGAAATTTCATGCTGAGCGTGGTATTGATATCGACCTCGCCGCCGAAGTTTTCCTGTTTCGCGTATACTTCGGCGACTTTCAGTCCGGTCACCCACATGATGATGTCGATGAGGTGGCTGCCGGAATCGTTCAACTGTCCGCCACCCGACAGGGCCAGCGACTGGCGCCACATCCCTTTGGTCACGCGCAGCCATTCCTGCGACTGAATGGCCTGCACGAACTGCACCTGGCCGAGGGCGCCTTTGGCCACCTGCTCCCGGATGTACCGAAACTGCGGATCGAAGTGCCGTTGATACGAGATCATCAGGACGCGATCGACCGTGGCGGCTTTCCGGATCAGGGCCTTGGCGTGTTTCACGGTGCACGCGAGGGGCTTTTCCGCAAGCACGTGCAAGCCTTTACCAAGACAGGTGCAGATCTGATCGTAGTGCAGCGTGTGCGGCGTCATGACCACTACGCCATCGAGTTCTTCCCGCTCGATCATGTCGAGATAGTTCTCGTAACGCGGTAACTCTTTCGACTCGGGAAACCGCGTATATAAGCGCTTGAGCGCTTTCCGGCTAGGCTCGGTCAGCGCGACGACTTCGGCGCGCTTCACTTCGCGAAAGCGGTCGTAATGCGCGACCCCAATGCCCCCGGCGCCGACAAATCCGATGCGCAATCGTCTCCCCATACTACGTCTCTCCTTCCGGTTGAGGTCCGCGAACGCGGACGGAGGCCACATGCTAGCAACGGCCCTGAATCAAATCAAAGGGAAACGAGTGAGGCGCTGCGGCGAAGAAACACGCGCAATCCGTAGAGGAGTGAGAAGGCGAGCACGGCGATGGCGATCCCTTGTGCCGCATACACTGTGAGGGGCCGGTACGTGAATTCGATCACACACGGACCCTCCGGCGTGATGACGCCGCGATACAATCCGTTTACTTTCAAGATCGGTTGCCGAACACCGTTGACGGTGGCGATCCATCCCGGCGCCTGCGTGTCGGCGAGGACGGTGATGCCCGAAGCGGGTGCGTTTACGCGAAGCGTAACATGTTCGGGATCGACGTCTTCCACCGAGCAGGTGGCATCGGAGTAACGGGGCGTTGAGTCCGCCACGACCGGTGCGGTGGTGGAGAGCTTTTCGATCCCCGGCGACAGGGCATCGACCACGCACTCGCGCGTCGGGTCGAAGCTATCCTCGGTCAGCATGTCGATGGCGGTCTTGACGCCGACGGCCACCCGCCACGTTGGCACCCAGTACGCGCGGGGCAGGGCATCCTCGTTGACAAAGAGGTGCAAATCGCCCTGGGTTGGCACTTCGCGCAGGCGAGGACCGCGGCTCCCCCATCCGCCGTTGTAAAGCGGACCTTGCGGTGAAGCCAGGATCGCGCGCGCAGCCATGAAATTCAGCAGCTTCGGTTTGGCGGCGTCATGCGTGATGGCTTTTCCGGATCCGCGGGTGAGCACGGGTCCAGGATCGCCCAGTTGTTCCCACCAACGCGCCTGATCTTCCGTGAGCGGCAATAAGGCGCCACCGATAAGACTCTGCGGATATAGAAAACCGAGGTTTGATGTCAGCGCGGTGTCGAGTGGGCGCGCCGAAAACAACGCCCGGGATCCCACACATTGTTCGCGGAGGTCGCCGAGCGCGGCGGCGTAACGCTGATAACACTCCGGCGCATCTTGCCGCGGGTGGCGGAATTTGTTCTTGCTGGCGACGGTCAGGTCGACGACTAACAGGCCGGCAATTGCGATGCCGCAGACGAGGGCAAAGAAGCGGAATCGAAAGATCAGAAAGACGAACAGTATCAGCACAAAGGGGATCACGAATTTACGGATTTCACCGCCGAACGCGTAGATCATCGCCCCACTCATGATGAGCGCGACCGATGCCGGGAGCCATACCGGCTGCGACCGAAACGTGCTGCGGGGGGTCAACAGGCGATCCGCGCCGAGCGCCGCAAGCGCGGCGAGGCTGAAGGCGACCGGATAGAGCAGCGCGAGATGCGGAAACCCCAACGGCATATTGTCCGGTCCGGAAAGTGCCGCGGAGATTCCGGCAACGGCGACGAGGAAGAAGAAAGCAACTTCCCGTCGCCGATGACGGTGGAAAAGCGCGACGGGAACCAGCAACAACGTAATGATCCCCATGTACGCGATGCGGGGTAAGCTGCTCGCGTCCGGCGTCAGCATCTGGGCCAAAAGTTCGTGCCAGGATACCGGCGCCTCCGCCGCAAGATTAAAATTCCATATCGCACCGAAGGGGTCGTCCAGATGCAACGCATAGGCCAGGGTTGGAAGCCATTGCACGGACGAAACGCCGATGGCCACAATCCCCATCAGCACCGGGCCGCGCACACGCCGCATGAGGGGAGGAATCTGAGGTTCGTCCGACCGTGGGAACACGGTCATCAAAAGTCTGTACGGCACAATGAGACACAATGCGGCCAGGACGAGGGCATACGCGCCGGACAAGATCAACAATGCGGTTCCGAGCCCGGCGAGCATGGCGGTTCCGAAATCGAAACGATGCCCGTACTCGCGAACGGCCCACATGGTGAAGGGAAGCCACACCAGGGCCGACGCCATCCAGGGACGCGACATGGCGGCCGCGGAGGCGCCGCAATACGCGTAGATTATGCCTCCGATCAGAGCGGCTACGTACCCGACGCCAACCGCGCGCGCGAACAGGGCAAAGAACAGACCCATAAGAAATAGGCACAGGAACGCATGGAGCGCCATCGCTTGCGTCGTTGGAAGAAACAAGAATACGGCGTTCAACGGCTGAAACATACCGAGCCGCGAATCCGTGGCGATTGGGATACCGCAACGCTGACGAGGGTTCCACTCGGGAAATGGCTCATTGAGACCCGGCAGCACGTAGCCGGCGGAGGCGGGCGTTCCTTTCATTCGACTGAACGTATAGTCGTACGCGGGGTACACGTATTGATAGAGATCGCTGTTCTCGTATGCACTCGCGACGCTCCCCTGACGCGTCTCGGTGCCGTTCCAGAACGTGGGGCCCAATACGATAAACGTTGCGGCCACCAGGAACAGCGGCAACAACGCATACCGGTATTGTGCAGTAGGTTCGGTCACGCCTGTGCTTTCTTCACCAACCCGGGCGCTGGACCACCGGCCGTTCCGAACGGAAGAGACCGCAGCCGGCGACCCTGAGGAAAGTCGTCGTATGCGGGGGATCGTACCACTCGGAGCGCCGACCGTTCTATTCTCGAACGGCCGTCGCACCACGTGCAACTTCAATATCCGCGGTCTCATGAAAATCATCTGGACAGGGCGCGTTTTTATGCGCGGAGCCGACATGCAGGCGGTGTACGGTGGCAGCCAACCCCGACCCGACAGAACAGCCTGGCTGATGTGTCGTTACAGCGGTGCTCCGATCTTCCTTTCCAAGCCTTGACCCCTCGCCACGAACATCGATAGTATCGAGCCGGGGTACGAATCACAACGACAAGCCTGTTTACGCACCCCTCGCGCATAGGATTGGGTTCAAAACGCTGAACTCCGGTTTCTCACCGCCCCGAACGGTCGGCTCGTGGGCGCAGTCCGGCGATGCCGGTGAGAAGCAGAGGCGGAAACTTCGCGGGACGGTCTACCATGGAAACGACCGACGTATCGCTCATCGTCACGGTACGAAATCGTGCCGCGCTTCTCCCGCTGACCCTGTCCCACCTGGAGCTTCAAAGTTATCCAGCGGGGCGTTTCGAAGTGATTATCGCCGATCTCGCAAGCACCGACGATACCCACGAGGTCCTCGAACGGTACGTGGCCGGGGCGCCGGTCCGCTCGCGGTGCATCACGGTACAACGGAGCAATCGCGCGGAAGCTCGCAATCGCGCGATGGCCGAAGCCCAAGGCCGCTGGGTGCTGTTCTTGGACGAGCACCTGCTGGCCGGGCCCAATCTCGTCGAGAATCATGTGCGCGCGCAGGAACGGCACAACGGCGCCGCGGCCATCGTCGGCGGAATCGAACACCACCCGCAGATCGCGGCAAACACACTCACAAAAGATTTCTCCCTGTTCCGCGGGGACGGTTTTCTCAAAGGGCAGCCGCTCCGCTTCATCGACTGGCGTATTTGGAATCTATCACTGCCCCGCGCGATGGCGCTGGAAGTGAACGGCTTTGATGAGTCGTTCGAGCAACCGGGCCTGGAAGACGTAGAACTCGGTTGGCGCCTGGAGCAACGGGGGCTACGTGGATTCTACAGCGACGAGGCGACGGCGTACCTCTGGTGCCCGGTCACGACCTACGAGGAACGCCGCCGGTATTACGCGGAAGGGTACTCGCTGCAACTGTTGCTCGAAAAAACGCGAGCGGAAGTCGTGCGCCACCGGTTGCTGCGCCCACTCGACCGCCGGCTGAATACCCCGGAACGGCTCTTGATTCCCCTCTACCGGCGCATCTGCCGCTACCTTTCAAAGGACATGCGCTCCTTCCGCTTTATGTTCCGGCGCGTCCTCGTCCACAGCTTCCTACAAGGATATAGGGACGCGGCCGCCGGCCGTTCGCCGGCGTTCGAACCGGATTCGTACGCCGTGGCGTCGCGCGAGTCCGGGCACGTCGAACACCGCTGAATCCACCGTCTATAATCGCGGCGCTGGAATCAGTATCATGAACAGCTTCTGGGTTCCCCGGCGCCGGTGCACGGCCGGAGGGACATATCCCGTAACTCGGCGCGCACCGATAGTGCCGCCCTAAATGCATTGGATCGAAGTGATTCGGATCATTCACACGTCAGACGTCCATTTGGGCGCATGTTATGCCGACGAACATCTGCCGGCCGCCTTCGGCAATCGACGACGGCAGAGTCTGCGCGACGTACTCCAGGCGATTCTGAACCGGGCCGCCGCGTGGCCGGCGGACGCAGTTCTCATTGCCGGGGACCTCATCGAACAGGACCGCGTGACCCGCGATACCATTGCGTTTCTGCGTGCGGCGTTCGAAGCCATCGATCCAATTCCGGTATTCGTCGCGCCCGGCAATCACGATCCAGCGGTGTCCGCTTCGCCGTATCGAACGGAAGCGTGGCCAAATAATGTGACCATCTTTACGGCCCCGGAGTGGCGAGCGCACGCGTTAGATGAACGACCGCTTGCCGTTCATGGATTCGGCTTCGATGGCCCCGAGATCTCGAAGAATCCGTTTGGAACTTTGGCGATTCCGGATGATGGCCGGGTACACGTTGCGGTCGGTCATGGATCTGAAATGGGTTCGTTGCCTCCGGGCAAGGGGGCCTACGCCCCATTCCAGGCTGCCGACGCGACGCCGGAAGGTCTGGCGTATCTGGCCCTCGGGCATTTTCATGGGCACAAATTGATCGAAGGTCCGTTTGCGACGACTGTCGCCTACTCGGGCGCTCCGGAAGGCCACGGGTTCGGCGAAACTGGAGAGCATTACCATCTCGAAGTGGAGATTGAAGATGAAGCCGTAGACGTACGACCCGTCGTCTCGAACCGCACAGTGTTTACGGTTCACTCGCTGGACTGTTCCAAGTTTGGGTCGTCGCAAGAGATTGTTGAGTCCATCCGGAAACTTCCGAAACCTGACGGACCTGCCATCGTCGCGCGCATTACGTTGACCGGCGAAAACCGGCCGGAATGGTGTCATGAGATCCCGGCGATTCGCGACGCCCTCGCGCCGGAACTCGAGTATCTCGATCTCATCGATACGACCACAGTCGCGGAGGATTACGTGTTCCTGGCCCGGGAACGCACAAGCCTCGGGGCCTTTCTCGCGCGGGTTAACCGCGAACTCCAGGACACACCGGACCCTGCACGCCAACGCGTGCTCGAGCGTACCCGTGAAGTGGGGCTCGCCGCATACCGAGGCCGCGAACTGCCGCTGGAAGGCGCGGAGGGCGAGTAACGATGCGTCTCAAGCGACTCTGGCTGGACGGATACGGTCGGTTCACCGAACGCGCGATTGAACCGGCGCCGGGGCTCCAGGTAATCGTAGGCCCCAACGAGCAGGGAAAGACGACAGTACGATGCTTCGTGGGCGACATGCTGTACGGCCAGAAGCGGAGCACCCAGCAACGCCTCTATGACGATTCCAACGAGTTGCGGCGGCCCTGGGCCGGTATCGATACGTACGGCGGCCGCATCGCGTATCAATTGGACGACGGCCGAGAAATCGAAGTGCAACGCAACTTCGACCGAAAACAGGAATCCGTCTCGATCTACGATCGGACGCACGGCCAGGACATTACCGGCGCCTTCGAACGGTTGCGCAATCGCGAACCGGTATTTGCGGAAGAACACCTGGGACTGTCGAAAGCCGTCTTTCTCCACGCCGCCACCATCAGCCATCTGACGCTGGATGGGTTGGGCGACGCGGACGCGCTCACACAAATCCGCGAGCGCATCCTCGCACTGGCCGATTCATCCGACGAGACCGGCTCGGCGGATCTCGCGCTCACGCGCTTGAACGACCGCATAGGCCGGATCGGCCGGCCCGCGGCGCACTCCAAGCGTCCATTGCCCGTCGCGCAGGCGCGGCTTCGGAGCCTGGAAGATGAACTGAGAAGCACGACCGTCCGGCGCGGCGAGTTGCTGGAACTGGAGAATCGCCGACTATCGGTGATGGAAGAGCGTTGCCGGATCGCCGAACGCCGCGCGGCGCTGGAAGAAGAGCTGCATCTGCTGGAACGCAAGGAGCGCGCAGAACGGCTCGAAGAGGCGATCCGCCTGAAGACGCGCGTCGACAACGCGACGCAGAAGTGCTTTTCGTTGGGCGCCGTGCGTGACTTCCCGCTCGACCTGAACGGCGAGGTACAGCGCACGGCCAATGCGGTCGCGGCCACCCGTGCCCAGGTCGAACGCACGCGAAAAGAGCGGGAGGACTTGCAGCGCCAGCTTCGGGAAGAGCGGGAACGGCTTGGACCCCTCGCCGATCAGGAACTGGTCGACATTCCAGAGGAAACGGAAGCGGAGTTGACGCGGCTGGAAGGCGTCATCGCGCGTTTGCAGGAGCGCCTGGAAACCCTGGACCGGGAACATCAGAAAGCCGAACTGCGGTTGGCGGAGGCCCGCGCCGATATCGAACGACTGCCCGATTTCGGCCAGGTCGAGTCGGACCCCGTCGAATGGTTAACCCAATTGGCCGCCTCGTTCCGAATGGCCCAACAGGTGCGGGACGACGAGCAACGGCGATTGGCCGCTTTGAAGGAGACGACGGAAGCACTTCGCGATGCCCTGCAAGAACCGGCCCACGTGTTTGCCGCCTTCCAGGATTTCCCTTCCGAGGCGCGCGAGTATGCCGTTCACGCGCGCGTCTTTGAGGAGCAGCACGCGGCGATGAGCGCGCGGCTGACTCAGATCCAGCAGCAGGCCGAAGAATTGGCGGAACACGCTCCGCCGGTCCGGTACCTCATCCCGGCGTTAGGTTTGGGAATTGCGTTTTGCGTCGGATACGCGTTTTGGTCCGGCAACGGGTTCATCTACATTCCCGGGGGGCTCTGCGCGTTGTTCTTGGTGATCCTTTCCACGAACGGGCTGTTGGGTCGAATCGCCCTGCGGACCGCCGAGCGCGAACTGCTTAACGCACAGGAGGAACTACACAATCTCGAGGACGCGTGGGCCGAACGACGCCACGCGATGGACAAGGCGGTCCATGACGCAGGATTCGCTTCCATACGCGAACTGGAAGCGCTGTACGAGCGGTACGTCCAGGACCAGGCGGAACTGCGAAGCGCGGAAGGCCAGTTGCGCCAGCAACAGCACGTCGCCACCGAGGAGGAGGAACAGGTCCGCCGGTTGTTTATGCGCCTTCGCGACACGTATACGCGTCTCGGGGAACCGGTGGAGACGGAAAGCGATGTCCAGACGGCCGCGGGTCGCGCGATCGGGCGATACCAGGAATACCGCGATGCAAAGCGGCGGGTGTCCGAGAGCCGCGGGCGCCCGGTGGAACTCGAGGACGAACGAACGCGGATCGCCGCCGAACTGGAAGAGCACCGCCGGCAGGAAGTGGAATTGGCCCTCGAAGTGCGCCAGACCCTGCGCGATGCGGGGTTCCGCGAGGAAAGCCGTCACACCAGTGCCCTTGGCGCCCTGCGCGCCTACCGGATCCGCACCGCCCAGTCCCGGCAAAAACGGGGACGCGTGGACGTGCTGCGCGAGCGGTCGGACAGCGTCGATGTACAGTTGACGTCCGAAGAGGAGGAGTTGAATACCCTCGAGCGGACGCTGTCGGAGCAACTCGCCCGCGGAGACGCGGAAACGCTCGAGCAATGGCAGGAGTTGGCCGAAAAGGCAAAGACCTACCGCGAGACGTGGGAGACCCGGTCCAGTCTCGAAGAGCGGCTAAACGCGCTCCTGCACGGGGAAAGCCTCGACGCCTTGCAGCAACGCGTGGACGAAGACGGGCACGACCCGTTACCGGCGCTACGAGACGAAGATGACGTCAAAGCGGAGTTGCGGACCGTAAATACCGAGTTGGACGACGTTTCGCAGCAAGAGCACGATCTCCATATTCAGATCACGCGGTTGGCTGCGGGAATGCGATCGATCAACGAGATCGAGGAAGAGTTGACCCAGGTTCGCGAGCGGGTTGCGTCGCTGGAACGCGAGATGGAAGCGGCGTCCTACGCGGCGGCACTGATCGAAGAAGTCGCGCGGGACCGCCACGCGCGCATCGCCCCCGCGCTAGCGAATCTGGCCGGCTCGTACCTCAGCGAAATCACGGACGGCGTCTATTCGGAACTATTGATCAGCCGAGAACTGCGCATCACGATTCGGATCCCGCAAACGGAAAGTCTCAACGACGACCCCGAGCGCCGTCTCAGCAAAGGCACTGTGGATCAGATCTATCTGGCGTTGCGGCTTGCGCTGGTACGCAGTCTCAGCGAAGGCGCAGAAAGCATTCCCCTACTACTGGACGACCCCTTCGCCAACTATGACGACGCCCGCCTGCACCGGGCGCTGGAGCTGCTTCAGCGAATCGGCGAGACCAACCAGATTCTCCTGTTTACGTGCCGGGATGACGTTGCGCGGTGCGCCGAGGAATTGTCGGTGCCGATTCTTCGCCTGTAGTTCAATCCCGTCAGGTCCATTGAACCTGAATTTGTTACTGTAACGTTTGTGGGTTGCTGTAATTCTCAATTCGTCATTCAGAATTCCGAATTGATATGGCCCGCCTACTCTGCAACCGACTCCGTCACGATCCTATCGTACGCGGCGCGCGCAACGTCGTAGGCTTCTTGGGCGTCGCCCCGCTCGTCCTCGCGGATGGCGTCCCGCTTCATTTTCCAGCAGCGATCGACCGCCGCACGGCACCACTCAGCGCTGCGTTTGCTCGCGCGGATGGGTTTGCCGTCGACCAGTACGAAGACCGGATTGGTATGGCAGCTCGGCAAAATGCGCAACGCCACCCAACTGGAATGGTCCACGGGAACGTCAAACGCGACGTCGCATAGCTGGCCATCAGCCGCGATCTCCTTGCGCGCGACCGGCTGCCCATTCACAATCAGTTCCAGCGGCACGGTGCGCGTCGTTCCGATCCGCGCGCGCTCGAGGTGCCAATAGGGCGATTTGTCCGGCGACAGCGCGGCCACTGCCGCACCTACCTGGTCCTGTTGTTCAGGAAGATAGGCCGCCACACGTGCCGAGACGTGAACGGATCGCGGATCGCCCAACCGCAATTCACTGCCGTTCGCACCCATCGCGGTATCGTCGACCTTGAAATCGATGATGTGCGACCGGCCGTCGGATACATAGTTCGCGCCATCCTTGATCTTTTGCACATAGGAGTCAAAGTCCAGGTCGCCGTCCATGTGCGCATAGCTCCGTGCCAATCCCACCCGTTCGTCGAAGATGCACGGGAAATCCGTTTCGCCGCTGATGCGCGTTCGAAACCCGCAATTCAGGGTGTGGTACCAGATGTTCAACTCCCACGGATACGGCGTGTCGCCCGCACTGATGAAGTCGCAGGCGTCCTGCACGACGGTCACGATGTATTCGTTCGCCCCGATGCCGTTAAATTTGGCCATCACGTAGTTCGGGACGTTATAGGTCTTTTCCAACGGTTCCAGTCCCCATCCCGAGTGCGCGTACCCCACCACGGCCCCCTGCGACTTCGCCCATTGCAGCACGGGAAGGGTCCAACTCGGCCATTCTTCGATCGTGCTCGTGTTGGGGTAGTCGTCTTCCGTCAAGCGCAGCAAGCAAATGTGCCCGGCGTGGCTGGACGGAAAACCCGAGACCTCCACGTCGTACCGCAAGAGGTTGTCCGGCGTGGAAAGTGCGTTGACCGCTCCCTCAAAGAAGGTCTTCTGATGGTACCAGCACGGACCCCACGTCAACACACAGCCGATGTCGAGATCCTCGCCGATAACCTGCCGCATCATCGCAGCCGGGGTCACGCCCGCCGCCGGGCTCTCGTAGTGCGAACACCCGCCGCCGTGAATGTGGTGGTCGGCGCTGTACCAGCCCAAGTCGGCAAGGTGGATCCACCGCTTCAATTGGAACGTTTGTTCGCATTCCGTCACACCGTCCGGAACGGTGAGGGTCGCCGTTTGCGGAAGGTATTCAGGACCGCGCGTGTACTCCACGTGGTATTCACCGGGTGGCAGGAACACATGCTCGCCGTCGGCCCGGTAGATCTGCGGTTGAAAATAGAAATCGGGATACTCGTCAAAATCCGCGACGCGCCGCGACGGCAAGGGATAGACGCCGGTGAACTGTTGCGCCTTGGTGAGCATGGTCCCTTCGACCGGCATCTCCGCTTTTTGCAGGCGATAGTCCAATGTCGGTGCGTTCGGGTCATCGGGATCGGGGTCGACGCGATCGATATTGTCGGTTATCACAAACGACGCCATGGTGGGCTGCCCGTCATCGTCTTTCACGTGAAACGTGACTTTCACGGACGGTTTGCAGTCGAACAGGATGTCGACGTGGTCGCGATAGCCGATATCCTGCGTGCCTTGCCCGACGTTGAACCCGATCTCCGCTTCGCGCGGTCCGCGTTCCTTCGTGTACGCCTGAAGCACGACATATTCGAGCGGTAAACCCGAAAGCTCCGCCTTGAGCGGCCGCCGCTGGTACATCTTCAGTTCCAGGAACCGCCACCCCAGTTGTCCCGGAGACAGTTCGTTCTCCGGTTTCGGATTCGGATCGCCCGAAGAACGATACAACAAGGGCGCCGCGTTCGGGCTTTCCACGTTGACCGCCGCGGTGGTGCCTGACTCGTTGTGCACCTTCACGAGGAACGTGCTCCATCCGTCCTGGATGAGTTCTGCGTTCGCGGGGCCCCGCTGCACCTTCACGCGCATCTCCGGATTGATGTGAATGAGCGCGAGGCAATAGGGATCCAGGATCGCCTGGATCTGCTCAGACAGCGCTTCTGTTTGCGGCTCATCGCGCAACGCTTCAAGATGCGCCTTGTCCTCATCGGAGAGGTGACTCCCGAGAAAGGACAATGCCTCGCTCAAACGCAGCGCGTGCGCCAGCAACGGTTGCGGCTCTACGTCGCGGACGACGTAGAGGTCTTCGGCCCCGGACAGCCGGGCCGCTCCCAAAAACACAAGCAGACACGAAAAGACAGACCACGTACGCACCATGATTCGCTCCCTTGCAGCAGGTTTCCATTGCGGAAAAGCGAAATCAGTATACGGGTTGGGACGCGATTTGGAAAGGGCGATGCCCAATCATGCGATGCCCAATCAGATTGCACCGACGAGACCGATCGGTCGGATCCGTCCGATCGGTCAACACAACAACAGGCGGCCCCTGGGTGAGGGCCGCCTGCTGCGCTCGGGCGTTGCACCAACGAGGATTGGGTGAAGGGTGAGGTCTTCAGTATCTCATTGCTTCGTCAGGGTCTGCGCGGCCACGACGAGACTGATAAACTCCGCGCGGCGACCGTCGGGATCGCTTCCTTTCGCGCTTTCGGCGATATCGCGCACTTGGTCCAGGCTCAGCGTGCCGAGCACGTTAGGTTCCCCGGCACCGACTTCCGAAACGATTCTACCGTCATTATCGACCCAAGTCGGATTTGGCCCACAAGAATGCCGCAACAACATCCCGAATCCGGCCACCGCGGTCGCCCAGCGGTAGTCGCGCGAAGACTGATCGTAGCCTTCGTCGCGGTCCACGACGGGCACTTCGAACTTCCGGCTCGCATCGCCTTCCGGTTCCTTATACCGGACTTTCACCGTCATGGTCTCCGGATTGATCTCATCCGAAGGCGGAGCAGGCGGCGCGGGATTGGACTGATATTTCAGATCGTCCACTCCACGCCCAGGCGTGGTCGAAACGCCGGGCGGCACCAATTCATACAACGCCGTCACGGTTTCGCCCGATCCCATCTCGCCCGCGTCTTTGCGGTCGTTGTTGAAGTCAGCGGCGGCGAGGGCGCGGTTCTCGTAGCCGATCAAGCGGTACGCGGACACGTGCTGCGGGTTGAATTCGATTTGCACTTTCACGTCCTTTGCGACCGTTGCCAACGTCGAGTCTACTTGCGCGCAGAGCACGCGCGTGGCCTCGTTGTAATTGTCGATGTAGTGATACGCGCCGTCGCCTTTGTCGGCCAAGGCTTCCAAGCGGTCGTCTTTCAAGTTCCCTTCGCCAAACCCGAGGACAGTCAGGAAGACACCCGTCGCGGCGGACGTCCGCACCAAATTGACGAGTTTCTTGTTGTCCGTCTCGCCCACGTTGAAATCGCCGTCGGTCGCCAGGATCACGCGGTTGATGCCGCCGGTGATGACGTTTTGCGACGCCACGGAGTAGGCCAAGTCAAGACCGCCCGCACCGTTTGTCGATCCGTCTGCGTGCAAGGAGTTGATCGCCGCCTCCACAGTGCCCTTGTCCCCAACCGTCGTGGGCGACAGGGCGATACTCGCGGCGTCGCGATAGGTGACGATCGCCACACGGTCGTGCGGCTGCAACCGGCGCGTCAGCGCCTTCATGGATTCTTTCAACAGGGGCAGCTTGTTCGAATCCTTCATCGAACCCGACACGTCGATGAGAAACACCAGATTCGCCGGACCGCGATCGTCCATGGGCACTTCGCGCGCCTTCAACGCGATCCGCGCGAGACGGTGTTGCGTCTCCCAGACGCACTGCGCGATTTCCACGTCGACGGAAATCGGATTCTCGCCGCGCGGCGGCGCGTACTCGTAGTCGAAATAGTTAATCATCTCCTCGACCCGCACGGCATCCGGCGGCGGCAGGTGCCCCTGTGTCAGAAACCTCCGCACGTTGGCATACGACGCCGTGTCCACGTCAACGGAAAAGGTCGACAACGGTTCCTGCGACACATCCGTAAGCGGCTTCTGCGGAATCGGCGCGTAGGATTCCGTGCCCGGTGCGCGCCCCGCGAAGCGGGTATAGTTCAGTTTGGTCGCGAAGTTGTTGTCTTCGTTGCGGCTAAGATAGAACCGCTCAGGTTGGGGCGGGTTAAATCCGCCGTTTCCCGAAATGTCTCCGAAGTAGTCCCAAGATCCATTTTGATTGGGCGTTGCACCGCCGCCCCCGCCGAAGCCACCACTGCCAGAGGGACCACCGCCGTAGCCGCCACCACCATATCCGCCACCACCCCCGCCGAAGCCACCGCCTCCGGAGAGTCCAATCGGCTTTCCGCCGTTATCGGTGATGACAACGTTCACTTCACGTTGTTGGGACTGCTGCGTGGGGATGTTGGCCCTATCGAGCATGGAATACAACGCAGTGGATTCCGGGACTACGTCTCCGGCGATGCCATATTGATAAGTACCATTGGATGGCTGGGACTCGGAAGAAGGGTCAGCCCACAAGCGGATCGCCTTGTCGTCAGAACCTTGGGGAAGCGCGGCAGCCAACTGATCGCGAAAATCTGCCTTAACGTTAAGTCGTGTTCGCTGTTCTACTATGATCGGCTCGGCCTCTCCTTCCTTTTTCGCCAGAGTCGGCGCGGCGGACGTTTTCGTGCCAACCGGTTCGAGTGTCGCCGGGTCTATGTTCTGTTCCTGGTAGTACCTCTTTCGCACCCGAATCTCGCCACCGACTTGAACGTTCTGTAGATTGGACGGTCGCGGGACACCGGCTTCAGTCGCGGGCGCTGATGGAGCAGGAGTCTGCAACTGGTCAGCATCCGCCGCGCCCTGACCCGGTGACAACTGTTGCGGTAGCCCGTCGTACGCACGGACCAGATCGTGGACCTGGGCGTTTTGCTCCGCGTCACCTACGACGTCACCTTTAGTCTTGATGGCAGGTCTTCCATCCGGCTTACCCGGCGCGGTTTCGACCTTCAACTGAGCGCCACCGGTCCGATGGGAAAGCTCGTACACTTTATCCGGCCTCTCAGGATCCACACCATGCAGTTCGTCTACGGTCTTCGGCTCAGCCCGATCCAGCTTGCTGGTATCCTTCAAGCCCAGAGTGCGCCATTCATGAAGTTCCTCGGCTTGGTCGGCCTTCCACGCCATATCACGCGTCGGCGCGACGGAGTTTCCAATCGTCAGCCAAACCGCGTAAGCGCCAAGCGCCACGGCCAGAAGTGCCGCAATCGCACGTACACGTGCCACACGCCACACGCTGCGCCGTGATTTGTCACCACCGTGCCGTTTCGCAAGATGCGCACTCGCATCGAGAACCGCTTCCCGTTGTTCTTCGGTCAATCCGGGCGCGTCGTCCTGTTGAAGTGCCAATCCCGCCAGATTGGCCGCGACGCCGACTTCCTTCACCCACTCCTCGAGTTCCGGGTCGGCCTCGACGGCTTTTTCAATCGCGTCCCGCTCATCGCCGTCCAGTTCGCCGAGGGCGAAGGCCGTCAATCGCGGGTCTTCTTTGTTTACGTTCATCGGATTATTCCTCACGCTCCGTTCGCCGTATCGGAACAGGCGCGGAGCCGTTCGCACACATCGGTCATGGCCGCGTGGACGTGGTAACTCACCGTGGATACCGGGAGCCCCGTCACCGCGCTGATTTCGCGATAGGTCAGTCCGTCCTGAAATTTCAGCCGAAATACGTCCTGCCTTCGGTCCGGCATGGTTGCAACCGCGTCCAGTATCAGCCGGTTCGTCTCGTTCGCCGCCGCCTGCGCGCTCGGCCACGGAGTGGGACTCTCCACGGCTTCGGCCTGACCCTCCCGGAGGGATTCGGAACGGGCCTCTTTCTTGCGCACATCCAGCGCGCGGTTCCGGCACACGGTGTACAGCCATCCCGCCAACCGGCCGTTCAGACGGTTCACGTCCGCCTGGCACAGTTTCAGGAAGGTGTCCTGGACGACGTCGCGTGCCGTCTCAAGGTCACCGGTGAACCGGTACGCGTAGCTAATCAGCGGCCGCTCAAACCGGTCTAACGCCGCGCGTATCCAATCCGGACCATCGCTTGTAGTCTCGTTCATTCCACCACCCCGGGGCTGCTTCTGTCTCATATAACGCCGGACGGGGCGATTTGTACAACAAGGACTCGGAGGGATGGGGCGGATTTGATGGACGAGATGGACGGAATGGACTACATGGACGGGGGACTTGCGAGGGCTTGATTGTCCATTCTGTCCATACCGTCCATAAAGTCCATGAAGCCTCCCGGGACCGCCCCCAAAAAGAGAGGCCGCCGCCCCGGTGCAAAGGGCGGCGGCAGAGGTGGGATTATGAGGACACGCGGCTTGCGCCGCGCATTGAGGGTGAAGTTAACTGGGTACCATGACCCACGTGGTCGCGTAAACGACGAATCCCAAAGCCACGTATCGGGGCTGCAGCGAGCGATACGAGACTTTCAGGCCCCGAATTCGCGTCAGGTACCAGGCTGCGATGGGTGACTTGGTCTGGATTCCGCTGGTCATTGCTCGTTCATCTCCCGTCGTTGTTCAGTGCCTTTTTCGTCACTGCTCCCGCCGACGGTCTCCTAATCCCGCGACGGTCAATTATTGACAAAGCAACTCACGTGCCAAAACCATTAATCAATAAAAACTATTCTATGTTACGGACTTATCGTAAATAACGACCGCAAAACCTTGAAATCCATACTGCGACTACGTACAAATTTGTCAATAATTTAATGCAGTGTACGTTTTTGTGCAAAAATGAAGGGTGGGAAAGGGACCAATCCGACCAACGGGACCCAAAGAACCGACTGAGCGAACATGCCCCTGCTTTTCGGCCGTCCGTTGGGTCGATTAGGCCCCTGGGGTCCGCTTCTCGGGCTGCTGCTGCGAATGAAGATACCGAAGCGCCCGCTCCGCAAAATCCCGCTCGCTTTCGTAGGTGAGGATAGAACACAAGGGTTCCAGACTCGGCGCCCAGACCGGTCGGAACAGGGCCTCTTCGGAATCCGGGTGCACGTCTTGCGGACGGTGTTCGGGTGACCGGAGCCGCATGAGGAAGTAGTGCTCGTCACGAAGGTACCGGGTGCCCCGGAAGATATATTCGCTCCGGCCCATCCCCAAGTCGGCAAGAATCTCCAAATCGCAATACCCGGATTCTTCGCAGGTTTCTCGGAGGGCGGCCTGTTCGTCGGTCTCCCCGTCGTCGACGTGGCCTTTCGGCAATCGAACCTCATGGACCATCTCGCCGCGGCGCTCCACGTCGCGTTCCAGGGTCAAGACACGCGCGCGATCGTCGAGCACCAGGCCTCCCGCTGCGAGATAATGCTTCGTTTTCATGGCGACGGCCTCATCGTCTGCAATTCCTTGGGAGTGGTCGCGACAACTCCATCGAAACGGGTGTCGTTTCGCGGGATAGATACGAGTTGCCGAATGTTCCGGTAGTGTGATCGAAGGCATCCGTACGGGGCCCGACGCGCCCGCGAGGCGGCTACTGTTCTTTCGACAGCTTGTATGCTGTGGCGGAATAGGTTTTGTCTTCCGCATTCGAAATCCGGCCCACACATGTGAAAACGCCCGCATCTTGCAGTCGCGCGATGCCGTAGCCGTCGAGCGTGGAGTTGCCCCACTCGACCCCGACTTCTTGCGCTTCGTATTGGTCGTCGGTCGAGACGGTCGCTCGGCCTCGCACTTCGATTCCCCGGCCAACTTGGGCGACAAATTCTATGGAGTTGCCCCGGGTACGAACGATTGCGCCGCCGACCATCCGCGAACCCGGGCCATCGGCGAGAATAACGTAGCGGCCGTCGACGCCTTCCTCGGCCGCGCCCGTCGTAAACTGTGCCGCTTCGTCGGCGGTAATGGGGTTGTCCGCCAGTTCGCGGGACATCTCGGTGTACACCGCAGACTCGGGGCCGGACCAATACTGGTTGGGATCCAGACTTCCACTGGAATCGGTGGCGGTGATACCTCGGGTAAGCCAGTTCTCGACGTTCCCGTTCCACACATTAATCGCGGTCCACAGAATTGCCAGGAGGCCGAAGGCGACCAACAGACCGGTAAGCACGCGGCGCGGGCGGTCGGAACCATGAATGATTTCGATGCCCTCGTCCGAGGCCAGGCGGCGTATGCGCTGGTCGCGCAGGTTGTTCCCACAGGTTTTGCACAGGAGTGTGCCCGCGGGATTGACCGTACTGCACTGTTCGCACACCGCGTCGGCGTCGATATGCTCGAACGTATCCTCCACCCCGGCTCGATGATCTTGCATGTTGTACGCGCACCTCCTAGTCTGATTTTGGCATAGACCAGACGCCGTGTCCAGCGTTTTTCCCGCAAGACCCGATCTCCGGAACACGTATTCGGGATTCAGAAAGGGTCGACGGTCACCAGCGGACGGAGATTCTCGAGGGTTTTGGGCCCGATTCCACGGACCTCCTCCAGTTCGTCCACCGTGCGAAAGGGCTGTTGTTCGCGGTATTGAATGATCGCCTGGGCCTTGGCCGGGCCGATTCCGGGAAGGGTTTCCAATTCCGACTGCGACGCACGATTGATGTCGATCGATCGTTCCTCAGACTTCGTTGACGGCGTGACGCGGCTTGGCGATTGGGTTTCATCGCTCGATGCGCCCACCTGTGTCCATCCGGCCCGCCAGCCCGAGATGGTGTATTGAGGCGGATTCGTCGCAGCGGGCGTCGGCGCGCCACGCATAACCAGCGTATTCCCTTCCACGGCGGCATGAGCGCCCGCCGGGATGGTGAGCGTGCTGCCGTCGATCAGATCCGCCGCCATGTTGATGTCGCGAGCATCGGCATCGTCAGCGAGTCCGTCAGCCTTTTCGATCAAGTCCTTGACCCGGGCGTCCGGCGGCAATGTATACACGCCGGGCGTCACGACCGCACCGGTCACGGCAACGGTAACGGGTTGGGACAACGGCTCGACGACGGACTGTTTCAAAACAGCCTCGGCTTGGGCCGGCTCGGCTGGCCGCGATAGGGGTGCAGGATCGTTTACGGTGGCTGCGACTTCCCGGGGAGCGACGGATTCGGCGGCGGGCGGCTGGTCGGGTGTATGGGCGCGCGATACCATCAGCGTGATACCGCCTACGCACAACGCACAAGCGATACCGATCAGAACGATCTGCTCTTTCGTGGTCAGAAAACCGCTGAGATTTCCAATACGCACCCCAGGCCCCCCCGCAGGAACCCCTATGCGGACCCGCCCCGCACTCCCCTTTTATACGTGTCCCGCTGCGCTAGTGTCAAGGAAATCCGGAGTCGGGAGGAGTTCAGATCGGTTGGTATCGATCCGACGGATCGGTCCGATCCGACTGATCCGTCCGATCCAATCCCTCGTCGCCGCGAGCAACAGCCTCCTCATGGCCCCCAGAATTCACCAGTTCTCCAGCCTCCGGTCTTACGATAATCGCGATTTGTAGTCTTTGTAGCCAAAGCGGCGGACGACGCGGCCGCGCCGGGTAGCGGGATCGTAAAGCGCAATGGAAGGAAGGGGCACGCCGTTGAAGGTTGTATTCTTGACCATGGTGTAATGGGCCATGTCGAGAAAGACGAGCTTGTCCCCCGGTTTCAAGGGCTGCGCGAAGGAATAGTCGCCGATCACGTCCCCGGCGAGACAGGTCAACCCGCCCAGGCGATAGGTATGCTGTAGTTTCCCGGGTTCGTCGCCGCCGATGATCTGGGGACGGTACGGCATTTCGAGCACGTCCGGCATGTGGGCGGTGGCGGAGGTATCGAGGATGGCGATGTCCATGCCGTTATTAAACACGTCGAGCACGGACGCAACCAGAACACCCGTGTTCAACGCAATCGCCTCGCCGGGTTCCAGGTAGACCTTCACGTTGTAGCGTTCCCGGAATCGCGTGACAAGCCATACCAACAATTCGAGGTCGTAGTCCGGGCGCGTGATGTGGTGCCCGCCGCCGAAGTTCACCCATTCCATCTGATCGAGGTATTTGCCGAACTTTTCCTCGACCGCCTTCAAGGTCCGCTCAAGCGCGTCGCTGTTGAGTTCGCACAACGTGTGGAAATGAAGCCCGGAAAGTCCGGCGAGGGATTGCCCCTGGAACTGCGCCGCCGTCATCCCCAGCCGCGAACCCGGTGCACAGGGATCGTAGAGCTTCACCGAGACTTCCGAATGCTCGGGGTTGATGCGCAACCCGCAGGCGACGCGCTTCTCGCTGTTCTCGACGACCGGCTTGAACCGCTGCCACTGGGAGAAGGAGTTAAACGTGATGTGGTCCGCGAGTTGGATCAGTTCCGACATTTCGTCATCACGGTAGGCCGGTGCGTAGACGTGCACTTCCCCACCGAATTCCTCACGCCCAAGCCGCGCTTCGTTAACAGAACTGGCCGTGGTGCCGCGCAAGTATTCCTTCACAATAGGGAAGGCGCTCCACATGGCAAACCCTTTGAGGGCAAGAATGATGGTGCACTTCGCGTCGGCCTGCACCTTCGCGAGCACTTCCAAGTTCCGCCGCAGCGCCCCTTCGTCCATCACGTAGCACGGCGTCGGCACGCCGGTGAGATCGAGGTTCGGGTAGGTCATGGTCACATGGGCTTTTCGATCCACGGCAGACCGTGGATATTCGAGCTTATCCATAAACGGCGTGGGATCGAACTCTTCGACGTTGAACACGCCCTTGCCGCGCCATTTGCCGCATAGCATCATCATGGCCCCGATCATGGCGGGGACGCCCGTCGTGTACGAAATGGCCTGAGCCTTGACCTCCTTGAAGCATTCGGCGTGGTCGCAGACGTTGTAGATGAATAGCTTTTTCGCTTGCCGTCTTTGACGCCCGTCGATGAGACAGCCGATACAGGTCTTGCCGGTGTAGTTGCTCGCCCAGCGATGCCGGGATCCGGCAGCACGGCTTTCAGAAACTTGCAGCGGGCACGATCTTGTGCCCCTCGAATTCGACGGGGTCGATGCGGGTCATGCCGACGTTTTGCAGCACCCGCAAGTGCGTGATGTATTGCTCGCCGAAGGTCATCCAGAAGCGGATGCGTTTCAGGCCCTTGATGTGCTTGACTAGCGATTCCAGCTCCTCGTGATACAGCAGATAGACGCGTCTTCAGCGCCGCACCTTCGGGAAAGTCGAAATCCATGGAGATCGACATGCGGATCGATCTCTTTCCACTCGCCATTTTCCCAGTATCTTCCTCGTTGCGGTGATCTCGCGGATGTTGATCTCGGGATTGAAATTGGTCGCGAACGGATGGCCGTGGTCGCCGCGCGTTGCAGTCGAGGATGTCGACGGTATGGATTTCGTCGAAGTGTTGCTTCTGTGCATAGGCGCAGAAAATGTTGGTCACGCCCGGGTCGAACCCGCAGCCCAGCAGCGCCATGATGCCGCGTTCCCGGAATCGGTCCTGGTAGGCCCACTGCCACTTATACTCGAACTTGGCCTCGTCGGGCGGCTCGTAGTTGGCCGTGTCGAGGTAGTCGACGCCTGTCTCCAGACACGCGTCCATAATCGGCAGATCCTGGTAGGGCAAGGCCACATTGATCACGAGGTCCGGTTGCACCACGTTGATCAGTTCCACCATCTCCGCCACATTGTCCGCATCGACCTGCTCGATGGCGATGGGGCGATCGATCTGCTTCTGTATCTTCTCGCACCGCGACAAGGTCCGGCTCGCCAACACGATCTCCGAAAACACTTCGGGAACCTGGGCGCACTTGTGGGTGACCACGCCGCCCACGCCGCCGGCCCCGACAATCAACACTTTGCTCATGCAGTCTGCTCCCCGCAAGTTATTTCAAATCGTAGAGGTTGGTTTCTGTAACCCGGTTACCGTGCCGGGCGAACTTTGGAAAGCATAACAGACGCCGACTTGATCGCGCACGCGCGGACGACAGATAAGGAGGATGGATTCCCGCTTTCACGACCAACGGCGTCGCGGAATCAGTCCCCGATACACCTATTGCATCTTCATCAGGGCCGTCGACGCTCGCTCGCGCACCGTATGTTGGTACAACCGACTGACGGGCGTGGTATCGGGATTGATCTCGACCGTGACGGCGCCGGACTCGATGGCGATGCGTGGCAGGTCCGCAGCCGGATACACCACGCCGGAAGTCCCGACGGTGACGAGCAGGTCGCACCGTTGCAGGGCATTGATGGCCTTCTCAATGTTGAGCGGGTCCAGCATGTCGCCGAACCAGACGATGTCGGGCCGCCAATATGCGCCACAGGTGCAGCGCCGGGGATTGAGGGGCACCCGGTCGTTGCCCACCACCACGTCTTCGTCGTCGCATCGCACGCGCCACAGGCTGCCATGCAGTTCAATGACACCCGTCGCTCCCGCGCGCTGATGCAGGCCGTCGATGTTCTGCGTGATGATGATCGTGGCAGGCTTATCCCGCTGCACCTCCGCAATGACGCGGTGCGCCCCGTTCGGTTCGCACGCCGCGACCGTTTCGCGACGCTTGTCGTGAAAGTCCCACACCTTCTCCGGGTCGCACAGGAATGCTTCCTGGCAGGCATAATCCTCGTAGTTGTACTTGGACCAGACGCCACCATGACCACGATAGGTGGGAATCCCACTCTCGGCCGACAATCCGGCGCCGGTAAAGAAGACAATGCGTTCGAAATCCTGAAAACGGACAGGTGGGGCACTCACTACTTTACTCCAAGACTTCAAATGAAACGTTTGCGAGATACTGCGAACACGGCAACAGCGTGATTCTTCTCGAAAACGAACCCACTCCGCAACATTCCTTCATTTCGGCAACAAACAAGGTGGGGCTATGGCTTCCCGTCCAGCTTCTGCCCCGCATAGTAGCCCATGTCGACGCCTTTCCTCGACTTCACGGCGTAGGTGATCTGGCCCGTGTGATAGGAGAAATGTTCGACCACGTGGACCAGAATACCGAGACCGGACTCCTGGTAAATCTGGACCGGACGCTTATTCGAGCAACGTCGCCGTATCGACGGAATCGAGCACGCGGCGCACGTCGGTCTCGGTCTGTTCCAACAGTTCCAGCAAATCCGCGCGCGGGATCGGGCCTGGCTGCTCGAACTCCTTGGACCGCTGCCGGTGGTCGGGTTCCCCGCCGAGACCGGAACATATCCATTGCCGGGCGTTACCGCAGAGGTGCAGTACGAGGTTGCCGATGCTGACCGTCTCCGCGTTCGGGCGAAACCAGATTTCGTCGTCGGAAAGTTGGCCGAGGCACTTGCGAATTCGAGGCACCGATTCGTCGAAAAGCCGGTGTTTGGATTCGGCAATCAGTGCGATACCCCAGTTTGTGTCGGGCATAGTGTGCTCCTTTCGGAAAGCGGCGTGCCGTAACGGCACTGCCATCTTTGATTCCTTAGCAACGGTCTACCGGAGCTTCCCTGTTTTTCTAGCGACACCAGGGACAACAAGGACAACGAGGCTTTGAAGACCGTTGCACCATCGCGTCTTCTCGCCGGACTCGCTCAGTCGAGTAGACAGCGTTGCGGGCGTCCCTGTTGTCACTGCTGTCCTTGCAGTCTCTCGAATTCTCCGGGAACAGAACACGGGAACAGAACACCGGGGAACAGAACACCGCTGCCCCGCCGTTTGTTATAATATATCGTCAGGTGCACGTCGTTTAATGTTCTACGATAGTCGCGCGCATGCGCACTATTCTTATGCGGGAGGCAATAATGAACGTTCTCATCGCGGGATGCGGATACATTGGTTCAGCCCTGGCCGCGCGACTGGTCGACGACGGCCACGACGTATGGGGGCTGCGGCGCAACCCGGTTTGGTTGCCGGAAAACGTGCATCCGGTGGCCGCGGACCTCGCCGATCAGCATGCACTCGACGCGCTGCCCGAAGACCTCGATATTGTCTTCTATACGGCAGCCGCGGGCGAGTATGACGAGGCTCGGTACCGGACCGCTTATGTCGACGGGCCGCGCAACCTGCTCGTGGCGTTGGCGAAGCAGCAACAGCCGGTTGCGCGCATCTTCTTCACGTCGAGCACCGGGGTGTATGCGCAACAAGACGGCGAGTGGGTGGACGAGACCTCTCCAACGGAGCCGTCGCACTTCTCCGGCACGGCGTTGCTTGAAGGCGAGCAAGTGTTCCGGGATGGACCGTTCCCGTCGACGGTCGTCCGTCTTGGCGGCATTTACGGTCCCGGCCGCACACAAACCCTCGACCGCGTGCGCGACCGCATCGTCACGTGCCCGACGGAACCCACGTACGTGAACCTAATCCACCGTGACGATTGCGCGGGCATGCTGCACCACCTCATGAATATCGAAAAGCCGGACGACCTCTACCTTGGCGTGGACTGCGAACCCGCCGAGCGCGCGACCTTATATCGTTGGATTGCTGATTTGATTGGCGTCCCCGAACCGCCCACGGAAGACGGCGAATCTGAAGGGCGCGGCGCCCGCGGGAACAAGCGCTGCTCCAACGCGCGTCTGTTGACCACGGGCTACGCGTTTCTGCATCCCACGTATCGGGAAGGGTATCAGGCAGCGTTCGCGCCGATTCGTCCGCGTGCCGATGTCGAGCCCGAGGCCGAAATGGTTGACCGGTTGCCGAAATAGCGCACCCGCGTTATGCTTGGCGACCTGGGATTCGTCGAGGAATCCCGGCGGTAACGCAACGGGTTTCTACCCGGGGGAAGTCGTTATGGGCGTTAAGGTCAGCCGTCGCGATGTGCTCAAGACGGGAATCGTGTCGGCCGTTGCCGCGCGTGCATCGGGACAGACGCGCGCCGATACCAGCGAGTCCAATGAAAACGTGCCGACATCCAACGCCCAACTCCTCCTCGATCACGCCATCACCCACGGGGGCGTGCAGCACGTTGACCATCCCCGCTTGGGCACACAGGCGTACGGACAAACGTGCACGCGATATCTGCGGTTTGGACGCACGGTGCAGTTGGATCGGTTGGAGTTGGGACGGCTCGTGTATGGCAGAGCCATACCGTCGGTGCCAACACATCCTGCGCACCTGATCGTGTCGACTTTTGATCCACAAAGCCGGACGTGGAAGACGTTGTGCGAGGTCGATCTCCCGGCCGACCCCCGCATTGCCGGCGAGGGCCTGTCGCAAAAGATGAGCGCCGAGGAAATGGAAGTGCATCTCCGCCCAATTCTGAGCGAGCCACCGCATGTCATCGCGCTCGACGGTCTGGAGACCGACCACCTGCGGATCGTATGCGACCGCGAGCATCCGGTCTGGCCAAACCATGGGGAATGCAACGGCGGCGTTTTCAATGTACCCTTCGGCATTCTAAACGAATTGCATGCGTATGGCGTACCCGTGGAGGAGCCCCGCGCTATAAGTCCGCCCGCGCGAATCCTGAAACGGCAGCGAATCAAGCCAAAGGCTCCGAAAGGGATGCGCGTTCAGGTGCTGCCGGACATGGTGCGCTTCGAAAGCAACTACCTTTCCATCGGGTTTTCATTGACGCGGCCCATGCTCCTGCATCTGGGGTGGGATGCGCTGGGACAAGGGCAAGCGAAGAGCAACCGGCTCCTCGCATCCCGCAAACGCACGACCTACAACATCACCGGCGGCGTCAGCGGACCCATGCTGCGAACGTTCGAACGGGACTATCCCCCATCGCTCTGGACGGGCGAAGTTTCGGTCGAGGGCAATCGTGTCCAATACACCAACCTGCACGTCGTCGATGGTTTTCAAATTGACGCCGAGTTCGTCGTGCAGAAGGATCGCTTCACGCTGGCATTGACGCAGACGTGCACGCGCGATATTCCGGTCGTTGAATCTGAGGCGTGGCGTTTGTCCTGGGATTTGACCCAGGGCATTACAGGCATGGCGGGTATTCCCTCCTTACTGCCCGGGCGAAACGGGGACGTGACGTTGCCCGCGATGTGGGCGACCGACGGGGTTGGCTGCCTTTCGTGCCGCGTGCTGGACGGCAGCCACGACCCGTGCCGTGTGCAAGTGGAAAGCTACCGAAGTTCAAACTGCGTTACCGGCGGGTTCGTTCTTGGTGAACGCCCCGGACCGGACACCTGCCCGGTTATTCCGGCGGGTACGCAGCGCACGCGCTGCGAATTCGCTGTGACGAATCTAATCCCGAACACGAAGAAGAACATGCGCAAGGCCAGCGACGGACTGGCGCGGCACTGGGCCACCGTGTTCTCGTGTTACCGGCCCGAGCACCGCGGATTCTCCAACCACTCGGCTTCGGTCAACTGCCACTTGTCGCAGGGTCCCCCGCTCGAGATCGTGGCGCACACGAAGCGCCCCACCCACGGACCCGATCCGTTGGACCTCGCGCGATTCACCATCGGCCGCGCGTTGCTGGACGGCGGCGGCTACGGCTATTGGCGCAACCTCTACCTCGACAGCGATCCGGTGCTGCTGTCGGCGGCAGGGCGTATTCACCAGGCCGGTCCGGATGCGGAATGGTTGAAACAGATCGAGCCAGGCTTGGTGGAAACTGTCGAGCGTATGTTTGGTGAACTCGGCGATACGGGACTCCTGGTCTGCAAGGATCTCTCCGGCAATTCGGGCTCGTACCGGTGGAGTTCGAACTCCATGGATGTGGTCGGGTTCGGGCATGTCGACGCGTATGTCAACGCCTGGGCCTATCGCGGATTTCGCAACGCCGCCGCGCTACTCGGCGAGTTGCCTGAGCGGAAGACGTTAGCTGCACGGTGCCGCGACGTGGCGGAACACCTGCGCGAGAGTTACGCGTCAGCGCTGGTCAATCCGGAAACGGGCTGGGTCGCGGGTTGGCGCAGCCGCGACGGCCAACTCCACGACTTCGGCTTCATCTGGGTGAACGGTGTGGCGCTTGCCTTCGGTTTGCTGAACGACGGCGCGAGTCGCGACGCATTGCTCGCGTTGGAGCGTGCTCGTGAGGAGCTTGGTCCACCCGATGCCCGATTGGGCATGCCCTGCAACCTCTTGCCCATTCCGGAAACCGATCAGAAACTGCCCCAAATCCTCGGCCAACTTCAGCCCACCTTTGAAACCTACACCGACGGCAGTGTCAGCGGCTGGCCGGCCACGTACTACCTGCGGGCCTTGTCCATCCACGGTCTCCGCAGCCACGCACAAAAACTGGCGAAGGAACTGTCGGACGGATACGCGGCGGGCGTGTTCAACGGCGGAACCGGAACGGGCCACGAATTCCGATCCTGGGAAGGCCTGCCCACAGGCTACGAAGGGACCCTGATTGGATGCTTCGGCCCCCTGTATGGAATCGCCATCGAAGAAGGTTTCCTCACGCCGCCCCAACCCGAATGGTGGCCCGAGAATGGGTAACGGGAACGCGTTCATGAGGGATCAAGTTCTCGAATTGAGGTCCGTCAAGCCATGGCAAACACTGCGGCATACATCGGCACGAGCGGGTGGAGCTATCCCCATTGGGCGAAAGGAGTGTTCTATCCGCGCGGGCTGAAGCAGGGCGAATGGCTGCGGTTCTACGCGGAGCATTTTGATACGGTCGAAGTGAACATGACGTTCTACCGGCTACCGCGGAAGGAGCTGTTGGAGCGCTGGGTGTCCGCCACGCCGAACCGATTTCAGTTTTTGATCAAGTTGTCGCACCGCGAAGACCTGCTCAATTCACGCGATCGTATGACTGCGGCTATTCCATATCAACGCAGTGAATCCACAGTACGCCGCCCAGTTCGGTCTCCACTTCCTCACCGTTTGGACCCGTACTTTTCTGCGCGGGTTCGATAATCGCACTCAACGCCCACCATCCGGCTTTCACCGGCACAAACGCGAATTCGCCGTGCTCATCGGTCTTCAGAATCTGCGTCACAAACGCGTTGTTCGGGATCGTGACCGCGCCGTCGTCGTTCATATACTCGACTTCGATACGCGCAAAAGGTTCGGGGTTCCCGTTGACCCGCACGATACCTCGAAACACGCTGTTCGTCCACAACGCCGTACACTGCACCAGAGGTTCTATCTCCACCGGGAAGCCCACCAATGTGTCCCACCCCTCGTAGTTCTCCCATCCAAGTTCCGACTCCGTAGAAAGCCCGGCATCGCAGGAATTCAGAATCACTTTGGTGTAGTGCGTGATCGCGACTTCTTCCTCGGGGTCCCAATACGGGGCCGGTTCCAAATAGAAGACATGGGCGCCCGGCTCCGTCATCGTGTATGCGGCCCGGAACGCGGCCTTGCCGGCGATGTCGTTCTTTTGCAGCGAGTCCCGCAAATCGAGCTTCGTGCCGTTGACCAGGACCCCGAATTGCTTCGGTTCGGCCATGGGATATACGGGGGCCTTCTTCATCACGTGTTCAACGAAGTAGATGTTCAACGTTTCATCCGAACCCTTCCCGGCGGAGTTCCTGTCCGACGGCACGAGAACCTGCACGTGCGCCATTGCCGCGCCTCAAATCGTGATGGACATAGCAAGTGCCGCAATCGTCTTCGAAACTTCATCATTCCAATCCTCCTTTACTCCCGCTCCGTCCGCTTAGATACGTCGTCGGTAAAGTCTCCGGTTCCACCGCGTCAAAACGTACGATGGACACATTCATCAAATCTTGACGTAGATCTTCTTGCGCCGCATATAGTAGGCGGCACCCGCGAAGATGGCCCAGAAAACTCCGAACCCCACCAATCCGGCAAGCAAGGACAGTTTCTCCGGCGCGAAGCCCTCGGCCACATCCAGGACGAGGCTCTGGGCAATATAGATGACCAGCGGATTCATGCCGACCGACGTAAATGTCGGTATACGGAGATGGAGTTTGTCGCAAATGATGTAGAACGCAAGTAATTGGAGAAAACACAGCCCGGTTGACCACAGCGGAAATGGCGCGTTCATGTATCGCGCGGACATCGGCCAGGCTTCCTTCACGCCGGGCCACTCCACGTGAAGCACGAATGCCGCTGCGCAAAGCCCCATGCCCCAGCCCAGGGAACTGAGCACAAACTTCCTGTCGTTTCGTTCCGCCATGATGTCGTATGCGACCGATCCGAACAGCAGCATCATCACCCAACTGAGCGGACCCAGCGGGCCACCATTCAAGGTGACGTTCGAACAGTTCCTCGTTCAACGGAACCAGGCGCACCAGTAGTGGAACGTAATCCGGATTGTCGAGCGAGAATTTGCCGTGGACCGACCATACCCCATACGACGTCAGCATGTAGATGGCCTGATATATGAAGACTAAGGCAAATGCGGCAAGGATACGCGTGCGGGGCTTCTTGTCGATAAACGCGACGGCAAGCAGCCCGGCAAGCCCGATGTCCATGAGCGCGTCCCAAAGCCAACCCGCGTAGAGCGCAAAGGCGATCAGCACCAGCAACGTATACCGTTTGATCAGCGCTTTCCGGCTCGGCCAGGTTCCGGCGGCGTCGCTCCGGCGCAACCAAGATAACCGCATTCCCATCCCGACGACGAACACGAAGAGCGGCGCAATCGTGTCGGCGTAAGTAAACGTCGTCCGGTGATGGCTGATCTGAAACAAGCACACTTCGAAAAAGCCTTGCGCGCCGGTGCCCTCCAGCGTCGCTTTGATCGGCTCAAAAAAGAGGCCCTTCGCATTAACGATCAGCATGCCGAATATCGCGTACCCGCGAAGTTGATCGATACTGACGATGCGGTTCCCTTGCGTTTTCTCTGCGGTACTATCGCTCATAGAACGCGCTCTCCCTCCAACGCTGGTGGTTGTTTCCGCCGCACATCTGCGGAGTCGTCCCTGGATTTGCAAAATATACTATAGGGGACTATAGTATATTTATCCGGGCAAGGTCAACGGAGGCCGAATCGTGTCACACACCGTCAGAGACAAAAAGAAGCTGTTGAGTCGCGTTCATCGAATTCAGGGCCAACTCAGTGCAATCGAGCGTATGCTTAGCGAAGAAGAGGATCCCCATGAAACGCTGCAACTGGTTGCGTCATGCCGGGGAGCGCTTAATGGCCTCATGTTCGAGATCATTGAAGGCCACATCCGGCTCCACGTTATAGACCCGAAAGAACGCCCCGAACCCGGGCAAGCTCAGGCAGTCGAGCAGCTTGTCGATGTAATCCGGTCCTACCTCAAATAGAGTCAGTCATCCCCTTCTCTTGTCGAGTCAAGGAAACTCCACTAATGACACCACACAATCATCATCGCCAAGAAGACCACAATCATAGTGCCGAACACCACCATGAAGATGCCCTCCCCCACGGACATGGCCACAGCCATGGACACGGCCACGATGATGGGCATGGGCACACGCACGGCGTCATCGACCCCACGATCGTCACGACCGAGCGAGGAATCTGGGCTGTCAAATGGTCCTTTGTGGGACTCTTCGCGACGGCGGTGCTCCAGGTGGTCATCGTCTATTTGTCCGGGAGCGTGGCCTTGCTCGCCGATACCATCCACAATTTCGGCGATGCGGCCACCGCCATACCGCTCTGGGTCGCGTTCCTGTTTGCTCGCGTCAAGCCAAGCAAGCGATTTCCGTATGGGCTGGGGCGCGTCGAAGATCTGGCCGGTATGATCATCGTCGGAATCATCCTGTTTAGTGCCCTGGTTGCCGCCTATGAATCCGTCGACCGGTTCTTTCATCCTCGCTCGGTCGGGTATCTGTGGGCCGTGGTATCCGCGTCGATAATCGGCTTCATCGGGAATGAGGCGGTGGCGGTGTTTCGGATTAAGGTCGGAAAAGAGATCAACAGCGTCGCACTGATTGCCGACGGCTACCACGCACGTGTTGACGGATGGACGAGTCTGGCGGTGCTTTTTGGGGCTATTGGTGTTTGGCTGGGTTTTCCGCTCGCCGACCCCATCGTCGGTCTCGGGATCTCTGTCGCCATATTCGGGATCGTATGGCAGTCTACGCGCGCGGTCTTTACTCGGTCTCTCGACGGCGTCGACCCGGAGATTATCGACGAGATTCGACATGCCGTCTCACACGTCGACGGTGTCCGTGATATCACGGATGTGAAAGCACGCTGGCTGGGCCACAAATTACGCGCAGAGATCGAAATTGTAGTCGATGGGAACTTATCTGTCGGCCAGGCTCAAGAGATCGTGGCTGATGTGAAGCACGAACTTGGCCACCACATGGAGTATCTTACCGGCGTAACGGTTTGCGTGACGTGAGCGCTTGCACTTTTATTTAGAGGGACGGTTGACATTCGTACATTTATTGGCTAAAATACCAAATAGGCAATGAATCTACGGAGACCCCATCCATGGACGCCAAAACGCAAGCCCGGTACGAAGCGCGCGCACGCATTGTGAAGGCGCTGGCGCACCCGACGCGATTGTTTATCGTGGACGAGCTGGCGAAGGGGGAGCGGTGTGTCTGCGAGCTGACCGAGATGATCGGGGCCGACACGTCGACCGTGTCCAAGCATCTGACGGTACTGAAATCGGCCGGGATCGTGCAGGACCAGAAGCGGGGATTGATGGTCTATTACACGCTGCGCGTGCCGTGCATCGTCAATCTGTTTGGGTGCGTAGAAGGCGTACTCCTGGCAAATCTTGAGGAACAAATGGCGGCGGTGAAGTAAACCTCGCCAAAAAAATTTACCCAACTTGTTGGTTGCTTTGCCAAATAAGCATTAGAAAGCCGTTCGCGATGTCGTGGAAGAAAGAGTGGAAGTCCGTTGCGCTGGTACTCGGGGGATTCCTCCTCTGCTTCTACCTGCCCGTGGGAAGCGCGCGATTCGACAACGCCGCTGCTCGAAGCCTTCCACCTCGCCAAATGGTATGCGCGGGAACACGTGATACTTTGTCTGGTGCCGGCGTTCTTCATCGCGGGCGCCATCGCGGTCTTCGTGAGCCAGGCTTCGGTGATGAAGTACCTCGGCGCGAATGCGCCAAAAGCCTTGGCCTACGGCGTGGCATCGGTATCCGGCAGCATCCTCGCCGTATGCTCGTGCACGGTGCTGCCGCTTTTTGCCGGCATCTACCGCATGGGCGCGGGGCTGGGTCCTGCCACGGCCTTTCTCTACTCCGGCCCGGCCATCAACGTGCTGGCCATCATTCTTACCGCACGGGTGCTGGGACTCGAACTCGGCATCGCCCGTGCCGTCGGGGCCATCGTCTTCAGCGTCGTTATCGGTCTGTTGATGCACCTTATCTTTCACAACGAAGAACGGGAAAAGGCCGCCAATGCTCCGGTTCTGCCTACGGATGATGCGTCTCGCCCCCTCTGGCAGACGTCGCTCTATTTCGCATCGATGGTGGCGATTCTCGTCTTTGCGAACTGGGCGAAGCCAGCTACGTCCTCTGGAATCTGGGCCGAGGTCTATGCCCTGAAATGGTGGATAACGGGCGTGGCAGCAGTCGGCTTCGCGATCATGTTGATCGCGTGGTTCCGTGTCGCGTGGTGGAAGATCGTGTCCGCAGCGATTCCCGTGGGCATCGCCGCGTGGGTCGCACCAAACCATCCCGAGGCCGTCTTCGCCGTGGGCGCGCTGGGTTTCACCGTCATCGCCATTGCCACGCCGGGCGAGTCACGGGATTGGATGGACGCGTCGTGGGGATTCGCCAAACTGATCCTGCCGCTGCTGCTCCTCGGTGTGTTGGCTGCGGGTTTGCTTCTGGGTCGGCCCGGCGAGGAAGGCCTCATCCCGAACGCATGGATCGCCGGACTCGTCGGCGGCAACTCGTTCTTCTCAAACTTCTTCGCGGCCGTCGTGGGCGCGTTCATGTACTTCGCCACGCTCACCGAAGTGCCGATCCTGCAAGGGCTCCTCGGCGCCGGCATGGGCAAGGGTCCCGCACTCGCGCTCTTGCTCGCCGGGCCTGCCTTATCGCTGCCCAATATGCTGGTCATCCGCAGCGTGCTCGGCACGAGAAAGACCGTCGTTTTCGTGTCGCTGGTGATCGTCATGGCGACCATCAGCGGTTTGTTATTCGGGTTCATCACCAACGCCTAACCAAGAGGGGACATCACCATGAAGAAACTACAAGTACTCGGAACCGGTTGTGCCAAGTGTCAGAAGCTGGCCGAAGTCACCGAAGAGGCCGCGCGCGGACTAAATCTGGATTACGAACTCGTCAAAGTCACGGATATCAACGAAATCGTTTCCTTCGGCGTGATGGCGACGCCCGCTCTCGCCGTGGACGGTAAGGTCAAAGTCGCTGGTAAGGTGCCATCGAAAGAGGAAGTCGAGGAAATGCTGCGGTAGCGGTGAAGTGCGGTAGCGGCGCCTCAGGTACTCCGCTTAACACCGTGCCACGAGTTGGCAGAAGGAAGGACTGAGATGGACAAATCACTGTTGGAAATGGGAATCGCATTTCACGGTCACCGATGTCCTGCAATGCCCTTGGGCCTTCGGGCTGGCCTCGCGGCTATGGAACGGCTCGGAGTCCAACGGGCCCAGGACAAGAAATTGCCCGTCATTTCGGAAACCGGTAGAGCCTGCATCCCGCGTAGTCGGGAATCGTAATGATGTTTCTGTTGCTCACCGGTCTTCTGTTCGTTGTCGCTGTGGTGTTTTCCATGCTCGGCCAGGGAGGGGGCGCGCTCTATACACCGATCCAAGTGTGGCTGGGGATTGACTTTCACACGGCAGCAACGACAAGTCTGTTTCTGATCATGACGCTTTCGCTCTCCTCAACGTTGGTGTTCAGAAAGGCTGGCAAGATCGATTGGCCACTGGCTCTGGTTCTGGAAACTGTCACGGCATTGGGGGGATTCGTCGGAGGTCTTGGCTCCGGGCGATTCTCCAGTGGATTCCTTTCCATGCTGTTTGCCTGCGTCCTTCTGGTTGCCGCCTATTTTATGATTCGTACATTCGACTGGCAGCACAAATGTCCAGAGGAAAGCCGGGGCCTGCTGGCCTGGAAACGCAGGCTTGGTGAAAACCGCTATTGCATCAATTTGGCGGTGGCTTTACCGGTTTCTCTTCTGGCTGGCCTGGTCAGCGGAATGGTCGGCGTCGGAGGGGGAATTCTGAAGGTGCCCATGATGGTGTTGCTGTTCGGCATCCCAATGGACATTGCCGTTGGGTCGAGCGCCTTCATGGTCGGTCTGACCGCCGCGGGTGGTTTCACCGGCCATGTCATCAGCGGGCACTGGGACTGGAAAACGTCATTGATTCTGGCGGTGGCGGTGTTTATCGGCGGCCAAATCGGCGGTCACATCGCGATTGGCTTTGACAGGAAGAAGCTAAAGAAGGGCTTCGGCTGGTTTCTTATGGCCATCGCCGCCTTGATGTTTCTCAATGCTGCCCTGTAAGGCCTATGCATAACAGCATACACGAAAACTGAAGCAAGGAGATGAAGAGAATGATCGATCCGAAAGCATATTACGAAGCGGGTTTATCCCTGCACGGCCATAAGTGCCCGGCGATGCCGATGGGCTTGCGCGTGGGGGCTGCGGCAATGAACAAGTTAGGCGTCGAGCGCGCCAAGGATGGCCAACTCATGGCGCTGATAGAAATCGGCGAAGACCATTGTGCCACCTGCTTTGCCGACGGCGTGCAGATGGTCACGGGCTGCACATTCGGTAAGGGTAACATCAAGAAGCTCCACTATGGGAAGTGGGGCGTTACGTTGATTGACAAGAAGAGCGGGCGCGCCGTGCGCGTAACGCCTCTCGCCGAGGCGATGGTAGCCAACAAGAAGTCCGAATTCTTCACCAAATACCGAGAAAAGGGCATTCCCGCATCACAAGTGCCACCGGAGGTTGTCGAACCGATGGTCGAACGTGTGATGAACGCGCCTGAGGACCAACTGATGAAAATCGGCGAAGTATTCGAGAAGCCGTGGACCGATCCGGCGCATTCGTTTTCCGGCTTCGTCTGTGAGATCTGCGGCGAGATGACGGTTGAACCTTACGGACGGTTGCTGGATGACAGAAAGGTCTGTATTCCGTGCAGGGAGAAGGCTTGCGATCGCTGAGGAGACACGCGAACAGACGACAGATGATTCGTCTGTTCTTCCACATCAGTGACGAGAAGTCCTCGATGGATGCGACAAGGCTTGCGCCAAGAAGATACTCGATAAGAGCGGGTTTACCAACTACGTGTACGTGGAGTTGGGAGCCATAGGCATGGAAAAGGGCAAGAAGCCCGTGAATGAAGAGAACATTGCCGAGGCCGCGGACGCAGCCAGTAGCGCGCCCACTAACCCACCTGGGCAATAAAGCGGTAAGCCTCGGAAAGGAGAAATCGCAATGAAGACTGTGCCGAAAGTGCTCATCGTGTTGCTCTTGGCGGGTGCGATCGCCGGTACGTTCATGTTCAAGAACCGGCATTCGGACACAAGTACGCAAGCCGAAGCAAACGAAGCGACGACGATGCCTGGGCCGGAGGCATCCACTGAAAAGACCGTGAGTTCTGATCCTGTGAACGTAGCAAAGGCGGAGGAACCCGAACCCGAGCCTTCCAAGCCGTCGTCTTCGCAGGGACTTCCCAAGCTCATCGATCTTGGCGCGGACAAATGCATCCCCTGCAAAATGATGGCCCCCATCCTCGATGAACTGAAGAAGGAGTATGCGGGCCGAGTCGAGGTCCAATTCATCGATGTCTGGAAGAACCCGGACGCCGGAAACGCGTACGGGATTCAGATAATCCCTACCCAGATCTTCTACGACGCTTCGGGCAAAGAGTTGTTCCGGCACACCGGTTTCTTCGCCAAGGAGGACATCCTCGCGAAATGGCGGGAACTGGGAGTCGACCTCGGACCCTTGCCGGAACCCGAGCCCGCGTTCAGCCGCTGGGAATCCGCGCAGCCGGACACCCGGCCGAAGGACAGCGTCTGCTACCTCTGCGATGGGGACATTGTGCCCGAGACGCGCACCGTCATGCGCACGCCCGCCGGTGACATCAGTTTCTGTTCGCCCCACTGTTATCTCATCACCTTCGCGAGCCTGACCGACGCGAGTAAGACGCACGACAACACTTCCGTCACCGACTGGTCGACAGGGCAACTTGTACCCGTGACAGCCTCCACATATCTCTACGGCACGGATAAGACCGGTCGCCCGACGATCAAGGCGTTTGCCGAGGAAGCGGCCGCCAAGCAGGAACAGCAGCGTTCCGGCGGAAACGTGTTGGCATGGAAACCCTTTGAAGCGAAGGAAACTTCCGTGCGCTGTGGATTCTGCAACCGGCCCGTCTATTCCGATGATGCCTCGGTCGTCCGGGTCGGCGGGGTGCAGACCTACGGATGCTGCGTGATGTGCGCCCTCGGCGTGGCCGCACGAACCGGCGAGGACATCGAGGTGGATGCCAAGGATTCACTCACGGGCGAACCGGTCCGAGTGAAGACGTATGACGGCCACGTCGCGGAACTCGATCCCGCGTCCTCCGTCGCGTGGGCCGGCGCAAAAAAAGACACCGAAGGCCAAATTGTGTCCACCGGCTGCTTCAAGCAGGCGTTCTTCACGAGTGAAGCGAACCTCGAGCAGTGGGTTCAAGATCACCCATTGGCAACCGGCCATGAGGTCACAATCGAACAGGCGCTCGCAGCGAAGATGAAGCTCACGCCCGAGCAGATCGACAAGGCCTGCAAGATTGGTGAATGCACGCCCAAATAGCGACCGACGCAGAGTAGGGTCCCAGCCGATATGCAACACCTATTCGTGACATTGACCCACGCAGTCGAGGGAAGCGCCTTCGTTGCCATTGCGGCATCCCTGGTGTGGGGGGTGCTCAGCATCGTACTGAGTCCCTGTCATCTCGCGAGCATTCCGCTCATTGTCGGTTTCATCGACAGCCAGGGACGAACCACGACCCGGCGGGCCTTCGTCATTTCCTCCTTGTTTGCCGTGGGTATTCTGATCACCATCGGGCTGATTGGCGCGGTCACTGCGGCCGCGGGCCGAATGATGGGGGACGTTGGGCGCTACGGCAACTATTTCGTCGCTGCCATCTTCTTTCTGGTTGGCCTGCATCTGTTCGACGTGATACCCATGCCATGGTCCGGCCCCGGACAGGTGGACATGAAACGGAGAGGAGCGCTGGCTGCGTTCATTCTGGGCTTGGTCTTTGGCGTCGCACTGGGCCCTTGCACCTTTGCGTACATGGCCCCCATGCTCGGCGTAACCTTCAAACTCGCCTCGACGAATCTTGCCTATGGAATCCTACTTCTTCTCATGTACGGGGTTGGGCACTGCTCCGTCATCGTGTTTGCAGGGACCTTCACGGAGGTTGTACAGCGCTACCTCGATTGGAACGAAGCGTCCAGGGGCGCCACCGTGTTGAAACGCGTCTGCGGGTTCTTGGTCATCCTGGGCGGACTCTGGATGATCTACACCGCGCCGTAGAACGACGTGGCAAGTACTTGACCTGCGATTTAGATTTTGATATTTTTGGAAATATGGAAATAAAAGACGCTACACCCAAACTCGCCGCACTCGCGCAAGAGACGCGCCTCGCGATCTTCCGTCTTCTAATCGGGGCGGGGCACGATGGACTCGTCGCCGGGGACATCGCTACCGAACTCGACGTGCCCCCTCCCACACTGTCTTTCCATCTCGCGCAATTGACGCAGGCCGGTCTGCTGGAGCGCCGTCGGCGTAGTCGGTCGATCGTCTATACCGTGGATTTTGAAGGCGTTCAGGGACTGTTCCAGTACCTCATGGCGGATTGTTGCGGCGGGCGTCCGGAGTTGTGCGGATTTGAAGCCGTGATGACGAAATCGTGTTCGCGGTCCACGAAGAAGAAAGGCCGGACGTGTCGCACGAAGACGAAAAACTAAAGGTTCTATTTCTATGCACGGGCAATTCGTGCCGCAGCCAGATGGCGGAGGGGTGGGCGCGCACATTGAAAGGTGACGCGATTGATGCGTACTCCGCGGGTATCGAGATGCACGGCATGAACCCGCGCGCGGTGCAGGTCATGGCGGAGGCGGGCGTCGATATCTCGGGGCACCATTCCAAGCATTTGGATGATCTCGCCGGCGTCGCCTTCGACTACGTTGTTACGGTGTGCGGCCACGCCCACGAGACCTGTCCGCGATTTCCGGAACAAGCGAAAGTAATCCATGTCGGATTCGACGATCCGCCGCAGTTGGCGAAGGACGCCACGTCGGAAGAAGAGGCGCTAAGGCATTACCGGCGCGTCCGTGACGAGATTCGGGCATACGTCGAGCGACTTCCCGAAGCATTGGAGACCGAATCATGAGTAGTCCTGCGACGACAAAGGCGACCCCAGGCAAGGGTCTCAACGTATTCGAGCGGTATCTCAGTTTGTGGATCGCCCTGTGCATCGTGGGTGGAATCGTATTGGGAAAGATCGCCCCCGGCGTCGCGACGCTATCTCGACGGACTTTCCCTGTATCGTCAACGGCGCACCCGTCGTATCCATCCCCATTGCGGTCTGCCTGTTCTTCATGATGTATCCCATCATGGTGAAGATCGATTTTGCCGAGGTCGTGAAAGCCGGCAAAAGCGTCAAACCGGTTGCGTTGACACTGTTCATCAACTGGTGCATCAAACCCTTCACCATGTACGCCATCGCTTTATTCTTTCTCGGCGTATTGTTTCGCGGGTTCATCGGCGCCGGACGCCATCGACCTCGTCAAGATGCCGTTCGGCCTCGACCTGCCGGTGGACGCCACGTACGGGGCGGGCACCGTCGTGATGCAGGACGGCATAAAGATGCTTGCCGTCCCGCTTTGGCGTAGTTACCTCGCGGGCTGCATTCTACTCGGCGTCGCGCCGTGCACCGCCATGGTCCTCGTGTGGGGCTACCTCGCCCGCGGCAACGATGGCCACACACTCGTGATGGTGGCCATTAACTCGCTGACGATGCTCGTACTGTACGGGATACTCGGCGGTTTCCTACTCGGCGTCGGAAAACTACCCGTGCCGTGGCAGGCGCTGGTGCTTTCCATTGGCATCTACGTCGCTTTGCCGCTGGTTGCGGGTTTCTTTTCGCGGAAATGGATTCTGCGCACCAAGGGCGAGGCATGGTTCAAGGAGAGTTTCCTCCACGTGCTAACACCGGTTACCATCATTGCGCTCCTGATAACCCTCGTTCTGCTGTTCTCATTCAAAGGCCAGGTCATCCTCGACAATCCCCTGACCATCCTCTGGATTGCCGTGCCTTTGTTTATTCAGACCTGCACCATCTTCGCGCTGGGGTACGCGCTTGCAAAACTGCTTCGCCTCTCCTACGAAGACGCTGCGCCCACCGCCATGATTGGCGCATCCAACCATTTCGAAGTCGCCATCGCAACCGCCGTGATGCTCTTCGGACTGTCGAGCGGCGCCGCCTTGGCCACCGTCGTCGGCGTCCTCATCGAAGTTCCCGTGATGCTCATGCTCGTGCGGATCTGCCTTCGGACCGAGCAATGGTTTGCTCAAAGAGCCGCGAATCCAACGCCATAGCGGAGAACTCATCGACCATGCTTGTACTTGGCAAACACTCCGTTGCGTGGTACGCTTGTGCCAGGAGAAGGTTTATGGAATCGCTCGTTATCAATCTCAGTGCTGATAGGCTGGACCATTTGAAGCGTATGGCCGACCAACTTCACGTATCTCCCGAAGAGCTTGCCCGCGCGACGGTGGAAGACATGCTATCCTTGCCTGACGAGGCGTTCCGAGCTTCCGCGGAACGAGTGCTTAAGGCAAACACCGACCTTTACCGGCGCCTGGCGTAGTGCGCTACCTGCAGCTCTCGGAGCTACTCGAATTGCACCACCGGCTAATCGCTGAATTTGGCGGCGCGACGGGTGTGCTCAACTTCTCCACGATAGAATCTGCTCTCGCACAACCAAAGATGACGTTTGGGGGCGAGGATCTGTATCCATCGATCCTGGCGAAGGCGGCCGCCCTGTGCCATTCGTTGGTCTCCAACCACCCGTTTGTCGATGGCAATAAGCGAGTGGGACACGCCGCCATGGCAGTCTTCCTGGATTTGAATGGCTACCGATTGGATTCGACCGTGGATGAACAGGAATCCGTAATCCTGCAGATTGCGTCCGGTGAAATGTCGCGGGAAGTATTTTCGGAATGGCTTGGGAAACACGTACGTGCAAAATCCTGAGAAGACGTCTGATCGCCTAGCGTGCGTATGGCAATCGAATCTTACTATGTGCTTTCCCATATCAGCAGACCCCAGGAACGCCGCGCAAGCTCCCCAAAGCGGATAACCTCCCCGCACCTGTGGTATCGTATTTCCCGTCTTTGAGCTGCTTAGCGCGAACACTGGGAGTACATGATGAAAGGGCAACCGAAAGCCGCCTTTGAAGGCAAGACCGCGCCGTCCGATGGCTCGCGGCACCGCGTGTCCGAACAAGCGATGGCGACCGTCGTCATTTTCGGAGCGACGGGCGATTTGGCCGGACGAAAACTCGTCCCGGCGATATACAACCTATGGAACTCCGACTTCCTTCCGAAACGTATCGCAGTCGTCGGCGTCGCACGGCGTCCGAAATCGGACAACGACTTCCGCGAAGAAATGTGCGAGGCGCTGAAGAAGTACTCGCGCACGAGCGACAACCTTGGCGACCACTGCGATCCCTTCGTATCGAATCTCTATTACCAGCAACTCGAGTTCAACGACGACGAGGGCTACACGAAGCTCAAAAAACGCCTTGAAGAAATCGAGGAGAAAACCGGTTCGCCTGGTCATCGCTTGTATTACCTCGCCGTCGGGCCCGAGTTCTTCGCCCCGATCGTGGAAGACTTGGGGCGAGCCGGCCTGATCCGTGCGCTGGGTGACGACCGCTGGACGCGCGTGGTGATCGAGAAACCTTTCGGCCACGATCTCGAATCCGCGCGCGAGCTCAACGCGCGCCTTGGCGCGGTCCTGGCGGAAGATCAAATCCTGCGCATCGATCATTACCTGGGCAAAGAGACGGTCCAAAACATCTTTGCATTCCGGTTCGGGAACGCCATCTTCGAGCCGCTGTTCAATCAGAAATATGTCGATCACGTGCAGATCACCATGGCCGAAACCATGGGGATGGAAGGACGCCGCGGGGCTTTCTACGACAAGACCGGCGCACTGCGCGACGTCGTGCAGAATCATCTGCTCCAACTCCTCTGCCTGGTCGCCATGGAACCGCCGGCCCTTCCGGGCGCGAAGCATACGCGCGACGAGAAAATGAAAGTGCTCAGTTCGGTCGCCGTGCCCGATGACGAACCGCTGTCGAACTGGTGCGTGCGTGGACAATATGCAGGCGGACAGGACATCCCCGGCTACGTCTCGGAAGAAGGGGTCGCCCCCGACTCCGTCACCGAGACCTACGTTGCGTTGCGTCTGAAGATCGACAACTGGCGCTGGGCCGGCGTGCCGTTCATGTTGCGGACCGGTAAGCAGCTTAAGACCCGCGTGACGGAAATCGCGGTCCAGTTCAAACAACCGCCCACCCATTTCTTCCGCGAGATGGGCGTCCCCACGCCGGAGACCAATATGCTGGCCTTTCGCATCCAGCCCGACGAAGCGATTTCGCTCCGGTTCAACGCGAAACCGCCGGGTATGGAAATGAACATTCAGCCCGTCAACATGGACTTCAACTACGGGCACACCTTCCAGGAGGAACTGCCCGAAGCCTACGAACGCCTGCTCCTCGACGCGCTGCGCGGTGACTCGACGTTGTTCATGCGCACCGATGAAATCGACTACGCCTGGCAAATCGCCACGGAAATCGCCGATACCTGGGAAGGCGCACCGCCGCCGGAGTTGTATCGCCCCGGATCGTGGGGGCCCTCGGAGGCGGAACGCTTGTTCGAACACTGTGAAGGGGAATGGCGCAAACCATGACGCAATTGACGCTCGTCGCCTGCATCACAATTGCCCAGGCCACTTCGGCCGCCACCGGCGCCTGCGCCCATCGCGGCGACACCAAAAATGCGCCGGAGAACACGATTCCCGCCTTCGAATCAGCCGTGAAACTGGGTGCCCAGCAGATCGAATTCGACGTGCAGCTTTCAAAGGACGGCCAACTCGTGATCATGCACGATCCGACAGTGGACCGCACAACGAACGGCACCGGCGCGGTGAGCGATCTCACGTTCGAAGAGCTGCGCGCACTGGATGCGGGAAGCTGGTTCGGCCCCGCGTTTGCCGGTACGCAAATCCCGACCCTGCGTGAAACGCTCGAAGCGATTCCAACGAAGGTGTTGTGCAACGTCCATCTCAAGAACTCGCCCGGCGTGGCCGCAAACACCGCCAAGGTCATCGTGGAGGTGGGCCGGCTGGACCAATGCTTTCTCGCATGCTCCACGGAGGAGGCCGACGAAGCGAAAGCCGTTGCGCCGGATATCAAGATCTGTAACATGTCGCGCCAGGGCGGCGATCGCACCGCCTATGCCGATCTCACCCTCGAACGTCACTGCGAATTCATCCAACTCCACAAGAACAATGGCACCAAAGGCCTACGGGAAGCCGTCGACCGGCTTCATGCCGGCGGCGTCACCGTCAATTTTTTCGGCGCGCAGGACGAACCCACCATACGGGCTCTCGCCGAAGGCGGCGTCGATTACATCTTGACCGACGACTTGCCGCTCTGCTTAGCTATCCTCAAGGAGTACGCCAAGGCGAAATAGCGCGTCCCGCCTCGGGTGTCGGATCAAAAAAGGGGAGAGTACGCTGCGTGGATATGAAACTGGAGATTAGTCCCCAACCGGAGCGTGCTCTCGCCAAAGCGCTGATCGCGTATCTCGCCGATTTTGACGAACCCCACATCGCCGTATCGGGCGGTTCGACGCCCCGCGACCTCTACCGGCTCCTGACTTCGAGGTACGTAAAGAGGATCCATTGGTCGCGTCTGACTATCTTTCAAGTCGACGAACGTTGCGTTCCGCCCACGGACAAACAATCCAACTGGCGCATGTTGGAGAAGGAACTCTTGTCGCAAGTGGATGGGGTCACCGCCCACCGCATCGAGGCCGAGCGCGACGGCGCTGCCGAGGATTACGAGAAGTTGCTGATCGAACGCGCGCCGATCGGGTTGCACGCGATCCCTACGCTCGATGTGATACTGCTGGGCATGGGTGGCGACGGACACACCGCCTCGCTTTTCCCGGGCACCAAGGCACTGAAGGAAACCAAACATCTGGTCGTCCGCAACCACGTCCCCGCGCTCGACACCCACCGCGTCACCATGACCTATCCCCTGCTCAACGCCGCCCGCCAACGGTGGTTCCTCGTACGCGGCGCCGAGAAAGCCCAGGCCTTCCAGAAAGTCCGCCACGGCAAACTCCCCGCCGCCCAACTCACCAACGCCCGCTGGTTCATCGATCCCGAAGCCGCCGGCGCGGAAGAATAGTCAAACACGGTTTCACGGGAATTGGAGTTACCGTTCTTCCGTACCAAATTTCGTCGTCAAATACCGCTCCGGCTCCGTCTTGCTGAACGTCGTAGCATTCGACGCGAAGGTGCTGGGCGGAGTTGCGGCGAGTTCCTGGAGTTCCTTCCGCACCTTCTTCGCCCCCTCGCGCACGTCGGGGTCCGGGTCTTCCAGAAGTTTCGCCAGAATCTGACGATTCGCCGGAGTTGGGCAGGAGCGCAGGGCCCCAAGCACCAAGACGCGGATTTCCGGATCGTCGTCTTGGGCCAGGATTTCAACCAGTTTGTGCGTGGGCGCCGCACGTTCCAGCCAACGCGCCACGTTCGCTTTGACATCGCGGCCCCGGGGATTGTGCAAGCGATCTACCACGTTCCTCGTCCTTCCCGCGTCTGGGAAAAGCTCCTGTCTTATCATGAAATACTCTTCGTCATATTCTTCGGGTTCTGGACCGGCTATGGCCGCGAGAATCTGCGTTCGTTTCGCTTCAGGCAATATCTGGAGCTTGTGCAGGTGAGACACTGCGAACTCGACCACGTCTTCATCTTCCCGCACCAAACGCCACGCATCGACGTACATTTCAACGGTGGATAACGGCTCCATCCGCACGAGATACGGGACGACGATGCGGTAGCCAAAAGACCGGGTCTCTGCCGTGTCGAGCAGTGTCGGCCAGAACTGCATGGCGAGGCTTTTCTCCCCGGCTCCCGGATCGTCGAATAGGTAGTCTAACTGGCCAAGCAAAGTCTCCGGGTCCGAAGAATGCGAATCCTTGACAAGATTCCGGGCCAGATCGAGAAACACGTCCTTCGCTCCTAGTCGCGCTTTACGGGCATCGGGTTCGTCCAATTGGGCAAGGCCGTAACACCATTTGTTGACCGTTGGTCCAAAAAGCAGAGACAACCCGTCCTCACCGAAGTTCCGCTGCCGGTTTTGTTCCACACTTGCTCGCCAATCATGCCGTAGTAAATAGTCTTCAACGACTGGCCCGCCGATTTCAGTAGCAAGTACCAGATAATACGCCAAGCCGTCGTACCCTTTCCGCAGCAATTCGGGCGCGACTTCCAACTCAATCGGATTCGGTTCGGGACCTTCCGCATCCATGCGTTGGTCCAATAGCCACAGGGCGTGAGCTACGGCCGCTGCACTGGGTGGGAAACGCGCCGGATTCGTGCCAGCGCCACCAAAAAAGTTCATCGCGGAACTCTGCCCGCCCAGTTGGACCGTTTCGCCCCCGGGCCTCGTCACAATGCCGAAAGCGGGTTCACCGTTCGCCCGCCATTGGAGAAAGCTGTAGCTGCCGTACGTGTTGAGCATACCGGCCACACGATCGATCAGATTTTCTGGATCGAGACGAGGGGTCAGCATCTCGACCGCAACACCTTCGACGCCGGGAGATAGGTAAATGCCGTTTGCATCGACCGCGTTCATGACCCGGGTGAAGGCCAACCACGCAGTATCCGAATCCGTCACATCATCAAGGTCATACTTCCACGTGGCCCACTGTTTGAGTATATTCAGGAATTCCGGTTCCGGTATCCGTCCCACCTTCTCTTTAACATCGCCTTCGAAATCGAGTGCATCAGTGGTTTCGGCCAAATGCCGCAACATGAGCCACCCGTCGATCCCGTAGCCGTCCATGGTCTGCAGCCAATTGGGATCGACGTGATAATCGTTCAGACGGGCGAGGTTGAGCAGTTCTTCGAGACGATGCCGCCGCGCCGGAAATGTCACTTCAAATTGGGCAGTAATCTGCGCCATGGCACTACCCGAACCGCTCCGGCCCCAGCCGGATCCGCGGGATCCGAGACCCCGTTCTCCAGCGTATTCAACGGTGGCATAGAGGGGCTTCGTAAGTCTCGCCAGTTCAGGGTGGTCTCCCTCGTTGTCGTTCAGACCCTCGAACAACCGTGTGCTCACTGCGATGCCCGTCTTACCCGAATAAAGCGGGCCGCGATTCGCATACGCGTACAGGTCGGATTCTCGATCGGCGGACTCCGGCACGTCGGGCACTTTCTCCAGGAACGCGTTCAGCGTAGTCAGAATCGGTGTCTTGCCCAAATATGCGCCGTTTACCCGCAGGTCAACACCTTCCGGAATGTTCACGCCCGTCACGTCAATCATGAGTTTCGCGTCCTGCTCGCCGTCCGCAGTCATCGCCATCGCGTCGATGGGCCGCCCCGGGCCGTTAATGAAAAGTCCGTATCCGGCGAGTATCCCCGCGAGCAGGATGACTCCCGCCCGCGTGAATCCCAGTGACGCAAGCTTCACAGCCGCCGCTGAAAAGAGAATCGTCGCAAGCAGCACCCCGACGTGGAGACCCGCCAACTCGAACGGCAATTCACCCAGTCGGGAAAGCATTCCGTTGTTGTGATAGTCCGTCGAACCGATGATCAGAATGACGGCCGCAATGATCGCGAGGATCAACGCTTCGGCTCGCGTTGCGGTGCGCGGCGCGGGACGCGCATCCGCGGCGAGCACAGGCCGGTTGTACCGTGCCCAGACGGCTAATGCGACAATCGCCACGAGTCCGGCGAGTAACAGATCGGTGTTGTTCATCGTTGCACCTCGATTCCACGATGCAAACTGCGCGCGGTGACCACAAACGTCAGACCGACCGCTATCCCTCCCGCAATCGCAATCGCTTGCGCCCAACCCTCGCGGTACGAAGTCATGGCGAGAACAGAGAACGTGGCGAGTACGATTCCCACAATCAGCGCGTCCCCACTCTCCTGACCCAGCGTCGGTTGGTTGCGGCGGACCCATGCGTATTGGAGTGTCGGTAACGCGATCGCGTACCCCATGAGATAGAACCATGGGAACGGCGTGTCGGTCGGCGCCATTACAGGATACTCGGAATTCTGCATGAGATGTTCTTGAAGCGCACTACGTAGTCCGGTCCACACGCAGAGCGCCGATGGCAGCCACACAACAAGCACGGCAAGCGCGCTGGCAGTCATCTGATTGAGCCACACTGTGTCGCGCGAGAAGCCACGGCTGTACAAATACGCAAAACCGCTGGTATGCACGCGGCTCACGAAAGCGACAAGAACTACGCTATGGAGGGCTACAAACAGCCACGGGGCGATTAACGACACGAAATCCTGGTGCACAAACGGCGCACGTCGAAAGAGTACGTAAGTGACCGCCGCGACCAACGCGATAAGGGTTACGGGCGCCGTGACACGCAACAGCCACAGAATCAGTGCGAGTTTCACTTTCATCGCATAGCCTCCTCGTGGCTCGGCAGTGTTTCGGGGCGGGACCCCTGGGTAAGCGCGAGGTACAAGGTCTCGAGGTCCACGTGGTGCTCTGCCGGTGCGCCGTTGGTGGTGTGCAACTGGGCGGTAGCGGCCCCTTCGGGCAAGCGGACGTAGTATGCGGTCGAATCGTTATGCGGTACCTTGCGAACGACTTCGACACCGGCACGCCAGTCCGGCGGCGAATTGTCAGGCGCGACCACAATCTCCCGCATCTGCTCGCGGAGGAATTCCAAAGACTCGTGGAGTGTAAGGCATCCCTCTTCCAGCAACAGCACGTCGTCGGCAACTCGCTCGATATCGTAGATGTGATGGGTTGCGAGGATGATGGTGGTTTCGCGCTCGTTGGCCCGGTCCCGGATGCGGTCATACAGCTCGCGCCGGGTTTGCGTATCGAGTCCATCGGCCGGTTCGTCCAACAGCAGCAAATCCGCGCCGCCGGCCAGGGACAGACAGGTCAGCGCGTAACGCCGCTGCCCTTTGCTCAGCCGCCCGTACCGCTCCCCGGTGAAAGCCCGCGTTGCTTCAAACATGCGCGCGCCGCCCCGGCATCGAAGCCCGCCGTGGCCTCCGCCTGCAAGGCAACGAGCATCCGCATCGTGGCCCACGCCGGCGGTTCGTGACCGTCCAGAATGCTCGCGATACGAGCACACGTGGACGGCCGCATCTCCCGCGCGTCCTCGCCGAACACGTGCACGTCACCGGCGCCCGGTTCGAGCAATCCCAATGCAAGTTTCAGAAACGTGCTCTTGCCCGCCCCGTTCGGACCCAACAACGCGACGATCCGTCCGCGCGGAATGGTCGCGCTGACACCCCTCAATGCGGCGACCTTACCGTACTTCTTGGTTAGACGCTTCGCTTGGATACAGATCGTGTCCACGGTTTCAGCTCCATTCCTTCGGCAGTCGACTCGAGAATCTCGTAGATCTCGGTCGGCCCCGCCCCCATGCGCGCGGCCTCAGAAAATAGCCGTCGCGCCATTTCCGCGATGACCGCACGCCGTTCCGCAGCCGGCGTCGTAACCCGCGCAATCGTCACGAAAACGCCTTGTCCCTGCTTGGTAACGGCAAGACCGGCCCCCTCCAATTCTTCGTAGGCCTTGACGACCGTGCGCGGGTTGACTTTGAGTTGATGAGCCAACGCACGAATGCTGGGCAAACGCTCCCCATCCGGCAGCTTCCCGCAGGCGACCTGATACTTGACCTGCTCGACAATCTGGCGGTAGATGGGTTCTCCGCTATGATGGTTCAGACGAAAGTTCATGGCCCGTCCCCGCGTGTCATCTGTTGTACATATACTACAACACTTGGGATTTGTCAATACTCGCGGGAAAGAGGCTCAAATCGCTGGCGACCCCCGCTGGCGCCTGCTTCATTTGCGTCTCTTGCCTCGATTGAGGTGGGTGTGCCCCGGCCCGGAAATCCGCAAGTTCTTTCGTGGAATAACTTACGGCACTGCAGACCCCCGGGTACGGAATATGCACGACCGCAACAATACCTCGTGCGCTGCACGAGTCCTGGCGCTGGCCGCCCCTCCCACGGAGGAACGAAGGAGCCAATTTGCTGGACCGCTCCCAAGGCGGCGGGCGATGACAAGGAAAGGAGCCTGTTATGGAAATCCATCTTACGCGCCGGTTCGCACAACGCGCGGTGGTGATTGCGGCCTGTACGATCGCGCTGGTGGCTGCCGTGCCGATCGTTGCATCCGCCCAGTCCAAGGGTCACACGAAGACCGACCACAGCGCCGTTGCGGCGAACCATCTCAAGCAAATTCACCAAGCAGCCAAGAAATACGGGAAAGACAACAACGGCCATTGGCCCCCCCTGGATGATCGGTCCGCGGCGCCAACCATCTCGATGAAGGATGTCTACCCCGACTACGTGACGGATCCGCGGCTGATGGTTAACCCGGCCAACGTAGAGGCCGCGAGCAAGGTCGCGGGATTGCCCGTAAACGCCAGTAACCTGCCCGCATATTGGAACAACGGCAGCTACTGGTACCTCGGCTACGCCATGACCAACGAGCAGACCGGACTCGCCTTTGTCCGTGCCTACAAAGCGGCCCTTGCGCACGGGCACGTCCCGACCGGCGATATCACGGTCCCCATGGGCGAAGGTGACGGAGGAGGCAGCACCATCTTCCGGTTACGGGATGGCGTCGGGACATCCTTCATTCAGAACATCAACAACCCGGCTGAAACGGAAGCCTCCGAATCGGAAATTCCGGTGATGATCAGTCGCCCCGTCGATGGTGGGGGCAATGTTCTGTTCATGGACGGCCATGTGGAATTCATGAAGTATCCCGGCAAGTTCCCGATGACGCCGGCCTTCATCTCGGCGCTCGAGTCGTTGGACCACATGACGCCCGCGCATCACAACGCGACAACCAAGGCGAGTTGACGCGAACCAGTACGTCGCGCGCAAGAGGAAACCACCCGGGCGAGAATCACCCGCCCGGGTGGTTTAATTTGTGCAGCAGAGGTTATCCCGCCTACGAACCGTGACGGTTGCTCAAGAGAGCCGCGAGGTTTTCGGGCCGCTGCGACGCCACCAGCTTCTGCAGATCGGTGATCGACAGCGGCGATTGCATCGTCTTCAGTTCTTCCTCGTACTTCTCTTTCTTCACGGCCGTTTCACGTTGCAGACACTGAATGCCGCGCAGCATGTCCTGGCGACTGATGCGTCCAACGGGCTTGCCGTCTTCCAACACCGGTAACACCGCGAAATTGGTGTTCAAGAACTCGCGCGCCACGGAGAACAAATCCATGTCCACCGTCAAGACGCCTTTCGGCTCCGACATATAGTCGGCAACCGTGCCGCCCGAAAGTTGGCCGTAGGCCTCGTGCGACATCACGCGCAAACAGTCCTTCTCGGTCAGGATGCCAACCAGGCAGCCATCGTCATCCAATACCGGGGCGCCGGATGCGCGCTTGCTGGCAAGGACGTCAATGGCCTCGTAAACATCCGTGTCCGGCCGTAGCGTGACGAACCAGACTGACATGCAGTCGCGTGCGGTAGGTACCTTCATAATAGACATCCCTCCTCGCTGTGGACTTCACGTCACCGTACTTCACCCAAGTTTGTCTACAGTGAGTATACCAAGCGAAACGCCCCTTCCCCGGCTCCCGAACCCGGCGGCAAACCCTTAAAGGGTCTTGTAGCAAGACCTTGAATATGTATTTCTCAAGGACAAAAAATCACATCAAAAACAGGCCAAATTCGCGCATGGCCGCGCACGTTGTAACGTGAGTATTTTCACGATTTTGTGTAACCATTTGCCATTCCATTTCGCCGGGCATTAGACTACCGGTCTGACCGCACATCGGGGGCGTGCCCCGGGGTATCGTTCACCAACAGGATCGGAAGTGCCGTGAATACGATTGAACGCTGCGAGAAATATCTCGAGGAAGTCCAAAACCATCTCCGGGACGAGCTGCTCCCCTTCTGGCTGACCCATGGGGTCGACAAGGAATACGGCGGGTTCCTGACCTACCTCGACAAGGACGGTAAACCGACGGGCGAGACGGTGAAGACCCACTTGTGCCAGACGCGCTGCATCTTCACGTATTCATCCATCCATCGCGCGGGCATCGGCGAAGGCGAGTTCCTCAAGATCGCGCGGCAGGGCGTCGACTTCATCATCGATCACTGTTGGGACGACGACCACGGCGGTTGGTTCTGGACGGCGGAACAGGACGGCACTCCCATCAACCAGAGTAAACTAACCTACGGCCAGTCCTTCGCCATCTACGCGCTCAGCGAATACGGCATGGCCTCCGGCGATCATCGCGGTATCGAGTGGGCGGTAAAGTCCTACGAAGTGTTGCAGACCCTCGCGGCGGACAACTGCCACGGCGGCTACTACGAGTTCCTCGAACGGGACTGGTCGAAGAAACGGCCAGGCAAGTACGGCGGCGACCGCAAGTCCTTCGACGTACATATGCACCTCATGGAGGCCTTCACCAACCTCTACGAGGCGACCGGCGCGCGCATCTACAAGGAGCGCACAAAAGAGATCGTCGACCTCATCTTCAAACACATCATGCACCCGGACTACAACCTCGGCATCGCCCAGTTCTCGCTGGACTGGAAACCGCTCCGGCAGATTCTTTTCGCCGACGTCTGGGGTTCAGATCGTGATGCCGACGAAGACGAAGGCCGTCCCCTCGACAACACGAGCTACGGGCACAACATCGAGTTCGCGTGGCTATTGATCCACACGATCAAAGTGCTCGGGCTGAATCTCGACGACTACAAGGAAGGCTTGAAGAAGATCTTCGATCACGCCGTGAAATACGGCGTTGACCGGGAGCACGGCGGCATCTATTGCGAAGGCCCCTTTGAAGGGCCCGCCCGCGAAAAAAACAAAGAGTTCTGGCAACAGGCCGAAGCCCTCGTCGGCCTCCTCGACGCCTACATCCTCTTCGGCGACGACAAATACATCGACGCCTACGAAAACGTCCACCGCTTCGTCATGGACCACGTCATCAACCACAAGGTCGGCGAGTGGTACCCCCTCTTCGACGAAAACAACAACCGTCTCTGGGACTACATGGGCCACGCCTGGAAGATCAACTACCACACCGTGCGCTC
>CAVUWV010000002.1:0-15175 GCA_963745075.1 Candidatus Hydrogenedentota bacterium | reverse complement strand
GTCCAACATTTGCCCCTACTTGCGCGTACGCTCCTTGCGACTCATCAAAATGTCCCCTTCCACGCAGCCTCCTTTCTAAGGCCGCTACCAGGGGAGATTTCGAATGAGTTTTCCAGGGGACATTATCAGATAGTTTCGACAGTACAATTTCGTTTTTCATGATGCCTATGGAGAAGCCGAGGCGGCATGCCGTATGCTATGGTTCCCGTCGGATGGAGAATGAAGGAGCACGTCGTTCTCTCCCCGATGACACCGTTCCAAGAAGGATTGTTCTCGATGGTTGCGACTGAATGTTCGACGCGACCGCGCCTCGCGATTACGATGGGTGACGTTAACGGCGTTGGCCCGGAGATCCTGGCGAAGGCGCTCACGCGGCGTTGGATTTGGGATCTCTGTCGTCCGATTGTGATCGGCTGCGGGAGTGCGTTGGATCTGCAACGGAAATTTGTGTGCGACATGCCGAGACCTCAGCGTGTTGCGAATCCGGCGGATGCCACGTTCGACCCGCGCACGATACCTGTGTACCACGCCGGGCAGGATGATCCCCCGTTTCGTCCTGGTGCATTGGACGCGGACGCGGGCCGTGCCGCCGTGGAATGGATCCGTGCCGCCGTCCGGCTCACCCAAACGGCGTGGTGGACGGGATCGTTACCTGTCCGATTAATAAAGAAGGAATCAAACTGGCCGGTTGTGCGGCGACCGGCCACACCGAAATCATCGCCGAAATGACCGGCGCGCCCGACTATCGCATGTGTCTGTTCACGGACAATATGCGAATCGTGCATATCTCCGCGCATTTCCCGTTGCGTGACGCTGTTGAGATGGTCCGCAAGGACCGAATCGTCACGTCGATTCGAATCGCGCATGACGCCCTGAAACGGCTGGGGGTGCCCCGGCGCCGGATTGGCGTAGCCGGGCTCAATCCGCATGCGGGCGAGCGCGGATTGTTGGGCACCGAAGAGGCCCGTGAGATCGAGCCGGCCGTCGCGCAATGCCGTGCCGAGGGAATCGATTGCAGCGGGCCGCATCCACCGGATACGGTCTTCCGGCGCATGGCAGAAGGTGAATTCGATCTGGTGGTGGCGATGTATCACGATCAGGGTCACATACCCTTGAAGCTCGTTGCCATGGATGAAGGCGTCAACGTGACATTGGGCATACCGATTGTGCGCACGTCAGTGGACCACGGCACGGCGTATGATATCGCCGGCAAGGGCGTTGCGCGGGACGACAGCCTATGCGCCGCGATTCGGCTCGCGGCGCGACTCACCGGAAAAGGGTAGTTTGTGACAAAAGCAATTTTCAGGACTTTGGTCGCGGCGCCGATCGTTGGCATCGTATTCGCGGGGCCGGCATCGGCCGAGACGTTCGTGAAGCACAACCGATGGTTGCAAGTGGGGCCCAATCCGTGCGCCATCGTGACGGCGGATCTGAACGGCGACGGCCTGCCCGAGATTGTGACCGCCGACCGCGGCGAAATGACCGACACGCGCGAGGAACGGCCCGCCAACGATGAGCTGTCCCTTCTCGTCGCCGGGCCCAACCTGACCTACGAGAATAGACCGCCACTTCGCGCCGGTTTCGCTCCCTGGTGCGTTGTTGTCGCCAACATCGATGCACTCAAGGCGCCGGACCTCGTCGTGGGGAGCTTTCACGCGACGCGCAACCGCGACTTGACGCTGTTTCGGAATCTTGGCGAAACCGGATTCGAACCCAGTACGTACACCGTCCCCGATGAGGGGCTCGGTTATGAGAGTGTGCGGGACGACGACAACCGGCCGATTTATACCGTCCCCGGCATCACGGCGGTGGCGGTGCGCGACATCAATCACGATCAGTTTCGCGACGCGGTCGCCGCGGGCTGGTCCAGTGGCGTAATCATCGTGTTTCCCGGGAATGCCGAAACGTATTTCGGCGAACCCAAAGTCATTGCGGCTCCCGGCGGACCGCGGGACCTTCAGATGGCCGACTTCGACGGGGATGGCGAAGTCGATCTGGTCACGACCATGTACAACACGAACGAGATTGCATTGTGGAAAGGGGACGGCAAAGGGCAGTTCGAGGAAGTAAAACGATTCCCCAGCCGGGGTCCACTTCCACACAAGGTCCGGATCGCGGACATGAACGGGGACAACAAACCCGATCTGGTGGTTTCCCATTGTTTTTCGTCGGATTCGGTTGCTATTCACTTTGGTGACGGCGGCTTTTCTTTTGAGGTATCGCAGGAAATCGAAGTGGGGACCGACAACAATCGCCTGGAGGTTCAGGACGAGGTTCGCGATGTAATCGTCGCGGATTTCAATGGGGACGGGAAACTGGACTTGGCCACGGCCTGTTTCGCATCGTCCCGGGTGTGCCTCTTCATCAATCGATCGGACGGCACGGGCGCGCCACTGACCTTCGAACGGGAAGTCTATCGTTACAAAGACGCCCGTCCGTACGCCCTGAGCGCTGCGGATTTGAATCAAGACGGTAAACCGGATATCGCGGTGACGCTTTGGGACGCCAACGCCGTCGGGCTCCTGTTGGGGCGGTGAAGGAAATCTCGGCTATCGGTTTGTAGCCTGGTTTCCGTTGCCTCGCGTTTTCCCCAATCCGCGGATCGTACGATTCAAGGCCGCATACCGCTTGCGATCCAGCGGTCGCCCGCCAAACCGCGCGTCACGATACGCAATCATGACTTCTCCGATAGGCCCAGCGTACTGCAGCAAATCCCGATCCAGATTCCGGTAGATCTCTGCGGCGGTTCGCCCGGTACATTGAGCGCCAAGCCCGCGAAGTCGCCGCTTCAAGCGTCCGAAGAGCCGTGTGGCACGAATTTGATCGCGCGTGAACGTGAATCGTTTGACGGTAATTCGCGGACGCCGGACGATCAGAAGGAAGATTCCGGCGACCGCGCCCGCCAGAAGCGATCCCCACAAAACGATTTTCGGCACGATTCCGGATAGCAGCGGCCGTTGAAGAACTGTCTCCCGAATCATGTTGAAATCGAACCAGACCAGGCCGAGGGAAAGGTTGCGCAGGTCGGACATGCGGATGCCGCCCGTGTATCCAACGACATCGCGAAACCATATCATCTTGAAGTTCAATATGTTCCGGGAAATGTAGCGCGATATCGCCCCGACCCTCGTTTCCGTGTCCGTTGCGGGAGTCGGATCGAACGTTACCCATCCGTGATCGATGAAGTACACTTCAACCCACATATGCGCCATGTTTCTGCGCACGAAGTAGGCTTGATCGCCTGGAGTCCATTCTCCACCTCGGTAACCCGATACAACGCGCGCCGGGATGCCGAGACTCCGGAGCATCAATGCCATGGCACTCGCGTACAGTTCGCAATTGCCGGCCCGGGTCCGGTGAAGAAAGAACTCGATGGGATCCATATCACCGGGTGACGGCACCGAGAGCGAGTAGACAAATCGTGCCCCCTGAAACCACTGCACGATGGCGCTTGCCTTATCATAGGGGTTGTCGTATTCGTTGGTGATCTGCTGGGCCAGTTGCCGCGATTCTTCCGAAAGGTCTTCCTGGGTGAGGATGTTATACGACCGCAACCCCATCACGCGCTCGTATAAAAAAGGAAATCCCCGTTGCCCGCGGTGGGCGGCAAAACGTTCGGGGTACTTCCGCAACGCCTCCGGCGCGGGTGATCCCACGTCCGATAGCACTTCGTAGTTTAGAACCGGACTGCGCCGGCGCAACGCGAAGATGGTGAAGTCGCCGCTTCGATCATGTTCCAGCGTTGCGCTGCTGCGTGGAGTGGCTACCGCATCTATGGGATAGGGAAGACACGGGACCCCGAATCCCGGAGGATCGTCTAGGTAGATCTCCTGCGTGACCCTTCGGACCGGGCTGGCCGGATCGTGATGCCGTCGGGGTCGCCAATCGCTGAAGTCTTGTTCGTCGACGCGAACGCGATCCCACTCGGAACCTAAATAGCGATTCAATGCAGTCACGCGCCAGAAAAGCGGGCCCTCGTATTTGCCGTCTGGTTCGTCGGGAAACTTTACCCGCATGATGGGTTCCGTGCTGGATCCGATTCTTCCGCCTTTGGCGAGGTTCACCGAATCGTCGACCGCGGATGGCCTGATGTTGATGCTGCTGCCGCCCAACATTCCGACTTCCATCCGTGGGGTGACCGCAAAGATCGCCAGGGATAGCAGAAAGCAGCCAGCAGCGGTGAATGCCAGATAGATCGTGAGGTTTCCGCTAATGAGTCGCGGCTGTTCGTGTAAGACCGTTCCTTCGGCCGGCACGAACCGGTCGCGCTCGGCTACGGGAAGCAGCGTCCCTGTGGGCATTTCCGGCGCGGTGGCCACGTCCTTGCGGATCTGCAGCATGCCGAAGGCCCACACGATCGCCAGGATGAAGAAAGGCACGACCAGCCCCAAGGAAGCTTCCGGATTCTGTGCGCAGGCGGACACGACAAGAAAGAATGCCATGAGGAAGATGTACTGGTAGTCACGCACCTTCTTCTCGTGGACCAGGAGATAGGATTGGATATACATGCACAGAATGGTCAGCGCCACCAGTACGCCCAGGCGCAACACCATCTGCGGAAGTGCCACCAACGCAAAGATGAGCGTTATCGTTGACGTGACCCGCCGATAGTTCGGGGTTTTGCGATCGATACGTTCCAGAATCGGCGCGGCCGCCAGCACTGCCACTGCGACAAGGACGACTTCGACCCCAAACGTGCTCACCGACGTCAGCGCCAGGTAACTGAGCATAACGAGAAAGACGGTGCTTGTCCGCAGGGCGGTGTCGACGCTGCTAGGCATGAATGACCTCCCGTGGATCGAGGACGCGGCCCGCGCCGCCCGCATAGGTCTTGCCCCATTCACCGGGATCCGGAGAAATCATCAGGAAACACGTATGCCGTGCGCGCGCCAGCGATAACGCCCGCGTGTACGGCTCGGGCAGCTCCGCGCTCGCCGGATTAACTCGGGCCAGGAAATCGAGAACTTTGATGTGGTGGGCCTTGCCCTCCCCTTCCTGCAACGAGTCCGTGGACGTGACGATGGCGACGAGATACTGGCGGTTCAGCAAGGTAACGGCCAGGGAAGCGACCAGTTCGATAGCGTCCTCAAAGCGATCGTCGAAGTTTTCCAGGTGGGGGGCATGGCGCGTATCCAGCACGAAGACCACATGCCGTGTGAACTGCTGCTCGAGTTCTTTGACGAGAAGGGTCTGCGTTCGCGCACTCACCCGCCAGGCAATCTGGCGTGGATCGTCGCCCGGAACGTATTCGCGAAGGCTGAAAAACTCGTCGCCCGTCCCTTGAAAAACCCGGGGCATCTCGCCGACGCCGCCCGCCTGTTCGACCACAGAACGTCCGTGCCGCATGAACCCGGGGATAGACGACGACCTCGCGGTGGTCCGCGATCGCGGTTTGAGCGGCCACCATACCGAACGGGAACGACGACGACAGCACCGCCGGAGCCAGTTCGTATACGCCGCGTTTTTCAAATTGATGCGTCACCCGCAGTCGTGCGGTGCGGCGCGGAGGAATGGACACAAACACGCCGCGCGTTTCGTCGGGCGCATCGGCGAACGCGACGCGGACTGAAACTGCGGGAATGAACAGGCGAGGGTTTGTGACGCGGATCACGATTCCGAACGACTGACCGCGATGCACCGCGTGCGGCGCTTCCCGTACCATCGTGAGCCGTTTGACGGAGGCTCGCGGCACAAAATACGCCACGATGAAAATGCTCGCCATGCCGCCGAACAAGAGGTAGTAAAGGCTGATGCCGGAGTTCCAGGCCGCCAGCAACGCCGCCGCCACGGCAACGAGAAAGATGACGCCGCTCAGTTCGAGGCGCCGTACTCGGGAACGATTTCTGAACAACATCACGCTATTCCGGACAGGGGATCCGCTCAAGGATTTCCGTTATCGTCCGCGCCCGGGCCCGCGCCGAAGCGATGGGATTTCCGTCCCGCGATTTGACCAGAATTCGGTGGGACAACACGGGAACCGCCATCTGCCGGAACGTCATCCGGCGCTACATAATCGCGCCCTTCGACCAGCGCCCGCGCCTGGCAGGCCTCGTAGAACGAGACGGATGCCCGCGGACTGGCGCCAAGCTGGACGAATTCATGTTCCCGGGTGCCTTGAATCACAGCCAGTATATAGCGCGCCACGCTTTCCTCGACCATGACCGTACCCGTGAGGTTCTGGAGTTCCACCACTTCGTCGGCCGTCAACACGGGTTGAAGCTGATCGAGATCCGTGCGGGGGTCCCGGCGTCGCATAATGTGCAATTCGTCTTGCTCGCCCGGATATCCCATCTCGATACGGAGCATGAACCGGTCCAACTGGGATTCCGGCAAGGTGTAGGTACCTTCGTATTCGATGGGATTCTGCGTGGCTAACACGATGAACGGATTCGGAAGATCCCGCGTCTTGCCGTCCACCGACACCTGGAACTCGCTCATCGCTTCCAACAGCGCGCTTTGCGTCTTGGGCGGGGTCCGGTTGACTTCGTCCGCCAGGACGACGTTCGCGAAGATGGGGCCGGTCCGGAACTCGAACTCCTGGGTGCGCTGGTTGAGTATCGAAACGCCCAGGATATCGGAAGGAAGCATGTCGCTCGTGAATTGGACCCGATGAAAGGTGCCCTTGATGGAGCGGGCCAAGCCTTGGGCCAAGGTCGTTTTGCCCATTCCCGGCACGTCTTCGATGAGCAAATGGCCCCGGGCCAGGAGGCCCGTCACACAAAGTTTGACGACCTCTCGTTTGCCAAAAATGACTCGCTCGATATTGTCGACGAGCTTGATAACCCGCTGATCGACAACGACTTCTGGTTTCAATCGGAGTATTTCGGTCTCTTGAACGCTCGACATAAGCACTCCCCGACGTTAACGCGTTTACCTTCCCCCGGCGATGGGACTAACACCCCGGAGACGGGCATTATTCTCGCCGTGAAAGTGCACCAAGCACGGGATTTCATTTATGCATTCAAATGCGAACGTTTTAGAAGTCACGTCAATCGCGCGCCGGCGCCCGGTCAAAGCCAGCGTTCTAACCAATCGTCCGCCACGTCGAGTGTATCCTGCGTAACCCGGTGCCCGTCGGAATGCGTGTACTGCTCGAGCGCGTTCGGCGCGCCGAGCAAACGATAGACCGACTTCGCGAGTTTCACGGCCTTCGCACAACTCTTAGGATTGGAAAAGGTCTCGTCGTTCAGGGCCGTCACGATCAAGGTGGGACACGGCGCGATCCGTGCGAGCAAATGTTCCCAGTCGAAGGGGTACTTCTTCTTCTGTATCGCTTCCTTCAACTTGGGAAGATGTACGAAACCCTTCTCCCGCGCCCACCGTTCCGGGTTCTTGTCGTCCGCAAACCGGGTGAACCCGCAACTCGCCACACAACACTGGACGCGTTCGTCGTACCCGGCGAGGAACAAACCGTTGTACGCGCCGAGACTATGTCCGACCACCCCCAACCGGGCCGGGTCGACACGTTTGGTTTCGCACAACACGTCGATCGCCCGCGCGTGGTCGGCGACCATCTTGCCGATGGCGGACATCCGCGGGAAGTCCTTGTAGAAGGAACTCGTATCGTAAGGTTCGTGCCGCAACGGAATCCGATCCCCCGCGGTAATGGTGTCCGGCGCGATGGTGACGTATCCAAGTTCCGCGTAGTGCCGGGCAAACGCCAGCTTCGGATCGCCGTCGATACCGGCCGGTTCATCCTTGCCTTGCGGGACGGTCTGATGGCAACAGAGCAGCGCGGGGACCTCATCTTTTCCCTCTGGAACGAACAGCCACGCCGAGATCCGTTCCCAGTCAGTCACGAAGTAGCTGATTCGTTTGCGGGTATATCCCGGGAAAGAAAGCTCGTCCTGCACTTTGAGCTGCAAATCGGCGCGCTCTTCGGGAATGACGCCGACGATCTCCGCCACGGACGCCTCGATGCTGCTCCGAATGTCCGGCCATTCCGAGAGTCGCTTTAGCTTGCCCAAGTCATGCATGTGATGGTTCCCGCTCCTTGCCGTTACGTCATGCTAACACCCGACCATGTCGCGTGCAATTTGCATGGTAGAGTTCCCCGCGCTCAGACTTCAACCACGACCCGCAGCGCAATCGCACGTGCATGGCCAATGACCGGGCGGTTTTAGAATCCATGGCGCGTTTCCGATCCAAGATGGTTCGGCCACGGAAGGGTCGCGGTCTGAGGTGCTTTAAGCACAATGCGAAGACGGGGGAACGGGCCGTACTGGGAGCGCCAGGCGTGGGTATCCCCGGAATCGTCTCGGGCCAAGATGGGCAGCGGTATCGTTTCCCCACCCGGTTCACGTAGACTGTGAACAGGAGCACACCCCCATGGATTCATTCAATTCCCATCTGACCGGCGCGTTGACCGCCGTGGAACGCGCGTTGCACCGGCACGCCGCCGAACTTCGTCATCACCGCCCCCGCGACGCCGACACGTGGGCCCCGGAACTCGACCGCGTGCTGCGCGACAGCTTCGAAGCGATCGAAGCCGCGCGGCGATTCCTCATACTGCATCGCACGCCCGAATACACCGCATACGACCTCCTCGATCGGTTTCGCGCCCAGTCTCCCCATGTCGTGCGTTCCCACGATTCCCTCGCACCCGACGAACCGCTCCTGCTTCAAGGCGATCCCGAACAGATCGCCGAGTGCCTCCGGCTCGCTTTACGGGGTTTCGACGCCGGCCGCCGCGACTCCGTCACCACCCGCCTCTACCTCGATGACGACGACTCGCGAATCGACATCGCCTTCGACGACGGCGCCCCGCCGCCCAACGCCTTTGCCTTGAGCGATGCCCTCGTGTTGGACGGTCCGGCCCTGGCCCGCTGCTGGACCGCCGCCACCCAAGGCGGAACCCTCGAACGCACGGAGCGCGTCATTCAACTCTACCTGACCGGCGACGACCCCGTCCCGCCGCCGGATGCCCGGGCGGACGCGGCCCTGCCCCTTCTGCGCGCCGCCGCTGCCCGGCTCATGCCCTGGCGCGGCGCCATCGGGCACTTCGAACCCGGCTTCGCCGGCGACTCCGAACTCGTCGCCCTCTACGCCGTCCCCACCGAGGCTGCGGCTGAACGCATAAGCCAAGCCATCGCTCTCATCACCGGTCCGAACACCCGGTAAGTCCGCTTCACAAGAAACCTTCGACCGCGCCAAGACACACAACCCCAACGCCGTTTACCAATTCGCCTTCCGCCGTCCGCAATCGGAACACCCGCCGAGACCCCGCGCGCCTCCTCCTTCTCCCGCCTCCAGACGCCAGACCCCTTTTGATTCCACCACCGGTCATTGCATACACTCAACCTTTCTGTTTACGCGACTGCCGAAGATAGTAAGGATTACGTGCCATGCGTTGCGTCATCGTCACAGGCTCCGCCGGCCTCATCGGCAGCGAAACCGCCCCGTTGCTGCCGGGAAAGCCCCGGCGTCCATGGTATCGACAACGACATGCGAGCCCATTTCTTCGGCGACGGCGCGTGGTCTCGGCGCCGGCGTTCGGTGGAAGCGGTTGCGGACCCCTTGGGCTGCGACTACTGCGAACAACGGTTGACAGACTCGTCGGACCAGGGCTTCTTGCTGTTGCCGCAGTTTTGGTCTATGTTTGGGGCCAAATGCCGTATCGTGACGACCCGTACGCAGTGGGCGTCCACGGTGCAGTACGAATTTAGGTTCGCGATTCCGGACAGGTACGACCGTAATTGGGCTAACGCGCTTATCGTCCCTACCTACCTTAGAATTTCGCCACTCGCGTCGGGAACTGGAAATTGATACATAAACGCACACGAATCTCCACGGTTGTCATCGGCCTGGCGCTTTTGTTTGCCGCCGCATGTTTCAAGCAAACCGAACCGAAAGCTGCTGCTACGGAATCCGTTGAAAAAACGCCAGGCCAACCCAACATCATTTGGATTCTGCTGGATGCGTGCCGCGGCGACAATCTGTCGTGCATGGGATACGACCGGCCCACCTCCCCCAATATGGACGCACTCGCGGCGGATGGTGCGCTTTTCGAGCAGGCCTTCTCGCAGTCGAACGGGACAACGTGGTCCGTGCCAACCTACTTCACGAGCCGCTTTTTCCCGGTTTACTGCTTGGATCGCGGTTCGTGGCTCGAGGCGTTCCGAAAACGCCCCGACGACGAACGCTATCTCCCGGAGATCCTGCGCGCAAACGGGTACTGGACTCACATGGTTACCGTCCACGGGTGGTTCAGTCCCAACAGCCGTCTTTGGAAGGCGTTCGATACGGCGAAATATCTTCCGCCTCATGCCGGTGAAGCGTACGCGGACTTCAGCGCACTCAACGCCGAAACGTTTCAGTGGCTCGAGAACAATCAGAAGCGGCCGTTTTTCTTATATCTTCATTCGCTCGACACGCATTTTCCTCACGACAATCTGCGGCCCCCTTACGATCAATGGCTTGACCCTGGATATACGGCGGAGCGCAGACAGAATCCCTCGCTGCAAAATCCACCCTTCGACGAGCGCGAGCAGCATCATCTCCGGGGGCAGCACGACGGCGGCATCCTCTATGCGGACGCCCATATCGGCCAGTTGGTTAAGGAACTGAAGTACTTGGGGCTTTATGACAACACGATCATCATCATTAACTCCGACCACGGTGACCTGCTCGGGGAAGACGGTAAGACCTTCGATCATCCGTCAGGGATCAGCAGTTATGAGTTGTTTCATGTTCCGTTGATTATGCATGGCCCGGGAATTCCTCACGGGCTGCGTACTCGGTCGTTGGTACAGAACGCGGATATCGTCCCGACGCTCGTCGACTTGCTGGGACTGGACACACACGCGGCCATGGATGGCAAAAATCTGGTTCCGTTATTGAAGGACCCCACCGGCACGCAAACCATTCATCAATTCGTTTTCGGCAAACGTCCTTCGGGGAATGACGACACGCCGCCGATCATGATGCTTCGCGATGCAGAATTTGACTATGAAACGGATCCGACGACCGGCGTTCAATATCTTTGGGCAATGCCCGACCGTTTAGTTGAACGCTCCAATGTGATCGACTCACATCCCGAGGACGCGCGAACGATGCGCCAATACATCGAAACCAACATACTGCCGCTTTGGAAACACTACGCCGACTTGCCTCGGACAGAAGTCGGCGTGTTTACCGTCAAATTGGAGCCGTCTTCGGTACCCGCGGAATCGAACGATGCCTGGGTCGGCTTGGCAAACCACAGCCTCGACGACAATAAATGGACCCTCGTTTCCGGTCGGCTGAAAAGTTGTGCGTTCCGCGAAAACGCGCCCCCGATTACCTTCGAATTCAACGTTCCGAACGGGGAGTACAAAGTCCAAGTCGAGCTGGATGGGTCCCTCGGGGCCGGCGATCAACTCGGTTCCGTCATTGCCGTCCAGGCACAAGGAGAAGTAGAATCACATGAGCTGCGCTCAGAAGATCCCGATCTTCCGGTTCGCTTCATAGACTTAGGCACGTACACGGTAACAAACGACAGGTTTACGCTGATCATTGACGAAGGGGACCCGAGCAAGTGGGCCGTGGCGGAAGCGGTCCGGTTCATACCCACGAGTACAGACATCGACCAGGGCGCCTTGGATACCCAGTCGGAACGGGACGAGCAATTGCGCGCCCTTGGCTACCTTGGGGACTGAGGTGTTGATCGGATACTGCATGAATCGCGAGGTACGGAATACGGCTTTCAAGGAATTGCAGATGGTAGCGAAAGCGATACCATACGTATCAATATGGGCAATTATCATTCTCGCTTGCACAGCGTGCAGTAATCCCCCAGCCACACCCGCGATCGCTACGGGTCCGAAAGCCGAAGAACCCCCCGCATGCCGGCTCGTTGTGTTCGTAACGATCGATACGCTTCGTGCCGACCACCTCCCGATGTATGGCTATTTCCGCGACACCAGCCCATTTTTGGCTGAGCGTGCCGCCGAGGGAGTCGTGTTCGATCGGGCATTCGCGCCCATGGGAGCGACCGCGCCTTCGCACGCCACCATGTTTACCTCGCTCTATCCGTGCGAACATGGACTTTCCCGGAACGGTCTCAAATTGCCCCATCAATTCGACACCCTGGCCGAAATCTTGAAGACCAAGCATTTTCATACGGCTGCGTTTACCAGCACCGTCCATTTCAGCCGGTGCAACGTCGCTCAGGGGTTTGATGTGCTTGACGAACTGGACGACCAGGAAAAGTTGTATCGCCCCGCCGGAGAGACCATCGACGCCGCGATACAATGGCTGACCACCCAGCCGAAATTGAACGACTTGTTTATGTGGGTCCACGTGTTCGATCCCCATTTCCCTTACAAGGCGCCGGACGAGTACGTTCAGGCGTTGGCTGCTGACGGCAAGGATGACGACGTAGTTGTCTCGAAGTTTGTCGTGGAGCAGCAGAAATCCGATTGGGGTTTCTGGCGCTACGGCACGGAATACTTGGCCAGAACGATTCGCGGGTACGACAGTGAGATTCTGTACGCGGACGCACAGCTCCGACGTCTCTTCGACTACGTCAATACGCGAATGCCCGCGAATGAAACCGTGTGGATATTCACGTCCGATCACGGCGAAGGGCTCGGCAACCATAAATTTGGCGCCCACGGGGATCGCATCTACCAGGAACAATTACACGTGCCGCTGATTTACTATGGTCCGGGAAGGTTCAAACCCACGCGTATTTCGCAGGTTGTCGACCATACCGACCTGATGCCCACGATCCTCGATTTGTTCGGTGTTCCGCTGCCGGGCTCGCTCACGATCGAAGGCCACTCCATGGTGCCTGCGCTTTTGACGGGTGCTGCTTTGCCGAGGCAATACGCCATCGGCCAGCGACAGACCTACCCGGAAAATGGCGCAGAGGAAAATCCCTTCTATGAAAAAGGCGACCGGTTTTCGATCCAGGACCATTCCGCGAAATATTTGTGGTGGACGGAAGGCTTTAACGAATTCTATGACCTACAGGAAGATCCCCACGAATTGCATAGCCTGTTGAATTTGGGCGGCGAAAGAGAAACCAAACTGCGGCAGCTTCTCGTCGATAAAGTGCACGACATGATGCGCCGGGCCCCGGTCCAGGCCGAGAGCGTCGACGAAGAGACGAAAGAGGCACTGCGCGCGTTAGGGTACATTGAATGAGCATACGCGCTGAGAACCCTGGCGGGGTCCGCCCGTCGACATTTGGCGGAAGGCCTGCGGTAACCTGCGTTCTGCGGTCGGTTTCGGCGCTCTGGCGTTCCAATGCATCTACTTCCTGGCGCTAGAGGAAGGCCGGACCGGGAATGGTATTCACCAGTTTCGACTACGCAATCTTTCTCGCGCTGATACTCGCTGCGTACTGGGCATTGCGGGTTCGAAGCGTGCAGAACGTTTTGTTGCTCGTCGCGAGTTACGTTTTCTACGGTTACATCCACCCTTGGTTCTGCATTCTCATCGCCGTCTCGACCGTGGTCGACTATTGCTGTGGACTCGGTATCCAGCGGTTTCCCCGTGCACGAGGGCGTTTCCTTATCGTCAGTCTTTTGGCGAACCTGGGCATGCTCGGTTTCTTCAAATACTTCAATTTTTTCTACGACAACGTCGCGGCGGCGTTGGGAAACGTTGGGCTAATGACCAGCCCCTTGGCCCTGAAAATCTTCCTGCCCGTGGGCATCTCCTTCTACACGTTTCAAACCCTGAGCTACACAATCGACATCTATCGCGGCGAAATGGAACCCCGTCGAAATTTCCTCGATTTTGCCTTGTTCGTGTCCTTCTTTCCCCAGTTGGTCGCGGGGCCCATCGAGCGGGCCAAACGCTTCCTTCCCCAGATCGAACAGCCGCGCACCTGGCAGGCCGAGATGTTCTTTTCCGCCTTCCCGTTGATGGTGCGTGGCTACCTGAAGAAACTCGTCATCGCCGATAACGTGGCCATATTTGTCGACAAGATTTACATGCTCGATCATCCGTCGTTTCTACTCGTCCTCGCGGGCACCATCGCCTTCGCCGTGCAGATCTACACGGACTTCTCCGCGTACACGGATATCGCCCGCGCCACGGCCCGGCTGTTGGGGTTCGATCTCGTCGAGAACTTCAATTCGCCCTACCTCGCCATTTCTCCGTCGGACTTCTGGCGCCGCTGGCACATTTCGTTCTCCACCTGGATTCGCGACTACCTGTATATCCCCCTCGGCGGATCGCGCGTGAATACGCGTCTGGGGCATCTCTTCGTACTCGTCACGTCGATGGGATTGAGTGGATTGTGGCACGGCGCGGCATGGAACTTCGTGCTCTGGGGGATCTACCACGGCCTTCTGGTCTTCTTCTACCATCTCCTCGGGATTGGCGGCCGGTGGCAGCCCCGCACGCGCCCGGGCCACGTCGGCGCGTGGGCCGTCATGATGTGTTTCACGCTTTTCGGCTGGTTCCTGTTTCGCATGCCGAGTCTCGAATGGGCGGTCGACGTGGCGCGTCACATGACGCTCGGGCTCTCGGGTGACTCGTTGGCCCTGGCGGTCACGGTCACTGCGCTCATCGGCATGTATTCTATGCCGCTGTATCTTCTGTATTGGGCGGACAAACACCTCAAAGGCGTCCAACTCGTGCGCGCGGGTGTGTACGGCGTCATCATCGCCGCGATCTTTGTGCTTGCCCGGGAAACCCAACAGGACTTCATCTACTTTCAATTCTAGGAATTCATGGGAAAACGAATCACATCCGGTTTGATCGGTACGGGCGTCGCCCTCCTCGCGGTGTACGCGACCGCCTACCTGTTTCGCGGTGAGGCCCACCCCGTGTCCTCGGCGACGAGGATTCCGCTGGGTCGCGGCGAAATGAAAAGTCCCGAGGAATTCATCGGGGATATCGAAAACCAGAAACCCGACGTTGTTATTCTGGGTAACTCCATCGCGGGAGGCATCGATACCAAGGTGTTATCGGCCTTGCTGGCCCGGAACGTGTACACCATTCGCATTAACTCGAGCGGCAGCGAAATCTGGTATCTCACCCTCCAAAACGTCCTGTCTGTTGCCAAACACAAACCGCGATGGGTCCTCGTTGTGTTTGTGGATACGTGGCTAACCGATCCCGAAGCCTTCACCATGTCGCCCACCCAGCAGGAAATTATCGCCGCGCTGAGCGGTCCGTCGGACCGGCCCATTTTGGATACCCTCATGCAAGGGAAGACCCAGAATCCGATAGACGCAGT
>CAVUWV010000001.1:0-431477 GCA_963745075.1 Candidatus Hydrogenedentota bacterium | reverse complement strand
GATATCGGCCAATTTGGAAACTATCCAGGTGATCCATGGGCATGGCGTGGCTGGTTTTGTTTCATGGTGGGATACAAGATCATTTCAAGGAATTGAGTTGCCTTGGTGCTGGACATTTGGATTGTTATCTGTGGGCATCGACATGCTGGTTTGGGGTGGTGCTGGTCATAGCGGAGCACTGTCCGCAGACCGTGATCCAATGAATCCTGCCAAGATCTGTGAAACCAATGTTTTCATGAATTGCCAGCAGCAAGATATTGCGAGTGCGGCGACGACGACGGAAATTTTGAGTGAACCACCACCACCCCCTGAACAAGATGGTTGGTGGTGTTTGGATATGTCATCTGATTGAGTTGGATGTGGATATCTGAGTTGTGAAATATTTGATGAACAGTGTATTGATATAAAAAGTGCTTGTGGAAGTGGCTGCTGGTTTTTGAAGTTGAGATATCTGAAGGAGCGCATTGATATTCGTTTTTTGCTTTAACATCAGCTTGAAAATGTTTGATTTCATCGAAGTTGTAGTTGTTGGAATTTGTTCACTGTATTGTGCTTTCCAGTTGCAAGCAGATCGATGACAAGCTGGGCAACAAAGTGTGTACATCTGCTCTTTTGGTGCCCTGAGCAACAGCAGGCTGGTGAATGTGGGGGTAATGCATGCCTTTTGACACCATGTGAGCTCCTTATATATATGTCATCCAATTCTCATCTGCCAATGGGATGAGGAATTCAGATTGCCTTGTATTTGATGAGGCTTTCTGAAAATAAAAAAAAAAAAAAAAAAGGGGTGATACTGCTTCAGGGGTTCAACTTTACATTTTGATCTATAGCTCTTTTATTAGGCAGGAAGCTTTAAGATTTGTAACTTATACTCATTTCCCCCACATTGCCGTTCGGGAGAGAGTTTTGCACTGGGGTAGGCAGTTCGAATTGTTGTTGGCCATCATCATTGCTTGTACACATCCCCTTGAAGTGGAGACCCATCGTCTGGACATTGAAATGTTATATCCTGTAACAATGCCTGTTTTTGTGACTTTTCACATGCTTCATGTAGATCTATAGGGTGGGTTTCCGTTTGTTGCAATCAAAGCCGGAGACTGGAAATATTTTGATGGTTGGGTGCAAGCGGAGCTCGTTCATTTTCATACCCAGCAGCAACACCTCCTTTGGGTATTGCAAAGCCGATGACAAGAGCGGAGCATAAAATTTGGGTCGGCAACCCTTTGGGTACCTTTGCTTCACCAACTTCAGGCGGCAGCTTTTGCTTTTGCCTGCCATCAATGTCTTGCCGTATAACGGGTTCACCATTGGGAATCATTACATTTTATTTTTGGTGTTACCCGTTATGGACTTTGACAACTGTGGAACTATCACCTAAAAAGTATAGGAACACTACTGTGGCGTTATCAGATGAAGTTTCGCATCCTTCTGAGTCATGATTGGATGGCGAAAAATGTTCATTTACTTTCGCTTATGGGTCCACCTTTGGGTTGTGAGTGGCCATCTTTTCAGTGAGGTAGAGTTCATCTCGCGGGGTAATGAGTTTGCTGAAATCTTTCTTCTGTTGGCCTTTTTGGCCAGGGCCTCATGCTCGTTGAGCTTTGAGAGGCTGTCATCGTTTCATTCATGGTGGCAACATTTCAGTTGCATCCGGGGGCCGGGTATGGGATTGCTTTCTGATGAAGGGAATTAGGGTGGAGGATTTGGATCTGTTGGTTCGACAGGGTGATTTGACTTTTGCATGGATTGGTGTACGCCGAGAGCAGCGGCGGCCGGTTGAAAAAAGGGGGACCAAGAACCTTTTCCCGTACTGGTCACATTGCCGGAAAGCCGGGAATTGTATAGTTGAATGCCACCATGCAGATGCTTTTGCATGGGTTGGTCTCTTGAGTACATATTCCAGGTTGCAGTGAGGTTGCACTGTCGGGTAGGCGTTTGATTATTTGTGTCGGCAACCTCTTTGGTGGTGTTCAGATGCGTGGTTCACCGGTTTACCGTATTGTTGGTTTCGCCGGCTTTTGGGGCAAAGTGTGGACGGGCATTCATGAAATTGTTGATGATGCGGATCACTTTGTATGAGCCAGCAAGCTGTTTCATGCCTGCTTGAGGAGTAGTAATGCAATAAGGTTGGCCAAATAGGTTTTGGTGTTAATTTTGTTTGGTTTTCTTCTTTGGGGGTGGGGAGTCAAATCCTTGCCAGGTGGGTGGTGGGGGTGGGGGAGAGATAATTGGAGCACTTCTGTGTGTCAGGGCGGGAACTTTGTGACTGCCCGGTGGTGGGTATTTCTGCTTCTCACCACCACCAATAGTACTTCTAGAATTGGAGGGAACTGTGGTATATTTAATTTTCACTCACTATTACCTCAGTGACAGCCTGTGTAGAGGCTGAGAGACATTTGCAGAGTTCTTTTTTCCATTTTCCTTGTGATGGATTTTGTGCATCACCTCTGCCGAAGGGGCAAGTCCTGCTGGATGTGTCTGTTCATGGCGATGTTTGCGGTTGGGCAGAAACAGGACGGCTTTTTCCTTTTTGCTTTCCACAGCCGCCTCAGATGGATCTGGAGCGGTGTAGGTTTGCCGAGTCGGTGGCCATGACCCGGAAAACAATGATGCCTTGTCCTTTGGCGCACGGTTTCTGTTCACGGCGCGATCGATGGCCATACATGCTGGAGCAGCTGGTTTTTTACCGGCAAGCTCTCCCTGCCAGGCCCGTTTCCACGGATTGATTCATTGAAGGTGGTAGAAAATTGACAGTTTTGATTGTCGGCAGAGGTTACAGCCTCCAGGCCCGGTAGACTGTTCATGGCCATAGGTCGGTGCTCCAAATGGGTCGGCGGCAAAATTGTTGACTAGTAGTTCAAGGACCATTGCCCTTTGGTGGTGCTGAGAGCAAGGTGTTCATCTCCGTGAGCCATGCAGGGCTGGTCGGATACCTGTGGAGGTGGCGATGGCAAAGGCATTGCGTTTGGTTTCCATCACCGCGCATAGGAAGTTGGGCCGTAGAACATAGTCCGGGCGTCGGCAATGGCTTTGGCTTCAGGATTTGTCGATGGGCGTGCACCTGCAGCCTGCCCGGCACCACGACGCGTCCATCTGGTGAAGCGTGCGCGATCTTCTCCCAAAAACTGCATCGCCGCCGCCACCCGGCTTGCTTTGATGCCCGGGTGGAGCTGGTACTGTGGTACATGTCAGGGCTTGTGAAGTCGTCTTCCGGTGTAGATATGGTGTGGAGCTGGCCTTGGCGCTGATTTCATTGATATTTCCAGTTCGGTGATGAGAAATGTTTCCAATCTGTGAAATGCCAGTTGGAAGGCCATGCTGCCAATGCCCTCGAATGGTTGACGTTGAAACCCATCTGAAAGCAATGCCATTCTGCAAAGCGCCGAATTGTTTCGACGAGCTCTACTATTTCGGTAAGTTCTATTGTGTTGAGTCATATATTCTTCTTCAATTTGGCTGCTTGGATGCCGAAGGATGGCTTGGCAAATAGTGGTTCGGCCATTTCTTGCTCCGTTTGTAGGATAACATCTGCTATGCGCTTTGCAGAAAATTACTCTTAAATTTTATCTTTTTTGCAGCCCGTTACGGTAAGTGGCCCAGAAGCATCGCTTTCTATATTTTTCGCTCTACAAATACACGTAAACTGAAACTCAGCCACACAACATAACCATTGACGTCGTCGATGGTCTCCCCGCTTTGGCGAATGTATTCGGGCCGATTCGTGCCGAGCTCGTAATAGTACGTGTGCGTGTACCCCTCCGCGCCGGGGATGCGCGACCGATCCAGCCAATCCAACGCCGGCGGAACGGCATCCAGGAATCGGCTGTCCCCGGTGATCGTGTAGAACGTGAAGAGGTCCTGAATGCACGACGTTGTCTCGCCCGCACAGACCGTGCCAATCTCGAAAGGCCGTCCCCAGGCCGGTTTCATGTTGAAACTATATTGCTGCGCCCAGCCGGCCTGCGGTTCCGGCAATTGCGCGATGAGATAGAACTCCATCCCACGGCGTGCGGCTTCCTCATACGCCGGATCGCCGAGGGTCCGGTACGCTTCCAGGAGCGTATCGATGGTATCGGACATCACCCCGTCGTTAAAGGTGTAGAACGGCGTGTAGTCCGGAATATCGGCGCGCGGAAACAACGTGCCCGTGGGATACCGCTGAGGCCACGCGCCGTTCGGATATTGCGCGCGCAGGATGTGGCCCAGCGCCTTCATCAACGGCACACGAAACTCCGGATCCTGGGTGACATCGTAAAGCCGAAGCAAGAACCGCGTCGGCTCGGTCGTGCTGTAATCGTCGAAGGTGCAGTTGCCGTAATAATGGAGGTATTCCTGCCAGCCCCAGCACTTGGAGAAGAATTCGTCGTAGTACGCCTGAAGCCCGGCGGGGTCGAAGTCGATGAAATAATGCCATCCGCCGGACGGATGCTGCCCCAGGATCAGTGGTTTCGCCACGCGCTTCGCATAGTCGAGGTAGATGGAATCGCCCGTCGCACGATACGCCTCCAGAAACATCAGCCCCACGGTGGGCGTTCCCGGCGGCTCCACCCAGATCATGCTCTTGCGCGCGGGCAACTCGCCATACGGTTCCAGATCGAGACTATAGGCCCAGACGAAACCGCCGCGATTGGACACTGTGTTCATCATGAAGTCCGAAGCCTTCGCCATGGTAGCTAAGACCCGTTCCCGGCTGGGTCCGTCGGCTTGTGAGGTCGGCCCACCGAACACCGCAAGGGCCAGCGAAAGGGAGATCAGCGAACACAGACATGTGCGCCGGTTGTGACGAAGGGATTGAATCATACCAAGGTCTTCCGGTTAAGCGTCCCACGAGCTTGTGCAAAGGGGCACTGTACGAAGCAGCGCCCGACGTGTCAACATCGTGGCCGGCGTGGTAGGATGGTTCTCGTCGGCCAAGGCCGCTGACGCAACGCCCGCAACGCAATCTGTCTGCGGATTTCACAATGGAGATACGCCGAATGCGACACGTTACAGTGGCAGTCTTAGCGATTGCAGTCTTGCTCCCCGCTACGGTATCCACCGCAAGTGAAACCGTAGAACGCGCGGTGACGACGGAAGTGACCGCGCAGGAAGCCTACGACTGGGGATTCGCGTTCGACGTGATGCGTGACGGCAATGACGTCGCCCTCAACGATCTGGTGCTCCTCGAAGACGACGGCCCCGGTTCCGGATACAGCGAGAAAGGCACCTTCTGGGAAGGTATCCACAAGGGGGTCCTTGCCAGGAAGATCATTCAGCTCGACGACCCGACGGCATCCGAAGCGCATGTCGTGCTGTATATGGAACCGCAAAGCCCGAAAGACCAGCCCCCCTACTACCTCGTCGTCAACGGCCACCGCATCGAGGGGAATCCAATCTCCTGGCACGATCCAAACTGGCACTGGGTGAAAATACCGGTGGAATACCTGAAGGCCGGCCCCAATGAGATCGTCGTCGGCAGCGACGCCCCCGAAGACAAAGAGTACCGGCTCCTGATCGCGCGCGAAGACGAGTACGACGCCGGGGGCGGGAAGTTCACCTACCAAGGCAATACAGCGTTGATCAGCGCCAACCAGATTCCCGGAAACTCCAACAATTCGGAGTACGGATTTCAGCCCATCCATGTGGGCGAACACTCCGCAAAGTCGACGGACGGCGGCCGGAACTGGAATCAGTACGCGCTCGGCACGACCAATGACGTTGTCGGCGAATACGTCATCCGCCTGAATCTCGAGCGGCGCAAGCCGGTCGGTTTCCTGCGCTCTCCCGCCATCGATCTGTGGAAAGGCTCTGTGGACGGTCCCGATTCCATCTTGCCTGAATGCAGCGTCAGCAAGCTCACGTTTCACGGGAAAGGCGAGACCCCCAACGGCACCGCGCTCGTGTGGTCGGCACGATTCTCCGATACGCCGGACATGAGTAGCGACGCCTGGACCAACTTCATCAATGTCGCGGAGGGTCCCGACATTACAGCGCCGCTGGAAAATGGCGGCAAACGGTACATGCAATGGGAAGCGCAATTACGAACCGAAAACCCCTTGCTGACACCGACGGTGTCGGATACGCAGATCGACCGCACACTCACTTTTGAAGTGCCGCCCGTCAATACCTTCTATGTCATGAAATGCGAAAACCCGCGGCTGCGCTACGCGAGCTACAATTTCGCGTACGAAGATGCCGATACCCCACAACTAAAAAAATTGCGCGAACGTTTGAATCTCGACGAACTCCTGGCGAACGCAACGGGCGACTTCGAGAAGATCAACATCCTGCGGCACTACGTCTCGCAGCAGTGGTATCACGGAGATCCCCTACCGAATTACCCCGAGTGGAATGCGCTTAACATACTGGATCGCCGCGACCAGTGCGGGGTGGGCGGCATGTGCATTCAGTTCTCCATTGTCTTCATCCAGTCCCTGGAATCGCTGGGATACCAGGCACGGCACGTGAACATCTTCAATCATGAGACGGTCGAGGTGTACGTGGACGAACTCGGCAAGTGGGTGCACGCCGACCCGGAAAGCGTGTTCGATTCCTATGAATTCAACACCGACACTGGGATCCCCATCAACATCTACGAACAACACCAGTATTTCCTGGCGCAATACGGTCTGACCAAGAACAATCCCATCGACTGGATGAGCCCGACGGCCTGGTGCAACCATCCCAACGGCGGACTCGACGAAATCAAGCAACCCCTGGAGATTTCCACGTATACGCCGTGGCTCAACAACCCCGACCCAAGCAAGCGGCCGCCGCAGCATAGGCTGGCGGGCTTCTTCCGCATGATGCCGCGCAACAACTACTTCTCCCACCCCACACCGCGGCCCCTCTCGCAGGGTTCCACCTGGTGGCCGTGGGACGGATACCTCAACTGGTACGACGACGCCACGCCACGCAAACTGCAGTACGCGCTCCACAGCGACCGGGTCTCGGACTTCTACCCCACGCTCAACCAGGTTTCGTTCAGCGCCGTGCACGGCGAGGATGAAGAAGATGTGGTCGTCGACATGACGAGTTTCACCCCGAACTTCGACACCTACGAAATCAATGTGGACGACACGGGCTGGAAACCGGCCGACTCGCACTTCGTGTGGAAGCTCCATCGGAGCGCACTGAACACGCTCACTATGCGCACGCGCAATACCTTGGGCGTGACCGGCACCCCCTCCGAAATGCAGGTCTTCTACCACTACCGGGAACCGTTCCGCCCCAAGGAGGCCAAGGTTCCCGGCAATGCGGCGAAGGCGAACGGGTAGTGGCGCACCTATCGACGGGTGTGGCGCTTTGGTCCTCCTGCGCGTGGCCTGCGCATAGGTTCTATGTCCCTACTGTCCGTGTAGGTCCGAGTCTGTCCCCGCCGTCCCTGCTGTCCATGTGGCTTCGTCCGTTTGCCCCCGGCTTTATATCGGTTTACCGGATACTCGCAGCGTTCTTCACGCAGTAGACCGCGTAGCACGTTCCCTCCAGGTGCGCGGCGTAGCCGAGGTAGGACGGTTGCAGCGGGATATCTTCGTAGAAAAAATCGTCGGGCACTTTCCAATGCTTCTTCTAAGCTTCCGAAGCCACGTCATCCACCGCGATCAGCACGTTGGTGGCCCCTTCGTCCGCGGGGAGACTCCGATCGCGAAGGCTGATTTCTTCGTGTTGGTTGTAAGTCAGCGTTTTCGCGCCAGCCGCAAACACGATTCCGAAATGGGCGCACATTGTCAAGGCGATTCGTTTCATGGAGCGCCTCCAATCCTGAATTCTTTCCTCGTGTCCGGTCCATCCCCGTAGACTCTTACTTCGCAGATCCGGGCATGGTCCAGTCCGTTGGTTGTAGTCACCGTGATGCGCAGCTTCGATACGGGTCGATCGCAGTCTATTCGATGAACCCGTCTCCGTTGGTAATTCCCTTGCACGTCCACCAGTGTTGCCCAATCTTCGCCGTCATATCCACTCACGGCATAATCGCGCACGGTTTCCGGTTGCGGCCAGCCCCAGATCATGGTCGCGGTGTATCCGCCATGATGACTGAGCGTCAAATGACGATGTTGCCCCGTATCAAAGATCAACTGAATTTCCGTCGGACGAAGTGGAAAATCCCACGCCAGTTCCAACATCGCCGGTAACCCCGCCGCCGGATCGGACATCCACCGGTGGCTCGTTACCTCGCGCCGGTCGGGCGGCGCGCCCTTTTCTCCAAACACGGCGCGGGTCTGGCCTTGAATCGCATGGGACGCGCTGCCCGTCTTCTGTTCGCTCGACGCGGTCACATGCGCGCGACGCGCAAGATCGTCCCGATCCTCGTTCGCACGTCCCACCAGGAAACAATCGTCGCGCAATAGCCGCTGTTGTATGGCCTGCAGTACGTCGGTTGAGGAAGCGATGTCGCAAGGCGCGATTTCTCGTTGTGCCGCCATCGCCGCGGCGGTACCCACGCCTTGCCCCATCGCCGCACAGGTGGCCATGACCCGCGTCGACGCAAACGCAACGTGGGTCGCGGAGATGTTGCGCCCGGCAAACATGAGGTTGGGAATCGTGCTCGACACGCAGGCCCGCAAGGGAATGTCGTAAAGGTACGGCACCGGATGTTGCACGCAGGGCTCTTCCAACGGCGCATCAACACCTTCGGCGGGGTGAACATCGATCGGCCAGCCTCCGTAGGCAATGGCGTCTTCAAAAGGCGTCGATTGCAGCACGTCATCCTGCGTGAGCACGTGCTGCCCGATGAATCGCCGGCTCTCGCGCTTCCCCGGCAGAAACCCGATCCATTCCAGCGCCCAGCGAGACGCGTCGAAGGGGTCCGTGTCCGGCGGCGTGCCGGGCGGACCATTCTTCACGTGATCCCAGATGCCAAGCACGATGGCCAGCAATTCGTCGCGGACTTGCTCGTTGTCCTTAATTGTGTCGAGCGTGCCGCCCCATTCCGCCCACCAAAATCCGTATTCATGGGTCGGCGCCTCGTCACCGGGCACGGCATACAACCGGAGCCGCAAGTCGTCCTCGCTGAACGTGCGCGCCCAATCCGGCGCGACGAAGGGCATCGGACGGTCGTGGCGACGGGCCTGCATCATGATCGTGGACCCCAGCCGCGCCTTGTCCGCGACATCTCGCGCGAGCGATTCGTCGAACTGCCGCTTGTCTTCGCGCCCCTCCATGTACGGCGCACCGGCCTCGACGCCTAACCGCCCGTCCCCCGTGCAATCCACGAACACCTTCGCAGCAATCCGGAAACGATCTTCGGTGCTCTGTCGCTCCGCATTGGCGGTCGCAATGGCATCCCCGTCCATCGTCACACCGGTCACCGTGGTGTTGAGCAGCAAGGTCAGAGTCGGTTCCGCGCGGCACATGTCATACAGAATCAGATCGAACATCGAAGCGGATCGCTGCGGATTACGGACGCAATTCTCCAGCCGGATTTCCTCAATGATCCCGCCTTCGCGGGCCTCCGTCTCCAATTCGGCGCCGCGGTCGTTGCGGCCCACGCCGTTGGCGCCAACGACATGCATGCGCACTTCGCTCGAAGCATTTCCCCCGAGGACGCCGCGGTCCTGACATAAAATGACCTTGGCCCCGTTCCGCGCAGCGGCAATCGCACAGGGAACGCCGGCCGCGCCGCCCCCGGCGACGAGCACGTCACAACGCAATTCATGGTCGTCCACAGGGCTCATACGGCTTGGCATCCTGTACGCCGCGGAAGAAGCCTATGGGCAATCAGCCCGGCCCCCAGGTTCGCCGTTATCGAGGCGGGCGCAATCCACTGGAAACTGATGGGATCGTAGCCCGTTTGGGGATCGTATCCAAAAATGGCGCCGGAAAACCCCACCAGGATCGCCGTCGTCACCCCGAAGAACCAGCCAAACCAAACGCTCGCCACCCGCACATTCGGCACAAAGAGCGCAAAAAAGAACAGCGCGAAGATCGGCGTAGCGAGCAGATTGGCCGTCTTTCCCGTCACCGACGTGATGTTGCCCGGAATCGAGCCCACAAAGGAACTGCCGATCATCGCCACCGCGCCAATGGTGAAAGCGAGACACCGCGCCGCGACGACGTGTCCCCGTTCGGTTTTCGGATGATAGCCGAAGCGTTCCAGCAGGTCGGTCATGACAACCGCCGTTATCGAGTTCACACCCGAGTCGATGCTCGACATAGCAGCGGCGAACATGGCCGCCACAACAAATCCGGAAATGCCCGCCGGCAAATGAAACGCGATGAAGCGTGGATAGATGTCGTCGGCGTTGGCCTTAATGCTCATGCCGGCCGGTAGTGCGCCCGGGTGCGCATGAAAATATCCCAACAGAGCCAAACCAACGACCGCGAGCGTGAACGTGATGGTTGCCGCAACGCAGAGTTGGGTGGCAAACGCTTTTCGCGCCGCGCGCGCGTCGCGGGTCGCCATGAACCGTTGCACGGATACCTGGTCACCGCCGGACGTGCACACGTACCAGATGAAGATGGTGAGCACCGTGCCGAATACGGTGACCCGCCTCTTCGGGTCCAGCGAGAACAGCGGCTGCGTGTCCCAGTGCGGTTGCCAATGCGTGGGAAACCAACTCAACCCGCCCTGCTCCACAGTCACCATGGCGATAACCAGCAGTGCCCCGCCGAAAAGGAGCGTGACTTGAATGAGGTCCGTAATGACGACCGCGCGCAACCCGCCGAGCGACGTGTAAATCACCGAAACGAATCCCGTGATCAATACGATGAGTGGAATCCATTGCTCGCCAACGCCAATCATGACCGACATGGCCTTCGCCGCAAGATAGACCAGCAACGACATCCACGTCAGGCGCAACACCAGAAACATGGCAACGCCGAGCAACCGCACGCTGAGCCCGAGCCGCATCTCCAGCAACTCATAGGCGCTCGTCACGCGAAACTGCATGTAGACGGGAAGCAACACGTAGGCAACCACCGGATACACCAGCGGCAGCGCGAGCAGGCTTGTCATATAGATTGGCCCTTTTCCGAGGACCTCGCCGGGCAGAGAAAGATAGGTGATGGTGCTCAGCAGCGTTGCGAAAAGGGAAACGCCGATGAGGAACGGGGACATGTTGCCGCTCCCCACAAAGTACTCCTTCGCGGATCCCTGCCGCCGGCTATAATACCAGCCCAGCGCGATGGTCGAAGTGCCGTATACGGCAATGATGACCCAATCGACCGGCTTCAATCCCGTCGGAGTTGACGCCATTGTATTGGTAACCTGCTCGATTTCGTTGATTTCCGCCGCCGCAGACCAAATCGGGACAGTAAGGACGAAGAGGACCGTCAGTAACGAGAGAAAGCGCAACTCCATCCGAGCCAAGTAACGCGAATCAGAAATCGTAATTCTGGAGAAACCCTGACCGGCTGTGCCCGTTTTGGCATTTTCCCATTTGGTACATTCGAATTTGTTTCGGATTTCGTGATTCGGATTTCGTATTTGGTTGCGACAGTGCCGCGCGAAAAAGGATCCCATGGGATTCCCCGGGTATGTGCTACCATGCGTTTCGTTGATAAAAGCAGAATCCGAGGGTCGGTTCAAGGACTTGCCCGACGGGGATTCGGATTCTGGGTCGCGGTATGCCGTACACAACGTGAATCTGCTAGCCTGTGGAGCAACGGTCCTTTGAGCAATCGCCACCAATATGCTCGCCCGTATCACGCGAACGGGCGGGAAGGAGCACAACCATGAAGGATATCAGCCGCCGGAACTTCTTGTCGTACACGTCAATCGCAGGCGCCGCAGCCTTGGGAGCCACACGCACCGCGCGCGCACAAGCCGCCAACGACAAACTCAACATCGCCGCTATCGGCATCGGCGGAATGGGCGGTTCCAACCTGCGCCGGCTGGCCGGGGAAAACATCGTAGCCCTGTGCGACGTGGACGACGTATACGCGGCGCCGGCGTTCAAGGCCTTCCCGGAAGCAAAGCAATACAAAGACTATCGCGAAATGCTCGATAAGCAGAAAGACATCGACGCAGTCCTCGTCGCGACGCCCGATCATACTCACGCAATCATCACCATGGCCTGCATGAAAGCGGGCAAGCACGTCTATTGCCAGAAACCGCTCACCCACCAGGTCTACGAAGCGCGCATGCTCGCACAGGCCGCCAAGGAAACCGGCGTCGTGACGCAGATGGGCATCCAGGGACACTCCGGTGAAGGCATCCGGCAGATTCGCGAATGGATTCAGGCCGGTGTCATCGGCGAAGTGCGCGAAGTCGACGCGTGGTGCAGTCTCACCTACTATCCCTGGGGCCACGCCAGTTGGAGTTCCCCCTTGGGGACCCGCCCCGACGAGACGCCGCCTGTGCCGGAAACGCTGGATTGGGATCTCTGGATCGGACCCGCACCCATGCGACCGTATCACCCCTGCTACCATCCGCGTACCTGGCGCAGTTGGTGGGACTTCGGCTCCGGGATGATGGGCGATCGCGGCGCCCACACCTTCGACCCCATCTTCTGGGCCTTGGATTTGGAACAGCCCACCAGCATCGACGGGTCATGCACGGACCTCAACGACGAAACCCACCCGATCGCGTGCCTCACACGCTACGAGTTCCCGGAACGTGGCGCCATGCCTCCCGTCACGCTCACGTGGTACGACGGCTTGCGTGCGCCGCGGCCGCGGGAACTGGATGCCTCCGACGAGATGGGGCATCCGGAAGGCGGCTCCCTGTTCAAAGGCTCCAAAGGTATGCTGACCTGCGGCGTCTACGGCGAGAATCCGCGGCTGTTGCCCGCGTCGCGTATGGAAGACTTCACGCCGCCGGATCCCTCCATTCCCCGTGTGGAAGGCACGCATGAGGACGACTGGCTCCGCGCGATCAAGGAAGGCCACAAAGCCGGCGCCGACTTTTCCTATTCGGGCCCCTTAACGGAGGTGTGCCAACTCGGCAATATCGCCAAACGCATGGGAACCAAGCTGGAATGGGATCCGGAAACGATGCAGTTTCCGAATCTACCCGAAGCGAACCAATATGTGCGCCGAGAGTACCGCGAAGGTTGGACGCTCTGAGCCTGCGCGCCCGCAACCAAGGGAGAAATGCCGTGAAAGTGCAAGTCGTGTTCTACAACGTGGCAGTCGTTCTCACTTTGGCGCTCGTTCTCTGCGAACCGGCCCATGCCGACGAGGAGTCCCCCATGAAGAATCCCTTCTTTGCCATGTGTACCGGTACCCGGGACGCACAGCATGAATCCTTCGCCGCGCAAGCGGAGATGCTGAAAGAACTGGGCTACGCCGGCACCGACCAACTGGGCACCGAGGGAATTCCGGAACTGTTGGCGGAGCTGGACGCGCGCGATCTGCGCTTTTTCGCCGTGTATACGGGCGTGAACATCGACCCCGATGCACCCCACTGGGACCCCGGTCTTGAGAACGTTATCAAGTTACTCAAAGGCCGCGATACCGTCCTTTGGATTCCGGTCACCAGCAAAAAGTACGCCGTATCCTCACCGGACGGCGACGCCGACGCCGTCGCCGTGCTTCGGGATCTCGCTGCAAGGGCCGCGGAAAGCAATCTGCGCATCGCCTTGTATCCCCACACCGGACACTGGCTCGAACGGGTCGACGATGCCGTGCGAATCGCCAACAAAGTCGACCGCCCGAACGTGGGCGTGACCTTCAACCTCTGTCACTGGCTTCGCGTCGACGGACAGGATCTCCGGGCGCGCCTCGAAATGGCCATGCCAAAACTGTTCATGGTCACCATTAACGGCGCCAATAAAGACGGCGCCGATTGGGATACGCTCATTCAGCCACTGGACAAAGGGGACTTCGACGTGTACGGGCTCTTGTCCGCCCTGCACGATCTCGGGTATACGGGTCCTATCGGCCTGCAAGGATACGGCATCGGCGGTGATGTCCACGACAACCTCCAACATTCGATGAACGCGTGGAAATCGATGCAGACGCGGTTCGCAAAGACGCGCGACACCAACTGAGACACGTATACTTCGAGTTCGGGAAGTCGGCGCCACAAACAGATCCCGGACATGAACTCGCAGCAGACGGCTTCTTTCGTGTAGGCTTACGGCGTGCGGGCAATAGTGCCTCCGGGTCAGGGGTGCAACCAACATCATAACGTGCAAGAATGCTCTGCCGCCGATCCGCCATCGTGCTTCGATCGAGTCGGATATGTTTTGGGTCAGCAGCGACGGACAACCAATGAGTGCAACATGAAAAAGAAGCGTTCCGACAAAACATTCAAAAAACTCATGGCGGCAAACCGCAGCGAGATCGCCATTCGCGTATTTCGCTCCGCCCACGAGATGGGCATCCGCACGGTTGCAATCTATTCACACGAAGACCGCTACGCACTGCACCGCCTGAAGGCGGACGAATCGTATCCCGTGGGACGGCCCGGCGAACCGCTGCGCTCCTATCTCGATATCGACAACATCATCGCCGTCGCCAAGCGCTACGAAGTCGATGCCATCCACCCCGGCTACGGCTTCCTCTCGGAGAATCCCGACCTGGCGCGCGCTTGTCAAGCCGCCGGGATCGTGTTCGTCGGACCGCCGGTGGAAGTCCTCGAGCAGTTGGGCGACAAGATCGAAGCGCGGGCCTTGGCCCAGGCCGCCGGCGTACCCATCCTTTCGGGCGGAAGCAAGCCCATCCGGAACCTGCGCGACGCGCGCAAGCTCGCAAAGGACCTCGGGTATCCCGTGATGCTTAAAGCCGCCAAAGGCGGCGGCGGCCGCGGCATGCGCGTGGTGCAGTCCGACGATCAACTCGCCGAAGCGCTGGCGCAGGCCCAACGCGAAGCGCTCACCGCATTTGGCAGTGAAGACGTTTTTCTCGAGAAATTCGTGGCGCGCGCCCGCCACATCGAAGTGCAGCTCTTGGGTGACACGCACCGCAACCTCGTCCATTTGTACGAGCGCGACTGCTCGCTCCAGCGGCGTCATCAAAAAGTCGTGGAGATCGCCCCTGCGCTGAATTTGTCCGATAGGTTGCGAAATGACCTCTGCGAAGCCGCTTTGGCGATCGGCCGGAGCGTCAACTACGTCAGCGCCGGCACGGTCGAGTTCCTGCTGGACGTCGATACCGACAAGTTCTACTTCATCGAGGTCAATCCGCGGATCCAGGTGGAACACACGGTGACCGAGGTCACGACCGGCATCGATATCGTCAAGAGCCAGATCCTGATCGCGCAAGGCGCGCGGCTAGGCGATCCCGGAATCTACTTGCCCTCGCAGGAATACGTGACGACGCGCGGGGCCGCTTTCCAGTGCCGCGTCACCACCGAAGATCCCCAGAACCAGTTCGTGCCCGACTACGGGCGCATCGCACACTACCGTTCTGCCAGCGGCCTGGGGATCCGGCTCGACGCGGGCACCGCGTTCTCCGGCGCCACCATTACGCCGTACTACGATTCGCTGCTGGTAAAGGTTACCGCCTGGGCCCGCCGATTCGAAGACGCCGCGCGGCGCATGGAACGGTGCCTCCAGGAATTCCGCGTTCGCGGCGTAAAAACGAATCTCCCCTTTCTTATCAATCTCGTCAATCACCCTTCCTTCGTTCGCGGGGAATGCACGACGCGGTTCATCGACGAGACACCGAAATTGTTCGAGATCGTCCCGCGACGCGATCGTGCCACAAAACTGCTGACCTACCTGGCGGAAATCGCGGTGAACGGGCACCCCCTGGTCAAAGACCGCCCGGTCCCGGCCCGGTTCGAGCCGCCCGAGCCCCCGCCCGTGCAAACCAAAATGGCTCCACCCAAGGGTACGCGCCAGCGGCTCCAGGAGTTGGGTCCCGAAAAGTTCAGTCGCTGGATTCAAAAACAGAAACGGCTTCTGTTGACCGATACGACATTTCGCGACGCCCATCAATCCTTGCTGGCCACACGCATGCGCACCTACGACATGCTGGCCATCGCCGACGCCTACGCCCGGCTCGCGCCCGAAATGTTCTCCATCGAAATGTGGGGCGGCGCAACCTTCGACACCTCCATGCGGTTCCTCAATGAGTCCCCCTGGCAACGCTTGACCGAACTGCGCGAGCGCATTCCCAATATCCTCTTCCAGATGCTGATTCGCGCCTCGAACGCGGTCGGCTACACGAGCTATCCCGACAACGTCGTTCGGGCCTTCGTCAAAGAATCCGCCGATGCCGGGATCGATCTGTTCCGGATTTTCGATGCACTGAACTGGGAACCGAACCTTCGCGTGGCGGTCGACGCAGTCCGAAACGCCGATAAACTGTGCGAAGTTGCCATGTGCTATACCGGCGACATCACGAACCCGAAACGTACCAAGTATAGCCTCAAATACTATGTGGAACTGGCCAAACGCATCGAACAAATGGGCGCCCACATCCTCGCCATCAAAGACATGGCCGGCTTGTGCAAACCCTACGCCGCCCAGTTGCTCGTTCGAACCCTCAAACAGGAAATCGGAATCCCCATTCACTTTCATACCCACGATACCGGCGGTGTCCAGTCCGCGGCGCTCTTGCTGGCCGCCGAAGCCGGCGCGGACATCGTGGACGGCGCCAGCGCCCCCATGTCCGGCATGACGTCCCAACCCAACCTGGATTCGCTGGTCGAAGCCATGCGATTCCACCCCCGAAAGACCGGGCTCGATCCGGACCATTTGCGAATGCTCGCCGCGTACTGGGAAGAGGTGCGCGAACAGTATGCCGCCTTTGAAACGGGCCAGAAAGCCTCCACCGCGGAGGTTTACCAGCACGAAATGCCCGGCGGGCAGCTTACCAACCTTTACGCGCAGGCCCAGGCCTTGGGCGTAGCCGACCGCTGGCCCGAAGTCCGCGAGATGTACGCCGAAGTCAATCGCATGTTCGGCGATATCGTCAAAGTGACGCCTACCTCAAAAGTGGTCGGCGACATGGCGCTGTTCATGGTCGCCAACAATCTGACAACGAACGACGTGCTGGAATCCAAGCGCGAACTCGCCTTTCCCGAATCAGTAGTGGACATGATGATGGGACGGTTGGGACAGCCCCCCGGCGGTTTCCCGGCGAAACTGAAGAAGCGTGTCTTGCGCGGTGCAACGCCGTTGCGCGGCCGACCCGGCTCGGCCATGAAGCCGGCCGATTTCAAGGCGACGTCGGCTCAACTCAAGAAAGTGCTCGGCTACGAACCATCTCATCAGGATATCCTGTCCTATTTGCTCTACCCGCGTGTGTTCGACGATTACGCGCGCCATCAGCAAACCTACTCCGACACCAGCGTCCTCCCCACGTCCGTGTTCTTTTACGGGTTGCAACCGGGGCAGGAAACCGCTTTCGAGATCGAACCCGGCAAAACGTTCATTCTAAAATGCGTCACCATCGGCGACCCCCATCCCGATGGGAATCGCACCGTCTTCTTCGAACTCAACGGCCAACCGCGCAACGCCACCGTTATCGACGCGTCGCTCGAATCCCAGGTCGTGAAGCGCCCGAAAGCCGATCCCGCCGATCCCGATCAGGTCGCCGCCCCCATGCCCGGGCTCGTGGTCAACGTGGCCGTGCAAGTCGGCGACGAGGTGAGCGAAGGACAAAAACTGTTGACCCTCGAAGCCATGAAGATGGAAATGACCCTCTACGCGCCGCGAAATTCGCGCGTCGCGGAGTTGTCAGCCGGACCCAAAACGCAAGTCGAAGCCGGCGACCTCCTCGTGCGGCTGGAATAACCAATTCATGGGCTCGCGTTTGCCTGATGACCGCGCCGTAACGAAGGATTAAGACTTCGTGTCCAGGACCTCCAAAATGACCGGTCGACCCGTTCGCCGACGGTTCTCCGTCTCCCGAATTCGACGCGAAACCTTCGCGGGACACGTCGACTACCACCGCAGCCTTCAATCGACGAATACGCGAGCAATGGAACTCGCCGCCCAGCCGCACCTCCCCGTTCCCGCGTTGGTCTTGACCGAGTTGCAGACCGCCGGACGGGGACGCGGCGCCAACGCATGGTGGTCGTCGTCCGGAGCACTCACGTTCTCGCTCATCCTCGACCTGCATTCCGACACCGTACAACCGGAGTCCTGGCCCCGCTTCGCCCTTGCCGCCGCGGTGGGTATTTGCGACGCGCTGGAATCGATGACGCCCAACACCCGATTCGGAATCCGGTGGCCCAATGACGTGTGCATGGAACAACGAAAGATCTGCGGCATCCTGCCGGAATTGCACTTAAACCGAACGCCGCGCCTCGTGCTGGGTGTCGGAATCAACGTGAACAATTCCGTGCGGAACGCTCCTGAGGAACTCCAAATCATCGCGACATCCCTACTCGACCTCACCGCCCGGCGCACACAGTTGACGGAAGCCCTGGTCTGCGTGCTTCAATCCCTCGAGAAGCGGTTTGATCAACTCGCCCATGCCGATTCGGCACTTCCCCAGGCATGGATCAGTCGCTGCATGCTTCGTGGCCGCCGCGTTCGGCTTCGTATGGACTCCGATGAAATCGCAGGAATTTGCACCGGCATCGACGCCACCGGCGCGTTGGAACTCCAAACGTCCCGCGGAACGCAACGGTTCTACGGTGGCACCATTGTGCACGATGTCCCTGGGTATCAGGGCGTCGCGGAAGATTAGGCCTATCGCACCCCCGCCTATTTCTTCACCAACCACACTTCCGAGACCGAAACCCCTCGTGAACCCTCGCCGCGTTCGATATCGATCGTCAGAGACCCGTCCTTCGTCGCCGATCGCGGTATGTCGTACTCGAACTCCTGGGGAGTGAGTTCGGGAATCACCACGTCCTTGGCAATATACGTCCCGTCCGCCAGGACGTTTTGCATCTGGACGCCATGCGGCGGATCCAGGTCGGTCTCCATCCAATGCCGGGGTAGGACCATCGTCAGCCGAACCTTGTACGACGCGCGTGAATCGAGGTCCGTGTACCGGAACGCCACGCCGTCTTGTTCCAGGTCGTATGCGATCGTGCCTTGACTGGGCCGGCACGCGGCATCCAGCCGGCGCGACGCGTCGTAGACTTCGCCTTTGATCAGGTGCGGCTGATGCCCCTTTGTTCCCGCGTCGTCGTAAAATCCTCCCGGCCCGGGATCCTCGTACAAGACCGCGCGTTTAAGTGCCCCGAACTGTTCCGTCTGCGTTCCCTGCGACGCCGCTTCCAACTGTTTCAGGGTCCAGTCGAGGGCCGTCAGCGGGGTATCCAGGGCAAAATACCCCACGTTTCGGACACCCATGATCTGATCGCTCTCTTCGCCCAACCGTCCGGCCTCCTCGCGCAACGCCGCCATCTCGCCAGTTTCGAGCGGTTCGGCTGCGAGCCGGCGCGTCTGCTCAACGGCATGGTCCGAATCGTCTCGAACCCAAGTCTCGATTTGCGACTCGCGCTCCAGTTCACGCCGCAGTTTTAGTTGGACATACTTGTCGAGGGCGGCCTTCTGCATATAGAGCCGCCACCGGTAATTCCCGTTCATGCGGAACTCCGGCATCTTCCACCCCGCCTCCTTCACCAACAGATAGAACCGATCGACACCGTCGTTCCCGGCCAGCGGCGTCTCCAGATTCTTCTCGAGTTGCAGCATCGCTTCGAGCATATCCGGCGCCGCTTCGGGACCGAACTGAAAATCGCAGTACTCCTTCAGCACGTCCTCAAGCGAACGGTTCGGATTCCAAAGCAGCCGGTTCCACATGTACTGATGAAGTTCGTCGTGATACCCCTCGGAGTAGATGATGTCCCCTTCGGAAAAGGGCATGATTGATTGGAAGATCCGGTAAAACGCGGCGGGACGCGTATGAAACGTGCGCCGGCCGTATACCTTCTCAATATGCGGCTCCGGATTTTCGACCATATACTGGGCGCTGACCCAGTGGGTGATATCCGAGTAATGCGTGATGTGCTGATACCGGGGAATGTTGTTGAGAATCTCCCTCAAGTAGCGGTTAACCGGCCCTGACCCCGGGTATTCGAACAGGTCTTCGCGCAACCGATCGCGGAAGTAGTAGGACATCGCGTTGCTGCCCGGACCGTAGGCAATACCTTCGAGCCAAAGCCGCGGCTTGGCATTGAGATAGTCGAAGATGGCTTGATCCCCTTGGTTGCTCAAATCCTGATTGGCGATCTGAACGATGCTGTCAGGGTGATGCTTCAGCCAGACTTGTGCCACCTCCTCGCATAACTCGACAAAGGTCTTACCCCACGGTTCACAGCGCGGACAACGGCATCCACCCGGATCGCCCGCGTACAGGCGCAAAATATCGTGGTCCTGCGTTTGGGCGAATTCCTGGTCCCACTGTTCCAACAGCGCGGCGCGCGCTTCCGGTACGGACGGACAAACCCACTTGTCCCCTTCCCAGAACTCGAGACCGCCCGCCTTCCACTCCGGCGGAACGTCGCCTTTGTACTCGTTGGGCCGGCACCCGCCCACGGTCATCAAATCGAACTGTTTGACGAAGTCAAAATCCGCTCCGCTCGCGTAAAACGTGTTCGCTCCGGCCAGCGCGAAGTCCAGCATGTAGTCCCGTGCCTCTTGTTGGGTCCACGCACGCGCGCCGGTCTTCGTGCGCATGGTGCCACCTTGATTGGCCGACGACCCACGGAACCGGTACGCGGGAGCTGCGCTGACATCGGTCGGCGCTAACGATATACAATCCGGGCCATACGAAAACCGCCGGAGCACCTCACCCGCCGCGTACAACACCCCGCGGGCGTCCGCCCCTTCCGCGATCACCAGCGGACCATCCGAGTCCCGCGCCAGCTTGACCGCATATCCCTCCGGCGCGACGCGCTCTTTGCCCGGTAACGTCACCCAATAGTGCTCCACGAGTTTCGCGAACCGCTCCGATCCCCCGTCGCGCCGCCCGAGATAAACGCGAAGACCCGAGTCCGAATTGGCTCTCTCCGCGATGTCCACCGCTACATGGCTGCGACGAAGGATCCGGTCCCGCAACACGTCGGCGACATGCTGCTCGACCCCGTCCCCGCCCGCGTCGATGATAATGCTCACATGGGAAGTCCGGACCGCCTCCCGGTCGGGATCGGCCTCCGCCGAAAAAGCGCCGGTCAGGGTCCACAACGCCAGCAGGCACACACTACACGCTCTCAAGTCTAATCCGGCTTGCATCCCCATCATCCCCATCATCCTCCTCGTACCTGCATCGTTCGACGTTCGGAAAAATCCTATACGACAGACATTCTGAAACCCGTACCGCTCGCCGAGCGCGACACACAACAGGGATTAGCATGACGCCCCGTGTCCGATTTTGCAACCGTCGGGATTCGCGTGGCCGGCGACCGCGCCAATACGAGGTAGACTTGGATCGCGTGAGAATTCCGGGGTAGAACCAATCGAGATTCCCCCCTCAGGGGTGCCGCGAAGGCGCGAATGGGTATCCAGACAATTCAGTCCCGCACCGGGCCGAACGCACGCAACCCGCGTCGTAGTGCTGCGTACGCAAGTACCATGAGTGCGGGAACGAGAATCACGTATCGCACGTGTTCAATAAAGCGCTCATCGTCCGCCCCGTAGGAGATTCGAACCAGCGGTATGCCGACCGTAACCAAAAAGTACCAGAACAGCGGCGCCGCGAGCGTCAAACGTCCAAGGTGTCGTCCGTTGCCACCGCCGACGACGCGGTGCGATATCTCCTGCGACCCAATATAGAGCAAGCTCAAACTCAGAAAGTAGATGGACACTCCTTCCAAGCGATGCATGCCTTCGGACGAAAGCCATCGGTACGGGAGCGCCAACTCGAGGGATTGAATCGACACGGCGATTCGCGCTGCATTCACCAAGACCGTCACGACGTACGAAACGAGCGCCAATCCGATCAGCAAGCCAAACGTTGCTGCTGGTCGCCGGACATGCGGAATATGACTGAACGCCAGCATACAAAAACAGATGATCAGAAAATTGACTCCTGCGCACACCGGCGCGATAACAATGCCCCCGTCCGCGCTCACGTATCCGGCGCCGTCTTCGAATGCAAACCCACGCCTCGTGAATACGTCCGCAAGCCATGCCGTGGGTCCCAGTATCCACCGAAGTTCACCGGCGCCCGCAACGCTGTACCCGGTTTTGAGCGACGCGGCCACGACAATGGCGGCCAGGTAGGGCCTCCAATTGTCTCGGAGGGTCCGAATCGTCATGCGGATTTGCGACCTGCCACGCGCCGCTCAAGCAGGTACTTTCCGGCGAAACCAAGCGTCACCAACAGCAGCATCAGCACGAGGCCCGGCTCAGCGAGTCTCCTCGCCGTGCGGACGGACGACATTCGTCCCGCCGGTTGGGTCTTGGCCGTAGCCATAGCGTTGGTGCCCACCGCGAGATCGGTTACGCCCTTGGGCAACGGCAGCGGTTGCTGCACGTCCATCGCGTTACCCTGCGTATTCCGGACGACCTCGTGTACCGCAACAAAAGACGTGTATTTGGTCAAAAGGTTGTACGTTAGCCCCAGCGACGTGACTTCGCGAGCCGCCTCGTCCTCACCCAACTCGAAGTTGTAGTCAGACAACTCTGCAACGCGTGCGCGAGCCCACAAGTAACGCAAGGGTTCGTTCTCCGCCACGGGACGCGTTTCGGCCACATTAAAATCCCGTTCGTACCGGCCGTTGCCGCTCACGCCTTCAATGCGAATCGTGCCGCCGGCGTCGCCCCGCCATTTGCCGTAGACAAGCAACGGCCGTTGCGCCAACAGGTCTGGAATGGAGCCCGGCTCGACATCGTAGGCCTCAAAGCCTTCGTATTTGACGGACACGCGGGTCAGCACCGGCGACTCGACGTAGACCCGGAACCGGTCCGCCTCGACCGGTGCCTCCTGGGGCTCCGTGACGATAAACAATTCGCCGTTTCCCGCTTTGGCCACGCCTTCGATAAGGTGCCGGTTAACGCTCGATCCGATGCCAAACGCAAAGACATTCGCATTATGCAGATTCTTACGGATCGCCATGAAGACGTCTTTCTCCGCCGAGATGTAGCCGTCCGTGACCAGGATGAGATTTCTCGACGTATTCTCGTCGCGCGGCAACGCAAACGCCGTCTCCATAGCCGACAAAAGCCGCGTGCCACCGCCCCCGCGCTGCTGACCGATGACGCCGATCGCCCTCTTAATATTCTCCGCACTAGCCGGTATCGACACTGGAGACATGGCGACGGCCGAGGACTCGAAGAGAACGACGTTAAAGGTATCCGTCGGCCGCAGACTACCGATCAAGGACCGCAGCAGTTCCTTGGATACATTCAGCGGGAACCCGTGCATCGAACCGGACACGTCAACGACAAAAACATACTCGCGCGGCGGGATATTCTCCAGGCGCACCCGGGCCGGCGGTTCGGCCATCAGCAGGAAGAAATTTTCGTCCACGCCACTATACAGCATCAAACCAGACTCGATCTGTTGCCCTGCGAGCCGGTATTTCAGAATAAAATCCCGGTTGCCGCCCGGCTCGTCGGATGGCGCCAGGGAAACCGTCGCGGATCGCTCATCGGCCCAATCGACAGTCACCTCGTGCGTCGGACACGACACCTCCTGCAACGGAATGCCGCTCGATATCTTGACCGAGATATCGAACCCCATGGGCGACGCCTCCCCCTCGTGAAGATAAGGACTTTGCACCCAGCGGTCGTGATCGGTCGCGGTCTTCTCCGTGAATTCCGAGTAGCGCGGCCCCACGACAGTCGGGAACACGAACGCGTAGGTGCCGTCGGTGGGCGCCAACAACTCGGTGTAGAACAGTTCAACGTCGATCGTGTCCCCCGGCATCACGTTGGCCACGTCCATACTGAACACGTTGGGTCGCTGCTGTTCGAGCAGTGACGCGCTCTTCCCGGCCTTCTTCGCCTGGCTGAATTCCTGTTTCGCCCGTTCCCTCTCCCGAATCTTCGCGGTGATGACATGCTCGCCGATGGTCATCGTCATGCCGTGCACGGAAGCCCGCGTGGACGCGGGAAACACGTATGTTGCGTTAATGGGCCGGGTGCCATCGTTAACGTAGGTCTGCGTGAGCGCCACTCTCGCGATTACGCCGGAGATGGTAACGTCGGCCGAGGTTTGCTTGAGGGGAAAACTGTCAATCGCGGCATCGCCGCCTTCGACGAAGAAGTATGGCGCGAGAGTCTTGTCGGAGCCTGTTTCGCCCCTGGCGGTAGGTACTAAAATAAGACACACGACCGCGCAGTACGCTGGAAATGATGACCTGCACATGGGGCACTCCCTTCATGGCTATAGGCTAATCGCTCGTGAATGCATCTCCCCGGCAAAACCGGGCGTGTCGGTTTACCGTTTCGTCGGTGACCTGGCATTTCCGCGGTCCACGCCCATCGCCGCGTCGTCCCCTGCCATCAACGTTTCACACCGGTTAATCCCCAGTCGGGATTTCAAGTTCCGTGTTCGGCGCAAAACGCGACCTTGCGTCTTGGTGCGGCAGTCGCTAGATTGGTGGACGGAGCACACCGTACCCGTCGAAGTGCGAATCGGCGATAACGTGCATACAGGGGGTTGTTATGAAATGTCTACGCGGTTTTAGTGGTCTTCCGGTGTTGGCGATTGCTTGTGCCGCACTGTCGTTCGCGCCGGCTGCGGTCGCGACCCCTCCCGGAGATGCGATCGTTCTGAACGATGGGTGGCGACTCCAGTCCAGCGCATCTATCCCAAATGCACAAGGCGCACCGTTGTCCTCGTTGGGGTTCAGCACCAAGGATTGGTATTCGCTGAAGCTCCCATCGACCGTGCTCGCCGCCCTCGCGGATGCGAACGTGTATCCCGATCCGTATTACGGCCTCAACCTCAAACAAATTCCCGGATACAAAGAGGGCCGTTGGATGCGGATGGATGAGTCCAGCCCCTTCTATCCGGCGTGGTGGTATCGCATCGAGTTCGCCGTCCCCGCGGACTACGAGGGGCGGCACGTCCAACTTCATCTCGACGGCATCAACTATCGGGCCAACGTGTGGCTCAACGGCAAAAAGATCGCGGACGCCGACGACGTTGTCGGCATGTTTCGCCGCTTTGAATTTGACGTTACCAAGGGCATTCACGCTGGCGAGACAAATTGCCTTGCGGTCGAGGTCAGCGCGCCGGGCAAACTCCCGGACCAGGAGTTTCGCACGAAACAAGTTGAGGCTACCACCGGATGGGACGACCATAACCCCCAACCCCCCGACCTCAATATGGGCATCTGGCAGGACGTATACCTCACCGCGAGCGGTCCGGTCACGCTGCGACACCCGTACGTGCTGCCCAAGCTCGAAGTCCCGGGACTGACAAAGGCGGAACTTACCGTTTCCGTCCTCGCGACGAACGTGACCAAAAAGCGTGTCGACGCCATGATTCGAGGCGTCATCGAGGATCGCGCGTTTCAACAGCCGGTCTCGCTGAAACAGGGCGAAAGCCGATGGATTACGTTCGAGCCCGCCGAATTCGAATCGCTCGTCATTGAAAAGCCTCGCGTGTGGTGGCCGCATCCACTCGGCCCGCAGGAACTGTATACGGTCGCGCTGTCCGCGGACGTGGATTCTCAGGTGTCCGACCAGGTTTCATCGCGATTCGGTATCCGCGAGGCAACCACCTACATCAACGACGAAGGCTGGCGAGGCTATCGTATCAACGGCCAGCGCGTGCTGATTCGCGGCGGCGCGTGGATGACCAACGATATGCTGCTTCGATTCACGGAACGCCGCGACCGCGCCTTGGTTCGCTATGCGCGCGAAGCCAATCTGAACATGCTGCGCTCGGAGGGCTTTTCGATTCGCGAAACGGACCGGCTTTACGACATCTGCGACGAAGAGGGCGTCATGGTCACGCAGCAACTCTTCGGTCGCAGCATTCCCGACGAACCGCTGGCCATTGCCTGTATCGAAGACACTATTCTCCGCATCCGGAACCATCCCAGCCTCGTGCACTTCCTCGGGCACGACGAAACCTTCCCCACGCCGACGCTCGACCAGGCGTACCGCGACCTCATCGCGCGATACATCCCCGACCGCACCTATCAGCCCCACTCGGGCGCCTTCGACGTGGCAGATCGGTTCAAAACCGGCGGCACGCGTACAGGGACCCGCGAACTGTGGACCTACGCGAACCCCGCCCGGTACTACGACACCCAGTATCCCGAACGCGCCTGGGGTTTCGCCCAGTCCGGCGGCATCGGCGGCGTCATTGCCACGTCCGAAACCGTGCGCCGCACCATTCCCGAGGATCAATTGTGGCCGCTCTGGTCCGAAGCCATGTCGTTCCATACCGTCATCCAGGGCGCCGAATTCTTCCAGGCAACCATTCGTGCGATGAACGCCCGCTACGGCCAACCCAAGGACGTTGACGATTTCTGCTTAACCGGCCAGGTGCTCAATTACGAAAGCGCCCGGGCCATGTACGAGGCCTTCGCGCGCAACAAGTACGACGCCCTCGGGATTACCGCCTGGAAGTACGACGCCGCGTGGCCCGCGGTCATGACGTGGCAGTATGTGGACTGGTATCTGCTGGCGACCGGCGCATACTACGGCGCCAAAAAGGCCTGCGAACCCCTGCACGTCCAGTATTCGTACGACGACCATTCGATATGGGTCGTGAATTCCCTCTACAAACCCTTCGACGACTTGCACGTGTCCGCTCGCCTGCTCAATACGGATATGAAGGAGATGTGGCAGCGGGAAGCAAACGTGAAGGTTGAACCGGACGGCAAGACGAACGTCTTTGCCATCGAGTTTCCGGATGGTCTGTCCAAAACCCATTTCCTGTGCCTGACGCTCACCGGCCGCGACGGCAAACTCATCTCGGACAACCTGTATTGGCTGTCCACTACCCCCGATATTCCGGGACAGATGACCGACGATTGGACCAACTTCGCACTGAACGCCAAATCCGTCGCCGATTTCACGCTGTTGCGCTCGCTGCCCAAAGCTGAACTCGAGACGACGCCTACGTTCACGCAGAATGGAGATAAATATACCGCGACCGTTCGCGCGAGTAATTCTGGCGACACCATCGCCTTCTTCGTGAATCTGGCCATCACCAAGAACGAAGGGGGTGGGGAAGTCGCTCCGTGCTACTGGTCGGAAAACGATTTCTCCCTGTTGCCGGGTGAATCGAAAGAATACACGGCCACCTTCAACGCGACCGATCTCGAACGGGCCGAACCAGCCTTACGCGTAACCGGCTGGAACATCACGCCGTGAGCGGCGAACCAGAGAATCACTAACGTACCGGTGCGTCACCAGACTACTCGGTTTCGGACCGGATGTCGGCATAAAGCAAGAACATCCCCTTGATCCCCCTTCGAAGGCGGGAAATTGCGAACAGTTTTGTCTATCGGTATTAGCGTCGCGATATGCTTCGACGTTAAACTCTGGTATGCCTTACCGCAACGCAAAGTGTTGCGAAGAATTCCCCCTTTGAAGGGGGATGTTCTTCATCGCTCGCCTACGTATATACAAACAGCGCCGCACTCCGCTCGCCAGGACCAGCGACGAACACGCGATCAGTCGAGCTTCACCTTGGCCAAGTAAATGCTCGTTTTCCCTTCATGCGACGAGTAGTAGCTGACCCAGAGCAGGCCGTCATGCCAAACCATCCCCGGATAGCTCGTGTCGCCGCCGGACGGTAACGGCAAGAATTCGGTAAGTGTGCCCTTCTCCCGATCCACCCAGCAGAGTGACGTGCGCGTGCGCTCATCGTAGAGGCGCACAGCCGCCACCAGGCGTCCGTCGGGCAACGCGATCATGCACGGACCGCCGATCTTCGCGCCGACGTCCTTCCAGGTCCATTCGGTATACGGCGGTTTCGCCTCCCCCAGAAGCCCGTCGGTTTGCGCGGGATCCTTTTCATCCCGCCGAAGCAGGCAGAGCGCAGTCCCGTCCTCCAAGAATACAAGCTGGCTTTCGTTGCAGTATTCGTTGTCCCGTAGCTTGTCCACGAGGGTCTCGAAATGCACGCCGTCGTCGCTCTTGTAGAGCCGGACGAACCGGGACGGCCATCGTTTTCCGGTCGTGTAGCCGATGCCATAGGCATTGCCGTCATACCACGTCACCCGCCACAGCCAGAGGTCCTTCTCGCCAATCGGCACACCGTCCGTCCAGTCAGTCCCGCTATCCGAGAAGTACGCCATGGTCTGGTGAAACGCATCGGCCGGTTGATGCAGCGCCGCAGCGCCGCTCAGCATCAGACGGTTGTCCGGCGTGATGCAGATCTGCGCATCGCGAAGATCGGCCGTATCGGACGTAATGCGGGCTGCGGAGGTCCAATTCTCGCCGTCCTCGGAAGTAATCACACGCAACGCGCCGTCATCCGAAACGTGCCCTTGCCCCTCACGGAACACGCAAAACCACCGATCCTGATACCGAATGAGATTGGTGAACGCGTTGTGGGGCGCCTCGTCCCAGATCTTGTGGTAGCTGACGAGCGTCGCCCCCGGCGCCTGGCCGCGGTCCACCGGCATCCATTGAATGCCTTTCGCGGTAGCGAGGAAGCGTTTGGCACGAATGCTGGAACCTCCCCCTTCTTCGTAATACACAATGAGCACCGTGCCGTCCTTCAGATCGACCATGGACGGATACGCGCCGATAAAGTCATCGACGAGCACGCTGTCGCTCCACGTCTTGCACTCATCCAGGCTGTAACGAAGACTCGTCTGAGGAAGACGGTGCGCCATGACGATGATGTCGTTCACCGTACGATGCAGATAGGGACAATGCCCGGGGAAACCGTACGCCTCGGAGACGCTCCAGCTCTTGCCGCCATCCTTGGACATGGACCACGCCATCGTTTCGCTGCGCCCACGTTCCGCGGCATACAGACTGCCGTCCTTCAGCTCGATTACATCCGTCTCCGCGTCGAGCGGCATCCCGTTGTTGTCGATGTCGATAACGTCGCTCCACGTGAGCCCGTCGTCCTCGGAGATGGATACGGCCCCCCATCCCTTCCCGTTTTCCTCCGCGTAGAGGCCGAGGATCAACCGGCCGTCGGTAAGTTGGCGCACCGGAGAGCTGCAATAGTACGTCTTCGCAATCTGCCGCGGCTCCGACCACGTCTTGCCCACGTCATCCGAGTAGACCATCCAGGCGCCCAAACCGTCCCACGGCGGCGTCTTGCCTTCGGCCTTGCGGAGCGAAAAGAAACTGCAGATAAGCCGGCCCGTTGACGTTTGCACAATGGACGGATCGCGATCATCGTCGGGACTATCGTAGAGCGTCTGGGCCGGCGACCACGTGCGCCCTTCGTCGCTCGAGAGGCAATACGCCACCCGGCCTCCGTTCGGGAGTTGTTCGTTCGGCATCGAAACGTGGGTGTACCCCGCGTAAAACACGCACATCAGGCGGCCGTCGCTGAGCCGGCACACATCGGGAAACGCTTCGTATCCGCCCGCGCCCGCGTCGGTGCACACGTACACATAGTCCGGCGGCGGAGGCGGCGGCATGGAAAAGTCCGTATCTGCTTTCTCGGCCGCGCCCGAGACAAAGATGTTCCGCACGTGCACCCGGCCCTGCCCCGCATAGAACCCGATCCGCCCGCGTTTCAGCGTAGCGTCCTTCGCCTCGTAGAGCAGCATCCCGTTCAAGGAGACGCGAATCGTGTCGCCCACGCATTCCAACTGACCCGTGTGCCAGGTGCCGGCTGGTTTGTCCAGACCACTCACGCGCTTGATCTCGTTCCAGGACTCCTTTTCATCGGAACGGCAAAGAATAGCCTGACCACGGTCGTAGTGAACGTAGTAATAATGAGAGGCGTCCGCCGCATGAACGACAAACCCACACGCCAACACGCCCGACTCCTGGGGATCGACGTTAAACTCCGCCTTCAACGTGACGTCAGACCACGCGTACGGCAGGTAAAAAGCCTTGGTCGGCGCCGTTCGTCCGTCCAGCACGAGTTCCCCCTCCGAAATCGCGCCGTTCGCATCGGAGAACACCCATTTCTTCGCCGCATCAGGACGCGTCAGATCGATCTGCGTCCCGTCTGCCGGAGCCTGCGCGACAAACAGCACGGACATCAATCCAACCAGAAGACTTACGAAGCTTGGGCAAGACTTGTACATAATGACTCCCTGCGATCACCGCATTTCCACCCCGTACGACGGGACTTAGTACACTTCAACATGATTAAGGATACATCACGTATGCTCTGGCGCGAGATAACATCCCCCTTGATCCCCCTTCAAAGGGGGAATTCCGCACAACACTCCGTGTTGTGTTACACGTCAATTATAGACAACATACGGGCTGTGTTTCAATGCGTTTATCTATATAAACAGTTGAGCCCAAATTCCCCCTTTGAAGGGGGATCAAGGGGGATGTTCTTCGGGTAAGAGCGGCATCTGGGAATGTACCCTTAATTGCGGAGAATTGTACTTAGTACGAGTTTCCACAACTAAGAATACGTTTTGGGCTCATGGTCGGCACGAATATCACGGATTACATGCGGCGTTTCGTCCCTGCCGTCTCTGCTGTCTCTGCTGTCTTACGCCGGCCCCAATTTCTCCAGCGACCACGGTTCGCGCATAGGCCGGGACAAGTACCCGTTGGCCTCGTCATCCCCAGGAAACACCTCGCGCTTCGGGTCCCACTTCAACTTGCGCCCCACCCGCATCGAGATGTTCCCGATGTGCATCGGGATACTCAAATGATGAATATCCAGCGGCGTGTAATACGGAGTTTCCCTTCCCTTCACGCCATCGATAAAACTCTGGTGCTCGGTGGACGGCCGCGGCCACATCTTGTTCTCGTTCGGCGCAAAAACCATTTCCAAAATGCCGGGGTCGCTGGCCTTGATCGGTTTTCGCCATGCCGGACTCTCGATCCAGCCGTCCGTGCCCTCGAAGCGGATCCCCGTGCCGCCCGATTTCACGATCATCTGCACGTCGTTGGGGTATTGATAATAGATCTTGTACTCCGTGGCGGTTTGGGACATCGCGTCCTCGGGAAATGTGCCTTTCCCGTCAACTTCCAACGGTCCGCCGTGTTCCTGGGACATGGCGACCTGCGCCGTATCCAGAAGGTGCGCGCCCCAATCCGTCAACTTGCCGCCCGAGTAATCCCAGATGTTCCGCCACTCCTGCGCGCCGAGCTTCGTCGGTGTGTACGGCGTGAATCGGGCGGGCCCCAGCCACAGGTCGTAATCGAGACCGTCCGGTACCGGCACGGATTCCTCTTTCGCGAATACCTCGCCTTCCGGAAGAACCACCAGAATGCGTTGCAGTTTCCCAATCGCGCCATTGCGCACCAGCTCCGCCATGCGGTGATAGATTTCAACGGACCGGTCCTCAATGCCGCCCTGGTACACGACCCCCGCCTTGCCGAGCACATCAACGAGCACCTGCCCTTCCTGAACGGTAAGCGTCGGCTTCTCGCAAAACACGTGCTTGCCCGCACGGGCCCCCATGACGGACAAAAGCACGTGCCAGTGATCGGGTGTGGAAATGACCACCGCATCGACATCCGGCCGCGCGAGAATCTCCCGGAAATCGGCGTGCGTATCGCAGTCCTGGTTACCATAGGCCTTGTTTACAATATCGCGCGCATTCTCGCGCCGGTCGCGAAACACATCGCACACCGCCACCACCCGCGCTTCAGGAATCTTGAGAAAAGCGTCGAGATTCCAGGTCGTGCCGTGGTTTCCCACCCCGATGCAACCCAGCGTGATCTGTTCGCTGGGCGAAACCGGCGCGGCCTCCTGGCCGGATACGCGTGGCGCGCCAAGTATGGGAATGGACATGGCTGCCGCAGCCGATTGCAGGAATTCTCGCCTTCGCAGAATACTCGGCATGATTCGCGCCCCCTTCTCCTCCGGGAATTACGAAGCAAAGCGGTTACAGGCTACCGCTGAGATCTCCCGGCGAGTCTAAGGGAATCGCCACATGCCTTCAACTATCAGGTATCTCGCGGTCTTCCGCCCTTTCCTTCCGCCTCGTCAAGAGCGGTGCGCACCAACGCACGGTTCGCGCAATGCGCTACCATACGCGCTTCTCGTTCATCAGTTTCACGTGCGCTTCGCAGGTCACACCGGGGAGATCGTTGAGTTCGGTTCGAGGACTCCACTGGACGGCCACGAACACGTGCCGCCGCCCCACAGGATTTCCGTACCTAAGGATGGGCCCTGTATACCAATACGTGCGCGCGTTGCTCACCCCGTTGCGGAACCGCGACGTACAGGCACGCGCTCGCCGGATCGAACAAGGACGTGCGCGCGCCGGTTCCGGTAGGAATCCTATCTATCACGTGGTATTTGTCTGCGTCAGCCTGCTCGATTACCGTAACACTTCCTTCGCCGCCCGAAACGTATATTCTCTTGCGCACTGCATCGTAGAAGATATCATCCGCATCTCCACTGCACACCGTTTCCGCCACGACGTTGCCCGACTCCGTATCGATCACGAGCAGCTCCGCAGGCCGACGGCATCCAACGAACAAGCGGTGGTGCTCCTCGTCCAGGGCCATGGGAAAATTGGCCTTGGCCTCCTTTACAGGCCAGCGAGCCGTAACTTTCCAACTCCCCCGATCGACTACGACTATCCCTTGTGCGGAAGGCACATTTACAAAAATGCGATTGCCTTCCTTTTCCAACTGGAATGATTCGGGATGTCCGTCAAGTTCGATTTGCCTCGAGATCGTGGCGCCGGAAACATCGATCGCGGCTAAAGCGCCGTCCCCGTAACCAACCCAGACACACCTGCCTTCCGCATCGTATCGAACATTGTCGGCGTCGTTCAGCCCGCTCAAGGTGCCCGTCAGGTTCAAGGATCGATCGTACACACGGCACATCCCATCGGCGCCGCTGGCAACAACGAGGGCGCTCGAGTTCGGTACAACCACAACACCTTGCGGCTCGAGTGGCCCCGTGATTATGCCAACACGCTCGCCGCTCACAGGGTCTAACACTTCGACGGTGTTGTTCCCCAGGGCCGCCACGAATAGCCGGCTTCCATTCGCATCCAGACTCAAGTGATCGATGCGCCCTTCCACGCCTTGGAGCGGCAGCGTGCGCAACAACGTAAGGGACGCCAGCGGTCCAGCGTATGCCGAAAACAGCCCTACACTCGCAATTACAAAGGCAAGAAACAATTCTTTCACGCCAAGACCACTCCGCCCGTGAATACGTTGAACCTGAGTACGATCCGGTTGGATGTCCGTGCAACTTCATTGATACAGGGAAAACAATTTGTCTGGAATCGGAATTCCTGCTCCCCCTAAGACGACAACTGGCACAGGGTTCTATCGTGTCGACAGGAAACGTGATCGGAGCACGCTCCGGTCTCTGCCAGACCGGAGCGTGCGGTACGAGTTGCCTCCAGGCGATATGGGGAAGTGTCTCAACCAGGGTAACGGTGGATATGTTTGATATGGTCGACCGTTCGGTAGGTCGCCTCATGGAATCCTCGACCGGAGTCGTGCCTGTCGGATGCGCCGGTAGCAACTTTCATGACACGCCGGCCATCACGGACCCACGTGCCCAGGTCGCCCTTCTCATAGCGAACTTGACGGTCTACGGAGTTCGCCGCCGGGGACGCGCTTGTACCCCATTCCGCAGTGGACGACAAGATCCGGTGCACGAACCGGCCGTGCCGCTGGTACGTGCCCAAGTCGCCCTTGTCGATGGTCGTTGTAGCCTCGGCAACGTTGCCGAACAGCGCGATTGCAAGAATACCCACAACCGCCAATGCACCCAGATCGTAAAGGTTGCGCCTCATGGCTCTTCTCCTTATAACCTCACAACGAGGTCATGTGGGGTGCTGTCGCGATGTGCGAATTCAGAACACCCCCTTGCCAGGAAAAACTGTGCGAGGTGTCCGGATGGGTCCGCGTCAGGTCCCCCCGAGGCTCGCGGCCTTCATCGGCCATCCTCAACCCGACCGAGTGCATGCCGCGTGCCAAGAGAAATCCTCCAGGATTCGCGTGATTTAGGCCTGTTTTGAGGTGCCAGCCCTGCCCCAAAACCGGGTCCTTGGTCAGCAATTGACCATAGCGATGGTCAGAGTCCGCCGACGGGAGTTTCGTGGAATCGACTCGGAAGGATGGAACTTGTGTGTGATTTGGCTTCGGTTGCCCCGCCGGGGAAGCGAAGCCCGCGCTTCCAGTGGCGAATGCCACAGACGCGGGACTTCGCATGGAACTCCTCGGATTGCCTATTGCGACGCTTGAGAGTCCTCACTCGAATCTGTCGCGTCAACTTGAGTAGGTCCCGCAGGCTCGGCTTCCTTTTCCTTTACCTCGCCCGAGGAGTCCGCAGCCCACGGCCCTCCCATCAAGTACTCGAGTTCCGCCGCGCCGATTTGCCAATCCCGCTCCGCCCGAACTTGGTCGAGTTCAAAGCTGAGCAAGGTCTGGACACTATCCAGAACATCGATGAAACTCGCTGCAGCCAGGCCCGAGCCCAACTCGGTCGTGCCGTACTGACTTTGTAAGTCTTCGTACGCTTGCTGTGCCTGTGGGATCAGCGAATCTTCATAGAGATTGTATCTCCGTTTTGCGTCGTCAAAACGATACGCCGCCATTTGGGCTGCACTCGAAAGGGACAGCGCTTTTTGGTGTTTCGTGTCCGCTACCATACTCTGCCCGAGTTCCGCTTCTTCAATGCCCGCCCGGATTTTCTTCCTCCAAATGGGAACGTTAACCGTCAACGACAACGCGATGTTGTCCTCCCCACCGTCGGAGTACGCCATAGGTTCGTCGTACGTCGCAATCGAATAGGCGTCGATCGCCGGCGTAACGCCACGCTCCAGCGCTGAAAACTGCGCCGGCTGGCCCTGCAAAACGTTGTTGAGCGCCTGAATATCGGTCCGAGCCGCATTCGCCGCGGTCATACGCCGCCGATTGAGAGCGTTCAGTGTCGCCGGGTACGGCCGGTCGGGACGAATCTGCCGGGGTTTGCTGATCGAGACATATTCAAGGCCCACGGTGAAGTCCGGAAGCCCCTTCTTTTTCGCAAGCTCCGTCGCCTTTTCCCAGCTCTCGATTTCCGAGTCGAAGGCCCGCAATTGCGGATTCGCAGCCCGCACACGCGCCAGAACGATCGGCGGCGGCGGCAGATCGGGAGGAAATTCAGCCTTCTGCGGCCAAGGAATCTCGCTGGTGGGTTCTCGTCCCAACACTTCATTCAAATTCGCCATCAACGCCGGCTTGAGGCGCACGAACCCATCGTATCGATCTTGCAGTTTCGTCTGTTCGATCGAGACGCGCACCAAGTCATCCTGATTGGCCAATCCAAGAGAATACTTGGCCCGCACCGTGTCTTCCATGTACGACAACACGTCCGCTTGGGCCTGCGTCACATTGATGCTTTCCCCAAGGAACGCATACTCGAAGTACGCCTTCTTCACGGCCATACCGATCCGGTTCCGTTCGTCGAAGAACCGTTGCAGACGCGCATCCGCTTCTGCCGCTGCTTTCTCGCCCCGCGTTTTGAGCGTGCCAAACCACGGGAACTTCTGCTGGACCATCGCCTTGAACCGATTCACGTCCGATTGAAGGAACTGCCCGTACGTAAACATGGGATCGTCCAGCGACGTCACCTGTGGGATCTTCTGCAGCGCCATCAGGTACTCGGTGTAGCGCGCGTGCAGACCGGGGTTGTTCTCCATCGCCTCCATCAGGTAGCCATGGAGTTCCTCGTTCGGCGCATAGAACTCGGGCGCCTCGACTGGAGCCTGCGCCAAGACAATCAAGCAAACCAGTGCCGTCATGGTTCTAACCCCTTCCTCTCTTCATCCATCCCCGCTCCCATTGAGTCGCCGCCGTTGGATAACAACCTTTGCTCAAATAACGAGGTTCATTCTAACGCGATCGCCGCGATCGCCATTGGGCTTCCTTGACCCAGCAATACAACGTGGGCACCATATAGACCGTCAATAACACAAACAACATACCACCAAAAGACGGTATCGCCATGGGCAGCATGATGTCAGACCCTCGACCGGTGGATGTTAATACGGGAATCAAGGCCAGAATCGTCGTGCCCGTCGTCATGAGGGCCGGACGAATTCGCCGCTTGGCGCCCACGATCGTCGCCTCCCGGATTTCCGAAATCGACTCGGGCTGACGAGCGGCAAAACTCTGGTCCAAGAACGTAGCGATAATCACCCCGTCATCCGACGCTATACCGAACAAGGCGAGGAATCCCACCCAGATTGCGACGCTCAAATTAATTGGATGGACTTGGAACAGTTCTCGGAGATTAACGCCGAACAGGCTGAAGTCGAGAAACCAGGGTTGACCATACAGCCAGATCAGAATGAACCCTCCCGCCCAGGCGACCACGATTCCGCAGAACACAAGGGTCGTAGTCGCCACCGAGCGAAATTGCAGATAAAGAATGAGAAAGATCACGAAGAGCGACAACGGCAGCACCACAGCTAGCGTTTTCTGCGAACGCACTTGGTTTTCATAGCTGCCGGCAAAGGTATAGCTCACGCCGGGCGGAAGATTGAACTCACCACTTGCGATCTTCTCTTTCAGATAGCGCTGGCAGTCCTCGACCACGTCCACTTCCGCGGCGTCCGGCTGCTTGTCGAACAAGACGTACCCCGTCAGGAAGGTGTCCTCGCTCTTGATAACTTGGGGACCCCGGACGTATCGGATCTTGGCTAACTGATCGATCGGAATCTGCGCGCCGGTGGGTGACGGCACGAGGATCTTGCCGATCGTCTCGATTTGATCGCGCAATTCGCGCATGTAACGCACCCGTACCGGATAGCGTTCTCGGCCCTCCACCGTGTTCGTAATCTTGCGCCCGCCAATGGCCACTTCGATGACGTCTTGCATCCGCTTGATCGTGATTCCATACCGCGCGATGGATTTGCGATCGATGGCGATTTCCAGGTACGGCTTTCCAACGATCCGATCCGCAATGACCGCGCTGGGTTTTACGCTTGGTACCTCTTTCAAGAACCGCTCGATATCCAACCCCACTCCTTCAATCGTCTCGAGATCGGGGCCTTTTATCTTCACGCCCATCGGGGCGCGCATGCCGCTCTGGAGCATGACGATTCGCGCGGCGATGGGCTGCAACTTGGGCGCCGATGTTGTACCCGGAATCTCGGCGGCATCAACAATCTCCTTCCAGATGTCGTCCGGCGTACGGATCGCGTCGCGCCACTGACGGAACGGTCGCCCGTCCGGGTCCGGTATCAATTCTCCTCTCTCATCGCGAACGAACTCGCCTTTGCTCGTGTCGTATCGAAAGCTCATTCGATGACCGTCTTTGTCGGTGATGTACTCCGGAACATAGTTGATCACCGTCTCGATCATGGATATGGGGGCCGGGTCCAAGGGACTGTCAACGCGGCCGATCTTTCCGACCACGGACTCGATCTCGGGCACGGAGGCCAGGGCCTTATCCTGCGTCTGCAATACATCCATGGCTTCGCCAATCGAGGCGTGTGGCATCGTCGTCGGCATGTAGAGATACGAGCCTTCATCGAGCGGCGGCATGAACTCCTTACCGAACCCGGGAAACGTTCTGGACGCGATCTGCCACGGGCTCGAGTTCCGGATGGTCCCCGGCGACACCCCCACTTTCCCGGCCCCTTGGGGAATGAACCCAAAAACGGTGTCAAAGCCCAGCCAGGCCGAGAACCCCGTCGCGATAATGACAACGATCAGGGATAAATAGCTCAGCTTATGGTTCAAACACCAGCGCAGAATCGTCGGATAGGTATGTTGAAATATCTGAAAGAAACCCAACAAACCGCCGGTGATCAATACGACGAACGCAAGATTGCGTATGACGCCACGCTCCGGACCAAGCGGTTCCCATTGTTGCGTTAAGATCGTGACAATGCATGCCAAGGCCAATCCATTCGCAATCCACGGTCCCGCCAACGCGAGTCTTGGTGGCAGATAGCTCCGGGTAAGTTGATAGCCGGCAAAAGCAATCACGATAGCCCCGACCCACCAGGGCGCGTAAAACAGCAGCGCAAAACCAGCGAAAACCGTTGCCAGGAGAAGTCCCGTCCGCAAACGGACCGAGCGGAAGTTGCTTCCCATAATAAGGTGCGCCGCCGGCGGAATGATAACCAGCGCGACAATAACGGACGAGATGAGAGCGAAAGTCTTGGTAAAGGCCAGCGGCTTGAAGAGTTTCCCTTCGGCCGCCGTCATCGTGAAAACCGGCAGGAAACTGACGACCGTGGTGGAAACTGCCGTGGTGACGGCACTGCCGACTTCGCTGGCCGCGTCGAAGACGGCGCGGAGCCGGCTCTTTCCCGGTTCGAGTTCGTCGAGCTTTCTCAGGATGTTTTCGCAGATCACGACCCCCATGTCGACCATCGTGCCGATGGCAATCGCGATTCCCGAAAGCGCCACAACGTTCGCATCGACCCCGAAAACTTTCATGGCGATGAAGCACATGAGCACGGCCAGCGGCAACAATCCGCTAATCAGTATCGAACTCGGTAGATGACGAACCATCACGATCACGACGATGATCGTGACGAGAATTTCCAGCAGCAAGGCCTCGTTCAATGTGCCCAGGGTCTCGTAAATGAGCCCCGTTCGATCGTAGAATGGAACGATCGTGACTTGGCTGGTCGTGATCCAGTCCGGCCATTCCTGCCGGTCCGTCGATCGCAGCCACGCCATCCAGTCCTTCTGATTCAATCCCACATCGGCGTACGCTTGGAAGCCGTGGGCTTCGGCAAAACGCTCGACTTCGGCGCGGTCCACCTTCTCGTTGTCAACTACCGCCTTGATAGGGAGGCCAGGCGCGATCTCGCCTATCTTCGCTTTGATGTTCTTGATGGCCGCCAGGGGATTGCTGCCGTACCGTACGACCGCCACCGCCCCCACAGCTTCGGCGCCTTCCTTATCCAGGGCGCCCCGTCGCAACGCCGGCCCCAGGGATACGTGGGCTACATCCTTTATCCGAATCGGGACGTTGTCGTTGACCTTGATGACGGACTCTTCGATATCCGCCAAACTCTTGATGAATCCAAGACCGCGAATGATGTACTCGACGTCATTGAGTTCGATGGTTCGGGCGCCCACGTCCAGGTTGGACGACCGCACCGCCATGAACACCTCGTCGAGCGTCACGTGATCCGCCCGCATCGCGTCCGGGTCCACGTCGATCTGGTACTCCTGAACGAAGCCTCCCACCGAAGCGACCTCGCTGACGCCGTCCGCCGATTGAAGCGAATACCGCACGTACCAGTCCTGGACGCTCCGCAGTTCTGCGAGGTCCCACCCTCCCGCAGGGCGACCGTCCGGATCCCGCCCTTCGAGGGTGTACCAATAGACTTGGCCAAGCGCCGTGGCGTCGGGGCCCAGCATGGGCTGCACCCCCTCGGGCAGCGTTCCGGCTGGAAGGCTGTTCAGTTTCTCGAGGACGCGGCTCCGCGACCAATAAAACTCCACGTTCTCCTTGAAGATGATGTAAACGGAAGAGAATCCGAAAAACGAGGAGGACCGGATCGTCTTGACACCGGGGATTCCCAATAGCGACACGGTCAGCGGGTAGGTGATTTGGTCCTCTACGTCTTGCGGCGACCGTCCCATCCATTCCGTGAAGACAATCTGCTGATTCTCGCCGATGTCGGGAATGGCATCGACGGCCACCGGGTTTCGCGGAAGCCAGTTAATTTCCCAGTCGAACGGGGCCACGAGTATGCCCCACACAACGACGAACACGATAAGGAGACCAACGACAAGCTTGTTGTTGAGGCAAAACCAGATGACCTTGTCGATCAACGATAACTCATGCGTGTTGATGTTCTCGTCCGGGTGCGGCTCACTCATGAGACATCGCTCCCGCATGGGCATCGGTATCCGTCATCGGTGCAGCTTGTATTCTATCTCCGGGAGCCGGCGTGGGCGTTGCCCCGTCGTCGGTATCATGCACGCCCACTTTCCGCAAGACCGTTCCGCAGGTAGGCATGATATGTCCAAAGTAAGGGTTGTGCACTTCGGCGCCGCGCTGGAGCCAATTGCCGCCTTCACCCTCCATCGCCATCGGGCAATGCACTTCATAGATCGGCGGCTCGGGAGTCTCATCAAAAAGCTCCAGCGTATCGGCGAGCGAATCCGTCAGCGCGTCCAACGTCGACCGTATTCCGTCGATGTCCTTTGCGTCCCGCATCGCCTTCAGCCACTGGTCCAGTTCCGTGGACTGTTCCACCCAGGCATCAGCCGCCTTTCCTTCAAGGTTCTTGGCAGATACCGCGCCCAAGGCCTGCAAGGTCTCCTCCACAGCCGTGTGTGCCGCCTTCTCGTCGTCGTTAGCCAGCGCGGACGTAATCCCCAAATAGGCATCACTTACCGCACCGAGTTGTTTTTTGAACGCATCCGGCACCGCGAATTTCGGCGCGTTAAAGGGCTCTTTGACCGGCGCATGGATACCAAGCTTGTCGCGCAATTGCGAAAGATTATGCGCCATCGTCTTGACCAGATTGGCCAAGTCGTCGTGGGTATTGGTCCCTTCCATCTCGACCAAGTCGTTGTGCAAGCGCATCGAGTATTCCATCCAGACCAAATGCTCGTGGCCGGCCAGGAGCGACATGTCCACCTCGTTTAACGCCCTCTTGACGCCTTCAATGGCATCGGGAATCGCGGAGTGGTCGTCCGCCGCCACAGCCTCGGACAACACCGTCTCGGCCGCTTCGAGCGCCGTAATCTGCTCCACCGTGCGTGGATCGATTCTCATCGCGACCGTGCTCTCCCCTTTCGCCTCCGAGCCCATACCGGCCATGTGCATGCCGCCACCGCCGCCCCCTTCCGGCGTCATCATGCTCGGCTTCGCCAGAATCTGCAGCGCGCTGTCGATCTTGAAGTTGCCCCGCGTCACCACGCGCTCGCCTTCCTCCAAACCTGCCCGAACGAGGTAATAGTCTCCCGCCCTCGGACCCAGAACGATCTGACGACCATCGTAGGTGGGCACTTCGGTGTCCGGCTTCTCCACGTAGACAATCGCGCGCGTCCCGGTAACCAGCGCCGCCGACGCAGGAATGACCAAGGGCATATCTTCGTCATTCGGCTGCGCGGACACGTAGCCCAGATCTTTGGCTTTGACAAGCTGCATGCCGCAAATCTCGCACGTACCCGGTTTGTCTTCAATCACCTCCGGATGCATCGGGCAGATCCACTTGCCCGCCAGACTCGGGTCCATGACGCGTCCGCCCGTCGCCACCTGCGCTCGAACTTCCGAACGCACAAACATCTCCGGTTTCAATCGTCCGTCCGGATTCGCAACATTCACCCGCACCTTGACCGTCCGCGTCGTCGCATCGAGTACCGGCTCGATAAACGAAATCCGGCCGTCGAACTCCTCGCCGGGATACGCTTCCGTCGTAAACGAAACGCGCTGCCCATAGTGCAGCCACGGTAAATCGGATTCGTACGCGTCCAGCTTGACCCACACGCTCGAAAGGTCCGCAAGCGTGTAGATCCGCGTTCCTTCCTGCACGTACATCCCTTCCTGGCCGTTCCGAACGATCACCGTGCCACTGATCGGCGCGTAGATCGTCGCGTGGTCGGAAGAAACCCCATTCTTTTCGGCGTCCGCAATCTGTTCGTCGGTAAGGCCCCATCGCCGCAACTTCGCACGGGCCGCCTCCAGCGTTGCCTTGGCGGTTTCCCGAAGCACCTCGGGGGCGCCGGGCCGCATATTCTTCAGCGCTTCCAACGTCCGCCGGAGTTCTTCCTGCGCGGTCAGTAACTCGGGACTATACAGGGAAACCATATGGTCGCCCTTACGAACGTCGATCCCCGTAAAATCCACATACAATCGATCGAAACGTCCCGGAATCCATGCCGTGATATAGCTCAGCCGCGTCTCGTCGTAATCGATCTTTCCCACCAGGCGAACGTCTTTGGTCACAAACTTGCGCTCGACCGGACTCGTCTCGATATGCATCAACTGCTTGGCGTCTTCACTCGCACGGAATTCTCGAAGACCCGCCATTTCCGATCCGGATTCACTCGAGACCGGGATTAACTCCATCCCGCAGATCGGACAGTTTCCGGGTTCCGGCTGGCGAATCTGAGGATGCATCGCGCAGGTCCAGAATTGCGTCTTCTTCGCCTGACCTTCGGCAGCGGCTTCCGTTCCTTTGCCAGGCGCCGCTTCACCGGATCGATGCCCAAGCCAGTAACCGGTGACAATACCGACGAGAAGAATGACCACGACAATCCCGATCGCCAGCGCAAATCGATCCCGTCGAGAGATATGCTTGAATCGAGTCCGTATGCCATCTTTGCTCATAAGGGTTTCTGCCTTCGTGACCGTGGAGCCAGTAATGCGTGCACTTCACTCATTTCGTACTCGAATAACGTACCGGGTGAATGGGTACTTGTGGGTCTTCGCAAAGCAAGTCCGATGCCAGTGACTACTGCGATAATTGAACCCGGCCGAAAGAAACCTATTGCCAACCTATTGATCCCAGCCCATTTACATTACCACTACGCCGCCCCCAACCCAAACCAGTCCACGGCCTCGGACACAAAGAACCGTTTGCTTCGCCCGACGTAACGAAATCGCCAATTCGGACGGCCAGCACGGGTCATCGCGTACGACCCCGGTCGAATTGAGCATGTTTTTCTGACGCAAAGTCCCCACCAGATTAGATCCTCCCAAGTGATCAGCTTCTGTCCATCGAAAGACGCAATACTGACCACCTTGAGAGTACCGAGTTCTCCCGCACCGATTTTGGCCTATTTTCAGCCTTCTTGGGCTTTCGGCTGAATACCGCGATGCTTCCTACCAAGTTCGAGGCCGCACGAAAATGCGCGCGATGCCGAAATCACTCGGCAATGCACGGATTCGCGCCAGCCTGCATCGCTTTGTGGCTCGAGAACTCGGTACGCTCAAGTGACCACTGTATCCCCGAAAAAATGCTTTCGCGGCCCTGGCTTCGCCCCTTGCGCACCCTGCACTTACTGGCACGGCGATTGCTCTCCACATGCTGCTAAGCGCCGACGTGCGACTGCGGCGTCAACATAACCCTAGGTGGAGGTCCAAAAATGAAACGTTCTATAGCAAAACTACTCGCCCGTATGGCCGTCGGGCTTGCCTTCGTCGGAGGATCGGTGGGTGTCGCCGCCGCAGAATCCCCGGCGCCAACGCCGTACTTGCTGTCCACGTGCCCGGTATCCGGTGAGGCATTTGGCGCCATGGGCGAACCGGTAGTAAAGGTCTATGACGGAAAAGAGATCAAGTTCTGCTGCGGCGGCTGTCCCGCGAAATATGAGGCCGACCGTGCGAAGTACGATGCACAAATCGAGGCAAAACTGATCGCTGCGCAAACGCCCAACTACCCCCTGGATACCTGCGTGGTCAGCGGTGAAAAACTCGCGGATATGGGCAAGCCGATCGACTACATCGACGGCAACACGCTGGTCCGCTTCTGCTGCAAGGGCTGCCTACCCAAGTACGAAAAGAACCCGGCCGAGTACCGAAAAACCTTGGACCAAGCCGTCATTGATAAGCAGAAGAGCAATTACCCTCTGGATACTTGTGTCGTGTCCGGAGACAAGCTGGGCGGCGACATGGGCGAACCGATCGAGTACGTGGTCGGCAACCGGCTCGTTCGCCTCTGCTGTAAAGGTTGCATCAAGAAAGTTGCAGAGAATCCGGCCAAGTATCTCCAAATGATTGACGACAACCGAAATCGATAGAACAAGACGGGACGATTACGCCGGAATAAGACCTACGTGACGCAAATCCCGTGCGAGAGCATACACTCGCACGGGATTTTCACAATCATTTTACCCATTGCCTTGACTGGTTCCCGGGTGCTCGGCTTCCTGCTCGTGCAGTCGCCGAACCGGCATTCCCTTCCGCGGTTTCGTCGTGATGGTGCTCCGCGGATTCGTCTTCATCGCCCGTTTGGGGCATCTCCAAACCGACGGATTTCACCTGCTGCGCGAACTCCTCCGGGCTCCACTGCGGCAACTTCTCCACCACCGACACCATGGCCCAAATCTTGTCATCGCTGTGGGTCGGTCCGAAGGCCGGCATGCCCGTCATCTTGATGCCGTTCTTGATGACCCAATAGAGTTCGGATGACGTCATGTCCGTCGGTTCCGCCGAGAGGATGGGCGGAAGCGGATACATTCCGCTCGCAAGTTCCGCGGGTGAGACTCCGGGCGCACCGTGACACGTGACGCACATCTCGTTGTAATGCTCCAGCCCCAGCCGTAGCGTATCGTCGCCCTCGAGATTCGGCGCCGTGATCCCCTGCGCGTGCGACTCGATCGACCGATCCGTCATCGTGTTCACCATCCAGTAAACCGGCGCGGTGTGGTGCGATGTCGCCGCAATGTTGTACACGCCGGAATAAACGAAGACGACGAGCCCCAGAACAACCACTATGCAAATGACAACTAGAGCGCCTATAAACTTCTTCATAACGACTACCTCCTGTTAACGAGGTCAGCGTCGGCCGGCGTGGAGGGGAAAGCCGGAATCGGCGTTGACAAAGAATTCTTCTGCCTTGCAGACGAAATTTCGGTTAGATTGAATCAAACCAGCCGCTTCTTGCCGGCCGGCGAGTGGATTTCATAGTCCGCGATCTTCTTGCGCAGCGTCACGCGCGAAATATCGAGAAGTTCCGCCGTGCGCGAAATGTTCCAGCCCGTCGCGTTCAAGGCTTTTTCGACATAGTCCTTTTCAACCTCGCGAAGCGGGCGAATGTCGCTGGGATCCGCGAACCGCTCGATGCCATGCCCCATGGCCGCAAGAATCTCCCCTGCCGACAACGTTTCGGAACGGGCAAGAAGGATTGCCCGGACCAGCACGTTCGACAGTTCTCGCACGTTCCCCGGCCATTCGTAGGCTCGCAATGCGCGAAGGGCAGTCTCCTCAATGCCCGTGACGTTGCGGTGCAGCTCGATCGCGTTCTTGGCCAGCAGATGTTTCACGATCAACGGAATATCGCCGCGGCGTTCCCGCAACGGCGGAACGTCGATCGTCGATACCGCCAACCGGTAGTACAAATCCTGACGGAATTCTTCTTTTGCCACCATCGCCTGCAAATCCCGATGGGTAGCGGCCACGACGCGCGCCCGGAACGGAATCGCGCGCGTTCCCCCAACGCGTTCAAACTCACGCTCTTGCAACGCGCGAAGCAGCTTCGCCTGCAGTTCGAGAGACATATCTCCTATCTCATCCAGAAACACCGTCCCCTCGTCCGCATGTTCCAATTTGCCCACTTTTGTTGCATCCGCCCCGGTAAACGCGCCCTTCTCATGGCCGAACAGCTCGCTCTCCAGCAGCGTCGGAACCACCGCCGAGCAATTGACGGCCACGAAAGGCGCGCCCGCACCGGCAGTATCGTGAAGCGCGCGAGCCACCAACTCTTTGCCGGTCCCGCTCTCGCCCTGGATCAGAACCGGGACCCGGCTGTCGCTCAGAACGGCAACTTGTTTGAGCACGTCAATAATCAACGGATCGGCTCCAACCAATTCCGTTCGTGCGTCGCCCGTTTCCGCCACGAGGGAAGGTTCGACCTTCCGCCGCGTCAAATCCTGGGCCGCCTTTTCCAGCGTTACGAGAATCGCATCGAGGTCCAGGGGCTTGCGGATATAGTCGAACGCGCCCAGCCGAATGGCCTGGATAGTCGCATTGGCGTCCTGCTCACCCGTGATCATAACGGCAAGCGTCTCACTTCCCTGCTCCTTAAGCTTTCTAATTATGTCCAAACCGGAGATGTCGGGAAGATTCAGATCGACGAAGGTCACTTCCGGATTCACCGCACTAAACCGCTCGAGTGCGTCATGAGCCGTTTGCGCCGTCGTAACCGCATGGCCCTGCCGCTCCAAGTGAATCTGCATGGATCGGCAAAGACCCGAGTCGTCGTCGATTACCAGAATACGCATACTTCGGGTCCCCAGCTCCCTGCATTCCGCAACCGAAAAGTTTGACGCTGGAGCAAGCATATCGAGCACCAATCCTGTTCACGCCCGGAACACGTGCCTGGCGTTCTGCACTCTGGTGCCGCCAACGCAACGATCATGCCACCTCCGAAATCCATAGTCTCAGTCATGTTAATAAAAAATAATACACCTTCAAACTTCGGTTTACCGCTCGCCCTGGACAGATTCTGACCAGCGCAGTGGCTATTGCCTTACCTGAAACACGTCCAATTGGACGGAATGGGCCGCGCGCGGAATGGTGATACGAAACACCGCACCACCCGGCTCCGCGTTCTCGGCCGAAGCGGATCCACCATGAAGCTCCACGATCTTCTTCACGTTTGCGAGGCCAAGCCCGGTCCCGCCCGGCTTGGTTGTGAAAAACGGCTGAAAAACTTTCTTCAGCGCCATCTCGGTGAGACCCGGACCCGAGTCCTCCACGTCGATGTCCACGAAACGCTCCCCGCGACGGGATGGCCGCAACGTGACACGAACCTCGGACTGCGCGGGCGATGCCTGTACCGCATTAAGGATGAGGTTGGACAACGCGCGACACATCTGCTCCTCGTCGACAAAAAGGACGCTTTCGTCCAACGCACAATCCGCCTCGCACCGGATTTCCTTCTCGCGCATCGTGTCGCCTGCGATACGAGTGCATGCTTGAACGAGGTCCTCGAAAAATACTTCCGTCTTCTGGATCGAAACCGGCCGTCCGAACTGCAGCAAATCCGTCAGCATGTTTTCGATGCGGGCAATCTGATTGGATGCGATCTCGGCCACTTCCGTGTTCGGATTCCCAGGTTCCAACGACCGCGACAAAGCCTGAAGGTTCATCTTCACCGACGAGAGCGGATTTCGCATTTCATGCACGATACTCGATGTCATCTCGCCCATACTCGCCAGTGCCGTCGTTCGCGCCACAAAGTCCTGCTGGGTTCGCAGTTCATCCAGCATCTCATTGAACGCCATACCAACCTCGTCGGCCTCGACTATCTGCGTCGGCTGCACGCGTTCACTCGTCTGGCCGCCCCGTATCCGGTTGGCAATGGTCACCAACTGCCGGAGAGGACGCCCCAGAAAGGACGACATCCACATGGAAGCTGCCACCACGACAATCAGGGTGACGAGAACCGTAAGCGACGCCCGAAAGATCAGCCGGTTCAGCCATTTCAACGCTTCCGACCGGTCGATCTCTGCCACCAGCGCCCAATTGTCGATCGGCAGGCGAACCGCCGTTCCAAGAACCTCGTGACCGCGATAGTCCTTGTAACTGAGAACCTGGGAAGTTCCACCCGCGATACATGCTTCCACCGCTGTCGGAGCCTTTTTCTCGAAGGATACCCGCCGGCCCTCCGTAAAGGGCTCCGTAATGATTTCCAGATCACCGTTCGTGAGGTAAGCCTTCCCCGTGTTCCACAAGCCGCTCCGCTCCTGTAACAACGGCGCAATGCTCTTGGTGAGGTTCAGATTGCCAACCAGATATCCGATGTCCGTTCCCGCCTTGTCCTGGATGCTGTCGCCGATATGCGCGCCCGCGTTTGCGTCGTGGTGCATGTGCACTTCTTCAAGGAAAACACCTTCCGCGGCTTCGAGATCGGACATGAGGCGCTTGGTCAAAAGGTCCTCGCTCCGGTGCTCACCAAACTCCGCTCGGGCCACCAGATGCCAGTCAAGCGTATACACGGACAAACTCTCGAACGCCGAATCCTGAAGTTCAATGTCCGAGAGCAATGTATCCAGCGCCGGGTCGGACTCGCTCTTCCCCGCCGAATCCGCCTTCAGAACCTTCTTGACCACATCCGGCAACGATGCCACGGTCTTGATGTCCTTCACCCGCTCACCATACCACGCCTCGATCATGGCTTCCCGCGTCCGCACAACCGACAGCAAGTGTTTCTGCACCAGATCGTTTACCGCTTGCCGGGCGCAGTGGTACCCCTGAAACGCCGCTATTCCCAACGGCGCCATCGCAAGCACCAACAGCGTCAGCAGCACCCTACCCTGAAGACTATGAAGAAGCCATCTGCCCATGGCACGCACACATCCAATGGTTCCGAAGCACTATCGTTCAATGAAAAACCGATCCGGCGCTGATTATAGGGACGTGCACGAAAACGCGCAATGTACGAAATGATTCCAAAAACCGGGCAAGAATTCCGGAAGAGCACGCGAACCAGCCCAACCGGCTCTTTGCTGCGCGAGATTCTTCTCACATCGTCGTGAAGGTTTCGCCGAGAGCGAACGATCCAGATTCCGTGGTTTCCGCCGCTCCAGCAGATGCCGATAGCCCACACCCGCGTAGAACGTGGTTACGGTGTTTCGCCCGGATCGAAGAAAATCAACGCGCCATTGCCAAAAGGATCAAGCAACGGGCCAATACCACGCCCTAACAGATCGACGTAGTAGCGCACATCCGACCACGGAGGCCCCGTCGGCGTATGCGTCGCGAGGCAGGGCGTATCGCCGTCTACCCCGAACGCGCCGGACTCGTAGGGTCCAAGGTCGCCGCTTTCAACATGAATGGGGGTCAGATCGTTCAAAGGCGCCGTGCTGTACCGAGTCGTGTTGGAGTTCAGTTGATCGACCCCCGGTTCATATACGCCGGTAAATAACCACGACGGAACAACGTCGTCAAATGCAAGATCCCAAAATCGCTCGGTATTTGGCAGCGACTGAATTGCTCGCGTGTTACTCCTCACCACCACCGGTATCTCAGAAATCAACGCGATGTACACGACGGCAACCTTGGCCTCGCCGGCAATACGATAGGTCGCCTCCGCGACACGAATGCCGCCCCGGTAGAAGACCCGTTGTATTTGCAGCTCACTCCACGGTTCGCCGGGCGATCCTTTCAGCCCCGAAGGCGAATACCGCCACGTAGCCCCCTTACGCAACGGGAAGTAATCCCGCACAAAGACTTCGTCCGAGCTTCCGGTATCCAGATAAACTGCTGCAGCGCTGTCATAGGGCGCCTGCGTAGATGACACGACGACCCGCGCTTGTACCGAAGCCTTCGGAATGGAAGACCGGCGAACGTGAACCCAAACCGGTACCAGGTCATTCGGACCCAGGCTGAACGCTCGCTCCGGCCGCACCTCCAGCCACGAAACAGTTGCGGCGACCTGGAAGAACATAGCCCCCCTCCCACCACTGTTCCGAACGTGAAACACCCACTGGTTTTCATCCTGCCCGAACACGTGCTGCGATTCGCTGATCTCGATATAAGGTGGGCTGGTTGGACATCCCGTCGTGACACAGACGATGAAAACGAGTACGCCGGATACCAACGCCACTCGGATTCCGGACCGCCAAGAACCGGCCAGATATCGCGACATCCCATAACCTCCCCGTCGGTAACGGTCGCGCCCACTCGCTGCGGCGCCCCTGCTTCTCCCGCGACGGAATGCGGTGTTCCCATCATGAATCGCCAAAGAGTCGATCCACTGTCATACGACGATTGCTACCCTGACCGAAGAGTTGCGCAGCGAAGGCTATAGTCCGGTGTGACCAAATGTCAACGCACCGCCATCCCAGCCGAAATCTTCCGAAACGGCGCCCAACGGTTCTGGGTTGACCATGGATGGGCCGCGGAAGAAAGTTTAGTCTGGAATTCTCAACCCTCCTGAGGTAGCCTTCCGCACATCGACGCCTTTCGCAGAAACTCAGGGCCAGGTCAGCCCCATCTCCTCGCAACCCAATCCGCCAAGTAGGCTAACGCCTAAGGCCCTTTTCAACCGGCGCTGGGGTACTTCACTAAGGAGAGCGCATTGGCCGCTGCCTGACGTTCGGCGTATCCGCGGACTGCCGCATGCGCTGGTTAATCCGTCAACCCAACGAATGCAATGTACTGGGCGAAATCATCCAGTGCCTCCCTCGTCCGGTTCTTGATGCCCCGGGCCATCAGGGCGATATAACCGCCCATGGCAAAAGTCGCGCAAGCGGTAGGAGTAAGATATGCTTCGGAACTTCTGGCCTGAAGCAAAAGCTGAAGGTCAGAATCCCCACAAGAGCCGGAGGAAAGAGAAACACAAACAGTTGCATGAACGTGACGCCCCAAGTGCAGCCTGCACGTCGATAAAGCCTCCGGAAACAGTGATCGTAATGCGCGTTGCGCCCAGTATCGGACTCTGCTTCGTGCTGTGCATCCCCGGGCCGGTCGCCACCAGTTGCGTCTCGCTGACGTGGCCCAGTTTGAAGCCGTTCGACGTGACGCTCAAACGCGCCTTTTCAATGGCTCCCCCGGCCGGCCCGTGGAACGCAACCGACGTGTCGTACTCCATACGTTCCCCCATTTCCCTTGGTCAATTCGCCGCATGATACCCTCGTCAACTCTCCACTTTTCGTGCAGCACCTCATCGTGTTTGGCCTGCCATTCGGCGGAGCTTGTTTGCGTATATTCTCAATCGGTGCGGTACGTCACGGACTAAGAGCGCTGTCAAGCGTCTCCTGCATTCGGCTTGTTATGCGCCCCATCGTCATCTGGTTCTTGACTCGTCAGGATTGCCTTAATGTCGAGTTGTGTCTGAATGCTGAGGTAGATGCTCCACTGCAAAACCGCGCACGCTACCAGGAGAATCTCGACCAACACATACGAAGCATCGAAGTTCCTAAGAAGTACGTATGCGTCGAGCACAGCACATATTGTTAGTATCACTGCTGCCAGACATTGCCTTCGCTTCTGCCGTTCCGTTGGCCAATACTTTTTGGTCATTGCCTTCTCCTTGGGTAACACTCACGCCGACAGTTCATCTGACGGCGCAGCCGGTGTTGCTCCAGGCGATACATGTCCAGCGACTTGTTCGCTTAGCTCTTATCTCTACTTCTCATCCTAATCGTCTTAGGCTATTCGTCATTCAAACCAGCTTGACGAGTGATACCGTGTTCACACTTGTGCCGTGGCGTTGTAATATTGCATCGTCCCGGTACACCCGCCATAATACACTGCCCTAACCAAATCACGCAATACGATTAGCAGGTAATGCGCGACTACAGCATCTTCACGGGAGGGGAGTAAGAAAGCGCAACACCCTTCCTGAAACAGCTTCGGATCAAACGGAACACGAGTCGCGAAGTCGGCGCCTGCATGAATCAGCATGCCGGCGTAGTTCGCTTCCTCGGCATATCCGAAGACCGCGAGTAATCGGTGCATCCGTCGCCACTCGAAGTCGGCTCATGAAGTCGAGTGACGCAACCGTAAGGTCAAACCCGGCATCCCCGCTGCCCACATACCACAAGTTGCTCACCAAGAGAACGTGGCAACCAATGCGTAGTGCGCCGGTCAATTGCCCGATGTCAGCGGTTTCCCATAGTACGTAATGGTCACCGATGCTCCCGGTAATCGCACCATCGACGAGTTTGGCGACGAACTCAGAAAAGCCGGACGGACCGAAATCCCCGGCGAGAAGGTTCCATCGCGACACGGCACGTACCTCGTGTAATCCCCGAAGCGAACGTCAGCCAACAACGATACACAACGAGCGACATGGGAAACGAAAGTGCAGGAACGCACACCGATTGGACACTACGCGCACGCGTGGACCGTTTTGGCGTGACGCTCGAATTGTTGATGCCTCGGCATCAGGGCGGACTTACAAACCGGGCAGGCAAAAACAAAGACCGCCGAGCCATTCTTGTAACCCAGCGGTCATTAATGTGTTAGATGGTGGAGATGAGGGGAATCGAACCCCTGACCTCTTGTCTGCCAGACAAGCGCTCTCCCAACTGAGCTACATCCCCATGGGTTCAGACGAGGCGATAGTATAGCGAACGACGGGGAACGGATCAATCTTTTGGCTGTCCGGATGTCCACGGTTCGGCGGCGGTGGGCGAATCGGCCCGAACGACAACAAATTCCTGACAACAATTTCCTCGCAAGTACACGCCGGTTTGCGGTACACTCTTCCGCTTATGGATACAGCAATCTTAAAAGCAAAAGAAGACCGCCGCCTGTTGCGCGGGCATTTGTGGGCCTACCGGAATGAGTTCGCGCGATTGCCTCGGGTGGAAGACGGAACGGTGGTCGACATCGTGTCGGACCGGGGCCGGTTCGTCGGCAGGGGTTTTTACCAGGCAACCGGCGGAATCGCGATTCGGTTGATCACAAAACGCGAGACGGAGACGGTCGATACAGATTTGCTCGAGCGTCGTATCGCGCAGGCGAAGCAGTTTCGCGACCGCTTGTATCCGGGGGAAACTTTCTATCGCTGGGTTCATGGCGAGAGCGACCGGTTGCCGGGCATGGTGATCGACCGGTACGGGCCGGTTGCGGTCGTTCAGTCCGGATGCGCGTTTTACGCGGCGTACGGGGACGCCCTCGCCTCGATCCTCACGCGCCACGATGGCGTCGAAGGCGTACAACTGAACCTGCCGGGCGGCCGGCGCAACGCGGGCGAGGCGCCGGGTTCCGTTGAAGTGAGCCACGGTGGATTGCAATTCGTAGTTGATCTTGAGCGCGGACAAAAGACCGGTGCATTTCTGGATCAGCGGGAGAACGTACTCGCGGCACGTTCATTGGCCCGCGGCGCCCGAGTCTTCGACGGGCATTGTTATTCGGGGCAATGGGCTTGCCATATGGCGGCGGCCGGCGCCGCGTCGGTATTGGCGGTCGATTCTTCGGAGACGGCCATCGCGCACGCCAGGCGCAATGCGGAACGGAACGCGCTCAGCGATCGGTGCATTTTCGAATGCGTGGACGTGCGCACCGCGCTCCAACGGGGCCAACGGTACGACCTCGTGATACTGGATCCCCCGGCCTTCGCAAAGTCACGCGGCCAGAGCCGCAAAGCCGCGGGGTTGTATCAGGCGTTGAACCGGGATGCCATGGAGGCGGTCGAACCGGGCGGGTATCTGGTCACGAGCACCTGTTCCCATTTCATGGACGGACCGGCGTTTGTCGAAGTCTTGAAGCGGGCTGCACGGGCCGCGCAGCGCGACGTGTGGGTCCTGGAAGAACGTGGGGCCGCTCGGGATCATCCGGTCCTCTTGACCATGCCCGAAACCGCCTACTTGAACTGCATCGTTCTGCGGGTGTTTTGAGCATTCAGAGGCCGGTGCCGGCGGTTTCCTCGGGTTTGCGCGCATTCTTTTCGATTAACTCTTTTACCGCGCCGGTAATCTTCTGCACGTCGGCCGCTGATGGCACGTGAAATGCCGCGCCCGCTTCCATCGCCCGTTTCCCGATGGTGGCGTCGCCGCCGTATACGATAACGGGCAGATTTTTGAATTGACGGGTTGTCTTTATGATTCCGACAATGTCCGCTCCGCTGATGACCTGCTGCTCGGCCGAAGCCACCAGGACGGACGGCGTCGACAAACGCAACCAGAAGAAACCATCCACAGGACCGGGCGCCAGGATTACTTCGTATCCGGCAGATTTGAGCCCGATGCGAAGGTCGTTCACCTTGCTCAAGTCCGGTTCAATGACAAGTACATGCGGACTCTCCGGGGGTTCCGCGCGCAGACGGGCAAGCGTGGCCGCGACAAAAAACTCGATATCGTAGATGGCCCCTTCCTCCGGGTCGTGGTATTCGCACCCGACCCAGGCGCCCTCTGAATCCTCGGCCGACGCGCAAACGACCGCCACGATCTCATCAACCGCGGAACCGTCCGGCAGGCAAAAAGACATTACGATTCGGTCCCCCTTTGGCAGGATATGCGGCACTCGGACTTTGCAGCCGCCCGCGCTCAGGTCGACCAGTTCTCCTTCAATCGTTTTGTCGTTGTCCAAACGTACGGAACAAGAAGTGTGCACGTGAACGCGCTCGTACTTTCGTACCCGAACGCAGGATACGTCGCGGGGCCAGGTGACCCGGATATACGAGAAGTGGGATCCCGTGCCGAGATCCTCCACCTCCGCGTTGCATCCGCACGCGTCTCCCTCCGCAAGAAACCGGAGCACGCAGGGGTCGTTCACGCGAAGCGACGCATTTCCCACTTCTTTGCGCGGGACATCCAACAACAGGTAGGCGCCCCGCTGCCAACCGCGCACGAACGTGCGCACGCGTCCCTCTTCCCCCTGGATCCGCTTCGATTGCAGGACGACGGCGCGGCCAACCTCAAAATACCGTTCAACCTCATCGACACTTGACATGAAGCCCCCTCTGTACCCCGTTGACATCGCTGTCTTCGCATTATAGCAGGGTCGGAGGCAGGCTGCACGACGACTCCCCGCGCCTCGTTGCTGTCTTGCCTCCTCCACGACGAGTCACTACAATCGCTGCGTGAATCTGCTCCTTCGCATATCCGGTCTCGCAGGCGTCTTCGTCGCGATTGTGTGCTGCATCGGTTTCTTGTTCTGGGACGGCGTCATCCGGCCGGCCCAGGTCGGGGAAGGTGCTATCCGCCACGTCGAGGTAGCCGTTTTTGAAGGGGGCTACGGCATCTACTGGCATCAAAAGATCGCGGCCGAATACACGGCCGCCCATCGCGACGATGGCATCGAAATCGACCTCTGGGGAGAACCCCGCATTGCCGAAAAGATTAAACCGCGGGTCTTGCGCGGTGACCCGCCGGCGCTGGTTCTGGATAACCGCTTGCCCCTCTGGCTGATGATCAGTACCGGGAAGTTGAAACCATTCGACGACGAACTCGACAAACCGGCGTACGGCAGCGACAGACCTTGGAGAGACCTCTTTATTCCCGGTACGCTCGACGCGTACAAAAGCGACGGCCACGTCTACGCCATCCCAACGAGCTTCGGCGCCTGGGGCTGCTGGTACGACGCCCGCCAGTTCCGCGAGCACGGGTGGAACATCCCCACCACGTGGTCCGCGTTCGAGACCTTGTGCGAGCAAATCCAATCCGAAGGAATCGCCCCCATCGCGTTTCAGGGGAAATATCCGTATTACTCGTGGTTCACCTACATCTCGCTCGCGCAACGATGCGGCGGGCTCTCGCTAATCAATCGCATGAACGCATTGGAACCCGGCGCCTTCAGCGAACCGGACGCGTTGTGGGCCGCGCGCTTGCTCCAGGAGATGGCGACCCACTACTTTCAACGGGGCGCCATGGCCATGACCCACACCGAGAGCCAGCTTCAGTTCTGCAACAATCGCGCGGCGATGATCTTTTGCGGGGTCTGGCTCGAGAACGAGCAAAAGGACATCATCCCCCCGGGCTTCGAATTGCGTTGTTTCAACGTCCCCGCGGTCGACGGCGGCAACGGCAATCCCAAACTATTCAACGGACTGGGCGCCGAGTGTGTCTACATGCCGTCGGACGGCCGGTACACGGATATCGCCGCAGACTTCACGCGCTTCATGGTGTCGCCGCGGAACGCGCCGGACATGGGCGCGAGTATCGGCGTCATTTCCCCCATCCAAGAGGGAACGCCCCGGTCGGCCGTCACCCCGGCGCTGCAATCGGTTCTCGACATGATGGACGCATCGCGCATCCATGGCGCGCCCGGCATTTTCAATGTGCGGCTCGATACCTTGCTTCTGGAATGGACGCAGCAAGTCATGACTCCCGCGCTGGGCGCGTTGCTCGAGGGATCCATTACGCCCGAAGAATTCGGCAAACGGATGGACGACGGCATCACGCGCGCCCGTGCCAATCCTGACACCATCATTCCAAACTTCTCCCCCTACGACCCCACGGCCTTCGGAGAAAAACCGTGAAACGCACGCGGGAACAGACGGTCTTCATCCTCACGTTTCTGACACCGGCGTTTCTGCTGTTCACTGGATTCGTGGCGATCCCCGGCGTGCGGGCGCTGCTGTACAGCCTCGAAAAATGGGACGGCCTCTCGACGCCCAAATGGGTCGGATTGGCGAATTTCCGCGCATTGTTCACGGATGACGGGTTGTTCCGGCTGGCTCTCGGGCACAACGTGTTTTTGACCGTCACCGCCGGCAGCATGGTCCTGGTGCTTTCGCTGTTCTTCGCATCGGTCCTGCATCGGCGCGTTCGCGGGGCTGCCATCTTCCGCGTCGCGTTTTTCTTCCCCAACGTCATTGCATCGGTTGCCATCGCGCTGCTTTGGGTCCTCCTGTACAGCACCACGGAATTCGGCGTCGTGAACGGATTTCTCGCGTGGTTGCAGGCCCATTTTCACTGGCCCACCCTCGATCTCCCCTTCCCCTTCACGGGCAAGCAGTACCTCATCTATTCCATCGTGCCGATGTTGGTATGGACCATGACCGGCTTCTACATGGTGTTGTTTCTGGCCGCCATGGAAGGAATCCCGGAGTCCTTCTACGAAGTCGCGGAATTGGAAGGCGCCTCCCCGTTTCGTCAGTTTTGGCATATCACCCTGCCCCTGATCCGCGAAGTGCTCGTCGTCGGCATCGTCTTTCTCGTTATCACGAGTCTCAAACTGTTCGAGGCCGTGTGGATCATGGACAACGAATGGCCCTCGCGCGAGACCCACGTCATGGCGACGCTGCTCTACCAAAAGGTGTTCAGCGAATACAACGTCGGCTACGGGTCCGCCGTGGCGGTCATGCTGTTTGTCCTCGTGTTTCTGGCAACACTGGTAACGTTGCGGTTTTCCCGGAGGGAGGCCTTGGAATACTGATGATTTCGGCATTGGGACGCATAGCGCTCTATTTCATCCTGGTCGTCTGGTTGCTGGCCGTGGTGATGCCCTTGCTGTGGGTCGTTGCAAGTTCGGCCCGCAGTTCCAAAGAGTTCGTCGAAGACCCCTTTGGCATTCCCTGGTTGGTTACCGGTTCCCCTTATGCCGACAACCCGGATGTGGAAACGCCGGCGCAGGCCGTGGTGTCCAACTACCAGAAGGCCTGGGTGAAATCGAAGTTCAGCCGGTTCTTCTTCAACAGCATCCTGGTCACATCGATCTCCTTGTTGGGGATCCTCGGCGTGTCCGCGATGGCGGCCTACGTACTCGCCAAATTCCCATTCCGCGGAAGCCGGCTGCTCTTCCTCTACTTCGTCAGCGGCCTGATGATCCCCGCGCAACTCGTGCTCATCCCCCTCTTTTTTCAATTCACCGCGTTATCGCGATGGGGCACCGCGCTGTTGTCGCCCCTGGGATACGAGATGCACCTGCACGATACCTTCACGGGGCTCATCACGATCTACGTCGCCCTCAGTCTTCCGTTTACGATTCTCGTGTTGACCGGCTTCTTCAAATCCCTCCCCGGCACCCTGCGCGAAGCGGGCATCATCGACGGCTGCTCGGAGTACAGCGTGTTCCGCCACATCATGCTCCCGCTCGCAAAACCCGGTTTGGTTACCGCCGCCATCTTCAACTTCCTCGGCATCTGGAACGAATACCTCTTCGCCCTCGTCTTCGTGAACTCGGACTCCCACAAGACCCTGCCGCTCGGTCTGGCCGCGGTCAGCATTCAGGCCCAGTACAAGACCGATTTCGGGTTGATGTTCGCGGGACTGGTCATCGTGTTGCTCCCCACGCTCTTCGTGTACATCCTCTTGCAGCGGCAACTCACCCGCGGCATCACCGTCGGCGCGCTGAAAGGGTAGCGGCGAGACGGCGGCGCAAGTAGGGGAGGCGGCCCCCGTGGAAACTACCACGGACGAGGTAGACCGGGGCGCGATTGACGTGGAATAATGACTGCGTAAGCTATGGATGGCCGTTGCTCCGAGAAAACTGGATACATCGGTCATCTCTGGGCGCCGTGAGAAACAGGAGCAGGTCGCATGCCTACGATATCGATGTTCTACGGCATTTTGATCCGAATGTTCTTTCACGACACAGACAGACATCACTTGCCACACATTCATGCGGACTATCAGGGCGAGGTCGCCGTGTATTCGATTGCGGACGGAAGCGTGTTGGCAGGTAGTCTGCCGCCGAAGAAGCATAAACTGGTGGTCGCCTGGATCGAGATTCATCAGGAAGACTTGATGGCGGATTGGGAACTGGCTGTAAACGGCCAGAATCCCTTGCCTATTCGAGGATTGGATCAGTGAGAATCGCAACGGTCACTCCACAGGAAAACGGCACGCTGCATGTGGTCGCCGAAGACGGCCGCTCCGGCATCTTCGATGTTCGCCCGTATTTCGAATCGCCGGCCTTTGTGCCGTTGCGAAACTGGGTCGAGTTTTCCCAGGTTCGCAACGGGAGCTACTATGTCGAGTGGCGGTGCGGGGCCGATCTTTCCGCTGACACGATTGAAGCGCGCTGGCGCGAAAATGTCACGTCCGATACGTAAGTTGCGCCGCGCGCTCCTGACTGCGCAGCATGCCAGTCTCGCCGCTGCCGAAATCGGGATCGAAATCGCAGACACGTTGCCTTTGCAATTCGATTTCGATTTCGATTTCGATTGAATTGTAAGGGATTCGCCAACTTGCAACACTAAAACGCCTCCAACCGGAGACGGGGATAGTACCCACCGACGTTCTGCGCCCCCACCTCCTGCGTGTCGAGGTAATGCGCCAGCACCGCGCACCGATCCGCGTCGATAATGTGGTCGTTCCCCTTGTCGAACAGGACCTGCCCCCGCATCCCGGCGGTATACGTGTGCCCCGCGTACTGCGACTCCCGATCCGCCGGCGGCGGAAACACAATCGTCCGGTCCGCCATCCGCCGCTGCAACAGCTCCGTCATGAACAGCTTCGTCGGACGCCGGTCCGGCGACCCGTCCGGAAACGACCCCGCTTCGCATACGCCCCCGAACTCGAACGCCATGACCTTCTCATGCCAGTCCACGTCGATGTTCTTCAGGTTATGCGCCACCGCGCTCCCGTTGTTCCCCGCATCGATGCCGATCGCCCGGAAGTCATACGCGCGATCCAACTCCTCGATGATGCCCTGCTGCCGATGATAATTGACCCCGTGCAAGTGTACCCGCCCCACGTTCACCAAATCCGGCGGCGCACTCCGGTAGATCACAAACTCCGACGGATCGCGCACGTACCCCAGGTCGCAGCCCAGATAATGGGTGCCCTTCGCCACGCCCGACGGTGCCTCGAAGGGATCGTCCTCCCCCAGCGACGCCTCGAACCACTCCAGCCCCCCGTCCACACACGCGAGATACGCATTCAGATCGAACACCGCATACGCCGGCGAACCGTGTTGCCCCAGCACCCGATGGATGTACCCCGGCGAATCCTTGCCGCCATACAGCCGCGCCAACTCCGCCTCCTTCTCCGCCGACCACGCCGGATTCGACGACGACGGCCAGTTGTACTGCTCCGCGTCCGGGTCCGTCGTCATCCGGTGAAACGTGTTCCGCAACCCGTTCGGCACCCCATACACCCAGCGCCACCCGCCGGCGTTCAACGCCTGAAACATCTCCTCCCACGCCGCATCCGTCATCTCCTGCGCCTCGTCGACAATCTGCCAATCCACGTGCAGCCCCTGGAAATTCATCCCGTGCGGCCCCGCAATCCGCCCCCACAACACAAACCCGTTCGCAAACCGCAAACACCACGACGGCGTCCGCTTCACCTCCACCAAGGGACTGACCCCAGCGACCGGAAAAGAGGGACTGACGCAAGCGAGCGAAGCGAGACGTGTCTGTCCCTCTTTTCCACGCCCATGTCCCTCTTTCATTGCCCTCTTTCATTCCGTCGAGACCGGTCTGTCCCTCTTTCCATGAATCGCTTTCAAACACCCGCACGATCCGGTCCATCAACGGAAACAAATGATTCTCACACTGCGTCGCAATCAACATCTGCGAATTCGGCCGCATCACCGACGCCCACGCCGCCACGATCTCGATCTCCGACGTTTTCCCCACATCCCGCCCATCGCAATGCACCTTCCGAGGTGCGAGGGATTCCAAGGACAAAGACTGATACGGCCAAGGCGCCCAGGGGGAACCGTGGCGGTCGCGGAGGTAGTGGCGGGCGAAGCGGGTGCGGGATGGGATGGACGGACACATGGACCCGCCTTCGCTTGTCAGCTTCGGCGAGGCAAGCCTGCTTGCGTTATTGAGCTTTGGTGGGTAGTAGGGGGAGGACGATAGGTGGTTGGGGGTGCGCAGCATTTTTGGGGGTTCACTCCGGGGTTGAGCGGCGGATGTAGCGCAGGCGTCCCCGCCTGCATTCTTTGGGGTTCTGTCTCAGGAATTGCAGGCGGGGACGCCTGCGCTACAACTGGGCTACACGGACTTACACGGACTTACACGGACTTACACGGACTTACACGGACGATATGGACGGATAAGGACTACTCGGAGCCGGCTTCGCCGGTGGGCTTGGTTGTGGTGGTGGGTGGGCCGGTGTAGATGGCTTCAACGTGGGCTCGGAGGGGGGAGCCGATGGGGAAGGCTTCGGGGGGCATTTTCCCTTCTCTTATGAGGTCGAGGAAGTGTTGGAGCACATCGTCGGATTCTTCGTTTGTTGGGTGGTCGGTGTTGGGCTTGGTTGTGTCGGGGTTCTGTTCGTGGGTTGTGGGTCGGGGCGGCAGATGAAGGTTGCCGAGGATGAGTTCGGCGAGTTCTTGGGAGACGGATTGTTTTGCGGGGCGGTAGCTGGCCAGGACGTGATCGCGTTCGGATTCGGCGTAGGGTTCGTCGATGAGGGCGGCGTTATCGAAGGCTTCGCACATTTCCACGTCGCGACCTTGTCCTCCGGCGAGGGCGGCGCGTTGGATGTAGGCTTTGGCGTGGGTCTCGGGGGTTTGGGGCTCGAGTTGAGCGGCGGCGATGGAATCGGGGTCGAGACCGGTGTCGTGTTGGGTGCGTTGGACGTGGCGGAGGATGCCGTCGGGGGAGGGGGGTGCACCCGCGGAATTGTGACGGTTCAAGGGGGTGTACCCCGGTGTTTGGAGAAGTTTTAGTGTGTGGCGGTACTCGCGCATGAGGCGGGTGAAGGCGAGGATGGTGTTGGGGTTAAGGTTTTCGGGAGGACATGGGCTTGAAGCCCATGTCGCGGATGAAGAGGAAGAACACGGGCGGGACGCCCGTGCCCAGGGGGGGAAGGCCATGCTTCAGAGGAAGACCCGAGGTTTGGGGCTTGCGCTAAGTGGGCGGTGGCGGCGTTGACGAGGACTTGGAGCATGGCGACGTTGTGGGCGGCGTGGATGCCCATGGGGTTGGGGTGGGGCTGGGATTCGACGACGGCAAGGGCGTCGGTGAGGACGGTGTTGTATTCGGCGAGTTGGTAGGGGCAGGTGGGCGGTGATTGCGTCGGCGTGGCGTTGGGGGGATAGGACCTATAGGACGTATGGGACCTATAGGACGGATCGGAAGAATTGGACGGATCGGATTGGGAAGATGGGTCCCCGCTGTCGCGAGGATGACGATCCTGTTGCGGGGGTGTGGGGTTTGGGGGTTGGGAAGAATGGGACGGATCGCACCGATCGGTCGGATCGGACGTTTGGGATTGCGAAGATGGGTCTTCCGATTGTGGATTTGTAGAAGGCTGGAGAGAAGATGGGTCCCCGTGTTCCCCGCGTTCGAGAGGATGAGGATGACGGTTGGCGAGGGGGCAATTTTCCCAGTGGGGGCAGTTGGGGGTGCAGGGTCTCAGGCGGCGGGAGTAGAGGCCGTGGATTACGTGGTTGCGGTTGCCGGGGGGTGCGCCGGTGAGGTCGAATCCGCCGTGGAATGGGCAGCGGCCGGAGGGGTGGTCGGAAGCATTGGTGCAACGGGCGTGGCGTCGGGGAGGCGGGCGCCGCAGATTCGGTGGTTGAGTTCCGGCTTCTTTGGCGTTGACGGTGGCGATCCAGTCGTTGGTCCAGGTGCGGGCGCAGGGGGTGCCGAGATTCGTTCGTTTTTGAGGGCGGGGGCGTTTGGGGTGGTTTGTCATGGCGGAAATCTCCTTATAAAGATAGGCCGGGGCGTTGCAGTGCGGAGGGAAATGAAACAATGGAACGCGGACTTGACCTACACGGACCTACACGGACCTACACGGACAGCAGGGGCAGCAGGGACGGGGATGGCAGGGACGAGACGGACGAAACGCTTGAGATTCCGCTACCTTTTCTCAAATGACTTGGAGTACTATCTGCGCTTCTGGTGAATCGATCCCCGATCCGGTCCGGGGATCGAGCGCGTTGAGCGCCACATTCAAACAAAGAGGAACTGTCAAATCATGGGCACGAGCCAGACCTTATCATTGGACGAACCCCAACCGAAGACGCATGCAAAGATCGATTTCGGACGTTACTTTTACACGGGAGCGGCCTTGCTGCTCCTGACGATCATGTTCCTGGGTTTCCAGCAGTTTTATCTGCACGGCAAGGCATTCCCCCATCGGGAACTCACTCCGCCCATTCGAATCTGGCTGATCCTCCACGGGATCGCGATGACGGCTTGGATGCTGTTGTTCCTGGCCCAGCCGCTCCTGGTGGTCACCGGGAACCGGCGCGTTCATATGATGGCCGGCCGTGTTGGGGCGGTGCTCGCGGCCGGCATCGTGCTGGCGGGCCTCAAAGTGGCCTTTGCGGCGGCGAGCGTCAACCCGCCGGACCTCAAACTGTGGAATCTCGAACCCAACCGTTTTCTGGCGGTCCCGCTCTTCAGCATCCTGCTTTTCGGCGCTTTCGTCTTCGTCGGCGTGTGGAACCGAAAGCGGGTGAAGATCCATCGCCCCATGATGCTGTTGGCCACCATGGCTGCCATCCCCGCCGCCACGGACCGCGTCGAAGCGATTAGAAACCTCTACGCGGGCACCCTGTGCGGCGCCCTGTTCGGTCCGTTCTTTGGCGTGCTGGTTTTGGGATTGGTGTTCCTTGTCGTCAAGCGGTTGCTGACGCGGTCCTGGGACCGATACTACGCCACGGGATACGCCGTACTTGTCGTCTGGAGTTTCCTCATCATGCGTGTGGCGCAGACGAACGCGTGGGACCACCTGACCAAATATCTGCTCAGTTGAACGGAAGCCTGCGGAGGAGCCGTGCACGGTGTGTTCCGGCCCAGCAAGACCAGCGGAGCAGACTGCCGTGTCCAAGCCGCATCAACAAGAAGGGCGGGTTCTAGAACCCGCCCTGCTGCGATATTTGCTTTCTGAACCGCCGTCTATTGGTCCGCCGGACCGCCGGCGCGGTTGACCGTGCCGGTCACGGTGCGGGCAAGGTCAGGCTTGTTGGTGATGATGCCGTCGACACCCCATTCGACGAAGCGTTTCATGGTTTCCAAATCGTCGACGGTATAGACTGCGACCGTCTTGTCCGCGTCCTGGAAGGCGGCGAGGCGGCCGATGGTCAATGCGTCGGCATTCATGTTGAAACCGTCAAAGTCGAAGAAGTAGCCGAGCCGGAGATACTGCTCCCAGCCCTCGGTGTCGCCTTCTTTGAACCCGCCGAGGAATTCGACGCGCATCTCGGGCGCCTCTTTCATGACGATGGCACACACGATCGGCGAGAAGGACTGGATGACGACGTACCGGTGCATCTTGCGGACCCGCACTTCTTCGATCACCTTGCGCGTGAGTTCGAGGTTGCGCGACTCGCTCTTCTCGATCATGTCGATCATCTCATTCTTAAACCGATGACCGGCATCTTTGTCGCCCTTGGCCTTGTCGAGGATAGCCGCCAAGAGGGCGGTGTCGTCCGCGCTGTCCTTGATCTCGATGTAGACGCCGATGTTCCACTTGGCGAAATCGAGCGCCTGACCCAGGGTGGGAACGCGTTCTCCGGCGAACTCCGGCGAGAACCACGAACCGGCGTCAAGCTGTTTGATGTCGTAAAGGGTCAGGTCGCGGACGTACCCTTTGCCGTTCGTCGTGCGATCGACGGTTTCATCATGCATGACCACCACTTCACCGTCATGGGTCAGCGTGCAGTCCAGCTCGAACCAGTCCGCACTCATTTCCTTGGCCAGCTTGAAGGCCGCGAGTGTGTTTTCGGGGGCGTAGGCGCTGGCGCCCCGGTGGGCGATGACGTCGATGGCGCCATGGGGGGCGCCGGACTGGTACCGCTGACAACCCATCATAATCATGCATCCTAGAACGGCTAAGCAGATTCCGACTCGTTTCATGGCATGCTCCTTTTCCCGGTCCCCGAACGAGTATACCAGATTCCGCGTGCGAGACAAGAGGCAAGTCAGCCTGGCACCGCGTCTTGTGCACGCGCACCAATCGGCTGCGAATGACGAGTCGCTTGCCGCAAGACGACGGTGTTGCTACTATGGCGATGCGATTGCGTAATCGGTTGAGGGGTCGATTCACAGAATGCGAGGAGCGTTTCATGCTTAAACGGATCGTGGTGGTGGGCGAGAATGAGCCGCTATTCGGATTTTTGACGGAGAATGCGGGCGACGGCAACATGGAAGTCGTGCGCGTCGCCAAAGACGAATCGTTGCCGGCGGGAACGGCGACCGTCGTGGGGGGTGCAGAGGACGTTGACGCCATCGGTGTTTTTGCCGATTCCTTGGGCAAGCGGCAGGAGGAGCTGCTGGAACTCATTGCTCACGCGATCGACTCGCGGGAAGATTTGGTGCAGGGCACGTCGCTCCGGGTCAAGAACCATGCGACGCGTTTTGCAGAAGCGCTCGGCTTGTCCGCATCGGATCAATTGACGCTGGAACGGGGCGCCCTCTTGCGCGATATCGGCAAATTGAAGATTCGGAATGAGGTGCTGCTGAAATACACCCTGCTGAACCACGAAGAATGGGATACGCTGCAACGCCATACCCATATCGGCGCCGACCTCGTGAAACGAACGGAAGGATTGCGGGATATCGAGGACATCGTCCGCCGCCATCACGAATGCTTCGACGGTACCGGGTATCCGGACGGCATGGAAGGCGACGCCATCCCCTACCTCGCGCAGGCCATGCGCATCCTGGACGTGTTCTGCGCCATGACGAGCGCGCGTCACTACCGGCAGGGCACCTTCTCCATCGACGAGGCGCTGGACCACCTCAAGAGCGAGTCCGGGAAGCATTTCCATCCCGAGCTGGTGAAGGCTTTCCTGAAAGGGAACGTGGCCGAAGCGGAGTAACCCGCATCATCACGAAACCAACCGGCCGCGGGAACTGGTCCGGCGGGGGTCCCGGTCAGACCCCATGGATTCCCGCGCGCCACCAAAGAGTGGTTGTCCACGCCACACGAACGTCGCCACGGCATCGTCCGGCCGCATCATAATCCATTTCAGGCAAGTACCTTACGACGAATCATGCATCCTGGCACGTCATATGCGTTCTCCAATTCGCCGGCCACGTAGCGGGGCGGTCCCAGACGAAGAAATTGCGTTGAGAGGTCACCCAAACCGGCTCAAATACGTCTTAGTAAGTAGGGGGGATTAGGAAGATGATCGCGCAGCGCCCCCATCGAAGTTCGAAGCTCCTGATCCGTTTCACGGACTTGCGCCATTGTATTGATGAGGGAGAAGAACGATGCGGACCAATCGGGGATTCACGCTGGTCGAAGTGCTGGTGGTGATCGCGATCATTTCGATCCTCGCGGCGCTGCTGCTGCCGGCACTGGGCCGAGCCCGCGAAACGGCGCGGCGGGCTTCGTGCGCCAATAACGAACGGCAGATGGGGCAAATCTTTCGCATGTTTGCCGACGAACACCACGGCGAGTGGGTGCCGCGAATGATCCCGTATCACTTGCCGTTCAGTCCGGTGAAGGAATGTTGGTCGAGCTTTGACGGGGCGATCCTGTACCCCGAATATCTCACGGACTACCACCTCATCGTTTGCCCGTCGGACCCAGAATACAGCCGGTTATATGATTACTGGCTGATGTTTCGCCCCGTTGGCCCCGGTTGGCACGAGGATATCTATGACAATCCGGTCAAGACCATGGATCAATATCCCGCGCTGGCGGATTACTCGTATGTCTATTGGGGTTTCATGATTGAACCGCGCTTCGTCAAGGAGCCGCTGGATATGGCGCTGCATGGATTGCTGCTCGACAACCTGACCACGGACAGCGTGAACCTGGATACCCGCTACGACGATCAGCACGTCACCCTGCCGAGCACCGGCGAAGCGATCACCATCTACTACCTGCGCGACGGCATCAACCGGTTTACGGTTTCGGATATCAACAATCCGGCCGCCACCGCGCGCGGTGAGTCGGAGATCGCCGTTTGGTGGGACACCGTGCGAACCGACTACGGACAGCCGATGTTTCGCGAGATCAATCATTCGCCGCTCGGCGCGAACGTGCTGTTCATGGACGGCCACGTGGAGTACGCAAATTATCCGCAACCCGACGGTTCGAAATTCTTCATGGTGTCGAAATCCGCCGCTACGGACGGGGTTCCGAATTTCCCGTGACTTTTGGATCGTTGTATCGCACGTCTGTCTTTACTGGGATCGCCACGCACCAGCGTGGCTCCACTTCGGTATGTCCCTGCTGATGCCCGCCTTTCTTGCATCCCATTCCTCGTTTACGCAACGATGCAACGGACGGATTCCGAGTTCCAAACGAAAAGATACGGGAAAGCCTTATGACGAGCAAGAGACGGATTGAACGGCGGCGATTTTTTCAAGATGTTGCCGGCGCCGGGGCGTTGGGAACGTACTCCCTGCTGTTGCGCGCCGACCCCGCACAAGCGGCAGCGGCAGCGCCAATCGATCGGGATGCGCGCTTTGAGGAAATCGCTCCCCCGCCGGATTCGTTGCAGCGGGTCCAGGCCGAACCAAACATGCTGGCGGTGGATCTCGACTGCGACTTCATGGTGGCCGGTGGGGGCATGGCGGGGGTGTGCGCGGCACTCGCGGCGGCGCGCCACGGCGTGCGCGTCGTACTGGCGCAGGACCGCTCGCGGCTGGGGGGCAACGCGAGCAGCGAGGTGCGGATGCACATCGTCGGTGCGGACGTCCACGGCGGGCACCCGGGCTGGCGGGAAAGCGGAATCCTTGAAGAGTTGCGCCTGGAAAACGTGGTCCATAATCCGCAGTTCGCGTGGGAGCTGTGGGACCTGATGCTGTACGACAAAGTGATTTCGGAGCCGAACATCACCCTGCTGCTGGACAGCATCCTCTACGGCGCGCAGGTTGAGGATGGACAAATCAAAGAAGTACTCGTCCGTTGCGACAAGACGGAACACCTCTATCGCATCCGCGCGCCCTACTTCGCCGACTGCACCGGAGATTGCCGCTTGGGCCTGGAAGCGGGCGCGACCATGCGTCTGGGGCACGAAGCGCAATCCGAGTTCAACGAATCCCTGGCCCCGGAAGCGGCGGGACCGGAAACACTGGGCAGCAGCATCCTGTTCACGTCGAAGGACTACGGTGAACCGATCCCCTTCGTTCCGCCGGCGTGGGCGCGTAAGGTCACGAAGGACCAACTGGAATTCCGGGGCATCCGTTCCTGGGAGTATGGGTATTGGTGGATCGAGTGGGGCGGCAACCGCGATCCCATTCGCGACAACGAGCTGATTCGCTTTGAACTCCTGTCCATTGTGATGGGGATATGGGACTACATCAAGAATTCGGGGGAACACCCCACGAGCGCCAACTGGGGCATGGACTGGATTGGCATGATTCCGGGCAAGCGCGGTAGCCGGCGCATTGAAGGGCCGCACATGCTCACGCAGGGCGATTGTCAGGGGGGGTGGCGCGACTTCCCGGACGGGGTGACCATCGGCGGGTGGCCCTTCGACGATCACCCTTCCGGCGGATTCGATGAACCGAAGGAGCGACCTGCGCGGCAGGAGAAGATTCCTGAGCCGTACAACATCCCACTTCGGTCGCTGTATTCGAAGGATCTGCAGAACCTGTTTATGGCGGGCCGCAACATCAGCGCGACCCACGTGGCCTTCACGTCCACGCGCGTGATGGGGACCTGTTCGGCCATCGGGCAGGCGGTGGGAACGGCCGCGGCAGTCTGCATTACGCGGAATCTGACGCCGGATCAGGTTGTAAACGACAGCGGGCAGATCGCAGACCTTCGACAGATCCTGCTGCGCGACGACCAGGCCATTCGCGATTGCGTCAACGAGGATCCGTATGACGTGGCGCGCACCGCTACGGTAACCGCGTCCGGCCTACTGGAAGAGAGCAAACCCGCCAATATCCTGACCGGCGTGGCACGCGACGTGCCGAAGAGTTGGCGCAACCGGTGGGCCGGGGCGATGACGGACAAGGGCGCGTGGATCGCGTTGGCCTGGGACACGCCGCAAGCGATCGGCTTCGTTCAAATCACATTCGATACCGGCTTTGAACGGGAGCTCACGCTTTCCGAGCAGAAAAGTGCGATCGCGCGCGTCTTAAAAGGCCCTCAACCCGAAACAATCAAGGACTACGCCATCGAATACCAGCCCGAGGATTCTGATGGGTACCGGGAACTGGTGCGGGTGACCGGGAATTACCAGCGGCTTCGCCGACACGCCTTCGATCCGGTTCGGGCGCGAAGCATTCGCATCGCGATACAGGCCACCAACGGATCGAACCTGGCGCGTCTCTATGAAGTCCGCTGCTACGCGAAGACTCCCACGATCGAAGCGTGATCGGCGATGACGCAATCGATTATGATGATCGGGAGAGAGAGGAGCGACCATGAAAACAATTCGCGTACTGGGTGTTCAGATGCCCGTTTCCAAGAAGCTTGACGACAACCTCGAGCGAATCCTGTCCCACTTGAAGCCGACGGATGCGGATTTCGTGCTGTTTCCGGAAATGGCCCTGACCGGCTATTACGGCGATTTCAGCCAGAAAGCCGTCGAACGCGCGTGCAAACAGATTGCGGAGGCATGCCGGCATACGTATACCACCGCGCTCGTCGGCACCGGGTGGAAGACGGACGACGGCGCCTACATCCAAACCCGCGTGTACGGTGCTCAGGGGGAACTTATGGGCACCCACGAGAAGATCATGGCGACGGCGAAGGACCGCGAGTTTTGCCGGCCCGGCGGCGAGCTGCGCGTGTTCCGTCATGCGGGGGTCAACTTCGGGTGCCTCATCTGCAACGACCTCTGGGTGACGCCGGGTTGCGGACCGTACCCCGACCCGCGACTTTCCTACCAACTGGCGAAGAAAGGCGCGCAGGTTATCTTCCTCAGCGTGAATTCCGGCGCCAGCTCGATCCATGCCCCTTATCACGAGTCCAACCTTGTGCTGCGCGCCATCGAAAGCAAAGCCTATATCTGCACGGCCAACGCGGCCACCAACGAAGGACCGGTCAATTGCCCGACCGGTGTGATGTCGCCGCAAGGCAAGTGGATGGCGCAATGCCCGCGCGACGGCGATCAGACTTACACCTGCGACATCGAAGGAATTGCTGAGGAGTGAGTGATTCCATCAAGGCAACCCCGCGAAATCTAACACCCGTGAACGGCTTCAAGAATTATTAAGGTACGGATGAAGAGTGCACCAATAGTTTCCGGTACGTCTATCAGCCGAAAGTCGACAGTCACAGCGATGTTATCGTCGCGAAAGGCCATTGTTTCAAGGGTTGCCACAAGACGTGCTGGTCATCATCCGGGTGAACGCCGTATACCCAGAAAGACCACAGCCGGGGGCGGCTGTGCCACACGTCTAACTCCACCGGCTCCGGCTTTGGTCTTCCGACAAGGACCGCGACGGTCTCGTTCAACTGTCTTCTTTGGGATCAGAATTGTGCTTTCGTTGTTGGTTGTTGTCGTTGGATGTGCGACCGCCTACGGGCAAACCTTTGACATTCGCGAAGGCGAAACTCATGAAGATGGCATCTCCCTGGTGAACGCAGCAGACCGGCCGGTCGAGCGCGACACAGTTTCCGGCGTGGACGTTTTGCGGCCGGGCGCGAATCCGGACTACTTTTCGCGGCGGGGCATTGTGTTTCGGGTGGACCGCGCGCCGTCGGAACCGAGTGACGGCGTCTTCCTGGTAATCAATCATCAAGACGCGGGCATTGCGTTGATCGATGCGACCGCCACGTTTAATGGAGAAGCGGCGGCGATCACGCCGGTGGCGGGATACACGGCGCTCGACACCGGCACGCCGCGCCGGGCCCTGTTCGCCATGCCCTCTCCCCCACGCCCGGGCACCCGGATCGAGGTCTTTGGCGTCCATGCGCTGACGGGGATCGCCATCGTGCCGGGCGACGATTCGTCACTGGTCGACGCGGTCGAGAATGAGATTCCTGAAACGGTTCAACCGCACTTGGCGTTGCAGCGTCCGCTGCAACTCGTCACCACGGCCGGCGTCGATTCGAAGCGCGACCGGGATGTTGACGAGACGCTGGCCGCGATGCGGGAGTTGTCCCCCGTCGTGCATGCGCTCGGCTTTACGGCGGTCGAGAGCTACGTCAAATGGAATACAGTAGAACCTCAGAAAGGGACATTCGACTGGAGTTACTACGACGCGATCGTAGCGGAAGCGCAACGGCACGATTTGAAATGGTTTCCATTGCTCATCGTGGGATCCGCGTACGCCCTGCCAAATTGGTTTTACGCATCGGATGAGAATGTCGGGTTCGTTTGTCTTGAACATGGCAAGCGCAACAACATTCAGAGTATTTTCACGGATTTCCAACCGCCTCACGTCCGCCGATTCCTGAACGCCTTCGGTCAACACTACGGTTCGCCGGACGCACTGCTCGGCGTTCGGCTGGGTCCCAGCGGGAACTTCGGCGAGTCCCAGTATCCGGCCGGCGGTAATTGGGGCTTCCGGGGCGAACGGGAACACATCCACATCGGCTGGTGGGCCGGTGACGACTACGCGGCACGACGTTTACAGGATTACCTGCGCGCCCGATACGCGGACATCGCGGCGCTGGACAAGGCGTGGGATGAAACCTACGACAGCTTCGATGACATTCAACCTTTCATCGCGCAGTTCGCGGAGAATCCCCGAAAACGCAAGGACTTTGTGGACTGGTACATGGATGCTATGACCGATTGGTGCGAGGATTGGGCGGTTTGGGCGCGGGACGCCATGCCGGATACGGCGATATACCAATCTTCCGGAGGCTGGGGCTTTGTCGAATCCGGCACGGATTTCACGGACCAGACCCGTAGTATGGCCAAGGTGCACGGTGGCATCCGCGCCACGAACGAGACCGACAGTTACGCGCAGAATTTTTACGCGACCCGCATGATGACTTCGGCGGCCCGCTTCTACGGCGTTCCCTTCGGATCGGAGCCAGCGGGTTACGGAAGCGCACGAGGGCTCGTGGCGCGGTTATACAATATCATCGTGAACAACGGGCAACATCTCTTCTACTACCACTCGAATCTCTTGGACAACGACCAGGCGGTTGGCAAATGGTTGAAATACGCTCCGCTGCTGGACCAGCGGGACGAACCGTTCATCGAAGTGGCTGCGCTGTATCCGGACACCATGGGCAAACTCGACGACGCGGTGTTTCGCAACCTCTACGCGTTCACCTTCAATGCGCGGGTGGCGGTGCTGCGTCCAAAACTCGACTTCGACTTTTGCAGCGAACGGATGGTGCTCGACGGCGCGTTGGCGCGGTACAAGGTGCTGCTGCTCCTGTGGAACCAAACGATCGAAGAGGCGCCGCTGAACAAACTCGACGAGTGGGTTCGCGGCGGCGGCATCGTGTTGGTCGCGCAATGGCGTTCCCAGCCAATTACCACCGTCGAAGGCGACCGATCGGTATTCAACCGTTGGCAGCGCGGCGATACCGGCCATGGCAGGGTCGTCTTTGTGCCGGACGACCGGGAGCCGCCGCACCGCGTGGCCGATGCCATGGCCGAGGAACTGCTAACGCTCGACGTCCTGGATTCGCGCACGATCCGCATGGTGCAGACCGAGAAACCGAGCGAGGCGTATGTCAGCGCGCTTCGGAATGGGTCCTATGCCGTGCTGAACTACGGCGACGATCCCGCCATCGTGACGATCCCCGGGATGAAACCGATCGAGTTGGAACCGTATAGCATCGCCATCACGCCGAATCGCCTTTAGCCCGGAATGCGCGTGGCGCGTCTCCAAATACATTCGAGAGCAGGAGGAGTATCACATTGGGTTTTCGTTTCAGGACGAATTCCGGATGTTATTGCGACGGCATGGAGTCGCATTTGATGAACGGTATGGGTGGGATTAGATCGGGTGGTTATTGAACCCCTTCGGGGTAGTCGTGTTTGGGGCATTGATACCCCGGGTAGGCCTTGCTGCGCGGCGGCCAACCCGGGGCTATGAGTATGTAGGCCCTTCGGGCCATTTCGGCGACGTACGGCTCCGACAGGAAAGGGCTCAGGCCGATCCTGAGTATCGCGTGCGCGGTGTACTAAGAGCGGTTTTCAAACGGGATCGTTACCGGTCCTAAAGAGAAGTGCGGCGGATGTAGCGCAGGCGTACCCGCCTACAAATCCTGTGACAGCGCCCCAAAGGATGCAGGCGGGGACGCCTGCGCTACATCCGCGACGTTTTGCCGATATCCCACTTTTGGAACGCGCTCTTAGTATTCGAATCCCAGCTCGGCGTATTGCGTGTTTGATCTTTGAGGTACCGATTCGATACTGTTATGGCCTTACTCGCCTTAACTGTCGCTGTAAAGAGAATCCATGTCACGCAAGGCTACACATGCACCCGGTCACATGAAGGAACAGGACGCGAAACACGTCCTGCGCATCGTCTTTCTCATCGTCGCTCTGGACATGGCCGGGTTTTCCATCATCTTTCCGCTGTATCCGAGCATGCTGAAGTACTATCTGGCCCACGAAGGAACAGTGGGCCTTTTGGGTGGGGTGGTCAACGCACTGGAAGCTTTCAGCCACGCCGTCGGCGCGGACGCGGACACGGGGTTGGTGGTGCTTTTCGGCGGGTTTCTGGGCTCGCTCTACGCTATCTTGCAGTTTTTTTGTGCGCCGATCATGGGCAGTCTTTCCGACCGCTACGGACGCCGCCCGGTGCTTTTGGTTTCCATCGCGGGACTCGCCCTCTCTTACGCTCTTTGGTTCGTAGCCGGCAGTTTCACCGTCCTCGTCGTGGCGCGGTTTATCGGGGGACTGATGAGCGGCAATATCTCGACGGCCAGCGCCGTTATCGCGGACGTGACGCCGGATGAGCGCCGGTCGCGCGGGATGGCGGTGCTGGGGCTGGCGGTTGGAATCGGGTTCATGTTCGGTCCGGCCCTCGGCGGGATCCTCTCCGGCTTCGACCTTTCCAAAACGTGGCCGTCCTTGGCGACCTACGGCGTGAATCCCTACAGCATGGCGGCCTTTGCGGCCTTCGTCCTGGCAACGATCAACTGGTTCGCCGTCGCGACCCGCCTGCACGAGACCCGGTTCGAGCACGCCGGCCCGAGCCTCGCGGCGCGGCGTCCCATCAACCCGGTCGCGCTGTTCCGCACGGGATACCCCGGCGTGACCCGGACCAACATCATCTACTTTGTGTATCTGCTGGCGTTTTCCGGAATGGAGTTTTCGCTGACCTTCCTGGCAGCCGACCGTTTCAACTACGGGCCGAAGCAGATCATGTATATGTTCCTGTTCATCGGAATCATTCTGGCCCTGATGCAGGGTTCCTATGTGCGAACGCGCAGCGGCGTGATCGGTCCCAAACGCATGGGGCTCCATGGACTCATGCTGGCCGTGCCCGGCCTCGCGGTCGTTGGGTTTGCACCGAACACCGCAGTCTTCTATGTGGGACTGCTCATTATGGCGCTGGCATCGGCGCAGGTGCGACCGTGCCTGTCGGCCCTCGTTTCTCTGTACACGCCCGTCCGGGAGCAGGGGCGCATTCTGGGCGTATTTCGATCCCTCGAATCGCTTGCCCGGGCCATCGGACCGCTTGTCGCGTGTGTCCTCTATTGGCGTTTGGGCGGGGCCCTGGCCTACTACGTCGCCGCGGCGTTGGTGGTGATGCCCGTCGTGCTCGCTCGCGCACTGCCCGAACCAGCGGGGCGGGTGGCGGAGGAGGCGGCGTAGGGCCGGAGACTTTCTCGGGAAATCGAGCTTCTTTCGAGATCTAATCCAAGCCCTTCAGGGAAGAACATCCCCCTTGATCCCCCTTCAAAGGGGGAGTGGGCAGAAGTCGAAGTGGAAGTGTCTGGAGACACACACGGACACACACGGACAGTACACGGACACACACGGACACACACGGACAGTCACGGACAGTCACGGACAGTCACGGACAGCAGGGACGGCAGGGACGGCAGGGACGGCAGGGACGGCAGGGACGGCAGGGACGGCAGAGACAGCAGGGACAGCAGGGACGAGCAAGGACAACAAGGACAGCAAGGACAGCAAGGACGACGAACGCAAATGCTCCCGTCGCCGAAGGACAGAGAAGCGGCCCGGCGATTCCTCGCCGGGCCGGTAAACTGTCAGGTTTTCGAGCGATTGCGGGACGTTCGACTTTCTATTCGAGGATTACCTCTACGCGGCGGTTTTCGGCACGGCCGGCGGCGGAACCGTTGTCCGCGACGGGGGCGCCTTCACCGTGGGAGGACACCACAATCTGTCCGGCCGGTGCGCCGTGATCGGTGAGGTACTTCTGCACGGCCGCTGAGCGACGCTCCGAGAGCTTCTGGTTGTAGGTTTCGGACGCGGTGTTGTCCGTATACCCCTTGATGTGGAATTTCAGTTCCGGCCATTCCTTCAGTAGTTCGGCGATTCCGCGGAGGTACCCCTTGGCGTCCGACGACAACGTGGCGCTTCCACTGGCGAACCGGATGGTTTCGAGCATGGGATAGGCGTCCGGAGCGCCGTCAAAATCGTGCCACCGGTTGATGGTTTCCGGGTCGTTGGGCATGACGTCATCGAGGTCCAGCACACCGTCCTGGTCGTTGTCGGGATCGGGCACGCCGTCCTCGTCCTCGAATCCGTCCTTGTCTTCCGGCGCCCAGGGCGCGCCGTCTTTCATGTCGACGATGCCGTCGCCGTCCACGTCCTGCGACCAGATCGTGTCGATGTCGGCTTCCACGGTGCGCAGATAGCGTATCCCTTCGGGATAGTGGGAGCATTCCAGGATTTCGTGTTCGCCTGCGCTCAACGCCGCTTCGACGTGGGCATACAGCACCGGCGACACCTCGATGGCCTTCTCCTTGTCGAGTTCCTGATACTTGGCCTTGAGACGCTCGAACTCGGCGACGGCGCCGTCGCGATTCTCGGGCATCATCAACTCACCGCCGTCCGGGATGCCCCCCTTACTGACGGCGGCTTCGGCCATCTGCTTGGCCAGGGTGGCATAATCCCACTCGCCACGGCGGTCGTTTTCCGACCGTTCCGCATAGGAGTGGGCGAGGTACATCTCCGCGGAGTAGTACTCGTAAGGCGCATAGTGTTGCGCCCCTACCCGATGGGCCTGATCCACCACGGGCTCGAACGTCCCGCGGGTCGTTCTTGGAAAGATGAGCGTAATCGCGTGAAATGGGTACGGTGTGCATGGCCGACGTTTGACAGCCGACGGCCGTGATGAGCAGCGCCGCTGCCCCGACAATAAAAGTCATCCTCAGCATTTTCAGACTCCTCCTCTCCTGGTGTTGCAATTGACAAAATCCCACACGCCGCCGTCCTGGTACTGGGAGACCCAAAACGGCGATACCCCCCTGATCGATCTTACTTTGCGAACGCGGATCGGTGTTTCGGTGGAATCGGCCGCCCCCACATGGCTGCCGAGACCCGTCATGGCATGTACAGCAATTACCTCACCCTACGTACAATTTTTACCACATTGCGTTTCATTCTGCCAAGCAGTTCAGGGGCAATTGATCGTATTTCAAGGCATGCGTACAATGCGCGTTCGCGGGGTTACCGATCGTCAAGAGTGGCATCTGAAATGAATCTTCTGGGAATATCGGCCTTTTACCACGATAGTGCGGCGTGTGTGGTTCAGGACGGCGACATAACGGCGGCGGTCCAGGAAGAACGCTTCAGCCGTCAGAAGCACGATCCGCGCTTCCCCGAAAACGCGGTCGCCTATTGCCTGGAGCGGGCCGCGCTGGATATCGATGACATCGATTGTATCGTGTTCTACGACAAGCCTTTCGTGAAATTCGAGCGGCTGCTGATGACCTATATCGCGACGGCGCCGAAGGGGCTTCGTTCCTTCATCAGCCAGATGCCGTTTTGGCTGAAGGAGAAGTTGTTTACGCGGGGCACGATACGGCGCCGGTTGGGGTATAAGGGGGAGATTCTGTTCACCTCTCACCACCAGGCCCATGCCGCGGCGGCGTTTTTTCCCAGCCCATTCGAGGAGGCGGCGATCGTCACCGTGGACGGCGTGGGCGAGTGGGCGACCTCGACCTACGGCGTTGGACGGGGCAACCGCGTCGAGATCCTGAAACAGATCAATTTTCCCCACTCGCTGGGATTGCTCTACTCGGCGTTCACGTACTTCACGGGGTTCAAAGTGAACAGCGGCGAATACAAACTCATGGGACTCGCACCCTATGGGAAGCCGACCTATGTGGATCTCATCCGCCGCGACCTGATCGACATCAAGGACGACGGATCCTTCCGTTTGAATATGGAGTACTTCGACTACTGCGCGGGGTTGCGCATGACGAATGCGCGGTTTGCCGAACTGTTTGGCGGGCCGCGTCGCGAACCGGAATCGAGAATCACGCAGCGGGAAATGGACATGGCGCGGTCGGTCCAGGTCGTCGTTGAGGATGTGCTGCTGGCTATGGCAAACACGGTGCATCAGGAGACGGGGCTGAAGAACTTGGCGCTGGCGGGTGGTGTGGCCTTGAATTGTGTTGCGAACGGACGCCTTCTTCGCGAAGGGCCATTCGACGATATTTGGATTCAACCGGCTGCGAGCGATGCAGGCAATGCGTTGGGTTGCGCGCTGTTCGCCTGGCATCAAATCATGGGGAACGAGCGGGTACCGGACCGGCGACGCCAGAAGGCGAGCTACCTGGGACCTTCTTTCACGGACGCGACGCTGGAGTCGTATGTCATTGAGGAAAAGATTCCGCACCAACGGCTCGCTGCGGATACGCTCTGCGACAAGATCGCCGGTTTCCTGGCCGAAGGAAAGGTCGTGGGATGGTTCCAGGGACGCATGGAATTCGGGCCGCGCGCGCTGGGTGCACGCAGCATTCTGGCGGACCCACGGTCGCGCGACATGCAGTCGACGTTGAACTTGAAGATCAAGTTTCGCGAGTCGTTCCGGCCCTTTGCGCCGTCCGTCCTACGCGAGCACGTGTCGGAGTACTTCGATCTCGACGGTGAGAGTCCCTACATGTTGCTTGTGGCCGACGTAAAAGAAAGCCGGCTGACGGGATTGTCGGAAGACGATCGCAACGCCGCGGGTTTCGACAAACTGCGGGTCGCGCGTTCGGAGATCCCGGCGGTCACCCACGTGGACAACTCCGCGCGCATCCAAACCGTGTCGCGGGAGGACAATCCGCTGTTTCACGAGTTGATATCCAGTTTCTACGCGCGCACGGGATGTCCGGTGCTGATCAACACGTCGTTCAACGTCCGCGGCGAACCCATCGTTTGCACGCCGCGGGAGGCGTACCGGTGTTTCATGCGCACGCACATGGACTACCTTGTGCTGGGATCGTTTCTCTTGGATAAGAAGCAGCAACCGTTGTGGCACGAGGATGAGAATTGGCAGAACCGTTTCGAGTTGGACTGAAAGGATCCCGTTCGTGATGACTGACGTGAACGTATCGGACCCCCGGGAACAGCGCAACTTCGGCCTCGTGATGGCGGCGGCGCTGGCGATTTTGGGGGGAATTCGGTGGTGGCTGAAAGGCGCGCCGTCGCCGGCAATTTTCACGGCAGCCCTGGTATTGCTGATCGCAGCGGTCTTCGCGCCATTTGCCTTGCGACCATTGTTCTCCGTGTGGCTTAAGTTCTCCGAAGCACTGAATTGGGTGATGACTCGCGTGTTGCTGACGGTCGCCTTCTACGGCCTGATCACGCCAGCGCGGTTGTTGAACCAGGTATTCGGATCCGATCCCCTGAAGCGCGACTGGATGCCGGATGCGGCGTCCTATTGGGAAACGCCGGAAGAGCAGCCCTCCGACCGGGAACGGTACCGAAATCAGTTCTGACCTTCGCTCGTATGGCGGCGCGCGCTTTTCTTCCGGTCGGCCGCGGAGTAGACTGTCGTCATGGAAACCGTTCGAGAAATCTGGTTGTTTTTACGCGTGCGGAAGAAATTCTGGCTCGCGCCCATCGTCCTGGCCCTGATGCTCCTGGGGCTACTCATGTGGTTCGCCGGTCAGGCCGGCGTGGTGGCGCCGTTCATTTACGCACTTGTAAGCCAATATCCGACCAAGGCATGCCACGAGCGCGCAGCGTTCCGAGGCAATTCCGGGATTCTAAATGGGGGTGTTGGCGTGGGACCGCGCGGCGACTGCGGTTGAGTGTCGGGGACGGCGATGCTACACTAGGGTTAAGCAATCCAGCGCGTTACGCGCTTAGGAACTGTCTTGCAGAAGTTGGTTGTGGGGCAGATATTACGAATCGGGCCCGTGCACGGCAGTACCCGTATAAGTGCGCCGATGGAGGGGGCTCTAGTGCTAAGGGAAACGCAAGGTATGATTCTGACGAAGTTTATTACGAAGCCGTGCATCCTGCCGGAGATGACCGCATCTACAAAAGCGGACGCCCTCAAAGAACTTACACATCTCCTTTTTGAGAAACGGAAAATGGAGGGTCACGGACCCGCCCTCGACCAAATCATGGCCCGTGAGGTTACGGAGAGCACGGGCATTGGACGCGGCATCGCGGTGCCCCACGCGCGTGTGACCGGCATGAAGACGCTGGCGTGCGCCGTCGGACGGGTTTCCGAAGGGCTCGATTTCATGGCCGTGGACCGCAAACCGGTGCACCTGATTTTCCTCATTTGTTATCCGCCGACGGAACAAACGTCGTACCTGAATTTCGTGGCAACGGTGGCGAAGCTCTTGAGCGACAAGCAACACCTCAAGGCGATGCTGGAAGCGAAGACCGCGGACGAAATGTACGACTTGCTGGAGGCGACGTCGGAATCCTTTGCGGAAACTCACGAGCAGGATCTGCGCAAGCTGAAGGCGGATCCGGAACTCTCGAAGGTCACCGACGGTCACGCCGACTTGATTCTACTGGCGCGCTTGCAGTTGTGCCAGGAGATGCTTCAGTCGGCGCGCAGCGGCAAGACCCAGATCAGTCAGCGCATGGAGGCGATTCGGTCGCTCGTCGAACCGCGGGTGTTGAAGCATTACGACCGCTTGTCCAAGAGCCGGGCGCCGGCGCTGGTTCCGGTCGAGGGCGATACCTGTCAAGGGTGTTTCATGCGCCTTCCGTCGAAATTCGTGCAGCAGGTTCGTCAGGACACGAGCCACATTCACACGTGCTCGAATTGCAGCCGATTCATCTACGTCGTCTAACCAATTAACGAACGTTCGCGGTGTCGTGCAGTAAGACCATTCCGCCGGGAGGGGTACTCGGATGTTGATGGCCAAATACGCAGAGATGGCGAAGCGGGTGCCCCTGTTTCGCGGGTTGAGCCCGGAGGAAGTCGCCAAGATCTTCGCCAAGGGCATGACCATGGACGTGAAGAAAGGGGAAACTGTTTTCTACCAGGGCACGACCGGCAACCAGATGTACGTGGTGTTGGGGGGCACGGTGGGCGTCTTTGACGGGAAGAAGCACCTGACGACCTTGCGGCCCGGGGACATGTTCGGGGAAATGGCGCTCATCAACAGTGAACCGCGCAGCGCCACGACGGTCGCTGCGGAAGATTGCCGGCTGTTTGTTCTCAGCGAAACGATCTTTCAGCGGCTGATGACGAAACGGGCCGCGATCCGCATTCTGCTGAACATCATCGGCACGTTGAGCAAGCGCCTTCGGGATATGAACGCGCGATTGGCGGAGCATTCAGGCGAATAAAGACACCAAGCCCGGCCGAATGAACGAACCGGCCGGGCCTTGCTTTAGCAGTCAATAGTCCAACGTTTCCTTGCGGATCTTTTCCGCCTGGGTTTCACGAAATTGCTGAATGCGCTCGCCGACCGCCGGATCCTGTAGGGCGAGAATGGCCGCCGCGAAGAGCGCCGCGTTGCCGGCGCCCGCGTCGCCGATGGCCAGGGTCGCCACGGGAATCCCCTTCGGCATCTGCACCATGGACAACAGGGAGTCCAGCCCCTGAAGCGATTTGGACTGCATGGGGACGCCCAGCACGGGTTTCGTGGTCTTCGCGGCGATCACGCCGGCCAAGTGCGCCGCACCGCCTGCCGCCGCGATAAACACCTGCACGCCGCGTTGCTCGGCATCCGCCACATAGGCGAACAGTTCGTCGGGCGTCCGGTGCGCGGACAACACGCGACACTCGTGTGCGATCGCCAGTTCTTTCAGCATGTCGCTGGTCTTTTGCATGCAGCCCCAGTCGCTTTTGCTCCCCATAATCACGGCCACCCGAGGGGCGCCGGCTTTCGCCTTAGCCATCAGAAGAATTCTCCTTTCGCGTTGTTTACCTGCGCTGGTCGAGGGATGAGAAGATCAACATTGGTATCGAGTGAGATATTCTAACGATTCAAACGGCACCTCTGCCACGTTTGGCCTGTGTGCATGGGACGCGGTATACTTGGGTCTTGGTTCCCTGCATGATGGTTGCGGGGGCGGTATGTTCCGCATGATCGCGCGGGCGATAGTTCCGACCGCGTTGTTTCTTGGCAAACTCCTACGTCTGAGAAAGAGAATCGTTCCATGTCCGAGACGAATCAGTGGGTAGAACCGCGCACGTTAAAAGGGTTTCAGGACCTCCTGCCGGAGGACTTACTTCCGCGCAAGGCGGTGATCGCTGCCATCGAAGGGGTGTTTCAGAAATACGGGTTCGCGCCGTTGGAGACGCCGGCGTTGGAGCATCTGGATGTGTTGCTGGGAACGGGCGGCGAGGAGACGAACAAGGAACTGTTCCGGCAGGAAAGTCCGGAAGGCGAACCCATCGCCATGCGGTTCGACCTGACGGTGCCATTCGCGCGGTTGCTGGCACAGTATCCGGATAAGTTGAAAGCGCCGTTTCGGCGCTACGCCATCGGCCCGGTCTGGCGCGCGGACAAGCCCGGGCCCGGACGGTTCCGGCAGTTCACCCAGTTCGACATTGACGCGGCGGGTTCGCAGTCGGTGGCGGTGGATGCGGAGATCGTCTCGATCATGTGCGAGGTGATGGACGCGCTGGGCGTGCGTGAGTATCGCGTGGTGATTAACAACCGCAAGGTAATTGACGCGCTTTTGGCGAGTTGCGGCATTGACGATCTCGATCGGCAGAAGCACGTGCTGCGCGTCATCGACAAGCTGGCCAAGGTCGGAATGGACAACGTTCGTCTTGAACTGGGACCGGGACGTATCGACGATTCAGGCGATCCGATTCCCGGTGCCGGGTTGGACGCCGAAACCATCGAGAAGGTGGTCACCTTCGTCGGCCTGAAGGGCGGGACACGTCTGGAAGTCGTCGACCGACTGGCGGCCGCTCTCCCCGAGACCGAAGCGTCGGCCGAGGCGGTCACAGAAATGAAGGCGCTGGCTGAGGGGCTTGAGGCCCTGGGGGTCCGCGAAGAACATGCCGTGTTCGACCCCAGCCTCGCGCGCGGTCTGGACTACTACACGGGCCCCGTTTTCGAGACGGTGCTGCCCAGCGCGCCGGAGTTTGGCTCGGTGATGGGCGGCGGGCGGTACGACGGGCTTGTATCGCGATTCATGGACCGCGCAATTCCCAGCACGGGTATGTCGGTCGGGTTGGATCGGCTCCTGGCGGCGCTCAAGCATCTCGGGCTGGTGCCGACAGAACGAAGCACCGTTCAGGCCCTGGTGGTCAGCTTGGGCGGCGTACCGGAGGCGGAATCCTTGAAGATCGCGTCGGAATTGCGCGCGGCTGGAATCCGCGCGGAAGCCTATTTCGGCAAGAAGAAGAACATGAAGGCGCAGCTCTCGCATGCGGACCACTACGAAATTCCGGTGGCCGTGATTGTCGGTGGGGACGAACTGGCGGCGGGCGTCGTCTCGGTGAAGGACCTTTTCGCGGGCAAGCGCGAGCGTGAGGAAATCACGGATCGGGAGGCTTACCGGCAGGCGGGCAAGACCGGGCAGGTGACCGTGCCCCGGGCGGAGATGATTGAGACTGTGAGAAGTTTTTTGGCGGACCCGGACTGACCCGGACCTTCACGGACGAGCACGGACCTACACGAGCACGGACCTACACGAGCACGAGCACGACGAATGTGAGATTGGCGGTCAACAGCCGTTTTTCAGGGTGATGGTTGCGGGGAGGATTGCACCTGACGGCGGCGAAGATATCGAAATTTTTGCCCGTTTCATGCTACACTTGCGCGCTTGGATCTTGGAGTTGCTGGAATGCTTGGTTTCCGAACATTGGTCCGCGATGCCCTCGTGGAGGACATCGGTCAGGGCGATATCACGACAAACGCCACCGTACCCCCGAATGTGCGGTGCAAGGCGCGCCTGTTCGCCAAGCAGGAAGGCGTGCTCAGCGGGATCACGATTCTTCGCACGGTATTCGAGGAGTCCGGGGCCGAGATCGCGGACTGGTATTCCCTGGAGGACGGCACCCAATTCGCTGCGGGGCAGGATGTTGCGTTGTTTTCCGGAATCACGCGTGGTGTGCTGGCCGGCGAGCGGGTGGCACTGAATTTCGTACAGCGCCTCTCCGGCGTCGCGACCTTTACGGCCAAATTCGTCCGTGAGGTGCAGGATTTGGGCGTGCGGGTCTGCGATACGCGTAAGACGACTCCCCTGATGCGAAACCTCGAAAAGCGGGCGGTCATCCACGGGGGAGGGGCGAACCATCGATTTGCCCTGTTTGACGGCGTCCTGATCAAGGAGAACCACATCACGGCGGCGGGGGGCGTAACCGAGGCGGTGACGCGCGCGATTAAGGGCACCCATCATCTTATGAAAGTGGGTGTCGAAGTACGAAGCCTCGACGAGTTTGACGAAGCCCTGAAGTGCGGTGCGGATGCGATTCTGCTGGACAACATGGGCCTTGACGATATGCGCGAAGCGGCGCAACGGTCGAACGGCCACAAAGTCGTCCTCGAAGCGAGCGGAAACGTTAATGTAGAACGTTTGCGTGCGATTGCCGAGACGGGAGTCCACGTGATTTCCATTGGCGCACTGACCCATTCCGCGCCGGCGGTGGACTTCTCGCTCGAAATCTCGAATGTCTAAGACCATTAGAAAGCCGCTCACCCTGGCGACTCCCTTGAATACGACCTTTGTCGGCTCTCGGGTGCTCGTGTATGAGGAAATCACGTCAACCAACGACCGCGCCTTGACGTTGGGCGGCGACGGGCTCGTCGTGGTGGCAGACATGCAATGGGCAGGGCGCGGGCGGCACGGGCGCTCGTGGCACAGCGAACCCGGTTTGGGGTTGTGGTTCAGCGTCGTGTTCGAGAAACCCCAGGAAGGCTTGGCGTTTGTGGCGCCGCTGGCTATCCGGGATGTTTTGAAGGGATGGGGTCACGCCATCGTCAAATGGCCGAACGACGTACTCTTGAATGGACGCAAAGTCTCCGGGGTGCTCGTTGAAGGCCGGCGTGGCCGGACCGCGCTGGGTATCGGCATCAACGTGCACCACACGGAAGACGACTTCCCCATCGAGTTGCGCGAGAAGGCCACCTCGGTGGAACTGGCTTCGGGCCGCGATTGCGAACGGAGCACGCTGCTGCGGGACGTTTTGACGCGGCTCGACGAACGAATTTTAGTATTGCGAGCAGGGCAATTGGATCGCGTGCACACCGAGTGGGCGGAGGCGTGCGGCATCGTGGGCCGCCGGATTCGGCATGAAGGCCGCGAGGGTGTGGTGCAATCGGTGGAACGCGACGGGGCCTTGGTGGTTGAGACGCCACTGGGACGGGAACGCATTCTGCTCGGAGAAATCATCGAGTTGGACGGAGCATAACCGCCATGTTGCTGGTCATTGACGTGGGCAACTCCCACACCGTCCTTGGTCTGTACCAGGGCGACACGCTCCAGGCGGATTGGCGGCTGGTCACTTCGTACCGAACCGCCGACGAGTTGCTCGTACTCTATACCATGTTATTTAGGGAGCGCGGGATCGACCCGAAGGCGGTGAACGGCTGCTGCATATCCAGCGTGGTGCCGCAGTTCAACCACGAGTTGGAAGTGGTGTGCAAGAACGCCTTCGACGTGAAGCCGCTTTTCGTGGGGCCCGGCATCCGGACCGGGATCGTGATCCAGGTCGACAATCCGAAAGAGGTGGGCGCGGACCGCATCGTCAATGCCGTCGCCGCTGTCGAAGAATATGAGGGACCGCTGATTGTTGTGGATTTCGGGACTGCCACTACGTTCGACGCGCTGTCTGCGGATCGGGAGTATCGCGGCGGCGTGATCGTCCCGGGGTTACAGATTTCGGCGGACGCGCTTTTCGAGAAGTGCGCGAAGCTGCCCCGTGTGGAGATTGCGCGGCCGGACACGGTCATTGGCAAAGACACGATCTCCCATATCCGGGCGGGTCTCACGTATGGATACACGGATCTCGTGGACGGGCTCATCGGTCGAATAGCGGAGGAAATGAACGCAAAACCGACGGTGGTGGCGACTGGCGGTTTTGCCGGATTGATCGCCAAGATCAGTGGAAAGATCGATCATGTCGACCCCTTGCTGACTCTGAAGGGACTAAAAGCGGTGTTTCGCAAGAATGAAAAGGTGCAGCCATGAGGACGGCAAACGCACTCGCGGCGTGCGCGTTCCTGCTTGCGACTTCCGCCTGTAACAAGTCCAGTACGGCGCCGGTGGAAACGCCCGAGTCTTCGAGCGCTTCTACGCCTGCCGGGACAACGAGGCCGAAAGAGGATGCGCAAGTCAGTATGAGCGGGAGCATGACGTTACGCGCGTTTCGCCCCGACATGGCAGGCGGTGAATCGCGGGGCGCCAGTTTCGAGATATCGTCGCCCCAGTGTTCTCTGATGGAAGATGGGCGGTGGGCGCTGACGCCCGCGACAGCGATCATTTACGATTTGGACGGCCAGCCAACGAAGTTTGAAGCCGGCAGCGCCGAGTTTGACGAGAAAGCCGATACGGCCTCGTTGCGGGACGGGGTCACGGTGGATCTCGGACCTCAGCATGTGGAACTGCAAGACATGGAGTGGACGAACAAGGACGGCACGGCCCGTTCGGGGAGCCCTCTCACCGTGACCGACGGCGAAACGAAACTATCCGCGCAGGGCATGGAGTACCATGCGGATTCGAAAACGCTGCTTCTCGACGGCGTGACCGGCACGGTGAGCCTTGAGCAACGGGAGACGTCGCCATGAGTGTCCGAACCCGATCGGCTATCTATGTCGCCGCACTTGCCATGCTGCCGCTCGCGGCCGCACAGGTTGGTTCGACGAACTACACCTATATCGACATCCAGAAACCGGCGCCGCGGGTCGAATTCAAGGATTCGCGCCTGGAAACCATCTCGGGCGGCGTGGAGATCGTATTGCGCGGCGCGGACGATTCGGTACGGCCCATGCGGCTCGGCGCGCAGGAGATTTCTTTTGTGTGGCCCGAGGACGGAGGCAACTCACCCACGCGCATCAATCTCAAGGATCAAGTCCGCGTCGACAGCCCACAGGGCGACATCCAATCCAGCCAGGCGGTACTCGATATGAAGGCGGGCCTGCTGACGTTTACCGGAAACGTGAGCGGGAGTTCCGAACAGATCGCTTCGTTTGAGGCGGACGAGATCGTGTACGACCTGAATTCCGGCGATTCGCAGATGGTCAACCTTCGCGCGACGGGCATCGAAATCGGCGGCGGAGAGGGCGCGTCAGGCGAGACGGACTATTCGCAGATGGATATCGACCGCGCGGGCGCGGTGAGTTTCAACGACGGGCAGGTCGATCGGATGTCGGGCGGCGTGTCGATCACGCTGCAACCGGCCACGTCCGGCGCGCAGCGACTCAAACTCAGTGCTGCGAACGTGGGGATTGCATGGTCTCCGTCCGGGCAGCCGGCCGCGATTCAGATGCGCAGCAACGTGCGGGTGGACGGCCCCCAGGGGGACATCCGTTCCGAAAAGGCGGACCTCGACCTCGGGAAGAAGCGCCTCGAGTTTACCGGGAACGTGAAGGGAAAGACCGAACAGATCGAGACCTTTGATACGGACAAACTGACCTATAACCTCGATACGGGTGATGCGGAAATGACGAACCTCCGCGCGCAAGGGCTCGATATCGGTGAACCCGCACCGGCCGAGGGAGCGGACGAAGGGGCGAACGAGGAGTCCACGAGTCCCTTCTCGAAGATGGACATCGAAAAGGCGCCGGAAGTATCCATGACAGCGGGAAAGCTGAACTGGATGCGTGGCGGGGTGCAGCTCCTCATGCACGGGAAAGAAGAAGACGCGCCGCCACTGGCGCTCGATGCGAGGGAACTGACCTTCGCGTATTCCGCGGACAAGCCGACGCCCGACCGCATCGTCATGACGGGCGACGTGAAAGTCGACGGGCCGACGACCGATATCGAATCCGACTCGGCGGATTTGGACATGGCGAGTAACACGCTGACGTTTACGGGTAACGTGAAAGGCAGCCAACCCGGGCTCACTGGCGCGACCGCGAAACGGGTGGTCTATGATCTCGTCACGGGCAACATGAGCATGCAGGGCACGTCAATCGAAGAAATGGACCAACGCAGACTCGGCAAACCGGACGAAGGCGAGACGCCTGCGCAGCAATAGACGGAACGGAAAGAACATCCCCCTTGATCCCCCTTCAAAGGGGGAGGGGGCAGAAGCCGAAGCGGAGGTTTCAGGGACGACAGGGACGCCAGGGGAAGCCGACGGAGAAGGACAGTTGAGACAGCGCGTTGGACGAAATGGACACTATGGACACTATGGACGAAAAGGGCGCGGCAATTGTCCGTGCGACTTGTCTCTATAGTCCATGTCGCGAGCGCGCCTGTACGTCTATGCAAATTACGGCTTACTGAAGGAGAACGAGATTCGTGGCGGGTAATGGAGCGCCCCTTTTAAGAGCGGACGGGTTGGTCAAACGGTTCAAACGGCGTGTCGTGGTGAACGACGTGTCGATCGAGGTGAACCCCGGCGAGGTGGTCGGCCTGCTGGGACCCAACGGCGCGGGCAAGACGACTACGTTCCGCATGGCGGTCGGCATGCTGCGTCCCACGAAGGGCAGCATCTGGTTTTCCGGCCAGGACGTGACCAAGTATCCCATGTACCGCCGGGCGCGGGCGGGCATGGCCTACCTGCCCCAGGAACCGTCTGTGTTTCGCAAGCTCACGGTGCGCCAGAACCTCATGGCCGTCCTCGAGCACAAGTCCATGAGCCGGTCCCAACGCCGGGAACGGGCCGATCAACTCATGCAGGATCTCAACATCGCGGACCGCGCGGATAACCTGGCGTATACCCTGTCGGGCGGCGAACGGCGACGCACGGAAATATGCCGCGCGCTCGTCACTGCGCCGAAGGTGTTTCTGCTCGACGAACCTTTCGCGGGGATCGACCCCATCGCGGTCGCGGATTTGCAGGACATCGTGCAGGCGCTGAAGAAGATCGAGATCGGCGTTCTCATCACCGACCACAACGTGCGCGACACGCTCGAAATCACCGATCGCGCTTACATCATCGAAGAAGGGAAGATCATCTGCGCGGGGACGCCGGAGGAGATCGTCGCGAATGAGACGGTGCGACGGGCGTATTTGGGCGAGCGGTTCAGGATGTAGGCGGAGCAGCTGCGCGCCTGGCCACAAAATGGACAATATGGACTGAATAGACGTGATGGACGCTATGTGCCGCGTAAACGAATGCCACTCCACAAGCCGCCCGATATCACTCGGCACCCCGACGATGTTACTCTCCGCGCTTCCGGCCCGAAGGGTCAAGACATGGTAGCCCGGTGCAACGCCCTGGGATAACGGCACCCCATGTCGATCGCCCTGAAAGGGCAGGACGAGGCTCGGGCATCTTAACTGCTTCCGTGTCCTCTTAATCGTACTTCGTACTCGACGAGATGCAAAGTTTTGACACAGCGGAGGAACGACGTGTTGGGTTGGCCAAACCGCAACCCTACCCGCTCGACGATTCGAGTACGAGAACGAGTACGTAAGGGCAGCGGCGGCTACGAGAAGACTCAAACTGCTCGAAAACCCCGCGATCACTCTCGCGATTTGCGACCATAAATGTCGGCCGTCCGATCGCTGCGAGCGCGCCCTTTGTATCGCACTTTCAGCGCTCATGTTCTTGGGAATACCAAGTACCCGGGGCGACGCTTCGCTCTGCCCCGGGCTATCATGTTTGGGGCCTTTCAGGCCCGAAAGGCCAAGTCATATGAGCCCCGGGCTATCATGTTTGGGGCCTTTCAGGCCCGAAAGGCCAAGTCATATGAGTCCCGGGCTATCATGTTTGGGGCCTTTCAGGCCCGAAAGGCCAAGTCATATGAGCCCCGGGCTATCATGTTTGGGGCCTTTCAGGCCCGAAAGGCCAAGTCATAATGAGCCCCGGGCTATCATGTTTAGGGCCTTTCAGGCCCGAAAGGCCAAGTCATATGAGCCCCGGGCTATCATGTTTGGGGCCTTTTCGCAGGCCCAAAGGCCAAGTCATATGAGTCCCGGGCTATCATGTTTGGGGCCTTTCAGGCCCGAAGGGCCAAGTCATGGCAGCCCAGGGCAACGCCCTGGGATAACGGCACCCCCATGGTGATCGCCCTGAAAGGGCAGGACAGGGCGTCAGTCCCAGACGTAACGTTCGTCATATTCAATGCGATACCGTTTCAGAAACAAACGGAATCCTTCCTGGAACGTCAGCGTGCGGTGGTGTTCTTCTTGCCTTTCAATGTAACGGCGGGCCTTGGCCACGTGAGACTCGCTCAAGGAGAATGCACCATAGCCGTTTTGCCAATGGAAGCCGGCGAATTCCGAGCCCTGGGTTTTGAGCCATTTGGACGATCCCTTTTTCACCTCCTCGACGACATCGCACAAGGCGCGGGTCTTCGACAACGTGAACAGCGCATGAAGATGGTCTTCTGTGCCACCAATAACGATAGCGGCGCTGTCCAATTCTTTGAGAATACCCGATTGGTATGCGAAGAGTTTTGGGCGGATTTCGTCGGTGAGGCAGGCTTCGCGGTTTTTGGTGCTGTAGATGAGATGGAGTAGGTTCATTGACAGGGATTGCGCCATCTGATTGCTCCTGTTTCGCCCTTTCAGGGCTTACAAAGAGAGACGATTCGGATCCCAGGGCGTTGCCCTAGGCTGTCATGTTAAAGCCCCTTCGGGGCGAATTCCATACGAAGTAGTTCCCGCGTCGTTGGGACGACATTCTCGACTTGGTCGGCGGAGTCGGCATTCTCGACATTAATTCAATTGCAGGTAGTGCGTTTTACGTCTTCTTGTGACCTCTCAATCGCACTTCGTACTCGTTTTCAACGAAGCGCATAGTCTTGGCAGGATGGAGAAATGGCGTGTTGGGTTATCCAAATTGCATTCTCTACCCGCTCGGCGACCCCGGTATGAGTACGAAGTGCGAGAACGAGTACGAGAGGTCAGAAACGGCTACGAGAGAACTTTAGCCGCTCTAGTCGTGCTTCACCATAGCGTAGTGATAACGCGTGACGTCCGCGGGATCTGCCGTCCATTGGGCTTCGTCCTTCAACGAGCCAAAATCATCGCCACACGAGCAGGCTTTGAAAGTGGCCAAGTAGCACCCGAATAAAGCACGACCTATCTGAAGAAGCGCTTCCCGGCGGTATTCTTCAGGCCCGAAGGGCCGTGACATGGCAGCCCAGGGCAACGCCCTGGGACAAACGCATCCCCCAAGTGGACCGCCCTGAAAGGGCAGAACAACATCTCGTATTCGAGCTTCGTTAACGGATTCTTGCCGGTCGCTAAGGCTGCAAATGACCTTGTCTGACGAGGGCGTGGATCTGGCAGTGCTTTCTTCACCATGGCGTGGACGAATGTGTTTGCTGCCTAGCCGTTGCTGGCGAGGCCGAGGTTTTCGGCGATGCGGCGGAAGAAGCCGGCGCGGGATTGGCCGGGCTGGTCGAGGCGCTGTTGTTCGATGCGGGTAGCGAGGTCTTTCATGTTTTTCGCGGCGGAGCAGCTGGGGTAGCGGAGGCTGAAGGGGGTGGATTGCATGACGGCTTGGGCGACGTGGGGGTCGCGGGGGAGGTAGCCGAGGTAGGAAATCTTGCGGCCCAGGAACTGCTGGGCGACGTGGGACATCTTGGTGGCGACGGCACGGGCCTGGGCTTCGTTCAGGGCCATGTTCACGATGAGGCGGAACACGGCATCGTCGCGGGTCTGGTAGACGGTCTTGATCATGGCGTAGGCGTCGACGATGGACGACGGCTCGGGCGTGGTCACGAGGAGGATTTCGTCCGCGGCGGCCGCGAAAGCAACGGCGTTTTGCCCGATACCGGCCATGGTGTCGATGACGATGAAATCGCTGCTGTCCTGGAGCTGTTCGAGGCCATCGAGGACATTCTGGCGCGCGTTGGGTCCCATGTCCGCGAGGCGGGCGATGCCGGAGCTGCCGGGCACAACGTTGATGCCACCGGGACCCTGGGTCAAGACGTCGAGCATGGAGCGCTCGCCGGTGATGACGTGCTGGAGGTTGTAGAGCGAGTTGAGGCCCAGCAGGACCTCGACGTTGGCCAACCCCAGGTCGGCGTCGATCACGGAGACGGCTTTACCTTTGGCCGCCAGCGCGATGGCGAGGTTGATGCTGGTGTTGGTTTTGCCGACCCCGCCTTTCCCGCTGGTGACCGCGAGCACGCGGGCGCCGCGCTGTTGTTGCCGAACGAATTCCCGTAGGTTTTGCGCCTGATCTGCCACGATTGGAATCACCCTATGTTGCGACGCGCTGCGCCGAAGTTAGCGTTTTGTTCCCGAACCCAGTTGCGTTGCCTTGCCATTGAGTACGACATCCGCGACCATCCCCGGCTGGGCCAGGATCAGGTCGTCGGGCACGTTTTGTCCCACACTGAAATACCCGAGCGGCAACCCCGTTTCCGCTAGCACGGTATAGACGCCGCCGTAGCGGCGCGTCTCGTCGAGCTTCGAGAAGAACAACGAGGTTGGCCGGAGCGGCGCGAAATTCTGCACGATCTGGCGCAGGTCATCGAGCTGCGTATTGGCGCCCAGAACGAGCATCGTCTCGTTGGGTTGCGCGGCCTCCAGCATATCACGAAGTTCGCGGAGTTGTCCTTTGTTGAACTGGCTCCCCCCCGCCGTGTCGATCAGGACAAGGTCGTAGTCGCGGAGTTTGCGCAGGGTATCCCGCATTTCCGCCGCGTCGTTCACCACGTGGAGGGGGATCCCGATGATATTTGCATAGACGCGCAACTGCTCGGGCGCGGCCACGCGGTAGGTGTCGGCGGTGACGAGGGCGACTTTGGCGCGCTCGCGAACGGCGAACTGGGCGGCCAGTTTTGCAAGGCTGGTCGTCTTGCCCACGCCGGTCGCGCCCACAAGGGCCACCTTGTGGCAGGCGCCGGCGTTGAGGCCGATGCCGCCGGTTACTTGGATCTGCTTGCGGATCTCGAAGGCAATCCGCTGGGCGAGGATTTTGGGGTCGCGCATCAATTCCAAATCGCTGTCGCGCACCGCGGCCGCAACGAGCCCCGCGGCGGCCTTACGCGACACACCGGAATCGATGAGGGCCTTGTACCACGGCGCGCACTCGGCGGGAACTCCGGTTCCCGGGGCTTCCGCGACGAGCACCTCGACCAGTTCGCGCAACTCGCGCAACTCGCGCCGGACCCCGTCGTTCGATTGCGGCTCTTTGGCCGGACGTCGGAACGGAATCACCGGCGCAACGGCTTCATTCCCCTGACCGGCGGCCGCGTCTACCGGCTGGCGGACACCGATTCGTTTTTGTGCGTCGCTAACGAGTTGCTGGAAGTAGGCGACGGAGTCTTCTACCGCGCGATCCGAACCCATGACGGCGCTGCGCGGCACTTCCATGGCCTTTTCCTTCTTCTGCCACGATGCGCTCGCGTACCGTTTCTCGACCGCGCTGCGTTTGCGGTTGGCATTCGCAACGGGAACGGGCGCCGTGGCGGTCAGTTCCACAAGGCGCTTCCCAAACAATCCGAGCACGCCTCCCTCCTTCACTTGGGTCGTGCGAACAACGATGGCTTCCGCACCCAGGCGCGCGCGCATGAGCTGGTAGGCTTCATCGAGTGAGGCCGCTCTGAACCGATGGAATTCCTGCCCCATACTAGTCGCTCACCTGCCCTTCGCTCTCGAGCCGCACGGCGGGATCGATTTCGTTGTAGGAAAGCACGACAATTTTCGGCATCTGCCGTTCAACCACGCGTTTGAAATAGCGGCGCACCTGAGCCGACGTGAGGACGATCGGGTCCTGCCCACCGAGCACGAGCGGTTGCACCGCCTGCACGGTCTTGCGGGCCAAATCGTCGGCACGGCCGGGCTCGATGGGGATGTACTCGCCCGTTTCGGCTTTGCGGACGGCTTCGAGGATTTCCCGCTCGATCTCCGGCGACAGGGTGACCACGCGGAGGACGGCTTCTTCGTCCGCATACTCGACACAGATCTGGCGGGCCAGCGCGTGGCGGGCATATTCCGTGAGCACTTCGATGTCGCGTGTGCGGGGTCCGAAGTCCGCCAATACTTCGAGAATAGATTCGAGGTTTCGTACGGAGACCCGTTCGCGCAGGAGGTTTTGCAGGACCTTCTGCACTTCGCCCAGCGACAGCACGTTGGGCAGGAGTTCTTCGACGACGCTCTTGGCGGATTCCTTGATGTGTTCGATGAGGTTCTGCGTGTCCTGGCGCGTCAGCAGGTCGGGCGCGTAGGTCATGAGGATTTCGGTGAGGTGTGTGGCCAACACCGCCGAAGGTTCGACGATGGTGTAGCCCAACCGCTCGGCGCGGTCGCGTTGGGCTTGTGATACCCATGTCGCCTTCAAGCCGAACGCCGGCTCTTGTGTGTCGATGCCGTCGATTTCCTCGTCGACCAGACCCGAACTCATGGCGAGGTAATGTTCGGGCATGAGTTCGAAGCGCGCGATCTCGGCTTCGCGCAACTTGATTCGGTATTCGTTTGGGCGCAGCCGCATATTGTCGACGATACGGACGACGGGCACGATGAAGCCCATCTTGGTAGCCATCTGCTGTCGAATCACCTGGATGCGCGTGAGAAGGTCGCCGCCCTGTTTTGGGTCGGCCAGTGCAATGAGGCCGTATCCGAGTTCGATTTTGAGTGGATCGATAGTCAGCAGGTCCTCCGTGCGCGCGGGTTCTTCGGTCGCGGCCGCTTCTTCCGTCGCCGCTTCACGGGCCTGCATGGTTTCCCGCTCGCGCTGTATGGTCTGTCCCGATTGGAACGCCAAGATACCCAGGAGCATTGCAACGCCCAGGAAGGGCACCGTCGGCATCCCTGGGACGATTCCCATGAAGCCCAGGAGAATCGCGCTGAGTCCGAGGGCGCGCGGATACCGCATGAGCTGGCGAGAAAGGTCAAATCCGAGGTGGTCCTCCGAAACCGTCCGCGTAACGATGAGACCGGCCGCGGTGGAGATGACCAGCGCGGGAACCTGGGACACGAGGCCGTCGCCGATGGTGAGGTTGGTGTACACCTGAAGCGATTCAACGACGGGACGCCCCTGCAAGACGGTTCCGATGATCAATCCTCCGATGATGTTCACCAGCGTGATGATGATCCCGGCAATGGCGTCGCCTCGAACGAACTTGGTGGCACCGTCCATGGCGCCGTAGAAGTCGGCTTCCTTTTCGATGGACCGGCGGCGTTCGCGGGCCTGATCTTCGGTGATAAGCCCCGCGTTCAGATCGGCATCCACGCCCATCTGCTTGCCCGGCATGGCATCCAAGGTGAAGCGGGCGGCCACTTCGGAAATGCGCGTCGCGCCTCGGGTAATGACCACGAATTGGATTACGACCAGGATGGAGAAGATCACAATACCGACGACGTAGCTGCCGCTGGTGACGAACCCGCCGAAAGCGCTGATTACCTGGCCCGCGTTGGCATTGGCGAGAATGAGACGGGTCGAGGCCACGTTCAGACTCAGCCGGAACAGGGTCAGCATGAGCAACATGGAGGGAAACACGGCGAACTCGACGGGACGCTGGAGGTAGATGGTCGCCATCAACACGACGACCGCGAGGGAGATATTCAACGTGAGGAGGATATCGAGCGTCCACGTGGGAATTGGAATAACCAGCACCAGCAGGATCACGACCACGCAGAGCGCCAACGCGATATCCTGATTGCGCATCAGGTTCCATCGCGGTGCGGCGAGTTCTGGTTGTGTCGCTGCCACTTCTTCCTATTCCTCTGCCCGATTACCCATGGGCCGGCGCGGTCGCCGTCGCGGCCCGTTCACGGCGCTTCTCTTCGCGCCGGTCGATCTTGTACACGAAGGCCAGCACTTCGGCCACGGCGCGGAAGAGGTGTTCCGGCACGGATTGGCCGACGTCGATGTTTTTGAAGAGCGCGCGCGCCAGTTCTGGTTTTTCCACGATGGGCACGTCGTGCTCTTCGGCGATTTCGCGGATGCGCTTTGCCAGTAAGCGTGCGCCCTTGGCGACCACGACGGGCGCTTCCATCGTATTCACGTCGTAGCGAAGCGCCACGGCGAAGCGAATCGGGTTGGTGATGACAACGTCCGCTTCGGGCACCTCGGCCATCATTCGTTTCATGGCCATCTGACGCTGGATTTGGCGAATGCGCTGCTTGATACGCGGATCGCCTTCCAGTTGCTTCATCTCTTCCTTGGCTTCCTGGACCGTCATCATGAGATCCCGGCCGTATTGCCACCGCTGAAAGCCGTAATCCAGGATACCGAGGACGAGCATAGCCAGTACCGACCGGAACCAGACCAAGCCCACCAGCTTGGCCACGACGACCGTCATCGCAGCGGGAAACAGGTGCATGGTGGAAACCAGCTCGCCCCAACGGTCGCGGATGGTGTAGTAGACGATGATCGACACGACGGTCAGTTTGAGGACGGACTTGAGCAGTTCAAAAGCGCTGCGCCCGCTGAAGAACTTTTTGAATCCGGCGAGCGGATTGAGCCGCTCCAACTTTGGTTGTATCGCTTTCGGCGAAAAGAGAAAGCCGACCTGAATTACGTTCAAGGCAAGACCCGCCACGGTCACGGCAATGGCGAAGGGCAACAAGATAATTGCCATGCGCTGCATGGCATCCAACCCAAGCAAGTGGAAAGTGTCGGGCCCCATCTCTACGTGGGCGAAGTTGGCGAAGTAGTGGCGCGTTGCGTCGAGCATGTTTTGAAAGAGGTCGGGACCCAGGTACCACAAGGCGATGAGCGCAACCAGCAACGACCAGGCGGATCCCAAGTCCTGGCTTTTGGGGACGTTTCCATCTTCCCGGGCTTTCTGAATCTTCGTTTGGGAAGCTGGTAAGCTTTTTTCGCCGCCGGAATCTTCTGCCATGGTATCGCTAACTCATTGCCCGCATTACGGTGTTGACGTTACGGAACATTTGGACAAACATGTTGTCGAGATAATGGAAGTACATCGACAAAGAGAAGGCCACCAAGAGCAGCCCCATCGCGATGGTTAACGGAAAGCCGACCACAAACAGGTGAATCTGGGGCACGAGGCGTCCCAGGAGCCCCATGGTGACGTAGGCCAACAACAGCGCGCCGGCCACGGGGGCGGCGATCATGAGGCCGTCGTAGAACATGAGGCGACCCCAGGTGCTGACTTCCCGCAGGAGCGCTGGATCGAGGACAAAGCCGCCCAACGGGACGCGCTGGAACGACATGGCCATGGCGCGGATCATGACGTGGTGTCCGTTCAAGAGCAGGAGGTACAGCGCGGCCATGATGAACAGGAAGAAGCCGAAGATGGGCACTTGCGTCTCGAGGGCCGGATTGAACACGTTCATCAGGGCAAAGCCCGTCAACATATCCAACAATTGACCGGCCACCTGAATGGCGGCGAAGACGAGGGTCATCGTGAATCCCATCAGCAATCCGATCGAGAACTCTCCGGCTCCCATCAGCGCGAACGCGACGGGATCGTCCGGCAGCGTCGTTCCGAATTGCGGGATCGTGGGGGTAATGAGAATGGCGGACAGTGCGGCAAGACCGGCCTTGACCATGACCGGGAAGTTGCGGGAACTCAGCACCGGCGCCGACACCATGAGACCGCTGAAACGGGCCAGTACGAGCAAGAAGACTTTGAATACCTCGACCTCAAAAACCATACAGGAATCCGCGCGCAGCTAGGGCTGTGTTACAGCACGAGCACATGAAAATCACCAAACAAGGGACGTACGAAGGTCAACAATAGCGAAAGCATCCAGGGCATGAAGATCGCAAACGCCACCATGACGACGATAATCTTGGGGACAAAGGTGAGGGTGATTTCCTGGATTTGCGTGACGGACTGAAAGACGCTGATCAGCAATCCGACGATCATGCCGGAGAGCAGCATGGGCGCGGACACCAGTAGCGTGATGTACATGGCGTTGCGGCCCAAATCCAATACGGTATCCGCGTTCATCGTGCGAGCCCTTTTACGCGAAACTATTCCACCCCAATGATTTAGGCGATTACTTGGAGATCCCATCCAACCCATAGAGGCCTAAATCCGCTAATGGGCACGATACCACAACATATAGCGGTTGTCAACGCAAAATATGCCCACAAATTGGGTTATGACGAAGCCGCAGGAAGGTGAATTGTGGCCCCGCACGGGATCACCGCGACGTAATTTGAACGACTTATCGCAGCATCGGCGCAACGAAGGAGAAAGAGCTTGACCGCAGATGGCGCAGATGCTCGCAGATAAACACAAGAGTGGTGGTCCACAGATTACACGGATTTGCACCGATTTAAGAGGGGAGAAAGAATTTTCAAATTTGAGATTTGAAACGGGATGCAGGTGTTGCGGGCGCTACCGGACAAGGGCATTCAAAAACAGCAACTTGCAGAGACTTTGTCCAAAGGACCGTGAGGGGGGGGTTGTGGGGCAGGGGCACTCAACTTGGAGACGGGAGTTGAACGAGACCATGGCGGTTTTAGCCGGAAGATCACTGCCACGCCGCGCGTGTGACACGAAAAGGCGGAGCTGAACGGGACCATCACTTCGACTGTGGTTTTTGGTTAGTTCGTGGGAAGGGTGCGGCGGCGGCGGTTGGAACGGATCTGGGACAGCCCAAGAATCGCGAGCACGAGGGCCAGCAGGAGCACATTTTCGGGGAATCCGGCGAAGAGTTGGTCGGATGGAGACATGGAGGCGTTTGCGGGAAGTGTAGGGGCATCGCGCAACCCCAGGGCAACGGTACCGCCGTGATTGACCAGAATACCGTAGTAGGTCGTGCCGTTGAGGTCCAGCACCAACGAACTGCCCGGCGCCAGCCAGCCTTCCACGTTTTGCCCCGGATACCAGGCGCCATGTGCGCCATTCCCGTGGAAGTAATAGGGGGACAGCGCATCGGCGGAAACATCGCCCGGCACCGGAATCCATACGCGTTGCGGAACGGTGTAAGGACCGTCGGGGACAATGCGGTACGTGCCGGTAACGGCGCCCGGCAAGTCAAGCAGGGTTTCGGTCGCTTCGGTCAAACTCGAAGCGCTTTGGTCTTCATTGGCCGAAAGCAGCCCTTTGCCGTCGAATGCGGAGTACTGGGGCTGCTGGACCGAAGCGGCGGCCTTTGCCGCCACGTCTTCTTGAACCGTGAATGCATACGACAATGGACCCACGGAATCACCGGCGGTGGTCTCGCCGCCGACGATCATGGTGACCAGTTCCCCGGGGAACCAGACGCCGGAGGGCCGATACGTGACCCAGCCATCACCGGTTTCGGTCCCGGGAACCGGGACCCAATCCACTGCCGAATCTTCGAAGTTTGTGGCGGTAACGTACCCCCAGACCGAAACGATGGGCGCATCGGCGCGGAGCCGGATCGCGAGTGTGTCCTCCGGTGCGATATCTCCTTGGGGAAGCACCGTTTCATACGTGATAGCCGAGGCGATTGACTTGGAGCCGCCGCGGAACCCCGAATCGGCGCCGACGGGGTCGCTCTTATCGCATAGGTTATTGGCCACAACCCAGTAGTAATGGCTGGTAAACGACAGTGTGGAGCTAGAGCCACACCCCCCGGACGATTGCAATGTCGCAGCGGCAGCGCCGTAGTCGTTGTATTCCGTTTCCGTAGTAACCGCAAGCAGCGTTGCAGTGGCGAAATTATTGCTGCTGTTTCGATACACCGTGTAGGTAGCGGCGCCGTTTGCGGCGTTCCACGAAAGCTCGACGTGGTCCCCATAATCGCCGTCGCTGGCGTGGAATGCGGTGGGCGCGTCGGGAGCGGTGCACTGCGTCACGGAAATGGCGCCATCCGATATGGTCGTGGCAATCGGCTGCGCGTTGGTGTCCGTTGAAGCCTGATTCGATCCCACGAGCGCGAGGTTTTGACCGACGGTGGCGGTGCTCTTGATGATGAAAAGCAGGTTCACGATCCGGCCGCTGGGAATGACATTATCGTTCAACCCGAATATGACGATGGACACGACGCCGTTCGATGGTTCTTCGTCCGCGACTTCCTTATCAGCGGCTTCGGTTGCAGAACCGGCCTCGGCAGAGACGTATTTCAGCTTGGTAGGATCGTAATTCACCCGGAAATTAACGGCCACGGCGTCGTCCGTCGAGCTGAAATTCACGCCCACCACGGTGGTACTGACGGGAAACCCGGAGGCGTTTCGGATGTTGATGGCGGCGTCAGCCCAGGCACACGGCGACGGACCGGCCATGAGCATGATACCCGCTGCCAGGAGAAGAACGGACCCACGCGGACTGAGCGAGCGGAGCGTCGTCACAGCATGCACCTCACTGAACCAAAAACGTCAAGCACTGGGGTCCCTCCCGCAATCCTCTATTATACGTACAATGGCGAAGAGGCGCCATTACATCCGCAAGTGGTTTAATGCACTGGAATAACGACTTGGCCCGCTGTTTTTGGGACGCGTCACGCAGGCGAACAGAGACGCTCATTCCGCTGGGGGGGTAATACCGCGTAAGCGCATGATTTCGAGAGCGATACGCGTCCGGTAATCGCGTAGTTGGTCGAAATCGATTTCGTCGTCGCGGGTGAAGCGCGTAATCTCATCGATGGTGCCCACCTGCCAGCACGCAACATTCATAACCGCCTCATTCAAAAGCGCTTGCGCAGATTCGGCATCACCGTCACGGCCCTCGTGGCGGGCCCGGTCAATCTCGGCCTGGAGCAGGTACAGGGCGCGGCGCCGCGGCTGGTTTTTCCAGGTCATACGTCCATTCGACGGAGGGCTGACCGCAACCGCACGCGTGGAGAGAACGACGGAACATAGGGACAACGAACGGAGCATTATGATTATCCTTCCCGAGTAATCGGTGACGAAGCAGGGTGATGGCCGGGTACCGACGGTACGGGTGACGCGTGCCCCGGTCAACCCACTGCGGCCCGATTAGGCTTACGGAGATTACACATTGCGATAGCGATTGGGTGGATTTGCCGGACCTACACGGACGATTACGATTACGATTACGATTACGATTACGATTACGATTACGATTACGATCGATTACGAGTACGATTGCGAGTACGAGTACGATTGCGAGTACGAGTACGATTGCGATTGCGATTGCGATTGCGATTGCGAGTACGAGTACGAGTACGAGTACGAGTACGATTGTACGATTGCGATTGCGAGTAGGAGTGTGGGTGTGATGAATGTGAGACGGGTGCTCACCTGCCGTAAATACGGTCATCGCGACCGGCACGTTTCATCTTTGGGCAAGTCGTGTCGCTGTCGTAAGATGTGGTATCCTAGGGGCGAAATGTGGGCTGCAATTCCGATTCGTTCGCGAGAAGTTCCGGGAGGTCCGCAAACCTGCAACTAACCGCAGTTTCCAGAACCTCCAGGCAGCGAGACGGAACCAACCGGAGCATGATTCGAGCACGGAGCCATGACACTTACGGTAGACATCTTATTCTTCGCGGGACTGGCCTTGTATCTGAGCGCCGGAATTCTCGCACTCGTGTATTTGCGGGCTGGTAGTACGCGGACCTTGTCCACGCTGAGCGGGCTGATGGCGGCGGGATGCGCGTTGTTGCTCGTCCTGTTCATTATCCGCTGGAGCATGTTCGGCCTGTTGCCGCTGACGACGATGGGGGATTCGCTCAATTTGTTCGTGCTGTTAGGCACGGTGATCGCCCTGTATATCGTGCACAGCAACAATGTTCGGCCCCTGTTGTCGTTTTACGTTCCGGCTTTGGCGGCGCTGTATTTCTACAATGCGGTTTCCGATCACTCGTTTTTGCATGAGGAGCCGAAGGCACTCAACGGGGTGTTTCTGGCGGTGCACGTGGGACTCGCGTTCCTGGCGTATTCGTTGTTTTTCGTGGCCAGCCTGACGAGCGTTGCCTACGTGTTCCAGGCGCGCAACCTCAAACGGCTGCACACGACCCGGCTCTTCCATAAGCTTCCCTCGCTGGAGCAACTGGATCGCTCCCTGCTCAAACTGATTACGTATGGATACGTTTTCTTTGCCATCACGTTTGTGCTGGGGTTCATCTGGGCCTACTTCGATCACGACGAACTGGGCGCACGATGGTGGCTGTCTGCCAAAATTGTTCGTGCATTCTTCATGGTCATCCTGTATTCGGTCGCTTTTCATACGCGCCGGATGGGGCGGCTGCGTGGGCAGAAGCTCGCGTACCTTGTGTTTATCGGGTTTGGCGCATTGCTCGCGTCCTACATGGTCCTGGGACTCGTTCATCTCCAGGACGCCAACTTCTGGAGAGGGACGCAATGAACGTGGTGGTCGTCGGATTGAGTCATCACTCAAGCCCGGTGGAACTGCGGGAGCGTTTGCATTTCCCCGAGAAGGAGTTGCCCAACGCGCTGCTGGCCTTGCGCAAGGCGCTCGACGATGCGGGTGTTGTGATTTTGAGCACGTGCAATCGCGTGGAGGTTTACGCCCACGCCGCGGACACGGCGGATCTCGCCGTTCGTATCCGCCAATTCCTGGCCGAGTGGCATCGCGTCGCTGAGACCGAGTTCAAATCCAATCTCTACGAGTACCAGGGCCGGGAGGCCGCGGGGCATCTTTTTCGCGTCGCATCCAGCCTCGACAGCCTCGTCGTAGGGGAGGGCCAGATTCTCGGTCAGGTGCATGACGCGTACCTGGCGGCGCAGGCCGAACAAGCGACGGACAAGGTGACCAGCGCCCTCTTTCAGAAAGCGTTTTCCGTCGCGAAGAATGTCCGTTCTAAGAGCAGTATCAATGAAGGCAAGGTATCCATCGGGAGCGTGGCGGTCGACCTTGCGGTATCCATTTTCATGGACCTGGCTGGAAAGACCGTCATGGTGGTCGGGTCTGGGAAAATGGGCGAGCTGACCTTGAAGAACCTGGTGTCGCGTGGGGTTGAAAACGTGCTGCTGGTCAACCGCAGTCATGAGAAGGCGGTCAAGCTGGCGGAGGCGGTCCGGGGCGAGCCGGTACCCTTCGAGGCGTTTCACGAGAACCTGCCCCGGGCCGATATCGTGATCGCGTCTACGGCCGCACCGTCGTACATTCTGGGTCCTGACGAATTTTTGGGAGCATTGAAGAAACGGTCGCAGGCGCCCATGTTCGCCATCGACATCGCGGTTCCGCGCAACATCGATCCCGCGGTGAAGAAGATGGACAACGTGTATTTGTACGACGTGGACGATCTCCAGCAAGTGGCCGATGCCAATATGGAGGCGCGGCGCCAGGAGATCGACCGGTGCATCCAAATCGTCGATGCCGGCGTCGATCAATTCTGGGCGTGGCTCCAGGGATTAGTGGCGGAGCCGACGATTGTTTCCATGGCGGAAGAACTGAACGGCATCCGTGAACGCGAGTTGCAGAAGACGCTCGCTTCCCTGCCGGAGTTGACCGATATGCAACGCGATGAAATTGCGTATCTGACGAAACGCATCGTAAACACCATCCTGCAGCGCCCGATGCGGCAACTGAAGCGCGAAGTGACGGATGAAGATCCGCACAAGGTGCTGCATCTGGTGAAACGGTTATTTGGTTTGAAGGAGTCCCCGTGAAGTCCAGCTTGATCATCGGTTCCCGTGGCAGTCAATTGGCCTTGGTGCAGTCGCACGCGATAGCGGACGCGCTCCGGGATGCGAACCCCGGGTTAACCATCGACGTCGAAATCATTCACACGAAGGGCGACAAGATTCTCGACGTGCCGCTGGCCAAGATTGGCGGCAAGGGGCTTTTCACGAAGGAACTCGAAGTTGCGTTGATCGAGAAGCAGGTGGACCTCGCCGTGCACAGTCTCAAGGATTTGCCCACCGAGTTTCCGGATGGCTTGATGCTGGCGGCGGTACCCGCGCGCGAGATTCCCTACGATGCTTTTGTGTGCGCGAAGTGGAACGATCTCGACGACATGCCGGCGGGCGCCAAGGTAGGCACGTCGAGCTTGCGGCGGCAGGCCCAGGTGCTGGCGCGCAGACCGGACTTGCAGGTCAAAGATCTGCGCGGTAACGTGGAGACGCGCCTGCGCAAGGTCCAGGAAGGTGTTGTCGATGCCGCCATTCTCGCTTGCGCTGGGCTGGAACGTCTGGGGCTTTTCGATGCGATTCGCTCGCGTCTCACCGAAGATATCATGGTGCCCGCACCGGCACAGGGCGCATTGGGCATCGAGATCCGGAGCGACGATGACGACACCCGTACGATCCTCGAATCGGTCGCGGACCCGACGGCGACGATCGAAACGACGGCTGAGCGGTCCTGTCTGGCGGCGTTGGAGGGCGGATGCCAGGTGCCGATCGGGGCGCTCGCGCGGTTGACCGGAACCAAACTTCACCTCACGGCATGCGTGTGCAGCTTGGACGGCACGACCGCCCTGCGCGCGGAGTGCGACGGACAGGCGGCGGATGCGGAAGAGCTAGGGCGTGCCGCGGCAAATCGTCTCCTCGAACAAGGCGCTTCGGAACTGATTGCGGCAACGCGATGAATGCACGGCACGGCAAGGTATGGCTGGTAGGCGCAGGCCCCGGCGATCCGGGCCTGCTGACGGTGCGGGGACGCGAGTGTCTCGAACACGCGGACGTGGTGATCTACGATTCGCTGGCCAATGAGGCTCTCCTCGAACACGCGCCGAACGCCGAACACATCTTCGCGGGCAAGGCGACGGACCGCCACACGCTGTTGCAGGATGAGATCAACCGGGTCATGCGGGAGCAGGCTGCGCAGGGCATGCGGGTTGTGCGACTCAAGGGCGGCGACCCCTTTGTTTTCGGCCGGGGCGGTGAAGAAGCGCTGGCGCTGGCCGAGGCGGGGATTTCCTTTGAAATCGTGCCGGGAATTACGGCGGGGATCGCGGCGCCTGCCTACGCCGGCATACCGGTGACGCATCGCGGCCTCTCAACGTCCTACACGCTGATCACCGGGCATGACGCGGAAATCCTGGAATCGGACGATGAAAGCCTGACGGATATTCTCGTGCAGGGAACGCTCGTGTTCTATATGGGCGTCCGCAATCTTTCCCGGATCGTACAGCAACTCGTCGCGCTCGGTCGCCCGTCAAACACGCCGGCTGCGGTCATCCAATGGGGAACCGATCCCAAACAACGGACCGTCCGTGGAACGTTAGAAGATATTGCAGCCAAAGCGTCCGAAGAGGGATTACAGCCACCCGCGGTGATCGTGGTCGGAAACGTTGTTTCGTTGCACGACTCATTGGCGTGGTTTGAGAGCCGGCCGTTGTTTGGACGGCGCATCGTGGTAACGCGGGCGCGTGCGCAAGCCAGCGACCTCGTGCGTCAGTTGCAGGAACTCGGCGCCGACATATTTGAATTCCCCACCATCGCCATTGAGCCGCCGACGCAGGTGGAGTCCTTCGACTACGTGGGAAACTACGACTGGATCGTGTTGACCAGTGTGAATGGCGTCGAGATGCTGTTCGAGCGTCTCGACGAACTGGGACAGGATGCACGGGATTTGGCGGGCGTTCGGCTGTGCGTGATTGGATCGGCGACCGCGGAGGCGGTCAAGAAGCGTTTCCTGCGCGTGGATCTAATGCCGGAGAAGTACGTGGCCGAAGAGCTGATGGCGGCGTTACACGAACACGAGCCGGACTTGGAGGGCAAACGGTTTCTCCTGCCGCGCGCGGACATCGCGCGGAGCTTTCTTCCGAACGAACTGCGGAAACGTGGCGCGGAAGTGACGGAATTGGTGGCCTATCGTACGGTCGTTCCACGGACCTCGGAGACTCTGTCGGAACGGTTGATGGCCTATCGGCCCGCATTGGTCACCTTTACCAGTTCCTCGACCGCCCGGAACTTCCACGAGATTCTGGGTCCCGCGCGGGTGGAACAATTGAAAGGGACGGCGACCTTTGGCGCGATCGGCCCCATTACCGCCGAAACTGCAAACAGCCTTGCCATGCCCGTGACGATTGAACCGGCCACCCACGACATTCCCAGCTTTGTCGACGCCATTGTAGAAGGTATGCGGCGCCGGTAAACTATCGGCGAGGCATTCAAGTAAGGAGCAGATTGTGACGTATCCGATTGTGCGCATGCGACGCCTTCGGCGGACGGCCCCGCTTCGCCGTATGGTACGCGAAACCACCGTGTCGGCGAATAACCTGATCATGCCGCTGTTCGTTCGGCCCGGGTCCGGCGTGAAACACGAGATTAAGTCGATGCCGGGAAACTATCAGTTCTCGGTGGATACGCTGGTCGAAGAGGTCAAGGACATCGAACAGGCCGGAGTCCCGGCGGTGATCTTGTTTGGTATTCCGGAATCCAAGGACGCCACCGGCACGCAAGCCTACAGCGATGATGCGATTGTCTGTCAGGCAATCGAGGGCATCAAGAAAGCGTGCCCGGACGTCTGCGTCATCACCGATGTATGCTTGTGCGAATACACCGATCACGGCCACTGCGGGATCGTCCACACGCGGCCGGACGGCGCCGAGGACGTGAATAACGACGCGACGCTGCCGTTGCTCGTGAAGGAAGCCGTGGCGCATGCCCGTGCGGGGGCGGACATGGTGGCCCCGTCGGATATGATGGACGGGCGTGTGGCGGCCATTCGCGACGGACTGGATGAGTGTGGATTCGAGGATATCCCCATCATGGCGTACAGCGCCAAGTATGCGTCGGCGTTCTATGGTCCGTTTCGCGATGCTGCGGAATCCCCGCCTCAATTCGGCGATCGCACGACCTATCAAATGGACCCGCCGAACGCGCGGGAAGCCGAACGGGAGATTGCGCTGGACATCGAGGAGGGCGCGGATATCGTCATGGTGAAGCCCGCGTTGGCCTATCTGGATATCATCAAGATGGCGGCGGAAAGTTTCGACGTGCCGGTCGCGGCGTATCACGTGTCGGGCGAGTTTTCGATGGTTAAAGCGGCGGCCGCGGCCGGTTGGCTCGAAGAGAAGCGCGCCGCGCTGGAAGTCCTGACCGCGATACGGCGGGCGGGCGCATCGATAATCCTGACGTATTGGGCAAAGGACGCGGCGGGGTGGCTCAGCGAATAAGTGCGACCCTGCCCACAATCGCGAGGAGACTTGAGACTATGCGGCGAACCACCATTCCTGCGAACCGGCTTCCGCGACAGGCATCAAGCGGCTTTTTCAGCAATATAACCTTGAGCTATCTCTTTGAACTGGGCGCATACTTTCGCGACGAGTTTTACCGGTTCTTCTACTTCATCACCGACCTGTTGTCGCTGATTGCGGGCCTCTGATTCCGCCCGCGTCGGAACGCCAATGTCGCACGAAAGAATTTTGTCACTCGCCCTCGCTTCGCTTTGCGCCTACGTTTTCTCAGGCGCAGATTCTCACGAGGCCGGCCTGGCCGAGGAGTTCGCCGCGCCGGAGCTTCGCCTGGAGATTCGCGCCGACCATCCGGCGCCCGTGCGTGTAGAACCCTTCGCGCTGGAGGACCAGTTCGGAGACGCTCACAACTATACGTTTCCAAAGGCGAGAGTGAGCGTGCTGCTCTTCGCCGATAAGGCCGGATCGGAACAGGTCGAGGGATGGGTGCTTCCGTTGTACGATCGTTACCAGAACCGTATCGACATCGATGGCGTAGCGGACCTGAGCGCGGTGCCGTCTCTTATGCGTGGGGTGGTACGCTTCTTCTTCAAACGAAATGCGAAACGCCCAATCATGCTGGACTGGGACGGGACCGTCACATCCAATTTCGCATGCACTGCAGGACGAGCGAATGTATTTGTCGTGGACACCGAGGGGATCGTCTCATTTCGGTACGCGGGTGGCGCGGACCCGAAGTCGATTGAAGCGGTTTGCCTCGCAGTCGATCGCGCCGTGCATCCCGTCGAGAAGCGATCGTTGCCAAATTCGCCACTCGCCGGCGAGCCAGCCGCGCAGTCACGCGGCGATTCGGATAGCCAATGAAGGTCTACTCGCTTGTGCGGGAACAGCACGTACCGTATTCCTCGGAAGAGGTGTTCGTGTTCTTCGCGAAACCGGAGAATCTCCAACGAATCACGCCGCCGTCGCTGGGGTTCCGAATTCTGACCCCCTCCCCCATCGCCATGAAAGAAGGCCGGCTAATCGATTACACCTTAAAGGTCTTGGGGATCTCTCTTCACTGGCGCACGCTGATTACGGCGTACGAGCCGCCCCGCCGCTTCGTGGACGAGCAGCTTAAGGGACCGTATCGGTTCTGGCATCACACCCACACCTTCCGGGAAGACGACGGAGGTACGGTCATCGGCGACGAGGTCCGTTACGCGTTGCCCTTCGGCCCATTGGGACGCGTCGCCCATGGCCTCTACGTCCGGCGCGATCTGGAACGCATTTTCGAGTACCGATCCGAGGTGATCGCACAGATTTTCCCCGATCGCTAAACGGGCTGAGAGTCCAAGATTCTTGCCTTCGTAGGCCTGCATTTGTAGAATAGCGCCACCCGGGATGCTACGCCTGCGGGCGCGGCAAATACCATCAAGGAATGCACGGGGTGATCCTTCCGGACCGCAGAATCAAGGAATTGCTGAAGAGCGGCGATTTGGGCATCGAGCCACTGGAGCCGATCCAAATCGGACCGGCTTCGGTCGATCTTCGTTTGGGGACCAGTTTTCTCACGCCCCGCACAACGGACGGGATGTACTCCATGTCGTCACCCATCGAGTACGAGCGGGTGGAAGACACGTCCTTTGTGATCCCCGCGCATGGCTTCGTGCTGGCAACAACCCGCGAGGTGATCACGCTGCCGGATTATTTGACGGCGTTTGTGGAGGGCCGTAGTTCGATTGGGCGTCTCGGCTTGTTCATTCAGAATGCGGGGTGGGTCGATCCGGGGTTTGAAGGGGCGATTACGCTCGAACTCTTCAACGCGAACCATGCTCCCATGCGTATCGAAGCGGGAAGGCGCATCTGCCAACTCGTGATCGCGTTGTCCGACGGACCTGTGGAAACTCCGTATAAGGGCAAGTACCAGGGACAACGGGAAACGACGGGGTCGCGCGCGTATATGGATACGGAAGTGGAGGGCGGTTAGCGCGTATTTCAAGAGTGGGCGTCACGCGATTTAACAGACGCGGTTAGCGCCGCTCTTCCAGATACTCTCGCAATACTACCGCGTTGTTACGTTCCGTATCCTTGGCGGAATAGACCAGCGTCACCCGGCCTTTTTTCACCAATGCTCGCAACTCCTCGACTTGCTGGGACCGGTCGTCAAGTTCCTTCCGGTACCGCGTCTTGAATTCTTTCCAGCGGCCGGGGTCATGCCCGAACCATTTGCGCAATTCATTGCTTGGCGCGATTTCCTTCAGCCACCGGTCGATTCTCGCGTCTTCTTTCGACACGCCGCGGGGCCAGAGCCGGTCCACGAGCACGCGCGTGCCGTCGTTTTTCGCTGGGGGATCGTACGCGCGTTTGAGGACAATGGACATGATGTACCTCCAGGAATTCGGTCGTGGCGGCCGATAACCCGCTCATAGGGAATGAACACGTGCGGAGGTCAGACTGTTCCAGGAGAGAAGAACCGGAAAATGACACGGACGGACACGGACGCTCACGGACTACAGGGAGATTTGCTGGTGAGGTTTCGTGGGGCGAGGCGGAATTGGGGTCGATTACGATTACGAGTACGATTACGAGTACGAGTACGAGCACGAGTACGATTACGAGCACGAGTACGATGCATGTGGGGAACGAGGGCTATAGCTTCGGGTCAGGGTTGTTCGCCGCGCGCCAATCGTTCGTTGATCGCCTTGACCACGGACGGCACTTCGGCAATGGTATCCACGACGTAGTGGGCGCAGGCTTTCTGCAAGCGCTGGCGCGCCTTTGCGAACTTGGCCATGCGGTCGTCATGGGAGAGCAGGGCCAGGTCCGATTCCGACAAGCCGACCTCGTTCCCGTGCTCGACGACAGCGACCGTCCACATGCCGGCGTTGAGACCCTCTTCGATGTCGGCGATGGTGTCCCCCACTTTCACCACGGATTCCATCGGATAGACGCCGAGTTGCTTCGCCGCCTCCAGGGCCATCCACGGGGCGGGACGACCGGCGGGAACATCGGTAACGCACACGATCACGTCGGGCTTGTAGCCTCCTTCGGCGGCTTTCGGGACGAGGATGTCCATCATCTCGTTGTTGTAGCCGGTGGTACTGCCGATACCCAGCCCTTGCGTGCGAAATTCGGCCATGGTTTCGAGGGTGCCGGGGATGATATCCGCGTGGTCGGCGATGCAGGCGACCTGCATGGGCACGAATTCCGTGAACATGGACTCGACGTCTTCCTCGGTGGGACGGTGGCCATGTGCCTCCTCCCACTGCTGCGCGATCGGCTCCATTTCCGACATGACGCGGATGTGGTCGCGCTTGTGCATCCCCATGGGTTCGCGGGCCTGTCCCTGGGTAACGGAGATGCCGCGCTTGGAGAAAACGTCGATAAACACGGCGGCTGGTGCGCAGCACCCGTAGTCGACGGTGGTGCCGGCCCAGTCGAATACGGCGGCTTTGACGGGTCCACGGTAGGAACGGCCAAAGGTAAAACTCATGAAGCAGCTACTCCAGTTTATTCCGATAACACGGCGTCAGTGCACACTCGTGTATTGCGCTTGCAGTTCGATACCCATTTCTGACAACGTCTCGCGAATTGCCCGGAGCAAATCGCGGACGTCCTGTTCGAAGATTCTTCCGATGTTTCCGATGCGGAAGCAATCGGCGTTGCTGACTTTGCCGGGATAGATCACGTAGCCCTTGTCATTGAGCCGCGCGTAGAATTCGTCGAAGGTGAAATTCGAATGCGACGGGTAGCGGAACGAGGTGATGATGTATCCTTGGCGCTCTGGCGCCAGGTATTCGTCGAAGCCCATTTCGCGCATGCCGTGGAGCAGCGCATCGTAGTTGGTGCGGTAGCGGTCCGCGCGGCCAGCGACTCCACCCTCCGCCTCCAACTCGAGAAGGGCCTGATGGAAGGCCAGCAGCGCGTGGGTCGGCGGCGTGAACCGGAACTGGCCGTTGCCTTCCAGTCCGCGCCATTGGGACAGAAGGTCCAGGCTGAGACTGCGTGCGAACCCCTCGGTTGCGCGCAGCGTTTCCCGCCGCGCGAGCACGAACCCGAATCCGGGGACCCCTTCGATGCACTTGTTCGCGGACGAAACCAGGTAGTCGATATTGACTCGGCAACGTTGAGCGGGACGGCGCCGAAACTGCTCATGGCATCGACGAAATAGGTGGCACCGGCGGCGTTGCGCGAGTCCCCCGATTTCGCGGATGGGATTGATGATGCCCGTCGTGGTCTCGCAATGCACCACGGCGACAAACGAAATGGAGGGATCGTTTTTCAACGCCTTATCGACCGCATCGCACATCGGGCGTCTCGTCTTCGGAACATTCCAGCACGGCGTGGTCGATCTTCAAGGTCTTGAGCATCTGGATCATGCGCTTCCCGTACGCGCCGTTGACGATGACCAGGACTTTCCCGTCCGGCGCGACTGCGGAGGACAACACCGCCTCGATTGAGAACGTGCCGCTTCCCTGCATCAGGACCGCTTCGTAGGTCCCGTCCGTACATTCGCCTAACGCGACCAACCGGCGTCGCGATATCTTTGACCAATTCGATAAACGCGAAGTCCCGCGAACCCAGGTCGCGCAGCATGGCCTGTTTCACCGTCCGGCTGGTGGTCAATGGGCCGGGGGTGAAGAGGATCTTGTCTTTCCAATTGGGGATGTTACTGCTCACCCTCATTTGCCTCCGCGACTTCGGACTTGAGTTGGGCCAACTCGTCACGCTCGCGATGGCCTTTGTGCGTGATATGCAGCCGCCACATCATTACGATCATCAATAGCGAAAAGGCAACGCTCATTCCGAGGGCCAGGCGGTTGGTGTTGCGAATGCCCGCCATCTGATCGCCGCTGACCAGCCATCCAATGACTTCCTCCTGGATCACGGGACCAAAGCTGGCTATCCCGTTGACCAGTCCCGCGACCGCGACGCCGTTCGCCTCGCCGGCCACGGTCACCGATGCCGCCCCACAAAGGATGGTGTCAGGCCCGTAAATCATGAACCCGACAATCCCGAAGCAGAGGGCGATCAACACCGGGTTAGACCCGACATAGATGACGGCCATGTACCCAAAGATCATCCCGAGACTCATGGTGAAACAGAGCATCGCCCAGTTGCCGCGAAAGATGCGATCCAGCGCCCAGCCGGCGACGATAGCGCCGCCAAGGCCGGTCCAGTCGAAGATTGACGAATACAAGCCGGCGCGGCCCACGTCGAGTCCTTGAATGTTCAGAAATGCGGGCAGCCAGGAGTCCAAGGCATACCGCAGAAACTTGATGCAGAAATAACTAACCCCCATGGTCAAGACCACCGGGTGAAACGCCAATTGGAAGTAGTGCGCGGTGCTGATGTGCTCTTCTTCCGAGGCGCGCACGGCGCGGCCGTCTTCCTCGCGTTTTTCCACGATCGGGTCCAGGCCAACGTCTTCCGGCTTGTTTCTTTGCCAGAAGTATATGACCAGCCATACGCCGACGGTAAGAAGTGTCATTCCCCAGAAGGCGTAGCGCCAGCCGTAGGCCGCGAGCAGCATGGCGCCGGCCGATTTCACGACCATGTTCCCGACGACGTAGTTCGTCGACCAGAACCCCATGATCGTTCCGCGCTCTTTGTTGCGCAGCCAATGGGAGATACCTCCCACGACCCCGGGCCACCCACTGGCCTGAACGAGTCCGTTAAAGAACATGAAGACCAGGAAGGTGGCGAACGAATTGGCGAAACCGAAAACGACGTTAATACAGATGGATATCCCCAGCCCCCCCAGCAGCAGCACGCGCGGGCCCCACTTGCGCCCGATAAAGCTGTTGATGAACTGGCCAATCATGTACGCGAGGAGGAACGCCGCCCAGATGTGGGCGGTGCTTTCCAATTGCCAGCCGAAATCGCCCGCAATGGATGTCTTGCAGATGGTGAAGACTTTGCGTGTGAGGTAGTATCCGCCGTACGCGATGTAGGTGGAGAACAGGATCTTCCAGCGCCAGATTCGTTGGTCGTGATTCAGTCTTCCTTCCACGGGATTCCTCCTGTGTTGGCTTCGAGGGAGATGCAGCGGTGATGAGACCGCGGCGCAAGGGGGAAATGCACCACGCGCAAATCGAGTGCTGCGCAAATAAGGCAGGATTATGCCGAATCCGGTGCCCGGGAGTCGAATGCAGCGAGTCGAGACGATCTTGTAGGACGGGAATCATTCATCCTACTTTGTTTCCATCCGCGCACGGGCCGTTGGAGAAGAAGGTCCTATTTACATCATTTCTCGGTGAAAGGCCTTTCATGACGACTCGTAATCGTATTCGAGAGTGTTGTGGCAGGGTGTAAGCGCGCCGGCACAAAAGAAAACCACGCATCGAAGATACTTCGATACGCGGTCCAAGGTTTGCTAGGGCTTCTCGTCAGTCGACGGCGAGGGTATGCCGCACGGCGTACAGCTCACGGATAAACACCGAGAAATCCATGTTCTGGGTGAAGGAATCGCCGAACCGGATCGCGGCACGAATCGTGGAGTCATCACGCGGCTCGACGCGTATGACGTCGGCGGTACCCATAAAATACGCGGGTAGACATTCGGCCACTTTGAACCGCTTCGTGGGAATCGCGAGTGTGATACGCTGGCGTGGCGCAAGCGCGTGCTTGGTCACCAAGCTGGCGCCGGACAGAGAAATATTGCGCACGATTCCGGGCCCCACCAGCCTCGAACGCGTTCCCGCTTGCTCGACGGCAATAGACATTTTGATCCGGAAATCGAACCGCTCCGACTCGCGTCGATTGGCCAGATGGTCGAACGGATCATCCCATGCTACATTCACATCGTACTTTGGCATTTTTGACACCCTTTCTACTGATAGCATATCAGAAGAGCCTGGGATTGTCCAGAACTAATATCTATAATTTCCCTTATATTGCGATCTATGTCACGGACCGGCGTTGAGAATCGCTAAAGATCCTGTAAGTTTGACGCTTCTGCATAGAACGGCGAAAGCTGCCATTTGTTTGACAGCATTCTCTACATTCGGAAGTTCTCGCATATTCGGTCAATTACCCCAGGATTGTTACTTTCCACAACGTTTCGGTATGCGCAGTCGTGGTATCACAAGATTGGAGTGTGGTCTAATACACTTAACACCAATTGCGGGGAGGAGTTCCGTCCATGCGCGTCGCTGTCGCCGCCGCACTGCTCTGGGCTTCGGTCTTGGGCCAGGTCCCTGCGGACAAGGCCGGTACGTATCGAGCCTGCGTCCAGTCGCAGGCGGACCATATGCTGGAATACGGCCGCGATCATTATGGGGACCTTTCCACGCCGCTTTTCATGAGCATTATCGACGTGAGCACGGGCGAATCGCCCCGGGAACCACTTCCCCTCGACGGATATATCCGGTGTGAGGAGCGCCAGCATCGGCGAAATCCTGCGGGAAGCGACCTTTGGGAAGACCAGCCCTTGCTGCGGACGCTTTACGCGCTGAGCGACCTCACCGGGCGACGACCGGTACGCGGCAGGCCTGTGACGACTACGTCCGCGTCTTCTTCGAGCGTTCGCGAAAAGAGAACGGCATGTTGGCCTGGGGTTCGCATATCTTCTACGACGCGTACACGGACGCGCCCGGGGGTGACCAGGACGGCAAGGGTCCTCACGAGATTCTGGTGCTCCTGCCGGAATGGGAGCGGATGTGGCGCGTGACGCCGGACCTGTTCCGCCAAGAGGTCGAGGGGATCTGGGAATGGCACGTGGTGGACAAGGAGACGGGCCTGTTCAATCGCCACGATGACAAGAGCGTGGGGTGCGATTTTGCGTTCGCGGGCGGATCCTATGTTGCAGGCCTTCGCGTTCATGTACGGCAAGACAGGCGATCCGAAGTATCTGTCGTGGGCAAGATCGTGGCGGGCCGGCACTGGAACGCGCGCAATCCGGAAACCAATCTGGCGCCCGACGCACCGAGCACGGGCGACCGGTACGACGCGAACCATTGCTTCACGACGATCACGGGACCCCATGCGGCGGCGTTGTTGCGGGCGTATGAGTTGACGGGCGACCCCTGGTTTCAAGACGTGGCTCTCGCCTACATCAAGGCCTACTTGAAATACGGCTGGGACGGGGACGCGCATCAGTGGCGGGCGATGCTGGCGCTCGACGGGACGCCGGTGATGGACCAGCAGATGGACGATCATTACGACTTGTGGAAGCCGGTTGGCTACATCGACATCTGGCGCACGGTGATGTTTTCGTATGAATTCCCGATGATCGCGGCGCAGACGTCGATCTACGCGTATGAACTGACCGGCGATCCGGACGCATTGGAGAGCGCCCGGCACTGGGCGGAGAACATCCGCGAGAGCCTCCCGCCGCAGATCGGGCGTCGCTGGAAGAAGGAACTGTTGGAATGTCTGCCGGAAGCGGAACAAACGGGCGGCACGTACGCGGAGAATTACGGCCGGGCGATCTCGTTTTTTCTGCACTTGCATTACGCGACGGGGGACCCGGCTGATTTGGAGACGGCGATCGATCTGGCGGATGAGGCCATCGACAAGTTGTACGTGAACGGCTGGTTCAAGGGGCATCCGGCGAAGCCGTATTACGAGTCGACGGATGGGGTTGGGTTGTTGCTGTATGCATTGCTGGAGTTGAGCGAGTACCCGAAGCGGATGCCCGGGGATTTTTGAAAGACCACAGCCGGGGGCGGCTGTGCCACACGTTTCGGGTCAGCACTAAGTTTTGGGTCTTACAATTGACGCATTCGGAATTGCCAGCGATTTGAACGGAACGTTCCGTCTGTTGTGCGGGATAGGTGTCGTCAAACCGTACTACGAATCGACGGACGGGGTTGGGCTGTTGCTGTATGCGTTGCTGGAGTTGAGCGAGTATCCGAGGCGGATGCCCGGGGATTTTTGAAAGACCACAGCCGGGGGCGGCTGTGCCACACGTTTCGGGTCAGCACTAAGTTTTGGGTCTTACAATTGACGCATTCGGAATTGCCAGCGATTTGAACGGAACGTTCCGTCTGTTGTGCGGGATAGGTGTCGTCAAACCGTACTACGAATCGACGGACGGGGTTGGGCTGTTGCTGTATGCATTGCTGGAGTTGAGCGAGTATCCGAAGCGGATGCCGGGGGATTTTTGAAAGACCACAGCCGGGGGCGGCTGTGCCACACGTTTCGGGTCAGCACTAAGTTTTGGGTCTTACAATTGACGCATTCGGAATTGCCAGCGATTTGAACGGAACGTTCCGTCTGTTGTGCGGGATAGGTGTCGTCAAACCGTACTACGAGTCGACGGACGGGGTTGGGCTGTTGCTGTATGCATTGCTGGAGTTGAGCGAGTATCCGAGGCGGATGCCCGGGGATTTTTGAAAGACCACAGCCGGGGGCGGCTGTGCCACACGTTTCGGGTCAGCATTGAGTATCCGGTTTTCCAATCAGCATCTTTTGGAATTGTCAGAAATTCGGATCGATAATCCAGGAATCATACAAGTTCAGTTTGCCGTGTTGCACAGGTGCCTCCACCTGTGATCTGCCTGACATTGACGCGCGGGATCGGCTACCCGTTCGGCGCGGTTGGACTCATAGAATCGCCGCAGTAGTTCTGCGTGGTCCTTGCTCATGCCCCTCCGCGATGCGTCCGCTGCCCCGTTCGTCTTTCCCTACCCACGGTTGAGGCTGCCAGATTTGTGCAGGGTCGGAAGGTTCTTATGGACCTTATGGACCTTATGGACGATATGGACAGTATGGACGATATGGACCACAGTTCACGATCGGGAACTGAGCTTTCTGTTGCGACTCCTTCGGGTTCTGTCACTCTCCGATCGCACATTGCGGGTTTCTCAAATGAAGAACACGGGCGAGACGCCCGTGCCCCAGTTCGAACCCTTTCGCACTTTCTGCAAGTCTGGTTAGGCTTCACTTCCCTTGTTGCGTGATGATGCCGTAGAGTTCGGGGCGGCGGTCGTGGAGGTGGTTGTCGTCTTTGGCCAGGGACAAGTCGATTTCACAGACGAGGACCCCGGGGTCGGAGCCCGTCCACTGGGCGAGAATCTGGCCTTTGGGTCCCGTTACGAGGCTTTCTTCCGGGTGGGTGAACGCGATGAAGCATTGGTTCTCGAAAGACCGGGTCCGCATGATGGCCGTGTTCATGTCGCCGTGGAAGCCATAGGTGGGGTTTAGGATGAGTTTCGCCCCTTCGAGGCGCAGGGTGCGGACCGTTTCGGGCCAGCGGCGGTCGGCGCAGATCATCATGCCGAGGGGTCCGTATTTCGACGGCCAAACCGGGATGCTCTGTCCGAAACTGAATTGCAGATCGTGGGCCTGTAAATGGGTCTTGTGATACACGCCGATCCGGTTGCCTTCGGCATCCCAAAGACCGGACGTGTTGTAAATCTTGCCGTCCTCCAGCGAGGTGAATCCGAAGCAGATCATCATGGAACGATCTTTGGCCTCTTTCGCGACGCGCTGGATGAAGGGGCTGGCGTCCATGTCCTGGGCGATGGTCCGCAGCTTCTCCGGGGTGGATGTCTTGTCCGGCGCAGCGTAGCCGTCCAGCCAGCACTCCGGCGTGATGAAGATGTCGGCGCGATCGGACGAGGCTTGCTCCAGACAGCCAAGAAAAACCTTGAAGTTGGCGTCCACGTCCCACTTCACCGGCACGCCGTGCATGAGCGCGAGCCGGATCGGCTGTGCGGGAGGTTCTTCGGTGGTCGGTTCTGCGCCGGATTGAACGGACAACATCGTGATCAGGATCGTCGTCAACACGGTGGCTCTCCTGTTGAAAAGCACTGCACTTGCAGATTTCACGGCTTCAATTCATCCAGTGACTTCAGCGCCTCGATAAACTTCTTCGTCATGGGGAACGGTCCGGGATACTTCATGAACACGACGCGTCCGTCGAGAAACAGCACATTGGAACCGCCGCCTTCGAGTTCCGGACGCTCGATCATAACGGGGATCCGGGAGCGGACTTGCGCCGCCGCGTCCGGATTGTTGATGTCTGAAATGAGAATCCGTTCGACGCCTTCCCGAAGGCGGTATATCGCGCCGCCGGACGCCTTGAGATCATCCGTGGGAACGCCCTCTTCCTCGACTGCTTTCCGATAGCCTTCAATGAAGGAAAGACCCCGATCTTCATTGAGTATCGCATAGCCAAGGTACCAATAGCTGCGGTCGTCGATTAGCGATAGCGGTTTCTGCGCGGCTTGTTCCTTGAGCCTGGCAGCGTCCGGATAGGCAGGAGACACGAAAACGGACGTGTCCACGACATACTCGGGAAAGATTTCCGAGGCCCGCATCATCAGGTTTCCCGGGCGCGAATCGAGCGACGGAAACACCTCACCGCGACTCTCGTTCGCGAACATCCTCAACACAATGCCGAGTTGTTTCAGCTGATCCGCGCTTTCTGCCTTCGTCTCCGAGGCGAAGGGAGTTTGCAACGCATACGCGAGTTCGGGGGTGGGAGCGAATGCGGCCGGTTCAACCGGCAACCCGTGCGACATAAGAAGCCAAAGACTCGCGGAAACGATAGCGATTTGTGCCAACGTGCCAAGCAACTTGATAAATCCCTCGCAGCAGCCTTCAAAAACATCGAGACGCACTCGCGCGCGTGACGGTTCCCTCATTTCAAAAACCGGCGGCGTCCTGTCGAATAGAATCGGACGCCGCCGCAACCAATGCCAACAATATGTCGAAATCTACCGGCGGCACGCGGCCCATTCGATGGACTGCACGAGGATTTGCCGGTACTGGGGCGGTTCGCACGACTTCACGTCATGGCCGAGAGCGAAATACACGCAGCGCGCGTTTTCCACGTAGTGCGTCGCGAGCATGGGCTCGGCGACCGTGTGTCCGAAGCGTTCCTCGTCGGCCGTCATGATCACGTTCATGTCCGGGCGCATGAGGAGATTGAAATAGAGTTCGTCGTTCGTCGTAAAGGGCTTGACGCCTTCCAGGATCGGATGGGCCTCGTTCGTTATATCGACGCTGAACTCGTGATACGGGAGGTGGGTCGATTTGCCGTTCACCCACATCGCGCCGAAGATGTCGATGGAGTCCCGCCACTCCTGCACATTCGCCACGGCGAAGTGCGTCACGACGAGACCGCCGCCGTCTTTCAAGAACTGCGGGATCGACTCTTTCACGAAATCCGGCGGGTTGTTGTCCACCTTCATCTGGACCATGAGCAATACGTCATAATTCTTGAGATTCTCGATCTTGAGATCGTCCACGTTTTCCGTCGCGGTGATCTCCACCGTCGGATAGTTGGCTTTAATGTCCGCCAACACGTCGGTCATCGTGACTTCGCCGTGAGGGCCCATCCCCATCATGAGACATTTGACCGGCCCCGGGTCTTCCGCGTGCGCGGGCGCCGCCATTACCACCGCCGCCGTCACCATGCCCCCCATCATCAAAAGCATGTGCACTTGAATACGCATATCCCCTCCTTAATTACGCAGTCCGTACTATTCCGCATTGCCCATCTTAAACTGCCGGAGCATGAATTGCACCATTTCGTGGCGGGCCGGACGATGGAGCCGGAACCCGGTCCAATTGCACGAAGGTGTCATGCCGATTGCCGAGTTTGTCAACGAGCCTAAAGCAAGAATTTCGAACTGGGTAGCGATCCACATGGGGTCGTGATTGTCGCGACAGGAAGTGCCCTCGATGAATATCAGAATCCCCCAACAACTGGTACTCTTTTGAGCTGTTTCGACCGGGGAGGGTCTGGGTTGGCGCCTTGGCCTCCCCGGCCGCTCCCGTTCCTCAGGAAGGTTCCGGCAAGTCCCGGTGAAGGACGACCGTTCCCTCGAGCACAGTTTCACCATTGGCATTGGCAATGATCACTGGGACCACGTAGGCCAAATCGATGGACTGCACCGGCGGGTACAGATTGCCTTTCTTGTCGGCGTCTCCGGAGTAGTACGTGTTCCAGCCGTAGTAGCCGCAGTACGTTACGGAGTAGGTTTCACCGGGCGTCAGACCTCTGCCGGTGACCGCCAGCGTTCCGTACGGAGGGGCCCACCAATCCGGGGGTGGAAACGTCACGTCAGTGACATTGGCCCGGCCTGAAGCGTGAGGCTCCACGGCCGTTGGGAGCAGGTTGCAGCTGGCTTTCGAAGGCCAGTTGCTCTTGAAGCCCTTGCCCACGGCTGACGGACCCGCCGCCACAACCGCAGCCAAGGCAAGCAACACGACCGCCCACCCCACTGTGTTCTTCTTGAACATGACACGCCTCCTTTCATCTGTTCCGGTCCGCGTCGAGGCTTCATTGGGCATCCGCGCCAGTCGCGCGGACCTGCGGCCGGGCGCGGATCCGGTTGTACGGGCCTCCGCCGCTGAGACCGGTGGCTCCGTGCGTTAAGGTACTGTCACCGTCTGCGTGACGACGAAAGCGCCCAGCGAGGACGTGCCGCGAACGGTTAGGAGCTGATCGCCCGAGGGGACCTCCTTGAACTGGAGGGTGCATTTCTTGCTGTCTCCCGGTTTGATCGCGCCGTAGACCAGCGGTAGTGGCGAGTTGGTGTCCGAGCCGTTGAGGCTGGCCGCGGTCACGGTCACGTCATAGGCGGTGTCCTCGTTGGGATTGCCGATCTGCACGGTGACGGTGACGACCTTGTCATTGCGGGGCATGACGTTCACGCCGGAGACGGTCAGCACGGACTGGAGCTCAACGGCGCCCATGTCGACCACGCCGCCCGAAATCCGTGGGTTGTTCAGCATGTCGACATACTGGCCGGTCACTTGCGGGTAGCCGTTGGCGGCGCTGACGACGGAGTCGTCTCCGGTGTTGATGCAGGGAGACGTGTACACCGGATACACCGAGTCGACAAGTTGCGGGTCGGCGTTAATGTTGCCGCCGCCGTCTGTCGCTTCAATGGGGATTCCGCCTTGCACGTCGCTGTACGCGACGGTCCCGACGACGGAGGGATCCGGGTGAAATCCGACCTCAGGAGCAGCGGTTGACGCCGTATCCTGCCAGAGTATGCAGTTCACTGCGTTCAGCGTGGCCGCATAGCCCGCCAGGCCGTTGCAGATGCCCCCGCCGACATTGGCGCCGTTCAAGGTAAACGTGCAGTTGTAGACGCCGCCTTCACCCACATTGAGAAGCCCGCCGCCGAACGCGATGGCCGAGTTCCCGATTAGCACGTCGTTTGCCATGGTAAGCTGCTCGACGTTCCAAATGGCGCCGCCGAGGAGCGCGAAACCGTCGCGGAAATCGGAGTTCGCGATCACCGCGGCGATTCCGGGAGCGGGTGCGGGGAACTGGCCGCCGTTGGAGATCGCACCGCCGGCACGGCCCGAGTTGGACACGAATGCGCACCCGTCGACCTGCAGCGTGCCCGAGTTCATGATCGCGCCGCCGGCGAGGTTGGAGTAGCACCCATCGAACTCACACTTCAAGACGGTCAGCGTGCCCATGTTCCACACGCCTCCGCCCGGAAGAGCGCTGAACCCGTTCTCGATCACCAGCGCGCAGAGCGTCACGTCGGCGCCGGGCGCGACCATCATCACGGTCTGGCTGCCTTGGCCGTCGAGAGCGGTCTGGATGTCCCAGTTGGCCGCGTCCGCCGCCGTGCCGACGATGGTGAGTGTTTTACCGGCGACGACGAATCCGCCTTGGAATGTCCCCGCCGCGAGGTAGAGGGTGTCGCCGGAGGCCGCCGCGTCGATGGCCGCTTGAAGGTCGTCGCCGGCGTTCACGGTTATGTCTGCTGCCCACGCGCTTTGCGTGAGACAGAGGAGTGAGGCGGCCGCCACCGAAACGGCCGCGATGATACAACAGCTACGTTTCTTCATTTTTCCGTCTCCTTTCGAAATGGTCGTTGCAATTCCGTTAAACCTGCCCCCCGCGTTTCCACCCGATTAATCGAAATCGCGCGGCAGCGTATACGATGTGTATCTGTTGTCGTGACCGTTCTTGTCCTCCTACCACGCACCTGGGCCGACGTATCTTCGACGTTACTTCAAGGTAACCGCCTTCAGCGCGTTGACACGACCGGCGCCGTAGTAGTCGTCGTTTCCGGGTTTGCCGAGGTCATCGGCGGATTGCTCGAGGATGGTACGGACGTGGTCCGGGTGCATACTGCCGCCATTGGCCGCAATGACCAGAGCGGCGACACCCGCTACGTACGGGCTGGAGAAGCTGGTGCCGCCCGCCCATCCCCAACTGTCGTCGTGGGTGGCGCTGATGACCAAGTCGTAGGCCCACCAGGGCGTGGTCCCGGGATAACCGTCGGCGGATACCCAGCACGGGAAGTAGGAGCCGCCGGGCCCGGCGAGATCGATGACCGACTGACCGTAGTTCGTATACTCCGCCGGCACGTCAAGGTCGGTGTTTTGATCGTAGAACCATCCTCTAGGTCCTGTGGCGGACACCTCGATGACATTGGGCAAATCGCCGGGCCAAAGGACCAAGTCCCACGTTTTGTCCCGGTCCACCGCATCGTTACCGGCACACGCCACCACCGTCGCGCCCATCTTTTGGGCATATGCTATTGCCCGCTTTTCGGCGATTACCACCGCTGCAACCGTATTGGCCTGGACGTAAAACCCACGATAGGGGTTGATGGAGGAAAAGTAGTATCCGGACTTGAGAAAGCAGCCGGCGATGCTCATGTTGATGACGTCGGCACCGATGTTCGCTGCATAGTAGATTCCCTCCAGGACGGCCGAACTCGGCAGTGTGCCCGTGAGATCCCTGCCGCACTTCAGATGGACGAGTTCCGCTTCCGGAACAACGCCCACAATGCCCGCCCCGTCATCGGCCCCCGCGATGATGCAGGACACGAAGGTGCCGTGGCTGAACGGAACCGGGCCGCCGAGCTGATGCTCGAGTGGTTCGTCGACAAAGCTGCGGCTCAATTCCAGATTCAGGTTCGGCGCCAAATCCGGGTGATCGGTATCGATGCCCTGGTCTATGACGGCTACTCGGACACCGGCACCGCGCGCTCCGGGATTTCCGGCTGCTTCAAGCGCTTGCCAAGCCTCCCGAACCTGCATCGCATCCAACGGCCATTGCAGGTTCGAGTAGTCTTGAGCCCCGTTCTCCTGGCCACCGGAAACCGGCACAAATTCCGTCCCCCAAGCCTGAATCTCGATATCCGGCGTCACATACTGAAGCCCCGGTATGGCCGAGGCCGCTTCCGCAAAACCGGGGTTTTCCGACTCGGCGACGGCCAATCCGATCTTGTCCATCCGGTGCTTCACGACACCACCAGCAGCTTCGACGGCCGCTTCGAGGCCCTTGGGGAGGTCATCCCCCGTGGCAACGATCAGATAGTCTTCGGCGTGAGCCACTTCGACAACGGAAGTCCCCAATATTGCCGCGATGACCATGACCGGCACGATCAGACCTTTAGTCAAATCTCCTTTCGTATCCAATTCCCTACTCCTTTCTTGTCTCGGCGCGGATTATCCGCCGTCGAGCAAGCTGCCACGCATGGCAGTATCGGGTGAGTTCCGAACCATCGGTACTCCTGTAAACTGGATCATCAAATGGAACGCAGAGCGGCCTGTTCGAGTCTTGTCTCAAACTCTTTCCTGTCTTCCTTTCTCCTTGAGGAAATGGCCCATCTGCGCTACGCTGAACGTACAAAGCCCTCGGGCCGGGTGCGCGCATGTGCGCCCGGGCTGGGCCGCGCCGGTGAGTGCTTTGCTTGGCGGCCTTGGACTCACCGGCCTTTTTCTATTTTGTGACCGCGCGGAAACGCGGGTAGCACACTTTACTTTTCCTTAGCCAACTGATATCCGGCGGAAGCATCCCATATACGAAGCTTTAGGATGTCGCCAGTGGCGAGTTGCCGACCATCCGGGCTCCAGGCTATGGAATCGATCGAGCTTTCGTGCCCGGGCAAACTGAGCATCTCCCTGCCGGTCGCCGGGTCCCAGATCTTGACGTAGCGGTCGTAGCCTCCACTGGCAAGGCGGGTGCCGTCCGGGCTCCAGGCAATCGTCCGAACCATTGACGTGTGGCCTCGTAAACGGTGCAGCTCTTCGCCGGTCGCCGCGTCCCAGAGCAGGATTTCCCCATTCGAGCATCCGGAAGCCAACCGGTCTCCGGAAGGGCTCCAGCAGACGCCGTGGTGGCCGTCCGCGCCGACGTGCGGCCGTTTCAGGTCGAGCACCAGCCGCCCCGTCTCCGGATCCCAAACCTTGACTTCGTCGGTCCACCCGCCCGATGCGATCAGTGATCCGTCCGGCTTCCACACGATCGCCGTGACGCCTATGGTGTGGCCGCGGAGTTCGTGCAGCGTTGTTCCCGAAATCGCGTCGAGGAGATATACGATATTGTCCAGGCCGGCCACCGCCAACACGCGCCCGTCCGGCCGCCACGCGGAAGCTCGGGGACTGGCGCGCTCTAACGCGTGGAAAGATTTTTCCCGCGTGGACAGATCCCACACAACCACGCCCATGTGGTTTACGGCTAATCTGGTTCCATCCGGACTCCATTCCAAGCCTACGCCGCCTGGACTATGGTTCGGCAGACTGAACTGACGCTGGCCTGTCGTGGCGTCGAAAACGTCTATGGTTCGAGTGTCGGGATTCCGGTCTGGTCCCCACGCGGCAAATAGCTTGCCGTCGGGGCTCCAGCCGAGGTATTCCCGACCCGCGACGGTGCGGCTCTCGCGTTCAACTGCCGGGTCGCAGCGGCCGATCCAGGCCTCAGTGCCGGAATACAAGAAGGCGTGGTTTTGGTCATCCCAAACGATACAGTTGATGGGACGCTGCCGAGCAGGCACGGTAGTCACTGCACGACCCGTCGCTCCATCCCAAATCTTCAACAGCCCGTCGTCGCCTCCGGACATGATCTGGGTGCTGTCGCCGCTCCAGCACAGGGCATTGATGACGCCCCGGTGCGCCCCGGAAATCGTGTAGAGGGTTTTCCAGGTGCCGGCTTCCCGAACGCTAATCGTCTGATCATTGCTACTTGACGCTAAATACCGGCCATCGGGACTCCAGGCCACGGCACCGACCCCGTGGCCGTGCACCTGCGTGTAGTCAACCCGCTCCCACGTGGTGGGTTCCCAGATCTCGACGAATCCCGGCCAATTCCTGCCGACGGCGAGGTAATGGCCTTCGGGACTCCAGGCCATAGAGCAGACCATTGCACCATTCCCCACCAAATCCTGCACGCGCTTGCCGGAGGTCGTGTCCCAGATGTATATACGTCCCGTCGCAGTTGTACTGATTTCTCCACCAACTTTGGTAACGGCGACGGCCAGATACTGCCCGCTCGGACTCAAAGCCATGCAGGGCACATGCTGCTTACAGTCCAAAACCTGGCGGGGGGCGCCTGTGGTCAGGTCCCAGATGTTGGCCCGCCCACTTCCGGCGGTCGCGACGGCTGTGTTGCCGCCGGGGAGCCACGCCACAAAGCTCGCCCCAGCCTCGCGCAGACGCTGGTCCTCGAGTTCACGTCCTGTTGCCACGTCCCATATACGGACGGTGCCGTCGGCGCTGGCGGAGGCCAACCGGCTGCCGTCTGGACTCATGGCGATCGAGTTCACGGATGCAGTGTGCCCTCGAAGAGTATCTGTGTCGGCATGGCACAGCGCGGAAAGGTAATACCACTCCCAACCCCGGAGATCCGGCTCCTCCGGTTTAGGGACATGCGCATCGACAATTTCGCGCATGCGGTCGATGTTCCCCGCATACCAGTCTTGCAGCGCTAGGTGCATGTCCGCGTAGTAGAGGTTTTCCAGCGCGACATTGCGGGCTTGTAGGGCCTGCTCCCGTTCCCGATGGGCTTCGGTGGCCGCCGACTCGGCACGATCCGCCGCCTCGCTTTCGCGCACCGCGGCGGCGCTGGCCCGGGCGGCTTGCGCCCGCGCGATATTGCGTTGCTGCACGACCAATATGGTGCTCGCCGTCAGCCCGATGAGGACGGTCATCAGAATGGCGACGGCGGCGCTTAGCACGCCGCTGTTGCGCTGTGTGAACTTGCGGAACCGGTACCAGACTGAAGGGGGACGCGCTTCAACGGGCATGCTGTCAAGATAACGCTCTACATCGGCGGCCAAGGCATTGGCTGTCTGGTAGCGCCGGACGGGGTCTTTTTCCAAGGCTTTCATCACAACCCAGTCGAGGTCGCCGTGGACCATTTGCCAGAGACTGCGCGGGTCGGTCCGGCGCCGTTCAGCGACTATCGGTGCGGTCGCTCCGAGTGTGCTGATGCGTGAACTGGGCGTCGGCGGTTGTTCCTCGCGGATCAGCTGTCGAAGTTCGTCGTAGTTCGCCTCTTTCGCCTGCTCTTTCGTCAATGGCGTTGTACCGGTGAGTAGTTCATACAGGAGTACCCCCAGCGAATAGATGTCGCTACGCGTGTCCACATCCTGCGGCCGTTGTTCGGCCTGTTCCGGGCTCATATACAGGGGGGTGCCGAGAACCTCCGTGCCGGCCGTCAAGAGAGACTGCTCGGTGAGCCGCTGATTGAGGGCCTTGGCGACGCCGAAGTCGATGATCTTTGGAACCGGGCGACCGTCCTGCATCGCGATTAGGATGTTGGAGGGTTTCAGGTCGCGGTGGATGACCCCTTTGTGGTGGGCGTGCTGAACGGCGCGGCAGACCTGAATGAAGAGTTCAAGACGCTGGTGCGTGGCGAGATTGCACTGGTCGCAATACTCGGTGATCCCGACCCCCTCGACGAGGTCCATGGCGAAATACGGCCGGCCCGAGGCGGTCGTCCCCGCGTCCAGTACGCGGGCGATATTCGGATGGTCCATGAGGGCGAGGGCTTGCCGTTCCACTTCGAACCGGGCAATGACCTCCTTGGTGTCCATCCCCGGCTTGATGATTTTCAACGCGACCAGCCGCCGAATGGGTTCCGTTTGGGAGGCCAGATAGACGACGCCGAAGCCGCCTTCGCCAATCACTTCGAGCAGGGTGTAGCGATCGATGACGGTGCCGGGTTCTTCGGCGGACGCGGGTATGTCGGCGGCGTCCACGACATCGGCCAAGGGCATACCGTCTGCCGCGGGCGTTTCCATGAAGTCCTGCAGGTGCGCCTGGGCCTGAAGCAAGTCCTCGACCCGGAGTCGCAGGGCGGTGTCCGCGCCGCACATTTCCCTCAGGTAGGCTGCACGCTCGGGTTCAGGGCGTTCGAGTACGGCGAAGAAGATGGTCTCGACGTGTGAATCTTCTGATGACATCGTCCCCGGGCCCCCCTCAAATTGCCCGGCAACACATAATGCGCTGAATTGACGCCAATCCCCTCAGTGGTGCTCCGATTCCCCCTCCGGACGCCCGCCACCTCCGAGTTCGCTGAAAAGCCAGGCGCGCGCGTAAGTCCAGTATCGTTCGGCCGTGGCATGCGAGATGTGGAGAATTTCCGCAGCTTCGGGAATGGTCATCCCCGCAAAGAACCGCAGCTTTACCAACTCCGCCTTCTTCGGGTCCGCAGCCGCAAATTTGGCAAGCGCCTCGTCCAGGCTCAGGAGGTCGTCGCTCGAATCGTGCTGCGGAGCAGCGACTTTGTCCCCCTCCACACGCTCAAGGCCCCGGCCGTGCTTCAACCGCTGCTTACGGCGTGCATGATCGACCAGGATACGGCGCATCGCTTCGGCAGCCGCGGCAAAGAAGTGCCCCCTTGAGTCCCAATGTACGGCATCCTCCACGTTCACCAATCGAAGGTAGGCTTCGTGCACCAACTCGGTCGCCTGGAGGGTATGCCCGGGCCGCTCCCGGGCGAGCCTCGCGCGGGCCAGACGGCGCAGTTCCGCGTAGACGAGGGGCAGGAGTTGGTCAGATGCAGTCGGATCCCCCGATGCAATGTGAGAAAGAACTTGGGTCATATCGCTCATGCTACATTGTTGTCGCCGACACGCCTATCAGTTCGGCTTGAAAATGAGTATACGCACCCGTCTGATATTCTAGCAGAGAATGCTGATAATCGAAACAGGATTATTCTGCGAAAGGAAGGTGATAGCGGCCCCCATGTCCCGTGCGATAAGCCACCGACTGGCAACGGATTAACGCCTGGGAACGGGGCCTACCCGGAGTCGATCATTCCAAACTGCCGGAGCATGAATTTCACCATTTCGGTGCCGGCGGCGTCCTCGGCTTTGCGCGGGTCGGGGAAATCGTTCCGGTGGAGCAGGATGCATTCGATACCCAGGGGGTCGAGAACTTCCTTCAACGCCGTGCCGAATCGCGGGTGATGGATCCGTTCGCCGGGGCGGCCGTAGCCCTTGATGGGCTTTCCAAAGTCCGGGAAGTACAGCGTGGCGTTCGGGTTCGGACCGGGCACCGGCTTGGCCCAGTCTTCGTAGTAATACATGATGACCGGCGGGTCGTCCGCGGTTACGTGGTTGATGGCGGACGCATCTTCGTAAAGCCGGTACGCCGACGGCGTGTCCAGTTCCTGCAAGGTGATTCCGTAGAAAGACGTGAGCGCGGGGTGCTCGTAGGAACGTCCGCCGATTTCGCGGCGTATGACGCGCGGGTCGTAGAAGGACTGGGCGCCGAACACGCACGCGCAGGTGACCCGCGTTGATTTGCGCAAGACCCGATCCTTGGACCATGGCTGACGGAGGTCGTCGTGAAAGGCGATCCAAAGCGAAATGCCTGCTCCGGCGGAGTCGCCGGAGACGGCGATGCGCTTGGGATCGAGGTTCCAGTCTTTCGCGCGATACCGAAGGTATTGCACGGCCCGTGCGCCGTCGAGCATTGGCGCGGGATACGGCGCCTGCGTGGCCAATCGGTAGTTGGCACTCGCCACGGAAATCCCAGCATCGAGGCAGTCCTGGAGATACTGAGGGGCGAGCGTCCACTTGTCTCCGCCAACGAAGCCTCCGCCGTGGAAGAAGATCATGACGGGTGTGGGCCGGTCGGACTTCGCTTGCCACAGGTCAAGCACATTGCGCTCGTAGGGCCCGTACGACTGGTTGAAGTAATCGGGTCGCGGCTTGCTGTTCGACGGCGTCGGGAAGAGGCTGCGGGGCGATGCATGGTCGATGGGATGGTGGGCGCATGCAGCGCACAGCACCAGGAGCAGCGTACAGGCCAAAACACGGCGCATGGGTTTCCTCCTTCAATGACAGGGTCTATAGAAGTCAAGACGTGTGAAGAACATCCCCCTTAATCCCCCTTCAAAGGGGGAGCGGCGAGACCGGATCGATTGGTGTTTTTGCAGGTTTTCGGCCAGGTCTGCATTCCTCTTCCGGCGCAGCAATCGCAGCCGCGCCTCTTGTCGGTTGCATCTTCAATGGCGGAATGGTGACGACCGCTTCGGATTGCCGCGCCGGCGCGCGTCTCAGGAATCAGTTCACGGTTGCGGCGGCCGGATAGTGCCCTTCGCGGGACGCGGCTCGAATGCGGCCGGGCTGCCGGGACTCCCAGCCTTTGCGGAGTTCGGCAATCCGCACGCCGGACGGAATGAGCGGCGGCACAGGCTCCGCCATGTTGGTCCATTTGGCGAGTTGGCCGTCGAATTTCTCTCGAACGGGGTAACCTGAGGTGAACATGTCCTGGAGATAGCTCTCGGTCGTCTCGCGCTGGCCGAGGGATCGGTAGTACCCTTCCCGGCGGTACGCGTCGGCCATGGCCAATTGTCCGCCGTCGGGAAGCGGCGTGGACATCTCAGGCGCCGTTCGGTACTCCGCGCTGCCGATGGGGGCGCCCCAGCGCAGCTCGGGCGGTTGATTCGGGTCGAAGGACAGGTCGTACAATCGCTTTTCGAGGTCGTAGAGCGTCAGGGTCACGGGGTTGCCCTGCGAATTCGTGTACGTGAATTTTCGGCTTTTGAAAATACGCCGTTTCTCCGCCATGAGCGCGTAGGCGAGATTGCCCTGATCCGCGACGTAGTATTTCTCCAATCCCGTCAAGTCCACGTATTCGGGTTGACGCTCGTACCAGCGGATGACATTGTCCATCCAGTCCGCGAGGTAGTAGTAGCGCGTGCGCAAATCAACGTCCGACGACGCCGAGGTCCAGGCGCCCCAGCGCCCGCCGGCGTCGAAGACATTCTCGGTGCGGCTCTTCTCGGGAAAAGGGATGGGACCGTTGGCCAGGACGTTGTGCCAGCCGTCCTGCACGAAGGTCTCGCGCATGGCGAACAGGTCCAGCAGCGCGTCTGCATACGACTTGATAAACTCGACCGGCGCGACGCGCTGCGTAGTCCGCATGCGCATCTCGATGAACTCGTGAAAACTCGTTAACGCCACGCCGTTCTCGACGATGGGCTCATGGCGCACGATGCGTTCGATGTAATCGTACTGCTCGGTCGAGTAGCCGAACGCTTTCATTTCGTCGTCGGTGCGGCGTCGCACGCCGATCACCTTCCCGGTCTCGTCGGTGATCGCGATGGGGTACCGGAAAACGCGAAGGCCTTGGAAGCACCCCGCGTATTCATTGCCGGACCGGTTGGAATTTTTCGCGGGAATTCCCATGACCGCATTGAGTCCGTTAAACGCGTAGATGTCGCGCGACGCCGCGGTGGTCGCGTCAATAAAACGCAGTTCGCCGTGCTTGTCTACGTCGGCCAGGATCAACACATGACCGTCGAGATACTGGAGCGCGCCCGGAATGAGGTATTTGGGATCGATGGCGACGGGCACCGTGTCGGATAGCTCGGAGTTCGTGTTGAACGGTTCGACCCGGAAGTTCCCGGTGCAAAAGCCCGTCACGGCATTCACAAAGAATTCCGCCGGTGAATCGCAATCGAACGAACTGTAGATGCCCATCGGGATGTTGTAGGCCGAGGTTCGCAGGTCCCCGCCGCTGGACCGCACGTACGACACCAACCATGGAAGGCCCCGGCGATACGAGTAGTACGAGGACAGCGCGACCGTCAACTTGCCGCAATCCAAGATCGAGTGCATGGCCCGGATGACGCCGAGATCCAGTTGCGGATTTGCCTGTTCGCCCGCAAACGCCGGGTCCAGCAGCAGGTTCATCTCGGGGTCGGTCAGGACGCGCTCCAATTTGGCCCGGCGCTGGGCGGGGGTTCCCTCGGTTTTCATTTGGTAGATGTGATTGATCCACTTCGCGTAGTGATGGGTTTCGGCGACATTCCATTGCCGGCAAATGGGCCAGGCGCCATGGTCACTGTGGATGGATGGCGGGTTCGGGTCGGCAGTTTGGGCGAACGCCGCGCAGGCGGTCAGGCCAGTAAAACATGTGAGAACGATAAGGCGTGCAGCATGCGACATGCGTGTGTTCCCCGACGATGAATTCGAATCCGCGAACCTGTATCCGAGTGTAAATGAAAACCGTCAAAAAGACAAGAGATTACCCTAGATTACTACCGAATATGGTGGTGCGCGGGACCGCCGCACACAACGTAAGGCGCTATCGCGCCGCCAGTTGTTCCACCTTCACGGAATCGTCCATCCATTTGGCGAGCTGGGCGTTGAATTTGTCCCGAACCGGAAACCCGACGGTGAACATGCCCCGCAGGCAACTGATCTCCGTCTCGCGCTCGCAGACGGTCCGGTAGTACGTTTCCAGGTAATACGATTCTTCCATGGGGATCTTGGTCCCGTCCGGTACCGGGGTATATGAGTCTTTCGCCGTAGCACGTTCCTCGCTATCCTTTGGCGCGCCCCAGCGCAGTTCCGGGGGATGGTTCGGATCGAAGGAAAGGTCGTAGAGCCGATTTTCGATATCGGTCAAGGTCAGGGTGACCTTTTCCCCCACGGAATTCGTGTACTGTATGGAGCGCTCGGCAAAAAGGCGATTCTTTTCTTTCACAATCGCGAGCGCCAAATCCGAAGAGGTCTTGATGTCGTATTTTTCGAAACCGGTGAGATCGACCAACTGGGGCTGGGACTCGAACCAGCGAATGGCATTGTCCATCCAGTCGGCGAGATAGAAATACTTGGTGCGGCGGTCAACGTCGGACGAAGGGGAACTCCACGTCTCCCATCGTCCTTTGGCCTGGAAGATATTCTCGTCTGACCGTTCCTCGGGATAGACAATGTGCCCGTTCTTCTGGACGTCCTGCCAGGCCTCTTGCACGAAGACCTCGCGGGCCTTCCACATGTCCAGCATTTCATCCGTGTACTCTTTTATGAATTGCGCGGGACAGATCCGATCGACGGTCTTCATGCGGTACCGGATGAACTCGTGGAAACTTTGCAGGGTATAGCCGTCTTCGACGATCTTTTGACCGTTCACCATGTCGGCGACCTTCGCGTATTCCTCGATGGACATGCCGAACTCCTGCATTTCCTCGTCGGTACGGCGGCGCACCTTGATGACACGGCCCGAACTGTCCGTTTCGGCAATGGGATACCGCATCACGCGGAGGCCCTGGAAACAGCCTTCCAGGGGATGGACGGGGTCGTCCCGGTTCAAGGGCGTTACGCCGACCACGGTATTCATGCCGTTGTACGTGAAGATGTCCTTGGTAACGGTGGTGCTGGCATTGAGGAATTTCAATTCGCCATACTTGTCGACCTCGCCCAGGATCAGGCAGTGGCCGTCGGTGTAGTTCATGCATCCGGGCAACAGGTATTCGCGATTGATGGCGACGGGTACGGAGTCGGACCACTGGGAATTTTTGTTATTCGGTTCCACGCGGTAGTTGCCCGAACCGTAGCCGCCCACGGCCGCTTTGAAGAAGGCATCGGGTGAGGAGCTGGTGAAGCTGCTCTCATACCCGACGGGGATGTTGTTGGGCGAAATGCGCGGATCGCCCTTCACCGGTGTGACGTAGGTCATCATCCAGGGCAAGGCGCGGCGGTACGCGTAGTAGGCCGGCAGCGTCTGCGTAAGTTTGGCGCAGTCGGTGACCGCGTGCAGGAAACGGATGGTGCTCTTCGGCAGTTGGGGATTGCTCCCCTCCCCCGCAAACTCCGGCTGTTCGAGCAGATTCATCTCGGGATCGGTGAGAATGCGTTCCAGCTTCGCGGTCCGCTGTTCCACGTTGCCCTTGGTCTTCATCCGGTAAATGTTTTCCACCCACTGGGCGTAGTGGTGGGTCTCCGCGACGTTCCACTGGCGGCGGATCGGCCAGGCGCCCTGATTGGAATGGATGGTCGGCGGATTGGGATCGGCGGCGAGAGCCGTTCCGGCAATCATCAGGAGCAGGAGAATGGACAAAACGTGACCGTGATTTGTATGCGTCAGGCTGGAATTCAGCACGAATGGGATCCTTATGTCTGTCAATTAAACCGTTAGGAACAAAGACGTTCCAGACAGCAGGAATATTCCCGGCGGCAGTGAACCTGCGCCGATGGAGACATTGTACACGAAATCATTTGCCGAACGCTTGATACTCGAAGAGACCACAGCCGGGGGCGGCTGTGCCACACCTCTAGCTCCGCCGACTGTGGGGTTAGAGGTTAAGGCTGACGGGAAGTCTACGGGACGCGATCCACGCGGACCGGAAACAGGGACGAGCGCAGCAAGCCCATGCGGGCCAGCCGGTAGAGCATCGCCGTGCCGAGGCAGCCGAACCCGTACTTCACGCTCCGGGCAAAATTGATGGACGAGGCTTCGGCGAAGTATTGGGTCGGGCAGGTCACTTCGGCGATTCCGTAGCCTTGCCAGAGGATTTGGGCCAACATCTGATTGTCGAAAACGAAGTCGTCGGAATTGACGTCAATCGGGAGGTTTTCCAGCAACTTGCGGGAAAAGGCCCGGTAACCGGTGTGAAACTCCGACAGTTTAGCGCCCATGATCAGGTTGCCGGCGAAGGTGAGAAAACGGTTGGCAACGTACCGCCAATAGGGCATGCCGCCGCGCAGGGCGTAGCCGCCGAGAATGCGGGAACCCAGCACGCAGTCGTAGAGTCCGTTGCCGATGATGGCCGCCATGGCGGGAATGAGTTTCGGTGTGTACTGATAATCGGGGTGGACCATGATGATGATGTCGCCGCCTGCGTCCATCGCCAGCCGGTAACAGGTCTTCTGATTGCCGCCGTAGCCGCGGTTTCGTTCGTGGCGGTGCACTTGGGTGTTGGGGAGCGATTCGGCAATGGCGAGCGTCTCGTCGCCACTTGCGTCGTCCACGACGATGACGAGATCGACGATGCCTTGCGCCATTACTTCGTCGTAGGTCTTGCGCAACGTCGCTGCCGCGTTGTAGGCGGGCATGACGACGACCACCTTCTTATCCTGATACATCGGCAACCCCGCGTACGCTTTTCTTCGAAACGATGGCCCCTACCCGTCTCGGACTAGAGCAGTTTGAGTTTTCTCGTAAGCGCCGCTGACCTCACGTACTCGCTCTCGTACTTCGTACTCGTACTCGGAGCATCGGGCGAGAAACGTTGCGGTTTGGCTGACCCAACACGTCGTTTCTCCACCGCGCCAAGACTCTTCATCTCTTCGAGTACGAGTACGAGACCGAGTACGAAGTACGATTAAGAGGACACGGAAAAAGTTAAAATACTCTAGTCCTTTCCAGCCGGCCGGTACACGTGCGTGCCCTGACCAAAGATCAGGTCGGCGGATTCCATGATCGTCTCGCTGAGCGTCGGGTGCGGATGGATGGTTAGTCCGATGTCTTCCGCCGTCGCGCCCATCTCGATGGCGATCACCCCCTGGGCGATGAGTTCGCCCGCTCCCGGCCCGACGATCCCCACGCCCAGGACCTGATCCGTATCCGGGTCTGTAATGATTTTGGTGAGTCCGTCGTCTCGATGCAAGGTCGAGGCCCGGCCCGACGCGCCCCAGGGGAACCGGGCGATGTGCACTTTCCGGTTTTGCTGCTGGGCCTGTTTCTCGGTGAGACCGCACCACGCTAACTCGGGATCGGTAAACACGACCGCCGGGATCGCCAAGGGCTCGAAAGCGACATTGTGTCCGGCAATGACCTCGGCCGCGACGCGGCCTTCGTGGGAGGCTTTATGGGCCAGCATGGGCTCGCCCACGATATCGCCGATGGCGAAGATGGCGGGATCGTTGGTCCGCCGTTGCGCGTCGACTTCGACGAATCCCCGAGAGTTTACGGTGACGCCGGTATTGTTGAGGGTTAAACCGCTGGAATTGGGTTTGCGGCCAATACTGACCAGCACGCGCTCGAACGTCTCCGTCCGTTCCTTGCCGTCTTCCGAGGTAAACGTGACGGCGATGCCGCCCGAGACTTGCTTCAATTCCGCGACCTTCGTGTTGAGGAGGATGGATTGGAAGACTTTCTCCATTCGCTTGTTTAAGACGGCGACGAGGTCGGTGTCCGCGCCGGGTAGGAGCGAGCCGGTCATCTCGACGACGGTGACCTTGCTGCCGAGTGCGGCGTACACGGAGCCCAGTTCGAGGCCGATGTACCCGCCGCCAATGACCAGCATGGTTTTCGGGATAGTTTCAATCTGGAGGGCGGTCGTCGAGTTTAGAAGGGCATCGGATTCGAGATAGAGATCGGGCAACGATGCCGGTCGGGAGCCGGCGGCAAGGATGGTGTAATCCGTCTTCAGGATTTGTTCCTTGCCCTTGTCATCCGTCACTTTGATCGTATTGGAATCCTCGAAGCTGGCCCGGCCTTGAACGAAGGTAATTTTCCGGGCTTTGCAAAGCTGGCCGAGCCCGCCCGTCATCTTGCCGACGACGGCGTCCTTGCTCGCGCGCATTTTGTCGAGGTCGATTTTCGGTTTCTGGAACTTGATGCCCCAGTACTCGGCTTCGCGCGCATCGGTCAAGACCTCGGCGACGTGCAGCAGCGCCTTGGAGGGGATGCACCCGCGATAGAGGCAGACGCCGCCGGGATTCGGCTCCAAGTCAACGATGGTCGTGTCGAGCCCGAGATCGGCTGCCTTGAATGCGGCAGCGTACCCACCGGGGCCGCCGCCGATAACCGTCACTTTCTTCCCGTGTTTTCCGTTCGTGTCACTCATAGTGTATCCCGCTGTAGCGCGGCGGGCGGCAGTGCCGCGTCGCGCCGGTCGCGTTCAGCGATTGCTGAACGACCTTGCCAGTATGCAGTACCGCGCGCCCGGTCTTTTGCCCGGCGGATTGACGGAACTCGAAGAGGGTCAATTCGCACGCAGGCGCGCGCATAGAAGTGATATTCGTCACCCCTCCAGGAACAGGAGGAAGGGTTGCTCCAATGCTTCAATTACCCAACGCAGGAACCGCGCGCCGTCGGCCCCGTCGATCACGCGATGATCGTAGGACAAGGATAACGGAAGCAACGTGCGCGGGATGAATGCGCCATCTACAAAGACCGGCTCGACCGTGGATCGCGACACACCGAGAATCGCCACTTCGGGAGGGTTGACGATGGGCGTAAACGCGGTACCGCCGATGCCGCCCAGATTGCTGACGGTAAACGTGCCGCCCTGCATTTCTTCGATCTTGCTTTTGCGCTGCCGCGCGCGCTCGGCGAGGCCGCTGAGTTCGACCGCGATCTCGACGATGTTCTTTCGGTCGGCGTTGTGAATGACGGGGACCAACAGTCCGCGGTCCGTATCCACCGCGACACCGATGTTGTAATACTGCTTGTAGACGATTTCGTTGTTCGCGAGGTCGATGCTGGCGTTGAACTGGGGAAACTTCTTCAGCGCGCTGGCCAAGACCTTCACGAGGATAGCCGTTGCGGTCAGTTTTCCGCCCTGCGCTTCGACGCGTTTGCCATAGCGCTTCCGCAGTTCCTCGAGCTGGGTCACGTCGGCCTTGTCGAATTGCGTCACGTGCGGAACCGTCGACCACGAAGTGGCCATGTTTTCGGCGGTGCGTCGGCGCACGCTGTTCATCGCCTGACGCTCGACTTCACCCCACCGGGTGAAATCCGGCAAGGGCGTGCGAATCGAAACTACGCCGCCGGAGAGACCGCGCACGTCGGTATTGACGCGACGCGCGTAGTTCTTGACGTCGTCCATGGAGATGCGACCGCCAGGACCGGAACCCGGCACCTCGGTAACGTCCACGCCGATCTCGCGGGCCAAACGGCGCACACTCGGCGCTGCCGGCACGGGACCGCTACCGGCACGGCGCGCGGGCGCCGGAGGGGTTTCTTGGGGCGGCTCCGGTTCGGCCGGGGCCTCTTCAGCGGCTTGCGGTTCGGGCTGTTTTGGGGGCTCCTCGGCCGCCGGTTTCGGTTTCTCTTGTTTGGCCTTGGGTTCTTCCGGCTTTCGCTCTACCGCCTTCGGTTCCTCTTCTTTGAGTTCCTCTTTGGCAGGGGCCTCGTCTTTCTTCTTTGCGCCGGCCCCATCCTTCACGACGAGGACCACGTCCCCCACGCGCAGGGGAGAACCTTCTTTCGCACGAATCTCGGAAATCGTGCCGCTCACGTCGGACGGAACTTCGGCGGCGGCCTTATCCGTTTCGATCTCGAGTACGGGCTGATCCTTTTGGATTTCGTCGCCTTCGGAGACAAATATCTTCGTCACGTTGACTTCGTCAACGTTTTCGGCGAGTGCCGGCAATTTGAATTCTGTAGCCATCAGTCTATCCTATGGTCGTTGGAACCTCTTCCGATTCGTGGGCCCTCTGCTTCCACTGCATTCATCCGCAATATTAGTCGCGCAAGGGATTGGGCTTTTTGGGGTCGATTTCGAGTTGTTTGATTGCCTTTTGCAGCACGTCCGGCTTGATCTTGCCCTCTTGCGCGAGACCGTGAAGGGTCCCGAGCGTGATGAACCGCGCGTCGACCTCAAAGAAATCGCGCAACGCGCGGCGCGATTCGCTGCGGCCGAATCCATCCGTGCCGAGAGAAACGAGCCGCTGGGGAACCCATCGGCCCAGCATGTCCGGCAGCGCCTGCACGTAGTCCGAAGCCGCGACCACCACGCCCTGTTCGCCCTCGAGACATTCGGCCACGTAGGGTTTCTGTTTTTTCGCGCCGGGATTCAGCATATTCCAGCGCTCGCATTCCAGTGCGTCGCGGCGCAGTTCCTTGTAGCTCGTGACGCTCCATACATCGGCCGCGACCCCGTAGTCCGCGGCGAGGATCTCTTGGGCTTTCAACGCCTCGTTCATAATGGAACCACTGCCGAGAATCTGCGCCTTCAACTTGGTCTTTTTGTCCGTTGCCGCGCGGAATTTGTACATGCCTTTGAGGATGCCATCTTCGCACCCCTCCGGCATGGCGGGCATTGCATACGGCTCGTTGCCGACGGTGATGTAGTAGAAGATGCTTTCCTGTTCCTGGTACATGCGGCGGATACCGTCTTTCAGGATGACCGCCAGTTCGTAGGCGAACGCGGGGTCGTAGGTGACGAGATTCGGAATGGTGCTGGCCAGCAGGTGGCTGTTGCCGTCCTGGTGCTGCAAGCCTTCGCCGGCGAGCGTGGTGCGGCCCGCTGTGGCGCCCAGCAGAAATCCCCGGCAGCGGGTATCTCCCGCTGCCCACATCAGGTCGCCGATGCGCTGAAATCCGAACATGGAGTAGAAGATGAAGAACGGAAGCATGGGAATGCCGTGCGTTGAATAGGCCGTGCCCGCGGCGATGAATGACGACATGGAACCGGCCTCGGTAATCCCTTCTTCGAGGATTTGTCCGTCCTTGGCTTCCTTGTAATAGATGAGGCTGTCGGAATCGACCGGCTCGTAGAGTTGTCCCCCGTGCGCGTAGATGCCAACCTGGCGGAACAGGGATTCCATCCCGAACGTGCGCGCCTCGTCCGGAACGATCGGCACGACGTATTTGCCCATCTTCTTATCGCGGAGCAGCTTCGCCAATATCCGCACGAATGCGAAGGTTGTGGAGAAGGTGCGGTCGTCGGAACCCTCGTGAAACTCTTCGAAGGCAGCGGGGTCGGGCATCTCGAAGGGCTGACATGAGGTGGCACGCGTGGGCATGTACCCGCCCAACGAATCACGCCGCTCGCGAAGGTAGACCATTTCGGGGCTGTTCTCGGCGGGCCGGTAGAAGGGCGCGCGGGCCACGTCTTCATCGGAAATCGGAATCCCGAAGCGGGTACGAAATTCGCGCAGTTCGTCTTCGTTCAGTTTCTTCTGCTGATGGGTGATGTTCTTGCCTTCACCACTCTCGCCGAGGCCGTAGCCTTTAATCGTCTTCGCGAGAATGACCGTCGGCTGACCCTGATGGTTAACGGCGGCGTGATACGCGGCGTAGACCTTCTCGGGATCGTGACCGCCGCGTTTGATTTTGCGGAGTTGTTCGTCCGTGAGACCCCGGGCGAGATTGAGCAGCCGCGGATCGCCGTTGAGGAAATGTTCGCGAATGTATTTTCCGTCTTCGACCGTATATTTCTGGTACTGGCCGTCAACGACTTCGCCCATCCGCTTCACGAGGAGCCCCTGGGTATCCTGGGACAGCAGGGGATCCCATTCGCTGCTCCAGACCACCTTGATGACGTTCCAGCCGGCGCCGCGGAAGATGGCTTCCAATTCCTGAATGATCTTTCCGTTCCCGCGGACGGGGCCGTCCAGGCGCTGGAGATTGCAGTTGATGACGAAGATTAGATTGTCGAGTTTCTCGCGCGCGGCCAACGTAATCGCGCCCAGGGTTTCCGGTTCGTCGGTTTCGCCGTCGCCGAGGAACGCCCAGACCTTGTTCCCGTTGTCCTTTTTGAGACCCCGGTCTTCGAGATAGCGGTTAAAGCGGGCCTGGTAAATGGCCATGATGGGACCCAGCCCCATGGAGACCGTCGGGAATTGCCAGAACTCGGGCATGAGCCAGGGGTGCGGATAGGATGACAATCCTCCACCCGGCTGCAACTCCGCCCGGAAGTTTTCGAGTTGCTCGATGGACAATCGGCCTTCGAGGAAGGCCCTCGAATAGATCCCGGGGGAGGCATGGCCCTGAAAGTAGACCTGATCGCCGCTGTGATCCTTGCCGGTGCCCCGGAAGAAGTGGTTGAAACCGACTTCGTACAACGTCGCGGCGGACGCGTACGTCGAAATGTGACCGCCGATGCCGTGTTCCTCGCGATTGGCCCGCACGACCATGGCCATGGCGTTCCATCGGATGATGCTCTTGATCCGCCGCTCGATTTCGCGACTGCCGGGATACGATGGCTGGTCTTCGGGCCGAATGGTGTTTACATAGGGCGTGTTGGCCGTGAATGGAAACTTGACCCCGGCGGCCTGGGCTCGAATCTGCAACTGACGCAGAATATGGATTACCCGGTCCGCACCCTCGTTCTCGATGACGTAATTGAGGGATTGGAGCCACTCGCGTGTCTCGGCCTCGACAATCTCGTCTACATCGTATTCTTCTACGTTGGTTGCCACGATTCGCTCACCTCATAGGGGAATTTGGGTGCGTCCGAGGACGGACGCCTACCGACGGGACCCGGTACCGCGTCTGACTATCTGCCCTGCGCCGGGTATGCCTCGGTACTCACGACCTGGCCCCTCGCCGGCGCCCGACTTTCTCCGCGTGCCTTGCAATGAAATCGGTTACGCTTGGAAAAACGGTATTGTAGGCCAAATTCCCGGCTTCATTCAAGCGGGGGAAAGACCCCAATACGGTCAATACTCTGCATTGACAACGCCGGATCGGTCAAGATTATGCCCGTTAAACGGGGATACCCGAAGGCGCCTCAGCCGTTTAGCAGAGCCATCATCTCCTCGGGATAGCGTGTGCCGGCGACGGCATCGCCCGGAAAGACCTCGTCGAGTCGCTTTAACTCGTCCGCGGAAAGCGCCAGATCGGCGGCACCGGCGTTTTGTTCCAAGTACTTCCGCCGCTTGGTGCCCGGGATGGGGACGATGTCGTCTCCCTGCGCAAGGACCCATGCCAGAGCAAGTTGGGCGGGCGCACAGCCTTTCTCTTTCGCCAGGGCTTCCACCTGATGGACCAGGTCCAGGTTGCGCTGGAAGTTTTCACCCTGGAAGCGGGGTGCGTGACGGCGATAGTCGTCCTCGGCGAGGTCTTCGTACTTGGTGATTCGGCCGGTGAGGAAGCCCCGGCCGAGCGGGCTGTATGCGACGAAACCGACGCCCAAGGACCGGCACGCGGCGAGGATCTCGGCCTCGGGTTCCCGGCTCCACAGGGAATACTCGGTCTGAAGCGCGGTGATGGGGTGCACTTTGCACGCGCGGCGAATCGTTTCCGGGGCCGCCTCGGACAGGCCGAGGTAGCGCACCTTGCCCGCCTTCACCAGTTCCGCCATGGCGCCGACGGTGTCTTCGATGGGCACGTTGGGATCGACGCGGTGCTGATAGTAGAGATCGATGGTGTCCAGACCCAGCCGTTTCAGACTTGCGTCGCAGGCTTGGCGGACATAGTCCGGACTGCCGTTGACGCCGCGGAAACCGGCATCTTCCGAGCGTACGACGCCGAACTTGGTGGCGAGCACCACCTGGTCGCGCCGGTCGCGGATCGCCTTGCCGACGAGTATTTCATTCGCGCCGACGCCGTACATGTCGGCGGTGTCGAGGAAACTGATTCCCAATTCGAGTGCGCGATGGATCGTTGCGATGGATTCCTTCTCGTCGCCCTCGCCGTAGAATTCGGACATTCCCATACATCCCAGGCCCATGGCCGAAACCATGGGTCCGTTCTTTCCTAAACGTCGTTGCTTCATGGCAGCGTTTCCTTGTGTTATGGTTGGCCCCGGCACAAAGGCTGTGACCAGCCGCCGGCATCTGTGAGGAGGAGTATATCAACGTCTGTGCTGCGGAATCGCAGGCGCATATAGACGATACTGAAAGAGAAACAAACGTGATGCTTGAGTTTATGCCGTCAATAATTGTCCTCGACGAACTGCTTAGAGTGGGAGGAAATGACGGAGTGTCATTCCTTGGAATTGCCCGAATGCAATTGCGAATTCGTCGGGATCAAACCACCGATTATCAAGCGTTTCACGGGAACGAAACCGTTGAATTCGCGTTTCGCATCACGTGAGCCCAATTCCAAATTCTCGAAACCCTGGGGACCACGGGATGTTTTCGCTTGACGGATTTTTGACAGACATACGAATTCCTACTGGGGAATCGTTCTGGTTAGGCGGAAGATAATATGAAGACAACCTCCATAGAATTCGCAGGCAGCGATGGGCATGCACTGGCCGCTCGTATCGACCATCCCGACTCAGGGGACCCGGGCGCCTACGCGCTCATCGCCCACTGCTTCACCTGTTCGAAGGACTACAAAGGCCTCGTGAACATCGCGCGGACGTTGACCGACCGTGGGTGGGGCGTGTTCCGCTTCGACTTTACCGGGCTTGGACAAAGCGGCGGCGAATTCGAGGAGACCACGTTTACGTCGAATGTGGAGGACCTGTTGGCGGCAGCCCGGTACATGGAGCAGCACTACGCCGCGCCCAACCTGTTGCTGGGGCATTCGCTGGGAGGAGCGGCGGTGTTGCAGGCGGCGGAGTTCATCCCGGCGTGCACGGCCGTCGTTACCTTGGCGGCGCCGCATAGCCCGGGAAGTCTCGCCGACCTCTTGTCGCGGGTGAATGAGGACATCGAGAAGACGGGTGCGGCGGAAGTCACCATCGGTGGGCAGACGTATACGATCCGGCGGGAATTCCTGGAGAGCCTGCGCCACGACAACTGGAATGAAGTAGTCGCGAATCTTGGCCGGGCTTTGCTGATCCTGCATTCGCCGGAGGACACGACGGTCCACATCGATAACGCGGGCGAAGCTCTTCGAGGCGGCGCGGCATCCGAAGAGTTTTGTGAGTCTGGACACGGCCGACCACTCTGTTGAGCAAAGAGGCCGATGCCCGGTACGCCGGCGAAGTGATTGCCGCGTGGGCACGCCGGTATGTGGAGATGGAGTGAGTCAAGGAACCACGGTCGGAATTGAATTTCATGCCTCAAAGACCACAGTCACGCCGTGGCGTGGCTGTGCCACACGTCTTAGTGTAAATACGTCGTGCAATCCCATTCCGTCAGAGGTACTGGCCTAACCAATCACAGCGACAGGTAACCGAAAGATTGACTATTGGACAAGCGAGTGTGGCACAGCCGCCCTCGGCTGTGTATTCTCTTGAATTGAGAGATTAAACCACCTAACGGATTTACAACATGCACCTGGTATCACTAAACGTCGGCACGCCCCGTGAAGTAGAGGGCCCGAAGGGACCGGTTATGACCGGCATCTTCAAGAGCCCGGTGTCGGGCCGAATCACGCTGCCCAAGCATAATCTCGACGGCGACGGCCAGGCCGACCCGCGCTACCACGGCGGCGCGGACAAGGCTGTCTACGCCTATCCCTACGAACACTACGCCTATTGGCGCGAGCAACTGGACCGCAGCGATTTCACCTTTGGCCAGTTCGGGGAGAACCTTACAACCGAAGGCCTGCTCGAAACGGAGGTCCATATCGGCGACGTTTTTCGCGTCGGAACCGCCGTGGTCCAGGTCACGCAACCGCGCCAGCCCTGTTTCAAACTCGGCATCCGCATGGGCATGCCCGAGATCGTCAAACTCTTCCTCGAAAGCGAACGCTCCGGCTTCTACCTCCGCGTCGTGGAAGAAGGCGAACTCGCCGCGGGCGATCCCATCGAACTCATGCGACTCGACCCGGAACAAGTCACGGTTCAATTCGCCAATCACGTACGGTTTTTCGACAATGGCAATCGGGAGGGCATCGAGAAGGTGCTGCGCGTTGATGGTTTGTCTGCGTCGTGGCGCGCGGATTTTGAGGGGATGTTGGCGAAGATTATGAGACCGGTTCCTAGTCCGTTCTATACGCCACATCGACGATTGGATGGGAACAACCCCCTGAATCCCTTTCAACGATAGGGCCGACAGAAGTCTGGCCGGGCGTTTCAGAGACAGTAGGGACAGCAAGGACCTCCAGAGACAATATGTGCCGAAATGGTCGTAGTTTTGCCGCCGTGCCGACGACTACAGCGTTTTCGGTTCACACTGAATTGTCCGTGTCCCGCAGTCTTTTCACTTTTGTCGGCCCGTCCTCCAAGGGGAACTTTCGATTGCCCATGGCGCGGGATCATTGGGAAGGAACTTGAAACTCAGGGCACTAGTCCGGCGCTACCGCGCGGCAATGTCAATCAATTGCGTTGTCTTGCCATCGACCTCGATGGGAACGAGGGTAAAGGGAGTCGTGGCGTCAACCAGAATGGCGCCGGAAACGCCCGTGGAAACCGCGGAGACGATGGTGTAGCGACTCGGGCTCGAGTCCGTACCAGTCGCAGTCGCCGTTTTCGACTTGTTGACTTTCGCCCGGCGGTTTGAGGACCGTACCGCCGCAACACTTCCGACAGGGACTCCGTATACTCGCCGGCCTCGATTTCGCCCCGGATCGCCACGAGCATCATCTTCTCCTCGGGTTGCAGGCCGGTAACCCTGGCCTGAATACTTGCGCGGCCTTCAGCGAAGTCGATATCTTTTGTGACGGCCTCGCCTTTGCCTATGTCGAAAGAACTGCGCCGGTTATTGTGTCCACTTGTTCGGTGACCGTTGAGCTGAGCGGATCCTGCGGGTACAACCAGCGAATCGGAAATGCCTGTTGTCTTCCGGGTTCATCGTCCGTATGAATGCTCCTCCTTCCCAGACGAGGTATCCACGAGGAGTGTGACCTGCGCACTGCGATGGGCTCAGCTCTATCGGTTACGACCTCCTTCGACTGACGCGTTGCCAGCGGTATAGCGGAAATCCAAAATCAAGGACTGTCCGTCCGAGACTATTGCTCTTTGGCTGAGCGTGCGATATTGAGTCAACGGTTGCGTCAAATCGCCGTCAAGGGTCGCCAAAACAATCACCTCTCCGGGGGGAACTTCAGCGAAGTGGTAGCCGCCGTTTGAAGTTGTTGTCGTCTGCGGTGCATCACCGATCTGCGCAGACGCGTGCAATTCGGACGACTTTTCCGGCGACGGCACCCCGTTAACGTACATCGTGCCGTGAATGGCTGCCCCTGAAGCCAACGTAATCGTCACGTCGGTTCATTCGCGCCGGCGCGACGGAGACGGATTCAACAGAGGGCGCGTATCCCGGGCAGTACGGCTGCGACTGTCATAGTCTCTTCCGACAAGCCCGTCAAGACAAATGTTCCGTCATCGCCGGTTCGCGTAGTGATGGTTGGCGGTATCGGAAATCCTGGGCGCACCGTACTTGGGATTATCCCGACGTTTGAGAGGGGACGGCCGTTGGTATCGACGACGCGGCCTTCCAGGGTCAGTCCTGGCTGTAGGCGGATTACGACATCCTTCACGGTCTGTCCAGGTGAGCACCTTCTCCACATCGACATCGGCTTGCAGGTAGCCCTCCGCCAGAACGACGACCTTCGCCGCTCCGGGAGTGACGTTGGCGATGCGAAACGCACCGTTCGGGTCGGACTGTTCCTTCAGGTCTCGTTCCCAACCGGGATAGAAGGGCGTGTATGGCTCGGGGAAATGCGTAATTCTGAAGCGCTCGATAGGTTGCCCCGTCAAGGCGTCGATAACCTGACCTTCAATCGCGCCTCGGCGCTCCAGTATGAAGTCGATGCCGGTGCTGCCCGCCGCCACTTGGGGTAACCTGTTGTCAACGTATTCATCATGGCGAACCGAGATTTCACAGCGGTCAGGAGTCAGTCCCGTGAGTTGGTACGAACCGTCGCCCTTCGTTCGCGCGTAGCTTCCTCCACCTTGCACATAAGCGTCCCCTATCGGCTGGCCCGCACGGTCATACACGTGCCGGATATGGAGATCCCGAGGTCCAAAACCAATTGAAGCCCCGATCTGGTCTCCCCCCAAACCACGTCAAGCCGGTCGTTGGGAGGCAATGGATGAATGAAACGCTCGGTATCGGGCGGCATCAAATCCAAGTCGTACGAGCCCGCAAGTAAGCCGGAAAGCGTGAATGCCCCGTCCTCTCCGGTTTCGGCGGGTCGCCACATTTCCGTCCCCTCGCCCGCCCCCTTGCTTCGGGGTATCACACGCGCATTCGCCACCGGCACACCGTCGGTATCCAGAACGGTGCCGGAAATCGTCGCCGTTGTACGGAGCTTGAGTTCGATTTCAGGTGTGCCGTCTTCATTCGGATAGAACGGCCCCACGATATCGCTTGCCAAGCGGTCGCCTTGCGCGCCGAGATCGGGGTGTGTTCCGGCAAACAATTGGACCTGCTCAGGCTGGTGGCCGAAGTAGAGGTCGAATGTGCCATCGGCAGCGGAGAGGTCTTGCACGATGAGTCCGGAGATCTTGCCTAGATTGCGTATGCCAAAGACCATCGCCTTGGCTACCGGATGCCCCTCCGGATCGACAACGCGCCCGTGGAGGTGAGGCCCCATGACTACCGGAAAATCGATGGCCGCGGCGCTTTCATCGGGCGTCAGGCGAATGGTCTTGGCTTCGCTTGATGGGGGCTCTCGAAGACCGAGCATGGCGTAATTCAACGTGTATGTGCCCAGCGGCAGTCCGTCGAACCGGAATTCGCCATTCTTGCCGGTTTCCGTGAGCGGCGGCTTATCGCCCGTGGGGTCGGAGCGTCGAAGCACCACGTATGCTCCGGCAATCGGAGATTCGGTTTGGGCGTCGTAGACCTTCCCCGACACAGTACCCTGAGTAAGCGAGCGGGCCGCAGCCGTTACTACAGTTTCCGGCGCCTTTTGCGGTTGCACCAGCGCTCTCCGTGACACGTCAGCGGTTTCAGCAGCAATCCCTGAGGAGCTATCCGATTGCGTGGTTACCGGCCGTACGGTTTCATTCGAGAACCACGCACGTGATCTCGGTAACAACGTCAGCGTAGCTACCCCTACAACGAGCGAGGCCGCGAGTCCAACAACCCACTTCGCGGAGACCGCGGCCGCAACCTTCGCACCGGTGCTGCCGCTGCCGACGGATGCGCGCCGGACAACGCGATTTTCCCGGCAGCCCCACGTAGCGACGCCGGCGCGACCGCCGCTTCGGCGAGATGCGCTGCGAACAGGGTACCTAACGCCGCCCCTCCGACTTCGATGCCGCGTCGGCGGAGCGTCTTTCGGATTTCGTCGATGCCTTTGTGGATGCGGTTGGTGAGGGTTTGGCGGGGGATGGCGAGTGCCCGTGCGATCTCGGTTTGGCTGTACCCCTCGAGGTAATGGGCTACGATGGGTTCGCGCATTTCGTCCGGCAATGAGGCGATGGCTTCGTCCACGTGGTCGTAGATGTCGTCCCATGTGGGTTGGACCGATGTGGTTTGTGCGGCGATGTACGCTTCTTCGCGCGCGCGGCGGCGGGTATCGGTGCGTACGCGTTTGAGTGCCAGGTTTGTCGCGACACGGTGGAGCCAGGGGCCAAGGTAAGAGGACGGAGTTTTCTCGGCGGTCGCAAGGGTCTGGAAACACTCCTGGGCAACGTCTTCCGCGCCGTCGGCGCCGCCGAGGACGCGGCGGGCGGCGCCGTAAACCATGCCTGCGTAGCGGGTGACGATCTCGCGGAACGCGTCAGGTTCGCGGTGGTGGATCCAGCGTTCGAGGTAGATGGCGTCGTTGGCGTTCATGGGGCGTGTCCTTCGTAGTGGTTACTCTACTGGAAGATTCCCGCGGCGGGGTAATTCGCCCAAATCTGGGGTAGCGAACGAGCGGATGTAGCGCAGGCGTCCTCGCCTGCATTCTTTGGGGTTGTGTCTCAGATTTGCAGGCGAGGACGCCTGCGCTACATCCGCTGGGTTGACCGGCAGGGGCGCCGGTCCCACACCGGATCACCCATACTGGACCACCTTCGCACGCGCCCATGAGTACCGGCCCGCAGGAGTCAGGCCAGTATGCCGATCCAGCAACTGCTCGTATACCAAGCACCTCGCATTGAACCTCAAAACGGCAGTTAAGCCCGATGCTTGGTCCCCATGATTGAGCAGTTCCGTGGCTTACCGGATTCTTGCTCGTCACCTTTTGAGTGAATCGTCTCCCCGAAGGTCTTCGTTCGTGAGGACGTTGCATGTCCACAACTCGATTACGATAACGATTACGAGCACGAGAAGCGCCAAGGCGAGATTCAACGGCCGATTCTAGGTTGAACCGATCCACCTTGTCGGGCGACCTTTATGTGTATGGACCAGCGGGAAAAGCTGTATGACGAGTGGCTCGTGGCACGGAGCCAGGCGGGGGACGCAGGGGCGTTGGATGAATTGGTGCGCCGCTGGCATCCGCGGCTGGTGCGGCAGGCCGTTGCGTTGACGAATGACGGGGAAGCGGCGCGGGACGTGGCGCAGGAGGCCTGGATCGCCATGGTCCGTGGCTTGGGCCGGTTGGACGACCCGGTGGCGTTTCCGGCGTGGGCGTTTCGTGTGCTGCATCGGAAGGCCATCGACTGGGTCCGAAAACGGCAACGGCGGCGCAAGCGGGACCGTTCGTTCGAGGAGATGGCTAATGCGCCGCCTCCGCCGTCTCGTGCGGACGGCAAAGACGTGGCATTGGAGACCGCGCTCCAGTCGTTGTCGGCAGAACAGCGCGCGATGGTGGGCCTTTTTTACTACGAACAGTTGAGCGTGGCGGAGATTGCGGACGTGCTGGGGATTTCCCCGGGCACGGTGAAGTCCCGCCTGTACCACTGCCGGCAACAATTGCGCCGGCACATGGAGGAATCGACCCCATGAAAAACGGAGAACGGCGATTGCACGACTTCATCTGGGGCGTGATGGAAATTGAAGATGCCCCCGATGAGGACATGCGCCGAAAGGTGGTCGAGGAGTTTGACTACGGCCGCAAGTTGATGATGGTCAAGCTGACGACCGGCGTGTTGTGGTGTTTGGCCTTGTTGTTCTTCGGCGCGTGGTGGATTGCCAAGGCGGGCGACACGCGGGAGATGCTGCTGGGCTTTTTCATGATGATGCTGGGCCTCGAATCCAGCGTGCTGATGAAGCTCTGGTATTGGATCGTCGACAGCCGCATGGCGACGTCAAAGGAAATCAAGCAGGTGGAACTGCGGCTTGCGCAGGTTTCCGCGCGGCTGGAAGCGTTGTCGTCGGAGAACGGCGAAGGCAACGGAGGTACACACGATGTTGATGCGTAGAATGTTGAACCGCGTGTCGTTTAAGACGTTGGGGCGCATTTGCTCGGTGGCGATCATTGTACCCGCCGTCGTGGCTGCGGAGACCTGGGCGTGGCACTTTGCCCGGGGGATCTTCGACGGCCGCTCGGAGGCCACGTACTGGTTCGCTCCGGACGGGAAGATGACGAGCGCGTTTCACGTGGAGGAGAAGAATTGGAGCAAGATTCCGGATCGCACCGTGCATCTTTATGACGGCGTCGAGTTCCCACAGGAGGACATGGTGTGGTACGACGCGTACGGCAATGAATTGGACTGGGAAAAAATCAAAGTCGGCTCCACCATGTGGCGCTACGAAGCCGAATTGCGAACGCCGGTTGACAAGGGCGACTGGGTTCGGTACACGGTATGGCTTCACGACATGGAGCCCAAGTCATCGACGGTCAAAGACCAGAAGTGGGGTCTTTACCAGGAGGAGAACGGGGACTGGGTGTTTCGGAACAATACGGCGCTGGGGCGGGAGAACACCGTATCGATGGTGTTTCCGCCGAACACCGAAATCATTAGCGCCGAACCGGCGAACCGCGCCACGGTGGTCAGCGGCGGCTATCGCCCGTTCGTGCGGTTCGACGATCTACGTGAAGCGCACACGGTCCGGTGGCGATTGCATGAGGAAGCCTTCGGCATCGACGACTAAGTACGCGTACAGAAGGAGAACACTCCGCGATGGGTGCATCACCCGAAGAACATCCCCCTTGATCCCCCTTCAAAGGGGGAGTTTTGCGAACCCCCGCTTTCGATAAGCACGTCGGTGTACAGACAACTCGCAAGTATCGGTCCGGCGCGGCCGCCAGGCGAAGCGCGGGTAAGCCTCTCCCCCTTTGAAGGGGGCAGACCCGGAGGGTCGAGGGGGATGTTTCTCTTGCAACGTGCATCGTAGATCGTGGGAAGTTGTACTGACACTATTCGACGGGCAATGAGTCCCAATCCGGGATTTCGACGAGAAACACATCCGGCGTTGCCGAATTTGCTGGAAGTGAAGACGATCCCCTTGCTGTCCGGTGTGAAGGAGGCGTGGGGATGGGTGTCGACGCCTTTCGTGTTGTGGCCCTGGGTGAGCAAACGGCGCTCACCGGTGTTGGGATCGATGAGCCAGAGGTTGCGCTGGAAATCGTCGGCCATGACCCAGCGGCCGTCCGGACTTCCCGCCGTGTGCCATGCGGGCATCTGGTAGATGATGCGGTGATCGCCGGAGGGATAGTCCACCTCGGCGACGCCGTGGGGCTGGGCCTTGTGGGTGTCGTCGTACGGCCAAATGGTGAAGAGCATCCGGTCCGCTCCCCACCAGACTTCGTGGGTCACCCACTCCTCGTAGGTTTCTATGTAGAACGGGCGGGCGATGCCGTCCTTCACATCGACCACCCACGTGCGCTGCGGGGCGTCCCCGCCGGTCTCCCAGCAGAAGCTGACGAGACCGGTGATCACGGGGTTTGCCTGGACGTGGCCGACCTGAAAATCGACCGTGGTGATGGGCTTGCTTTTGCCTGAAGGAAGGTCGATGGCCAGGATTCCGTACTTCTTGTCGCGGTTGTAGGAGAAGCCCGCATAGAGGACGCGCTCGGTTGCGTCGAGGGACATCATGCCGAGGTGACCCATGAACTCTTGCGGCCAATCGGCCACCCATTTGCCCGGCGCGCCATCATGAAAAGCCCGCACTACGTCGCAGTCCCAGATTGCATTGTCGCGGAACACATACACCGCGGCACTTTGGCGCGCCACGACGTAGTCGTCTACAGGATCTCCCGACAAGGGGCGGATGATCCCGGTGCGCGATTCCAGGATGTGCGGTTTCATTCCCCCGCTGGACCGGTCTGACCGGAATATCAGGTATTCCATCCCGTTTACCCACATGGGATGGGTCTGATAGATCACCTCGTCCTTCGAGGGACCGCTCGTCAGACGGCGCACCAACGCGCCGGTCTTCTCGTCGCGATACGTTTCCAGCGTGGGACTCCAGGCAATCGACTGCCGGGTAGGCGTGGTCGTCGTCGCGCAGCCGATGGCAGCCATCCCCGCGCCAACAACGAGGCTGTGTTTGAAGAAATCGCGGCGGGTAATGTGGTATTGCATGGCAATCCCCTTCGAGTATTTCTGGAGAATCGATAACTCCGGCTAAACGTTTAGCTTAGCCTACCAAGTTTTCCCGGCAAGAATACACAGCCGAGGGCGGCTGTGCCACACCGCTCGAATGTGGCGCTGAGTTTGGTATTGAGACGCATGGTCGGTACTATTACCGCAAGGGGGGACGAGTGCCTGCCGCAGGCACGCGGCCGCGTGCCGGAAGACAGAAGCCATAACCGAATTGTTGGAGTTCTACGATATGTCGCCGACCCAAGGCGTGCTGGAAGCACAATTGAACGATTTTGATCCGCGGATGCGGTGGACCGCGCTGGAGCAACTCTGGGATCTTGCGCGCGCCGGTAGCATTGAACTGCCGGAGACCGGAAGTGCGGTGAACCTCCATTGCCACTCTTTCTTTTCCTTCAACGGGTACGGCTATTCCCCGGCCCGAGTTGCCTGGCAAGCGCGTTGCATGGGTCTCGCGGCGGTGGGATTAATTGATTTCGACGTGCTTGACGGAGTGGACGAATTCCTGGATGCGTGCCGTCTTTTGGGATTGCGGGCCTGCACGGGATTGGAGACGCGGGTCTACTTGCCGGAGTTTTCGACGCGGGAAATCAATTCGCCAGGCGAGCCGGGCATTGCGTACCATATCGGTGCCGGCTTTACCGCGTCAGGACTTACGACTCCGGGGCTCCTTCCACAACTCAAAGAAACCGCGCAGCAACGGAACCAATCCATGTTGGCGAGGATTAACCCGCATATGGGGTCCGTGCGGGTCGACTACGAGGGGGACGTATTGCCCTTGTCGCCCAATGGGAACGCAACGGAACGGCATATATGCGTGGCCTTCGACCGGAAGTCCCGGGAACTCATGCCGGATGACGGTCAGCGGGCGGTCTTCTGGGCGGAACGGCTTGGAGGCGACGGAGCGACCATCAAGGAAATGTTCGAAGAACCGCCCGTATTTCAGGCGTACTTCCGCTCGAAAGTCATGAAGGCGGGCGGGGTGGGCTACGTCAAGCCAGAGGGTCCGGATTTTCCCGCGTTTAAGGCGGTCACCGAGTTCATCCTGGAAGCCGGCGCCATTCCCACCTACGGATGGCTGGACGGTACGAGCGGGGGCGAACGCGATATCGAGGAGTTGCTGGACGTGGCGATGGCCGAGGGGGTCGCGGCGATCAATGTCATCCCCGACCGGAACTGGAACGTCACCGATCGCGACGTCAAAGCCAAGAAGGTGGCCGAATTGCACCGCATCGTTGCGCTGGCCGTCGAACGGAATTTGCCGATGCTGGTGGGCACGGAAATGAACGCGTACGGCCAACGGCTTGTCGACGACTTCGACGCGCCGGAAATGGCCCCCCTTGTCGCACCGGCGTTGGAAGGCGCCCTACTCATGTACGGCCACACAGTTCTGCAGTCTCGCTGCGGTATGGGGTACACGAGCGCCTGGGCGCGCTCCCGATTCGCCGGCGCGAGAGAGAAGAATACGTTCTTCCGGGAGTTGGGAGAACGCGTGCAACCGGGTCATTGGGAAGGTGTGAATGACATGGGGCCCGAGATGACGCCGGAGGATGTGTTGAAGTCGATAACAGACGGTGAATCCTCCTGTTAGCGCGTCCGGGCGTAACGGGTGGCGCTTTTGTGTATAGTGTTAGGTAGTGGCGTGACGGGGGCGGCGAGGCGCCGAGGAGAGCACCGCTGGTAGCAGCAAGAAGTGGGACGGGGCAAGATCTTATCCGGTTGGGAGAAGCACACATGAAGCGGATTGGCGTTCTGGTAGGAATCGCAGCGATAACGGTAGCGCAGACCGCGATGGCCGGCGTGGGGAGTCTCTCCCTGGTGGACGCGTCGGGGTTGGAGTATTTCATCAATTCCGATGTCACGTTCTCGACCAGTTCCATGGCATCTGGCGCCGTGAGCGACGCGGCCTACACGACCTCCGTCGCTGCGACGACGAGCGGCGGCGGCACGACGCCGGCCGTATTGTCAAACGCTTTCGACGGATACAACAATCTGTTCGTGAACGGTGTTGTGTACAACATGAACGGCGGCACGTCGCCCGATGGCGCTTGTTCGAATCGGCAGTTTATCTTTGCCGACCAGACCATCGGCAACATTGTGGTGAACCGGAAAGTGTTCGTGCCCGACAACGACGAATTCTGCCGCTGGATCAACACGTTCGAGAATATTGGCGGGGCGACCGAAACCGTCTCCGTAATCATTTACAGCAACTTGGGCTCCGGCACCGATACCGTCCTCGCTGAAACGTCCAACCCTCCGGCAGCCGCGACGACGGCGGACAACTGGGCCGTGAGTTTCGAAGACTATAGCGGCGGCACGTCGCCGTCGCCGCGCCTTGGCCATGTGTTTCAAGGGCCCAACCGCCAAGTTGGCCTGAAGGACATCGTATTCGTGTCCGGAAGTGACGCCCCTTTCTGGGAGTACGAACTCACCTTGGGCCCCGGTGAAACCTGCGCCCTCATGAACTATGTCACCGGCCAGCCGAGCAAGGTCGCGGCGCGGAACAAGTGTCAGGAGTTGACCGGACTTGCGGCCAACGCGCTTGCCTGCATCGCGGAAGCGGAGCGCCAGTACATCAAGAACTTCGATCTGATCGCGCCGACGGTCACGATGACGTCGTCGGTGAACAATCCCACCAACGTGACGCCGATCCCCGTGACCGTGACGTTCAGTGAGGTCGTTATCGGTTTCGACGTGACGGATATCGTGCCCACCAACGCGACGGTGACCAACTTTGACGGGAGCGGGGCGTCGTATTCTTTTGACCTTACCCCGGCGGGCGTCGGGACCGTCAATGCAGACATCGCAGCCGGTGTGGCGCAAGACGCCGCGGGCAACGGCAATACCGAGGCACAGACGTTCAGCCGCGATTTCGACAACGTCGGACCCACCGTAACCATGACCTCGAGCACGCCGGACCCGACCAATATCATCACCGTGATACCGGTTACAGTCACCTTCAGTAGTTCCGTTACCGGGTTCGATCTGTCGGATATCACGGCGCTGAACGGCGACTTGGGCGGATTCAGCGGATCGGATAATGTCTATTATTTCACCATCACGCCGTTGACCACCCTTGGAACCGTCGGGGCGGATATACACGCCAACGTATGCACCGACCTGGCGGGGAATCCAAATTCGGAAGCGACACCGTTCCGGCGTGACGTTCGCCCGGTTCAGTCCTGCTTTAATCGGGTTTCACCCAAGGGCGGCGCTAAAGCGTCGCGCGCTGGGGTCGGCGACGTTCTCATGCTTGGCCTTACTGTCTCGACGCTTCTTGGGTTGGGCGTGCGCGCGCGGCGGCGCAACCGCAGGGCGGCGTGAGTATCCAGCCGTGTTGACACGCGCCGAAACCGGCGACATGTGGTGAGTCGAGTCCCCGCAACCCGAAGGCGGGCAATTGCATACACACCGCGTCGGATCTGCCTCATCGTCCAAAGTACCGCGCAAATTCGCCGCCGCCAATCCATTTCGGGTACAGTTCTTACAGAGCTGGATGCTGGAAAGGACCAAACCTGACCGATGGCGCAAAAGACTGAGCCAAACCGATTGGGAACCATCGATGAACTCAATCCGAGCCCGATTTTCGTCTTCGACGCGTCTGGAATTCTGATCGGCGTCAACGCGGCCGCCCGAACCGCATTTCACGAAGACGTGGGCAATTCGCTGACGGCGATTCTCCCAGGCGCGGGCCATCTCGATCTTGCCGCGTGTATTCGGGAAGGCCGGCAGACTTGGTTGTGCGCGCAACTCGACGACCACCTCTACCGGTTCCTTCTCCAGGGGGCGCCGCGCGAGGATTGCGGCTACGCCTACGTACAGGATATCTCGGAGGTCCATCTCGCCCACACCGACTTGCGCGCGCTTCTCGAAGTCACTCGCGCCCTCACCCAGGAGAACTTTTTTAACGCGTTGGTCCGGAACCTTGCCCAGTCATGCGGCATGCAGTACGCGACGGTCGCAACCTACAACGAGGCACGCGGCGGCCATGCCATCCCCATTGCAACGTGGCGCGACGGGTTGTTCGTCGACGAGCCGGAGTTCGCGCTTGAGGGTACGCCGCTGAGCGACGTATTGCAGGGGACGCCTGCGGTATTGACGGTCCGGGCGGGGGTGGCCAAGCGGTATCCGGCCTGCGCCGTGGCCAAACGCCTCAAGGCGCAGAGTTTTATCGGCATAACGGTCGAGCATGGGGAAGGCGAACGCATCGCATTTCTCGCCCTCTACGATCCCGAACCCTTCGACGAGGCTTCCTCGCGGGACATCCTCCTGCGCCTCTTCGCGGCGTGTGCGGCGGGCGAACTGCAGCGCCGCCAGGCGGAAACCCGGTTTCAACGCGTTCTCGTGACGTTCGAACAGCAACTGAAAGAACTGTCCTGCATCTATGGTTTGGCCGAATCGCTTCGGACACGCGAGTCCGTGGAGGAGATCTGCCAGGACTTGGTGCTGTTGATACCTCCCGCCTGGCGCTATCCGGATCTCGCCCGCACGAGAATCATCCTCGACGGAACGGAATACACGAGCAAACGATTCAAGGAAACGCAATGGGGGCAATCCGCCGCGATCGTCGTTGAAGGAAGAGCACGCGGAATGGTGCAGGTCTTCTACATCGAAGACGTACGCACCACGTCGCCGGGGGAGCCCTTTCTGGCCTCGGAACGCAAACTCCTCGACGCGGTGGCCCGAACGCTGGGCGAGGCGGTGGAGCGTCGCGAGATCGAGGCCGATAACCGGCGCAAGGCTGTGATCCTGGCCCAGGAACGCAATCGATTGGAAACGATCTTGCGCGGAATTGGTGAAGGCGTGGTGCTCACGGACACGCGCGACCGCGTCCTCATGATGAATCACACGGCCCAGCATCTTTTGGGATTTTCCGACCGCGAGCCATTGGCGACGGATTTTCTCGGGCTCCTGGAAGATGAGCGATTCAGCGCCATGTGGAGGGAGACCGCAGAGGCCGGGAGCGATATCACGAAAGCTGACGTGCATCTAAGCGGACCCAGCCGTCGTACCCTTTCGGTCACGCGCTCGCGTATCCCCGAATTGATTCAGGGGGAGGACTGCTACGTAACGATCCTGCACGACGTGACGAAGGAGCGTGAGATCGACCAGATGAAGACCGACTTTGTGTCGGGAGTTTCGCACGAATTGCGCACGCCGATGACGTCGATCAAGGGATTCGTGAACACGCTATTGCGCAATCCCGTTATGCAACAAGAAAAACGAGAGCACTTTCTTCGCATCATTGACGAGGAGGCGGAGCGGCTCATGAAACTGATTGAAGAAGTGCTGGAAATTGGATCGATCGAGTCTGGCCGTGCGGTGATGAATCGCACCATGGTGGAAGTTTCCGACCAGATTGCCAGCGCCGCGGGATCGCTTAACGCGGCGATGACCGCCAAGCAGGTTCAGTTTGCACGCGATCTTGAACCCGATCTTCCGCCCCTGTCCGCCGACGCGACGAAGTTCCACACGATTGTCTGCAATCTGCTGGAAAACGCGGTGAAATTCACGCCACCGGGTGGTGCGGTGAGCGTCCGCGCACACCGCGACAACGACGAGTTGGTGTTGGAGGTCACGGACACGGGCATTGGAATTCCGGCCGAGCACCTCGATAACATTTTCCAACGTTTCTATCAGGTGAAGGGCGGCACGCGAAAATCCGCTGGCGCGGGGCTCGGATTGTTCTTGGTGAAAGAAATGGTTACACTCCACGGAGGCAGTATCACGGTTAAGAGCGAGGTGGACCGGGGGACTACATTCGCCGTTCGTCTTCCATTCGCGGCCCCAACACCGGACAACCCTGGGGAATCCTGATTCGGAATGGACAACGCCATCACTGAAGACCCGAGAACGTATACCGTGCTTGTCGTCGAGGACGATCCGCACACCTCGGAGCTGCTTGCCTACAATCTCTCGGAAGCGGGCTTCCAGGTATTCAGCGCGGAAGACGGTGTAAGCGCCCTCCACAAGCTCGATATTGTCACCGTGGACCTCATTGTGTGCGATGTGATGATGCCGGAAATGGACGGATTTACGTTTCGGGAGCGCATCAACGACGACCCCGTCCTCCGTGAGATTCCTTTTATCTTCCTGACCGCAAAGACGACGGCCGAAGATCAGATTCACGGATTGTCCACCGGAGCCGACGAATACATCACGAAGCCTTTCGATCCGGAAGTCTTGCTGGCCCGGGTGCACGCCGTGCTGCGGCGGCACGAGAATTTTGCGCGTGTCGCGCGCCTGGATCCGCTCACGAAGCTGCTGAACCGGCAAACGCTGCAACGTGAAATCGAGCGCGAACTGGAGCGCATCAAGCGCTATCCGGCGGTGGCGACCTTGGTGTTTCTCGATATTGATGAGTTCAAACGGGTGAACGACGAGTTCGGCCATGCCGCGGGCGATCACGCTTTGAAGCAACTGGCGGCCGCGCTGACCAAGGACATCCGGACCGTCGACATCGTCGGCCGGTATGGCGGCGAGGAGTTTGTCCTGTATTTCCCCGAAACGCCCGAGGATATTGGATTGCGAATCGTCGAGCGTATGCACGCGACGTTCAAGCAGCTTTCCGAGGAAGAGGGATCCCGCCTGCTGACCTTCAGCGCGGGTCTGGTTGAAGCCCCCCGCGACGGAAGCGATTTTGAAACATTGTGCGCTCGGGCCGACTCGGCCATGTATCGATCCAAGAATGAGGGAAAGGCGAAAGTTCTCGTCTGGAAGCCGGACATGACCGAAGAGTCAGGCCGGTACCAGGGTTAGGACACACGCTTCCGAGGGGCAGTTAAAGCGGAGGGGCAGGTCGGTCGTGCCGATTCCCGCCGTCGTGTAGCCGGCCATAGAATTCACCTGCCACGATCCTTCACAGAAGCGGGAAGCGCACCGCGAGTTGTACGTCAGCGCGCCCACCCCCGGCAACTGGACCTGCCCCCAATGCGTGTGCCCGCACAGGTACACGCGAATGCCGTAGCCTGGGGCGCTCATGGCAAGTTCGGGAGAATGGGCCAAGAGTATCGTGAAGGCATTGGGAGGGATGCCTTCGGTCGCAAGTGCAAGACTTTCGCAGTGGTAGCGGTGCTGGTCGTCAACCCCCGCGATCCAAAGTCCGCCATTTGCAGCCCGGATGCGGCGGTTTTCGTTGATTAACATGTCGATGCCCAATTCCCGAAAGGGTTCCACGAACACCGAGAGATCATGGTTACCGAGAATTCCGAGGACTCCGTGGCGTGCCGATATCCCTTTCATCACAATGGCCATATCGCGCAGGACGCGATCGTAGTTCCCGCGATGCGAGAACTGATAGTCCCCCGTAAACACACACAGGTCTGCCTCGACGCCAGATAAAAGGTCGCGGACAATTCGAGCAAACTGGGGAAACTGTGCGTTGAAATGGAAATCTGAGACGTGCAGCAGACGGAATCCCTGCAAATGGTCCGGCAACGCGGGAACGGGTAGATCGCGCTCGACCAGACGCGGCCGGAGGGCGTTCCGAATACCGCGGTTCCATAAACCGACACCGCGCAGGATCCATTCCGGCACGCGCGAACGGGACAATCGATCCCCCAGATCGCCCTCGCCCGCTTCGCGGGCACGCTGGAACGCGCGCTCCAAGCGTATGCGACGTTGCCAAAGCGCCTCGCGAGTATGGCCCGGCTGCAACGGAGACGAGTCGTCGATTTTCGCCGTCTCACTCGTCATGGTCGATACCTTGTGATCCTGGTTTCAGATCTTCCAGTCCGACACGTTTGCGCAAAGACGCGACTTCTTCCGAGTCCAACTGCCTCCATTCGCCTGCGCTGAGGTTTCTCACGGTTAGGCCGGCAAATGCGATACGCGACAACTGCTTCACGGGGTGGTTGACGGCATTGCACATACGCTTGACCTCGCGGTTTCGGCCCTCATGCAGGACAAGTTCGATTTGGGTGCGTCCGCGCATGCGCGACAGGATCTTCACCTGACATCGGGCCGTCAGGCCGTCGTCGAGCATGACCCCCCTGGCCAAGCGGGCGGCCGTCTCCACCGACATATCGCCTGTGACCCATACGCGGTACGTCTTCGTCACTTCGAACCTCGGGTGCGTGAGTCGAAATGCCAATTCACCGTCGTTGGTCAGGAGCAAAGCACCGTCGACGTCCCGATCGAACCGACCGACCGGGAACACGCGTGCATCAAGCGCTGCCAGGCAGTCCATTACGGTACCTCGGCCGTGCGTGTCCCGCACCGTGGTAACGACTCCCCGGGGTTTGTTGAGAAGAATATAGACTGAAGTTTCCGGTTCGAGCGTGCGTCCGTCCACCGCGATCTTATCCGTAAGAGGATCGACCTGTGCGCCAAGTTGCGCGATTACTCCGTTTACGGTTACGCGTCCCTCGACGATGAGTTCTTCCGCGCGCCGGCGCGACGCAAGCCCGCAGGTGGCTATGAATTGTTGGAGGCGCATGACGAGACAACCCGGTTTTCCTCACACGATCGACATGAGGGGTGATCTACAATCATTTCCTTTTGACGGGCGGAAGCCTTGGCGAGGACTACATCATCTCACGCAATTCCTCGATGCTGGGAAGCTCTTTGAGGCTTTTGATCCCGAAGTGCACGAGGAATTCTTCCGTGGTGCGATACAAGCGAGGCCGTCCCGGCACTTCGGCGATGCCGGCCACCTTGATCAGGCGCTTTTCCTGAAGAATGTCGAAGGCGTGCGATACACTGACGCCGCGAACCGCCTCGACCTCCGAACGGGTGACGGGTTGTTTGTATGCAATGATCGCCAACGTCTCGAGCACCGCGCGCGAAAGGCGGTTGCTCTTTTTGATTTGCAGAAGCCGCCGGATGTACGGCGCGTAGGCGCCCTTGGTGGTCAGTTGATACCCGCCCGCGATTTCGCGCAACACGTAGGGGGCGCCTTTCTCGTCCAGGTCTTCGCGCAACTCGTCCAGGAGGGTCGCCACCACGTCTCGATCGATGTCGCCCAGGGCCTCGGCCAATCGATCCGCGCTCAGCGGCCGATCGCTCACAAAAAGGAGCGCGTGCAAGGCCTGACGCGTTTCGTCGCGCCCGAGGCTTTCAATCGGCTCGTTGTCGCCAGACTCGAGGTCTTCTTCCAGTTCCTGATCTGCCATCGTTACCCCAATGTCTTGCCGGCCACGTCCAGATAACGTCGAGCGCCGTCCATCAATTCACGGAAACGTTTCGGTTTCAAGGATTGGGCACCATCCGAGAATGCTTCCATAGGGCGTGGATGGACTTCCACCATGAGCCCGTCGGCTCCGGCCGCTAGCGCTGCCATTGCCATGGGAATCACCATATCCCAATGACCGGTCGCGTGACTGGGATCGGCGACGACGGGGAGATGACTCAGCTTGCGGAGCACCGGAATCGCCGAGATGTCGAAGGTGTTGCGGGTTTCGGTTTCGAACGTACGAATCCCCCGCTCGCACAACACGACGTCCGGGTTACCTTCCGACATGATGTATTCCGCCGACATCAGCAGTTCGTTTATCGTCGACATCATGCCGCGTTTGAGAAAGACCGGTTTGCCGGCTTTTCCGACAGCCTTCAACAGCCCGTAGTTTTGCATGTTGCGGGCGCCCACTTGCAGCATGTCGGCATAGGATTCCACAAGCGGAACCTGCTCGGGCGTCATCACCTCGGTAACGAAGGGCAAACGCGTTTCACGGCTCGCTTCGTGTAGCAGTTTCAAGCCTTCTTCTTCGAGCCCTTGAAAGCTATAGGGAGACGTCCGGGGCTTGTAGGCCCCTCCACGGAGCATGTTTCCGCCCGCTTCCTTGACGGCTCGGGCCGTTTCGAGAATCTGTTCGCGACTTTCCACCGAACACGGACCTGCGATCACGCAGAAATGGCCTGCGCCGATTCGCACCGGGCCGACCTCGACGACGCTGGGATCGGGGCGAAGTTCCCGGCCGGCCAACTTGAACGGCTTCAGAATGGGCATCACCGCTTCGACACCCGGCATCGACTCGAGGGACAGCAACTGTTGCTTGGTGCGTTCGTCGCCCACTGCGCCGATAACGGTGCGTTCGACGCCTTCGATGAGATGCGCCTGATAGCCGAATTCTTCGACTTTCCGGACGACCCGGTTTATGTCCTCCCGGTCGCGGGAGGCCATAACGATAATCATGGCACGTTATCCTTGTTGATTGGATGAAATGAGAACCAGCCGGCGAAGTATACCGCCGGGGAGGGAACCAACGCAAAACGCTTGGCTTCAGGGGGCTTACATCGCCCTACGCCCAAACGATGAGGGCCATCTCGTGTTTGTTATGCAAATCGGGATGCGTGGGTATCGCCCGAACGGTAAACCCCTGCTCGCCTGTCTTGTCGCAGTAGATTTCACCTTCAAAACGGTAGATGCTGCCGTCTAATTTGCCCGTGCACTTCATCTCCGCGGTGCGTCCGTTCGTGATGCGCTCGAACGGATCCACGTCGCCATAATACATCTCGACGGTGACATCCGTATCCTTGAGCTTGTCCAGGCGCAAGTCGGCTTTCACCGGGAGGCTCGTGCTGTACAGAAGGCCCTCGGTCGGCCCCGATTCGACCTCGAGGAAGTGGACTTTGTCCCACGCGGCGCGAATCTTCTGCTTCCACTTTGTCAGCGCGAGGGACCGGGCGCGTTTGTCTTCCCGAAGGGCATTGCGGCGCACGGTGCAGGGGATATAGAAACGGTCCGCGTACTCCTGGACCATGCGATGGGTGGTGAAATACGGGGCGATCGTCTGGATCGCCGTCTTCATGCGGCGGATCCATTCGCGGGGCAAGCCATCGCGGCCACGATCGTAGAAGGCGGGGACGATTTCCCGTTCGAGAAGTTCGTACAACATCTGGCTCTCGACCAGATCTTGCTCGTCGGTGTTGGCATAGGACTCGCCATGGCCGATGGTCCACCCGTTCTCCCCGAGGACTTCGGCCTCACACCACCATCCGTCGGAGATACTGATGTTCAGGACGCCGTTGGCTGCCGCTTTCATACCGCTGGTACCGCTGGCTTCCATGGGACGGCGCGGCGTATTCAGCCAGCAGTCCACCCCCTGCACCATGTAGCGGGCCACATTGATGTCGTAGTCTTCAAGAAACACGACCTGGTTGCGCACGTCGTACCGGCGCACGAAATGAATGATATTCCGAATCAGTTCCTTGCCCTGGTTGTCTTGCGGATGGGCCTTTCCTGCAATGAGCATTTGAACGGGGCGGCCATCGTTTTTCAGAAGCCGCACGAACCGCTCGGGATCCGTAAGAAACAGGTTCGCGCGTTTGTACGTTGCGAATCGCCGGGCGAAACCGATGATTAACGCTTCCGGATCCAACACTTCTCCTGCGGCGGCAATCTCGGCATTGGACGCGCCGCGGTTGGTCAGGCTGCGCACCAACCGGTGCCGGGCGAAGGTTACGAGGCGTTCCCGGCGGCGTTCGTGGGTGCGCCACAGTTCCGCATCCGGCACATCATTCATCCTGGACCAGATGCCGTTGTCGGCGGGATTGGACACCCACCCCGGTCCGAGATAGCGGTCGTACAGTTCGCCGAGATCCCGTGAAACCCAAAAGTTGGTGTGTACACCGTTGGTGATTGATGTAACGGGGACCTCGTCCTCGGGTATGCCGTGCCACGTGCGCGACCACATGCTGCGCGCCGTTTCACCGTGGAGTTTGCTGACGCCGTTGGCGGCCGCGGAGACTTTCAACGCCAGGACGGTCATGCAGAACGGTTCACGGGAGTCGTTGGGATCTTGACGGCCGAGGGCCAGCAATTGGTCGATGTTGATACCGGTCTCTTCGCAGTAGGAACGGAAGTAATGCTCGACCATCTCGGGCGAAAACATGTCGTTGCCGGCGGAAACCGGCGTGTGTGTCGTGAAGACGCTGGCCGCCTTGACCGAGTCGACGGCCTGCTCGAAGGTGAGACCTTCTTGTAGAATCAGCTCTTTGATGCGCTGGAGCGTCATGAAGGCCGCGTGACCCTCGTTCATGTGATACACGGTTGGGAACACTTCGATGGCGTGGAGCAACTTCACGGCGCCGATGCCGAGCAGGATTTCCTGACGAATGCGCATGTCGCGGTCGCCACCGTACAGCCGCGCGGTAATCTCCCGGTCATCGGGGTCGTTGCCGTCAAAATCGGTGTCGAGCAGATACAGGGGCACCCGACCCACCTGGCATTTCCAGACCCGCGATTTGACCGTGCGCTCGGGGTACTCGACCGCGACCAAGAGCGGGGCCCCGCTCTGGTCTCGCATGAGCACCATGGGCATTTTGTAGACGTCGTTGTGGGGATACCGTTCTTGTTGCCAACCATCGGCATTCAGGTATTGACGGTGGTAACCTTCCCGGTACAACAACCCGACGCCGACCAGGGGCAATCCCAAATCGCTGGCGCTCTTCAGATGGTCCCCCGCCAACAACCCGAGACCGCCCGAGTAGATCGAGATGGACTCGTGCAGGCCAAACTCTGCGGAAAGATACGCAACATTAAACCCCTCGGGAGACTCCGGATTTCGCTCCCGCCACGGGTTGTTGGTGAGGTAATCATCAAGGCGGGCCGCGACGCGATCCAACTGCGTCAAGTAGCCTTCGTCGTGCTCCAACTCTTCCAGGCGAGCCTGGGTCGCTTCGCCGAGGGTACTGACGGGATTTTGCCCGGTCCGATCCCAGAGATCGCGGTCGATACGGTAGAAAAGCTCGATGGCCTCGTGGTCCCAGCACCACCAGACGTTGTTGGCAATGTCACGGAGCCGCTCGAGGCGGGGTGGAATCTTGGGAACAACGGTGTACGTACATACTTTCGGCATAGTCGATTCCTTGCCGGTCCGTCTCGTGCCCGGGCGAGGCGAACGGGTGTCGGCCAAATCTTGGCCCATTGGCATTTCAACTCACAAATCAGGTACGGGGAAAGGGCGTCGATAACGAATCACCCCAACCCCATAAGCGGAGATACTAGCAGATGCCCGGCCCGGATTGCGACCGGTCGCGGCTCGAGCGGTCCCCCGTAATTCGACACTTACAAGAAGTAGCGTTTGAAAAAGCGCGCCAGTCGCCTCGACAGGGAGACGACCGCGCCTCGCGGTTCCACGCGGCCGTTGCGCGCGGCGGCACGGTACTCGAATGCATGGCGCACGATGCCCACCGCCGCTGAATATTCGGGGGCCTGGACCGCCTGGGGCCGAATTTCGACGGAGTTCGGCAGACCGACGCGGCACGGGACCTGAAACACGGCCTCTGCCAGTGCGGTGTAGTTTTTGATACGGCTTGCCCCACCGGTAAGCACGATACCCCGCACGAGGTTCTTGGTCAGTCCACGGGAATGGAGATATTGCCGAACTTTGATGAGAAGTTCCTTGGCACGTTCGAAGACGATCATGTCCAGGTCGCCGCGATCGACGATGGGCGGCGCGCCGGGCACGGCCGATTTCAGTTTGACCCGCGCGGTTCGCTCGTCGTTGACTTGCATGGCGACCGCCATGGACTCGGCAAACTCTTCGTTGATACAGGCTTGTGAAATCCCATATTCGAGAATCAGGTCGTCCGCTTCCTCGAAATTGACTTGGAGGCCGGCCGCGACGTTGCGCGTGATGTGATAGCCGCCCCACTCGAAGCAATTCGTCCCCAGAATCCGGAAATCACGGTACACGGCGAGACCGCTGATGCTGCGGCCCAAATCGAGGACCGCTACGCCAAGTTCCATATCTTCCGGTGTCAGACACCCCAAGGCCGACGCGACCGGGACAAAAATCATATCCTCCAGCTCGCGGCTCTGGGATTCGATACAGGCGACGAGATTGTCCTCGATGACGCCCGGAATCCGGGCAAAGTGAACCCGCGTCTTGAGGACCTGCCCGCGAATGCCCAGGGGATCGATAACCCGCATGTCGTCGACGTACCATTCCTGCGCGCTGATGGAGGAGGTGATCCGTTTGCCTGCCGCCAGAATGTCGCGGGACGCGATATCGCGCGCTTCGGTCATGTGGGTGAGTTCGACGACCTCGCGGTCGACTTTAACGTTGCCTTCGCGGATGAAGGTGTCCACGTTCTTACCGTTCACGCCGCAGAAGAGCGAACTCACCCGGATCCGGGCTTCCCGTTCGGCGTCGGCGAGAGCGCGTTTGAGGGCGAGCTGTGCGGCAGTGCGATCTTGAATGACGCCTTGGGATACGCACCCGTGACCGGGGGCCGTGCCGTGGCCGATGATTTGAACCGTGCCGTCCGGTTCCCGGCGCGCGATGAGCACACGAATCGCCCTGGATCCGAGGTCGACAACACCGACAATTTCACCGCGATTCCGCACACTGAGTCCCTGGTTTTATCGTGTAGTATCGAGACACGGGCGAGCCCCCACGTATCCTCGGCAGACGAACGGTTGTTTCCGGGGATTACGGGCCGGTGGCCCGCCCGGCACCTAAAACAACAGTTCGTCGCCTTCGATGGTTTGACCGGATTCCGCGTTCCGAATGAGTTCGATGGTCCGGTCGATATCCGCCATAGATTCGCGATACCGCGTCAGGGTGTCCCGCGCGCGTTCCATCAAGGCCTCGATTTCGCCCTGTTTACGCTGAAGCAGCTTGACCTGGCTGCGGCAATCCTCGAGTTGGACCCGGGCCATCTGCTCGGCATTTTTGAGTGCGTCGAGGTGCTCTTTCGTCTCGCTTTCCTGCTGTCGCGCCTCATTGAGGGCCTCTTCGGCCGCCGACTGCTGGCGACTCGCTTCGTCGCGCTGGGCCTGAAGTTCCTGAATGCGGCGGTCAAGGTCGGTTATACGCGATCGGATGCCCTCCAGGCTTCCCATAACGCCGTGGGTATGGCGCCCGCGGTCCGCGAGGTTTTCTTTCCCCTCCTCGACGTGCACTTCAGCGTCTTCGACTTGCACCTCTGCGTTCTTGACGTGCGCGCGGGCGCTTTCGATGGACTTAACGGTTTCCTGCAACCGGATCTCGGCTTGGCGCACGCGGGATTCGGCATCCTTTACCTGCGCCTGGGCAATACTGGCAGCGGCCTGCATGGCGAACAACTTGGCGTCTGCAGACGCTCCCGTACCCATGGCCAGCCGGGCCGTCTCCAGGAATTGCGTCGCCGGGTCGTCTTCGGGACGTTTCGCCGGTGCAGGCGGCTCGGCCGAGGAAATCTCGACGTATTCCGCGCCGGCTTGGACAGGTTCGGTTTCGTCTCCGGCGACGACCTCGTCGGGCCCCACCACGACGGCGCTGTCCTGAGGGGTTTCCACGGGGGCAAGCGCCGTGCTCGCTTCTTCCGCTCCGGTTTCGCTTGCGGAAGTCTCCGCGGGAAGTTCGGGCGGCGTAATCTCCATAGCCGATTCCTCCAACGACGGCACTTCCACTTCGAGTTCATTCCCGGAGGAATCGTCCATCGCGGGCAGTTCAAAGGGCAATTCTTCCGAGTCCCCGGCCGGCGATTCGGCGGTCGCGGGCTCGGCACGCCATTCCTCGATTAACGCATCGCATTCGGAGACCCAATTCACCAGGTTGTCGTCGTCGGCTTGATCTTGCGCTTCCCCGTAGACGCCGCCAAAGGCGTAGGCTGTTTCAAAGAAGCGGTCGCCCATCTGCCCGTCGAAGGCGGCGGCGGCCTCGCAGAGACGCGACATGGCCTCGCACGCGCGCAGCGAACCGTGCCATTCACGCTGGGCCGCCCCCTGGTGAAGGGTGTTGAGACCGTCGTCGATGGCGAGAAACACGGTGCCGCGCGCCCCTTCGGGATCGTTCTCGATTCGTGCCAGACCGTCGCAAAGCATGTCCAGGATCTCGGCGCTTTCGGTGTCCAGACCCGTAGTACCCACGGGCGGCTCGGGGGACGTCGTCTCGATAGCTTCCGGAGGCTCAGCCGCAGGCTCTTCCGGAAGGGAAGCGTCGCCGGTTTCGATATGCGTCTCCAAATCGGGAGGCGCCAAATCCGGGGCCTCCTCCGAAAACGAACCGGTCTCCGCATCGAAGTCTGCCGAATCGAAGGGCGACTCTTCTGCGTCCGTCGCATTCCCGAGTGAATGGGGCATCTCGGGAATGTCGTGCGACGGGCTTCCTTCCAGGGGAGTCAGGGGCGGGAGTTCGTGAAGCTGACCAAGATCCGGCGGCTCAAAACCTTCCGGCGCTTCCGAAGGCGAGGCGACGGCATGCCCGGGAATCTCCGGCGGTGCAGCCGCTTCGGGATTGGGAGACTCGGCCGCCTGGCGTTGCAGACGGCGGTATTCGCTGTCTTCATCCTGGACGAGCGCGAGTCCTTGGGCGGCCAAGTCATCCAGCGCCCGTTCGTAACAATCGTGCCACTTGCGCAGTACGCCGGGACGGACCTTGTCGACGATAAGGTCGCCGACCATTAAACAAAGGATTTCGTAACTGTCTGCGAGGAACGGTACGCAGTCGTTGGCGCGGCCCGCGTCTTCATAACTCTGGAGAATGCGGCCGGTTTCGGTCAACGCTTCGACCAGAATCCCCCCAATCCTGCTCGAGCGCGATTTCCACGCCGTGAATGAGGTGATTCATGCATTCGTCGGACCATAGGTCCTGCGAGGCGCCTTCACGCGCCTTCATGAAGTGTCGTTGGAAACGTCCGAGTGAGGTCAAAAGCCGTTGCGTTGGGTCACTGGTCACGACGCGGTCTCCCGTTTCGGAGCGAGGCAGGTCAGTCGGCGGTTCGGGACTGCGAACGACGAATTCTTCAAGTGAAACGACGGACGGTTCTGCCTCGGGCTCCTCGACAACCCCCTCCGGCTCTGCTTGAACGGCATTTGTGCTGCGCCAACCCCAGGACAGTGGATTTTTGCTTCGCTTGCCAAACCGCATGGTGCTTTACCCCTGTTTGAGGGTAGATTGTAGCACAACGCCCTGCGACACGCAATATATTGTGGCGTTGGGGTTGAAAGTTGAGTCCACCCCCAAGGGAATGGATTCAAACTCCGCAAGCCCCGCAAGATAGGTTCAATGAATCCGCCCCAATGGGAGACCGGTGTTACTCGATAATTCCGCGTTCGCGGAGCGCGGCCAGTACCGCTTGCGCCGATTCCTCCAACGTCTGCGCGCCGGTGTCGACGATGATCTCGGGCTTGTTCGGTTCCTCATAGGGCGCCGAGATACCGGTGAACTCGGGAATCTCGCCGGCCCGGGCCTTCTTGTAAAGGCCCTTGGGGTCCCGTTCCTCGCACACCTCCAACGCACACTTCAGAAAGACTTCGATGAAGTTGCCCTCGCCGGCGATGGCACGGGCCTTGTCCCGGTCGGCACGATAGGGAGAAATGAACGCCGTCATGGCGATGACGCCGGCCTGGGTGAACAAATGAGCCACTTCGCCGATGCGGCGGATGTTTTCCTCGCGATCTTCGGGCGAAAAGCCCAGGTCCTTATTCAGCCCGTGGCGGACGTTGTCACCGTCGAGCACGAAGGTGCGGCAGCCCGCCTCGAAAAGGGCGTTTTCCACGGCATGGGCCAGGGTAGACTTGCCCGAACCGGACAACCCCGTAAACCAAATGACCGCAGCCTTGTGGCCGTTTTGCTTCTCGCGGTCTTCTTTCGTGATGTCCGCGTGGTGCCAGGTGATATTGGTTGCTTTTACTTTGTCAGCCATTCCTCACTCCATAAAGATTTGGTTACGTAATCGAGAAAATCGGGTAAGAAACGGGATTATAGCATGTAAAACTGCCGATTGGTAGGGCGCGCCGGAGCCGACGATGGGAACACGGCGCGATTTGCCAGACTGCCCCGATTCCTCACGTCGTCTGCGACGATTGGCCACGCCCGGTGATGTCGGTTATTAATGCCAGGACGTGGATTTCGTCGTTCTCGCCGCGGACGGCGGAGGTGGATATGGAAAAGATCCGGCGCTGGCCGTCCTTCCGGGTGATCGGCCACTCTTCTGATACCAGGTGTTCGCCTTCTCGCAGGCGTGCGGTCCGCTCCATGGCCTTGTTCTGCAATTCCGGATCGGGATAGAGGCTTTGGTACCAGCCCAGACGATTGATTTCGTCCATGGTGTAGCCCGTCAATTCGGTCATGCGCTCGTTCCAGAGCCGGAACTCCAGATGCGGAAAATCGTCTATTGCGTGGCATACGCATAGCCCCTCGGCCACGTTTTCAATAACCAGCCGGCTGAATCGGATTTCGCGGTTCAGGGCCTCCTCGGCCAACCTATTCGCGGTGACGTCACGTATGAGAATCAGCCGTGTTTCGGGTCCCCTGCGGGGTGACGCCACGGTCCGCATCGTGACTTCCATCCACATCGGCAAGTTGACGCCGGGGAACGCGGCATTCAACTTGTGAAGTCTCGTGCGCTCCTTCATGGCGGCCAACGAAGCGCCGAAGGCCCCGAGGGATTCCAGGCATTCGCCAATGGCGCTGCGTGTTACCCCCAGAAGCTTGCGCGCGGACGGATTGATGTTGATGATGCGATGCGCGGAATCCACCAGAATGACGCCTTCGGACATGTTGGATAGGACCGTGTTGAGCGCGATCGGGGTCATCTCGAACAGGTGGTAACGGAACACGCCCCAGCCCAGGAAACCGCCGGACAAGGCGAAGAAGACCGGCATCAGATCGAACCCTTGCAGCGGACTCAGCCCGCTCATGTAGAGCATATTCCCGACCCACGGCAAACCGGCTCCAACGATCAGCGCCACAATCTGGCTCTTGTACAGTCGGGGAGATCGAAGGGCGGCGGCCACGAGAATCACGGTACCGATAAACATCAGCAGGTAGGAGTATACGGCCAGCGTCCACACCGCCGGTCCGTGTTCGTATAACACCAGGCCGGCCGGATGACCGGGGATGGGGGTAACCGAGGGCCACGCGAGGTGGTGCCACTCATTGGTCCAGACCAGCGCGAGTACGCAGACCGGGACTACCCAGAGAAGGATCACGCGGGGGCGGGTTATCCATCGATCCATTTCGGCATAGCTCAGGGCAAATAACATCCAGAGCGGCGCCAGATTTCCGTTAAAGAGATACTGGCATTTGGAGAGCAGGATTTTGGTGGAGACGTCGCGGGACAGGAGTTCCACGGCGACCGTGAGCGCGTACAATGCGAGTGAAAGTGTCAGGAAGGAAAAGTAGCAACTGCCACTGGTGCTCCGGTGCCGCCACGCGTACCAGACGAGAAACCCGGCCAGCCCCGCGCTGAGCACGAGTAAGGTTACGACCGCATAGAGTTCATTCATGCCAAGTTCACTCCCTGACGGCGCGCCCCGATGGCCCGGCACTATGCCGGCCGCCCATTTCGGAATCTCCCAGCATGCGAGTGGCAAAGCGCCTGTATCTCATTGGAACGCGCCCCGTAAGCGAACTTCGGGCGGCATTATACAGTAAAGTCGACAGATTAGGTGCATCTTTACGCGCCGCTGGAATCGAATCCCATTCCTTGACATCGCATCCCCGTCCCGTCAATATCGCTGCCCATGAATCTCCTCCGACAATTCCTGCGCAGGGTGGGTCCTGGATTGATCACGGCTTCGGTGGTACTTGGGCCTGGTAGCATCATCGCGTCGAGCCGGGCGGGGGCCGAAGCGGGCTACGGACTGGTCTGGGTGGTGGTCGCCGCGGCCATACTTATGGCGACGTATACGGCCATGGGTGCGCGGCTGGGATGCGCGCTCGACACCACGCCGCTGGAGTATCTCGCGGAACATCGCGGGAAAGTCCTGTCGGTGTTGGTGGGCCTATCGGCCTTCTTCGTATGCGCGGGGTTCCAGTTCGGCAACAATCTGGGTGTTGCGTTCGCCGTGAGTGGGGTCACGAAGACGCCCTTGTGGGTCTGGCCGCTGGTATTCACCGGGCTGTCGTTGGCGTTTCTGTTTTTTGCCCGCCACCTTTACGTAGTGCTGGAACGCGGGATGATGGCCTTGGTCGCCATCATGATCGTCTGTTTCGCGGCGAACCTGTTCTTCACCGGCGTGAGCGTGCCGAAACTCGCGGCGGGACTGGTTCCGCGGTTGACCAAGGAACAGACGACCATCGCGGCGGCCATGCTGGCGACGAATTTCTCGGTGATCGCCGCCTTGTATCAGGCTTACCTCGTACGCGCCAAGGGCTGGAACCGGGAGAACCTGTCCAATGCCGTCGGCGACGCGTGGACCGGCATTGCGGTGTTGGGAACCATCGTCATCGTCATCATGATCGGCGCGGCGCAGACCCTCCATGCAACCGGCGCGAGCTTCCAGTCCGCGGGCGATCTTGCCAATCAGTTCGGCGATCTGCTTGGACCCTTTGCGAATCTGGTGTTCTGCCTGGGATTGGGCGCGGCGTCGTTCTCGTCGTTCATCGTAAACGCTTGCGCGGGGGGGTCGATCCTCGCCGACGGACTGGGTCTGGACTCGCGGCTGGACGGAAAGCCGGCTCGGATGCTCGCGGCGCTGTGCATGGTGATTGGATGCGTCATCGGCATCACGACATTAGTTTTCAGCGCCGGGAACACGACCTCGGTCCTGTTGGCTCAAGCCTCGACGCTTATTGCTGCGCCGCTTGCGGGGATCGTCCTTCTCGTCATCACGTCCAGCAAGAAGACCATGGGGGACCTGCGGAACGGCCCGGTGAGTATTGGCTTGGGTATCGTGGGGCTCGCGATGCTAGCGTATCTCTTTTGGCTGACAGCCAGTTCAATTGGGCCGACCCTTCTTTCAATGGCAGGATGGGGACCCAGATAGCCCAGAAATCCCCAACTACCAACGGTGAACGTGCGCCAAAGGTGAATTCGCGGCAGCCGTTGAATTCCCTTTGGCAGACGGCTGGCCGACCGCTGGCGAAAGTCCAGACATCGAGCTTCATTGAGGCGGCATAAGACATTGAAAAACTGTGACTTACCCATCCACTACGTGGATTCAAAATCGTGAGCCGAAGTGTCCATTGCCACGACTGCGGAAGGGCCAGAATTGGTTTCCTCAATTCTCTTGTTCCAGTCTGCGCAACGACTTTGGGCTTCTGCGACGGCATCTCTTGTCATCATCGGTGCCATGTCGTCCCTCCATTGCATGGCTTGCTTGTCCCCCCGTGCCGCCGCCAAGTTAAACCACACGTAAGCTTCGACGTAATCCTGCAATACGCCGGTTCCATTTCGATGAAGGACACCAAGCTTAAGCTGCGCTCGAGGATCTCCACGCTCCGCGGCTTGACGAAAACAGCCCATCGCCACTGCACAATCCTGTGGTACACCTAAACCCTCGGCGTACAAAACGCCAAGTTGATAGCAGGCCCGGTAGTCGCCCCCCTGAGTACCTTCCCGAAACCACTTAACCGCCTGCGAATAGTCCTGAGGGATGCCCTTCCCTTCCGCGTACAGCAGACCTAGGTTATATTGCGCGCTGGCAATTCCTTGTTCGGCCGCCCGCCTAAACCACTTGGCTGCTTGGGAATAGTCCTGGGGAATACCCGTCCCTTCCGCGTACAACAGACCGAGGCTGCATTGCGCGCTGGCAACCCCTTGTTCGGCCGCCCGCCTAAACCACTTGGCCGCGTCGGTGAAGTTCTGTTGGATCGCTTTTCCGTGAAGGCACGCCCTCCCGAGGGTCTCCTGGGCCAAGGGAAATCCTTTGTCGGCAGCTTTGCGATACCAAGACATCGCCTTCGCGTCGTCCTGTTGGACCCCCTTCCCCAGCGTACATCAATCCAATATAGTAAAAGGCTTCGGCCAAGTCCTGCTCGGCGGCCTTCCGATACCACACCATCGCTTTAGCGAAGTCTTGGTCAAGCCCTTTTCCATTCGCACGCATGGAACCGAGTCTGCATTGAGCCTTCGCAAATCCTTTTTTCGCCGCTTGACGATACCACTTAATGGCCAGGGCAAGATCCTGTGGAACGCCCTTGCCTCGTTCGTGCATGTAGCCGAGGTAACACTGGGCCTTTGCGTTGGATTGCTCGGCCGCTTTCCGGTACCACTGAAGAGCTTCTGCGTAATCTTGGCTTACCCCGCGACCCTGAAGGTACAAGGTTGCCAGGTAACACTGAGCCAGCGCAAAGCCCTGGTCAGCGGCCTTACGGCACCACTTGGCGGCCTCGGTAAAACTCTGGGGCACGCCCTGTCCTCGACGGTACAGGGATCCGAGGTTGTACTGCGCCTGTGCACTTCCTTGTTCGGATGCTTTACGGTACCACTTGGCGGCTTCCGCGAAATCCTGGACAACACCTTCCCCTCGATGGTACATCACCCCAACGTTGAGTTGAGCCTTGGCTACACCCTGATACGCAGCTTTCAGATACCACGAAAACGCTTCTGCATAGTCGCGCGGGATGCCTTTACCGCCGTAATACAGGAGACCCAGGCTCAATTGGGCGTTTGGATCGTTGTGGTCCGCGGCCGCACGGTACCACTTCGCAGCTTCGTGAGAGTCCTGCGTTACACCTTGCCCGTAATGGTACAACACCCCCAGATTCAGTTGGGCCCTCGGTTCCCCCTGCTCGGCAGCGTGCTGAAACCACTTGGCGGCCGCGATAAAGTTTGTCGGAACGCCCTCTCCGCGATAGTACATTGCTCCCAGATTGTATTGGGCTCTCCGGTCTCCCTGTTCGGCGGCTTTCTCGAACCATGTCGCGGCAATGGCACGATCTTGTGGGACGCCCTGTCCAAAATAGTAAAGTGCCCCGAGGTTGAATTGAGACCGCAGTTCCCCTTGCTCTGCAGCCTTTTGATACCAGCGCGCAGCCTCCGCGTAATCCTTGGGAACGTCCAGTCCTTGGCAATAGAGAGAACCCAGCTGATACTGCGCTTCCGTGTCACCCCGTTTTGCGCGACGCGTAAACTCCGCGACCTCTTGGATGGATCCAGCGTCGTTCGCATTCCCCCCACCGAAAACGGGCTGATCACCGCGTAGTAACGTCAAGTTTAGGAAACGAGCCATGCGTGTCCTCCAAACCAAGTGCATGCACAGCTTCGGGGCCCATTTGGATGCTGAACAGGAATCATAGGATGTACTTTGCGCCGGCCTTTCTCAGGTTTTGCGGTAGTATAGCCTAAACCGCTGCGGCAGTCCGCAGCTCCCTTGTTAATCCGCGACAGGGCCAAATTGCCTGCAAGACGCGCAAGAACCACATCAACGGTTTGATTGCCGCCACGCCCCAGTGGTACACACTCTAATCACGCACAGGACAGATGATGATGGCCGTTGGGTGGACATTCATGTCGCTAACCATGGGATCTTCAGATATGGCTTTCAAATGTCTGCCGCCGGTCGAGTCGGCTCGCGCCAAACGTCCGGTATGTCGCTCCACAAACACGTTCTTTCGCTCCGATCACCTCGAGAATAACGCCAGTTGCCTCGGGGGACCAATTGCGGGTTGACGAATTTCCGGATCCCAGATGCCCGGATACGTCATGCGCGCCTCGAACTTCATCGGAACCACCCCTTCCGAACCAACGAGAATCGTGTGATGAAATATAAGCTGGTCGTCAGCCCCGGCTATAGCGCAGGCAGTCGGAACGCCCGGATACACCAGTTGCACATTGCCAATAACGCCGTTCACGTGTGGACTGCCGTCCCAACTCCGTGCCGCAGAATCGGCCACGATGCGACCTCCAACGACCACAAGCCCATCCAACGTCCAGTTGCCGAACCCATAAATCCACGTTGACCGAGCTTCCATCGAATCGTCCGGCCGAAAGTCCAGCACAGTTACATTTGCGTCCCAGTTGCGCTCCAGCCGTGATTCTTCGTGCCCGCCAGGATTCGACCCGCCGAACCCGCCAAAGACATGCACATTATTTGGAACCCCTAAGCCGGCCACGAGCCCTTCCGAGCCCGATATTGAGAACGGTTTAGGCCGGTAGTAGCCTTTCGCCACCCACACCTCACCCCCACCGGCAAACGCTGCCGCAAGTACTCCCTCCTCAATCGTGTGGTAAGCCGTGTTCCACGACTGCCCATCACACAGCGGACCCGGGCTACTACGGTCGACATACCATACGTCTGAAAACGTCGACTCCGGTAGGAAGTATTGCGCAAAAAACTTCCCCTCCGTGAGAACCTGAACGCGCGACGGATCGAGCGGCGTGCGGTAGGGCAGGGCATGTACCTGTTCGGACACTTCCTGGACCATCGCATAGCCGGGGTTGCGGTCCCAAAGCCAAAGGGCTGCAATAACAACCAGCGACGAAATTGCGGCTTCCGTTGTCAGTCGCAAATTGGTGCCCGCAACGCGCAGCTCGGTCCGCCGGCGAGCGAGCAGACGCAACCCCATCAACAACAGGTTAATACCCGCAATACCCGTCAGCACCAAGACGTAAGGCAAGACCCACCGGTCTTTTGGTTGAATTTCGACAGGTTCGGGGACCTCCAGGTTTAGCCGCCCCTGAGCTGTAAGTTCCTCGGCAGAACCTGCGATTTTTTCCTCACCAGTTATACTCTCTTCTTCAGACGGTTTGTCGGGGTACATTTCGGGAAACATTTCTTCAGCAAAAGACCGAAGCGCAACTGCTTGCGGGCCGTTACCATCCTGAAACATGACGAGTACCATAAGCGGCATGACTACGCTAAGTACAAGCATGGCGCCGAAAACGATCACGCCCATAAATCGGAGGGTATTGTCGACAAGCAGTACGAAAATGCTCAGTACACGCCACTTGTTGAAAATGCGGTACCACGCGATCATCGCCTCAATCTTGAATTGCTTTGCAAAGGAGAGCTCCTTTGCTTGATCGGCAATTTTTCGCACTTTGGCGCTGTACGGGTCTTCATGATCGATTGGTGGCTCCTGCTCCGATTCCGCGCGTGCCCACGGTTTTGGTTCGGCGGGTAGTCTTCCCGACGTATATTGATGGTGCCGCGAGGGATCAAATCCTTGGATATAGTTGCGGCTTGCCCGGTGAAACCTCCGCAACAAGTAGGCCACGAAAAGCATGAGGAGAGTGAGAATAATCAGGGCTGTAAGCCGGGCATATTGAGAACGGAGCTGGTCACGTATTCCCTCGTCCACCGGCTCGGACTCCGTAGCGTAGGACGCATGAAGCTCGGTGCTACTTCCGTTTGTCGTGTTCACTTCCGTTGATTGCACGGATAGGTTGGCAGCCTGGACCATCCGGATGACCTGCGGGACGAAAAGCGCAACAGTAAGTAGAACCAAGGCTGCGACTTGAGCAGCCCGTACCCGGCGTTCAAACGAAGTCAAGGACCGAACCGGTATTAGGTTCTCGGGATCGTCGTAGAATCGCGCACGTTGGAGCGGAGTGAATCTACGCTTCACGCTGACGTTGACCGGCACCATGATGGCCTTTACCATGCGCAGTGAGTATTGTCCCATGAAGTCAATCTTCTTTAGTCGGGAGCGATATGCGACGAAGCCGAGAAGACCTGCCAGCGCGACCAAGATAGAGATCTGAAACAAGAGATAGCTCCTGTTTCCTGCCTCATCCCGGGGAGGCGACTCCGTGGATTCCAATACCTGGCCTGCCCCCTGTCCCTGCGTCAATTCCACGCCACCTGCAGTGACACCGATGTGCGGTGCGGATAGGTAATCGCGCTCATGAGTGCCGATGTAAATGGCTGCGGTAAAGTTGGCCGCCAGGAGTGCGACGGCCACTATCCCCGCGATCCCGATTGCAGCTCGTCGATGCTCGGAGTACCAATAATCGGCATTATCAAATCGATTCTCGATTCGTTCCTGCAATGTTTCCGGCAACTTCGACACGGCAAAAACCGGGAGCGGTGCGCCACACGCGGGGATGGATTCCAGCCCATGGATACGAGTCGCCGCTTCGTCATAAGCCACTGTCGGCATGTCTTCGGACTCATCGGCGGCGTCCACTTCTTCGAACGAATTCGATGAGAGAGCAACCACGCCCTGTGATGTCGATACTGGTTCCCTGGTCTCTTCGGGCTGGGGACGATCGATGGCCCGATATCGGGCCACTGCTATCTTTACCGTCGAAGGTAAGACCATCTCTCCGTCGGCATCAACAATCAATTCGGCAACGTAGCTGGCTTGCTGTGCCCGCTCGTAACGGGCGCGCCTCATGGCGTCCCCCTCCTGGGAAAGTCCTTCTGCTTTGAGGGTTTGAACCCGGTGGTGAAGACGCTGAAGCATTCGGACGTCATCTTCATATCGACCAAAATGAAATCCGCCGACACATTCCGCCATCGCGACGCGCGCCACTTCCCGCAGTGCATGCTTGCGACGCACGGCCATGGGATCTCCGTCAGGGTGGGTATCGGAATCTAGAAATGGGCTCATCGTCTTAATCGCTCAGGTTCTTGGTTTCCGACGTCTCCTGTGCCGACGGGTTGGCCTAACGTTCAAATGGATCAGACAATTTTTTGTGGCGCGCTCAATATCTTGTGGCACGAGCCAACCATATCCCGCAAGCCCCAACGCGACCTTCACGCGCTCATGGTCTAAGCCGGACGGAAGTGCGGTGACCTTTCGGAGAAGGCCGGCAAGTCGCGCCGCCGGATTCGTGCGAGAGCTGACAGACCTCATTTGTGAAAGCAGTAGGCATTCAAGATACGGTCCGATTCGCCGCTCCCAATCCCCTGGTTTCTCGAACGCCACTTCCCAATCAAGACCCCAGATCTCAATCGACCCATCCAAGCCGCCGACTGCCAGCATCGCTCCGTCCCGCGTAATCGCGGCAGCACTTGCGTCCCCATGCAGCGCGCGGAATTCATCCCCACATTCTCCGCTCGTGATGGAGTAGAATTGGGATATCCCGCTCTCGTAAACGATCACCCAGTGCTCCGCATCGGCGGCGATATCGATCTCGCGGATGCGTCCCGATTCCGTTTCGGTAGAACGGACGCGTTGCCCGGTTTTCAAATCCCAAACGTGAACGGACGTGCCCAGTCTGGCGAGTCGGTTGCTACCAATCACAACGAATTGGCCGTCAGGTGCGACCTCGACGTTTTCCGCCATATGCGGGCGCAGGTCGAAGACTTCGTCACTTTCCATCGTATTCGCGCACCAGACCTGTACCTTTTCGCCACCACCAGTAAGGAAAGAGTGGCCATCGGGCAACCAACGCACCGTACGAGCGTCGATTTTCGAGTTCTCCAGTGACCCAAGTAAGCGGCCGGAAGCCAAGTCCCAAAGACGCACGGCCCACGCCGACGAAAGCACACGCGTTCCACAGGGGCTAATCTGGGCGGACGTTACCGGCGCTGCGTGCCCTTCTAACGTACGGACAGATTCGCCGGTTTCACTATCCCAGGACCGGATCATTCGGTCATGTCCGCCCGTGACAATCCGGCCGTTCGCTTCGCACAGGCTCAGGTCAAGCGCCGGACCCGTGTGGGCTTGGATATGGTAATCGCTCGCGCCTGTCGCGACGTTCCAACGGCGCAGGAAACCTGCGTCATCGACCCCGAAGAGGCTTTCGTTGTCCGAACTCCATGCGATCCGCCTGACCGGTCCGTCGTGACCCCGGAGCGTGGCTATCCGCCAATGGCCCCGCACTCGCTTCTTGTGGCACACATGGTAAAGGCGCGTCCACAACGCCAAGGCCTCCCTCCGGGAACCCGCATCGCCGTCACCTCGTAAACGCACCAACTCGTCTATTGCCGCGGGAATGTCGCCCGAACTAAGCAGTGCGGACGTGTAGCTGACCGATTCCCTGAAAACGCTCTCTTGACTTGCGCTGGCTTCCATGCTCACGCTTCGGGAAAGCCGCAATGAGGCAGACCGGTAGACGACGTCGGCATGGATTTCCCAAATCGTCATGCCTCCGGACCTGTCGCCCGACACGGCCATCTCGCCGTCCTGGGCAATCGCAACTGCGCGAACGGGGGTACCGTCACCGATCAACGTGGAAAGGCAACGTCCATTGCTGACTTCCCATAGCCGGCAGGTACCGTCTTCGCCCGCCGATACGATGCGAGAACAGTCCTCTGAGAATGCGACCGCATTGACCACCCCCTTGTGGCCCGCGAAAACTAGAGGCGTCTCATCCGTGCCGAGGGACCAGCAATATACGTGGCCCTCTGCCCCACCCGCCGCCACCCACCGCCCCCGGTGGTCCATCGCGAGGCAAGTGATCGCGGTCGAAGGCAGATGCCGTGAAAACTCCACATGTCCGTTGTCCGTGTTCCAAACGTGCAGGCACCCGTGATCTTGGGCAGAGACTGCGCGCCGTCCGTCCGTCGAAAGAAGAATAAGAACTACCCAACCGTTGGGGCCGTGCACCACGCGATTGAGTTGGCCGCTGCGGATATCAAAGCTGTATACCCGGTTCTCGTCTGCAGCGACGAGGATCGAGGCACCCTCGTTACCCAGCGCCACGGCGCGGACTCGCTCCCAGTCTGTACGTCCGACCCAAAGACAGTTGCCGGTGCAACCATCCCAGAGTCGAACGGTCCGGTCGAGGGCCCCGGTGACGATAGTTCCAAAATCGTTACTGACCCAGAGTTGGTCGATGGCGCTCGAATGTCCGGCAAGCGTCCGAAGTTCCTCACCAGTTTGAAGTGTGGAAAGCCGAATCGTGTTATCGGTACTAACGGAAGCGATCAGCTTCTCGGAGTCGCTGACCCGCAATCCGTTAATTGCATCAACGTGGGGTTGCAGACAGACGCAGGCGCGGCGGGAAGACGCAAGACAATCATTAGCAACCGTAAGCAGCGGGGACTCGGGGCGGTCTGCCTCGAGCAGGGTGAGTGCGGATTCGCAGTCGCCGCGTTCGAGGTGGATTTCTGCAAGCATCTCGCTACGAATGGCAGCGTGTTCACTGGAGTTCCGAATCAGATGGAGCACGTCTTCATCGGTAATCCGTCCGGTTCGCCAGCGCTGCAGGGCCAGGTTGAATGTTGATTCCGGGTGGTTTGGCGACAGGTCCAACGCCTCTTGCCATCTGAACTCCGCCTGTTCCGAATCGCCCAAATCTTGGAGGGAAACGGCTCCGTTGTTAAGGTTCTCGGCCCGGGGAATGGCCTGCGTCGGTCGGGCACAGGGGCACGGCTCACCCAGAATTGATTCATGGATACCTTCCAAAGAATCGGTCACCCAGGACATAGACTCGGGACGATGGTCGGGGTTGTTCTGTAGACAACTGTGCAACAACTCCCGGACCGGCTCAGGCAATGCGGGGACTGAATCGTGCCCTTCGAGCAGTGCCTTCTTACCAGACAGCACTTGTGATGCCTCGGGGCCGCTGGGCCATACGATTCGGCCAGTAAACATATGGAGCACCGTCACGGCCCAACTCCATAAGTCACTACGTACGGATGTCTCGCCCCCGCGGAATTGTTCCGGGGCGCAATACGCCGGGGTATGCCCCGAGAACCGTGCGGAAGTCTCCTGCCGGTTTCCCCGAACAGCGGACTGGAGCGATTTTGCCAAACCGAAATCCGTTACCTTGGCGACGCCTTCGGCGGTGAGCAAGATATTGGAAGGTTTAATGTCGCGATGGATGATCCCCCGGTCATGGGCGTAGCTCAACGCCCAGGCACACTGCAGTGACACGCAAAGCATTCGACTCAGGGTCTCATCACGCCCGCCGGAATACAGGCGGCCGCTATTTATCCAATCCAGCACATCGCCGCTCTCGACGTATTCGGCAAAAATGCGCGGCACTCCCCCGACGCGTCGCACGTAGTAGCAGGTAGCCAGATGCGGGTGCAGACCGAGGTTCACCCAGGTGTTACATTCCTGCTCGAAGTAGTCAATTCCGCCCAGACGGGCAAGAAGTTTGGGGCTCGGGCACTTGACCGCGATCTCGAGATCCCACAGGCGGTGATAGACCCGGAAAACCTTCCCCATGCCGCCCTCGCCGATGAGCGCGCGCACTTCATAGATGTCCAGATACACGTCCCCAACGTGCCAATCGACGAGGATAACTCCCTCCGGCTTGTAGATAGCATCGAAGGGATTCGTGCTTAACGGTTTAGTCGGGGCGGGTTCGTTTTCCGGCACAAATAACGGGCGGGTACACGTCGGGCAGATGACGGTCGTTCGCGAAAGTTCACCGGGTACGTTGAACGACCGGCCACAGATACACGTCTGACGGGTTGCAAGAAGCATGGGGGGTCTCGCCACAACGCCTAAGTTCTGTGGTGCTATCCACTCCGCTGTGACGTCAGCCGACACCCATTGAATCACCCGTTGCCACGGTCGATTCCGGCCGGGCTATTATGGGCGAAACTCTGCTTGTCACCGCGCTGCAGACACTCCACATCCCAGACTCTCAGTTAGACCCATGTGGACTTCGTGTGACCCCCCACTTGGGTTCAAAACATTATGAAACGGCGTAAAGAGTCCTGTCAACTATTTGAATTGATTGGCTCAGCTGTACTCAACCGCGTATCTCACCGCCTCCGAAACCCTAACCTGGGCGAGAATTGCGGAAAGCAGTAAGGAATTGGGAGAGAACGCCCCGAACCTCTTAAAGTGAAATCGCCGGGTCCATGATTTCGATGAAGCGTTTGGCCTGGGCCGAGAGTACCTTGCCCTTCCGCAGCACAACCCCGTACGTCCGCTTTGGGAAGAACTTGCCCACGGGTTTGACGGCAAGATTCTCGTCGCCCGTGATGCAGATGCTCATGACGATGGAGATGCCGAGTCCGAGTTCGACGTAGGTTTTGATGACTTCCCAGCCCCCGACTTCGAGTTTCACTTCGTAGCTGAGTCCGTGCTGGGTAAACACGCCCTCGACCATGCGCCACGTGCTCAACTGACGCGGCGGTAGGATGAGCGGGTACTTGGAAATGTCTTTTAGCGAGACCCGGTCCTTGGCGGCCAGCGGATGTTTCTTCGGTGTGATGAGCACGGGTTCATACGAAAGGATGGGGTAAAACACCACGTCGTCGGGCGTGTCCAGCAGGGGGCCCACCGCGAAATCGACTTCCCCTTCGCGAAGCAGGGCCAGCCCCGCTTTGCCGGTGACGTTGTGGATTTTCAATTCGATTCCCGGATAGGCCTTCACGAACGCTTCCACGAAACGGGGCAACACATACAGAATCGTGGACCCGCCGGCAGCCAGATCGACCCGGCCGCGGTCCACCTGATCCCGCCGGGCCGCGAAGTCGTCTTCCAACGCGTCGATCCCCTCGACCAGGGGCTGCGCGAGCTTGAGCAGGATCTGCCCGTCGGGGGTCAGGTCGATTCGCGGTCCCCGCCGTTCGAAGAGCTTGGCGTGCAGTTCCCGTTCCAGCGCCTGAATCTGGAGGGACACGGAGGGCTGGCTGAGCGACATGCGTTCCGCCGCCCGGGAGATGCTCTTCTCGCGGGCCGCATAGTAGAACCCGCGGAGTTGTTGGAGCCGGTTTTGCTTGTATCGGATCGGATGCTTCGACATGGGGATTGTTTCCGTCTATTGACACAGCCAATTCTATACTGCTGGTCCATTGTATTGCCAATCGGCACGCGATCTGCAGAGCCATCCGGCGCAACGATCTGGTTTTTGAAGTGGACTTGGCCGCGCGCTAGGATGTCCCACGTAAGTCTTTCCATCTATTGGTGCTGACACCCCGACCTCGATGTTCATTTGGGAGGAATTCTTCATGACCGGTAGTTTCTATCCGCCGCAACGCACCCTTATGGGACCGGGCCCGTCGGACATCAATCCCCGCGTGCTCGCGGCGCTTTCGCGCCCCACGATTGGGCATCTCGACCCCGAGTTCATTCGGATGATGGATGAACTCAAGGGGTTGCTTCAGTACGCGTTTCAGACGCAGAACGCCGTCACTTTCCCGGTGTCGGCGCCGGGCTCTGCGGGGATGGAATGTTGTTTCGTCAACCTTGTCGAACCGGGTGACACGGTGGTGGTTTGTCAAAATGGCGCATTCGGCGGGCGCATGAAAGAGAACGTCGAACGCTGCGGCGGCAAGGCCGTTATGGTCCAGGACGAGTGGGGTCATCCGGTCGATCCGAACAAGGCCGAAGACGCGTTGAAGAACAACCCGGACGCGAAGATTCTCGCGTTTGTCCAGGCGGAGACCTCCACGGGCGCCCAGTCCGATGTGAAGTCGCTGGTGGAGGTCGCGCACCAACAGGACTGCTTGACCATCGTCGACGCCGTCACTTCGCTGGGAGGCACGCCGGTAAAGGTGGATGAGTGGCACGTCGACGCGATCTATTCCGGCTCGCAAAAGTGCCTGTCCGCCCCACCGGGAATTTCGCCGGTGAGTTTTGGCGAGCGTGCCGTCGATACCATCAAGAGCCGCAAGACGAAAGTCCAATCCTGGTTTCTGGATGTGCAGCTCGTGCTTTCCTACTGGGGCGGCGAGGGCAAGCGGGCCTATCACCATACGGCCCCGATCAACCAACTCTACGCCCTTCATGAAGCGCTGGTGATCTTGAAGGAAGAAGGACTGGAGAACGCATGGGCGCGGCACGCCAAAAACCATCAGGCGCTGCGCGCCGGATTCGAGGCCATGGGACTGGGCTTCGTCGTGGAGGAGCCTTATCGGCTCCCGCAGTTGAACGCGGTGTCCGTGCCGGAAGGTGTGGATGAAGCGAAGGTGCGGTCGGCCTTGCTGAACGAATACAGTCTCGAAATCGGGGCCGGTCTCGGCGCCATGGCAGGCAAGATTTGGCGCGTGGGGCTCATGGGCCACGCGTCGTCCGGCAAGAACGTGTTGCTGTGCCTCGGCGCAATGGAAGCGGTTTTGGGTGCGATGAAGGCGCCGATCCAGACGGGAAGGGCCGTGGCGGCGGCAAAGCACGTTTGCACTGCGGGGTAAGCGACCCGTCCGCATGGCTTGACCTCTCGCGAGTGTGTAAGTAGTATCATCGGGCTTGATCCGGGACAGGGCTGCCCGGACCGGGTAATTCGGAGGGGATTCATTGACGCACGGGTCGGAGGGAGCAGACCATGAACAAATCCATGTTGTTTTGGGCGAGTAACATTGCCCTGATTGCAACCGCCATGTCATTCGCCATTCGCGGCGATATCATGGCGGATTTCGAAGGGGAGTTCGTTCAACCATACGTGGACGCGCAACAGGCAAGTAGCGCCACGGCATCGCGCCCCGAATGGGTGAATACGATTCTGGGCATCAGCGAAGATACCGACCTCGTCAAACAGAACTTGGGGATTATCTCGGGCATCGCGTTCCTATCCTTTGGCCTGGCCATCCTATTTGGCGGCCCCCTCGTGGATTTACTCGGCATGGGCAATCTGCTTCGGCTCGCGGCGGCCTGTCATATCGGAGGGGTTCTACTAACAATATTCGCACCCAGCTTCTGGGTGGTGGTGTTCGCGACATTCGTTGTGGGGGCGGGGAACGGATTGGTGGAAGCCGTGTGCAATCCACTGATCGCGACGCTGTACCCCGAGGAAAAGACGCACAAATTGACCCTGTTCCACGCGTGGTTCCCCGGCGGCATTGTCATTGGTGGCGTGCTGGCGTGGGGCCTGTCCCAAGTCGGGCTTGGCTGGAAAGTGAAGATGGCGCTGATATTGGTCCCGGCGGTGATTTACACGTTCATGATCATCGGCCAGAAGTTCCCGCCGACGGAGCGTGTGGCCTCGGGCGTGCGCTTCAGCGAAATGTTCTCGGAAGCGTTGCGCCGCCCCCTGTTCTACATCCTCTTCATCGTGATGTGGTTGACGGCGGCGACGGAGTTGGGCACGGGCCAGTGGATTGCCAACATTTACAATGACGTACTGGGCGGACGCGGCGGAATTCTGGCCCTGGTCTGGGGCAGTATCCTGATGTACATCTTGCGGCAATTTTTCAGTAAACCCATTCGCGCGGTGTTTTCGCCCGTAGCGCTGATGGTGGTTACGGCGCCCATCGCGGCGTTGGGTCTCTTTCTGTTCTACTACGCGACCACGCCGCCGATGTTCTTCCTGGCGGCGACGCTCGTCTACGTGGGTGTGTGCTTCTGGTGGCCGACGATGCTGGGGATTACGAGTGAGCGCTGCCCGCGTACCGGTGCTCTCGGTCTGGCCATCATCGGTGGTGTGGGAAGTTTCTCGACGTTGATTGCCGGGCCGATCATCGGTCGCATCGACGACCACTTCGGGCCCCAACGCGCCCTGCAGATTTGGGCGATCCTGCCGGTCCTGATCACGATCGTCTTTATTTTGGTCTACCTTTCGGATAAGGCCAAGGGCGGTTACCAGACCGAAAGGCTGGAAGCGTCGCAAGCAGCCGAGTAGCAAAGCTCTATCCACAAGGCGGAACCGGCGTGCCGGTTCCGCCTTGTGTTGCTAATGGCTCTTTCGTGCTGCTAGAATCCGTCCCAGGGATAGTTGTCCTCGCTGAAAGTTCGTGCGGGGGGATTCTGTCTGGATTTTCGATTTCGAACACAAGCGGAGGCGTGAGAATGCGCAAATCCTATTCGTGGGCCCTAGCGGCGCTGATTCCCTTCCTGTTGCTCTCGACGGCGGCCCAGGCGCAATGGACGTGGTCGCCCCAGACCGGCCGTTGGATCAACATCAAACGGCTGCCCAAAGAAACGCCGGAACTGCAGGTGGAGTATGCCCGGAGCCTGATGACCCAGGGCGATTACAAAAAGGCCCTCCGCGAAACGGAAAAGTTCGACAATTATTACGCGGACACGGATTTCGCGGATGACAACCAGTTCCTCCGCGGTGAGATTCGCATGGCCCAAGGCGATGATCTCGCTGCGGCCCGCGAATTTCAGCAGGTCGTGACCACGTATCCCGACAGCGATTTGTTCGACGACGTTATCGCGAAGCAGTACGAGATTGGCGATCGGTTCTACGACAAGGGTCAGGCCAATCTCGCGAAGAAGTTCTGGCGACCGTTCAAGAAGCGCCCGTTGCGCCGGGCCATCGACGTGTACGCCATGGTGATCGACAATCAACCCTTCACGGCGTCGGCCGCGGAAGCGCAGTACAAGGTTGGGCTGTGTCACTTCACGCTCGAGGAATACACGGAAGCGGCGTACGAGTACCGGCGCGTGATCGAGGACTACGCGGGTTCGGACTGGGTGGACGAAGCCAGTTACGGCTTGGCGATGACGTATTACAATGCGTCGCTCCCGCCGGCCTACGACCAGGCGCCCAGCCTGCTCGCGGTCAACGCCATCGACGATTTCAAAGCGCGCTTTCCCAACGACAGCCGTGTGGCGGAACTGGACGCTATTCGATCCGAGATGCAGAACAAAGTCGCCGAACAGCGATTGTTGACGGCGAAATTCTATGAGAAACGCCGCAAATTCGACGCCGCCGCGATCTACTACGAAGTCGTGGTCGAACAGTTTCCCGGCACGCCCGCCGCATCCGAAGCGGAAGCGTGGTTGAACGAACACGGGCATAGCAAACGCTGGGCGGCTTCATGAAGACTTGGCGGGCAACGCTTTCCGGAATCTTGTTGTCGCTGGTGGTCGTTTCGGGATGCGGATACACGACGCGCAGTTCGCTCGACGAGAAGTACCAGACGATCTTCGTCTCTGCGTTCCAGAACATGAGCCGGGAATACGATCTGCAGGCTCCCCTCACCAATGCCTTAACGCGAAAGTTCCTGAATGACGGACGCTTGCAGGTGGTCGACCGCGACGACGCGGACCTCGTGCTCGAGGGCGTCATCCTCGACTACCAGCTCAAGGGCATCACGTATGACGAGAATGACGAAGTGACCCAGTTCCTGTGCGTGGTACTCGCGGGGGCGCGGCTCACGGACAGTCACACGGGAACGGTGCTGTGGGAAGAACCGCGCATGGCGGGTGAAACCAGCTTCTACACCCGCGCCTCGGGGCAGTCTTCGGATCGGCTGCGCGGAAACGCGGAGGCCTTCCTTCCGACGGTCCGCTCTTTCGCGAGCGAAGAAGAAAATCGTGGCGCCTCCGAAGCGCTCGAACAACTGGCCTCGGACATCTTCTACCGTACGGTCGAGCCCTGGTAACCCTTGGACGTCCTGGAATTCTTGAGGACTGCGGAAAACGAGGCGCCGGCCCCCATCTACCTGTTCTGTCCCCACAAAGCGCCCCGTGCGCGAGAAGCTACGTTTGAACCCGTCCTCGCTCAGAAGGCCGTGGAGCGGTTGGTTGATTTGTACGTCGATCCGAGCACGCGCGATCTGGCCTATTCCGCGTACTACGCCGACGAGGCCGATCCCGCCGAGATCGTCTCGGTCTCACAAACCATGCCCTTTCTGAGCGAACGGCAAGTCATACTCGTTAACGGAGCGGAATGCTACGAATCGGAATCGACGGCAGGACCCTTACTCGATTACCTCGGCAACCCGTGCGAATCGACCATCCTCATCCTGGTGGCCAATCGGCTGGACCGGCGCTCGAAGTTGTACAAGACCTGCACGAAGACCGCGGCGATTGTCGAATGCCCGGAACTGAGGGAGCAAGATGCCCTGGTTTGGGCCCGCAAGGAAATCGAGCGCCTGGGGAAGAGCATCGATTCGTCTGCGGTTCGGGAGTTGATCGATCGTACCGGCACGCGCCTGGGGGATGTCAGCAATGCCATCAACCTTGTAACCAACTACGTGGGTTCGGCCGAGAAGATCACCAAGGCGGACGTGGCGACGGCCTGTGCCGACGTTGCGGAAGAAGAAATCTGGTCACTGACGGACGCCATTGCGTCGTCAGACACGGATAAGGCCGTGCGCGTGCTCCGGGAGATTCTCGATCTGGGCAAGAACGAGTTCGAGATCCTCGGCTCCATCAATTGGCTGCTGAAAACGGCCTATTTCGCCGCCGCGCCCTCCGCGAATCGCCTGAAACCGTTCCTGGCCAACAAGGTCAAACCGCTGGCGGCCAAACTGGGCAAAGAGAAGTTTCGCGATGCATTCTCGCTGTGTATGGACACTGAAATCCTGCTGCGGTCTACCGGAGTAGACCGAACGCTCGCCCTGGAGTTGCTCGTCGTGAAACTCGCGGCGCCCCGGCGCGCGGCCCGTGTCCAGTGACCGGCCGTGTCATTGCAATAGACTCGAAATCGGCACTACAATACAGGGATAATGGCCCGCCACGACGGGCAGAGATGATCGAACGGAACATGGCCTCCCGTTCCGCAAATATGGGCACTTCTTGAATGGCAGTAATTTCGAAAACCCATACCGGACCCGAGAAGGGCGGAAACTACGAGCACCATTGGTTCGGGCCTTATCTCGAAGCCCATCTGATCTCCGACGTTGGCAAGAAGCGCTCGCGCAATGAGGACAGTTGCGCCATTTGCGCGCCGGACGATCAGCGCGTCGTCGAGGAACGCGGGGTCCTGTTCGCCGTTGCAGATGGTATGGGCGGGGTCAGCGGCGGAGACTTTGCCAGCCGGCTATCGTTGCGCACGTTAGTCGAGGAGTACTACGCGCGACGAGAACCCGGCATCCCGGCGCGGCTTTCCGAGTCCATCAGTCAGGCCAACCGGCGCATTTATCAGGAGGCGGAGAACCACCCCGAGTTTTATGGGATGGGCACGACGATGTCGACGCTGCTCATCGACGGCGATCACGCGTATATTGCGCAGGTCGGCGACAGCCGGGTCTATTTGTTGCGGAAGGGGGAGGCGATTTGGCAGATCACCGACGACCATTCGCTTGTGGCCGAACAAGTCCGCAACGGGTACATCTCGGAACAGGAAGCGCGCACCCACTCGCTCAAGAACCTGATTACGCGGGCGGTCGGCACCAAGGAAGCCGTCAACGTCGATCTCTTTGCGGTGCAGTTGAAGTTAGGCGACACGCTGCTCATCTGCTCGGATGGGCTCTCGAACGTGGTCGAGGACGCGCAGTTGGCCGCAGCATTGGCCGGGGAGAATCTGCAAGGCGCGGGTCGTGTGCTGGTCGGTCGCGCGTTGGAGGCAGGCGCCCCGGATAACGTAACCGCGGTTCTGGTGCGCGTGACCGCGACGCCGCCGCGCCGCCGACTGCAGGAGGGCGCGCAGAAGGTCAGCCCGACTCGGAGTGGAATTTTCGGAGCCCTCCGGCGGCTGATTTCGTAACCAGCCTGATACCAAGCGTCTATCGACGCCATTCCAGGACAACGGTTCCGGCATTTCTCGGCTGGGCATCCTTCAAGGATCTTCGCTCTGGATGCGGTCAGCGCGACCCCAGTACCCAGTGCCAGCGGAAACGGTGGTTTCTGTAACGTTAGCGCCATCAACCGGATATTGATCAAAATTGGGGAAGGGCCTAGAATGAGGCGTGAAGGGATCTACGGGCGTTGCGCATGGGCGTCAAGGCGTTATGCGCATGTAAATCCCATAAGAGGTATGCGATCGATGGTCCGAATGGTAGCAGCGATTTGCGTGTCGATGATGCTGGCGTTTAGTGCAATCGCCCAGCAGCCCGACAGCCCCACCGGCGACCAACCCTATATTGTGATCTGTCCCATCGTCACCGAACAGGGGACGATGATCGACGACGGTATTCTGGTCCTCGTGAATCGCGCGATCTCCGAAGCCCGGAACGCCGAGGCGATCATCTTCATCATCGATACGCCGGGCGGCCGGCTGGATTCGGCTATCGAGATTACGAAATCCATCCTGAACGCGCCGTGCAAGACCATCGCCTATATCAAGGGGATGGGGGCCATCTCGGCGGGGGCAATCATCAGCTATTCTTGCGACGAGATCTTCATGGCGCCGGCGAGCAATATCGGCGCGTCGCAAGTCGTGCGCATGACGGGCGAAGGCGTCACGCCGGCCGGGGAAAAGGAGACCTCCTTTCTCCGCTCGAAGATTGCGGCGTTGGGGGAAGAGAAGGGACACAATCCCGATATCGGCATGGCGATGGTGGACAAGGACATTGAACTCATTGCCATTCCACGCGGAGATGGAACGTTCGACGTTTACGCCACCAACGCGGGTCAGTCCGGCAGCGCCGGAAGCGGCGCATCCGCGTTGGAAGGCATCGTCCAGAAGCTCGAGGAGAACACCAATCTCGATCTGGGACCATTGAAGGACTTCCTCAAGGGCTTGAGCAGTACCAAAGAGTCCGGCCCGAGCAAGGGTGAACAGGCCGTCCAAGCGGCAATCGCGTCGGGGATGGAAGGCGCCCATATCGTCGTGGGACCGGATAAGCTCCTGACGCTGACGCCGGACGAGGCCATCAAGTATCGCTTGGCCAAAGGGGAGTACCGGACGTTGGATAATCTGATCCGCGGGGAGGGTCTGGAAAACGCACGCCAAGTAACCCTCGAACTGACGTGGTCGGAAGAGTTGTTTCGCTGGCTGACCAGCCCCGAAGTGTCAAGCCTCTTGTTAATCTTAGGGCTCGGGGGGATTTACCTTGAAATCCGAACGCCCGGATTCGGCTTGCCGGGCATAGTCGGCATTGTGGCGTTGGCCTTGTTCTTTGGTGCGCGCAGCGTCATCGGGCTTGCGGACTGGATCGACTTGTTGCTCGTACTGGCGGGGTTGATCCTCATCGCGATTGAAGCCTTCGTGTTGCCGGGTTTCGGGATCTGCGGAGTGCTGGGGATCCTATCCCTGCTTGCCGGGCTCTATTTGTCCTTTACCTTCTCCGAATTCTCGTTCCCGGAGTATTCGTGGAGTTTCGATCGCCTGCGAGATGCGGGGAAAACCGTCACGCTGACGACCGTTGGTTTTGTGGTTTTGAGCGTAATCTTCTGGAAGGTATTTCCGCGTACCCCAATATACGGGCGGTTGGTGCTGGCCCACGCCCAGCACGCGACCGACGGTTATTCCGTCCAGTCGGTTCGGGACCGTACTTCATCGATCGGGTTGAAGGGTGTCGCGACCAGCATGTTGCGTCCCGCGGGGCGCGGACGTTTTGGCGATAAGACGTTTCAGGTCGTGAGTCGCGCGGAGTTTATCGAGGAAGGCACACCGATCGAAATCGTTGAAGTGGAAGGCAACCGGTACGTCGTCGACCGGCTGAAAGAAAAACCCTGAGCGGAATTTCGGGGGGAGGAAGATATTCCCATGGATGTTCGCACGTCATTGATTCATATGCTGAAGGGGTTGCGGGAAGAGATGCATGTGATTCAGCAGCAAGGCGCCGGCTACTACAGTTGCACGCCCATGGCCCGGCGTTACAACAAGCTTCTGGAACAAGCCCGGCGACTGTTTCCGGAAGCAGACGGCCTGATCGGCACCTTTGACGAAATTGAAGAGACCGATCCCAAAGATCCCGCCGACAAGATGAAGGTCAGCCAGAGTATACGGCTGGAGATCGGGCAGCTCCTCACGCTTCTCGAATCCGCGGAGGAGCAGAAGAAATGATCTGGTGGATCGCGTTCTTCTTCGTAGCCGGCATCATTCTGATTCTCGCGGAGTTTATCCTGCCGGGATTGGTCTGCGGAATTCTCGGGGGCGTCTTTCTCGTCGTCAGTTGCGGTTTCGCGCTCTATACGTTTCCGCAGCACGGGCTGCTGGTAATCTTTGGCGAGGGGATCGCGGCCACCGTGGCCATTGGACTGGGGTTCTACTTCTTCCCGCGATCGATCGTCGGCAAGGCGATGATCCTTACGCAAGACCAGCCGCAAGACGCGGGTTGGGTCTCGGATGTCTCCGACGCCAAACTGATTGGAGCGCTCGGCGAAGTCTTCACCGACCTGCGTCCGGCGGGGACGGTCATGCTCAATGGCATACGCACGAACGCCGTCTCGAGCGGCGAGTACATCGTGCGCGGTACTGCCGTGCGTGTGATTGAGGTGCGCGGCAACCGCGTGGTTGTCGAAGAAGCGGCAAAAAGCTGACCCCGTCGCGGGAGTGCTCATGCCGAATGTCATCGTGATAGCGTCTATTCTCCTGGGTTCGCTTGCGCTGTTTGCACTTGGTGTCATGGTGTTCACCGTCTTCGGTCCGTGGCTTCGCGCCCGGTTGGGCGGGGCCCCCGTCGGATGGTGGCGGATGTGCGGGATGGCCATGCGGAGGTTGGACCTCGGCGCGATCGTTAATGTGTATATCGTCGCGAAGAGGACCGGCGTGAATGCGCCCTTGGACGGAATCGAGTCGCACGTGCTTGCCGGAGGGAACATCAATCGTGTCATGGTCGCTGCGGCGGCCGCCCGGAAGGCGGACGTGGACCTGCCCTTTCGCATCGCCGCCGCGTTCGACTTGTCCGGCCGTGACGTTGTGAAGACGGTGCAGGACTTGATTCACGCGAAAGAGGCCGGTCTTCGAGAAGCGGCCGACCAGGCAACACCCGAAACGGCAGCGGCGTGCATCGGTCAAACCGCCGAAGTCGTCCAGGCTGTGGGACCACCGGGACTGGTTTCCATCGGTGATACGCTCGTGAGTGCGGTTGCTATTGGCGGTTACCTGCCGAAAGGTGCTACCGTTAGCGTAATTGGAACAAAAGATAACATGGTCGTGGTGCAGGCAGCCGCGGATTAGGAAAGGATACGGCAATGAGTGGATTAGGGCCTTTTTACGCGATTCTTGGCGTAGCAGCAGCGATTGTCATTCTGATTTTCCTCGTAATTGTTCTGACCTTCTTCAAATTGTACATTCAGGCCTTGCTTTCGGGAGCCCGCGTCAGCCTGTTGAGTCTGGTGGCGATGCGGCTGCGAAAGGTCAATCCAGCGATCATCGTGGAAAGTCGCATCAATGCGGTGAAAGCCGGTCTCCACATCTCGACGAACGAATTGGAAGCCCACTATCTGGCCGGCGGCAACGTGGTGCGCGTGGTGCAGGCGCTGATCGCGGCGAGCAAAGCCAATATCGACCTGAATTTCCAGCGTGCCACGGCCATCGACCTGGCGGGCCGCGACATTCTCGACGCGGTACAGACCTCGGTCAATCCGAAGGTTATTGATTGCCCGGACCCTCGTCAGGGACAGCCCACGGTGGCCGCCGTGGCCATGGACGGGATTCAGTTGAAGGCCAAGGCCCGCGTAACGGTGCGGACCAACATTAACAGCCTGGTTGGTGGCGCAACCGAGGAAACGATCATCGCGCGCGTCGGAGAAGGTATCGTGACGACCATCGGTTCGTCGTCGACGCACAAACAGGTGCTCGAGAATCCGGACCGTATTTCGAAGGTGGTGCTGCAACGCGGACTGGATGCGGGAACGGCATTTGAAATCTTGTCCATCGATATCGCGGATGTGGACGTGGGTGAGAACATCGGCGCGCAACTCCAGATTTCGCAGGCCGAGGCCGACAAGCAGATCGCCCAGGCCCGGGCCGAGGAGCGGCGCGCCATGGCTTATGCCCGCGAACAGGAGATGCGCGCGCAGGTTATCGAGATGCGCGCCCGGGTGGTCGAGGCCGAGGCCGAAGTGCCGCGTGCCATGGCCGAGGCATTCCGCAGCGGCAACCTCGGCATCATGGACTATTACAAGATGAAGAACGTGATGGCGGACACGAGCATGCGGGAGTCCATCTCGAAGACGGAAGGCCGTAGCGAGGACGACCAGTCCGGACCGCACACGTAAAACACGAGGATTACCATCGATGGATAGCTTCGGAGATCTCGTTGGCCTCCTTGTGTTCGTGGTGTTCATCGTCGTCGCTATCGCGCGCAAAGTCGCGGAGCAGAAGGACATCACGGGCCGCCAACAGCAGACGGGGCGTCAGAAGCCCGAGGATCTGCCGGAGGCGACGCGACGCATGTTGTACGGTGACACGATTCCCACCGCGCGGCCGCGCACGCACTCCGAGGACGGCGAACCGCCGGTCGTCATTGCACAGCGCCGGGAGCCTCATGTCCCGACGGCACAACCGCGGCAGGGACAGCCTCGGCGGGCCGTGCCGCCGCCGGTAGCACCGCGCCAATCAACGGCAAGGCAGGCAACCCCGCCACCGGTACATCGCGCTCCACCGCGACGAACGCCGGCAACTCAGCAGGAACGGCCGGCGCAGGAACAAGCACAGTTCCGGCCCCAAGAAGAGCAGCGGCGTCTCGCGCAGGAACAGCACCGGAAGGCGCCCCCGATGCGCCAGCAACCGCAACATCGGAAGACGCCTCACCGAGAGGTCCCCCCTCCGGTTGCGCCGCCGCAACAAACGCGTAGGCGGGTCCCGAAGAAACCGCCTGTTCCAGTCGCGCCATTGCCGAAACGGCAGCGCTATGCGAGACATGCGGGCGCCCGCTTCTTTGAAGACAGGAGCGATCTGCGCCGGGCGGTCATCATGCGCGAGATCCTGGGGCCCCCGAAGGCGTTCGAGTAACACTTGCCCAAACCAATCAAGAGGGCGTTACCGCGCACTGCGGTGGCGCCCTTTTCATTTTTCGAGATTTACTTTCGCGCCAACGCTAGTCCGCATTTCTCACCGCCCAAAGGCTGTCTCCTACGGACCGACAACGCTGGGTACGGTGAGAAATGCTCCCGAGAAGATCTGCAGGCTCACTGTTGAGGAATTCTCACACACACACGGTCAAATTGAAGAGCCTTGGTGGTAGTTGAAAGGTATAGTGCTCACAGCAATTGCACGGTAGGTGCGTCGTGCGTGTGAGAATTCCGGGCTAGAAGCTTCCTATGTCCGAATGGTAAACTCTCTGGTTATGAGTAACGAAAATAGGCCGATTATCGTACAGTCCGACCGATCCATTCTGCTTGAGACGGATGGTCCCAAATTCGAAGACGCCCGCGACAGCATCGCGGCCTTCGCGGAACTGGTCAAATCTCCCGAGCACATTCATACGTATCAGGCTTACCCCGCTTTCCCTTTGGAATGCCGCCGCGGCGGGCATGACGGCCGACGAGATCATCGACCACCTGAAGGCGTTCAGCCGTTATGAAATCCCCGAAAACGTTATTGTCGATATCGAAGACAACGTCGCCCGGTATGGCCGGCTCAAGCTGTACAAGCAGGATGCCGGCGGGGATTTGGTCCTGCATTCCGAAGACAGCCTGCTCATCACACAGTTACTGAATCAGAAGGATCTCAAACCGTACGTGGCGGGGTCTCCGGACGGGCATCGCATCTTTGTCAATCCCGCGGACCGGGGCAACGTGAAGAGCATCCTGATCAAAATCGGGTTCCCGGTCGAAGACTTGGCTGGGTATGTTGAAGGCGCCCCGCTCGAACTGAATTTCCGAGACACCACCCTCTCCGGCGCGCCGTTCTCGCTGCGCAAGTACCAGCGGGAGTCGGTCGATGCGTTTTATGCCGGCGGTTCAAACCAGGGCGGCAGCGGGGTCGTCGTCTTGCCGTGCGGCGCGGGAAAGACGGTCGTTGGCATCGCGGCCATCGAACGGCTGCAAACCCAAACCCTGGTCCTGACAACCAACACGGTTGCGCTGCGCCAGTGGAAAAGCGAACTGCTGGATAAGACGACGATCGCCGAGGAAAAATGCGGCGAATACAGCGGGGACTCGAAAGAGATTCGGCCGGTCACCTTCGCCACCTACCAGGTGTTGACCTACCGGAAGACCAAGGACAGTCCTTTCGTTCACTTCAGCCTTTTTGACGAGGGCAACTGGGGACTCATCGTTTATGATGAGGTGCACCTGCTGCCGGCGCCGGTGTTTCGCGCGACGGCCGCCTTGCAGGCGCGCCGCAGACTGGGTCTGACCGCCACGCTGGTGCGTGAAGACGCGCGTGAAGACGACGTGTTCAGCCTTATCGGACCGAAGAAGTACGACGTGCCGTGGAAGGTATTGGAGAAACAAGGCTGGATCGCACAAGCGCTTTGCACGGAAGTGCGCGCTCCCCTGCCGCAGGACGAGCGGTACCGGTACGCTATCGCTGACAAGCGCGGCAAGTTCCGAATCGCTTCCACCAATCCGGTGAAAACGAGCGTCTGCGAAATGCTGGTCAAACACCATAAGAACGACAACGTGCTGATTATCGGCCAGTACCTGGACCAACTGAAAGTGCTTGCGAAACATTTCAAGGCGCCCATCATCACCGGGCAGACGGCGAACAAAAAGCGCGAGGAACTCTACGCGAGGTTTCGCAGCGGCGAATGCAAGCTGATGATCGTATCGAAGGTCGCCAACTTCGCCATCGACCTGCCGGACGCGAACGTGGCAATTCAAGTATCGGGGACCTTTGGCTCGCGCCAGGAAGAGGCTCAGCGACTGGGCCGGATTCTGCGTCCCAAAAGCGATGGGACCATCGCGCGCTTTTACTCGCTCGTATCGCGCGACACCTGCGACCAGGATTACAGCGTCAAGCGGCAGCTCTTTCTCACCGAGCAGGGGTATCGCTACGAAATCCGAAACGCCGACGACTTGAACTAAGCCACGTATCGACTGGCTCCAACGCCGCGCCGCCCCGTAAAAGAAGCTCTCTGGTCTGTGTCTGCCCGTGCCGGTCCTCCGCAAAGTTTCGCAACGCGCCCCACCGTTCGTTATGCTGGTGCGCAGACGAGTAAACTCGGAACCCATCAGTGGCAACCATCCATCTCTATACGGGAACGCCGGCATCGGAACGAACCCAGCGCATAGACGACCTCATGCGCGAACGCTGGGGTCGCGCCATGCTCATCATGCCGACCCGGTCTGCCGCCAACCAGCGCCTTGAGACGTTCCTCCTCGAAAGCGACCTGCCCGGGTGCTGGGATCCACGCGTCCTGACTCTTGAGGATATTTCCCTGCTTATACTCGAGGCAGAAGGCTTCCGCGTTCACCGTCTCGACGAATTAGAGCGGCGCATGCTCGTCGAAGGGGTCGTGCAGCGTCTAGCGTCTGAGAACCGCCTCGCGGTTCTCGGCGACGCGGCGACCTCTGACGGGTTTGTTACGCACGCGCTACGCGTGATCACGCAACTGAAGCAGGCGGCTGTCGAACCGGCGCATTTTCGCGAAGTTATCGCTCATCGAGCACACGGTTCCTGGCTTGATTCCATTGTCGCCGCCGTCTACGAAGGCTACCAGGACGCCCTCATTCAAACCCGCAGCTACGACCGAGTCGGTATCTTCTGGCAAACGGAAGTGGTGCTGAAAGAAGGGCCGCCGGCCGCGCTGGAGGGCGTGGAATCCCTTTTGCTGGATGGGTTCGAGGACTTCACGCCCTCGGAGTTTCGCCTTGTCAAGACATTGGCGGGGCATGTCTCCGAAATGGTTTTTGGTATCGACGGTGATGTGGTTGAACCAAGCCGACAGGATCTATTCATAATTCCGCGGGCAACCCATGAGAAGATTGCCGGCGAGTTCGAACACGTCCAGAGCACGACCTTCGCTGCGCCGTCCGCCAAGTCGCACAGCGAATACCTCGCCGGCGAAATCTTCTGGCGGCAACGTCCAACGCCGGCGCCGGACTTGCGACCGAACGTCGCCGTCGTACCCTGCCCGGACCTGCGGCAGGAGGTCGAACATGCCGGGCGCAAGATCAAGACGCTTATTCTCGACCGATCCGTCCCCTGCGACCGAATCGCCATACTCTTTCGCGATCTTCGCGATTCGGCATCCACCGTTCGTGCCGTCTTCGACGAGTTCGGAATACCCGTCGCCGTCGAGCGACCCGTCCCTCTCGAGGAAAGTTCCCTGGCCTGTTTCGTGATGAATCTGTTCGAAGCGTGCCAAACCTGGTCGCGGCATTCCGTGCTTGATGTCATTACCGCGCCATGGTTCGCGGAGGGTGGCGTCCCAAGGGAACAGGTCGACCTCTTCCCCGTTCTCGCCCGCCGCGCGGGCATCATCGAAGGTCAACAAGAGTGGATGGACGGTGTCCGCCGCTGCCGGGGACAGTTCGATAACGACGATGCCAAGAGCGGCACCGGCGTCAAACGCCTTCCGCACATGCGCGAAGCTTTCGATTCGCTTTTGACACGCCTGGAGCATTTGGCCGAAGTCGCCCGACTCCTGCCCGCCCGCGCAAGACCGGCTGCTTTTGTTGCGGGCGTGGAAGATTCGCTCGAAAGCTGCAACGCGATTCGGGCTCTTACGAACGGAACGGCGGGTCCGATCCTGGAACGCGAGCAAGCCGCTTGGAATGCGCTGAAGTTAACGTTGGGGCGCGTCGATGCGTGGCACCAGCGGCAGGGCGGCAACCGGTCGATCGATCGGGACGATTTTGTGCGCGTACTGCGCGGCACATTTCGCGCAACGGCGTTGGAGCAACCTCCGATTCCCGGCGCGGTCGTGTGCAAGAGCGCCGACGATCTCCGCCATGATGCCTACGACTACGTTTTCCTCTGCGGAATGAACGAGGGCGAATTCCCGAGACCGCCCTCCGTCGGCGCCATCTACACGGACACGGACATCGCAGATTTTGCCGCGCACCGGATCGAACTCGACGACAAACACCGCCACGCGGCCCGCGAAATGCTCGCGTTTCATCACGCCGTTCGCGCCGCAAGAACCCACCTGACCCTGACATGGCACGCACAGTCGCGCGATGGCCGCGCCGCGAGTCCCAGTCCGTTTCTCACGGATACCCTGGAACTGCTCGAACCGTTGGGTGTGAAATCCGAGACGCCGGCGACTCCACTATTCGCGCCGGAACCCGGCTCCGTGGGGAGCATGCGGGATGTCCGCAACAGCGCGTTTTTGCGGAGCAAGCCATTGCGAGAGCTGTACCGCAAGGAGTTCCAGCATGTGACGGACGCCTTATCCATCGAAACGGCGCGGCAAGACGCCTCTCTGTTGGGCGTCTACGACGGGATGCTCGCCGATCCGGGGTTGGTTGACGCCGTTGCCGCGCACTTCGGATCAGGCCATCTGTTCAGCGTCAATCAGATCGAATCCTACGCAGGCTGTCCCTTCCGGTTTTTCATGACGCGAGTCTTGGGCGTGGATCCGGAAGAAGAACCCGGCGCGGAGTTCGACCCGTTGGTACGCGGCCGCATTCTGCACGAGGTACTGCATGCTTTTCACAAGGAGTATCTGGGGCGTCCCGTCGCTGACATTCCGGAAACTGAGGCAAACGAGGCCATCGTCAGGCATCTCGACGACGTTTTCGCTCGGCGGGCCTACCAAAGCATCAACACGCCGCCCAAAGCGGCTCACGCCGAGCGTGGTCGCATGGCGGTGCTCCTGCAGCGGTATCTGGCCATTGCGCGGGAGAAAGATACCGACGCCTGGCAACCGCGCCATTTCGAGGTATCCTTCGGAAACGTCCACGGCAGGTCTGAAGATTCGCTGAGCAAGACGGAACCGTACGAACTTGCAACGAACGAGGGTCCAATCCGATTCACCGGACGAATCGATCGCATCGATACCTCGGAACAGGGCGCGCGTATTATCGACTACAAGACCTCGGTCTACGCCCGGCAAGCGGAAATCGAAGCCGGCGTGTCGGTCCAACTGCCCGTCTACGCACTCGCGTTGGAAGAGTATCTCATGCCCGGCACGCCGTGCGCCGATGCCCGGTTCCTACAAATCGGCGGCAAAGGTCACTTGGCCGGTTTGGAAACAAAAGGCTCGCCTTGGTCCGAGCGTAAAGAGCATATTCGCGATCACATCGCACGGCACGTTTCGGCGATCCGCGCCGGCCACTTTCCGCCGGTGCCCTATCGCGACATGTGCCGGGAATGCCGGGACCATCGCGCCTGCCGGTTCGACACCAGCCGTATCGAGCGGAAAACGGAGACGGCTGAATGACCCGCACCGACGAACAACGCACCGCCATCGAAACCTACGACAAGAGCCTGTGCGTGGACGCCGGAGCGGGTTCCGGCAAGACCAGCGTACTGGTCGAGCGCATCCTGTATTTGCTCGAACAACGTCACGCCACACTCGATCAAATCGTGGCCATCACGTTTACCGACAAAGCCGCGGCCGAAATGAAGGAACGCCTGCGATCCGAGTGCAGGAAGAAAGCTCCCGAGGACGACCCGCAACTACTGAACTTCTGGCGGCACATCGAACGGCGACTGGAGTCCGCGCGGATTTCGACCATCCACGCGTTTTGCATGGGGCTTCTCAAAGAGCACGCGCTGAGCTTAGGGAAGGATCCGGAGTTCGGTATTCTCACGGAACCGGAGTCCTTCCTGTTGCGGGTCGAGGTGATTGAACTGACCCTGCACGAACTGCTGGAGTCGGATGACGCCTCCGCTTTCCGCCTGGCAATCGAGTTCCGGCGCGCCGAACTCGTCGATGTGCTTCGCGCGATGCTGAGCGATCGCGGCGCGATCGCACGGATTGCCGAGAATCACGACGTTTCCGAACCGCACGCGTTGCTCAACGATTGGTCCCGCGTCGTCGATGCGCACGTGGAACGTCAAAACGCTGAACTTGTCAGTTCGCCGCTATTCGTGAACGCGGTCCGCGAACTGGTTGAGCTGGCGGGTCAATGCGCCGATCCCGACGACAAGCGCGAAGTGATGCGTCGCGCGCTGCTCAGCGAAATGGAACGGGCCATTCAGGCGCAAGACAACCACGAACGCGTTTGCGCGTTGGGCGGCATCTCCGCATTGAATGCCCTTGGAGGCAGCAAAAAGAAGTGGGCATCCCACGACGCCTTCGACTCGGTCCGGGACCTACTGAAATCGACAAAAGACGCAATCGCCAAGCGTCAAATTGCCATGGTCGATCCGGGACTTTTGACGCGCGCGGCGGAACTGACTGTCGATCTGCTTACGGTCTATCGACGCACGGTCGAAAACCTTGACGAAGCCAAGCAGCGCCGCAACGCATACGATTTCGAAGACCTCATCGCGCAAACGCTTCAGGTGTTGCGTGATGACGAACGAGGCGACGGCTCCGTTCGCGCGCGCGTGGCGCGATCGATCAAATACCTGCTTATCGACGAGTTCCAGGACACCGATTCGGTGCAACTTGAAATTGCGCGGCTGCTGTCCGGTGTCCCGGGCGGTCCGCAACTCTTCATCGTGGGCGATGCCAAGCAGTCCATTTACTATTTCCGGGGCGCCGAAGTGGACGTGTTCCGGTCCGCCCGGGAATCTGCGGACGAGGTGGTTCGCATGGACAAGAACTTCCGGTCACTCCCGGATGTTCTCACGTTTGTGAATGACTTCTTTACAAAGTCGAGGCTCCTCTTACGCGGTGGAGGACCCCTACGGGCCGATGGACTGGCACCGCGAAGCGCAAGGAGACTGTCACGTCGAGTTTCTCATCCCCGAGACCGTCGATGAAGCGAGGGCCCCGGACTATCGCGACGCGGAAGCCAAACTGCTGGCGACGCGGCTCCTCGAAATGTGCGCGGGACCGACGCCGACGCAAGTCTACGATCCCCCGCAGAACCGCCGTCGTGACGCTGAATTTGGCGACGTGGCCATTCTCTTGCGATCGTTCAGCGACGTGTACCGTTACGAGCGCGCGTTGCGAGAAGCCGGGGTACCGTACTCGGTTGTTGCCGGTGTCGGATTCTACGAACGCCAAGAGGTAGTCGATCTTCGAAATCTTCTTTCCGTGCTGGTCGATCCCTGGAATGAGATGGCCTTACTGGCGGTCCTGCGAAGCCCAATCATCGGCCTCTCGGACGACGCCCTCGTGGAACTGAGCGGGTTTCCCCGGCGCACCGAGGGGCTCGCCGCGGCGTTTTATGGCGACATTTCGATTTCCGATCCGGCGCAGAACGAACGGCTGACGCGCGGTCGCGGACTTTTCGCGGAATTACGCGCGTTCCGCGACATGCCATTGGGCGCCTACATTCACGTCGTGTTGGACCGAACCGCACTCGAAGCCGTCGTGCTGGGACAATTCCTCGGCGTACAACGCGCGATGAATCTGCGAAAGGTCGCGGACCTTGCCGCCTCATTTGCGCGCACCCAAAACGCAACGCTCAGTTCGTTCGTACGGTATCTGACCGACGTTGCAACCACGGCGATTCGCGAAGGCGAAGCGGAATCGGGAGCGGACGCGGGCAATGTGGTGACCGTGATGACGGTCCACAAATCCAAAGGACTGGAATTCCCTATCGTCGCTGTGGCGGATATGGGCCGCGCGGTGCAAGGGAGTAACCGCACGTCGCTCGCCCATCACCGGACGATGGGCGTTGCCGTCAAGGTAACGGACGACTCTGGCGACCGCGCTACGCCACCGGTGTTCCAGGCTATCTCGCAAACGCGCAATACCGAAGAACTCGCAGAACAAGCGCGGGTGTTGTACGTCGCGATGACCCGTGCGCGGGACTATCTGCTATTGTGCGGTCCACCCAATGCGACGAAGGAAACGCAGTGGCTATGCGCGTTCAACGACGTCTACAGCTTGTACGACCGGCAAAACGGAGCAGAGATAGCGGGCGACGGATGGCGCGTCCGGGTACGCCGCAAGCCGGGGAGCGTTCCTTCGCCTTCCGACACCGAAGCTGATAGTGACGCGCCGGATCGCGCCATCATCGGACAGCGCACGGCTGCAATTGCTCCCGCCGAAACGCCACGCCGATCGGTTGCCGTCACCGTGGCTCTGCACGCTTTCGACGAGCGCGAGGGCGAGTTCGAGCCGAATCGGGCGCCGTCGTTTGTGCCTGACGGAAGGGATCCCGCGTTACGCGGCACCTTAATTCACCGGTTCCTGGAATTCTGGGATCTACGCTCAGAGCCCTCCGAGACGATCCGCGAATTTCTTCTCGCGGAATGCCCGTTACGGGAGATGCGCAACACGCTCGATCGGGAACTTGGCGCGCTTGCAGATCGCATCCGCAAATCAAACCTGGGCAACATGATCGACAAGGGCAAATCGGTTCGCAAAGAAACCCCCTTTGCACTCCGAATCGGCGACCGACTTGTGAAAGGAACCATCGACCTGCTGCTCGATGACGCGGTCATCGTCGACTACAAGACGGGCCACTACACGCTGGAAAAACACGCACGGTACGAGCGGCAACTCCAGTTGTACGCAGCGGCGATACGACAGTTGCGGGGCGCGTCGCCCGCACGCGGTATCCTGCTGTACCTGGATGACTCATCGGAGGACTGGATGCGCGAAGTGGACATCTCCGAGTCACCGGTCCATACGACCCTGGAGGAACTCCGTTCCAGGCTCGTCACGGACACGACGGGCGACGGCACAGCCTGATGCGCTTTCACCGCGTAGTCGCCCTCGTGCTGCCGGCTGTCCTCGTGTGTCTTGCGGCGTTTGCAGACGTAATCGACGCGGCGCCGTTTCACGTGGTCTACCCGCAGGATCGCCGTAAACTCGCCGAAGCGAGCCTGAGTGTTCTCCAAACGAGCCTGAGCGATTTCCGGGACCGTTTGCCCGCGGGGGATGCGCCGATCCAGGTCGTCATCTGCGAGACGCACGGCGAATTCGCGCGGTATGCCGGCAGCCTAAGCCAGACCTCCGTGACCGGAATCGCCCTCCCCGAAAAGGGCGTCATTGTTGTAAAGACACCGAACCTCGTCGAGGGTGGCGCAGACTACAAGGGCACGTTGCGCCATGAGTTGATTCATGTGCTCCTCGCGCGCAACTCGGGCAGCGGCAACCTTCCCCGCTGGCTGAACGAAGGCATCGCCATGGTCGTGTCCGGCGAGCATCGGATCGGCAGCAGCCTCAGAGTCGGTGAGATGTACGTGCAGGGGCGGCTCATCCCCTACCGCGACATGTTCTTCGTGTTCCTGGAGCCGGGCAAGGAGACCGAATTCGGCGACGCGTACGCCCAAGCTTTATCGATGACCCGGTTCCTGATGAACGAATTGGGTGACGACGCATTCTGGCGGGTCGTTTATGCCACGAAGACCGAAACGTTCGGCGACGCGCTCCGGGCCGAGGCGTCGATCTCGCCCCTGGACTTCTACAATGCGTGGGTTCGGTCGCTCTGGAAAGTTGCCCTGATCTTTTCTCTTGTGTCAGGATTCTCGGTATTCCAGATCATGGCGATCCTCACCATCATGGCCTACGTGCGAAAACGGCGGAAAGGGCGGGCAACCCTCCAACAGTGGGAAGAGGATGAGGAGAAGGAGGACGCCCTCACAGACGAAGAGGATTGGGAACTCACCCCGTGGGACGAGGAAGAACTTCGACGGGACGAGGAGGATGACGAGTGGTGGTAGGCCCCGGGAAAACGCGGGTGGCCGTGGTGGGAGCCAGCGGCATCGGGAAGCATCATGCGAAGTGGTGGGCGTTGAACGGTGCGGACGTTTGCGCCTTTGCCGGATCTTCTTCCGCCACGGTCCGTAAGACCGGCGCGGCTCTCCGCGATCTCTTCGGATTCCAGGGCCGCGGCTATACCGACATCACTTCGATGCTTGCGGAGCTGAATCCGGATATCGTCGATGTCTGTTCGCCACCCGAATTGCATGCGAGCCATTGCCGGGCAGCCCTTGACGCGGGCGCGCACGTCCTGTGCGAAAAGCCTTTCGTGTTCGATGCGACCCGCCGTCACGACGAACTGCTTGCCGAAGCCAACGCCTTGATGAATCGTGCCGCTCGATCGGATCTGTGCCTCGGCGTGTGCACGCAGTACAGTGTGGGCGCGCGCTGGTTTGCAGATCTCTGGCGCAAGTCGGCGCCGAACGAATCATTGCGCACATTCGAGGGCCACCTGGAATCCCCGGCACGCGGCCGGGTTCCCGATCCCGGGCGGATATGGCTCGACCTCTCCCCTCATCCGCTTAGCATGTTGTTGGAACTGGTGCCCGGTTGCGCGGTGGACTGGTCCAGTTTAGCGGTCCAATTCGCGGGCTACGAAGCCACCGCCCGTTTTCGGGTTCGCGACGTGTCGGACCAGGTTGTCGAGTGCACCATAATCACGCGCAATTCTGTAGAACCGCCGGGACACGTCCGCCGATGTGTCCTGAACGGTTGGGAAACCCGTGTTGAGGGCTACACGCCGGAAGACGGTGTCTACCGGTCCAAACTCGTTACCCCGGCCGGTGCGGTCGAACGGGAAGACCTGTTGTGCGCGATCGTCCGTGACTTCGGAATTGGCATCGCGCCAACGTCCCCGCAGAGTGCAATTCAGAATCTCGACATGATGTTGGGTATACTGGGTAAAATGCGCGGGGGTCGATTGGGACGGCAATCGGAGCCGACTGCCCGTGGGACCGCCCGAGGCGATAGTGAAGATTATGTAGAAAGAACGGTGTGAATGAAATGGTCTGAACTCACGGTACGGCCCGGAAGAGGTTGCCCGCTGGGCGCCACGCCTGATAGCAACGGTGTACAGTTTTCCATTGTGAGTCGAAATGCCACGCGGGTATGGTTGACGTTTTACGACGACGCCGCGGCCGATAGCCCGTCCCACGAAATTGCATTGGATCGCAAAGAACACCGTGTTGGAGACGTTTGGAGCGTCTTCGTCGAAGGCCTGTCCGTGGGAACGTTGTACACGTACCGAATGGATGGGCCACGCCGGCGCATCCGCGGTCACCGGTTCGACCCGAAGTCTTCGCTGCTGGACCCGTATGCCCGAGGGTATACGGAGCATCCGGCCCACGCTGGCGCCAAGTGCGTTGTCATGGAACCCGAATCGGGGTGGAGCACCAATGCCCGTCCGCGCATCCCCATGAGCCAGACGATAATCTACGAGACCCATGTGCGCGGGTTTACGGCACACGAATCTGACGGAGCGGTGCATGGCGGGACGTACCGAGACCTCATCGACAAGATCCCCCACCTGAAGGAACTGGGCGTTACGGCCGTCGAGTTGTTGCCGGTGCAGGCATGCGGAGAGAACTCGCTCCCCCGGAAAAGTCCCGAAACCGACACGTCGCTCACGAATTACTGGGGTTACAGCACCATCGGATTTTTTGCGCCGAACCCGCGTTACGCAACGGACCTGTCCGCACCGAGTGTTGTTACCGAGTTTCGGGCGATGGTCGACGCGCTCCATGACGCGGGAATCGAGGTAATCCTCGATGTGGTCTATAACCACACCTCCGAGAAAGACGGGCCGGAACCGGCGCAGAGTTTTCAAGGGATCGACAACAGCATTTACTACTTGCTCGACGACCGGGGCCGCTACCGCGATCTCACGGGTTGCGGCAATACGTTCAACTGCAATCACCCTATCGTGCGGGATTTCATCCTGGACAGCTTGCGCTATTGGGTCACGCGAATGGGGGTCGACGGGTTTCGCTTCGATCTCGCGCCAATCCTTCGCCGGGACCGCGCGGGACATATGATGTACACGGGTCCCCTCGTCGAACATATGTCCGAAGACCCCGTATTGCGGGAAGTGAAGCTCATCGCCGAACCTTGGGACGTTGGGGGGGGCTATCTCGTGGGGGCTTTTGGCGGTCAGGAATGGTCCGAATGGAACGGTCCATACCGGGACGACATCCGGCGCTTTTGGCGGGGGGACAAGGCAATCAAGGGGAACTTCGCGCTTCGGCTCACTGGAAGTCCCGACTTGTACGGAGACGACGGCCGCACGCCGCTGCATAGCATTAACTTCGTCACGTGTCACGACGGATTCACGCTGCGCGATTTGGTGTCTTACAACCAAAAGCACAATGACGCGAACGGAGAGAAGGACCGCGACGGCCAGGACGAGAACCACAGTTGGAATTGCGGCGAGGAAGGCGAGACCGACGATCCGGAAGTCAACATGTTGCGCCTTCGCATGCAGAAGAATTTTCTCGCGACGCTGTTCCTGTCGCTCGGCGTTCCCATGATCCTGGGGGGCGACGAATTCGGCCGCACGCAGGGGGGCAACAACAACGCATACTGCCAAGACAACGCCATTTCCTGGATAGACTGGTCGCTGCGGGATGCGAATCGCGAACTTTTTGAGTTCTGCAAGGCAATGATTCAATTTCGCCGGGAAAACCCCGTGTTTGCACGGCGTTCGTATTTCACGGGGCGACCCAGCAAACCGGGCGCCGAAGTGGACTTGCTATGGTTTGACGCCGAAGGTACTGCCCAGATGTGGACGCCGGAGGATCCGTCCCTGGCCTGCATGATAAACGGCACGGAGAACGGCGGCGTCTGGCTCTATTTCATGTTCAATCCTTCCATGAAAACGATTCCATTCACCGTGCCGGAACGGCCGTGGCGCGTGCGCATCGATACGGCCGCCACACCTCCGCGCGACATCGTCGCCGCCCAAGAAGCTCACCGCATGCAGGCCGGGCATACGATGGTCGTCGCGAAAAAATCGATGCGGGTGCTGTCCTGCCATCCGGACGCTTAGTCCGCAGACGCTTACCGGATCAGGGAAAAGATGGCGTCCGTTCCGGCGGTTCCGGAGAATTGTCCAACGCTGGAGAGGATGATTCCGACGATCACGCTGGCGATACCGTAACACAACCAAATCGCATAGACGGCGAGTCCCGCGTGAACGGTCTTGCGCAAGGTGTTGGCCCAGACTTTGGGCACGGGCAGGGCGGAGATGGCGGCCACCGGCAGGGCGAGCACCAACACCCAGAACAAGCACGTCCCCGCGTCCTGCATGAGCCAACTCCAACGCCGCTCGAGCATGAGCGGTTGCGCGGCAATCTCCTGGTATCCCCGAGCCACGAAGACGAGCAGGAACCACGCGCCCCAATGCAAACCGAGAATTACGCCCAGCGTGATGGCGAGCGTCTTTCCGAGTTTGACCGGCTCGATGGGTTCGATACCGCGGCGTTCGCCCGAGAAGTAATCCCAAAGAAATATGCCGATGTATACCAGGAACAAGACGGGCAACAGCGGCAAAACCAGTCCCATGAGAATAGCAATCAGGCGAACGATATTGGCGTCGATATCGAGTTTCCGGGCGATTCCCGCGCAAACGCCAAGCCACACCCGATCCGGCCACGACACGAACGTGCGCGCCGTAAACGTGTCGGATGGGACCAGACGCGAGGCCTGTCGCGCCGGGCTGCCAAGAATCCCCAACACGTTTTCCAGGTCGATATCCGCAATGCCGTTGGGGAACCGCTTCAACTCCTTCTCGATTCGCGTGTTCAGCGTGGAAAGAGCGGATTCGCGGTCGCGGGACGGGATGTCCTGAAGCTGCCCTCCCACGTCCCGAAGGTATTGCGTAATGCGGCGCTCCTGGCGCTCGGTCAGTTTTGGTGCGTCGTCAGACATGGGCGAAGTATAGACCGAAGCTTGGATTGAAGGTCAAGGACGACGTGAAGAACCGGCCCGGTAACGGGTAGCTCGCGGAGTATTTCCATGTAAATCACGACTTCTCCTCATGCAACGTGAAAAACCGAAACGACGCGACGGGAGACGGCGTATTCTCGAAGGCGCCGCGCACCGTGACCCACGCCGGCTCGCCATCCGGGGGCCGCTCGGCAATCGTGACGGTAGTCTTCAGAATCATGCGTTCCATCGGCGGCAGGGTCACGTTCCAATCGTGCGACGCGAGTTCCCAATCCTTCCGGCACATTCTCGAAAGCGAGCGTACCGGTCTGCGGTTCGGGGCCGAAATTGTAAGCGATAATCCGCAGCTCCGTGGGCGTGGCAGCCGGGACCGCCCGCTCGAATTGAGGTGTCCACCCCTGCGTCTTATCCACGACCACGCGGTTCGCCATTTCCAGTTGCAGAACGATACTGGAAGGTTCGCCTTCACGACGCGCACTCTTCCGGGCCGGTTCGAGGGTCAGTTTCTCGGCTTCGTTCCGAGGCAATACAACAAACACGGCGCGCGACTGCAATTCCTTCGGGACACCGGCATCGAGACGGCGGCCGAGATAGTCGTACGCGTCCAAAACCGACACGCCGGTTGGCAATGCCCATTCGAGTGTCGTGTTGCCCCGTTTATCCCAGTCGCCGGGCACCTCGACCCAAGCGACGAGCACATCACGCGGTACATCGTCCGGTGACGCGCGAAAGGCGTAGACATGGGCGTTCGGCTGCGCGTCTATGGGCCAACGTCCCAGACAGGTCCCGCCCGCCAGGAATCGTCCCAGTGCCGCGAGGGCCACGTAGCTCGGCCGGGGGGTCAGGTCCTTGCGCAACAGGCTGAATTGAACGGCCCCCTTTTGCTCCATGTAGAAACCAAGAATGAAATGGAAGTGCCGGCTCGAGCCCGAGAACAGGCTGGTCGCATACGATTGCGCCATGAACGCCGCCTTCTTAATCGCGTCTTCCTGGGTGAAATCGCCCCACTTCGAGTCAGGATCGGGCCGCATGCCTCGGTCGCACTCGGTAACCCAGATGGGCCGCCCCGACGCGGCCCGCCGGGCCGGTTCCCAAAGCCGGTCGTAGGAGTCGGGCCAGTCATAGGAGTGGATCGAATACACTTCGTAGTAGGGCCATGTTTCGTTGGCCAGGATTCCATCGACCATACTCGCGGGATTGACGCCGCCGATGGGTTGCCAGCACACCGTTAGCTCCGGATTCCCCGCCTTGAATCCGAGATAGGCCGCCTTCTGGCTGGCGCACATTTCGTCGATGGTTTGACCTCCGAAGTTCCCGGAGTTCGCTTCGTTCCAAGGTTCCCACGCCTGGACCGTGCCGTCAAACCGATGGGCGACCGTCTTCGAGAATTCGTAAACATCGCGCAAGTCGGGGGGGAACCGGCCGTTATCTTCATTCTGATTTAACGCCCACCTCGGCGTATCGTGCCACACCTGCAACACGTTCAGTCCCTGCGTATGCTGGATGCGCGCGGCCTCGTCATACTGTGTGGGCGGTGCGAACTGTCCCCGTTCCGGTTCGATTTCCCGCCAGCGGAGGCGGTCGCGTATCCAATTCGCCCCGGCTAACGCCGCCAGCGAAGCGTACGCCTCTTGCGTCGCGGGATCGTCCGTCGCGAACCACGAAACTGCCGCATCCAAACAAACCGGAGAATCCTCGGGGATGGGACCGTGCCAAGGCGCGAGCACGGCCGCCGTCGTGCGGGCCACGGTTCGATCGTCGGCGTCTAGAAACGCGACCTCGTACCAGCCGATACCCAGTGTCCCCAACGCAATGTCCTGGTCCAGCGCGCCGTGCGCGATCTCCTGCCCTGCATCATCGACCGCACGCCAAGCCACCGCGGCAGAATCCAATTGCTCCGGTGCTGCAACCGTCACCTCTTCCCCCACCACGTAGACGTTACCGGGATGGCTAGACATCGGCTTCGGCGCGAGGCGATCTTGCGCAACTGCAGCTGCGGTGCCAAGGTATATGACGAAAGCCACGAAACCGATAAACATCGATCGTCTCGGCCCGGCTCCCAAACATTCCATTTTTCTTCTCCCCCGCATTTTCCCGTTTCAAATACCCGATCGCATCCCGAAGTTGCTGCTGGTCCTTCCCTCAATGCGCCAATTCCGGTACAAACACGCGAATCACCATAGCATACCGAGGTAGGCGGTCCATCGAAAATGTGCTGGATTTGATCGAATTCTGCAGCTTCTGTACCGTTTCCCCCGCGGGGCAGGGGCTGCGACCGCTGTCCTTTTCGGACGAACAAACGCAACGACGAGCAGATGAGGTATGTTTGCGCTATGACATCGTTTTGGTACGTCACGGGACTCTCACTGGCAGTTGGGATGGCGTTCGCGTCTTCCGCCCATGCGGAGGTAATGAAGGTAGGGGTTGGCCGTTGTGTCATCACTCCCGAGAAGGACATGTGGATGGCGGGCTACGCCAGCCGCAGCGAACCCTCCAACGGCAAGTTGCATGACCTCTGGGCGAAGGCCCTCGTCATCGAAGACGAAACGGGGTCGCGGGCCGTCATTGTGACGACGGATCTCATTGGGTTGCCGGCGAATATCTCCGGTCCGACCGCGGAACGCATCCAGCAGGAATTCGGAATTCCCCGCGAAAGGGTAATGCTTACCGCTTCCCATACGCACAGCGGCCCGGTGCTGCGCGACAACCTCTTCGGCATGTATGGTTTGACGCAGGAACAGTGGGACCTGGTCGAAGCCTACACGGCCAAACTTCCCGACCTGATTCTCACGGCCGTCCGGCAGGGCGTCGAAAATCTGGAACCGGGTACGCTGCATTGGGGCATCGGCGAAGCGGGATTCGCGAAGAACCGCAGGAAATACACCGTCAACGGCGTCATCAATGACTTCAACCCCATTGGTCCGGTCGACCACGATGTGCCGGTGCTATCCGCCCGGGCGGCCGACGGTTCGTTAAAGGCCGTCGTCTTCGGCTACGCCTGCCACAACACGGTGCTCGGCATCCAGCAGTGGAGCGGAGACTATGCGGGATTCGCGCAACTGTACTTGGAAGAGCAGCTTCCCGGCACGACCGCGATGTTCGTGGAGGGCTGCGGTGGAGACCAGAATCCGCTGCCCCGACGGGAGATCAAACTCGCCGAACAATACGGCGAGGAATTGGGCAAGGCAGTCGAATCGGTGCTACACGGAACGATGTCGGATGTGCAGGGACCCATCCATGCGGCGTACGAAGAGATTCCCCTGGCCCTGAGCGAACCGCCGACGCGGGAGGAAGTCGAAAAGCAATTACAGGATTCCAATGTATATATCCAACGGCGCGCCAAGGGACTAATGGAACAATTCAACGAGAAGGGCGCCCTGGACACGACGTACCCGTATCCGGTCCAGGTCTGGCAGTTTGGCGACACGCTGCAATTGACCGTCCTGGGCGGCGAAGCAACCGTGGACTATGCGCTCCGGCTCAAGTACGAGCTGGGCCGCGACAAGCAGTTCGTCATCGCCTATGCAAACGACGTATGTTCTTACATCCCTTCGCTGCGAGTCCTTCGAGAAGGCGGATACGAAGGCGAATCGTCGATGATTTACTACGGGTTTTACGGTCCATGGGCGCCTCCCGTCGAGGAAGATATCGTGGCCGCCGTCCACGAGTTGACCGATGAAACCAAAACCGCTTCGCCGAGTTACTAGAACCGTGGATCACAAGGGGTTTGGAATCATGTCGAGACAGATTCGGTGTATGATTGTGATTGGGTCAATAGCGCTTATGCCGGTCTTGGCACTGGGGCCGGCCACGGCGCAAGAGGAGAATGCAGTGGAGTTCAAGGCGGGAGCCGCGACGAGCAACATATCGCCGTGGTTGGGGCTTTCCATCGCGGGGCACATGCGCGACCGCATCGTGCAACACGTGCACGACGAATTGCACGTACGCAGTCTGGTTCTCGACGATGGCAAGACGCAACTGGCGTTCGCCGTCGTTGACAGTTGCATGGTGCCGAAAGAGATCATGGACAATGCCAAACAGATGGTGGAGTCCGCTACGGGCCTTCCCGCGGATCACATCCTCATCTCCGCGACCCACACACACGAAGCGCCCTGTTCCACCCCCGTATTCCAAACCGATCCCGACCGGGACTACCAACGGTTCCTGACGGTCCGTATCTCCGACGCGATCCAGCGCGCCCTCAACAATCGTCAACCCGCCCGCATCGGGTTCGGGTCGGGCAACTTGCCGGATGAGGTCTTTAACCGGCGCTGGAAGATGAAGCCGGGCACGATCGGCCCGGACCCCTTCGGGAACGACGACGAGCAGGTCAAAATGAATCCGCCCCGGGCCAGCGAGGATCTCTTGGAACCCTCGGGTCCGACCGACCCGGAAATCTCCTTTCTCGTGGTCGAGTCGAAAGACGGGAAACCGCTGGCCCTGCTCGCGAATTACTCCCTCCATTACATTGGCGGCGAAGGTCCGGGCCATTCGTCGGCCGACTATTTCGGCGTGTTCGCAAATCGCATCAAGGAACTGCTCGGCGCGGAGGACCAGGATCCGCCCTTCGTCGGCATCATGACCAACGGTACCAGCGGAAATATCAACAACATCAACTTCGCGGTTCCGGGTGAACCGCAGCAACCCTATGAACAAATGAATAAAGTGGGCAATAAGGCTGCCGCCGTGGTCTTCGAAGCCTACCAGGACGTCAGGTTCCAGGAGTGGCTGCCCTTGGCTGCTGCGCAGGAACAAATCGAACTCGGTGTGCGCAAGCCCGACGAGGCGGAGCTGACCCGCGCAAGGGAAATCATCGCACAGGCGGACGGCCCGGAAATGAAGACCCTGCCCGAGATCTACGCGCGGGAGACGGTTTTAATCAATGATTACCCCGACACCGTTCCTGTCATCCTGCAAGCGTTTCGCGTTGGAGACGTGGCGGTATCGGCCATTCCGTGCGAAGTGTTTGCGGAAATCGGTCTCCACTTGAAACAGGAGTGTCCAGTGGACGACAGTTTCACCATCGAACTTGCCAATGGATACAACGGTTACCTGCCCACGACGGAGCAGCACGCTCTGGGCGGGTATGAAACGTGGCGAGCGCGTTCAAGCTATCTTGAAGTCGAGGCAGACAAGAAGATTACCGAAACCGTGATGAATCTGTACGATCAAGTCGCCGCGGCGACCGCGCAGGGCGGATAAAATATAAAATGGCGACACGTCACCGTCCCGGACTCCAGAACGAGCCCGACTTCAACGGCTACTTCAGTTCCTTCACGTAGATATTCCGGAACTGCACGAGGCTCGATGCGCTGTTCCAGGTGTCCGTTGCGGCGTCGTAGCCGCCGTGTAATTGGAGTGCGATGGCGCCTTTTTCAGGCACGCCGGGCAATTCCGCGTTGTCCAGCACCTTCTCGCCGTTGAGTTCCACGGTCAAGCGATCGCCTTTCATGGTGATAAGGAATGCGTTCCATTCGCCGACCGGTTTGTCCATCTTCTTCGACGGGGTCACGCCGGCCCGAACCGACGCCGGCTGGTTCTTGTCGGTCCGATACCCGTACACTTCGCCGGAACCAATCGGCCAACACCAGATGTTGACCTGCGCCTTCGGCGTTCCACGCAGATAGATGCCGGAGTCCGCGTTGGGCCGCGGCACGGTGATCACGTTTCCGTTTTCGTCGGTTTTGTCTGTTCCGTCCGGCAGTACGATCGGCATCGGGTACTCGCCCTTGGTTTCCTTGATGCGCCATTCCACGTACAACTGAATGTCGCCGAATTCCTTTGTGGTCCACAGGCTGTTGTCACCGGGGAGGTTCGCCTTGGGCGTGCAATCGATGACGCCGTCGATTACGCTCCAGAGCCCTTCATTACCCGACGGAACGGTCCAACCGTCCAAATCCTTTCCGTCAAACAGTGACACCCAGCCGTCGCCCGACGGCGGGGCAGCGTTTGCCACCGCGACGGAGATCATCAATCCCAAAGTCACGATCCACAAATTACGTATCACAGTGTCATTCTTCATCGCATCGACTCCTGTCATCCCATTAGGCGGGTGTCAAATTACACGTATCAGTTGCGAGACGAGAATTCTCTCAAGGATTCGGTTTCCGCCGATTATCGCCAATGCCGCGCATCGGGTCAACCAGTCCGTGCCTTCGATATCCGACCGCACGGTTCGGTATGATGGCGCTCAGCGGAATTGCTCATGACGTGCTCTTTGGGGGAGCAATCCTGCCCGTTTCTTGAAAAGGAGATCATCCACATGCTTCGCGTCAAACGCTACCTCGCCGTTCTCGTTCTCGTGTTATGCGCTGTCACAAGCGCTTCGGCAGAGGTGGCGACCTTCCACCGTGTCATCGTCCGAGCGGGCGAGGGTGCGACAGGCGTTCAATTACGCGTGGCACATTTGCTTTGCGATCCGTTTGGCGGAAGCCGGGAACTTTCCCGTGCAACTCAGCCGTACCGCGTCGCAAACTGACGATACGGCTCACGACACGCTCCTCGTTCTCCTGGGGTCCCTGGATCGACACGAGGCGCTTGCCGAATGGTTTCATGCAAACCGCGTGAAACCGTTGACCGATTTGGATCCGGGTCTGGAAGGTTTCCTGGTTCATTTCGATACGAGCGAAGACGCCAATCTCCTTATCGCGGCGGGATACGATGACCGCGGCACGCTCTATGCCGTGGGTGAGATTCTGCGGCAAGTCATCCTGACTCCGGAATCCGTCCAGGTTCCCGACGAGCTGAACGTTCGAACGGCGCCGGCCTTCGAAGTTCGCGGAACCCAGTACGGGCAAAGTCACGTGGCCAAGTCGAAAGCGCATGTGCGGGACTGGACCGATGAGGAAACCGAACGCGTCATCCTGGACTACGCGCTGGCCGGCGCCAATGTCTTCACCACGGAAGCCGGTCCCATGTTCGATTTCATCAAGTCCTATGGCCTCATGACCCAGGGTGGTTTCGGAGCCAACACCGGATCGGGACCTCCCGAGTGGCAAGCCAAGGAATCGATCGGACGGACTGGATACCTGTGCCTGTCCGTGCCGGAGGCGGTTGAGGCGCAGGTGAAACGGTGCGAGGACAAGTTCAAAAACGCGCCGGCCTTCGATTTCATCAAGTTCCACGGCGGCGACGGCGGGGGCTGCGAATGTGACAAGTGCGATCCCTACGGCCTGACGTTTATCAAGGTCGTCGAGCGGATGGCGAACGCTATTCATAAGTATCACCCGGACACACGCATCTACTTCACAAACCAGAAATTCGACGACGACGATGACCAAGCCATCTTCAAGTACTTGCAGGAGAAACCGCGCGACTGGTTGTGGGCCTGGGGCTACGGGCCCGGCTCGGATGCCATGAGCTGGCAACCGGGGCACCGGCAGACGCACCGCATGGACTTGTTCCACCATCCCGGTTTCGGCCCCTTCGACCGCTACAATCAGGAGATCATGCACCAGCTCCCGCCACAACAGACGCTGGTCCACTACAACGAAATCACGCACTGGCGGTATTCACAACACGGCTACATCCAGATGTACCCGCGCGCCGACCGCAACGGCGACCTGCCGCCTCCCTGGAATCACTGGCTCTACGAACGGCGGCCCGACCAGGCCATCACGATGGTCTACGATCGGCTTACGTTTTACGCCTGGCCTCGCTTCTACCACTGGCTCTTCGGCGAGGTGGACCGCTACGGCGTCGGCGATATCACCCATTCCAGCGGGCACCACGATCACTTCAATCAGTGGATGTGGCAACGGCTGCTTTGGAACCCGCAAATGTCCGTCGAAGACGTGGTCGACGAATACTGCCGGACCTGGTTCGGACGCGAGGCGGCGCCGGACATGGCCAAAGCCATCTTCCTGATGGAGGAGTATCTCCAGGAAGATCCCGACACACCGATTACCGAGAAAACGAATATTGACGAGTATTACCGTCTCGTCAAAGACGCCGGGGAGCGAATGCCCGCGTTCGAGATGAAGAACAACTGGCTCTGGCGGGAGTACATGGAAAAGGGCGCGCAGGACCTATACACCAAACTAAACGTTCAACAGCAGACCGCCCTCCAGGACCGGATCGAGAAGCGTACGGCCACGATTCTTAAGGAAAGGAATCCCAACAGAGCCATCGACACCATGCTGACCTGGTTCGATGACTTGGCAGACACGCCGGAAATGACTGCCCTACGGAACGAAGCCGGACGCCTTGGTGACGAAAGCAACGCCCTGTTCGGCGTGCGCAGCGACGGCTACTTCAGTCTCGACCACGATTTCATCGGCCTGGGCTGGTTGAAACGTCAACTCCAACGCGCGCGCGCCGCGAAAGGTGAGGAACAACATGAACTGCTGGGGATGATTGTCGCGTACGACGACCCGGGCGACGGGGGATTCTACGACAATTTGGGTACTTTCAATCCGTGCCCCGATGTGACGTTCGGGTATCCCTACGACCACGGTCAACCCTACGTGTACGGCATGCTCGATGAAGGGAACCGCCCCAGCCAGCGCTCCATGCACTACACGCAGAACGAGGCGCAAGGCGTCACGCTCGAATACCGCAATCTTGACCCGAACGCAACGTATCGGATTCGGCTCACCCTGGTCCGCCCCTGGTTCCAGGAACGCTACGACTACCGGATGAATCAGAAGTCCGAGTCGATCTATGCCGACGATACGCTATTGGTCCGCGAACTCGAATTGCCGTACAAGATGAGCGACTTCTTTACTTTCGATATACCGAAAGAGTCTACGCAGGACGGCAACCTCGTGATCCGCTTCGAGAAGGCGCACGACGTGGCCGTGGGCGACCGCGTCACCGTTGAACAATGGCGCAACTCCGGCGGCTGGGGCACCCTCGTGTCCGAGGCGTGGCTGATAAAAGACAACTAGCTTCCCGAGTTTGAAGTTGTTCCGATATCGGGATCAAACGCGTCAGGAAACATCCCCCTAAATCCCCCTTCAAAGGGGGACTTTGCGCCACGCATGACGCATACTCATCGGGAAGGAATATCAAAACCCGGAGACTAGCGAGTGTCCAACATCGGTACAAGCACCTTTAGCACGGCATCAGCGATCAGGCGATGCCCTTGCTCGTTCGGATGCATTCCATCCAGGAGCAGCGGTTGGCCGGGCTCGCGTTGTTTATGTTGCTCGAAGACTCGTTGCACGTCGACAAGCGGCACGTGTTCGTCCTTCGCAATTTCGCGCACCACGTCTGCATAGGTGTCGAGTAACACGTTGAACCCGTCGTCACTCTCGGGGTTGTACGGCGGTTTCCCGTATAGATCCCGCAGTTTCGGTGTCCACTCCAGACGGTTTGGGGTGAGAAGTATGGGTCGCGCCCCCCGCGCCTTCAGCGTTTCTACGAAGTACGTCAGGTTCTCGCGGTACGCACTCAAGGAAACGCGTGGCGTTGTTGCGCCCTTCCATATGTCTACCGCGGCATCATTGATTCCAAAGAAGATGGTGACGACATCGGGGTCGCGCGCCAGCACGTCCGATTCGAATCGCTCACGCGCCGCCACCGTGGTGTTGCCACCGACTCCGGCGTTGATCACCGATACCGACAGTCCATGGTCCGCGAACTCTTCGCCGAGCAGCGTCCCAAAGACTTTCAGCGATCCGCGCGGGGCCGTTGTCGAATCTCCAAATAGCACGATCGCCGGCGCGGAACTCTCCTCCGCAGCGGGATCGGCATTGCCCGCGGCGAATAGACTCACGGCCGCTATGGTGAATACTGCGACCATTTCTTTGCCCATCCCCGCCCTTCACGATAGTCCTCTTGCCGCAAACGCTCAATTATCTTATGCTTTCCATACGGGGCAGATAAACCGACAGTTCACAATGCCAGGGGGAATCTTCATGCTTCACTTTCTCGTGCCCGCCATCGTGGCTGGACTCGTCGCGCAGTCGGCAACGCTTCCGCCTGCGGCGCCATCACAACGAATCACAGAAGACCTGAACGGCATCTGGAAGTTCTACCCCGCCTTCGAGGAAATCGAGGGCAGGCATGAATTCCTCCAGAACGGCCTCGCCGAGCACAAGACCTACCCCGACGGTGCCGAGGACCGCCATTTCGGCTGGATGGAGCCGGACTTTGATGACACCGCATGGTGGGATATCGCCGTCCCCGCAAGCTGGAACACGCAGTTCGAGGATCTCTGGAGCTACGAAGGCGAAGCATGGTATCGCAAGGGCGTCCGCATCCCCGCGGAATGGCAGGGAAGACACGTCGAGTTCGTCTCGGATGGCAGCAACTACCGGACGGTCCTGTACGTCAACGGAACAAAGGCTGGCGTCCATGAGGGCGGCTACACCCAGTTCAGCATTCCCATCAGCGAGTACCTGCGCTTCGGCGAGGACAACGTTCTCGCCATCTCCGTGGACAACAAGTCCCTCCTCGAACGCGTGCCCATGGAGCGTCATGACTGGTGGGACCATGGCGGACTCTACCGGCCCGTACGCCTCGTCGTGACGAATCCGTCGCGGCTTGGCGACGTGGTCATCTCGACGGATGCGCTACGCAGCCCGGCAATGATCTCGGTAGCGGCAAATGTCGTGAATGATTCCAAACCCGCGCCTTTGGCCTATGTCATCGCGCGATTGTACGATGCGGGCGGTGGCGCGGTCGCGACGCTGCGATCGGACAAAGATGTCGACGCCTCCACGCAGCTCGACATTCCGGTGCCTCAGGCCAAGCTCTGGTCGCCGGAATCGCCTGACCTTTATACGCTGAACCTGGAGCTTCGGGATGCGGCCACCGGCGCATGTCTTGACACGTGGCAGGCTGCTATCGGCATTCGCACGATCTCGGTCGAAGAAGACCGTATTCTGCTCAACGGAAAGCCCTATCTGATTAAGGGCGTAAACCGCTACGAGAACTATCCTGGCACCGGTATGACGTCAACCGGACAGAACCTGGCCGAGGACCTCGCCCTGATCAAAGGGCTCGGCGCGAATGCTGTTCGCTGTCACTACACCTACGCGAACGGTACGTACGATGCACTGGATCGCGTCGGTTTGCTCGCCGTGTGCGAGGTGCCTTTGTATCAGTGGGGGCGGATAGGCCACTCCGAAAAGAATCTCGTGGCCGCGAAAGCACAGCTTACGGAAATGGTCCGTACGCTGCGCAACCATCCCTCCGTTATGATGTGGAGCGTCAGCAACGAAAACCGCATCTTCCCACGCGAGAAAGGTGAGGAATATGCGCGCATCTCCAAAATGGTCGCGGCGGGGAACCTCGAACTGGTTGACCTCGCCCATTCGCTCGATTCGACCCGCCCCATCATCGAACCCAGCAACGAATGGCCCCGCGACGTGGTGCTGGAGAAGACCGATCTGAATTCGGTCAATGTCTACATGGGCATCTCCGCGCCGCAGGTTTCGAATCTCCCGGAGCTGCCCGAGGGCATTCACAATAAGCTCGCCAGTCTCCGCGAAACGCACCCCGGCAAGCCGCTTCTCGTGACGGAATTCGGCAACTGGGCGCTGTACGGATTAAGAACGGACTATTTCCCCGGGGAGATCTATCAAGCGGAATTGCTGCGCACCGAATGGGAAACGTTTATGAAGGAGCCGGATTTCGCGGGTGGGTTTGTATGGTGCTTCGCCGACTCGGACGTGCACCGGAAGTACACCCGCATTTACGAGATGCGTTGCGCCTATGGATTGTTCGACTTTCACCGGCGCCCGAAAGAATCCGCCGCCGTCATGCGAGCGCTTTGGACCGGTACCGACGGTGAATGAACGGTTTGGGGTTGGACATGACCGGCAAGTAGAATCTACGTCTATCTAGAGAATGCACGACTGGAGAAGATCGAATGATACGCATCGCGACGTTTTTCTGCCTTCTTACCTATTGCACGCTGTCTTCCGCAGTCGGGGAAACGCCCCAGGTCGCACTCGTTCAGGACGGCCAAGCCAAGGTGTATATTGACCAAGCCGATCCGTCCGATACGGACCTCACGGCCGCGGTAGATGACTTCGTGATCACCGTCGAGAAGATGACGGGGACACGGGTCCCAACCGCGTCCGGCGCCGATCTCATCCCGTTACACGTCGGTGTGGTTGAACAGTTCAAGGATTTGGACTTCGATGTACCAGCTCTCGCGGAAGAAGCCTTTGTCCTCAACGTGTCGCCCGATGCAATCCACCTGATCGGCGGGTCGCCCCTGGGTGCACGGCATGCCGTCTACACCGTGTTGCGCGACCTCGGTTGCCGCTGGATCATGCCCGGCGCCATCGGAGAATGTATTCCGAAGAAGGATACTGCCGCGATCCCCGTGCAACACACGGTCGACAAACCCGATTTCCTCTTCCGCGAGATCTGGTACGCCTACGGCTGTTCACGCGAAGGGTCCCAACGCCGGGCGGAATGGCTGCGCCGAAACCGCATGAACCGTCCGCCGATCCAACACGGCCACAACCTTACCAGCACACTGGGCGTCTTCGCGTCCTTCGAGGACCGGCCCGAGTTGTACGCGCTCGTCGACGGTACACGCCAGAAGACGCAGATCTGCACGTCCAATCCCGAAACCGTCGATCTGGTGGCGAAGGCCATCGATCAGTACCTCGACAAATATCCACAAACCATCGCGTATTCGCTGTGCCCCGACGACAACTCCGACTTCTGCGAGTGCGAGAACTGTACCGCCCTGGATTCCGGCCATATTGACAGCGGCGGAAAACCGAGTATCGCGGATCGCTATCAGGTCTTTCTGAACGGGGTCTTTGACCGACTGAAGGGCAAGCATCCGGATGTATGGCTGACCACCTACGCCTACAACGAAAACCACACCGATCCGCCTGTAAACACCGAGGTCAATCCCAATACGTGCATTTTCGCCACGACCAGCGTGTACTGCTCCGCCCATGGCATTGGGGACACGTTCTGCCCATCGCGGCAGGCCTTCAAAGACCTCCTCGCACGGTGGACGTTGTTGACGGAGCACGTGTTCATTTACGAGTACGATCCCGTGCCCTATAGCGGCGGTTTGCCCTGGCCCATGTGGGAATCGCACGTCAACGAAATGGCCGGATACAAAGAACTCGGCGTCAAAGGGGTGTCCTTCGAAGGGCAGGATTCCTGGGCCGCCTATTTCCCGAACTATTGGATCGCGGCCCAGATGATGTGGGACTCCTCGCGGGACGGCGAGACGCTCTTCAACGATCTCATGACAAGTTTCTTTGAAGAAGCCGGGCCCGAGATGCGCGAGTACTACGACACGTTGGCCGCACCGTTTCGGGGTCTGGAGAAGAAGGTCGAGTGGGGCCTATCCGACTATCCCAAATACTTCACGCGCGAAACGGTCGCTAAATGCGGCGAGGCCTTGGCGCGGGCGAAGTCTAAGGCCACTTCGCCCTTGGTTCAGCAACGCCTCGATATGGTCGGGCTCTCCCATGACGAGATGGACGCGTACGTCGACCTCCGGACCGCGGACGACTCCGTTTCGTACGACGAGTACAAGCGCACCATCGATCGCCTGACCGCAGCGATCGACGGCATGGCCGCGATCAACGAAGATTATCTCCTCGCCGACATCGCGAAGGAGAAAACACTAATTGGACTGAGCGATCGGTTTGCCAAGGAACAAGGTTTTGTTAATCGCTGGCTCCTGTGTGGTCCCTTCGACAATCAGAACAAAGAAGGCCACGACCGCGTCTATCCGCCGGAAGAGGTCATCGATCTGGATGCCACGTACGCAGGCAAGAGTGACGCCGTCGCGAAATGGCAACCCAATCACACGCCCGAGTGGACGGGCTACGTCGATCTGCTCCAGGAATTCGACCAAACCGATTGGGTCTGCGCCTACGCCTTGTGCTGGGTCACGCTGGACGACGGGCCGCGCGACGTCATGTTCCGCATCGGCAGCAACGACTCGGTCAAGGCGTTCCTCAATGGCAGGGAAATCTGGAACAACCCAATCAGCCGGCCCGCTGCGGCCGACGACGATCTCGTGCCGGTGACGCTGCCGCAGGGAACGTCCACGGTCTTGCTGAAGATCGGCCAGACCGGCCGGGATTGGGGTCTGTACTTCCGAATCACGGAACGTGACTCGGACGCCGTGCCCACCGGTCTTCGCGTGACTACGGAACCGCCGAACTCTTAGCTGGCAAGCTTGTTCCCGTACCCCACGACGATGGTCGACGCGATGAGCACTAAGATGCCCGCCGCGATCCAGACACGCGTCGCGCGGCTTGACCCCTTCCACTCGCGGAACGCTAACGCCCATAGATTACTGAAGACGATGATGAACGCCATGTGGAGCGTCCAACTTGAAAAGTCGTAGCGTCCCATCTGGGTGGTTCCCATGCCGTAGAACATGAACTGGAAGTACCAGATGGTCCCGGCAAGAGCGGACAACACGTAGTTCAGCACGGCCGGGGTACTGCCGAAATTGAGGTAATCCCCCGCCGTCTTATTTTTCCAATTCAAGTAGACGCACCAGAGGAAGTTTGTCGTAAATCCGCCCGCGAATATCACGATCAATACGGGCGTGTTCTGCCACAACTCCGGCGTTCCGTGTTCCACCGCAACGGCCGCGATCGGTTTGCCCGCTGCGAGTGCGAAGGCCATACAGGCGCTCATGACGCCCGCGAAGATCGCGACCCAAACGCCCTTCTTAAAATTGAACTCCTGGATCGCGGCGGCCTTCTCCTCCGCTGACAGTTCATGCTCCTTGCGCACACCTGCCCGCCCACAGACCGCAATACCACCGAGACACACGCCCACCCCTGCGAGTACCGTCAGACCGGATACGTTCCCAAACATGGGCAACAAGGTGCCTTGGAACATCGGCGGGATGAGGGTGCCAAAGGCGGCGCAGAACCCCAGTGCCAACGCATACCCGAGCGACAAGCCCAGATACCGCATGGACAGCCCGAAGGTGAGTCCGCCGATTCCCCACAACACACCGAAGAAATAGCTCCAGAAGAGACTGGAAGCGGGGGCGTCTCCAAGTATGCCGAGCACATCGGGGGCCACCAACGACGCCACGATCCACGGCGCGATGATCCAACTGAACACCCCGCCCACCAGCCAATAGCTTTCCCAGGCCCATTGGCGGACGCCCTTGAACGGGATGTAGAAACTGCCCGCAGCGAGCCCCCCGACCGCATGCAAGAACACGCCAAAGAATGGATTAACCACGATGTCCGCCTCCCCTACTGGACCTCAGTTCACGACACGACAAATTGCATCATAGTTGACGCAAGAACATCCCCCTGATCCCCCTTCAAAGGGGGAATGGTACGTAACTACGCCAATCTATACGAGCGGCGTAAGCGGCTCTGAAGTTATGCTACTGCCAGTCCCGAACGCAACGCGAAGCGTTGCGCGAAATTCCCCCTTTGAAGGGGGATCAAGGGGGATGTATGGTCAAGCGCCTCGGACGATTATAAGCAAACCGTATCGAACGGCCAATCCAACAACGCCGCGACCTTCCTAAATACCTCCGCATTGCACCCAACGGACATGGCCACGTGATGGGTCGGTCCCAGCGCGAACCACTCGTTCATAAACTGCGACGGTTTCTTGGCAAACCGCACGGGCGTCATCGTGTTGCCGATGCGAAGAATCTCGCCATCCGTCGCCTCGCCCTGGTTCGCGATCATTTTCAGACGACCATCGACCGTCTGCGTCACGCCCAAAATCGTCACCGGACCGGTCTTCACCTTCGCTTCGACGGACACGCCCGCGCCCCACTTACCGTGGTACAGGCCCATCCCGCGCAGGATTGGCTTCTGGTCCGAAATGCCGATATGAAACGGTCCATCGTGTCCCATCAGGATCGTTTGGTCCACGAAGTCCGTCGCCACGATCTCGCTGTAGCTACCGCCGACGCCGAGAACGTCGGAGATCTTCATGGCGATGGCCGTCTTCATATCGCCCTCACCCGAACAGGGGATGCCCCGCGCGGTCAGAAGCGAATGCCCGAGGATGAATCCCGCCTGAAAGCGTTCGTACTCGTTGCCAGGCGCGCCGCGGTAGTAGTAGGTCAACGCGTCGAGGTCAAACTCGCGCACCAGCTTCTCCTGCGCCACGGCTACCGTGCAGGACCAGTCCAATTGCTCCGGCGTTGGCCGTTTCGCGAGGGGATCGGACGGCGAGTCTTCGCTGATGATGAACAGCTCCTCGATTTCGCGAAGTTTGTCTTGTTTCTCTTTCTCTGTGACATCGGAAGCGAGCGTCGCGAGATCGCACATCTCGAGGATTTCGACGTGCAATCCCGTTTGGGCCTGCACCATCGTGAAGTCGCTGTACATGTCCAGCATGCCGGGATAGGTGTGTCCAAGGAATCCCATGCGGCCGTACTGCAGCGTGCGCACCACCGACGCGGCCCGGACCCACTCGTCAATCTCTTTCCACGCCGCGATGGCGTCGGGATGATTCGCCGTGGTTTCGTTCGCCACGGAGATCTTCGGTGTCTCCTCCAACCCCAACAACCCGCTCACTACGTGGAACGGGATTCCCGCACGCGTATACGCATTCGCAATCTCCGGCACGCAGCACGCGCAACAATGGGCCAGCCATTCGCCCGTGGCTGTCTTCGCGTAGTTCATCCGCTCCGACGGTTGCAGGTTGAGCACGATGGTCGGCCGTTTGCAGATCTGCTGAATGGGGAGATGCGTGGCGCTCATCGCGTAGGTAGCCGCATGACAAACCAGGAGATCGACGTTCTGCGCGTTGAAGAACTCGCCGGCCGCGTGCGCTTTCTGCTTCCGTGTCCACCATGCCGAAGTTGTGGACTTCCCCGTGCGCCGACAAGCGTTTCTCGACAAACCGGCCATAGTCGATCAGGCGATCGAGAAGCCCGTCAAACTGCTCCCAGTAGTGGGCATGACCGATGGAATAGAGCCCGATACGCCCGCGTAATGCGGGCTTGATAGTCGACAGCTCCGACATAAAGAGCTCCCTCTCCCACGTACAGTGACATCAAGGTACGGGAAACGCCCGTCCATTGTATACCGAGGGACAGGCCCCGCAATTCTCGCGGTGACAGGCACCACTGTAAAGATGGATTCCCGCGTGCGCGGGAATGACGGGAATAGTAATCACCCGTTTCTCACCCTGGCCGTCATTGCCGCGCACACGGGATTCCATCCGCACAAGACCACGCAGCAAATCTGCGGTACGCTCTAGGCATCGAGGCAGCGTCTACGATCGCTCACAGCATCACCGTCACACCCGTGTTCGCGGATTCATAGCATGCGGCCAACACCTTCTGGCTGTGCAGCCCCGCGTCCGGGCCGGCCGGCGGTTCCGTATCGTTGAGTATCGCACCCGAAAACGCCTCGATCTCGGCGCGGTACATGTTCACCGGCTCCGGCGCAATTGCACGCCCCTCGCCCGCGTCTCGCGTTTGCTGCGCGTCGTAACCCGAATCGTCGCCTTCGATGTACGCCGTCATGGTCCCGATTTCGCCCTGGCCGATCGTGCCTTCCGCGAGGATGCTGCCTTTCGATCCGTACAGTTCCAGTCGGTTCTTCGAACTCGCATCGGGGACGTTGAACAAGGTATCGACCACGCCCATCGCTCCGTTGGCGAACTCCAGCATCACGACCGACGCGTCTTCGCTCTTGTAATCCTGAACGAGGTTTCCAATAGCGCATCGCACCGAACGCGCCGGGCCAAACATCATCTCGAGCAGATCGATGCAATGGCTGGCGAGGTCCACGAGCGTACCGCCGCCGCCCGTGGCGGGGTCCTGGCGCCACGCACCCTCGATGGGCGGATACCAGCACGACAACTGGGCGCGACCAAACACGGGCGTGCCGATGGCGCCGCTCTTGACCATTTCCATGGCGGCCTGATGCTGCGCGTGAAACCGCATCATGAGCCCCACGCCGAACTTCACGCCGTTGCTGCGACACGCTTTGACCATCTGCTCGGCGTCCGCGACCTTCAGCCCCAACGGTTTCTCACACAACACGTGCTTGCCGGCCTCGGCGGCGCGCACCACCTGATCGCGATGCAGGTGAACCGGCGTCGCGATGTATACGGCGTCGCAGTCGCTGTCCAGCAGTTCGCCGTAATCGAGAAACGCTTCGGCTCCGAATTCTTTTGCGACTTCCTGAACGGCGTCCTCGTCAACGTCGTGCACAGCCGGCCAGTTCCGCGTTGTTCGCGGGCACGATCCCTTCCGGAATGGTCCGCCGCCGCGCGATCCCGCCGGAACCGCAGACACCCCACTTCACCTTGCTCATGGATCCTCCCCCTTCTACTTCGCGTACGCCGCGATTACCTTCTTGATCCCCGCGGCGATGCCGTGCATGTGCGCTTCCTCGTAGGTCGGGAAGATAAACGTGATAAACGTGCGGCTTTGATGCCAGACCGCGTTCGGTACTTCGACTTTGCTGTAATCCACCGCCGCCGCGTCGGCGTATTCCTTGCTCGTAAACGGGAACCCCGTGTCGCCGAAGCTGTTGTGTTTCGTGAACGCCTCTTCCGTGTGGCATTGCGGCCAGAAGACTCTCCAGCACGGCGCGCCTTCCGCGCCGAGGGCTTCCAGGAACGTACTCATGTCGCAGGTCATCTTGTCGATGTCCAGCGTAATCGGAAACACGTACCAGCCGTTCTGACGCTCCGGTGTGTCCACCGGCAGATACTGAACCTGCGGCACGTCGGCCAATGCGTCCAGGATGATCTGCGCGTTTCGTTTCCGGCGCGGCATGTTCCACGTGTCGATTCGATTCAGTTCGTCGATGCCGATGGTGGACTGCATCTCGGTCATGCGGTAGTTCCAGCCGAGTTGCGTGTGGATGTAGGAGAGTTTCTGCTCCATTTCGAGCAGCTTCAGCCGTTCCTTGACGTTGTAGCCGTGATCGCGGAAACTGCGGCACCGCCAGGCAACGTCCTCGTCGTCGGTGGTCACCATGCCGCCTTCGCCGCCGGTGGTGAAGGTCTTGTTCTGGCAGAAGCTGCACGCGGCGATGTCGCCCAGCGTGCCGGTCTTCTTGCCTTTGTAGACGCCGCCGTAGGCTTCCGCGTTATCCTCGATGACGTAGAGATTGTGTTTCTTGGCCAATGCCTTAATCGGGTCCATGTCCACAACGTTGCCGTACAGGTGCACCGGCATGATGGCCTTGGTACGCGGTCCAATCAGCTTCTCCGCCGACTCCACGCTGATGCAGTGGTCTTCCTGGTTGACGTCGGCAAACCGCGGAATTGCGCCCGCCTGCACCATGGAGAAGGAACTTGCGATGAACGTGTAGCTCGGCACGATGACCTCGTCGCCGGGGCCGATGCCCAGCGCGGCCAGCGCCGTGTGCAACGCGCTCGTGCCGTTGGTCGTGCTGATGGCGTGCTTGCTGCCCTGCCACGCCGCGAACTTCTTCTCGAACTCCATGCCGCGCGGCCCGGTCCAGTAATTGACCTTGCCGTTCTTCAGCGGTTCGCTGACCGCCGCGATGGTGGCTTCGTCGAACGCCGGCCAGGGCGGCAACGGTCCTTCGACACTCTTGGAACCCCCATTGATAGCGAGATTACTGCTCATGAAATACGCCCTCCCTCTTGCGTACCCTGATGATCTACACCAATGCCCGCCAATTCAAGGGGAAACCGTACTGGATCCGGTCCCTGTGGTAAGATGAGCGCCGATTCGGATGAGTTCAGGAGCACGACGCTCGAGATGGCGAACGTACACAAAGACTTTCATGGGGCCCTCAGCTACGCCTTCGAATTTCTCGAAGCAACACTACGGCGAGGATGGTTTGCGCGATTTCCTGACCGGCCTCGCAGACACCGTATATGCGCCGGTGGTCGCGGAGCTGCGCTACGATGGTCTTCCCGCTTTGGAGCGTCACTGGCGCAGGATCATGGACCTCGAAGAGGCAGAATACTCCCTGCACATGGACGGCGATTCTCTCGTGCTCGACCTTCAGCGATGTCCGGCGGTTCATCACATGCAGGCCCACGATTATCGCGTGGCGGACCACTTCTGCGAGCACACCCGAATCGTCAACGACGCGATTTGCAGCCGTGCAGGATATGAGGCCACGGTCGAGTACGACCAGGCCAAGGGCCGCTGCGTGCAGCGTTTCCGAAAGGCGGCGACATGATTTCCTGCACGGAGTTCATCTGGGTCTACAACGAACTCTTCCGTTATCTCGAAGAGCGCGGCGGCGAAGAGAAGGTCCGCGAGTTCTGGAAGGGGATCGCGGACAATTTTCTCCAAAACTTGCGCGAGTACATCGAGAAAGACGGCCTGGAAGGCATGCACCAATACTGGACCCACACTCTCACGGAGGAAGGCGGCCGTCACCAACTGACGTTGTACGATGACATGTTCATCATTGACATGCACGAATGCCCGTCCGCCAAACTCGTCCATCAGAGCGGCCGCGTCGAGCCGTACACGAAATACTGCGAGCACTGCCGCTGGCTCTATCCCCCGCTCATCCGCGAGTACGGGTATGACGTCGACTACGAGATCATCAGTTGCGAGAAAGGACAATGCCGCATGACCGTGCGGAAACCTTCCGATAAACCCGACCCTTAAGCGCCGTTGCTCGGCACGGTCCGGCGTCCAGAGAACCGCGCTCTATGGACGACAAGGTAGACATGAACGGTCAGCGCGACGAGAATCAATCCTGCGCCGCACGATTGCAGCAGATCCATCCGCTCCGACAACAGCCCGTATCCCATCGCCGCGCCGACCAAGGGCTGAACGAACAGGGTGAACGCCGCCGTATTCACCGGCACGTGTTGCAGACTGGCCAGCCAGAAGTAGTAACAGCCGGCGGTAGTGATGGGCCCCGCCCACAGCAACCCCACCAGACTGCGCCCCGTGAATTGCCCGAGGTCGGGAATCGAATGGGTAGCGGCGAGATACAAGCTGAATAGGAGCGCCCCGGTCATTTGGCCGACAAGTAGTAACGGACCCGGCGCCGTGCGGCGTACCAACGGCAAGCCGAGGATGCTGAACATGGCCTCGCCGCCCATCCCGACGAGAAGCAGCAGATTTCCGAGGGCGTAACTGGTTGCGACAAGACCCACCCACCGGTTTGCCATACCACTCAGTAACACAAATCCCGCGGTGGCCACGGCCAGAATGATCCATTGGGTCGCGCGCATCCGCTCCCGCAGAACGAGCCATGCGAGCAGGATGGTGATCACGGGTTCCAGCCCCGTGATGAAGGAATTCTGAATGGCCAGCGACTGGTCCAGTCCGAAGGTGATGACGACAGGCGTAGCGAAGAACACAATCGCACCCATGATCGCGGCCTTCGACCAAGGGAAGGGGGTCGTCGTTGTCGCGGGCTTGCGACGGTTTGCCATCATCAAAAGCAGCGCCAAAACGATCGAACTCGTGCCAATCCGCAGCCATGCCACCTGCAACGGCGCGAAATCCTCCAGCACGAACTTGGTCATCACGGGATTTCCCGCCCACAGGAGGTTGATACCAACCAGACCGGCGATAATGGGTCCGCGTGCGCGAATCGTAACTGGATCGTCCACTTGTTGCTTTTCGAGCGTCATCGGTTGGCATTCCCCGAACAGGTTAAAGGCGCGTCATAGTGCCCCGCGAGAGGGCAAATTGCAACCGCAGAAATTGCGGTCCTGAAGATGGTCCGCAATCAACCCTACTCCAACGGCGTGTCGTCCTGCGTCCACACCGTAAGATTCGTTAGGTCGCGTTTGCGTCCCCTGATCCTGCCGATCAATCCGAACAGGAAGAACGCAACAAGAAATGCCAGGGCATTTGCGACCAGTCCAATGTAGTACGAGTCGACGCGAAGCCACGCGTTGGCGGGGGGCGCCCACCAGTGCACCAGAATACCGCCGGTCCAAACGGTGTAGGCTAATGCAGCCAGGATCCCCCAGAGCACCGTCTTCCCGTCGCCCCAGGTGGTGAAGAAGCCGAGCATGTAAATTCCGAATACGCCTCCGCCCATGATGGCGGCAAGGATGATTCCGGTATCCTGAAAAGTCTTTTTGTCAATGTGGTCGAACCAGATCGCAATCACGATCATCAGCACCGACGCCACAATCCCGATAGCGCGCGCAGTCCGGAGGTAGTGCCGTTCATCTGCGTTCTTGACCATGTGCCGCCGGTAGATGTCCACTACGGTCACCGTAGACACAGCATTGATGCTCGAATCGACCGACGACATCGCTGCCGCCAGGACCGCTGCGACCACCAGCCCCGACACTCCGGCGGGTAACGAAGTCAGAACGAAGTACGGAAGAATCTGTTCCGCCTCCTTTCCCTCGGCCCCGACCAGAATGTTGAACGCGGTCTGATCGGGGAAATGCTTGAAGAAGACATACATCGCCGTCCCGAGAAACATGAAGTATGTCCAAATAGGCACGCTTGACCAGCAACAGATCCACATGGCTTTTCGCGCCTCGCGGGGCGACTTGGACGCGCAGTACCGCTGGATGACGTTCTGGTTGCAACTGTACTCCGCGATCCAGTTGGTGAACCCGAGAAACATCATCATGAGACCCGTCCGGTACCAGAGGGATGGGGTCCATCGGACAGGTTGCAGGTTGAGTATCTTGTCGAAATGGGTATTCGCGCCTTGAAACACGACGTTCGAGTTTACGGTTGCATCCGCGGCACGGAATTTCCCATCTTCCCAGGCGACGCGGACAATGTCGCCCAATCCTCCCGGAAGTTTATCCACAATATACGCGAGGCAAAGTACGCCCCCAACGACCAGGACAATCGTCTGCACCACATCCGTCCAGACCACCGCCTCGATGCCGCCGGCCACGGTGTAGAAGGAAACGAAGACTCCCCCAATGAGAATGCACCACGTGGTGGACAGACCCATCAATTCATGCAGCAGCAGGGCGAGCAAGAACAAGATCGTCCCGTTTCGCGCGATTTGCGTGATGACAAATACGCACGCCACGTACACGCGCGTCTTGGGACCGTACCGTTTCTCGAGATACTCGAAGGCGGACGTCACACGGCCGCGGCGGAAGAAAGGAAGAAACCAGCGTGACGCGATGAAGATCGCAATCGGAAGCGTAAAGCACGGAAACAACCGCAGCCACGTCGTCTTGTACGCATCGCCGGGATAGGCCATAAACGAAACGGAACTGATCGACGTGCCGACCATGGACAAGCCAATGGCCCATCCCGGGAAATTCCGCCCCCCCAGAAAGTAGTCTTCCGAGTCTTTCGTTCGTTTGCTGAAGTAGACACCGGCCGCCGTAATCGCGCCGAAATACACCACGATTACCAGAATATCCAGTGGTCGAAAGTGCTCGCTCATGGTCGCCGATCGTGCCCCCCAGGACTACTTTTTCGAGGCTATCAGCTTCGACAAGCAAAGACAAGCCGGCGACGAATGACAATCACTTCGATAGCGATACGGGCAGGTGCTGCTGAATCCACGCCAACGCGTCCGGGATGTACACTTCCGTGAGCTTATGTCCCTGGTCGTACCAGATCAGATTCGTATTCGGGCCCTTGATGTACGCCGCATAGGATGCGTTGACGTTCGCCACGTCGTTCATCGTGTCTTGCGAACCCATGAGCATCAGAAACGGCGTATCGCCGATTCCCCACGTGTAATCGATGGGCGACGCCGGGTTGTAACTATCGTTCAGCAACGGCGGCACGCAAGCGACCACTACCTTGATGCGCGGCTCCACCGACACCAGATAGAACGAATCCATCCCGCCCATGCTGTACCCCAGGAGCCCGATCCGCTCGGGGTCGATATCGTCGCGCTGCGTGATGTAATCCAGTCCGCGGCGGTAATCCTTGGTCGTCTGAATTGCGATCTCGGCAAAGGTAAAGTAGTTGCGTTTGTCCGGCGCTTTTGGATCCTCGTAGTGGTTTACGTCCTGATAATCGATTTCGTTGCTGCGTTCACCGTGGGTCGCAGCATCGAGCGCCATGATCGCGTAACCGGCGTTTAACAGCGCCTTGCGCATGAGACCACCGTTGACGAAATTGCTGTCTTCCCACCAGTTGTCCTTGCCTCCGGACCAGCCGTGAAGGAGCAGGACCAACGGATAGGGTTTTGCGTCGGTCTTTGGAATCTCGATCAGCCCGGGCACCAGGAACCCTTGCGCGCCGCGAAAGACGAACTTCTGGCGTAACGTCGCGTCCTCGTCCCATTCGCGGACGATCCGTCCTTCCAACGGTATCGAGGTGTCGACGTCGAAGAATGGCAAACGCGCTTCAAACGCCTCCTTGCTGACCCGAGGATAGGGCTGTGCGTCCTGCGCGGTTGCCACTGGAACCACGAGGGCTACGACCAAGAATAAGCAACTTACCAACTTGTGTTGTCGCATCGATTCGGCTCCTGAGACCTGTAAATTGAACCAATTCATTTCCACAAACTTCCTTCGACCGTTACCGGCGTGTCGGGGACAGGCCGCGGATGGTTAGCGCCTTGGTACGTGTCGAACTGGATCGCGGGTAACGCGTGAACGTGCACACCGTCCGCTTGCCGATCCACCGCAACAGTCAGGGGCGCTTCGGCGGATATCGCAACCGTACCGTCCGGGAAGGTGACGGAGGCCTCGCTCCCGCCGACCATCACCACAGCATCCGAATCGCGCACCGCTGTAAATGCGGCGTCGGTGGTAAGCGTAACCCCGTCGTCAAACGCGCTCGTACCGGGCCCAAACCGGATGTGATACGTATGTTTCGCGGTCTGAATCAGCGCCGCGTCCGATCCCGCAAAATGGACCACCTGCAGATTCGGTGTATCCGTCCACACATCCCAAACCGCGAGGAACGGCGTGTCATCGTGTCGCCGGACGCACAACGATTGGCACGGCGGATTCTCTTCGGTGATTACGGCGTTGTCCACCGGGTACGTTTCCAGTTTGTACAACTTCGTGTTCGCCGCGCCCGACATGGTCAGCCGCGTTTGCGCGTCATCGACGCCCCATCGGCCTTCCCATGCGTCGTCGGCTGTTCCCACCTTCACGTTGTTGGTGCCGTTGTACAACCAGTCCGTGGGTTCGAATGAACCGTCCGTCACGGGCACGGATAACTCTGTTGCCGACCCGCTGTGATGCACCATCCAATCATGAGTTTCACCCCCGGTCACGCAGAAGAGGTCTACGACCACGTCTTCCACCATCGCGACCGACCGCCGGTAGATCTTGGTTTGGGTATACAAGTGGTCGGCGTCCAGTTCCGCGAACTGCAACCAGTCGCCCGCGTAGAAGTATTGGATCTCGGGCACCTGGTTCTTCTTAAGCGCCTCGCCCTGCGGCTGGGATTCCATGTCCACGGTAACGGTGTTGTGCATGGGCGAGAGCGTGCCCAGCACGCGTGTCGTGAGTTCGTTGTAGGGCGTCGCCTTCTCCAATGCCAGCAAGGCGTCATGCGAGTAGAACAGCAACCCCAAGCGGTCCGCGTGCTGATGCCCGCCGCCCGGGATCAGGGCATTCAGCCCGACCCACGCCCGGTTACCATCCCACGAGTCGCGAAGCGAAACCCACCCGCTGGAGAGATACGTGCTGGTTTCCTCGATTTCGTGCGGTTCGATTTGGTCCGCCCCGTAAAGAAGCGCCACCCAGTTGCGGTTTCCGTCCCGGTACGCGGGATAATTGCCCACTTCCTTCAAGTCGTAATAGCGATAACCGACCTCGGCCGTGACGTAGTAATCGTCCATCCCCGCAATGGACTTGGTCGAATCGCCGATGGTCGGCATCTTGCGATTCGGCATTGCCATGGACATGAACCAATGCAACGCGCCGCGAATGACCTGCCCCCCCTCGCTTTCGGGAATGGTTAAGTCGTACTGTTCGGGCGGAAACCGCTGCGGGTCCATCATGGAAAGATTGTGCGACACCACGGCGAATTCACAGATATGCGACAAGGGATATAGGTGATAGCCCGAACACATTTCCCAGTACGCGCCGTCGGGTTTGAAGTGGGTCAAGAGCAACTTCATCATGCTGCGATGTTCGGGCTGATGCTCCGCGTCGTACGCGCCGTACCCGAAACTCCAATCGATCAGATCCTCCCGTTCCAGGGCCAGCGCCGTCTGGACGATCGTGCGATGCCATTGGTACACGTTGTTGTGGTCGTACGTGTAGATGGGCTCCAGCATAATGTCGTCCAGCATGCGCTGCAGTACGGCAGTCTCGACGCGTTTGCGCTGTTCCGGCGTCATGTGCGCGCGAACAATTTCGTAGGTGCATGCGAGATCGTACAAGACTTTGTTGTCGCCTTCGCGATGATAGGTCAGCAATTTGCGCATCTGCGGATCGGGGTCGGAGGATACTTTGAGGTTTTCAATGGTATCCGCGAACAAGAGCAGAATCTCGATACTGCGTTGGGTATACGAATTGTCGTGGTCCACGGCGCCCATCACCGCGAACTCGCTCGCGACGATGCCCGCGTTCTGATAGAACATGCAGACCCAGCCGTCGTACATCGTCCCGTGATACCGATCGCCTTCCGGATACACGCCGGGGTCGGTATCGGCCGGGTACGTCTTGCCGCACGTGGGACAGGTAAAGTGCTTATCCTCGAAGGGGTCGAACGTCAGCCGAGTGCGATCGATTGGGCAGGAGAAATCATGATAGACATTGCCACACTCCGTCGGAAACACGCGGCGCAGTTCCTCAAATGAAGCATCGTGCCACGCACTACGCGCACGCTTCTGAGACTCGAACAGCGTTCGCGCCCATTCCTGGGTCTCGATTTTGTGGCGGACCCCGTCGAGGGTATCGGCCGTGACCAGTCCGGCCGGGTGCTGCCATTGCACCGCGGCGACGCACATAACAGCGAAGAGTGCGGACATGAATAGGAATCTCCTTTCAGGAAGTGCTTAAGCCTACCATGTGAACGCGCCTCGTGCTACCGAAGCCCCGCATACCGCCTTCGTGCTATACTTGCACGCCACAAGGCGGTGCGGGGCCGTATAATTCGGGTGCAACCGGGGAACGTCTCATGATTCGATCTCGATGTTCGTCACTAATTTCGGCGCTTCACGATGGGGAATACGTCCAAAATATGAAACAGGACCAAATTCACATCCCCCTTGATCCCCCTTCAAAGGGGGAACGGCTAGACCGTATCTATTGGTACTCTTGCAGGTTCCCGGCCAACTCCGCATTCCTCTCGCGGCGCACCCATCGAAGCGCCGACTTTTGTCGGTTCCGGCTTCAAAGGGGGAATCGCCGGTCGAGGTTACGGAGACGCGCGTCTTCCAAAGCGCAGCGTGTGGGTCTTGAGTTCTTCCAGACGCAACGCAAAGCGTTGCGCGCAACTCCCCCTTTGAAGGGGGATCAAGGGGGATGTTGTCTTAGCCCCGTTCCCGCGACTGTTTTGAATCGCGCCGTGTGTGGGAATCCAAAACTGGTAAAACCTTGCCGCACCGGTTACCTGCCCACCGCAATACTGGTATTTCTAGGGCTCGTTGTATTCGCCACGATACCGGCATACGCGCAGCCCGGTCGCGCGCGCATAACCCCGTCTCTCGTGACCCTCTCACCGGGCGCCGTCCAGAAGTTCAAGGTCATCATGATGGCCCAGCGCCTGTACGCGTCGCATCTGGCGGAGGGCGTGCGCTGGTCGGTGAACAACGTCCAAGGGGGAAACGAGGAACTCGGGACCATCACGGCCGAGGGCGACTACACGGCCCCCGCCGCCGTTCCCGCGGTCCGCGAAATACACATCTGCGCCGAGGCGCCGGACGCCGCCAATCGTTATCTCTTCGCAACGGTGTTGATGGACAAAGACGGGCCCGCCTACGAGTTCGTCAACTCCTGGGGCGAAACCAAGGCGGAGGCCAAGTATTTCACGGCTCCCCACTGCATCGCGATCGACAGCGAGGGAAACCTCCTGATCGCCGATTATGGCGGCGACCGCGTGCTCCGGTTCACCCCCAGCGGTGACTACCTCGGCGACATCGGTCTCGGCCCAGGCGAAGGACCCGGGCAAACCAAGAAACCACGCGTGGTCGCGGTCGATGCCTCGGGCAAGATTTTCGTGACGGATGAAAAGAGCGACAAGCCCCGGGTGCAGGTGTTCGATTCGACCGGTCGGTTCCTCCAGATCTTCGCGCCGAAGGGTACGCGGCCCGGCGATATTCTGCGGGCCCATGGCATGGATTTCGACAGCAGCCAGCGCCTGTTCATCACCGACGTGGATAACATGCGGATATCGGTCTTCAGCAATTCCGGCGATTTCCTCTACACCTTCGGAAAAGACGGCGATGAGGTCTACGACTTGAACGCGCCCCACGGTCTGACCGTGGACCCGGCCGGGCAAGTATTCGTCACCGGCTATTACGGCCCCTGCAAGAAGTTCACGCCCGAAGGCAGCTACCTCTTTTCCTTCGCCCTCGGAAACCCGCCGGACGGCAACGTGTACGTCCACAGCATGGCCGACGACCAGTGGGGTAACGTGTACCTCATGGTCCGCGGCCAGCGCGGGTTCAACGGCGCCATGCAGGACAACGAAGGCAACACCATCAGCATCATGAAATACAACAACAACGGCGACTACATCACCGGCATCAGCCTCGCCGTTTCCGAACACAAAGAGAACTGGGCCACCGTCGACAAAAACGGGACGGTTTACGCCCTCTTCGAGTCCGAAGATCAATACGGCGTGCAGGTCTATGAGCCGCGATGAGCGGCATCGAGCCAAGCTGAACGTAAGCTACACTTGGCTGCGGGCAGGTTTTGGAGTGCGAGGACTTAATCTGGCATTTACGAGAAGATCGCGTTACACACAGCGCTTAACCCCAACCGTCATTCCCGCGAACGGGGATGACGGTTGGAGTGCAGAGGCGTGAACGATATAATCAGGAAGCGGTATTGCCGAAGGAGAGGAAGAAAGATGTTGAGAATCATCATTCCACTGCTGGTTACGGCGAGCCTGCCGCTCAGCGCTAACGCGCAAAATATTAACGTCGAAAAGACCACGATCCCGCTCTCGGCCGTCGACAAGACCATCACCGCCGACCTTTTCCCCATCAACTTTCTGGTCGGCGACAGCAACTATCACTCCATCGTTTCCGCGTCCGACGGCAACCTCTACTTCAGCGTGGACACCCACAACATCGACCACAGTTGCCGCATCTACAAGTTCGACCCCCGAACCGAAGAGATGACCCTCCTCGCGAAGATGGACGAGGTGCTCGGCGAAGACACCGCAACGCACGTCGCACAGGGAAAGATTCACACGCCGTTTTTCGAGGACGAAGGAAAACTCTGGTTCGGCACGCATATCTCCTTTTACAACGATGGGCTGCCCGGTTTCTTATCGGAAGGCCGCATGCCTTATCAGGGTGGCCACCTCATGTCCTACGACCTGAAGACCGGTGCGTTTGAGGACCTTGCCAAGATCTTCCCCGGCGAAGGCATTATTACGATGGCAATGGATACCGAGCGCAACATTCTCTATGGTCTGACCTGGCCTTCCGGGATTCTGGTTTCCTACGACATCGCGGAAGGGCATCCCCGCTTCTGGGGCGCCGTCCAGGAACGGGGCGAATGGGGAAGCCACCCCCACGAGTGGGACCGCATCTGCCGCACCCTTGGCGTCGCGCCCGACGGCAAAGTCTATGGTTCGACGATGGACGGCCGCATCTGGGAGTTCGACCTGAGCCAGGACCGGCCGGTAACGTATATCGCCGGCCTCGATCTGAAACGACTCCCCCTCTCACAGTCTGCAGCGGAAACCCTCAAAGGCGACTTTCAATACCACTGGCGCGTCATCGAGTGGAATCCGAAGACGGAGAGTTTTTGGGGCATCCAGTGGGAAACAACGACGCTCTTTGAATTCCGGCCGTCCGCCCGATACCTCCGAACTGTGGGCGAGCTGCGCCACAAAGCGTATTGGGGCATGCCGCGCAACCCGGAGATCAGTCAACTCGGATTCCTCCTCGGCCCCGAAGACACCATCTTCTATCTCGCAAACGGACCCGCCGTCGATATCGAAGTCCGGCCGTCTGTCCAGTCCACGGTATATCTCTTCACGTTCGATATGATGACAGAAGCGATGGTCAACCACGGGCCGGTGCTCTCGAAAGACGGCCGTCGCGTCTTCTTCACGGAAGGCCTCTGCATCGGCTCCGACGATCGGCTCTACTCCGTGGCGTGGGTAGAAGTCACCGACCGTGCACGTATCGAAGAGATCAATAGGGCGCGAAAGGCCGGACCCGTCGAAACGGAACGGATGGTCTACGAAGTCATGCTCGCACGCCTGCCGAAATGGAAGAAATTTGTCGCAAGTTAGCGGTTGATGCGCGCCAAATAGTCGGCATAGAGCGGCGCAAGTACAGGTTCTGCTTCGCTCTCGATACTGAAGATGTACACTCCGAATCCCAACCGCAGCATTTCCCCCACGCCGACCTTCGTATGGTCCGGCTCGATCGACGGGTCATTGGCGCCCGTCATCGCTTTCTTGCCGAAGGGATTTGCCACGATAAGTCCATAATCGCGCGAGTGGAACCAAGACGGACGGAAGTTGTGGGGATCGGCCATGACGCTCACACCCACCCACACATCGTTGACGCGTCCGAAGCCCGCGCACCAATCCGCGCGCTTGCCCCAAGTTCCGGCCTCGTCCCGCCCACCCACGCTGTTGACGAGACTCCCGTGACCACCCTTGACGCGGAGAGGTGTTGCCACGCGCACGCCAAATCCCATTTCTTCCTGGTCGCCGAAAACGAAGGGGCCATCCGGCGAGTAGAACTCGGACTCCGCGGTGAGGAGGTACCCCAATTGCGTCACGTGGAATGAATAGGTGCACCGCTCTTCGCAGATTCGTTCGCCCGATGAAGACTCGTAGACATTGCGAACGGCAAAGGTCCCCTCATTCTCGCCGCCGATCGGATTCGTCACGAACTCCGCGTGGCGCACCCGCGCCTTGTTCCGCCAGAAGTCCTGGCCGTTGATATCGCCAAAGGCGAGCCATATGCCGGGATGAAAGTCCGCGTGGTCTTCGTTGTCCCGATCCAAGACCGGATGGGGTGGGTGGTTCCGAGTGACGTGAAACCCGTTAGGCGCCGCCACGTCGCAGAAATACGGTCGTGGAACTTCGGGGTCCTGCCACACATAGCTCGCGACCGGCTCATCATTCACGATGATTTGGAGTTGTCCGATGTCCTTGTTAAATGAAACCTCTTCCGCCACACCCGCGCAGGACAGGACGGCCGCCAGTGTGAACGACGCCAGAACGCGCCTTCTCGAGAACCGCGACGGTACCCTCATCATCATCCTTCTCCAATCTTTGTGCTGTTCTTCCGCTATCTCCACCGCCATCGTTGGTATACTGAGAATATCATTCCGCGGGACCTTTAGGCCATCGGCGTTCGACCCAAAAGCTGCCGGGGTATGGAAAGATCGCGGTCTGGGCTTGTCTGAAACACAAATCGAAAGCGGCAGAACGGGCCCACTGCGAGCGCCGCTTGATTCGGCCCTGAAAAAGCGAGTACAAAAAGGATCAACCGCAGATTACCTCTTGAATTTCATTGCTAACGGCCCAAGAAACCGCGTCTTGACGGCGCACGTGCCAATTGCAACGTGTTTCCGGAAGTTGACATGCCGTGCGGAACGAAGACGACCATGGTTAGAGGACTGTCCGGGTACCTGTACCCGATCGTTATTGCGACCCTGATATTCGCTTACGGATGTGAACGGGAACCTAGCAAAACGACGTTCACGTTGTCCCGGTTTCCGCAGCAACGGTCGACAACAACGAGCGATCAACGGGACGCACTGCGCGTTTCCTTGAGGGGTCCCGCAACGCTCGCTCTCGGTCAGACCCCGGCGGGTAGCGTATTGCGCGTCGGCGTTTTGCCCCTCGATTCCGAAGATGGCGTCGTGACGCTCCGCATCGTCGCCGGCGACTCCCATCTCAAGACCATCAGAATCAGGGAACCGAACGAATGGCACGACACGGTGTTGCCTCTCGATTCCGAGACTGGCCGCGTGCTTGTCGAATTCGACGCGAAGCGCCCGTTTATGCTCGCGCCGTGCGAAGTATACTCCGACCAAACCAACCGCCCGGATGTCTTCATCTATCGGATGGATACCGTGCGGCAGGACCGCCTGAGTTGCTACGGATACGACCGCGAAATCAGTCCCCACCTGGAGGCGTTCGCGCGTGTCGCTGTCAGGTTCACCCAACTCGTCCCGTCCTCATCGTGGACCCGGCCCTCTGTGGCGACGCTCTTGACGGGAACGCAGCCCAATCTCCACGGTTGTAAAGACCGCAGCGATGTCATGCGCGGCGATGTTCCCACCCTCGCTCGGCCCCTGGGCCAGGCCGGGTACGAAACGAACGGATTGATTGCAAATCCCAATTGCCTGCCCACGTGGGGCTTCGGTTCGAACTTTTTCCGCTACGTGGATGTGGACGCGGATATGCTCGATGCGCTCGATGCCTTGGGATATGGCGATTAATTATGCCGCTGGCCTGCCGTGGATGCGGATGCCACCTTGGACGGTGCATTACCTCGTTGCGTCTCAATCCTTGGTGATATACTAACGTCTGCGAGAAGTCGTGTCCGCGTACAAGCTGTCTGTGGTGGTTTACGCGATAATATCTTAGGGTGTCAATGTGCCTTGCAGCATCGACGCGTAGCCGTCGCAGTCATCGGTCCGCGCATCTCTGGAGAATGGCAGCATGCCAAACCGTTGGTGGGTGTATCAGAAGGAACGCTTTCCGGTCTTTAAGCATGGCCTGCTTATCGCCGTGTTCAGCCTCTCCGCTGTCTGCTATTCCGCTCTCTTGCGCGGCGACGCCTCGCTTCCGTCGGCAGCCGCGGCCATCGTGGCCTTCGTTACGGTCTTCGTTTTCTTCCTGATGTTGCGTATTGCCGACGAGTTTAAGGACTACCAGGACGACCTGCGCCACCGTCCGTACCGGCCTGTACCCCGCGGTTTGGTGACCCTCCGGGAACTCGGGGTCGTTGCCGCGATTGGGGGGCTCATCCAAATCGGACTGTGCCTCTGGTTGGATGCCGCATTGCTTGTGCCTTTGTTCGGCGCGTGGGTCTACCTGGCTCTGATGAGCAAGGAATTCTTCGTGGGCGAGTGGTTGAAAGCCCGTCCAATGGTCTACATGTTCAGCCACATGATCATCATGCCGCTCATTGTCTTCTTCGCCACCGCCTGCGACTGGCTCGTGGCCGGCGAGACTACCGTGCCCCCGGGGATTGCCTGGTTCCTGGCGGTCAGCTTTTTCGGTGGCATCGTGATCGAGGTCGGACGCAAGGTTCGCGCGCCCGAAGACGAGGAAGAAGGCGTCGATACCTACAGCCGGGTCTGGGGGCCGACCACGGCCGCCGTTGCGTGGCTCGCTGCACTCGCCCTGAGCGGCGCGTTTGGGTGGCTCGCGGCCCGCCAAATCGGGTTCCTGACACCCGTTGCCGTCGTTTCGGGTCTATTGTTTGTGTGGGCGTCGAGTGTCTCGTACCGCTACGTGTACGTGCGCAGCCGTTCGCTCGCGGGGCACATCGAAAACACCTCGGGATATTGGATTCTGGCCATGTACCTTATGCTCGGCGTCATTCCGTTGCTGGTTCGCTGGTGGGATGGATAGCACGATGCATTTCATCCTGGGAAAGAACGGTTCAGACCCAAACAAGCTAGGGGGAAAGGCCGGAGCTTTGGCCGCCTTGTCTGGTCGGGATGTGCTTGTCCCTGCATGGTTTGCCGTCGCGCCCGAAGCAGCGTTGGAATCCCTGCCGGAAGGTCCGCAGGAGGCATTCTCCTCCATATCGAACGAAATTCACTGGCCTGATGGCCTGGGGCTCGGAGCGCCCATCCGCGACGAACTCGTTGCCGCAATGGAAACCCTCTGTCCCCATGGCGAGCCTGTGGCGGTCCGTTCATCCGCTATGGACGAGGACAGCAACGGCGCCTCCTTCGCCGGCCAATTGACGTCGTTTCTCTTCGTGCCGCCCGTCGATGTGCCGGACAAAGTTGCGGCCGTCTGGCGCAGCGCCTTTTCCGAAAACGTCCTGGAGTACCGCAGGCAGCACGGTCTCCCGCCTCAGTCCGGCCCCCCGGCGGTCCTGATTCAGCGTATGGTCGACGCATCCGTATCCGGCGTCGCGTTCGGCGCCGATCCCGTCACCGGTAATCCCGACGTATCCGTCGTCACGTCCGTCTACGGCCTGGGCACAAGCCTTGTCTCCGGGGAATGCGACGCCGACACCCACTACATTGACCGGGCAGGAACCATCACAAAGCGCACGATCGCAAACAAGGTGCACGCCCATCGTGCACCGGTCCCCGGCGCAAGCGGAATCCGGGTGGAAGACGTGGACCCCGAACAGGCCGTGAAACCGGCGCTAACCGACGAACTAGTCCTCCAAATCGCGGAACTCGCTCGGGACTTGAGCGCCCACTTCGGACGGCCCCAGGATATCGAATGGGCCATCGCGGATGGACAAATCTATGTGCTTCAGTCCCGGCCAATCACGACGATCCCGCAGCGAACCCCGCAAAACGGTATCCTCAATATTTGGGACAACAGCAACATTGTCGAGAGTTACAACGGGGTTACTACCCCGCTGACGTTTTCATTCGCCAGCTACGTCTACGACGAAGTCTATCGCCAATTCTGCCACGTATTGCGCGTGCCTCAACGCCGCATTGAAGAAAATGCCGCCGTATTCCGCAACATGCTCGGCCTCATGCAGGGACGCGTCTACTACAACCTCCTGAACTGGTATCGCGTACTGGCTTTGCTGCCCGGCTTCCAGGTCAATCGCGGGTTTATGGAACAGATGATGGGCGTGAAGTCCTCGCTGCCGCCCGAGGTGCTCGATACGTCCGTCGTGCCGGATTGGCGCACCCGGGTGGTGGACAGCCTGTACCTTGTGCGTTCGGCATTCGCGCTCATCGGACATCACCTGCGCCTCGATGCCACGATTCGCACCTTCTATGCGCGCCTCGAAACGTCACTCACCGTGGATCGGCAAACCTTGGTCAACATGCGGGCCGAAGAATTGACGGCCTATTACTCGACCGTCGAGGCCAAACTCCTGAGACGTTGGGATGCGCCCCTCATCAACGACTTCCTCGCCATGATCTTCTTCGGACTGCTTGGCAGCCTCTCCGAGAAATGGCTCGGCCGGAAAGGGCTCGCCAACGATCTGCTTTGCCGGCAGGAGGGTCTGATTAGCGTCGAACCCTCGCGCCGGATGCTGCGGATGGCCGAACTGGCCGCGGACGCCGACGGATTTGCGCAAGCTCTGTGCGACGGATCGCTCGCGGAAATCCGCGAAGCCATGAGCCACCATTCTGAGTTTAAGCAAGCGTTTGAAAACTACCTCGACGAGTTTGGCGACCGATGCCTCGAAGAACTGAAACTCGAAAGTCCCACACTTCACGACGATCCCATGCCGCTCCTGCGCGGCGTCGGACATCTTGCGCACCGCAACGCCGGCCAAACCAGCGATCGCGAACCGGCGCCGGAAGGTGATGACCCGAAAGACTCAGCTGAACGATTGGTTGCCGAAAGGTTATCTCCCTGGAGCCTGAAAGGCCGCGTGTTCCGTTATGTCTTGCGCCATGCCAAGGCCCGCGTGCGCGACCGGGAGAACCTCCGGTTCGAGCGCACACGCGTGTTCGGACTGGTCCGCCGAATCTTCGTAACGCTCGGCCGGCGACTCGTTGATTCGGGCGCATTGGACGCGCCGGAAGACGTGTTCTACCTGGAACGTCACGAAATCTTCGGATTCATCGAAGGACGGGCGACAACCATCTCCCTGCGGGAGTTGGTCGCTGTGCGCAAACGCGAATTCGCCGCCTACCGTGAAGCGCCTCCGCTTCCCAGCCGCTTTGAAACGTACGGCATCGTAGGCGCAAATGCTATCTCGTCAGAGCAAGCGCCCAACGAGCGCGAGGACGGTGAGGAGCGATCCGGTATCGGCTGTTGCGCGGGGATCGTCCGCGGCAAGGTTCGCGTGGTAACGGACCCTCGCCACGAACGGCTTCAACCCGGCGAGATCCTCGCCGCGAGGACCACCGATCCGGGTTGGATTGTGCTCTTTTCCGCCGCCGCCGGCTTGCTCGTGGAACGCGGAAGCCTCTTGTCCCATTCGGCAATCGTCTCGCGCGAGTTGGGCATACCCAGCATCGTTTCCATCGACGGACTCACCTCCTGGCTTAACGACGGCGACGAAGTAGAACTCAACGGGACGACCGGCATCGTCCGGCGGCTCGCCCACGGGAGTCGGGCAATGAACGCCGCGCGGAATGGCAAGTCTAACTCCAACGGATTCACGGAAATCTGTTACGCCCAGTGCTGGGAAGACGCCGACGTCCTCATGGGCGCGCTCGACGTACAATCGGGGCAGACCTGCCTCTCCGTTGCCTCCGCCGGCGACAACACCTTGTCCCTCGTATCCAAGGCGCCAGGCCGGGTGATCGCCGTCGACCATAATCCGTTACAGCTTCATTGCCTGGAACTCCGCGTTGCAGCCTACAAAGCGCTATCTCACGACGGCCTGCTGGAACTGGTGGGATCCCGTCCCTCGACGCGCCGCATCGAGCTGTACCGACAATGCCGTTCCCTTCTCTCTCCGGATGCCCGGGATTTTTGGGATGCCCACCAGGGATTCGTCGCGGCGGGCATCGGCACCATCGGCAAGTTCGAACGCTACCTGGCCCTCTTTCGCAAGCGCGTGCTGCCGTGGTTGCTCGGCCGGGAGACCATCGCGGCCTTGTCGCAAAGCGGCCCGCCGGATTGGCGGGAAGCATTCTTCGACCGCCACTTCAACAATTGGCGGTTCAGAGGCGTGTTTCGTGTGTTCTTTTCCCAATTCGTAATGGGACGTATGGGCCGCCATCCCGATGCGTTCCGATTCGTCGAAGGTTCGGTCGCGGATCACCTCTTGGCCCGGGTGCGGCAGGCGCTCACCGTGCTTGACCCCGCCGAGAACCCCTACGTGCAATGGATTCTTACCGGGCACCACAGCGACGCGCTGCCACACGCCCTCCGCGAGGAACACTTCGACGACATCCGCACCAATCTGGACTGTCTCGAATTGCGGTGTCAGACCGTGGAAGACTGTTTGAAAGAGACTGGCAACGACGAAGTTGACTGGTTCAATCTGAGCGATATCTTTGAATACCTGTCGGAAGAGGATGCCGCGGCCGTATTCGACGAAATCGTGCGCACCGGCCGCAGCGGGGGCCGCGTCGCCTACTGGAACATGCTCGTGCCACGTTCCCGGCCCGAACATCTGAGCGACAACCTCCAGCCGCTGGAAGAAGCGGCGGCCGAACTGTACGATCGGGACAAGGCGTTCTTTTACAATGCCTTTCGACTGGAAGGAATCCGATGATGTCCCCGCCGCACGCATTTCCAATTCCTCCCTGGGTGGGTATGAGCGTGATACTTCTGGCGTTTGGCGCGGTCATGGCCGCTATGATCATCGTGAAACGCCGCTGGCCGGTGCATCCGGAAGTACCACGCAAATGCGCCCATGTCGTCATGGGACTCGTCTCGTTGCCGTTACCGTGGCTGTTCGAATCGGTTCGACCCGTCGTAGCGATCGCTTGCCTGACGCTGGCGTCCTTACTGTTGTTGAGGCTCGCCGCACGGCGTAACTATGAGGTCGGCTACATTCTCCATTGGAGCGCCCAACGAAGGCGATCCGTTGGCGACCTCCTGTTTCCGGTCTCGATAACGACGGTCTTCTGGTTGTCTGGAGGGCAGCCGCTACTGTTCTGCCTTCCCCTGCTGTACCTGACCGTTTCCGATACCGTCGCCTGCGTCGTGGGAATGCGCTTCGCGTCGACGACGGAACGCAAGCGCAAGTCGATCGAGGGCAGTCTCGCTTTTCTATTGACAACTTTTGGTGTGACCGCAGCAGGGCTGCTTGGCTTCACCAATGACGGGGCGTTAACGGCGCTTCTTATGGCTACGGGAACAGCCGCGGCGCTTTGCGTGGTCGAAGCAATCAGCTTCCGGGGTCTGGATAATTTCACGGTGCCCATCGTGGGATATTTGACACTGGCAGGTGCGTCGCTGCTGGATACGCCCCCGTTGGTTGCCTTGGTAAGTCTCTCTGTTGTCACCTCGGTCATGGTGCTTTTCTGGGAGTTCTGGACTGCGTACGCCGTCGGCCCGATTGCGACCGTCGAGCGATTCATGGCATTCGTTTTCACCGCCCCCGGCGGCGGCGACCGCCCGGTGGATTGACGGAGACGCGCGATGGGCAAAGCACTCGCTGTAACGTCCCCTGACGCGTGGCACGGCATTGCCTTTGCGGATGGCGCGGCCCCGCTTGATGGGAGCACCTGGCATCGCGACGGCGCCGACGTCCATCTCATCGTGATTGATGACAAGGACATACTCCAGGCGCGATGTTCCTTGTGGTGGAGCGCCGTTCCCCGGCATGGCCAGTTCCGGCTCGGAACCATCGGGCACTATGCGGCGTGCGACAATCGGGCGGCGTCAACCCTGTTGGCGGAGGCATGTCATCAGCTCGCGGAAAACGGGTGCGACTACGCCGTCGGCCCCATGGACGGCTCCACATGGAAATCCTACCGGTTCGTGACCGATCCCGGAGACCAACCACCGTTCTTTCTGGAGCCGGTCAATTCGTCCGACTATCCGGAGCAATTCGTGAAAGCCGGGTTCGATCCCTACGCCGAGTATCTTTCCGCCCTCCGCAGTGGACCCATCGAAACGGTGACCGATATTGGCGACGCCGAACGGCGTCTCGACGCGCTGGGCGTGATTTTCCGTCAGATAGACATGAAGCGATTGGAAAACGAACTGCTGGCCGTCCATCGCGCGAGTCTGCTGATGTTCCGCGACAACGTGCTGTACTCGCCGATTTCAGAAGACGACTTTCTCGCACTGTACCTGCCGGTCCTTCCGATGACGCGACCGGAGACCTTTCTACTGGCGGAACGGAATGGCGAATTGGTCGGGTTCATTTTCGGCATCCCGGACTATCTCCAGGCGCAACGGGGACAACACGTCGACACGCTTATCATCAAGACCTTGGCCCGCCATCCCGGCCCCGACTACACGGGCCTAGGCGCGGTGCTCCTGCGGCGATGCGAGACCATCGGCTTGGAACAGTTCGGATGGCACCGGTCCATCCACGCGTTGATGCACGTGAACAATGCGTCGATTGCCCTTTCAAAGCGCTCGGCAATCCCCATCCGCAGATACGCGCTTTTCGGGAAGGACCTGACGTCATGAATGTCATGGAACTCCTGAAAAACCTGACGCAGGTGTCGCCCGAGAAAACCGCCCTCATCGACACGCATCGCAGCCTTCCCCGCACGACAACCTTCGCCGAACTCGATGCCGCTACAAAGCGGGTTGCCGGACTCTTTCACCACGATGGCATCGGGCCCGGCGACGCCATGCTCGTGTTTTGTCCCATGTCCCTCGAACTCTACGTCATTCTGTTGGCGCTGTTCCGCTTGGGCGCGGTCGCCACGTTCCTCGATCCCTCCGCCGGCAAGGGACACATCGGCCGATGCTGCGCGTTGCACCCGTTCAAGGCGATGATCAGTCCGCCGAAAGCGCACTTGCTGCGCCTGATTTCGCCCGGCCTGCGGCGGATTCCGCGCAAGTACTCCACGACCGTTACACTTCCAGGCGCCACCGCGCTTCGCCGCGCCGACGATACGACCCCCTTCGAGGCTATGCATCCGGTACCCGAGGACATGCCCGCCCTGATGACATTCACCAGCGGCAGCACGGGGCAACCTAAGGTGGTCGTGCGGTCCCATAAGTTTCTGCTCGCGCAACACCGGATTCTGCAGGATACGTTGACCATGACGTCCGACGACATCAACCTCTGCACGCTTCCCGTTGTGGTCCTGACCAACCTTGCTTCCGGCGCTGCGACGATGATCCCCGGCGTTGATCTGCGGCGGCCCGGCAATATCAATCCCCAGGCACTCTATGCGCAAATACTCAAAGGCCAACCGACCAGCACGACGGCGGCGCCGTCCTTTCTCGAAACGCTTGCCGACTTTTGCATCGAGAAGAACCACCAGTTGCCGAAATTGACCAGAATCTTCTGCGGCGGCGCCCCGGTCTTTCCGCCCCTGATCGAGAAACTCCGCCAGGTCACGCCCAAAGCGCGAATTGTTGCCATCTATGGATCCACCGAGGCTGAACCCGTTGCGGAACTGGCGTATACAGACATGAACGCGGAAGATTTGGACGGTATGCACAACGGGAAAGGCCTCCTGGCCGGTGCGCCGGTAAAGTCCATTCAACTCCGCATCCTTCGCGATCGATGGGGTTCCCCCTTGGGACCGTACACACAGGAAGAGTTCGCGCAAGTGACCACATCCGTCGGGGAACCCGGCGAAATCGTCGTGACCGGCGATCACGTTCTCAAGGGATATCTGAACGGGCGGGGCGATCGCGAATTGAAGTTTGCGGTCGACAGCACCATCTGGCACCGCACGGGGGACGCGGGCTACCTCGACGATCGCGGCCGCCTCTGGCTGCTGGGCCGATGCGAAGCCGTCCTATCCGACGAACGCGGCACGCTCTATCCGTTCGCGGTCGAAGGCGCGGCTCTGCTGCTGCCCGGGGTACGCCGCGCGGCACTTGTCGCGGAACGGGGAAACCGGACCCTGGTAGTCGAGCCTATAACGGCCGGACTTGCCCCCGACGTCGCCGCCATCAAGCGCGCCCTGTCCTGGGCCCAAATTGATGTTGTTAGGACCTGCCAAAAGATTCCGGTTGACAAACGGCACCATTCAAAAGTCGATTACCACCAATTGCGCCGGATGCTCGGCTCCTTGGGGTTCGAGGCATGAACCGTCGATTACGATTCGACGATCGGGTCGAGGCCTACGGACGGTGGCTGGTCCGACGGCGGTGGCCCGTTTTGATTGCGACGCTGGTCGTGTGGTTGGCAACGTCGTTCGGCGCGAGCTATCTGAAAGTCAACGATGACTACCGCGTCTTCTTCAATCGGGACGACCCGGAGCTGGTTGCCTACACCAAGCTTCAGAACGTTTTCACCAAGAATGAATACATCGTCTTCGCCGTCGCGCCGGCAAGCGGAGACGTATTCACCGCCGACGCTCTGACTGCCATTCACGACCTCACGCAACAGGCATGGAAACTCGACTATTCACGGCGGGTCGATTCGATCACGAACTATCCATACAGTCACGCCGACGGCGACGAACTGATCGTGGAAGACCTGATCGGCGATCCCTCGGACAAGTCCCCCGAGGATCTTGCGCGACTGAAAGCCATCGCGCTGTCCGAGCCCGAGGTTCTCCATTCGCTCATATCCCCCTCCGCGCGCGTTGCCGGCGTCATCGTCACGTATCAACTACCCGACGTGGCGCGGGTCGAAGGTACGGAAGCCGCTCTCGCCGCACGGGCGCTCGCCCAGCGCATTGAGGCGGACCATCCCGGCCTTGCGATCTATCTTACGGGCTCCTTGATGCTCAACAACGCCTTCCGTGAGGCCGCGGAAAAAGACATCAGCACGCTCGTTCCTCTCATGTATGCGGGCATTATCGTCCTCATGCTCGTCTTCTTGCGGTCCGTGTCGTGCACCTTTGTCGCCGTCTCGGTCGTCGCGCTCGCGGTATCGACCGCCATGGGTCTGGCCGGCTGGTTGGGATTCGACATTACCGCCACGTCCGCGTCGGCCCCTACCATCATCATGACGCTGGCCGTCGCTGACAGCGTCCACCTCCTCATGACGCTGCTCGAGAAGATGAACGAAGGACACACCAAAAACGACGCGCTCGTTCGGAGCCTGCGCATCAACATGGTCCCCGTCTTCCTGACGAGCCTCACCACGATCATCGGGTTTCTCAGCATCAACACCTCCGACTCGCCGCCCTTCCGCGATCTCGGCAACATGTGCGCCATGGGCATCGCCGCCGCGTACTTCTACTCCATCATTCTCCTGCCGGCGCTCGTTGCCGTCTTGCCCATTCGGGCCAAGCACCATCGGCTCGTTTCAAATACCTGGATGGTCGCGCTGGGCGAGTTCGTCATACGCCGGCGTCGCGTGCTATTGCCGGCGTTTGTCGCGGTGACGGTCCTGTTCGTCGCCTTCATCCCCCTCAACGAATTGAACGACCACTACACCATGTACTTCAACGAGTCCAACCACTTTCGCAAGGACATCGAATTCACCACGGAAAACCTCACTGGGATGTATCCCATCGAATATTCCATTGGATCGGGTGACGAGGGCGGCATCGCCAACCCGGAATACCTGCAGAAGCTGGACGCGTTTGCGGAATGGTTTCGCCATCAACCCAACGTCGTGCACGTGAGTAGTTTCAGCGATATTATGAAACGCATCAATATGACCATGCACGGCGACGACAAGAATCAATATACATTGCCACACGAACGGGACCTCGCCGCCCAATACCTCTTGCTCTACGAAATGTCGCTGCCCTTCGGCCTCGATCTTAACGATCGTATTGATATCAGGAAGTCGGCGACCCGGTTCATCGTCACGGTCGGCGGCGTTACATCAAACGAAGTGCTCCAGACCGCCGACGCGGGCGAGCGCTGGCTTACCGAGAACACGCCGCCCTACATGTTCTCCCATGGCATGGGCCCAGCGGTTCTCTTCTCGCGCATCGCTCAACGCGATACCCGGAGCATGCTGATTGGCACGACGCTGGCGCTCGTGCTGATCTCGATTGTACTGCTCGTCTCGCTGCGCAGCATCAAGCTCGGCCTGATTAGCCTGATACCCAATCTCGTTCCCGCGGCCATTGCCTTCGGCGTCTGGGGCCTCTTCGTCGGGCGTATCGGACTGGGCCTGGCGGCCGTTATCGCGGTAACCTTGGGGATCGTGGTAGACGATACCGTTCACTTTCTGACCAAGTACCGCCGCGCACGCCGTGAACGTGGTGCGTCCCCGGAAGATGCGGTGCGCTACGCGTTTGCGTCGGTGGGCAACGCTTTGGTTGCTACCTCGGTTATCCTCGTGGGCGGCTTTATGGTGCTTTCCCTCTCCGCCTTTGAAGTGAACGCCGCCATGGGGCGTCTCACCGCTCTCGTCATAACCATCGCGCTGGCGGCGGACTTGCTGTTGCTGCCGTGTTTGTTAATGATGTTCGACAAGTTCCTCGAATTCGATGGAGGTAAGCGCGCGTGATTGCTCGATGTATCCGGCGGCCATTCCCGCTGCGGTTCCTAGCCGGTATTCTGGTGGCTGCACTCGTGTCCGTAGCGGGTTGGGCCGAGACTGCGGAAGAGAAGGGCTTGGCCATCGCCCGGGAAGCCAATCAACGCGATACCGGCTGGGGCGATTACGAGACCACGGCGACCATGATCCTCCGCAACAGCCATGGCGACGAGTCCAATCGCGAACTTCGCATCCGGTACCTCGAAGGGGAAAGCGACGGCGACAAGTCTCTCGTCATTTTCGACCTGCCCGCCGATGTCAAAGGCACCGCTTTGCTCACGTTCAGCCACAAGACCGAACCCGACGACCAGTGGCTCTATTTACCCGCGCTGAAGCGCGTCAAACGCATTTCGTCCAGCAACAAGTCCGGTCCCTTTATGGGCAGCGAATTCGCCTATGAAGATCTCACGTCGCAGGAAATCGAAAAGTACACCTACAAATACCTGCGCGACGAATCGCTCGACGGCCTCCCTTGCTTTGTCATCGAACGCGTGCCGCTTGACCCGAAGTCCGGGTACACGCGGCAAGTCGTCTGGCTCGACAAAGACGAGTATCGCATCCAGAAGGTTGAGTTCTATGACCGGAAAGACGCGCTTCTCAAAACGCTCTCCGTCGGAGAGTATCAGCAATATCTGGGCAAATTCTGGCGCGCGAAGGAACTGAACATGGTCAATCACCAAACCGGAAAAAGCACCGAGTTGCTGTGGACCGATACGGAGTTTCAAAAAGGGTTTACGGACCGCGACTTCGACCAGAACAGTCTGGCGAACGTAAAGTGACTGGGTGAACGCGGGCCTTCGATATTGCTGCCTTGTTCCACTGCTTCTATCTGCCGCGGCGCAAGCGGGCGAGTGGTCCGGTAATGTTGCCGGGCAACTTCGGCTCTTCCCATCCGATCCCGCCTACGACGAACAACGCGGCGACGACCTGTCCCTCTCTCTGGAACCCGAGTACTACCACCAGTGGGAAGAGCGGGACCAAAGTTTCACGTTTGAACCGTTCGTGCGTTGGGATCAACAGGATCCGGAACGAACCCACGCCGATATCCGCGAACTCTATTGGCAAAAGACCGCCGAGAAATGGGAACTGCGCATCGGTATTCGCCGGGTGTTCTGGGGTGTCACGGAATCGCAGCACCTCGTAGACATCATCAATCAGACCGACCTCGTGGAAGACCCGGACGGCGAAGACAAACTCGGTCAGCCCATGATCGACTTGGCCCTCGTCGGAAACTGGGGAACGCTGGACTTCTTCGTCCTACCCGGGTTCCGCGAACGGACCTTTCCCGGGGCCTACGGACGGCTACGTCCGCCGATCCCCGTCGACACGGACCACGCCGAATACGGATCCGGCGCGAAAGAATATCATCTCGACTGGGCTATCCGTTGGTCCCGAAGCATCGGCGATTGGGATATCGGCCTCTCCCACTTCTCGGGAACCAGCCGCGAACCGCAGCTGAAACCGCGGTTCAGTTCGTCAGACCTCTTGAAACTTGTGCCCTACTACGACCAGATCGACCAGACCGGCCTGGATGTGCAACTCACCAATGGCGGATGGTTGTGGAAGCTAGAAGCGATACACCGAATCGGCCAGGGCGAAACGTTTACGGCGCTGACGGCCGGGTTCGAATACACCTTCTACGACGTCTTCAAAACCGGCGCCGACCTGGGACTCCTCGCCGAATACCTCTACGACAGCCGCGGCCACGATGCGCCACTACCTTTCGAAAGCGACATCTTTCTGGGCACGCGCATCGGCTTCAACGATACTCAGACGACCCAACTCCTCGCCGGCGCCATCGTGGACCCCGAATCGGGCGCCACCGCCGCCTCCCTCGAGTTCAGCCGCCGCCTCGGAAGTAGTTGGCGCCTCAGCGTCGAAGCCCGCGCCTTCTCCAACTTCCCCGAGTCCGACCCGGGCTACGCCTTCCGAAACGACGACTACCTCCAAGTCGAACTCGCCTGGTACTTTTAGCCGCGCATCACCCCGTCGACAATCTGATTCAGTTGCGGCTCGATTTCCTGGTTAAAATCGCGGCCGGGCACATCACTCTGGAAACCGTAGGCATCCTCCTCATTTCCCACGACCCCTTGGAAGTCTTGCGCCCGGTTTGCGTAACGTTGCGCTGCGTTGCGGACCGCTTCTTGCACCGCCTCGCGGCCCCCGCCGGCAAGCTCGCCGGCTTTTTCCGCGACGTCCTGTTGAATATCCGCGACGGCTTTTTCCTTGATGTCGTTCCACGCGGCATCGGCAACCTTTTTCGCCGCATCGGCTCCACCTAGGTTACCGACAATGGCCGTCGTGCCGCCCCAAAATCCCACGCGGGCGGAATAGCCGTAATCGTCACTGTGCGCTTCGAGAAACTCCTTGCAGTGTTCCAACGCATGTTCCGCGATGAATTTCAGCAAGTCTTCGGGGCTGAGCGCCGCGATCGACGGGTCTTCCATGGTAATCCCGATCCCGTCGAGAACGCCCGCCGAAGCGACATACATTCCCGCGACCGCGCCGAAAAACGTCTGCACACCGCCTTCTTTCCCGGTGTACTGCTGAAGCCTCGCCCGGGCCTCGTCGGTCAGACGATCCACGGCTTCCTTTCGTAAATCCTCGCCCAACGCGTTGACCTCGTCCGACGCGCCGTGCAATCCGTTCGGCAACATTCCTACCATCCGCCCCGTCTGGGGATCCGAATAGAACCAGGCATACGTCCCGTACGCCGGAACTTTATCCCGCAGAAAGATGACCGGCTTCTGCGGGATTTGCACGGTCCAGCCCGGTGAATCCGCCAGGAAACGGGTAATCGCCGCTTTCGCTTCAGGATAAAGATCCGTACACTGGTCCAAGACTTCCGGGTGTTCCGCATCTACGTTCAGAATCCGGTTGTCGGTCCCGAAGTCCGCGCGGTTCTTCATCAACTGACTGAAAACGATACTCGCGGTAAGCACCCGCCGTTGTCCGCCGGTCGCCGCATAGATCACTTCGCCTTCGAGAATGTCGTTCCGTATGCTGCGTGCGGTCTGGAACGCAACACCATCGCCTCCCGTCGTTTCCATGTCGTCATGGAGCACGTCGATCGAGTACGACGTAAACTGCTTCTTCCCGCCGCCTTCGTCCCCATCCATCATGGAGGCGATATCGACTCCGAAAATACCGCCACCACCCGACGCCGGAGCCTCCTTCTTCGACTCGATTTCCATCCACTCTTCCGCCGCGACCACGATCCGAGGCATCGCAAACGATGCGTTGACCCCAAATAGTTTCATCATCTGATTCGTATACGCGTCCGATTGGGCGGCATATGCGAGCGCCAACCCCCGCGTTCGCCGGCGCGCAGCGGCATCCCCGCTTTCGGGTTGCGCCACGTCCTGCCCTTCACCGGCGCTAACGAATTCGCGATTGATTAGAACCGCGTACGTATTCGCGGCTTGCGGAGCGTTCATCCCCAGCACGAGTCCCTTCCGAAACAAAATCCGCTCGTACCGCTTCGCACCGGCCGGATTACCACAGGCGACGACGAAACTGAGCGATTGAAGTTGATTGGCGTCGACATCCGCCTCAAACGTCTCGGTTCCAACAGACAGGGTAGGCCGCAAGGCGCCGTCCACGTCCGTGTAGGTCACCCAAACCCCTTTGCGTTGCAGGTCCGCTTCGCTCCCCATGAACAACTCCGCGTCCTGGTCCGCTCCGTCCGCCGTCACCCACGCAAACCCCAGCAGAACGCCGGCCGCGCCCCCTGCCTGCGACGCAACGGCCTTTTCGCTGCCGAACAACAACACAGCGACTGCGATTACGACTACAAAGATCGAGTTCTTTTTCATCGTTCACAATCCTCCAGGATAGGTTGGGCGTTTCTTGCAGCTCATGCAGTGTAGTGCATATTCACCGCACCATCAAGGAATAGACCTGCCATGGCACCGTCATCAGGCGAGGGCCAAATGGGCCCCATTCTCAGCATGGATTGCGTAACCTCTTGCAACGAATTCCGTTCGCGGATGCGAGGATTGGCGGCGGATTGCCGCAGATACCGAACGTTCGCGAAGAGCGGGCGTTGTGACGTGAGGATAGGGGGAGGGCCGATGGCTGCAGCAGACATCCGCTACATCACGCAGGACACGCGCGCACCAGCGATCTCCACTTCGACCGTTGTGCGTACGTCGGTGAGAAAGACCTCCGCGAACCGGCTTCCCAGCTTCTTCATGCCCACGTGATTGTAGTGTCCATTCTCCATCGTGTCGTAGTAGTCGCCGGAACTCGGGTCCGGGTTCTGCGGGATCAATGTGACATTCTCTACCGTGCCCGCGACGTGGCGCATCCCCTCGACAACGCGATCCGAGCCCACCTGAAACAGCATGAACGGCAGCGTTTCGTCTCCGATGTCTTCACGGACGCGCGCCACGCAGATGGGCAAGATTCGGCGCCGTATGCCGCCGCCGCCTCCCCCGAACCGTCGCTTTCGCCCTGCACCCACAACATCCCGCAGATCTCGTATTCGATCGGGTGCATATCCGGAAAGGACTCGCTTGACGTACGACACAAAGTCGTCGTACAACTTCGGACCGTCCTCCTCTTTCATGGCCGCCGCTTTTGCCTTGACTCCAGTCCGGATTCCAGGAACCGTGAAGCGACGTGCCCCCGACGGCCAACTTGATAAACAGCATCCGTTCCCCAGGCCACGCTTCGGCCATCGCGATCCCGAAGAACAGTTCCGGACCGAAGATGTGGTCGCGATGGTAAATTTCCCGAATCTCGGCAGAGGGTTCGACCACGTCCAGCGGCCTCGACGGGCTCGTAGTTATACGCAAGTTGCACCCACTGCTGCGCCCGTTCAAGCCGCGCCTTGTCCGCTTCCGTCAGTTTGTCCCCGTCGGCCCGTCCCTCCATATTCGACTGTCCCGCAAACAAGAACACCCAAATCTTCTTCCCTGGCTCAGGCTTCTGAAGTTCGTCCGACCAAGCGGGACAAAGACACGTCGCGACCAATACCGTTCCCATGAAAACGCGTCCCACTCCCAACCATCCCAGCATCGTCCCAAATCCTCTCGATCGTAATCGCAATCGTGATCGACAAAACCAGCAAACGCTATTCCAAGGATAAACTCTACGCTCAGTGAGTCGCAATTGTTTACTTGAGGCTCGATATGCCAAGCACGAGCAAGAAGTAAGAATTCGAGAGGTCCCGACGGCCCTCGGGTTCGTGTCACCGCATGACCGGGTATGACAAAATCAGAATCGTCAGATCCCTACTGCTCCGGCATCATCGGTCCAATGAACGTCTCCAGTTGGTCCGAATGTTTCCGTGCGCGGCCGAAAAGCAGCCACCGCCGTCCCCTTCTTTCGAAAGGTCTATGACACGGCAATTAACGACCGATGATGCATCGCTTCGTCTCGTCAGCGTAAAACCGCCAACAACGACTCCTCAGAAAGGATCGCCGACTGTAAGGCTATAATCGTCAAGGCACCGAAGAATTGCTAGCCGGGACTGCACTAATGACGACGCCTTGACATACGCTGTGATAGGGGTAGCGCTACGGTTGTTGGTCTCCCTGCTGGGAACCGGGTAGCAGTACCCGTTTTCGGCCTGAGATTACGACCGTTTCGCCACGTGACAAGGAACCCGTAACCGGATGGCCATGGGGAACTTAAAGATGGTGGGCGGTACTGGACTTGAACCAGTGACCCCTTGCATGTCAAGCAAGTACTCTAACCACCTGAGCTAACCGCCCTAACGCAGAACCAGATTCTAGCAAAGCCCCCTGCCGGAGTCAATCGTGGTGACGAAGGTCTGGTGCCTTCTTACGTTACCGCTGCCCCACTGGTCGCACTCGTACTCCCCCTCGTACTCGTAATCGACGAAACGCACGATCCCAACCCGGCGCACAAATCACGTGTTGTGTTACCGCGCTTGCATACCCTCCCTGCTCCAAAGTCCGAACTCGCGCACGAGAGGCCGGCGGCGGCTACGAGAAGGAGCGCACCACATGCCCAATGGGAACCACGTCCTGGCGTGTTGTTTCGTCAGCGACTATACTGGCTAAAGATTTCATCGCGGCTCCCATTCCCAGCGTATCGACCAATGGAGGATTGATTCCATGCGTGTGGTGGAAATACAAGACGCGTTCGGTTTCGACCATCTCGTCCCGGCAGACCGCCCGGACCCGAGGCCCGGACCCGGCGAAGTGCTCATCCAGGTTCTGGCGACATCGCTCAACTATCGAGACTTGCTCACGATACAAGGCCTCTACAACCCGCGACAACCGCTTCCCCTCATTCCGCTCTCGGACGGCGTCGGCACCGTCATCGCCGCCGGGGAAGGCGTGCAACGCGTCAAGGTTGGCGATCGCGTCGCGGGGATCTTCGCCCAAGGCTGGCTCTCCGGACACCCCGACCGCGAACGCCTGCAAGGCACCACCCTGGGCGGACCGCTCGACGGCATGCTGGCCGAATTGGTCGTGCTCAGCGAACACGGCGTCGTACACGTCCCCGAACATTTAACAGACGAAGAAGCGGCGTGCCTGCCCTGCGCCGCGGTCACCGCATGGAGCGCGCTCGTGACCCACGGCAACGTCAAGGCCGGCGACACCGTGCTCACGCTCGGCACCGGCGGCGTCTCGCTCTTCGCGCTCCAATTCGCCAAACTCCTCGGCGCGCGGGTCATCGTCACCTCCAGCAGCGACGAGAAACTCGCGCGAGCCCAAGCCCTGGGCGCCGACCATGGCGTGAACTACCGGACTAACCCCAAATGGGCCTCCGCCGTCCGCGACTGGACCGGCGGCGTCGGCGTCGACCACATCGTCGAAGTCGGCGGCGTCGGCACCCTCACCCAATCCATGCGCGCCGTCCGCATGGGCGGCCACATCAGCCTCATCGGCGTCCTCGCCGGCGTCGAAGCCCCCCTGAACCTCACCCCCCTCCTCATGCAAAACGTCCGCCTCCAAGGCATCATCGTCGGCCCCCGCGACGCCTTCGAAGAAATGAACCGCGCCATCGACTTCCACCGCCTCCAGCCCGTCGTCGACAAGGTATTTCCCCTCGAATCCACCCGCGAAGCCTGCGAATACATGGCCGCCGGAAAACATTTTGGCAAAGTCTGCATCCGCATCGCGGGGTAAGCAAGTCAACGGTTAGTATTGAAATCGTGACTAGAAGATAGCACTACTTGCAGTTTATGAGCTGAGGCATTGGGTACAAGGCCGTCAGCACAAGACATTCTAGTGGTCTTAAATCAGAATTCACTTGGGACCAAGTTCCTCAAGCAACAGATCGCGGAGTAGAATAAGATGGGTGGGTAACTATCTAGGGTTGGGTACCTTGTCCGGAGATTCCTTCCTAATCATTACCAAGAGCAAAATCCACAGTACGCGCGCCATCGACTGAACTCAGTTTCGTCTTTCGGGTGATTAACTTCATCGATGCGAAATCAAAGTAGTGCGGTATGTCCGTTCTTTCCGAAGATCTACCATCCAGACTGTGTTCCCACGTGGACTCCGTGAAGAACACGCCCTCCGAGCTTGTGTACCGCTTGTGGATGGATGGCTCAATGGTTGACGTAGAAACTATCCGGTCGCGTTCCAAGTCCAGCACAGAAAGACCCGATATATTCGAATCGTATTGCGATACTGTTTTGGTTCCCGCTTCTCAAATTCGCCAGCACGGGAAGCATACCAAAGCCGAAATCCACTCTACTTTTCCGCTGGACAAAGGCGGCCTCGTGTGATAAAGTACTAGGGGGAAGTCCACATTCAGGGAGGGGCTGAATATGTACGCGTGTACCGCCGCACTCGCCTTATCAATTATCGTGGGAGCATCCGGCCCTCAACTCGCCGTGCCAGACAAACCTTTCTCCGCAAAGATATCTGCCGTCTATCATGGCGATTCTTTAAGACTCGATACCGATGATGGAAAGCTTCTCGTTTCTCTTTACGGGGTCAGAGGTGATGCCCTGAATCTGGCAAAGATTAAAGAGGCCGAGAGATTCATTACATCAGTCACCAAAGACGTGGCTCTCGAAATCCGTCCCATCAAGACAATATCAGGACTCAGTTACGTTGAGGCGGTGCTCCCTTCCGGTGAAGTGTTGAACAAGATGCTACTGGAAAAGAAACTGGTTGTCTTGGATACGTTCTCCGCGAGTGACGATAAGGAATATGCGGAAATTGCGATCCAAACCCGAAAAAGCAAACCTGAAGAATCTTGCGCAAAGTGCACCGAAACCCAAGGAACCTAAAGATCCTAGCCAAGCGCTCTCGACTTTCAAGGTACGAAGACAACTCAAGGAAATTGCACAGTTTGAAGCCGAAGTTGAGAAATGGAGAACGCTACCCGAAGGTTATCGACGTTCAATCGCGGCATCCTACGGCTACACTCTGAAAACAGGGAGCGCAACGCTTTCGCAAGAAATCGCCAATAGACAACAAAAGGTTGCGGGGACAGTCCAAAAGCTTGAAGACAATCAAGCGCGAATCGCCGCACACCAGCAAGCTATCGCATCGGTAAACGCATCAGAGCAAGACGCGTTGGCGGACGTATACGATGATTTTGATCTTAAGTGGGACCAAGGGCTTTATAAAATCAGACACAAAGAATTTCTTGCGGAGCTGGCAACAGGTCACGATTACTCAGCAAGCATTAGTGCCGACCTCCTTGATGAATACGGCTTCAAAGTAGGGCTTGATCAACAACGTGTTGGCTCCGAAGCTGCGGCAGTGTCAGCGGCCCACGAAAAATGCCCGTGCAGCCCATCGCTCCGAGATATCCAACATTGAATCGCAGCACAATTCAATCGTCCGAGAAATTAGGCACGCGGAGGCGGACGCTCAAGCCGCCGCAAAGATTGCCGCTCAGCATGAGAAACATTACTCCGATGCCCTTCAACTCATATCTGCTCTTGACCGAGCGGCAGCGGACGATTTCCAACCTTCCCTAATCCCCATTGTCACAGAACAGTTTCGTGGCGACGAGAGCAAGCAATTCGCAAAGTTCCCGTGAAATCGATTATCTGGCGAATCGATTGGTACGTGAAGAGAGCGAACAGAACCGCTTCATTCTCGATAGACCTTTATGAAGCCGAGAGCAATAAGTTCCTTCAGCACATAATCACGGAAAAGCCTCCGTACGATTCATTTCTTATTTGCGAAGATCCTGGTGAGTACTATCTAAAAGTAAATGCCGACGCGGGCGTCGAATACATTATCACTGTTGTGCAATTTGGACATTCTTAGAGCCTTTAACAAAAGTTCCGAATGAAGTTAAAACAGGTACAGAGACAACCGAGTGCGAGGAACGCTACGTGTATGTCCGCGCGACGTTCGCAGCGAACCCGGAGTCTTCGGGATTGGTGCAGCCAGCTCAAGGTGTCTTGGTTCAGCGGGAAGTCCTGTGTCGCACAAATAATGTATGGTAGGGGATTCACGCGTGTTGGATTATCGCCTAAGGCCGTCTTTAACTTGTGCCATGAGGTTGGGAGGGCAAAAGTAGTTAGCGACTGAGTAGATTACGGGCTTTCATTTTCCCCGGGTTGAATTCCGTCATCGAGCCGACCGCGGAGCAAGTTTCATCCCCCGCCCCGGTCATGCTATGATCCCGGTTCCTCATCGGGCGGTTAGCTCAGCTGGTTAGAGCATCTGCTTTACACGCAGGGGGTCGGGGGTTCGAATCCCTCACCGCCCACCATTTCTTTTACGCAAGGCGAACGGGTTATGAAACGTGCCGTGATACACTATGTCGCCGCAACGATGGCGTTCGCATACGCTGCGGGATGTGCCACGTCTTCCAAAACGACGATGGTCCTCGACTACGAAGATTTCGGGCCGCAAGCGGCCGCGTACGAGACCATCGGGATGGCGTGGTGGCAATGGGAACGTCAGGGCGATCCCGACCCGAATCACCGGTACGACATCAAGGTTGTGGTGTATCGCGGCATTCCGCTGGAGCAGGTTCAGGCACGGTATCCGGTTGTAGCGGACAAGAAACAAGATTACCGATACGTGTCCTACGACGACGCCATGAAATACCTGGATCGTCAGATCCAGGAGAATGTCCTTCCCGAAGTGACGCAACGACTCCGTGCCACGCAATCGCGCATTCAGGATGCACTCGCCTCAACCCGGTAATTGATTCGACGGTCTCGCTGCAAACGACACAGCACTGGGCGGATCTTTCTCCGCTGATCCCGTACCGATGAGGAATGGGTTGGCCGCGGTCCTGCGACCCTTTCCTTGCGATCTGCGCTTCCTGCCGGCGATGTTCCAATCTTATGCTATACTGTCTCCGAAGCTGCAAGTGGATCGGAGGTTGTGTATCACCAAGACGGAGGGACGGCTCCGTCCATACGAAAAACCTACGCGACGGGCAAGGTACGCCCGATGTGACGGAAAGTCGCCTGCCCGCAGCACGGAGAGCCACCATGACTAACGTGTCGCGAAGTCTACTGTTGTTGGCGTTCGTCGTCGTAATCACTGCATTCATCCCCATCCTGGGCTGCCCGACGCCCGGCGGCGGCCAAAGCAATTTGACGGATCGCGTAGAGGAGTTGGAAGCGCAAGTGGCCGAACTCCAAGCCAAGCTGCAGTACGTCAGCATACAGACGGGAAAGAAGAGGGGGCTAATAGGCCCGCACCTCATCATCGAAGGCTGCAACGTCCACATCCGCAGCGGCAGCGGCGACACGGAGGATAGCAGCGGGCTTACGGGTCGCGGAAATCTCATCATAGGTTACAACGAAAAGCCCGATACGGTCGTTTACGGTCGAATGGGCTCACATAATCTTGTTGTCGGAACGGAGCATGAATATGCAAGCTACGGTGGGCTTGTGGCGGGTTATCGCAATACGGTAACCGGACCGGCGTCCAGCGTTAGTGGAGGTTTTCAGAACATGGCCGGCGGCTTCTATTCCAGCATCTCTGGTGGCAGAGACAACATGGCGACCGGCAATCAATCCAGCGTGACCGGGGGCCTCGGCAACACGGCCAGCGGCTCATGGGCAAGCGTCAGCGGTGGCAACAGCAACGAAGCCAGTGGTTCCAACTCTGCAAGCGTCAGCGGTGGGTGGTCCAATGAGGCCGGCGGCGACCGTTCGAGCGTCAGCGGCGGCGCATTCAATACAGCCAGCGGTGCTAATTCAAGTGTCAGCGGTGGTAACAGCCATACGGCCGCGGGTACCGACGACTGGGCAGCCGGAGGTCTCTCCGAAGATAGCTGAGGGTTCTATCCCCGTGGGTCTTCGCGCACGGTCAGACGATCTCCGTCCCGCGGATCGCGGCGGGCCGTAGCGAAAACCGCGGACCTGCGCAGGGACGCATGGATTACTGGCCGCTCACCCGGATCTCACGGAATGTCCGGCCACTGCTTGTTCCACCCGATGTAGTCGAGCGTCCAGCGGAACTGCTCCATCTCCACTTCTCCGTAGGCGGGCGGTTGATCGTCGGGCTGGCACAGGTTCGGCGTGTCGATGATGCCACGCATGTGGAGCATCATCTTGAGATTCCGCAACCAGTTTCCCGCGCTGTAAAACGAAAGGTACGGCAGGATCTTGTTGTAGTAAATCGACGCGGCCTTATCTTCGTCGCCGTCCAGGTAGGCCGCCACGCAGGCCGCGTGGAACTCGAGGGCCTCCGTCCCCGTCATAAACGCGGTCACGCCCAACCGCAACAGGTGAATCATATGCTGGCCGCCGGCGCCGCCGATGATCTGCATGGTGCCGTGAAAACGCTTCATCAATTCTGCGGTCTTCGTCAGGAAATCCGGACTCTCTGCCTTGATGGCGATCACCTGACCCGTTTCCTCCGCGATCTGCGCCACCACGTCGGCCGTGAGCACGTCCGCCGTGTGCGAGGTATCCTGAATAATAATCGGAGTGTTTACCGCCGCCGCAATCTCGTTGAACATCGCCAGCGTTCCTGCCGCATTCAGTTCGTCCACGTAAGGCAACGAAACCATCACGATATCCGCGCCCCGCGCTTCGGCCTCCTTCGCGTAACGGACCGTATCAGCGGCCGTCTTTCCCGTAACTCCGGCGAAAAACGGTACCCGGCCGTCGATCTCATTGACGACCACGTCCAGCAACCGCGCGCGATCGCTTTCACCAATCTTCTGAAACTCGGAGGCGTACGCGAAATGCCCCAGCGCCACCGCGCCGCATTGGATGCAGTATTCGACTTCACGGCGCTGGCTTTCGAGGTCCACCTTGTACGCGGCGTCCACGGGCGTCGCCATGATGGGCATCATGCCGCGAAACGGCCCGAGACATCGAGTGCGTTCTTTGCCACGAGCCGAGTCCTCGTCCGGCGATGCCGCTCCGAACACCGAGGCGGCTCCCGCGAAGGCTGCAGTGCCGGTTACCATAAACTCCCGTCTCCCGATAGTATGCATCGTTTCGAGTGTCCCCACGTTGACTGCGGACGGAGCACGAGTCTCGCGCAGTTCATTCCATTGAGGCAATCGCATCACTTTGAGGCGGAACCGCCTTCGATACCCTCGCGCAGCCGTTGCGCGGCCTGAATCGCCAACGTACGATTCGGCACGGATGATACTCCCGCAACATACGTGGCGCAGCGAAACACGCCATCATAATGGGCGCCCCCCATATCCGCCGTGACCAAATCATCGCCGTTCGTTCCGGTAGAATCGACATCCTTGCCGTACTTTTTCATGTACGCCACGAACTGCTCGTACGTTTCCCTGGCCGCCGCGTCCGATTCTTGCTGTGAGACAAACACCGTTACCGTCTCATCGCCGACCTCGTACTCCGCCGTATATGTATTGTTCATAAAGCCGAGGCTCAGCGCGTCAACCATGAAGTATTGGACGGAGTCTTTGACCAACCCTTCCTTCGGCAGCACGTCGAATCCCCACAGCGACTCGCCGGAATCTTTTAATCGCGTGTCCAGTTCGCGCGCGATGGCGAGTTGCGCATCCCGTACGGCCGGTTCCTTTCCCGAACCCAGGACCGTCGCGTAGTACGGACCCTTCCAGAAGAAAACGTCAGAATCCTTCCGATATCCCTGCCGGCCTAGATCGAGCGTTTCCCATTCGCCCCACCGCTCCACGCTGAACACGCCAAAGGCGCCGGGCGCAGATTCCATGTCGTAGAGGAACACATCGATGAACTGTGAGTGGTCGGCGTCGTTGACGAAGCTCGTGAACACCATGCCCTTCACCCCGTACGACATGTAGAGTTCCGAACGCCCGTCGATCTTGTCGTAGAGATTGGCCACCACGTACCGCTCGATGTCCGACGCGTGCCAACCGTCCAGCGATACCATTGACAAGGCCGCCGCGATGGTTTGGGTCATCTCCTGAAGTTCGGCGGGAGCCGCCACTTCCCCCGAAAGTCCGCCCGCGTCATCCGCCCAAGCGACTGCCGAGACGCAGCACATCGAAAAAAGACCTATCAAAACGGCCCCATACGACAATTTTGATTCCCAGTTCATGGTCTATCCCCGTGGATTGATTCCCTGTCCGTGTCCGTCCGTGTAGGTCCGTGCCGGTCCGTGTACCTTGACCAAATCGCCGTCTTCGGATACTGTGAAGCATCAGTCCACGGACCAAACCGGCGCGATTTGCAAGGCCGTGCCGCCTGGGAGACCATACCATGAACGAGTCGAACGCTTCCTCCGGAATGAACCGCCGCACGTTTATCCAGGCTTCGGCTGCATCCCTCGCCGCGGCCACCGTCGCTTCGAAGAAAGCCACGGCGCAGGATGTGCCGCTCGATCGACGGCACGAAGTGGACGGTATGCCATACGAAAAGCTTGGCCGCACGAACTTCATGAGCAGCCGTTTGGTCTTCGGATGCGGGGCCGCCCTGGCGGGAGGCAAGGCGGTTCGTTTGTTGGACCGCGCTTTTGAAGCCGGCATCAACTTCTACGACATCGGTTCCAACGTCTATTACAAAGGCAGCGAACAGCATCTCGCGCCCTTCATGAAAGCCAACCGCGACGGGATCTGGGTCAGTTCCAAAGCGCCCGTCCGTAGCCCCGAAGGCCACGAGCCCGGCACGCCTCTCACGGTCGAACAAGGCAAAACGATCGCAAAATACTGGACCGGGCTACTGGAGAATAGTCTGAGGGATCTGGATACCGACTACGTGGATGCGTACTACATCATGGGCGTCGGCGACCCAGCGATCGTGCGGTGTGAAGAGATGTATCAGGCCTTTCTCACTGCCAAGCAAGCCGGCAAGGTAGGCCACTTCGGCCTGAGCACCCACAAGCGCGCCCAACAGGTCCTCGATGCCGCCATCGAGACGGGCTGGTACGATCTCGCCATGACCGCCATCACGCCGGCCGGCTGGTACGACTGGGATTCCCGCAGCATCCTCGAGGGGACCGCATCGCTGCGAGATTTGCGCCCCGTCTTCGACCGCGCACGCGAAGCCGGCATCGGGCTGATCGGCATGAAGGCCGCGCGTTTCCTGGCGAGCGGGGGCGCCGGCGGAAAAAACGATCCGAGCGCCTTCGACAGCCACTACGATCGGAAAGCCCTCGATGCGCCGCTGACCCCGTTCCAACGCAGCTACGCCTATGTCCTGCAGAACGGTCTCGACGTGGTGAACTCCGACATGCAGAACTTCGAGCACTTTGAGGCCAACGTGTCGGCCGTGAAACAGGCGCCGGTGTATTTCGCGTAGCCAGGAGACGCGAAGGACAGGAGCCAGCCTCTTCGGCTGAACGACAGCAGGGTCAACAACGACATCAAGGACGATGCATTCCGCAATTTCTCGGGAAGTCGAATCCGGTTCCTGCCGCCCGTGACGGAATCTTCACGAATCCACAGACGTGCGTCGCACCGTCGCTGTTGTCTCTGATGTCCCTGTTGTCGCTTGAAAGCTCGGTCGCCCCCCCTACGCCATCAATACTTCGCGCGCGCGCCGCAAGCGTTCGTCGATTCGAATGTCCTGCGGGCATGCCGCGATCGCCGGAGTCAAATCCACGCGCTCGAAATCGCGCTCTTCCACGTTCAATGCGTTGTACAGCAAACGCGCCGTCTCCGGGTCGCTGTAGCATTCGTGATACATCAGGTACCGCAGGGCGTCGGCGACCTTGAGCTTGCCTTCAATTCGGCTTTCACAGATCTGGTTGCACCCGAGACATGCATACGGCGCCGTCATTCGTGCGAGGCGGTTCAACTGGTGAAACTCATTCATCGTGAGTTGCTGCGGCGCCATGGCTGCCGAGGAATTCTCGTCCAGGATCTGGAGGTTGTCCATCTGACTGACGCATCCGTCGATGCGCTCATCCGCCCAGACGGCCTTCAACTTCGCTTGGGGCAAGGTAAAATCCTTCGCCTGAAACTCGACAACCTTCTCCAAATCCGCCGGTACTGACGACTGCGTCTTCATGGCGAGCAAACCAATCCCTGCGGCCTTGGCCGCATCCATGGCCTTGTTCAACTCGACATCGCCGTAATGGCGGAAGTTGTACCGGAACATGATTGCATCGATGCCGCCGGCCTTGGCCGCCTTCGAGATCATCTCCGGCACGTTCCCGTGGTGGCACGAGAACCCAAAATACTTCGTCTTCCCGCTCTTCCGCATATCGTCGCCGGCTTTGATGAAGTCCGCATCGAGATAACGGGGATCCTGAATCATGTGCATGAAGAACATGTTGACGTAATCGGTGCGCAACTCGGCGAGGCATTCGTCGAGCCCGTTCTTCAGCCCCTCCGGCGTGCTGTGTGCCCCTTTCACCTCGACTTTGGTCGTGATCCAGACGTTGTCGCGCCCGACTTGCTCCTGAAACACGGCCACGCCTTTTTGCGATTGGCCCGACGCGTAGGAATCCGCCGTATCGACGTAGTCGATGCCGAGTCCGTGCGCCCGGTGCAGCGTCTTGTCGTATTTCATATCGAAGGTCCGCGACCCGCCCATGAAGATGATGGGAATCGTTTCGCCCGTGGTCCCGAGTTGCTTGCGCGGAACCTCGGTCGCGGGTGCGGCGCCGGCGCCTTGCGCCTCGGCCGTCGCCGCGGCAACCCCGGCGCCCATCCCCCCCAAGGCGACCCCCTTCATGAACGACCGTCTGTCCATCGCGTGTTTCATGAGTTTCATCCCTTTGTTCGGCTCAGCCTCAAGCCTGCGTTTCACCACGTTTCTTGAGCAGCAACTGACGTTCGCGCGAGCGGCTCTCTCCCACCGCCGTTACGTAAACCGCGCGTTCATCTTTTACCGGACACTCGTTCTCACAGATGCCGCAGCCGATGCACAGATCAGGCACCATGAACGGCTTATTCAGCACCACGATATTTCCGTACACGTCTTTCGTCTCGACGTCCTTGGTCTGAATCGCCTTGGGCGACGTCGGGCACACCTCCTCGCACACCACGCAGGGGATCTCCATCGCGTGGGGCAAGCACCGGCCCTTGTCGAAGAACGCCGTGCCCAGCCGAATCGGTCCCTTCTCCTCAAAAGTCCCCTTGCCGAGCTTTTCCTCGACGGTGATCTTCCGGATGGCGCCCGTCGGACACACCTCGGAACACATCGTGCATTTGAGTTGGCAATGACCGATTTCGAAATTCATGACCGGCGTCCACAACCCTTCGATCCCGGCCTCTTTGAAGGTCGCCGGTTGCAGCACGTTGGTCGGGCACGAATTGATGCACTGATCGCACTTGATGCACTTGGACAGGAAATCGTTTTCCTCTACCGAACCCGGCGGCCGTATCAGTTTCGGCTCGAAATGTTTGTCCGTGTCGACGCCGTGATTCTTGATAAACGGAAACGCCAGGACACCCGCAACGGAAGCAAAGATCCACCGCCGCCGTGACACGTCCGGACCCTGCTTCACCTGCTTGGTGTCCAGATTAAACATCGTGAACGACAGGGCGTCTTCCGGGCAGTCGTCGATGCAGTTCATGCAGGAGAAGCACTCGCTCTGCCGCAAAATCCCTTGCGGGTCCGACGCGCCCTCGCACCGCGTGAGACACAGATTGCAGTCGGTGCATTTGTGTACGTCGCGGTTGATGCGAAATACCGCGAACCGCGAAAACACGCCCAACAGCGCCCCGAGCGGACACAACACCCGGCAGAAGAAGCGCGGAATGTACAGGTTCATGGCGACCAACCCGAAGATCATGACGCCAATCCAGAACGACCCCACAAAAACGCGGCTGGTCACGCCCGGCGCGAATTTTAAATTGTCAATCCACAGCGTATCCAGGTTCGCCCCGTGCGCCGTCAGCGACACCTTCGTCGCCCCCATATCAAACATCGGCGCAAACACGGTTGCGAAACTCCGGTACATGAGACAGATTGGATCAAGCAATCCGATCTGCAGCGCACCCATCCACGCCATGATCAGGAACACGGTCAGAATCATGTACTTGAGGTAGTAGATCGACTTGTAGCGATTCTGCTCGATACGGTCGGTGGCCTTGTTGATGTTGAACAACCATCCCACGAATTGATGGAGCGTGCCGTACGGACAAATCCAGTTGCAGAACACGCGGCCGAAGAGCAGTGTAATCGCGAGGACCAGCAACCCCCACCCCAGGAACCGGTACACGTACCCCGTCGACAGCATCGTCGCGATCATGACGAGCGGGTCCATCTCCAGGATGCGCGAAACAGGATACCCGCCCAATCGCGAGGTCCACGTCGCCCACACGGAAAACATGAACGCGGCAAAGAAAAAGATCTGCGACAGAATGCGCACGTTCGTGATCCGCAAAAGCTTGCGGACGGAGAACGACTCCCAGCGCGCCTTGCCGCTCTTCTTCGGAGTGGCTGCTTTACTGTCCGCCATCGCGTTCGCCTCTAAACGTGAATCTCGCGCACGCGGCCGTCCCAATCGACCCGGCCGCTCCCCTTCTCTTCCGCCTTCAGCAGATAGCGGGGATAGTCGCGCCCGCGTTCGAGCAGGTGTTCGAACGCCCACGCGTCGCCGGCGACCGGATCCAGCGCGGCGAGCACCGTGTCGCCCAGCTTCACATTGGAAGGGTCGCCGCCGGTCGGGCCGTTTTGCATGAGCACGTGCGTCCCGTCGAGAATCGTCAACGTCGGTTTCATCATGACCGAGAGATCCGACACGATCTCATGAATGTCCTGGTGGAACTGGTTGCGCGTGCCGCCCAGCAGCCCGTACCAGTTTTTGATCCCCATGGACGCGCTGCACAGGTTATGGTCCTTCACGGGAGCGAGACCGATGACCTTGTCCACGTTTGTGAAGGGGCGGTGGAAGAACCACCAGTTCTCGATCAGTTTCGCGCCGGGCGTATTCAACATCCTGAACGCATTCGAATCCGGAAGATAGACCCGTCCTCCGGCGTCCACCGTGGCCGCGTCGATCTTGCTCTTGGCAAAACAGTCCGGCGGTGATTCGATGGGATTGTCCGCCACCCGCACCTCCTGCGCACGGCAATCCACGAGAATCATGTGAATCAGTTCTTTCAGCAGCGTCGGATTCGAGGTCGCGCCCAGATTCGGCGCGCGATCAAAGGCCACGTTCGGCTTCACCAATACGATATCGCCGGGTTGGATGAAATGAGACAATCCGCCGATGCCGTCCAACGCTGCACGAAGCGCCTCTACCGGACGCTCGCCGCGTCCGATGCCCACGTCGGCCGCACCCGCCGGTTTGGCCACCCGATACGAGTCCGGCAACCGGAACGGTGTGACGACCGGCACGCTGCGCAGCCCCGAGGGATCCTTCAAGGACAAAGGCCAGTTGGCCGGCGCCCACGCAAGATACCCCGCCGCCGCGCCGAGGCCCCCGGCTGTGCCGAGGCGGCGGAAGAACGTCCGCCGGTCCATCGGGGCCTTCTCGTACTCGGGATGCTGGATCGTCTCAGGCTTCTTCATCGCTCTGAAATGCCTCCTGCAGCGTCATCAGGGTCTTGTCCGCATCGAGGTCAGCGGGAGCGCCGTCGAATCCGTACACCAACGTGCCGGACCGCTTGATCGCCAGACGGGTCTTAAGGAACTTGTGATTCAGGATGACGCTATCGTCGGTATGGGATACCTCGTCATAGTCGTAGAGATTGTTCTCCAGTAACTGGTCGAAAAGTGTCCTTGCAGCTTCTTCACTTTCGGCCTCGTGGACATAATACCGCAAATCGCCGCCGATGTCAGGTTTTCCAAACCAGAAATCCTTCGCAAATTGGAACTGGAACACGTCGTTCTTCTCGAACCATATACCCGCAAAGGGGATACCCAACACGTCGCGGAAAACGGTAAATGCCTTCGGCAGCGGCACGTCCCCACCCGGCAACCCGGAAAAACTTTCGATAATCTGCGCGGCCTTGTCGGTTATGGCTGCGTTCTCCTCGTTGCCGGTCAGCTTGAAGTAATACGGACCGATGATGCCGATGGCACCCACGGTCGTCGCGTAGTAATGCACGTCGCCCCGTTCGTCCAACGTCCGGTCCGCGTCGCGTTGCGCGGTGAAGATGCCCAGGGCGTTCTTGAATTCGCCCATGTCGTAGAGTTCGATGTTCAGCTCCAGATCGTCCGCGTGCTCCAGTCCAACGAAATGCAGCTTCACGAATCCGAATTGAAAATACTGGGGCGCGGCCCCGTCGATCTTCTCGTACAGATTGGATTCATCAAACTCCTGAACCCGTGTGGATGCGGTCCAACCACCGTCCAGGATCGCGGTTGGAAAATTGCCGAGGTCCACGGCGGCGGAAGCGGAGGCTGGTTGTGCCGGGTCGGTCCAGCGCTCGAACGGCGTGCGGTACAACGTATCCTGGACGCTCCCCTCCTCCATGAGTTCCATGGAGATATCGCGTTCGGAGGGATCGAAGTCGTTCCGCTTCGCCAAAAACCACCATCCCATCCCAACCACTACCAGAACAAACAGCGCCCCGAACACTACCTCCCCCGTGGGGATCTGCGTCCGAAAGACACGGCGCTTGCGTTGATTGAAGACCCGTTCCTTCTTGGCCATTGAAGACTACCTACGTATCACGAACTCGGTCCTGGGATTCCGAGCACGGTTCACCTGCACGGACTATATCTATGCAACACCTTGGCTAAGCACTTTGTTCTACTTGAATCGGCCGCATCCGGTCAACACAACCGCCCCACTGGGACCGCCACGCACCAGCGTGGCTTCTTCACCGCAAGAAGACCGCTTTCCATCCACCGATTACACCGATTCTCGCCGATTTAAGAAATAGATAGGAAGGGAGCATGGGCATCTCGCCCGTGTTCTTACTGAATAAGACATCTACTCAGGAAAGGAAGAACTCAAGACCCCCCCGGCAAGTGCCCCGGAGGGGCCACCGGAATCTAGCCCAGCGTGAAGCGAAGCGAAACGCCGGGACAACCCACCCCACCTCTCACACAGCCCCCGAACGGGGGCGCAGGAACCACTCGACGGTTGCTGTATCCTGTTGTCTCCCAAAGAATTCAATTCGGGAAAGGTTCAGGCGGCCCCATAGCGCTGGTATCTTCCGGAAGCATATTGCGGACCTTGTTTCTTGTCCACGCGGCCCCGCCATCAGATTGACTCGGATCTGGCCAGTATTCCTCCAAGTCCGGATGCTTCTTCCGGAATTCCTCGATGTCGGCTCTGTCCCGGATGCCAGGAGAAACGAATGTGACCAGTATTAATGCGCGACGTGTCGTTTGGTTGCACAGATACAGTTCTCCATCTTTCACGAAGAATTCCGGCGCTGCCCTCAACCACGGAGCTGGACGATGGACTTGGTTGGTCACGACATGGAGCGGACCCGAAATTTCAGCCAAGACCGAGGTATAAGTCGCCCTGCCACCTGGAAGGGGCACAATGAAACAAGCGACGCCTGCAACCAGAAGTATGAGTATGTACTTTTGGGCTTTCGTCATAGTGCTCATTGTACGCTCTTCGCCAACGTCACGGCCCCGTCACAGCGCTCTCGCCTCCCCGCAACCACCCACTCATTTCATCAGCGTCTTCCCGACAGCCGTGTCCCTGAATTCTTCCTGCCGCGCACGGCAATACCCTCATTTCCGCTTATGGAAGATCCGTTGGGCTGCGTCTGTTGTCGAAGACGGAATGCAGGACGATAACGTCCTCCTCGATTGTAAAGTGGATGGAAAACGGGAACCGTCTTGTAAGGCACCGTCGAAAGGAGTCATGCGTGCAGGGGAAAAGCCAAGGCCTTTTCGACGCATTCGAGAAACGCGATGCCCAATCCGGAATACTGCTCCTCGTACCAGCGGACCGCCACTTCCAGTTCATCGGCGGCACGGGGCGAGTATCGTAGCTTCATTGATACTTGTCGCGAATGGACTCATGAACCGACTGCCAATCGTGCAACTCGACGTTCCCTTCCTGGTACTCTTTATACCGTTTGTCGAGTTCTTGCCGCTGCCACTCAGGCATGGGCAACTCGCTGGCATTCGCGGCGATAGAATCCCACGTATCCTCGACCAAGCGAAGCTTGTCGGAAAGCGGCAGCCTGTTGATTTCGGCTTTGATTTGCTCAAGTGTCATCGAGTGTCTCCACACGCCAATTCAAAACCCGCGACAACCCTATTAGAGTAGCAGGGGATCTCGGTGTCAACCCGCAACCCGCACACCGACCTTCATTCCATCAGCGTCTCCTTGAAGAACCCCACCATCCGCGCCATCGATCCCTTCGCATCTTTGGTCTGACAACCATGCCCCCCGGTCTCGTAGATCTCGATCTCCGCGTTGATCCCGGCATCCTTCATCTTCTCGTACATACCCTGCGCCTGCGGCCACGGAACCGTCGCGTCATCTTTACACTGCAGCAACAGCATCGGCGGATCATCACCATCAAGATGATTGATGGCCGATGCGTCCCGCCACTTCTCGCTCGTGGCGGAAAACGGTTCGCCGATCCATTCCCCGTTCGATTCGATCTTTGCCTCGTGCCGTGACTGCAACGCGATCTGCGCTTCGTCCGTGAATCGCGCGATGAAATCGTACACGCCCGAAATCCCGACCGCGGCCTGTATCCGGCTCGAATACGCCCTATCGCCGCCGCCCTCGGACTCCTGCTCGTCGCCCGTCACCGCCAGCAACACCGCCAGCGTTCCGCCCGCCGACCGTCCCATCGCGCCGATCCGGTTCGGGTCGATACCGAAGTCCGGGCTGATCTTCCGAACGTAGCGCACCGCCGCATTCACGTCCGCCATCGTTTCTTCATACGTGTGCCCCGGTCGTCCCCGGTAGGCAAACGTAACGGCCGCGAACCCGTTCTCCGCCAGGTACTCCGCGAACGGACGAAACCGCTTCCCGTCCTGCCCCCGGAACCCACCCCCCTGAATCACCATCACACAAGGCACCCGCGTCCCCGTCAACCGCGGCAGATACAGGTCCATCGCAAGCGCCGGGTCCGCCGAAGAATACGCCAGCCCCTCATGAAGGGTGATCCCCGAAGTCGACTCCGGAGTGCCATCAGACGGCTCCGCACCGTTCGCTGCAAAAATCCAAGCACCGGCCATCACCGCTATCAACAAACCGTTCCGCATGATTAACCCGATCCGCCACTGGGACCGCCACGCGCCAGCGTGGCTCTTCAGCCCGACAATGCCAAGCCTACCCGCGGAAAACAACCAGCAAATCGAAGCGTGTGATCGCTTACCGTAGCGCACAGCAATCTATTCCCCGCTGTGCAAATCAAAATCGCGCCGGACGGTCCCGCCGGTGATAGACACCGCCAACGATTCGTCTGCCCTGGCGCCACCCGGCCCAGAGGCAATGACGTATAGATCCGCCTCACCTAACGGCAGGTTAGTCAAGGAATACGCTCCAGTCTGCGAGTTGAATCCTATCTTTTCCACGCCGGATGACGTCCGTATCTCGGCACGGACGCTTAGAGAATGAGGCTGTTGACCGTCCAACAGCACCGTACCTTCGATAGCGTTGTCCGTTTCATCGAAATCGAAATTAACCTGCGTTGTCATCCTGTCTGCAACTTCCGCATCTATATGCAGCGACCGCGAGCCCTCGTCGATATACGCGTATAACGTATAAAGCCCCGGCGTCACATGGTCTAACCGAAAATGACCCTGACTGTCGGTCCGGTCACTACCAAACCGCACATTCGTCCCGGATTCGTTGAGCACCCCAATCCATTGTTCGGCCAAGGGTTGCCCCGACCGACGCACCGTCCCCTCGACTGCCCCGCCATCCCGCAATACGATACGGAGCCGGGTCGACGCCGCTGCGGTGGCCGTGACTTTCGCCGTCCCCACCGCGAAGGATGGATGAGTCGCATAGATCGTCGTTGCGGATACGGGAAGCGTGTCCAAGTGGAACGACCCGTCCGGACCCGAAATCGCATCGGGGGCGCTACCCTGACCATCCGTGTCCATGAGACTCGGATCCACGCCGATATACACCGCCGCACCCGCCACCGCGTTGCCCGACGTATCCACCACTTCGCCGTCGACCAAGGCCCCCGGTTGGAGACGCACAATGATGTCGTGTGCCGGTTGTGCGCCGAGGCCGCCCTCCACCTCTTCTTGCTTGGGCGTAAAGCCTTTCGCGGTGATCGTAATCGTCAAGGTCTCACCCTGGTCTTCCCCAATGGTGAAGCGTCCCTCCGGGTCGTGCACCGCGCGCGATGATCGGGTGCTGCTCCCGCCGGAGTTGTGAGTGGTCGCTAGATTGAATGTGGTGACCGCTTCATTCGTCGTGGCGTTCACCACTTGTCCGCGCACGTCTCCGACCTTGGGTCTGGCGGTTTCCGCCTGCCGTGGCGATTCCATGGGTGCGTTCTTCGACGCTGCCTTGGACTTCAGGTAGCGGTCATAATCGAACGTGAGGCGTATATCCGTCAGGTGCTGCCCAGGCTCGAGGTCGACCGTGATCTGCGGTTCTACAATACCCGACATAAACACGCCGGGATGCGAATCGACGAACAACCCGTAAGGTCCCGGCGGTAGATTCGCTATCGTGAAGTTGCCGTCTTCGTCCAGCTTCCCCGAACGGCCTCCGATGATATTGCGTCCTCTTGATACATACCGCGTGTCAACCACGAACTCCGGTTCGCCAACCGGTTTACCGGAATTCTCGTCCACCACTTGACCGGAGATACTGCCCGTTGGACGCAGCGTGAGGACAAGATCGTGAAGTCCTTCGTCCGTCAAACCAAGTGGTCCCAATTCTTCACTAATAAAACCTTCCGATTTCGCCGCGACGTAGTAGCCGCTCGCGACCGGCAGTTCGTCCACCTGAAAGCTGCCGTCCAGCCTACTCGTGTCCTTCCCAAATCGGCCTTCTCTCGTCAAATCGTCGTAGCTGACGGCGGATACCTCCGCGTCCGCGACCGCCTTGCCCTGCTCGTCAACCACCTTCCCCGTGATAATTCCAAAAACGCCCGGCTGAAGCGGAAAATCCACATCAGAAACTTCCTCCCCCATCGAGACGGTCACCCGCACACCATCCGAATTCTCCGGAGGATCAAGGTAGCCCTTCGCGTGGCCCAGGAAGATCCTCGGCTTCCCCGCGCGAAGCCCACCCAGACGGTAACGTCCGTCCGCGTCGGTCGTGACTCCGGGAGTTTGCGCCCGGTTCGCACCGACCCGAACCCCGGCGATGCCTTTTCCGGATACCGCGTCGTAAACCCGGCCCGAGACCACACCGCCGGACACCATCCAGATGACCAGTTCCGGCACGGCCTCGCCTTCGCGGACCGTGGCTTCGTACCGCCGCTCCTCGCTCACCAGGACGTCGTGCGCTACCTCAATCCGATATTCGCCCGGATCGCGTGTCGCCACGAAAAAGTTCCCCTCCCTGTCCGTAATGTCCTCCGCTTCAAACGACGCTTCCTCTTCCCGCAACGTGACCTTCACCGTCGCCCCTTCGATCCCCTGCCCCGTATCGAGCGCTGCCACGCGTCCTGCGATGCGCGGTTTCTCCATTTTGACGGGTCGAGCAATTGCAGATTCCGTCGGGGCAGGTTTTGGGGAAGCAACAGGCGCGGGGACAGACAACTGAGATTCCGATATTGGAATTGTTTCGCTCGTTGAAGACTTACTGGTAAGAACAAACCACAGGACGGCACCGATGACAAGAACCAACGCCAGCACGAACAGAAGTTTCTTCATGGAAACCTCCAACCGGGTATGAGACAAGCCGTACATTGAACGCAACGACCTGTTAGGTCCTTTCGTCTTATGCCACTATTGCGAGAAGACTTCAATGTCCATGATGCCAAGAATTACCCAGTCCCAAGTCAGTCAACGATAAATAAACGGTTATCACCGACTTATTTCTAATGTCATCCCGTCCACGTAGCCCCGACCGCGAACGTGGCACAGCGCGCGGCGGGGACTCGGGAGGGAAAGGTAGTGCCGTCGAGGCGCGCATCTATTCACGAGCGTTTGCCGACCGTCTATTCCGCCTCCAGCACGATCTCGCCCATGTCCGAAATGCCGCCGGCTTGTAGAACGACCCCATCTGCAGACCACACCTGCGCGCCGCTATCTTCCCTCGAAATGCTGATGTCGACCAGATCCGCGGGCGCTTGGTCGCCAATCGTGAAATGCCCCGACGAATCGGTGCTGATTTCAAGCGGCCAGACCCGCCCCTCTGAATTCGTCACCGTAATCGTCAGCGCCGTGTCCGGCAATGGATTCCCCTCGTTGTCCTCCAGATCGCCCTCAAAACCCGCCGCCGGCCAAAGTACAAGGGTCTCTTCGGGATGCACCGTACCTGGCCGTTGATCCCCTCTGACAGCGCCGTAAGCCGTCGCATAGCCCGGCTTCGCGAGGACAACCTGCGCGCCGCACAAAGGCGCCAGGAGAACCGGTTCGTCAAGACGCCCCTCAGAATTGGTCACGCCATGCTTTCCGATTCCGCTCGATGTTTCCATACGAAACTGTACCGCGGCGCCCGCCACCGGCTCGCCATTGGGGTCTACCGCGCGAACCGAAAACGACTGCGGGTCAGGCAAATTCAGCGTGATGTCAATGTCGTCTCCGTTTTCCAGGTCGTAGGGTCCGGAAACGTCACCGGTCAATTCCGGGTTGTCCAAGTAAACCGCCTGAAAGGAGTATTCCGCCGGCTCCCCTAGAAACACGAATCGCACGGCAAAATAACCATCTTGCTTGCCGATCGCCACAACGTTGCCATTCTTCAACGCAACCGCGCCGACCATTACGTAGCTGGCAAACGGCTTACCGGTTTGCAGGCCCACAATGGCTGCCCGCACCGTAATCGTACCCGTGTTAACCACCGGATTGTATTCCCGCGTCTCGCCGGCCTGGAGCGCGGTAAGCACATCCCGCCTGGCGCCCTTATCGGCCGCGCCAGGCGCCTCTACCTTCGCTTCGTAGTCCATTCCCGAGTCCACCTCGGTCGCGTAACGGCCCGATTCGTCACAAACCCCCACAAAATTGCCGGCGAATGAAGGGCTTGCCCACGCCGTGCCATCATTGCGCGGTAAGTTGATGGACTTATGCGCGAAAAACTTAACATGCGCGCCCGGCAACGGGTTTCCTTTGGGGTTTCGCACCGTTCCACGAATCACCGCTTGTCCCGTCAGCCGCAATTCGACCGGACGCTCGTCCTGAATCAAGATATCCGGGAACGTGGACGCGCCCTGACTCGCCGATTGCACGCGCACCGCCGCTACAAGTCCCCGCTCCTTTTCGGCGAACCCAAGAACGAACCGGCCCTCCGCGTCGGTCTGTGTCGCGCGTTTCAGATCCGATAACAACGTGCGTGGGCCTGTCAAACCGATGCAAAAAAGGTACGCATCCGGAACGGGTATGCCCGACGCCGATAAGACACGCCCCTCCAGCGAAAGTCCATCCTGCAGTGTGAAGTCGGAGCGCGCATCGGTCCCGGGATCGATGCGCACATAGTTCGCTGCGCTCACGTACCCGGGTTTGGCAGCGCTAATGCGAAAATCCCCGCTGTGCGCGATACCGACTATGTGGTACGCGCCTTCCGCGTCGCTGGTCGCGGAGAGACCTAAGTGCTCCACGCTCGGAATCTTGCCCCATTCCCTGGTCGGAACGAGTGTGACCTTGGCACGGGGTATGGCGTAGCTGTTCCGATCAAGCACCACACCGGACACCAAAGCATAGTCATCTGGATTCGCTATCGCGGGATATTCTTTAAGCGTACGCTCCAACTCCGTCTGCGATAATGCCAGCAGATCCTCGAGCGTTGGCGCGTCATCTGCATTGTCATCCGGCGCGCGCGCTGAAACCGCATCGATTATCGCCTCGGCGACCTGCTGGCCTGTAACAGGCGGAGTTGGTTCGTCGGTCACGTTCCCCGACAGTGAAACCGGCGCGTCACCTATGTCACGCGTCGCCAGGAGAGCAAACCCAACCGCAAAGAGGCACGCCACGACACAAACGACTGCGATCTTTGTCTTCATGATCAATAGGCTTCCCAGCAACGCGCTGATTGCGGTTCCCCCGCCCGTACCGGAAGCAGTTCCGGCGGCAATGGCGAGTTTTCCCAGTGAAGCCTTCAAGGAAGTGGGCGCGACGCTTGCATCCGCGGCCAAAGCTGAACCAACCGCGACCGCCGTGATTGCTACGCCTCTGCGGCCCAGTTCGCGCCGCACCGATGCGAGGCCGCGCTGTATTCGGTGGGAAACCGCGCGCCGGCTGATCCGCAGCTCGGACGCAATCGCCGCCTGGGTCTTCCGGCCGATAAAGTGCGCCACAATCACGTCGCGGGTAGCCGGGGGAAGCGTCTCGAGGGCCGCGTCCACAAACTCCTGAATGTCGTCCCAACTGGCGTCGGCGATCTGGCCGGTCTCGCGGGCGTACGCCTGTTCCCGTTTGCGACGGTTGACGTCCGACCGGACCCGTTCGCGCCCTTTGTTGGTCGCGACCCCGTGGAGCCAGCCTCCCAGCGACGAGCGGATCTCGCCCCGGGAACGCAGCAACAACAGGAAACAGTCCTGTGCGACTTCCTCCGCATCGGCCTCGTTGCCCACGACGCGCCGGCACGTGGTAAACACCTGGTCCGCGAACCGCTCAACAATTTCGTTGAATGTCTGCGCGTCCCGCCGGCTCGTCCAGCGCTTCAACAATGCGGCATCGTCCATCGGCATACCCTATTGCGACTTCGGTGGCCTCGTTTCCAAGAAGGTACACCATAGTTGCAGCGGGCAGAGGTTTGGGACCATCGCAATTGGAAGAATGGTTGCTGCCCCAATTCTTCTTCTGCCTACGCGCCTTGCGACCGGTCCCCCCTTTCGGACGCGATAATGCCCTCGATGACTTCCGTTTTTGCCTCAGCGTACGCGTTCATGTCGGACCACGACTGCGCCGCCAACGCGCGCTTCGTCGTCTCGTACCGCTGACGGTCCTCTGCGTTCCCTCGCAAGCGGTCGCGAAACACAAGATTCCGCTCAATCTCCGGACACCCCTTCGAGTACACATGCACGTGCACATCCCGTTCGGGTGTTCGCAACATCCGATGCTCGTGAAAGTCCGGTTCCCGAACCCGCAACTGGTATCCGGCCTTCTCCAACGCGGGCAGATACGACCCCTCATCCCCCGAATCCGGCACGACGACCAGGATGTCGACAATCGCCTTCGCCGCCAACCCCGGCACCGCCGTCGACCCGATATGCTCGATACGGAGCGCACGCTCCCCCAGCGCCGCGCGGATGCGCACCGCATGTTCCTCAAAACGCCCGACCCACGCCGCGTCGTATGCGACGAGCACGATGTCGCGCCTCTCGACACCGCCGATGAGGACTTCGTTCAATTTGGATTCATCGCACAAATTCCAGCCTCCCTAGAAAGTGGACCCACTGGGAACGCCACGCACCAAGGTGGCGCTTCGGAGGATCCAAGGCTCTCCCTCCAAAAACGTTATTGCAGCAAATGACGCCCTCGCTCCGAAACGCCGGGCTGGTGCCCGGCGCACCCAGTATTGCAGTAAGAGAAGTGCGATGTGAAATATGGAGTGCGGCCGCTTGCGGGTGCTTTTCTCTGGTCAATTTGGAAAGCCCGCTTTCGACCAAGCGCCAAACTTCTGGCGAGAATCGACACGCCGTAATAATGAACCGCAGGTAAACCTGCTCCGAAAAAGCAGCCGCAAGCGGCCGCACTCCACATTCCCTCATCTTGTGGGAAGCTATATCATGAAATCGACTGCGGGGTAAATCGGTATTGTAAGGAAACGCTTGTTCGAGTTACCAATACTTGTGGAATGAGGCGCTACATTGATTGACGAAGATCAAAAATCGCTGTTCATGACGTGGCTTGACGAGCACGGCGCCGCCGTCATGAAGGTGGCGCGTGCGTATACCCTCACCCACGAGGACTGTCAGGATCTCGCGCAAGAGATCCTGCTCCAGGCCTGGCGATCTTTGCCAAGTTTCGAGGGAAAGGCAAACGCGGCCACGTGGTTCTACCGCGTGGCATTGAACACCGCGATGAATTGGCATCGGAAGGATCAACCGCGCCGATCGAAACAACAACCGTTACTGGACGTTCAGGTCATCCCGGCGGAAGGGGTTGACGGTGCCGAGCAAGCGCAGCAGCGCGAGATGGTCGAGCAACTCTACAACGCAATCCAGAAGTTACCGAAAGGCGATGCGGCCTTGGTGCTGCTCTACCTCGACGAACTGAGTTACCGGGAGATGGCCGAAGTACTGGGCATCTCGGAAAGCAATGTCGGCGTGAAACTGAACCGTGCAAAGAAGGCGTTAACCGCGCTGATGAATGGTGAATCGTTATGAACCCTGACAACTTTCAAGAAGCCTGGAGAGCGCAATCGTCCCAGACCCGGGTTACGGTGAACGCCGATCTGCTGCTGCAAGAAGTGCAACGCTCCCAAAGTAACTTTCGATCGATGATCTTCTGGCGCGATTTCCGCGAAGTAGTCGTCGCCATGGTGATGCTGCCAATATGGTTCGTTATGGGGTACGCGTTGTCGCTTCCGTGGACCTGGTATCTCACGGTACCGGCGCTGCTTTGGGTTATGGGATTCATCTTCGTGGACCGGATGCGCCACCCGCAAAAGGCGCCTGGACCGGGCGATTCGCTGCTGACCAGCGCGAAGGATTCCCTAGCCCAGGTGGAGCATCAAATCTGGCTGCTGCGCAACGTCGCCTGGTGGTATCTGCTGCCGTTCACTGTTTCGATCCTCGCATTCTTCATCCATGTTTCCTGGCGAACGTATCATAGCTGGTTAGAGTTTCTTGGCACCGCGACAACGTCATCCTTCTTTCTGTTTGCGGTCTATGGTTTCATTTATTGGCTGAATCAATACGCCGTGCGAAAGCAGCTCGAGCCGCAGCGCCAGGAATTGCTCGCGCTGCTCACCAGTCTCAACGACGAATCGAAACGCGGGGTGACCGGCGAGTACCCCATACTCATGGGCGCCAATCGGAAGAAGTGTTCGCGTCGGCGACTAATCGTCGCAACCATTCTCTTTTTCGCGATCCTGTTCATCGGCGTACCGACCATACTCTATACAGCCAAGTACATTGATACCAGGTTTGGTGACGAGTATCCGAAGCTATCTCCCTTCTCCGCGGTGCGCTGGGAGGATGCTCAACCAAACGTTGAAGTCGACGGAACTTGGTACAAGCTCGTGTCGCTGGACGGGATCCCAACCCCTGAAATTGTCGCGTTCAGCCAAGAGAACTACGGCGGTAAATGGCAGAAGCGATTCGAAGAGGACCTCGTCGAGCTGCTCACCCGCATGGGCCATCCGCCGGATGACACGGTCACGCTGGTGGTTCAAACGCTGGATACGTCGGAGACCCGGACGCTCGAAGACGTTCCCATGACCTGGGCCAACCGCAAAGCCATCCGCGATGCCGCCCAAGCCCGCGAGCCGGTCGTTCCGCTCTCGGAGTTGATCCCCAGCCTTCGTGAAGAGAAGGGACTCGTCGGTCTCGCGGCGATGGTTATGGTCGATGGGAAAACCGTCGCGTCCGCGGTCGACGGAGAACGAAAGCACGGCAGCGAGGTACCGCTCACGATCGACGACCGATGGCACCTGGGGTCCATCACCAAGTCCGTCACGGCTACGATGATCGGACGCCTGATCGAGTCCGGGAAGATGAACTGGTCCGACACCCTCGGCGAGACCTTTCCCGGCGCATCCATCCACGAGGACTGGAAACCGGTCACGCTCCGGCAACTGCTCACTCACTCGTCGGGCGCGCCGCCGAACTTCTCCTCATTTGTGGCGATGAAGAAGCCGGCGCTCGGTCGCGAAAGTACCCAAGCGCGGCGGGAAGCCGTATTGAACGTGCTCGCCAAGAAGCCGGCAACGCCGCCGGGCGAACGGTACGTCTACTCGAACGTCGGCTTCACCATCGCCGGCGCCATGGCGGAACAAGTGACCGGCGAAACCTGGGACGACCTCGTGACCCGCGAAGTCTTCGAACCGCTGCACTTGGCGAGCGCGGGATTCGGCCCACCCAAGAGTCCGGACAAGACGCTGGACCAGCCTCGCGGTCACACGGAGGCCTTCGGCTGGAAGGTCGCGATGGGCGACGACGCGGACAATACCTTCATCATCGGCCCCGCAGGCATCGTGCATATGACGCTTGCAGATCTCTGCACCTACGCGACGGAACATCTGCGCGGCGAACGTGGCGATGGCACACTACTCTCTGCCGAGACCTACAAGGCGCTGCACACGCCTGAACTCGACGACTACGCCTGCGGCTGGGTGAAGAAGGAACCCGACGGGGCAATCCCTCATACCCTCTTTTGGCACAACGGGTCCAATACCATGTGGTACGCCCTGGTCGTGTTCATTCCCGACACGAACATGGTGGTTGCCGTCACTTCCAACGACGGCGACATAAAGAATGCCGAGTCCGCTGCGTGGAGGGTGGTAGGAAACAGCGCGAAGCAAATCACGTTGACTGAATAGGGACAGCCTCCAGCCTCCGGTCTCCGGTCTCGCAAAACCGTCATCCTCGCGAACGCGGGGATCCATCTTCATATAGAGATTACAGTCTACCTGTCGCGCGAAATGTAGCGCAGGCGTCCTCGCCTGCATATGCTGAGACAAGACCCCAAAGAATGCAGGCGAGGACGCCTGCGCTACATCCGCCGCATCTCTGTTGAATCGTGCGATGACCACTTTTGAAATACGCTCTATGCGTACAGGGTTTCGTGCCTTCGGGGAGGGGGTGCACCCCTTTTTCTTTTTGACGATACAAGGGGGTGTGATGCCGAAGTGTGTCGGGTGAAGTGTACATTGTGAAACGTGGCGTATGCGAGGCTGATTGGCATGGGCGGAGTTGTCCTTATCCATATAGGCCGCAGGGCGTTGCAGCGGGATTGGGCTGGAGGCTGAGGAATCCGGGTGCGTGTCTGCCGCCGCGCCAGGGGACGGCGCCCATGGCGGCAAAGTACGGTTAGCCGCGCAATTCGGCACGGTGCAGAGCGCTTGAGGGCGTCCGGAATGGGCGGACTTCCCGTACACTAGAGCGCCACGGCGCGAAGCGCAACAAGTGGTTGCTGAGTCCCGATGCTCTCCGGGCATCCCATTCGTTGCCACCTTGACCCCGCGCCGGGGTTGAAGGACAATATCAGCACGGACATCTGCGGTCGAGTTCAAAATGGCGTGGTAGTGCTGGACGTGGGGAGAGTTCATGCGGACTTTACTTGCAGTGGCGATGGTTCTTAGTGCAGCGGCAGGCGCGGAGGAATTTCAGTCACTCTTCGATGGCAAGTCCTTCGAAGGGTGGGCCGTGCCGGATGAACGTTTCTGGTCGATTGAGGATGGCGCAATCACCGCGCAATCGACGCCGGAGAACCTCTGCGAGTCCAATCAATACCTCGTGTGGCAGGGGGGTGAGATTGCAGACTTTGAACTGAAATTAAAATTTCGGCTCGAGGACAACCGCGGCAACTCCGGCATCCAGTTTCGAAGCGAAATCAGGGAGGACGGCGAGGCCGTGGGTCCCCAGGCCGACATCTGCGATGACGGCTCCTATTTTGGTTCGTTCAACTCGGAACGCACCGGCCGCAAGAGCAAGCTCGTGTTGAACGGGCACAAGACCATTGCCGAGGAGGACGGCACGTTCACCACGATGCGTATTGGAGAAAACGCCGCCAACCGCGATAACGGCGAGTGGAACGACTATCACATCATCGCCAGGGGCAATCACATTATCTGCACGATCAACGGCGTGGTCTCCGCCGAGTTCATTGACAACCAACCCGAATACTTTCGCCCCAGCGGAGTTCTCGGGTTGCAGCTCCGGGCCAACATCGTTCAAAAAGTCCAATTCAAAGACATCTACCTCAAGCGCCTGGAGTAAACCGCGATCCAGTGGTCTAAAACAAAAGTGAGCATGGGCGTCTTGAGCCCGTTTTGTGTGGAGTGCGGCCGCTTGCGGCTGCTTTCCCGAAGCAGGCTTGCCTGCGGCGCGTTGTGGTGCTGTCCGAATTATCGCCCCGACTTGCGTCGCTTGGTGAAATTAGGTCCTCAGCACTAGACCTGAGCAAAGCAGCCGCAAGCGGCCGCACTCCATATTGCGACGTTATTGGAATCACGGGCGATATGCCGGTAAATCGCGTCCAGATGGGCCTCTGCCGTGTCCGTCCAGTGGACGTTCACTCGGTCAGACCATATTTCTCGCGGACCTCGCGGACAGCCTTCGTCCTGCCCGCCCTGCTGTCGGCCAAACCCGATTCAATCGCCTGCCGCACGTAGATCTCGTGCATCAGGTCGTCCCACGTCGCATCATCGGGCAGTCGATCGATAATCGCCTTCGCATCGTCCTTGTTGACCACTGAGGACATCGGTTTGCTCCTCCATTTACGATGATTGAGGATAACACAGCGCGCGCGTATTTTCCTCAACGGGCACGAATAAAATGCGACGGTTCCACTCCGGAATTCTCCTGTAAATATCCATCACGAAAGGGTTGCGCAGGAATGGGCGGGCGACGGGAGTCCGGAGGCCTCGGGGGGTGCACCCCTTTTCGTTTTTGACGGTTCAAGGGGGGGTGATCCCGAAGTGTGTCGGGTGAAGTGTACATTGTGAAACGTGGCGTGTGTGAGAGTGATTGGCATGGGTGGATTTGTCCTTACCATTATAGGCCGGGGCGTTGCACTGGGATTAGGCTGGAAGCTGGGCTTCCCCCTTCACTCTTCAAACTTTTCCTCTCCGCCCCGCGCCACGGCGACGGCCCCATGGCCGCGAAGACGGTTACCCGCAAAAACGGCACTGAGCGCGGCACGCGCCCGGCCATAGAGCGCTATGGGGCGAATCGCTATGAACGGTTATCCCATCTTTTCCCGACTGATTTCCTCGGTCCCTTCAGCGCTCTAATCGCTTTTACACGAGAGGCAGCTTCCATAGCAGGCGTGGTCGACGCCGCGGCCAAACGGATTCTCTAGCAAACCCTCAAAGTGGAAGGCGTACAACGTAAGTGCTTGTTGCAATACAGTTGCCGGACCGGCACAGTCAGGTACAGCCTTCTTGTGCCTCTGCAAACGGCGACTATTTTCCGCAGGAGCTGCCGATAAATCCGCATGCACTCCGAGGATGCGACCAAATTCAATTTCATCATATCCGAACGTTTTCGAGTCAAGAGCGCTGCTGCGACAATACGACCGTTCTTGTCTTTGCAGACTAGAAGCCTTCGACCTTTCGCGCTATACCGAACATCCCCGCGGGCCTCGGCAATAAGACACGGCGAAAGCTTCCCCCAGCGAAAGCCTGTTGCCTAACCGCGGCAGTTCGACTTGGGGCAATCCCGATCGCCATGACAGATGCGGTTTCGTATCCCCGATTGATACCGCGCACTTTGACAAGCTGATAGTCCGGCCGGTTACAAACCAAGCAATTGTCAATATCGTCGTGCAGCCGGACCAAGTCCGAGCGTGCCGGAGTACCCTTTCGCCCGTTCATTAGATATCGTACCGCTTTCTGATTTTGGATTGCCAAGCGTTAGACTATTGGTCGAATAATGATGACTCTATAGATACGATAAACATAAGACGGGAACAAATGTGGGTGAGTTCAGGCTGGTCGCTTCGCAGTCTTGCCTCCTACAAAACTTGGTCCCAGAATTAGTTACTGGAGACCCGATGGGTAATATCCGGTGTGCTTTCCCAATCGTCCGCAAGTCTGCAGCAAGGATATGGGCAAGGTATTGTCTGATACTCCGCCTGGCCCTAAATTTGGGGCGCACGCGGACTATTGCCTTTCCGCTCTTACTTTTCTTAGGTCGTCATCGCTTCGCGCGAAATTGAGGGACAAACTGTCGGTCAACTCACCACGTATAGTGTTCACTCACGGATTGCCCCATGCTCGAACGAGAGGAGTGGGGGCGAATGCCACCTGCTTCTTCCTGATGTCACCCCATCCACTCCACCCGCACCGCCTTCAATTCCAGCGCCGTCTCGCCCGGGATCTTCGTCGCGCGGACGGTGAGGGTGGCGCGGCCGGTGGGGAGGGTGACGTTGCCGGCGGGGAGTTCTTTCCAGATCTTTTCGTAGACTTCTTTGCGGGGGACGCGGTCGGGACTCGGGACAGGCTCGGGGTTGTAGGCTTCGTCGATGGTGGCGGTCGCGCGTTGGTCGCTGATTTCGAGGACGAGTTCGGCGCCGACGTTTTCCTTCGGGCAGGTGTACAACAACGACAACGCGTACGTGCCGGCGCGGACGACGTTGATGTCCCAGGTGACGGAATCGTTGGTGCTGGTCCAGTTCGTCACCCAGTCGTTGGCCCAGCCTTTGTCGCCTTTGAATTTGACGTTGCCGTGGAGGGTGCATTCGGGCGCGGGCATGGTGACGACGGGCATCTCGGGGTAGCCGATGGGGATGGGCGGGGGACCGCCGGTTTCCCGCATCATCTGTTCGTACCATGCGTCGTAGGCGTTACGCAGGCGTGCGGCGGTGGCTGTGTCCTGATCGGCGATGTCCGTCTTCTGACCGGGGTCGGCGATCATGTCGTAGAGCATGTAGCGGCCCTTTTCCACGACGAGGCGATAGCGTTCGGTGCGGACGGCGCCGGCGCCTTTCCAGAAGGAGTAGAGCATGCGGTCGGGCCAGTCGGTGGCGTCGTTCATGAGCAGGGGGACGAGGCTGATGCCGTCGAGATCGCGGGCGGGGGTAGAAGAGGACATCCCCCTTGATCCCCCTTCGAAGGGGGAGTTGGCGGCGCGCGCGGTTGCCGAAGCGCGGGCGGGTACGTCGGCGTTGGCTGGAGAGGACATCCCCCTAGATCCCCCTTCAAAGGGGGAGTTTTGCGCACCGTCGTTTGTAGTGATTGGTGCTGCCATGCGCTGCGAGCGTGGACCGTTGACCCCATTCGCAACGCGAGGCGTTGCGCCAGCTTCCCCCTTTGAAGGGGGATCTAGGGGGATGTTCTTCTTCTTGATTTCCTGCACGCTATCTTCAGTGCGGGAGTTGGCAGCGGACGTTTTTTGGTGTGAGTTGGGGCCTGAAACTGTACCCTGAGTTTTGGGAAGTTCTTCACGGGCGGGGACGCCCGTGCCCCGTTTTATGGGGACGTTGGCTAATTCCGTGAGGGTGGGCAGCAGGTCGATGGTGGCGGCGATGGGTTTGACGACGGTGCCGGGTTCGATGTGGCCGGGCCAGCGGATGAACAGCGAATTGCGCACGCCGCCTTCGTGAACGGATCCTTTCCGGCCCAGCATGCCGCCGTTGTACCGTTCCGTGTGCGGACCGTTATCGCCGAAGAACACGACGATGGTGTCGTCGGTGAGCCCGAGGGATTCGAGCCGGTCGAGCAGCCGCCCCACGTTGTCGTCGATGCTTTTGCACATGCCGTACACGCAGGCCAGCGAATCGTCGAGCCCCTGTTCCTTGTAGGGATCGAAGTATTTATCCGGCACCTGGAGCGGCATGTGCGGCGTGTTGTAGGGGACGTAGCAGAAGAACGGTTGCGCTTGATGCGCGTCGATGAACGCGAGGGCCGCGTCAGTCACCACGTCGTTGATATAGCCCTCCGTCTTGACCGGTTTTCCGTTGCGCTCGAGGGTCGTATTAAAATAGTTGTTCCAATGGCCCGCGCAGAATCCGAAGAACTCGTCGAAGCCCTGGCCGTTCGGATGATTGGGGTAATGCGCGCCGTTGTGCCACTTGCCGAAACAGCCGGTCGCGTATCCCGCGTCGCGCAGGATCTCCGCGAGCGTCGCGTTCCTCGCTGCGCATGGTTTCCTCGCCGTGGGTCACGCCGGTCACGCCGGTGCGGAGGTAGTAGCGCCCCGTCAAGAATCCCGCGCGCGTGGGCGCACACACCGGGCTGACGTAAAAGCGGTCGAACTGCGCCCCCTCCCCCGCCAACCGATCCATGACCGGCGTTACAATCACGTCGTTGCCGTGGATGCGGACATCCCCCCAACCCTGGTCGTCGGTGAGGATGACGAGGATGTTGGGATGGCGCGGCGCTTCGGCCGCGCGTGCGCAAAACGCGCCGGCGGACAACGCCGCCGCACTGCCGAGGGCGATGCGTCCGAGGAAGGAACGTCGATTCATTTCGTTTTGACCATGTGCATAGATTGGCATTGATGTCAATGCGCTTCCCTTAAAACCACGGGCGAGACGCCCGTGCCCCTTTGTTTCGAGCATTTGGAATTTGAACATTGGAATTTGTTTCGGATTTCGATATTCGGATTTCGATTTCCCCCCCCTAGTCCCGCGCCCGTTGCCACGGCACCGTTCCGGTGTCGTTAATGTGATTGCGAAGGGCGGTGAACAACTCCTTGTACGCGGGATGATCCTCCGGCAAGGGCGACTGCTCGAGCGGGTCGGCCGCGAGGTCGTAGAGCTTCATCGGTTCCCAGGGACCGTTCTGCAGGAGTTTCATGTCCCCCTGCCGGGCCGCATAGTAATCCCGACCGCCGTAGCGCGGGCCGCCTTCGCGACGGACCCAGATGAGCGTGCGGTCCTCTTCGGGCTGCGCCTCGCCCAACAACGTGGGCAGAATGCTGCGGCCGTCGATGTCTTTGCTGGGCTCGGCACCGGCCGCTTCGCACGCCGTTGCGAAGATGTCCATCGTGAGCGCCACCCGATCCGACTCCGACCCTTCCGGAATCTTACCCGGCCACAGGGCGCACATGGGCACGCGGATGCCGCCTTCGTACATGTCCTCCTTGCCGTCGCGCGTATTGCCGTTGTTGGCGCCGGCCTTGAGGTATCCGCCGTTGTCGGAGACGAAGATGATGAGCGTGTCGTCGGCGATGCCGGTCGATTCCACCGTGTGCAGCACCTTGCCGATGCCGTCGTCGAGATGCTCGATGAGCGCAACGAGCTTGGCGCGGTCGGGATCGATATTCGGGTTCACGCTGTTTCACGCGATCCAGCCATTCCTCCGGCGGCTGGACCGGCGTGTGCGGCGCGTTGTACGCGAGGTACAGGAAGAACGGCTGCTCCGTCTTGGCGCGTTCTTCGATGTACTCGATGGCCCACGCCGTAAACAGATCCGTCGCATGGCCTTCCGGATCGATTTCCTTCATGCCCAACCGCATGTAGTTGTGGTCTTCCCGCCGGTGCGTGTAGTAGTCCTCCATCATGTCGCCGAGGAACCCGTGGAAATGATGGAAGCCGCGCTCGGTCGGCGTGTCGGGCGATTCGAGCCCGAGGTGCCACTTCCCGACGATGGCCGTGTGATACCCCGCCGGACCCAGCACCGCGGGCAACAGTTCCGCGTCCGGACTCAGCCGCCCCCAACTGTCCTCGCGATGGGTCCGGATCACGCCCGGCACGCCCACGCGATCGGGGAAACACCCGGACAACAAGGACGCCCGCGTCGGGGAACAGACCGGGCAGTTCGCATAGAACTGGCGGAACGTCACGCCGCGTTGCGCCATGCCGTCGATGTTCGGAGTCTGGAGATCCTTCGCGCCGAAACACGACAGGTCGCCGTAGCCGAGATCGTCCACGAGGATGACAATGATGTTGGGTCTACGCATGGGTGGGTCCTCTCCTCTTGCCGCCCCCGAATGTGCGAGTGCGCCCGCGACCGCACCTGCGGCGACTCGTTGCATGAATTCCCGTCGAGACGGCGTTCGTGGCATTCTCTCCTCCCACGATTAGGTTTCCTTGTTTGGTCAATGGACTGGGTTCCAGTATACCCACCAAATGCATGGCAAGAACAAACCGTTGATCGCCCGCGCGTGAATGCCTAGAATTAGGCTCGGGGTCGGGTTAAACGCCGGGAGAGAGTGTCGCCATGGGCCACGAGGATCGCATCAAAGACTTGTCGGTGCTACTGGAACTGCCCGACCATCTGCGCGACCGCGTCGCGGCGACCTTGCTCCGGGTATCCACCTTCTCGAACCTGGATCCCGAAACCACCTTATACGAAGAAGGCGACCGGTCCTCCAACGATGGCTACGTCTTGCTCAATGGCGAAGTCACGGTCCGGAAATCCGACGGCTTTGCCACGACCGTTCAAGCCCCCGCCCTGCTCGGCGAGATGCAGCAGTTCCACCTCGAAGACGATTGGCGTCGCATCGCGACGGTCATCGCCGGCGAAAACGTCTCCGTGCTCTATTTCGACTGGTCCGCGTTTTACGATGCCCTGGTCGAAGGCGACCTTACCGCCGACGAAGTCGCCTTTGTTCGTGACGTGCTTCGCAGCCAGGCATGGATGCACTACCTCGAAATCGACGACGAAATCTGAGTCGAATCTTCTCCCCTCTATTTCACATCCTTCACGCAACGGAAACCGGTGTGGTAGTTGCCGGTGGTGTTGGGCGGAAGATAGTAGCGGTGCGAGGTGCGCATCATGGCGAGGTCGTTGAAATTGGAGCCGCCACGCATGACTTTGTTTTTCTCGCCGTACTCGTCGCAGGAGACGGTGTTGCCGGGATAGGGTTGGTACCAGCTTGAGGTCCACTCGTAGGCGCCGCCGGCCATGTCGAAGCAGCCGTAGGGACTGGTGGGTTTGGCGATGGTTTCGCCGCGGCCGATCGAATCGTCATAGGCAATGAAGGTGGGGTCGTAGGTGTTGCCCCAGGGATACAAGCGTCCGTCGATGCCGCGGGCGGCTTTCTCCCACTCGGCTTCGGTCGGCAACCGTTTGCCGGCCCACTTGGCGTAGGCGTTCGCCTGTTCCCAGGTCACGACGGCGGGGAAGTTGTCTTTGCCTTCGGGGTAGGTGTAGCTGGGATCGAACTTCTTGAAGTCGGCGTTGCCCACTTCGTAGGTGTCGATGAAGAATGCGCCGGTCGTGGCAAGGTGTTGCGGCGACTCGTCGGTATCGCCGAAGTTGCTCCCCATGATGAAGGGTCCGGCGGGGACGTATACCATGCCTTCGGGTGGTTGGGGCGTATCCGAGGGTTGGGGATGGGCCTGTTTCCAGGGAGAGGTCCCGATCTGCGGTTCCGGCAAGGGTTGCGACGCGTCGACGAACCCGTATTGCCGCGCGAACCAGTAGTTGCGAATCGTGTCGACGTTGATTTCCTCTTCGACGGATTCGACGCGCTTCGGACCGTCGGGCGTCGGTACGGTAAAAGTTCTCGTTGCGCGGCTGCCCGGATACATGGCGTTGATTTCGGCGAGGACCTTGTCGTTGACAACCTTCTCGCCGGTCAACACTTGGTAGAGCATGAAATAGTAGGGCACCGCGCCGTAACCGAAGTCGAGCCGTTTCCACGAGAAGAGATGGCGGTTGAGCGCCATGCGGTACTTGGTGAGGAGCGTGGGATCGGTTTCGTAGCGCATGAGCATCCAGTAGGATTTCGCGGCGAGGTTGTCGTCCCACGGCACGGCCCACTCCTCGGGCCAGAGCGTCTTGGCCATAATGGCTTCGTCGTCGTAGTGGTAGGTCGTAATCAGCTTGTTATACGCGGCGCGGTAGCGTTCTTTCGCGGTCATGCGGTAGACGGTTTTCAGTCCCGCGAGCATTTCGAGCGCATTCAGGTTCTCGTGGGGCAGGTCGGGACAGAAGTTACCCCATAGCGTCATCTTGCCGTCGAGGTCAACCAACTTGAAATTGTAATCGAGACACCGCCCGACGAACCGGTCGAGAAAGTCCTCGGCGATCTTCCGGTGTTTCTGGTCAGCGCAGATTTCCCAATAGGTGCCAACGCCGTAGAAGAGGTCCGTGAATTTGTCGCTGCTCAGATCGCCCACCCACCGGTAGCCGGGCATGGACGTTGAGTCGTGCCACTCGTTGGCGAAGAAATAGGCCTTCTCGTGCCACAACGGTTTCTTCGTCTTGTAGAATCCGCGCGCGACGAGGCCCGGCACGCCGGTCACGCGTTCGAGTTTGAGGATGCCATCCATGATGCCGTCGGCGAGTTTGCGGTCTTTCGGGTCCTGGGTGACGGCATAGCGATGGGAATAGGCGGCCAGCAGCACGGCGGTCCGCCCGCACACGTCCTCGTGATTGCCCGTGACGGGTCGCTTCTCCCCCGCCGGCGGAAAGATGACCCCGGTCTGCACCAGGCCTTCGTTCCAATGCCGCGCGCGGAGGATCTCGTCGAACCGCGCGATGCGTTCCCCCAACGGTGCCTCGCGGGAGGGAAAGTCGGCTTGGTCGGCGTCTTGGGCCGAGGCGGCCAGAGCGAGGGCGGTGAAACTGAGGATGAGGCAGGTAAGGCGGGTGCGGAGTAGCATTGGTTTGGCGCTCCTGACGCGGTGAGGTGCAATTGCTGTCGGTTGGGGGTCAGTATAGTTGCGGTTTGGGGAAGGTGCAACGTGTTCGCGTGAATTGCGGATTGAACGAGCCGTGGAAGGGTATGCCGAGTGGGTGGAAGGCACCAAGAATGTTTCGCACTTTCAGCGCTTGGTGTTTGGGGGGACCTTGAGACCCAGGGCGGCGCTTCGCTTGCCCTGGGTCCCTAACCGCAAACATCGTAAAAAACTTTCGCATTTGTCTAAGCGGCCTTGGGGGTAAGTTGTTGGATAGTTGCGTGTTGGGCCATGAGTATGGCTGCGCATAGTTGAGTTCCTTTGGTGGTGATTTGGTAGCGACGGGTGCGTGATGTTTTGGCAATAAGACCGTGGGCTCGGAGAAGCCGTAGGCGATAGGAGACGCGACCGGAGGCGGCGCGTCGGGCACGGAGGTCGCCCTGATCCTTGGGATAAAGGATGGCGGACAGGTCCTTGTTGCGGAAGCCTGCGATGAGAAACTCGGGTTTGTTGATGGTTTGCAGAAGTTCGAGGTCTTGGTGTGCCCAAGGCCGCAGGCCGCGATAGGTCGTTCCTTTTTTGGTGACCCTTTTGGTGACGGGGGCGAGGAGTTGTGCCAAGGGAGTGGAGGTATCGAATGGTGTCAGGGCTTCGAGGTAGCGTTCGTTGGCGCGTTGAGAGACCTGCGTGCGCCGTTCGAGATCGGCTACGCCTTTGCGCATGGAACGGTGAGCCAAGTCTTTGGGGTCACCGCCTTCCTTGGGCCGGTAGACCGGGATGTCGTGGGGGTTGTTGATGGTGGTTTCGATGCGAAGGATTTGGGCCCCTTTGTCATACATCTTGACGGAATTGTTGTTGACGGCATGTTTGACGGAGAGGCCGTCGAGACGGTCGTGATAATGGCTCTGGACTTCGCCGGCAAAGTGGCGTTGGAATTGTTTGCCCAAAAAGCGCATGACATGCCGTGTGGAAAAGGTGGTGATGGCGCCCCAGACAAGTTGAGGATAGATATCTTGGAGGTCTTGGGCCGAGGTAAACGTGATGTCCGTGGCCCATTCGGTTTGGTGAGCGGTCCAGTAGTAGCGGGCATAGGGACCGAGGATCTCTTGATGCGCAGGATTCAACCGCGCGGCGATTTCGTGAAGGGTTTCGGTCCAGTTGAGACGGACCAGTTCATCGAGCAATTGCTGGGCGCGCTCCGGGTCCTCTAGATGCGGGAAACTGTTCTCGTAGCGGATGTATTTGCAACCTTCGGCATCCATTCGCCGAGCCAGCCATTCCCGTCCATTCACACAGACTTGGACGTGAAAGGGATACCAGGTTTGGATGCGGGCATGCATGAAGCCGAACAGAGGATCGACGTAGTAATGATACAAGTGGAGACACTTACGCAGACGATAGACGAGTTCCAGTTTCTTGGCCTCCCGATTGCGATACATCTCGTAGGTCATGCAGGGCTCCACACAAGAAAGCACGCACAGCAAACCGGAATCGACGGGATTCTCCGCGAGTACCTGTCTGGCGATAGTCTCCTTACGGGTTTGACTCGATTGCACGTAGATGACCGGTCTATCCAGATGTTCAGCCTGAGCCAACGAGGCCTTTTTCAGTTTCTTGGTCGTCTCCTCCACATGGGCTCCGAAGTTGCGGCGGGGAACGTCACACCGCGACAAGTGCCTTTTCATGCCGTCTGGATGGACTATAGACCGCAAAAGCCCTCGAAAGACGATTCGATCAAAACCGCTCAGAATCGAACTGGCTTTATCCCGGTACTTCTGCATAAACTCAAGCATGGCGTTTCTCCTTCTCGTGTTAGACCACTGCGGATACCTATTGTATCTGCAAAGGGGAAACGCCATTCATCTCCTCACTTTTGGTTGCGGCTATGCCGCGCTGGGCTATCATGTTTCGGACTTTCAGTCCTGATCGGCGGGTCGCGGGGGGATTCTCCGTCTTGAACTTTCGACGGGGGTCCTTCCCCCACCCGTTCGCAAGTTCTCGGTTCTGGAAGATTGCTCGCACGAACAGGTAGAGGGGCACGCGGACCTGGGTATGGTGTTCCCAGGCTTTACTGCTCCATTTCCGCGATCAGTTTGTTGAGGCGATCGCGGTAGTAGTTGAAGTGGTCGAAGGGGCAGGTGACGCGGACGGTATCGTCTAAATGGGGGATGTAGCCGCCTTCGTCCAGGAGGGGTAGCACTGCTTCGTCCAGCGCTTGGTCGATCGCGGCGGGACCTTCGACGACGGCGCGCCAGTCGATGCCGCCGAGAAGGCGCAGGTCGCGTCCGAATTCGCGGCGCAGGGCGGGGTAGTGAATTCCGGTGGCGGCGATCTGGTTGATCATGAGTCCATTGATGCCGGCGTCGAGCCACAGGGGGATGAGTGGCCGCACTTCTCCCGTGGCCCTCAGGATGCGGTGTTCGACTCCGCAGGTGTCGAGCGCGGCGATGACCCGGCGCAGCGCCGGCAGTGCGAAACGTGCGTAGTCCTCCGGTGAAATCACGGGCGCGCGCGTCCACGCGATGGGTTCATAAAAGAGGGCGTAGTCGATCGGTACCGTCGCGAGGACGCGGGGGATCAACGTTTCGAGGAAATCGGCGTAGCGGTCCATGAGCGCTTCGACCAGCCGGGGTTGTTCACGGAGAACGAACATCGCGCGATTGAATGTGACCCCGTTGCTTACGCCCATGACCTGAAACAGTCCTTCGCTCCAGGGTGCTGCACGGAGGGCGTAGTCCCGTGCGCGCCAGGATGCGACAAGTTGGTCCCAGTCTTCCGGGAACCGTGTCGGTCTTGAGGCGTCATATTGGCGCAGGAACGGTTCGAGACCGGCTTCAGTTTGAACGACCGCATTATTGTCCAGGCGACCCCACTCGATGGGCACGGTTTCGCACCGGTCCAGGCCGAATCGCTCTTCTACGGGCCGCTCATCGAGGAAGCCCTGGCTTCGCCACAATTCGATGACGCCGTCGGAGAACTCGTTCTCGAAACGGGGCGGGGCTACACGGCCGGCCATGGAAAGTGTGGCGAGAAGTCTATCCCTGGAGGTCAGCGCCATATGCTACGTCCTTCGGTGTTTTGTAGCGAGTGTACTCTTTTTTGGATTGGCAATTGATGCTTTGCCGTCCGCGAGCCATTCGCGTAAGCGCGTTCAGAGTGGGATGCGCTCCGTACGACACGACTGGGCGTCAATCGTTGACAAGCCGCGCCGGACGGGCTATCGTCGAAGGACCGACTTTTGAACCTACCGCTGGAAAGGATCCCGCTGTGAAGAAGATGCCCCTGGCAACGGCTGTTTTGATAGTTCTTTGCGTGCCCCTGATGATTGGGGTGGCGTTGGCCGAGTCTGCACCGAGCGTCGAGGTGGGTGTATACCCGCAGGAAATGCACGGGGACGCGGCGTTGAGGTCTGAAACGGACGGTTTTCGCGCGGTCGCGTTGCTGCCGGACGGCACGTTGCTGGCGGGCACGGACGCGGGACTGGTCCAGGAGGGGAAACGGCCGTGGAAAAGCGTAGACGGGCTTCCCGCGGCAGGTGTGCTCGCGTTGGCAACGAGTGGCGACCACGTGTACGCCGCGACGACGGACGCGCTATTCGATGTCGAGGCCGGTGAGGCGCAAACCCTTGCGCCAATGTTACCAGGCACGCCACGTTCACTCGCCGTCGACGGAGAGACCGTCTGGTTGGCTACCGATTCGGGTTTGTACGCACTGGCGAATGGCGATTGGGTGAAGGAGCCCTTGCCGGGGGACGGCGATGCGGACGTGCGGGACGTCGCGATCGGCGGCTCAGGGAAGTTCACGATGGCGGTGGCCGGCGGTTCGGGATTGTATGGCCGGGATGCGAATGGATCGTGGCAATTCGTTCTGCCGCAGAACGGGGCGGTGCGATGGGCGCCGGTCGACGTGCGGGCCGTCGCGTTCGACCAAGACGGGCAACTGTGGTTTGCATCGCCGCAGGGCGTTGGACATCAAACGGTCGACGGGCATTGGGACCTGTTCACGGGGGCCGAAGGGCTTCCCTACAACGACTTCACGTGCATGGCGGTCGCGCCGGACGGGGGCGTCTGGTTTGGCGCACACCAGGGAGCGATTCGATACGACGGAAAGCATTGGGCGTACCGCGCGGGCCGGCGCTGGCTGGCGGGGAATGATGTTCGCGATGTCATCGCGGCGCCGGATGGAAGCGCATGGTTCGCCACGGACGGCGGGGTCAGTCAGATCTACTTTGAGCCCATGTCCCTTATGGACAAAGCGGAGCAGTTTGAGGCGGCCATCGACAAATATCACCGGCGGACGCCCTACGGTTACGTCGCGGGAGTGCTTCTACCAAAACCCGGCGACACCAGTTCCTGGAAGAACCGGGATACGGACAACGACGGGCAGTACACCGGCATGTATTGCGGCACGGAAGCGTTCGCGTACGCCGCGACGAAGGATCCCCGATTCAAGAAACGCGCGACGGACGCCTTCGAGGCCCTCGCGTTTTTGAGTGAGGTGACGCAAGGCGGCGAGCATCCAGCGCCTCCCGGGTTCATTGCGCGCACGATACTCCCGGCGAACGGCCCCGACCCCAACGAACACAATTCGGTGGAACACGATCGGGAAAAGCAGAAGGACGACGCCAAGTGGAAGGTCATCGTGCCCCGGTGGCCCTTGAGCAAGGACGGCGAGTGGTACTGGAAATCGGACGCGAGTTCGGATGAACTGGACGGGCACTACTTCGCCTACGCCACCTACTACGATCTCGTGGCCGAAACGCCGGAGGAGAAGGCACGAGTGCGCGAGGTGGTCCGCCGGGTTACGGATCACCTGCTCGTGCACCAGTTCCGGCTGGTCGATCACGATGGGCAACCCACGCGATGGGCGCATTTCAGTCCGCGCGATTTGAACGACGATCCGGACTGGTGGGCGGAGCGGGGCCTGAATTCGTTGAGCATCCTGACGTACTTGTCGGTCGCGTATCACGTAACGGAAGATCCCAAGTACAAAGAGGCCTACGACCACCTCATCACCATGCACGCATACGCCATGAACGCGATGACGATGCCGAAACTCCAAGCCGGACCCGGATCCTTCGTGCAGTTTGACGACAAGATGGCATTTCTCAATTACTATCACCTGATTCGTTACGAGAAGGATCCAGTGCTGCTGCGCATGTTCGGCACGTCCATCTATTACTACTGGCAAATCGTGAAGCCGGAGCAGAATCCCTTCTTCAACTTCGTATATGCGGCATGCTGCGACGGCTTGGTCGTCAAGACGCAGTGGGGGGACCTGGACCTCTCCCCCACCGGTCCCTGGCTCGAAGACAGCGTGGAGACGCTCGAGCGCTATCCCATGGACCTCATCGACTGGCCGGTGGTCAACAGCAACCGAATCGACATCGTACCGCTGGGCGCGTACACGCGCGAACCGGGTAAGACGAAGAATACGGGGTATCGGACGAACGGCTACGTGCTCCCCATCGACGAGCGTGCGGCAAACTCGTGGAGTGAAAACGTCTGGCGGCTGGACGGGGGTGGAAAGGGGCTGGTGCTCGATGAACCGTCACCCTATCTACTCGCATACTACCTGGGGTTGTACCACGGGTTTATCAAACGCTGAGATGTCGTAACGCGTGACAAAATTGGAGGTCGTAATGTGGACGGCATGTGCACTCGCGTTATGCTGTGGGCTCGCGGCCGGGGAACCGGCGGTCACCATTCAACGCACCGTGACGGTGTATGAGTCGCAGGAGCATCTGAACTTTCCCTGGGTCTTTCGCGGTCCCGACGGGTTTCTTTCGTTCAACTGTTCCATCGGCCGGCACACGGTCAACGAGCGCGGCATGCGACTGGTTTCGGAGGACAACGGCGAGACATGGATTCCCCCCGAGGACACGCCCGTGAACGGCATGGGCGCATTGCTGCGCGACGGAAGGGCCGTCGGGTTGTCCTGCTGGGGGCCGGAGCGTTCCTACGACGGCACGTATCCCGTCGCAACGCTCTTCTTCGCGAATGGCGGCCGCACGCTGGACGAGGAAGTTACGGGAAAGTTGACGCTCCCGTTTGTCCTGTCGCCCCATTTCCACCGCAGCATCGTGGAGTTGCCCAATGGCGCGTTGTTGGCGACGATTTACGGTCATGAGGAAGGGAATAGGAAATACTCGTCGGTGTTGATTGCATCGGATGACGGCGGGCAAACGTGGGCCTATCGTTCGCTCATCGCGCATTCGGAGGAGATCGGCCGGGAAGGGTACTGCGAACCCGCATTGGTGCGCCTGGCGAATGGCGACCTCTTCTGTGCCTTGCGTACGGGCGGACCGCTCTATACGACGCGCTCGACAGACGACGGCGCAACGTGGAGCACGCCTGAAGTCGTCGCGGACCACGGGGTGGACCCCGCCTTGCTGCTCCTCAGCAATGGGGTGCTCGCGCTGAGCTATGGACGACCCGATGTGGAACTCATTCTGTCACCCGACGGAACTGGCTACACGTGGGGTCTGCCTATCTCTATCTACCGCGGACCGGGCTGTCACTACTCGTCGCTCGTGGAAGCGAAGAATCACGATCTGATGGTCTTCTTCTCCCAATCGGGCTTTGGAAATACCCAAGGCATCGGGCCGCTGAATATGATGCGGATGGCGCGAGTTTCCGTTGTGGTTCGGTAGCTCAACTCACCATTGTCCTTGTTGATTGATTCCCAATGGTTTGGATACCGAACACCTACACTAATCAATTGACTACGATCCGACGTCAAATATCTTGACAATCCATAAATTCCAGATTATAGTAACGATATCTGGGCGGGTTGCCGCTTGGTGCGTCTATATCTTGGGGGTCTTCAGTCACGTTTCGCGAGGGGTGTATCTTGGGGAGGTGCGTTCTTATGCTTTCGCGTGGCGGTATTCTGCTTGGACTCCTTGTGCTGTCCGTACTGTACGTGACGGGTTGCCCGTCGGGTTCCACAAATTTACCGGAACCCACGGCTACCGCAATTCCCATCGGGGGTCCGGCGCCGTTGGGCGTTCAGTTTACCGGTACCAGCAACGACACCGCCAACGGACCCTTCGCCTACTCCTGGGACTTTGGCGACGGCGGAACGTCAAGCGCACAGAATCCGAGTTACACGTACCCGGTGGGAACGCCTCCCGGAAACTATCGCGTTGCACTCACGGTCCGCGACGGAGAGGGCAAGTCGCGGAAGACGGAGCTGGCGCTCACGGTAACGGTGGGTGACATCGCGACCGCTCAACTGGCAGAGCCGGGAATACCCACGGAGATTGTGACGAACAATCCGGCCAGCCCACTGCACACCGCATCGGTGAGCATCCCGGCCGGTGCCTTGCCGGCAAACGCCGTGATCACCATCGGCGAAGCCACGATGACGCCCCCACTTCCAGTATCCACCGTTCCGCTGGTGGAACTGGGCCCGGAAGGCACCACATTTGTCCACCCCGTGACGGTGACCGTTCCCGTGTCGAACGAAGTGGCCGATCCAAGCGCCGTGCGCGTGATCGCCTTCAATAAAGACGAGGGCCGTTGGACGGACGCGGGAATCAGCAACGTGCAGTATCTGGGGGGACCGGATCGGCTGCTGCAGTTCGACACCACGCACTTCACGTTCTTCTCGACGATGGACACGTGGACGATCGCAAGCCTTGGAACATTGGGGGGCGTTCAAAGCTACGGGTTCGCCATCAACGAGAGCGCGCAAATTACGGGCTACTCCTATCCGTTCGTGTCGACAAACTGGCGGCTCGCGTTTCTCTGGGAGAGCGGGAACGCCATGCTGAGTCTGGGCTCGATCGACAAACATAGTTACGGGTACGGAATCAACGATGCGAACCCGGTGCAAATCGTCGGCTACACACAGCCGGACGGATACAGTGAGGATTTCCGGGCGTTCATTTGGGACGCGACCAACGGGATGCAGGACCTAGGGAATCTCGGGGGCAGCGCCGCCATTGGGCAAGCGGTCAACGACTCGGGAACGGCGGTCGGTTTCAGCTATCTTGCCAATGGTGACAATCGCGCATTCAGGTGGGATTCCACGAACGGCATGCAGGATTTGGGGACATTGGGCGGGGACAATTCGGCAGCGTACGGTATCAACGACGCAGGACAAGTCGTGGGCTCGTCGGATCCGCCGCCGGGTAACAAACAGTATGCGTTCGTGTGGGATTCCACAAACGGCATGCAAAATCTCGGGCTATTCGCAGGCGGGAAATTTGCCGTCGCCTATGATATTAACGAAGTAGGTGAGGCGGTCGGTCAGGTCGAAATCTCGAACAACGGGCCGCGCCATGCGGCGCTGTGGGACAGTGGAGGACCAATCGACCTGGGAACACTCGGTGGCAACACGAGCTTGGCCTATGCCATCAACGACAGCACTCAAGTGGTGGGCCGTTCGGAAACAGCGTCGTCCGGTACGCATGCGTTCGGGTGGGACGACGACGGCGGCGGCGCGGTAATGACGGACTTGAACGATCTGCTGCCTTCAGGGTCGGGGTGGGTCCTTAACGAGGCGTGGGGGATCAACAACGCCGGCGACATCACGGGATTCGGCACTCGGAATGGCGCGGTGCGAGCGTTCCTGCTGCAAAGGAACTGACGCTCCCCATAAACTGCCGACTTTTGCACGACGCTGCCAGTGACCCCGGGCAGGAAGTGATACGTCCGAATGTGCTATCCTCTTCAGTGTTTGGGTCCGAAGCGGCCGACCATGCAAAACAGGGTTTGTCCCAGCGGCACAATCCGATGCAGCAGGCAATGGGGAAGCACGAGTCCCCTTGGCCGGCAGAACTCAAGCCCGACCGGACACGCGAACAGCTAACCCCATGGATTGGAGAGCATCATGTACAAGATCATCTTACTGCGGCACGGCCAGAGCACGTGGAATCTGGAGAACCGGTTTACCGGATGGACCGATGTGGATTTGAGCGAACAGGGTGTCACGGAGGCGCAAGACGCCGGGAAGCTCTTGCACGACGAGGGGTATGAGTTCGACCTGGTGTATACATCGGTGCTCAAGCGGGCCATCCGGACGATGTGGATCACGCTTGATGAGCTGGATCAGATGTGGTTGCCGGTCATTCGCCATTGGCGGTTGAACGAGCGCCACTACGGCGCGCTGCAAGGGTTGAACAAAGCCGAGACCGCCGAGAAGCACGGCGCGGAACAGGTGAAGATCTGGCGACGATCGTACGACACCCCCCCGCCCGCGCTGGAGGAATCAGACGAACGGTATCCGGGCAAGGACCGGCGCTACGCGGATCTCACGAAAGAGGAGTTGCCGCTGACGGAAAGCCTGAAGGACACGGTCGCGCGCTTCGTTCCGTACTGGCAAGACACGATCGCGCCGCAGGTCAAGGCGGGCAAGCGGGTGCTGATCGTGGCGCATGGCAACAGTCTGCGCGCACTGGTGAAGCATCTCGACAACATGTCGGAAGCCGAGATTCTCGAACTGAACATCCCGACGGGCATTCCGCTGCTCTACGAGTTAGACAAGGAGTTGAAGCCCATCCGCCACACCTATCTCGGCGACCCTGAAGCGGCAAAGAAGGCGGCGGAGGCCGTGGCGAAACAGGCGGCGGCGAAGTAGCTCCGTAGATCCTCGGAAGATTCAAGATGGGTTCCCGCGAAAGCGGGAACCCATCTTCACGACTACGTTCGTCCCTGGCGAACAAAACCGCCATTTCCTGTGTTGTAGATCTAAAAGGAAATCATCGGCTGCGACCCCAGCCGCTACGTCCGCGGGAGAATCTCTCATGGCCAAACTTACCGACCTTCCTACCTGGAAAGCCCTGGAATCCCACTACCGCGACGTCTCGAAGCTCGAGATGCGCGATCTGTTTCAACAAGACCCGAAGCGGTTCGACCGTTTTTCGTTACGGTGGGGCGACATCCTTTTCGATTTCTCGAAGAACCGGATCACCGAAGACACGCTCGCCCTGTTGCTGAACCTCGCGCGCGATCGCGGGCTAAGCGAAACCACCGAAGCCATGTTCACGGGGCAAAAGATCAATACGACCGAAGATCGGGCCGTGCTGCACGTGGCGCTGCGCAACCGATCGAACCGTCCCATTCTGGTGGACGGCGAGGACGTCATGCCCGGCGTCAATCGCGTGCTCGGTCAGATGCGAACCTTCAGCGAAGCCGTTCGGTCGGGTGCCTGGAAGGGCTATACGGGCGAAGCAATCACGGATATTGTTAACATCGGTATCGGCGGCTCGGATTTGGGCCCGCTGATGGTTACGGAGGCGTTGAAACCCTACGCGCACGAACGCCTCCGCTCGCACTTCGTCTCCAATATCGACGCGACGGATCTCGCGGAAACGTTGAAGCAAGTACGGCCGGAAACGACGCTGTTCATCGTCGCATCGAAGACGTTCACGACGTTGGAGACCATCACGAACGCAACGTCCGCACGGGACTGGCTCCTCGCCAAAGCGAAAGACAAGTCCGCGGTCGCGAAACATTTCGTGGCGCTTTCCACGAATGCGGAGGGTGTCGAGGATTTTGGTATCGATACGGCGAACATGTTCGCGTTTTGGGACTGGGTCGGCGGCCGGTATTCGGTATGGTCGGCGATTGGACTGTCGGTGGTCCTCTCTATCGGCATGGACCACTTCGAGTCCTTTCTCAGCGGGGCGCACGCGGTGGACGAACATTTCCGCACGACGCCGTTCGAGAAGAACATTCCGGTCATCATGGGGCTGCTCGGGATCTGGTACAACAATTTCTTCGGCGCGCAGACCCATGCGATCCTGCCCTACGATCAGTACCTGCACCGGTTCCCCGCGTACTTCCAGCAAGGGGACATGGAAAGTAACGGCAAGCGCGTGACGAAAGACAACGAGTGGGTCGACTATTCGACCGGACCCATCATCTGGGGCGAACCGGGCACGAACGGACAGCACGCGTTTTATCAGCTTGATCCATCAAGGAACGAAGTTGATTCCCTGCGACTTCCTCGCGCCAGCGGTTTCGCAGAATCCGATGGGCGAGCACCACAAGCTACTGCTATCCAATTTCTTCGCGCAGACCGAGGCGTTGATGGTGGGCCGGACGGAAGACGAGGTGCGCGCGCTGTTGGAAAAGTCGGGCGTGTCGGGGGCCAAGCTCGACCAGCTTGCCCGGGCCAAGGCGTTTGCGGGCAACAAACCGACCAATTCGTTCCTGTTCCACAAGCTCACACCCGAAACGCTCGGCAAACTCGTCGCGTTATACGAGCACAAGATTTTCACGCAGGGCGTCATCTGGAACGTGAATTCCTACGATCAGATGGGCGTCCAGCTTGGCAAGGAATTGGCGAAATCGCTTGAGGGCGAACTGGCGGATGATAGCCCGGTGTCGAGCCACGATGGGTCGACGAACGGATTGATCAACTACTACAAGTCGCTTCGGTAGGTTTTAGCCGATCCCCCGCATTTGATCGTTGAACTGCGAGTATGCATTCCAAACTAACACGATCATCTCCCAGCCAACATACACCAGCGCAAACGTGTACGCCAGCAAGGCAATAGATATCACCCACTTAACGGGAACGCTCAACTTGGGGGACAGAATCACCAAGGGTAACACCAAGGGTCCGACCACGACGAACCCGAGGATCAGAATCCAGACCGGTTCGTAGTACCAGGCGACCTTCTTCTTGCGACCCTGGGGCTTTCCGCAATAGCGACAGAACGCGTCGCCGGCACTGATGACTCGTCCGCAGGAACCGCAGGCCATCATGGTAGCCGCGTTTACGGATGACGTTTGACCCGGTCCGGCAGAGGATAGGGCAGTTTCTTCGTCTCGTTCCATGGGTGACTTCCTCGCAGGCTAAGACTCCTTGTATTGTAGTGCGTGGGCGCCTGCGATTTCACTTCGCGAGAATCGTGCGAAAGCGATGTGTTCCGGCAAGCAAGCACGTGCGTACCGCGGGCTGGCGGAATCGGGGGTGGGACGATCACGTATCACCAAGTTTTCGAGTCGCCTCGAAGTGGGCGCGGCGAGCGACCAAGCGCTTGACGAGTTCGCCGACGATTACTCCAGCGAGAATCACCGCGCCGATGACGTGGAATTCGCGGAACCTGCCCAGTTTGATATTCAGGCAACTGTTCACTAGATTGGTGCTTCTACGTACGGGCGAACGCTTAGTCTACCCACGTTGAATCGGGTGATGCAAAGTGGAGGGAAGCAGTCATGGCGCGATGGTGTTCCGTGGTGATGATACTTTTGTTGGGAGGGGTGGAAATGGCGCAGGCGCAGGCAAAAGTGCAGATCAGCGAACGACCCTTCGGTCAAATGCCGGACGGCTCGGTGGTCACGGCATTCTCGTTGACCAACGCAAACGGTCTCAAGGCGACGCTCATCGAATTGGGGGCGACGCTGGTCTCCCTGCAAACCCCGGACCGCGACGGGAGCTTCGCCGACATCGTGCTGGGCTGCGACACGCTGGACGGCTATCGCGACCACAATACCTACTTCGGCTGCATCGCGGGGCGCTACGCCAACCGCATCGCAAAGGGGAAATTCTCCATCGATGGCGCCGAATACTCGCTTGCGACCAATGACGGGCCGAATCATCTTCACGGCGGAACGGTCGGATTCGACAAAGTGCTCTGGAAGGGTGTTCCGTTCGCCACAAGCGAAGGGCCGAGCATCCGGTTCACCTACTTGAGCAAAGACGGGGAGGAAGGGTACCCCGGCAATCTCTCGTGCGCGGTGACCTACACGTTGACGAATGACAACGAATTGAAGATCGCCTATCAAGCCACGACCGACAAGGCCACACCGGTCAATCTCACCCACCACAGCTATTTCAATTTGTCGGGCCACGATGGCGGCAGCATTCTCGATACGCAAATGATGATCAATGCGAGCCGCTACACGCCGGTCGACGAGACGTTGATTCCGACCGGTGAACTCGCGCCGGTCCTCGGAACGCCTTTCGACTTTACGACGGCCCATCCGATCGAAGATACGTTCGGCGATGTGCCGGGAGGCTATGACCTGAACTATGTATTAAACAAAACGACCGGCTGGCTCGAATTGGCGGCGCGTGCAACGGACGCGAAGAGCGGCCGGGTGATGGAAGTGCTAACGACAGAACCGGGCTTGCAGTTCTACACGGGGAACTTCCTCAATGCATCGTTTGAAGGGAAAAACGGCGTGAAGTATCCGAAGAACAGCGGCTTCTGCCTGGAAGCGCAACGGTTCCCGGATTCGCCGAATCACCCGAACTTCCCCTCGGCGATTCTGCGGCCGGGCGAGGAATACAGCCAGATTACGGTGTACCGGTTTTCGACGGTGCCGTAGGGCGGACTTACACGGACCTGCACGGACAAGCAGGGACAACCGAGACACCGAGGACAGCAGCAACTGACTGCTGGAATTGGTCAGGTTTTGTGCGCGGCGTTGAACTCGGCCATCTTTTCTCGGGTGTAAGCCATCATGGCGTCGCGGTGACTCAGGTCCGGGGGTACGTTGGGTTGGTCAATCTGCGGCGCGTCCTGGTTGAGATACGTCTCGGGAAGTGGGTCGGGCCGCCATTTTGTAAGCGCGTCCTGCAACATGTAGACGTTGTCCCGATACGCGGGATCCTCGAAACAATTGACCGTTTCGTGGGGATCCTTTTCCAGATCGTACAAGAATGCCCGATTCAATTTGTCGTGACGGAGCAATTTGCGCGTCTTCGTGCGCGCCATGACTTGCGCACCGCCGTGGCTTTCGGAGCACACCACGTCGCGTGTGGCGTCCGCGTTCAAATCGAGTCCGCTCATCCCTTCCGCGGGAGCGAGTCCGCACTGCGCCAGAATCGTCGGCGCGAGATCCACGTTCGACACGAGGCGCTCGGAGACGCCGCCGCCGTTTGACGGACCGGGACGACGCACGATCAACGGAACCTTGGACAGGGCGTCGTACATGTAGCCGCCTTTCAGCAGCAAGTGGTGATACCCCATGTATTCGCCATGGTCGCTCGTGTAGATGATGAGCGTGTCGTCGTACAGGCCTTTGCGTTTGAGCACCTCGACCATGCGGCCCACCTGATGATCGATATGCTCGATGGCGGCGTAGTAGTGGGCCATAACCTGCTGCAAGGCCGGCGGCGAAAGCGTATCGTGGTGGAAATACCCCGGGTTCAATTCGAGATCGTGATCCATGCAGGCGTCGATCCAGCCGGGCAGGATATCGAGTTCATCGGGGTTATAGCGGTCGGCCCACACCTTCGGCGGATCGAAGGGATGGTGGGGCTTGATGAAGCTCGCGACAAACAGGTTGCCGCTGCCGGTCCATTGCTCCAGCGCCTCCACGCCTCGGTCGCCGGTGTAAGTCGTCGAGTGCTCCTTCTCCGGCAGATTCGAGGCCAGCGCACCGAAGTTATCCCAATAGATCCTCCGCGCCTGGTCACGAAACTCCCGTTCCTGATCTTCGAGATCGTTGGCGTCGATGAGGTCGCGGTCCCTCAGTATGCGGTGATAATCGTCGTCCCACCGCCCGGGGCCGTTCTGCTCGGACAGATACATCTCGGCGAATCCAACGTCAAGGTAGGTGGGCGCAAAGTGCATCTTGCCCGCACATGCGGTGCGGTATCCGGCGTCCTGCAGGAGTTCCGGCCAGGTCGCCATACCCGGCGGCAGGGTGCAATGGTTGGTCCAGCCGCGATGTTCGTGCACGTAGCGCCCGGAAAAGATGGAGTAGCGGGACGGCGTGCACACGGGATAGGCGCAGAAACTGTTGGTGTAGCGCGTGCCCTCCGCGGCGAAGGCGTCGATATGCGGCGTGCGTACCTGGTTGTTTCCGTACGCGCCGAGGCAATCCATGCGATGCTGATCGGCCAGAATAAACAGGACGTTCGGTCCCTTCGATGTGCTTTCCTGGCTTCACGGATTCACCCGCCGCCGCGAGGGACGGATTCGCCGAAGCGGCAAGGGTGAGCGCCGCTGTATCGGCCACAAATTGACGCCGGGAAATCTTCGCCATGGTACCTCCTCAGTCTTCATGCGCGGGATGAAAATCAAGTTGCTTGTCCAGCCAATGATACGCCATCTGCCGCGAATCCGGGGGAATCGAGTGGACGCCGGTCACCAACACTCCGTTGAACCGATCCCGGGCGCCGTATAGTTCATAGACGTCGCCGAGTTGGACGTAGACCGTCGACAGGTTTTCAGTATTTGGGAAAATCTGGTCGTTCAAGGTGGCGTAATTGAAATACGCGCGCGGCGCGATGCAGGCCACGATCTCGTGCCAATCGAAAGGCGCCGTTTTGATGTCGTCGACGTAGAAGCCGAGTCGCGGCAGCAGCGCGGTGAGATGGCTCCAGCGGTTCGGGTCGGGATCGGTGCGGAGCGTGTTGTACCCGCAACTGGCGACGGCTGCCGCAATGCGCGGTTCGAACAGTGTGCACACGATCGTGCCGTAGGCGCCGTGGGAATGGCCCATGCAGCCGATGCGCGTGGAATCGACCTCGGGGATGGTATCGAGGTAATCAACAATGCGTTGCACGTCCCAAATCATCTTACCGAAAAACGACCAGTCCGGGTGTTTGCGATAGAATTCGTGGGCGCCGTAGTACGGCTGTTCCCCCTCCGGAATACGTTCGCCAAAACCAATGGCGTCGGGCGCGATGCAGATATACCCGCGCTCGACCAGCTCCTTCGCGAAGGCCATATTCGGATCGCCGGTCATGCCACAGGCTTCCCGCTTACCGGGCGCCTGGGTCTGGTGAAGGACGATCATCGCCGGGTTTGGATTCTCTTGCAGCGTCTTGGGTATCAACAGGTAGGCGGGAATCCAATCGTCCGGCTCGCTCGCGATACGGATGTGACGGCGGGTGTAGGTACCCATGTCTTCCTCACCCAAAACCTCGGCGGTCGGCGGAGGCGCCGTCAAGTCTCCGGGGCTGCCGAGAAACGCTTCAAGCACCTCAATGATTCGCTTTCGTTTTAACTCCCAGGCCGGCACGGAGTCGATGGTTGGTGAATCAGGACCTTCGCTCACGAGGAGCGGCAGTAATTCGGGTAATCCTGCCTGGGGGCTGGTCACCGATGGTTTCGAAACCTTGGTAATGTCGCGCCAGGTGTTCCAGTCGAATCCGTCCCATGCGCCGGCCGGTCGCGCCCAACAGAACCCAAGCCCCACGAATAGAAGTACAAACAGCACTTCGGGACCGCCGGTCAGGGGTTGTTTCGCCACGGTAGTTTGTCCTATCGTTGCTCGCACACGCATTTGGGGATTCACGAACCGCTTCGCGCCAGAATACCGCATTTCGACGCCGTTTGCGAAGCGCCGGCAGGGAACGGACACGAGAGTTCAAAACGCACGATGGAATTTGGAAACAGTTTTGCGGCGGCCGATTACGCCATCCTGACCGGATTCTTCGTGGTCATGCTGGCGATCGGGCTGTATTACGCGAACCGGATGAAGGATCTGAAGGACTTCTTCAGCGGCGGCCGGCAGGTGCCGTGGTGGGTATCCGGGATTTCGCTGTATATGACCACCTTCAGCGCCTTCACCTTCGTCGCGTATTCGGCGTTGGCGTATCAGCATGGGTTCGTGGCCATCACGATCTGGTGGTTCTCGGTGCCGAGTTGCCTCTTCAGCGCGTATTTCCTCGCGGCACGGTGGCGCCGGGCAGCGACGACGAGTCCGCTCGAATACATCGAGACCCGGTTCGGCCCGGCGTTGCGACAGGGGTTTAGTTGGGTCGGGCTACCGTTGATCATCGTGGACGATGGCCTGAAGCTGTTCGTCATCGGGAAGATGGTGACGGTGAGTCTCGGGCTCCAACACGACTACAGCCTTCACCTCGCCATTGCGGCGTGCGGCGGCATCATTCTCGTCTATACGTTTCTGGGGGGCCTGTGGGCCGTGATGATCACGGATGTGATCCAGTTCGTCATTGTCGCTATTGCGGTTATCGTGCTCGTGCCGTTAGCGTTGGGACGGGTAGGCGGAATCACCGGGTTTGTCGAGAACGTGCCCGAACATTTCGCTTCTCCCGTCGGCGGCGATTACACGTGGCCGTGGTTGATCGCGTTTGGGGTGCTGCTCTTGCTCACGTATGCAACCAAATGGCCCTACGTGCAGCGCTACTACTCCGTGGCATCGGATCGCGACGCGCGCAAGGTGGGGTATCTCGTTGCGGCGCTCATGTTCGTTGGCCCTCCCTTGCTCTTTCTGCCGGCCATGGCGGCGCGCATCTTCATGCCGGATATCACAAACTTCAACGATGTCTATCCCTTGCTTTGCCGGCAACTGTTGCCCGTCGGCATGCTCGGCGTCATCATCGCGGCGATGTTTTCGGCGACCATGTCGATGCTTTCCAGTGACTACAACGCAGGCGCCTCGGTTATCACCAACGACATCGTGAAGCGCTTCTTCGGCAGAACCTTCTCGGACCGCGCACTGGTGCTGACGGGACGATGCTCGACCTTTCTCATTGGTGGATTGGCGATGGTCATCGCCTTGCTGCTGGCCAGCGCGCAGGAGAAGGAAGATCTCGTCAAGTACATGGCGCAATTGTTCGGCGTCCTCCTGCCGCCCGTGGCAATTCCGATGATGGCCGGATTACTATCCAAACGGGCGTCGAACGCCGGAGCGGTTACCGCATTCGTGGTCGGCACGGTGCTCGGGGTCGCGACCTACGTCCTCGGCGGCTATGAAGATCTCGGCTATTTGCGAAGCGTCAAGTATCTGACATGGATTACGGCCGTGCCGACGACGGTCGTCCTGTTTGGGGTGAGCGCCATAAAACCCAATCCGCCGGAACATGTGGACCGAATCGCTCGGTTCCTCGCCGGTCTGACGAGACGGGAGCTTCCGGTGAAAGCGGACCTGGATGCGGGAGGCGATGCTTCCCTCGCGGTACGCGTGATTGGAATTGCCAGCGCCGCCTTGGGCGCGATTATGATCCTGGCCGTTCTTGTAACGGCGGGCATCCGGGAAGGATGGCTCTCGATTGTCGTAGGCGTTTTCCTGCTGGCAACCGGTGCGCTTACGGTGGTATTTACGCGACGAATCCTCCATCATGAGAATGGAACGACTGCGGAAAGAGATTGAATCGATGACCAAATCGAATAAGACACTTGGCATTGGAGTACTTGGCGCGGGGTTCATGGGGCAAACCTATGCCCGCGCCGTGGAAACACTCGTACCCGGCGCGGCATTGGCCGGGGTTGCGGGTGGTTCGCGATCGGAAAAGTTGGCGACGGAATACGAGGTCCCGCACTTTAAGTCGCCGGAAGCACTTATCGCCAGCGACGCCGTCGATCTCGTTTGCATCGCGACGCCGCACGACGTACATGGAAAACAGGGACTCGCCGCGGCCCGCGCGGGCAAGCATCTCATCATCGAGAAACCGATGGCATGCACGGTAGGCGAATGCGACGCCATTTTGGGCGCGTGCAAGGACAGCGACGTGCAGTGCGCGGTAATGTTTACGCAGCGGTTCCGCACGTGTCCGCTCGAGACCAAGAAATTGCTGGATTCGGACAAGATGGGCCGCATCATGCACATGCGCTCGACCCAGCTCGTGCCGAACGGCATGGAAGGCGCCGTGCCGCGCTGGCAATTAGTTCCGGCCAACGTGGGCATCCTGATGGGGCACGGAATACACAACATCGATCAGGCCCGGTGGTTCACCGGGCAGGAAATAAAATCGGTCTTCGCGAAAGTGCGTTGTATCAGCGGCCAATATCCGGTCGATGGTACATCCGATGTCTTGCTGACGATGGAAGACGGCTCGGTCGTGTCGATTTTCTGCTCTTTCGAACTAGTGAAGCCGGGATTCGAGCGCAGCGGTGGCGCCACCCGGATCGTGTGCGAGTTGGGGTTGATCGACGTTGACTGGTACGGCGAGATGCGGGTTTCCTTCGATGGCGGCGACTGGGAAGTCGCGGCCGAGCAGGAACCCATCGACTGGGCCGGCAAAGGCTTCCTCGATCCCGTGCGGCTGAAGACGTATGCGGCGAACATCAACAACGTGATCGATGCGATACACAACGGTGAGCCGCTGGTCGCGCCGGGATGGGACGGACGCCAGGCGGTGGCCGCGGCCGCGGCAGCGTACGAGTCGAGCCGAACCGGCAAAGAAGTGCAGTTGAGCTAGGGGGCACACGTGTCGTACGACAAGTCCAAAGCCGCCCATGAGCGGGCCAAGCGGGTCATTCCCGGCGGCATCAACAGCAACATCCGGGCGATCTCGGAACCGGTGCCGCTGCACTTCGAACGAGCCAAGGGGTCCCGAATCTGGGACGTTGACGGCAACGAATACGTCGATTATTTGCTCGGCCACGGGCCAATGATACTCGGTCACACGCCGGCTAAAGTGATCGAAGCCGTCCGCCGCCAAGCCGAGCGGGGGCTGGTGTTCGGCGGCCAGACCGAACTCGAGATTCGGGCAGCGGAACTTATTTGCGAGCATGTGCCATGCGCGGAGATGGTCCGCTTCAGCACGACCGGGTCTGAAGCGGTCCACGCGGCCATACGCCTGGCACGAGCCTGTACCAGTCGCGGCAAAGTCCTGCGGTTCGAAGGCCATTACCACGGCTGGTTCGACACCATCGCCTGGAATCAGGCCTCGCCGACGGCAGACTTGGGGCCGCGCGAGAGCCCTCCGCTGCGCCCGTCCTCCGAGGGACAGCAACCGGAGGACGGCGCCAATCTTGTTGTGCTGCCGTGGAACAATACCGCATTGCTGGAAGAATTGTTCCAACGGAGCGGCGAGGAATTGGCAGCGGTGATTTGTGACCCCTTCGCGTCGGCGGCCGGTTTGATCCCGGGACAACCGGACTTTCTCGCGAAGATGCGCAGCCTCTGTGACGCGCACGGAGTGATTCTCATCTTTGACGAAGTCATCACCGGATTCCGTGTGGGTTTGGGCGGTGCACAGGCGTACTTCGGGGTCGTTCCGGATCTTGCCATTTTTGCCAAAGCGTTGGGCGCGGGAATGCCCGTAAGCGCGGTGGCAGGCAAAGCGAAGTACATGGAACGCTTTGGGACCCTGAAAACCGTTCATGCGGGGACCTACAATTCGAATCCGCTCGCCATGGCGGGCACGGTCGCGGCCCTGGAAGCCATGAGCGCCGACCACGGAGCGCTGTTGAAGAAAGCGAACGCGAAAGGCGATCAGCTTTCGATCAAACTGCTCGAATTGGCCGACGACTTGGAGATGCCAATCACCCTGCGCGGCGTCGGTACCGTATTCAGTGCGACGTTCTTGCCAGAGGACGCCGATCCGGTGGTGGACTATCGGACGGCCCGCCAGACCAACTACGAACTGGGGCGCAAATTCTGGATTGCACTGCAGGAGCGCAGCGTGCAGATTACCTCGATGGGCATCTGGTTCGTGTCCACGGCCCACACGGACGAGGATATCAAGAAGACGCTTGCGGCGGCGAAGGGCGCGTTGAACGGGATACGGAAGTAGCTACACGGACTCACACGGACCTTCGCGGACCAATACAGACTTTGTGTATGTAGCATCTTTCTTGTGTCGAGTTGTAGTCATCGCCCGGGGGGCGTTGCGGTCAGGATTTTGGCGCCTTGTGCTTCGTCCAGGACGAGGATTCCGAACCGTTGGACGCCGCCCACGTCCAGGGTGCTGGACGAGGCGTAGTCGAAGCGGCCGCGCAGGTCGGTATAACCGTCCTTGTAGAAAAGCGTTTCGCCGCTCTCCATGGCCGCAAAAACCTTCACGTAAACCTTCGGCAACGGATCGTTCGTTGCCTTGTCCATGACCTGAATCTGTCCGTAGGTCTCAATCAACTGCGCGACCAGACTGCTGGCATAACGGATGCCGGTGCGGTTGATCCCGGCCGCTTCCGCCTGGATCACGACGTGGCGATCCGCGAAGGTATCCGGCAAGGGAATCTCGACTTGGGATTGGTTCGCATCGAAGCGCACGGTCTGCTCGCTCGCCGGTTTCACACCGGCAAACAGGCTCGATTGCGCCGGCGCGAAGGGGTTGCGCGTAAACAGCATCTCGACGTCGATGGGGTAGAAGCTAAGCCGGCACTCTTCGAGGTTCCGGTAGTAGATGACCATCGAGTCTTCTTTGACTTCGAGTTCCAGGCCCGGGGCTTCCGCCGCCAATTGGTCCTGCTCCATACGCTTCGTACTATCGGTTCCGGCCGAGTCGCTGCCCATGATTTCCGCGACTTGCGTGCGCACGTCGTCGAACAGCTTCCGCCAACGTTCCACCGGGTAGTCTTTATACTGCTCGGCAATCCGGCGTGCGGAGTCCGGGTCTTCCTCGTAGAGCGCGAGATACGTTTTGAAATAGTCGTATTGCAGGCGTGTATCCAGATTGCCTGCGGCCACGCGATCAAAGAACGTCAGCGCGTCATGCACGCGGTCCTGAAGCAGCATGTAGTAGGACACGTCCATGAGGTCCTCGTCGTCCAAGGCCGGCCGGTGAGCCAGGATACCCAAAAGCGACGCGTACTGAACCCGCAATTGATCGTTGGTGATTGTCCATTTGCTGTTCAGATTGTGGGTCCGCGGATTGATCAGTGGCGCGTATTCGACGTGTTGATAGACCTTTCGTTCGACCGGGTCGATGGTGAGCAAGGGGCTCTCGATGCTCGGACCGCACGCCGACACGAAATCGTCCCGATACTGCAGATAGGTCGCCATACCCACGGGATCGTTGTGATACATGGCAAAGGACCACAGGACCGGCTGATACATGTGCCGCTCCCTGAGCAACGCCAGCGCCTGGTCATAGAAAGTCCGGTCGCGCATCCGCCAGGCGATCCAGGAGAGTTCGATCCGGTTCAGGTTGTGCGTGCGTAGAAACTCGAGCACGTCTTCCGGGGAGCCCTGCTGCGACACGTATTGCCAGGACGTGGTATCAACGTTGCTGGGTTCTTCGACCACGGACATGTGTTGCGGATCTGCAAAGGCCAGCAAGGCGCCTTCTTCGCTGACGTGCACGGGGTAATGATCGAACTCGCCGGGTTCCGGGAAGTAGAAATGGTATTCGATCGTGGCGGTGCTGTAGGGTTCGAGCCGCATCCGCTCGCTCTTGGTGTACCGGCCGCCCGCCACGGGGATGGCGCCTTCCGGCACCTGACGCAACACTTCGATGTTGTGGGGGGTCGAGGTCGGGTTGGTAACGGTCACCTGACAACCGTAGACCACGCCGCTCAGGAATTCATCCGTCACGAATTTGTCGAACCGCTGGTTGCCTTCGTGCCGGTATCGGTCGTCAAGCCGAAAGAAATTTTGGCTGACGAGAATCGGCGTGTCCGAGTCCGTGCGTTCGGCCGGTTCGATGTCCTTGTAGAACGCGATAAGCGGGCTTGCGGCCTTGACCGTATAGTGCGAATCGTTCGTCTCCGTGCCGGGTTCCGCGCCTTCGAAGGGGAGGTCGAGCACGGCAAGCGCCAGGAGGATTTCCGGAAAACTGTTAGCCGCATCGGTCACGTGTTCCGAACGGAACGGCCGGCCCGCATCGTTTTGTGCGTAGTCCAGCCAGAACGCGTTGAACCGTATCAAGTCGGGTCCTTGTTGGCGAACCGGGAGCTTGTAATAGTTGTTCTCCACCCACTCCCGCGTCTTTTCCGTAGCCCGGTACAGGGCCCGGTAGCGTCTCATGGCGTCTTGGTCAAAGTCAGCGATTACGCTCAAACGGGAACGTTGCTCAACGTAGCCAATCGAATTGAGTTCTTCCGCCGGCGCGTCCCACGCCTGGACCATGTCATGGAGTTCCACTCCAAGAACGGCAGGCTGTCCCGCAGCCCTCCCCGCGCCTCCATACCCGCCGAGTCCGCCACCGCCGAAACCACCATTACCCGATGGACCCTCGGGCTTCCCACCGCTATCGGCGATGCCGTCAAAACCATAGCTCGCGAAGTAGTTCTCGCGCACCCGAATTTCGCCCCCGACCTGCACGTTTGGAAGGCTGCCGCCACTTGTGCGCTCGGCCAGCGCGCCACCGTACAGGGCCGTCATGAACCGCGCGTTGAACCACTCCGGATCGGGCGGAATCATGTCGAGCGCGTCCTGAACGTACCGCTGCGTGTGCGGGTGTTCCTCGGAGATGCGTTGTGCCAGCAAGATCTTTTCGACCAGATTCAGTTGGCCGTATCTCCAGGGTTCCAGGTATTCGCCGAGATCGTCACCAAGCAGCCAATGGTCCAGGAAGGTCTTGGCGGCCTTGTTTTCGAGGAAGGGCCGAACCGTCGCGTCAAAGAAGTCTTTGTCCTTGTGATAAAGAAAGAAGTTCAGTTCGTGTGACTCGTACTTGGAGAACTGCGCCCGTTTCTCCTCCGGAGTGAGCTTCGGCCAACGCGTTATGAACTGAAATTCACTCAATTTAGGGTCGTTGTTCAACGTCAGGAACAAGGCGAATACCGCGGGAATCGAATCGTACGCCTGGACCTGGGCCTCGCCGGTCAGGCTGACCTCGAGGGTGTCGCCGCTTTCCAGGACCCGGATGCGTTTCTTCTCGACGTAGTGCTGCGCCGGATCGAGCGCTTTGGTCAGCCGAAGGTCCCGCGTTGGAACGTCTCGTTCCGGGAGCGCGGCGTTCCTTGCAACCGTCGAGAAGGGATCCGTCGCGACAATCTGAAGGTACTGCCGCCCTTGCAGGTCCTTGCGGGGAATCGTCACCACACCTTTGTCGTCGGGCTTCAGGTTGTAGAAGACAGCCGCGTCGCCGCCGAGGAAGTCGTAGCTGGGTGAGAACGGGGGAGAAGGTGGCGCGGACTCTTCCTGGCGCTCCTCTCCTTCTTGCGATAATCTCTGAGCCAAGGGCGGAGGTGCCGCCGGAGGCGGCGGCTCGCCCGCCGAGGCCGATTCTTGTTGCGCCTGCGTTTCCTGCACCGCCCACGGATTCAACAGCAATGAGGGCCGGTCCAGCATGTTCCCGGGATATTTGGCCGCGAAACGCCGTTCGAGAATGTAGCGATGTTCGTCCCCGATATCGCGCCCCGATTGGTACAGGGCATAGCCGGTATTCACCGCTCTGGCGTCGGGGGCGAAAGGTTGTGTCACGTTCAACGAGTCAAACAAGGGAACGTCCGGTTGGTAACACGAAGCCACCACGTGGACGCGGGTCAGGTCGTTGACATTCGCAATGCGAAGGCGGACGTTTTCGTCATCCGGTTCCAGGAGTTGAATCTGGAGGGGCGTGGGCTGGTCGATCTCCAAGGCACGCTCCTCAGACGCCACAAAATACGATCCGTCGACCCCTTCCGTGAGACGAACGTGGATGCGTCGATCGGCGGGTTTGAGATGCAACAGGTAATCGCCGCCGGGGAGTCCCGACGCGACGACGTACCCGTTTGTGAAGGTCAACGCATCGGTCCGATCGCCCGTGTACTCGCCATCACGGATTTCGAGTAGCGTCGCCTGATTGTGTTCAGATTTCGTCGACCCTGCGTTGAAGGGGACCAGCAACGCATCCCCGACATCGCCCTGTAACACACGGGGATAGTTGAACTCGGGTTGTCTCAGATCCCAGTCCTGTTTGTTCATGTCTTGGCCGGTCGCAGCGAGTCGCTCAATGTCCGGTAGGGCGCCCAGGATAATGCGACCGTCCGCGTCGGTAATGAGATTCGCGTCCACGGGGTCGGTGAAGTCGATGTGGTTCATGCGCAGATATACGACGTGGCCGGGAAGGGGCAACCCGGTCTTGTCGCGCGCTTCGAGTATGTATTCGCCACCAACGCGGGACAGGAATAGCGCGGCGGTCTGCTCGGTCTTGTTGATGCCGTTCACGGGGAACGTTTGTTGCGCGACGACGTTGAGCGGTTCCGGGTCGGTAAACCGATCAACGATGCCGGTCAACGTGAATCGAATTTCGGCGAGGTTTTCAGGAACCCGGAAGGAGTGAATGGATAACTCACCGCCGTGAAGGGGGAAGTCCCGAACCTGCTGCGTGCTCGTGATCCCGTCTCCGGTCATGGAATAGAGGGTCAGCACAGGATCTTTGATCAGACTCACCGGGATCGGCGTCCCATTCAGATACAGAAGCGGACGAACGGCCACGTCGGCCATTCGTCCCGGCCGCAGGGATTCGCTGTCGACGTGGAATCCGGCGGCAAGCCGGTATTCCTCGGTTTCGTGTTGAAACGTGTCCAGCGTGGCGAAATCGCCGTCGCACAACACGAACGGCTTTCGGTCCGGGGCGGTCGAGAACGGCAAGGGAATCTCGCCGTCATCGTTTGCGGTATAAAGGTGTCCGGAGAACCACACCGACGCGTCGGGCAATTGCCGGCCGGTTTCGTCGAATACGGCGATCAGTTGCCCGGCGGGTCCGGTGCGGCTCAGGTATTGCAACCGTCCCTTCTCGACGACCGCCCGGCTGCTTCGGCCGTTACCGACGAATTCGATAACCCATACTCCGCGGCCCGTCAACTCGGGAAATTCGAATTGGCGCTTTACCCGGTGTAGCGGCGCTTCGGAATAGGTGTAGACCTCCTCATGGTTCGGGACGAGGCCGTCCAAATCGATGTCGGTGTTCACCTCGCGGTTGAATTGCTGGTAATAGTTCTTGGCGTCGATCTCGTACACGTTGACCAACAAACGGTCAACATTCTTGATCCACAGTTCCAGGCTGACGGCGTCGTCGGGTGCGAAGCGTGTCCGGTTTTCGGGCACGAACTCGACGTTGACCCGTTTCTTGAGCGCATCGACGGTGGCCGGGTCGAGCCAGGAATACCATTGATCGAGGTCGCCCGCGCCTTGCAGCAGCTTGGTTTCTGCGAAGAGCCGCTTCAGGTAGCCTTCGCGAATGTAGGTCGTGAAGTCGTCGTAGCCCGTGCCGGACTCGAAGAAGTGCATCAAATACTGGCGTACCAAAGCCTCGTCTGCGCCCACCGAATCGAGCGCCGTTGCCGCGAGAATGTCACCGGGAAGATCCTGAACGAAGTGCACGTTGTTGAGGGATCTCAGGTAGGCGGGATTCACATAATCGGTCTGGCGCGGCAAACGAAGGTATTCGATGAACCGCTCCTTATCGTAGACCCCTTGCGACATGTCATGTTGCAAGCGATGAGAAAGGACCAGGGCCTTCAGTGAATTCTGCGCCGGGGCCAATCGGTCGGTAAACGCGGCCAAGCGCTCCAGATAGGCTTCCCGTTCTTGGGGACGAACCCGCCAGTTGGGTTCATCGGCGCCGGGCTGGAGCCGTCGCAAATAGGTCTGAATGAATACGTCATTATTCAAGAGTTCCGGCATCAGCACCAAAAGCTCGTCGAGTTGCTCGCGTACCATCTTCGTGTGAATGGGAAGGGAACCGAAACCGCCACTGTGACGGGCCTTGAGATCCTTCGCGACCAAGGCGGGGAGGTTGGGATAATCCGGGAGGTCGAGGGACTGCAACAGGCTGCGCAACCGGGATTCATTCAGATCCACGCCCAGCAGCCAGTCGTAAGCGTGACGGGTGAAGCCGTCTACGGTATCGTTGTACTGCGCGTTGTCGAGCGCGCGTTGTAGCAACGTGGCGCGGCTGATGAGTTTGGGATCAAGGCGCGACGGCAAATCGGGCGCCTCGCCGGGTAACTGACGCTGCTGATTGAAATCAAGATTCAACGTCGTTTTCAGGTAGTCGAGCGTTCGCTCGGGGTCTGAGGAGTACAGGAGAAGTGCTTGTCGGTTGCGGATTTCCTGAACGCCGGGGGTCTGGCCTTGCCGTTCGACCCAGGTCGTGAGCAGCTTGTCTACTTCATCGAACTGTGCCTTCTCTTGGAAGTAGAGGCAGTGAAAGTAGTAGTAGTCTTCGGTGCCGGGAATGAGTTCTTGTAGGACCTCGGCCCGGTCGTCCGCTAATGCGAAGCGTTCCAGAAACTCCAGGTCCGCGGCCAGTGCCGCGTGCCCCAGCCAAAGGGACGCCAACAACGCGAATGCAATGTTCCTAGCCATGATCGATCTCTCCCCGGAGTTTCAATAACGAGACAGTACATTCCCCGCCCTGAGAGGAAGTTCCAGCATATAATGAACGATTACAAGCGCCTCTTGTTTACTTTGAGACCCTTTTTGTGCGGTAAATGTTCGGCTGGGTTGAAGCCGGACCCACACCAAGCGAGCAAGTCGGACATCGCAAGAAGTGCGCTCACTGCGGAAAGTGCTGCGTCTATCGGCCAAAAACACACGAATCACCCGAAAAACGGCAGGCGAAGCGAAAGACCACAGCCGGGGGCGGCTGTGCCACACTCGCTTGCCTCGCAGTCGTTTCTGGTATGTCGGCCGCCGGTCTGGACGATTACGCTGTCAAGAATGACAAAGCCACGGTCGGTGGAGTTGGACGTGTGGCACAGCCACGGTCAGTGGAGTTAGACGTGTGGCACAGCCACGGTCGGTGGAGTTGGACGTGTGGCACAGCCACGGTCGGTGGAGTTGGACGTGTGGCACAGCCACGGTCGGTGGAGTTGGACGTGTGGCACAGCCGCCCCCGGCTGTGGTCTTCCGCCAGTCAGATCCTGGCTGCGACTGCCTCGACGTTGCCAAGCGAGATGCCGGGATCTCTTGTCACGATTCGCGCCAGCGTGTCCACTTCATAGCGCCAGTTGTCGATGGTCGGCGACACGGGGTACTGACGGCCACGACGCCAATCGCCGATAATCCAATAGCGCAACATGTGTTCCGGGGCGGCGCAACGCAGCCGGCGCTCGGGTTCGAGATCGACAACCTCGTTCAGTTGCGCGTTCGGAACGATGACGGCGAGCGCAATCTCGCCGATCCCTTCCTCCTGGAATCCGGTGCTCGCGAGGTAACCGGCGGTCTGGTCGGCGAACCACGATTCGTCATCCAACTTCAGCAGCCCCGCCGCGATTTCGATGGGCGCGTCCACGCCCTGAACGTGGCACCGGACTTCGCTCTCCTGGTGGCCCGCATAGATCAGGCAAACGAGTCGCGCGGTGATGTCGGGGTTGCCGGGTACGATGTTTGTAGCGTTGATTTCGACCGCGGCCCGGACCGGACCCTGAACAAGCACGCGGTGGTTGAAGACTACGTCGCCCTCGCCCGCCGGGCTCTGGATAAGGTAATCCTTTCCGTCGAGGTACATCGTCAAGCCACCGAGACCCGAAGAATAATCCACGTGGAGGGCGTCCATCCCCCACTCCTGCTGCTGGTGGTAGTTGACTTCGACGATCGGGTAGAGCAGCCGCTCTTCGCGTGGCAGACCGCGATCCGGTTGTTTGCCGAAGAAGTCGAACTGGCCCGTGTAAAAGCGGTAGGCGCCGGCGTCGGATTCCCAGGCCACGTAGGCCGGTGTATCGAGCACGGCCCCCGTCAGCCGCGGGAACGACTCGTCGCGCTCACCGTCCGGCGTGTAATAGAGGTAAAACGTCGATGCCGCGTCCGCTGAGAGATCGGTGACGAAGGACAACTCCTCACCTGCGTCCGGGTCGAGTTCATCCACTTGGTGCGGCAGTTCAAACCAGTCCAGCCAACGGTTCGGCGCGACTACCGCGCAATTCTTGGGATTGAAATCCGGCGCCGTCTTCTTGATCTCCGCTACGGACAGAACAATGGGCGACCGCTGCCGCTCGGATTGGCCGGCGTTGTCGATGACGATCGGGATGCGTTTGGTGAAATCCGCATAACTCGTAGGATCAACGGGGGAATTGGGTACCGCAATCGCGTTACGCAAACTCTTCGTCGCCCCGTCGATATCGCCAGACGCATATGCGCTTTCAAAGGGCTGCCATCTCTCCGAATTCCGGTATCGTTCCTTAAGGGCAGCGAAGAGCCGATCGCGGACGAGGTCGAGATAGTACCGCGCGCCGCCGGGCGTGGTTCGTACGCCGAGACCGACCTCGCGCTCGCGGTGCCAATCGGGAAGTTCATTGAGGAAGAACGACTCGATCGCCGCCGCACGCTCGTCGGATTCACCCAAGGCGTCTTTGGCCGCGTCGATGAATCGCTGGCTCGACTCAAGCACAGCATCCAAAGTCGGATTGTACAGTTCGGAAACGGGTTCATATTCGAGATCAATCTCGCGTGAGTTTCCGTTCATGGGCCAATCGAGCTCGAAGGTGCCGTCACCGTCGGTGTCGATCCGGCGGCGGTCCAGCACGCCGTCGCCGTTCTGGTCTTCATACTCGTAGGCTGCATCGGCGACGCCGTCCAGGTTGTAATCAACGTCGATGTAGCCGTAGGCCGCGCCGAGCAGATGCAGTCGTTTGTCGGCGGTGTCAAAATACACGCGCAACGGCGACGCGGGATGTTCCGCCATTTCGACGCGCTTGTTGAACGCGCTGGCCGGCGGACCGCCCACTTGAGGAAAGTCGCCGCGCTTGGACTTATGATTCAGGACCCCTTCCCACCGCTCGTGGGAATCCCGATCGATGTTTTCGTCGGTGTTGGCGTTCAACTCGTCCCACGTCAGCATGGCTTTGCCCCACGGGGCGTTCTTCGCAAAAGCCTTTGTTTTCTCCCAGGATAGAACCGGATGCGTCGGAATGCCGCGCACGGTCGCCGGCGCGAGGTCCGCGCCGTCGGTGGTCATGGGCGTATCGCCGGGGATGGCGGTAACGGAGAACTCGTAATTGTGCGTTCGTGTGCCGAACGCGTCGCCGTCGGCGTCGATGCTGTAGCGCAGGTTCTCCACGTCGTGGCCTTTCGCGCAGACTCGCACCACCACTTCGCTGCACTGGTCGCCATCCGGATCGTAAAAGGCAAAGGGATCCTCGAAAACGTTCAACCACGCGTCCCACCCGGCGGCCAGCCGGTATTGGTAAAACATCTCGTCGCCGCTGAAGTGCGTCCGGTACTGGCAGCGATCCTGGTAGTAGGTACCGTCCACGTCGTACCAGAGGAGATTGTCGTCCCCCACGTCGATACCCCACCAGACCGTGATATCGTCGAGCTCGTCCTTCCAATTCTTGTCGTAAAATATGCCCATCTCGTCGACGTCATTGTCGCCGTCGTCGTCCTGGTAATCGGTCACGACATCGATGGTACCGTCCGCGCCCCAATCCCAGAAATAGCAATCGCTGTCGCGGTCGCCGCGTCCGGTTTCCGCGAGATCGCCGTCTTCGTCCACGACGCGGACGAGCAGCGGGCCCTTCGTGTGCCGTTTGGCCGTATCGAGGTACCAGAGTTCATCGGGTGTACCGTCGTTGTTCGTGTCAACCGTCAGTCGTTCTCCGGGCTTCAAGGCATTGACCGCGGCCACGCGCCCGGCGTCAAGCACACGTGACGTACCGAAAACGCGTTCGAACACTGAGTCCTGAGCCTCGGCAAGCGATGCTGCCAAAAGACAAATCGAAAGTCCCACCAACAGGCAAACACTCGATCGAAACGCGGCCATTTTTGAAACACTCCTTCGTTCATTCACACTGGAGCCCCGGCGTCGTCCAGAACGCGGGAACGTGATACACTGGGGCACTCCATACGGTTTGTCCCGAATACAATCGTTTGATCGCGAGAGTAACAGGAAAGGGGGAACGCGTGCGAGTTCCGTTGTCCATCGTCGTGGGAATGCTGTTGGCGTTGACGCTGGCGGCCTTTTCCCAGCAGCCATCTGAAGCTGACCGGAAGGCGGCTTTCGTGCAAGCCGTGACCCGCGGTGACGGCCTTATGCCGTGGCAGCAAGCAGGAATCGCGCCGGCCGAGGCGGAGTTTCGCGCAGAGATGGAAGCGCGCAAAGACGCGATGCTTGCCGGGCGGGTGCCACAGACCCATCCCGTGATGGTGGATGCGGACGCCCTGAATACCGTGCGGCACCGCATGGAATCGACGGATTGGGGCGCGGACTGGTTTCGCAGCATCAAAGCCGAGGCTGACGAATTGATCGCCAAGCCCGACGGCTACATCGAGGACATGGTTCCGGCGCTGAGCCCGACCAATACCTATGGATTCACCTGCCCCAACTGCGTGGGCGTAAAGTCTCAGGAAGGGGTGGGAAGTTCGTTGTACGCTTGGTCGAGCGAAAAGCCCGACCAAATTCAATGCAAGGCGTGCGGCCAAGTCTACCCCGATCCGAAGTATCCCGAGACGGCCGTATTGCAGGCGCCGCGTATGGGTCAGACGTTTACCTTCTATTTGAATGATGAAGAGCGTGCCAACCCGAACGACCGCAGCGGCAAGCTGGCTTGGCACTGGGTCGGCCACCCGATTCATGTGAGCTTCTCCGGAGTCATCCGCGCCAACAAGATCACATACATGCGCCGGGCCGTGACCACGCTTGCCTTTGCGTATTGGGTTACGGATGACCCGCGCTACGCGAGGATGGGGATCGCAATCCTGGATCGGTTCGCGGATTGCTACCGGAACTGGTTGTATCACGACTACTGGGACGCCATCGCGGACTGCGATCCCCTGTACGCCGCGTGGCACGACATGAACCTTCCGCTGGAGTGGAAACGGCATCTCTGCGCGGACGTGTACGCGAAGGATACCGTCGAGAAGGCGCGCATGGAACAAAACTATTGGGGCGCAGGGCGCATCCACTCGAGCACGGATTCGATCTCGGGGCTGCCGGATGCAGCGCTCGCCTACGACCTGCTCCACGACGCGCGGGATGAGAACGGGAAGCCGCTCTGGACGAACGAGACCCGGGCGCACGTCGAACGGGATTTCTTTCTCGAATACGTCATGGGCGCGGAACATTACGTAGGCGGTGCGGGGAAGGCGGAGAGTGCCAACAACAAGTCCCCGCGCTTGTACAACGCGTTCGCGGCGGTCGGTAAATGTATTGGGCTTCCCCAATATGCGGACGTGGCGTTGCGCGGGTACGAGCGCGTGCGCGACGAGTCCTTCCTGTACGACGGGTTCAGCAAGGAAAGCCCCGCGTATACGAACATGTACTTGTCGCAGCTCATCGCCATCCCAACGACGTTGGATGGATTCCGCTGGCCGGAAGGGTTTGAAGGCCGCAGCGGGGTTGTGGACTACTTTCACACCGATGAACGGCTGGGGCTCATGTTGGGAGCCGTCATCGATCAACTGCATCCCTCGGGTTCGTACTTGCCCGTGAGCGATACGCGGGTGCAAACGTATCCGAGTCCGTACATCCTGGAAGTTGGGACAAAGTATTATCCCGAGCGGTATGCGGGGATCCTACATGCGCTGCGCGGCGATGCACGTCCCACGGATTACGGGCTCATCCATCTCTCGGAAGATGCGTTGAATCGCGAACAAGACTTTGCGCCGCCGGAGATCTATTTCCCCGCCTGGATGACGGCGATTCTCCGTCATGGAGACGGTGATGCGGCGACGGTCGCGGCGCTGACGTTTGCGCCGCCGGGCGGGCATCGTCACAACGATAACCTGTCGCTCTATTACGCGAGCAACGATGCGACCTATCTCGGCGATCAGGGTTACGTCGGCGATATGCCGCTGAACAACTGGATCCACAATGCCTTCAGCCACAATCTCGTCATCGTTGACGACGCCAATCAGGATATGGGCGACCGCGTGCCGACGTTTCATTCGATGGCGACGAGTGACGAAGTATCGGTGGTGGAGGCGTCGTCCACCGCCTATGCGCAGTGTTCCGACTACCGCCGGATGATCTTGCTGCTCAAAGGACCGGAAGGGAAGAACGTCCTGGTGGATATTTTTCGCGTGACCGGGGGCAAGAAACACGACTTCCGCGTCTTCAGCGAAGTCGCGGCCAGCGACACGGCGGAAAACGGTCTCGCATTCACGGGCATCAACATGCCGCCCGAACCGCCACTGCCAGACGTTGGGTCGAGCCTGACACGGGAAGACATCTTCGGGTTGCGTGATGTCCGAGCGGTCGACGACCCGCCGGCAACGTGGCAAACGATGTGGCACGATGCGAATCACGGGTACCGGTTGTGGATGTTGTCGCCGGTGTCGCGGGTGGAGGCCTCGAACGGACCCGGCCAGGAGACCCGCGACGACGCGGGGCGGCGCGTGCGATACGTAGACGCGATCCGCGAAGCCGACGACCTGTCAAGCACGTTTGTTGCCGTGCATGAACCCATGGATGGCCCGAATGGTGTCCGCGTACGTCAGGCGGAACGGATCGATGTGCCTGCCGACGCGGGGCCCAACGCCGTCGCGCTGCGTGTGGATACGGCATGGGGCTCCTATTTGATTCTGAACGCCTTCGATAGGGCCGAGACGATCGCAGACGTGTCATTCCAGGGCGACCTGGGCATCGTCTTCCACGGCGAAGGGGATGCATGGCTCTGGGCTCTCGGCGCGTCGAAACTTCGAACGAGCGGGAAGGGATTCGACGACGCAGCGGCCCATTGGACCGGTATGATCGCCGAGGCCACCGATGAACGCATCGTGACGTCGGCGCCACGACCCACCGACTGGCCTGAGCACGACCGGGATGGCACCGAGTACGTCCGCGTGAAAAGTGGCGATTCCTGGACCGGGTTGCCGGTTGCGTCGACAATGAAAGACTCGATAGCGATCAAGCGATTCCCCGTGACGCCCGGCGCGACGGGGTTCGACTTACCCGCGTGGCGAAGAATCGAATTGAAGTGAAAAATGTATGGGGCAAAACGAAGAATCAGCGTATCTGCCCGGAAGAACATCCCCCTTGATCCCCCTTCAAAGGGGGAGTTTTGCTCAACTACGTTTATCGATATATGGGCCGCGCCTGACTCTGAACCTAGCCAACCTCCAGAGCAAGAACGCAACGCAAAGCGTTGCCTCTTCTCCCCCCTTTGAAGGGGGATCAAGGGGGATGTTCTTCTGCCAAAGACAATGTCGTCTTAGTCCAAAATTGCTCAGAGGGACTCCGCAACCATGTGGTTCTTCAACACACCGATGCCGTCGATAGCCGCCTCGACTTCGTCGCCGGGATGGAGAAAGGTTCCCGACGCCGCGCCCACGCCTGACGGAGTGCCCGTGGAGATGATGTCGCCCGGTTCCAGGGTAACGGATTGGGAAATGAACTCGATCACTGCCGCGACGGGGTAGATCTGCAACGCGGTCGAAGCATCCTGCTTGGTTTCGCCATTCACCTTGAGCGTGATGTGCAGATCCTGCGGGTCGGCGACAGCGTCGGCCGTGATGGCGCAGGGACCCATGGGACAAAAGCCGTCGTGCCATTTGCCGTGGAGCCAGTCAAAGAACTCATCCTTCGGACGCTTCTCACGCCCCGGGTTGGGCTGGTATTGACGATCGGAAACGTCGTTGATGACGGTATAGCCGGCTACGTAGCTCAACGCGTCGGCCTCCTTGACGTGTTTCGCCGTCTTGCCGATGACGACGCCCAGTTCGGCTTCCCAGTCGATATGGTCGGGTGAAACGATGGGAATTGGTACCGGTGCGTTCGGGTGGTTGATGGTGGTAACGGGCTTCATGAACACGTATGGGAAGGTTCGCGCACGCTCGACGGCGTGGCCACCGCCCTCTTCGATGTGGGCCGCATAGTTTCCCGCGAGGAGGAACAATTTGCGCGGTTCGGGAAACGGCGCCAGCAGACGGACTTGGGAAACGTCGAGCGCTTCTACACCATCCAGGTTCTTGGTCAACCAATCCCCGACGGCCCTGGCCGCGGCATGATGTGCGCCACATGCCAGCATGGCAAGCAGACTCGACCCGCCCGGGAGATCGTGCCGCGTATGCGTACCTTGTTCGCAGGCGCTCACGGCCGTATCGACGGGCACGACTTTATCGTCGAAATAGAATCCTGCGTAATCTTCTCCGTCTCGTTCAAACCGGCACAGTCTCATGATTCCCTCCGTTAACTCGGTTGCGACCTTACACAACGCAATGGGGATACACTTACCCGGATTCACATCCTCCTTGATCCCCCTTCAAAGGGGGAAGCAGGCGCATCCCGGATTTCGAGTGCGCACGGCAGCTCAGGATCTACGTCCGGATCTGCAATCATCCAAAACGCACCGCGAATTGGGCGTTTTCAATTCCCCCTTTGAAGGGGGATCAAGGTGGATGTTCTCCAGTCTGTGCACCCATGCTTAGGTGTACGTGAATTTAATACCCAGAAGACATTCCCAATTCCTGCGTAATGAGCCCGTATCTTAGCAGACCGCGGCGTACTTCGTCAGTTTGGCGCCGTGTGCGTGCGCGGGAGCGCGATTCGGACGGTATCGCCTTCAGAAACGTCCACATACTCAAACACGTCACCCTGACGAAATGCGTGCGCGTCGTCCACGGTGAGAATCAAGGGCGTGCCGGGGATGGTGGAGCGCACGCGGGTGGCCGATCCCTTCGGTCCGACAACGCGCTTGCCATCAAAGAACCGGGTGGAACGCATGACCCGGACGGTCTTCGCGTATTCGTGGGTCACGTCGCTGACGATGGTCTTGTCATCACGTATTTCCTGGACGCGTCCCTTTCCCAGTACGAGCGAACTGCCTTGAAGGGTCAGCCGCTTCCCACGTCCTGTGGCAATATGATAGGCGGTCGTTCGTGAATACGCAGGGTTACTGAACACGGCGATGTATTGTTCCAGGCCATCCGGAACGGTCTGGTCCACATCCACCGCACAGGTTTCCGGGTCCACGGACACGACTTTCGCCTCGAAAGCGGCTGGCCCTTCGTCGAAGATAGTGTCTCCCACGGCCAAACGGTCACAGCCCAGCAACTGCGCGCTCTTTACGTGCGTGCCGTCGCCGGTGAGGTACCCGAAGTCGCCGTCGAAGGTTACCGAGCCGTAGGATGTTTCGACTTGAGCGGACCCGCAGAGGATCAGATCGATGGCGCCATCCAGGCGGTTGATTTCCAATGCAGTGGCGCCGACACGGCGAACGGTACCGAGTATGGGCGCGGGGCCGGTCGTCCGATCGGGCGGATCCGACGGATCGGTCCGATACGGCTCGTAGACTGCGATGAAAGTACTTTGCAGGGGGCTGTCACTGTCTGCGATTCGGCGCGATATGACGTAGCTCGACAGCGGCTTCGTCGGATATAGCCCCGGCGCGGATGCGACGATGGCTTCGCCCGGATCGCCCAGCATGAGCATGCGGAATCGGGTCGGCACGTCCCCGGCGATGTCCCAGGTACCCGACCATACCGGGTCCGGTTTGCCGCGGCGAACGTCAAAGAAGAAACCGTACCCGTTGCCGGGCGGCGGATTCCAATAGGGTTTGTTGGGATAACCTTTGATGTCGCCGTCATTGCCGATTTGACGGCCCCAGTCGTAGCCTTCGGCGAGGCTGCCTTCCTGGGGCGTCAACTCCGGCACCCCGTCGATGGAGAGATCGGTGCCGATGCTCCCAAAGCCGTAGTCGTGCTGGCGGCCACCGGTCACGCGAAAGATGTCCACGAGATACCCGCCGACATTCACGAGCGCGACGGTCCGGCGGTATTCGGTCACGCCTTGCTCCGAGTAACTGAGTGGGCTTGACACGTCCACGACCTGCACGCCGGGCAGGGAACCAAAAAAGTTCAAGCTTCCGCCCGACCCTTCGCCTTGAAGCTGATTGGTTTCGTCCACGGTGACGAGGCAATGGCTGGCCGTGCTCGACGCCCACCCGACGTGCACGTGGGTGCTGCCCAAGCCGTACCCGATGTCGTAGCTCGACTCGTAGCCGTCCGCGTAGTAGAGCAACCCCAAATCGTCGGGATCGCCGTGGTTCAAACTCGGCCCGTAGCGGACCAATGCGGCTTGTTTGCCGCCGCGCAGGAGTGCCATTCCTTTGGTGCCGGCTACCCACGAACCGTGGAGGCGGGCCGTGATGATAGGCGTGAGTTCACCATGTTCCGTGGGCGGCTCGGCGGCGTGCCAAAGCAGCCATTGGTCCGGATTCTCCGTTCGCAACCGGTTGAGATCGTCCTCGGCCAGGTATTGAAGTGCTTTCCCGTACTCATCCCGTTTTGCGGGATCGGAGGCCATCGCGTACAGGCGCTCCAGGAACTGGTAGTCCGTTTTCGAGAACGGATGCTCCGGTGGCTTTCGGTAAACTGTGTCCGGCGCGCTGTCGCCGAAATTGGGCCGGCGTCCGGCAAGTTCCACTTGGAGGTCGGGCAGAAACAGACTCGCCTCCATGCGGGGATCGTCGTAGAGATTGATGCCGTCCGGATATTCGGCGCTCCGCAGGTTGTACAGGGGATCCGCGAAGGTCAGGTAGAGCAACCGCGCGTGAATGGCATACGCCAGCGCGGTTTCGTAATATCTCCCGTCGCGGTCGATATTGTTGGCGAGCATCGTGTAGATGGAAAAAGGGCTTTCAACCGCCGCCGCAACGTACTCCGGTACGTCCAGCACACATCCGACGGCGAGGGCGCCGCGCAGATAGTCCGCGTGACCGTTATGCAATGCCCCATCGAAGCTGTGTTGGTAACAGTAATACGCGCCGTCCAACAGCAGGTGTTGCTCGATATTTTCGCGCCGCGTCAGTCCGTCGCGCAACGACGATTTGTCCATGGATGGGCTGTTGTACAGGAAGTCATACTGATCAACATACTTCACCAGCGTTCGCGCCACCTGGTACCAGGGACGCGCAAAGCGGCCGCTGGGCGGGTTGCTCGGATAATCCCAGGAACCGGACGTCGACTCGGAGTAGATAGACGCCAGGGCATCCAGCAACAGGGTGCCGCGGTCGGCGTAGCGTTCGTCACCGGTTAAAAGATAGGCTTGCGAAAGCGCGGGCAGGGCGTTCAAGGTCCACTGTTCGGTGACCCAGGCATTGAAGATGCCGACGAAGTAGTGAATGCGTCCGTCGGGCGCGACGTATCCTTCGCCGCTGTCCGGGTATTCCTCGTCCGGTAGCCATCGCCCCTCCGTGTTTCGCACCTGTCCGGGATGATCCCAGTCGCAGCGGGCGCCCGCCCAGGTCCCGAAGGAGGTTCCCGTAATCGGATCGCCGGTGAATCCGTAGGCGTAACAAGCGCCCGGCTCGGGCAGAAAGCGCAGCCAGAACGCGTCGGATTCGCGCAGCCACGTGTCCGCCGACGCGATGATACCGTCGCGCAACTTGCGCGCCCAGGCATCGTGCTCGATGCGCTGCTTGGCTTGTTTCACGTCTTCCGGATTCAAGCTGACGCAGGGGTGGGCGTCGCGGCCGCGAATCGTCAATTGATTGGGCTGTAATGGAGCAAATCCGTTCGCGGAAACCGGGTTTCCCGCGAGGCCGATTGCGATCGCCGCACTGAGAATTGCACCGTGCACCATTGTATCTCCCTGCCGATTACCGCGATAGCGAAGTCCCTCCCAAGGCGGCGAAACGACACTCACCTTACGCGAGCCTCGCACACCCCGCCGACCGAATCAAATCGCACTTTAATTCGAGCTGTTTTTGGAGTAGCATGATGGGGCTGAGCGCCAATCTGCGGCGCGTGTATCCATTAGACGAATGTGTAACGGAGGTAGCCATGGGCGAAATAACACGTAGGAATTTTGTGAAAGGGTCTACCGCGGGCGCCGCAGTGGGATTGGGCTTGCTGGGTACGTCAAAGACGGCGTGGGCTGGCGCCAATGACCGCATCAATGTGTGCGTCATGGGCGTGAACGGCCGGGGCCGGAGTCATCTTCGCGCGTATCAGCAGATCGAGAACGCGCAAGTAACGACGGTCTGTGACGTAGATTCGCGCCTGTTCAAACCGGTTGGCCAGTGGTTCAGCGAGAACAAGCTGGGGGAACCGAAGTTCGAGCAGGACATCCGGAGGGTGCTTGACGACAAGGACATCGACGTTATTTCGATTGCGACGCCAAACCACTGGCACTCGCTGGCGGCGGTCTGGGCCTGCCAGGCGGGCAAGGATGTGTATGTCGAAAAGCCGATGACCCACAACGTCTATGAAGGGCGGAAGGTCGTGGCGGCGGCGGAGAAGTACAAGCGCATCGTGCAGCACGGCACGCAGCTTCGCAGCAATCCGGGCTTCATCGAAGGCATCAATGAATTGAAGAACGGCCTCATCGGCGACGTGTACATGGCGCGCTGCGTATGCTACAAATGGCGTCCCTCCATCGGTAAGGGCCACGCTGGACCGGCCCCCGTCGGCCTGGACTGGGATATCTGGCAAGGTCCGGCCCAGGAAGAGCCGTTCATGCTGAACGAAGACGGCCAAGGCTTGTACGTGCACTACTTCTGGCACTGGGTGTGGGCCTACGGCAACGGCGACATCGGCAACCAGGGCGTGCACCAGCTCGATGCGGCCCGATGGGGCCTGGGCGTCACCACGCCGTACCGCGTCGCGTCCATGGGCGGCATGTTCCTGTGGGACGACGCGAAGGAAGTGTACAACGTGTCCGCGTCGTCCTACATGTTCAAAGGCGACGACGGCAAGGACAAAATGATGACCTTGGAAGTGCGGCCGTGGTGTTCCAACGACGAAGCGGGCGGACGGTCCTTCGGGGTGATGTTCTACGGGTCCAAGGGTTGGATGACGTTCCCGAACTACAATGGCTACAAGGCCTACCTCGGGAAGGAAAACGAGCTGGTCAAACAAGCCGACGACGGCGACGAAGTCCATCACTTCCAGAATTTCATCGACTGCGTACGCAGCCGGGATGCCGAAGCGGTCAACGCCAAGGCGATCGACGGCCACTATTCGGCGGCCCTGTCGCATTATGCATTGACCGGCGCGCGCGTCAATCGAGTTCTGGAAATCGACACCGAGAAAGAAGTGTACAAGAACGATCCCGAAGCCAATGCGTATTTGACCCGCGACTATCGCGATCCGTTTATCGTGCCCGAAGTCGTGTAGTATTTTATCATCTGTGCCGAGTGAAGGACCCGCGTCTCGCGGGTCCTTTTTTTCGACATCACGCCGCGCGTACCGAATGTCTGGTACAATCGTACGTGGTGCTGCACTCATCGAGAAGGAACGTACGATGCGAATTCTGTTGTCTGAAAAGCCCTATGACCTCGAAGATGGCGCCACGTTGTTTGGCTTGCGCGACGCCGTGAAGCACGACGCGGACGTGGTGGTCTTGAACGGCGCCCCCGTGCGGCACGACTGCGTGCTCTCCGAGGGGGACGAGGTCGTGTTCATCCGGCGCGGGGAAGCCCCCGCGCAAGATGAAATGGAAGCCTTGATGGCTGCGCGCCACACCCCGGGCGTGCACCGAACGCTCAAGAAATCCAGCGTCGGTATCGCCGGGCTCGGTGGCTTGGGTTCGGCCATTGCCGTAGCCTTAGCCCGGGTCGGTGTGGGCAAACTGGTGCTGGTGGACTTCGACGTGGTGGAACCGAGCAATCTGAACCGCCAACAGTATTTCATCGATCAGATCGGCATGGTCAAGACGCAGGCCTTGAGCGCAAATCTGGCGCGCATCAATCCGTACGTATCACTCGAAGTGCACACCGAACGCCTCACGCCGAAAAACGTTTCGCGCATATTCGCGCACGTTGACGTCCTGGCTGAGGCCTTCGACGTGGCGGAAGAGAAAGCGATGCTGACGGAAACGTTTCGGCGCTCCCGGCCGGACGTTCCCATCGTCGTGGCGACTGGCCTTGCGGGCCACGCCCCGAGTAACACCGTCGTTACGCGCAAGCTCGGGAAAGGCATCACGGTAATCGGCGATCTCGTCACGGCGGCGCAACCCGGCACGGGGCTCATGGCGCCGCGGGTCGGCGTGGCGGCCCATCATCAGGCCAATGCCGTTCTGCGGCTGCTATTGGGCGAGAACCCGGTGGACGACCACTGAACCAACCCAAACTCTTTTCGACTGGCGTCGAGATCCCGGTGTCGGCACCAGGTGCGAGCCGGATCGGGGGCTAATCCGCATTTCTCACCACCCCGAAAGTCGTCGTCTTGCCGACCGTACCTTGGACGCGGTGAGAAATGCTTTCGAGAAAAACGGTGGGCTCACTGTTGAGGAATTCTCGCACGCGCTCCGTGAACCCAAAACGCTCGGGCCGGCACGCGAAGCTCCAGGGCGGTTTGGGGTTACGGATTCGACGTTTGGTGCGTGTCAGAATTCCGGGCTAAGGTCCGGCACTCTCCGTATCGCGTGTTCGAAACAGCACGGCGTCCCCTGCTTCCGCGACGACTTCCAGTTCATCCATTTGACGAAGCTGCCGGACGGTCTCCGGTGATACCGGAAAAGTATCCGGGCAGAATACGTAGTCGATACACCATTCCTTCAAATAGTCGACACGAAACTCGGGTCCCGCGTCGGGAGAAAAGAACCGGTCGACGCCTTCCTCCATCGTTTCATACACTTGGTCCCCCAGTCCGGTCGCGGCACCAAGTGTCACTTGGTTCCCAGGCCGAAGGGCGACGACGTTGCTGAGTGGTCGTGTCGACAACACCACGCCGGAGTTCAGATACTCGAGCACTTCCGCGTCGTTCGGAGTCATGGATTCGACATGGTGCCAGGCGAACGGTCCCTTGCCGGGTCTATGGAAGAGCGGGCCCTGGAAACAGGTCGCGCTCACCGCAATAGACGTGATTCCGCATGTCACGATGACCGCGACGACGCCTCGGGCGAATTTGGGGTGATGAATCCGCAGCACGTGAACGCGGTGCGCGGCCAACAGCGCCAGCGGCACTCCAAGCATCGCCATGGCCCGTTGCGGGGAGAGTCCAAGAATGTAACCGCGACCCCAGGTCGAAAGTGCGAAACACAGAAACGCCAGAAACCAAAGCACAACCCAGCCCAGCTCGGTATCGGGCAATCGGTTTCGGGACCGCCGGGTGAGTCCCAGGAGAAACCCCACGAGCGCGCCGGCCAGGGCTTTGTCCGAACTGAATAGCGCTGCCTCGGGCTCGCCTCCTTTCCAATAGTTGCCCCAGTAGACCTGATGGGCCAAGTAGAGCAACGTGAACGCGGCCAAGTACGCGACAGCGCCCCAGCAACATGCCCGGCCTATACGCGGCAGACGACGCATCGTGCACCCGATTTCGCAAGGTACGAGAACGATGTAGAAGAATGCCGCGCTCAGGAATGGAAAGAGCCACATGGCTTGCCGGACGGTGCTTGTCGTCGACCCGACGAAGCTGGGGTTGAACGTCATGAGGCCCATGCTCGCGGCGACACCCAGGAAGGTCGCTCCGGTGATCGCGCCTGCCAATCCAGTTCGCGTCTTTGGGGAAACGTCTTCCTGCGTGTACAAGTAGAACATTCCGATCACCCATGTGAGGGGACCGAACCGTGCGTGCAGAAACGAGGCCAGGAACATCAACAGGACAAGTACGCATACACGGCGCACAACGAACCGCTGGCAGGCATTGATCAGCGCGATCAGGCCCCCGTAACACAAGATGAAACCGACGCAATAATAGAGACGGGGAAATTGGAGAACTGGGGAAAGACAGGGTCCCTCGATGAGTTCGTAGAGCGCGTAACGGGCGAAATTTGCCTCAAAGTAGGAGGCTCCGTGTAGTCCCAACAACCCCGTGATCACGTACAACAGCCCCCCCAATCCGCCGCCGACGGTGAAGAGGACAAAGGCCAGATTCGCGTATCGGGAGGCGGCCCGTCTCAGGAATCGGTATACAACCCACAAATATATCGCGCCAGCCGCTCCGTTCGCGAAGCCGAGCAAAAGAAAATCATTGAGTCCAAGGACGTGACCGACAGCACCCAAGACGCCGTAGATCCAACTGTAGGGCATCGCAAAATAGCCCATGAAGTTTGCCCCATGCGGCGCTTTGCACGTCGCCTGCGGCAGATGGAAATCCGACTCAACCATATCCATGAATACACGGAAACAGACGGTATCGGGAACATGAAGACCCGTGGGCACGCTTCCGGGGGGAAGCCCGTATGTAATCCACAGGTGCGCGAGAGGCTCTGTCGAAGCTAAGACGAGGATAATCAGCCAAGCCCAAATGGGCGTTCGTTCGTGGTCTCGGCTCATGATCGTTCACCGTGTCGGCCCATCGGTCGTAACCAGGGTACATGCCGCAGCCAGAGATGCTCCTCCAGGAACCGCCAATCGAAATCGTCGAGATACGGAGCGTTCCGCACAATCAATAGGTAGGGGATCGTCGCGCACCCGGAACCCGCGGCGACGGTGAGGAGATTCAGAAACCAGCTTTCCACGTTTCGGGTCTGCCAATCCGCGGTGATGCAGAACACCAGGCCCGGCGCGATCGCGAGCAGGGGCCACGCCAGCGCGGTTCGCGCCAATTCGCGAACCGAAACGCGGGTCTCCTTTCGCATCCGGTAAACGAACCAAAGGCTGGCAACAACCATGGCTGCGCTGGTCGCAACGGGAACGCCGTAGAAACCAATGGCAAGATACAGGACCACCGTGAGCGCCGCGTTTACGACCATGGCGATGATCCCGGCTCGCATTTGGAGTTCTGGCCGCCCTTTTCCCAGTGCCAGAGCGATTCCCGCACCCGCCAGCACGTTGGCGAGATACCCCATTGCGAGGATGCGGACAACCCACGCAGCCGTCTCGAAACCGGGGCCGAACATGGTACGAACGATAGGCCCCGCCAGCCCGAAGCTCAAGCAGAAAAGCGGAACGGCCACCGCGGCAACGTATTTGGTAGATCGCAGATACAATTGGGCGAAGCGCTCCTCGTCCCGGCGTGCGTCGAGTTCGGACGCCGCGGGAATCAATGCGCTCAAGAGCACGAGGGGGGCTTGCCGCACTTTGTTGACGAGATTGACACCGGCTTGATAGACGCCGACCGCCCCGACACCGCCAAGAAAGAGGCCAATTACAATCATGTCGGTCTCAAACGTCACGAGGTTGGACAGGCGCGAAACCTGTGTCCGCCACCCAAAACCGAAGAGTCTCCCGAAAACGTCCATGTTCAGGTGTCGCGGGGAAACGCGTAGCGACGGGAGTAGAGCGAAACCGGTTGCTATGCTGGCCGGCGCAAAGAGGATCAGGACGACCGCGTTGGCAAACAGCAAACCGCGCACGCCGTAGCCGGATTCCAGAAAGTAGACGGTTGCGGCGATCTTCACTATGGACATGACAAAACTGATGACATTTGTCACGCCCATGCGCTGGAGTCCGGTTTGAATTGCCGAGAACACGTTCACGCACCCGGAAACGGCCATGAGGACAAGTCCCCAGCGAAACAGGAATCGCACGTCCTCGACCACCCAGGTTCGCGGCACGTCGGCGCCCCGGTACTCCTGAAGTCGGATGACCCAATCAACGGCGCGGTCGACAAACGCCCATCCGAACGCTACGATCGCCAACCCTAGCAGTGCGTACGCGCAGAGTCCGGTGGTCACCACGTCCGAGATGCGGTCGTCCTCACGCCGCGCGCGGTACTCGGCGATGAACTTTCCATAGCCGCTTCCAATGCCGAGATCCAGCAATGCGACGTACCCCAGGAACGGCCCCAGTAACGACCACATCCCGTAACCAGCTTGATCCAACGTGCGAACGACGTACGCCAGGAGCACGACCCCCGCTACGGCCTCCCAAAGCCGCCCCGCAGCGTTGAACGCAGTATTTCGGGCTATCGTATTTTTCACCGGCATGGTCATAGTGCGATCTCGAATCCAAATTCACATGGCGCGATTGTACATCATTGATGCAGAGCGAGGTGGGGTCGCGCACGTCCAGGACTACGCCAAGATCCCTTCGTTCGCACGTGTCGTCGACAGTCTTGATTTGCCGGCCGGCATCCCCCACACTGCGAAGACAATCGGCAAACCACGAAACGGAGGTCTCGTTCCATGCGAAGTGTACGTGATTTTGGGGCCGCGGGGAATGGCGAAATCGATGATAGTAACGCGATCCAACATGCCGTCGAGAACGGGGCCAACGAAATCCTCTTTCCGCCGGGCGATTATCGGATCACCAAGGGCATCGTCCTCGACGAATCCAAGACCGGGCGAGTTTGCCTGAACGGTACCGGCGGCACGGCGAAGATCATCATGGAAGGTGCGGGTCCCGCGTTCCGCATACTCGGCAGCCACGAGCAGAGCGCCGAACCCAGCAGCTTCGAGCCCGGCGTCTGGATCCGTGAACGCATGCCGACCGTGATGAACCTCGAAATCGAAGGCCGTCATGCGGAGGCGGACGGCGTGTACCTCGAAGGCACGATGCAGAGCACTTTCGAAGGGGTCCTCCTGCGCGAACTCCGGCACGGGATCCACTTCCGCCAACGCGCGCGCAACGTGCTCATTTCCCACTGCCACATCTACCACAACCGCGGCATCGGCGTGTTCTTCGACAACGTCAACCTGCACCAGGTCATCATCGCCAGTTCACACATCAGCTACAACGCCCAGTCCGGCATCAAGATCCTCCAGGGCCAGATGCGCAACGTCCAGATCACGGGCAACGACATCGAATACAACTACGACCAGCAAGCGGGCGAGAATCCGGCGCCGTCCGCTGAGATCTGGATCGAGTGCACCGAAGAAGCGGCGTCCATGCGCGAAGGCACCATCGTCAGCAACACGATCCAGTCGCGCTACTCGCCCGGCGGCGCCAACATCATGCTCATCGGCAGCGACGTCGAAACCAAGGCCGGCGTCGGCATGTTGTCTATCACCGGCAACCTGATCGGCAGCCAGGAATCCAACGTGATGCTCGATCGGTGCGATGGGATCACGCTGAGCGGCAACTTCATCTACAGCGGGCACCAGCGCAACCTGCACGTCCGGAACAGCCGCAATATCGTCGCCACGGGCAATTGCTTCAACCACAACCGTGACTACCTGCCCAACGCGCTGGCCACGGGAATCACGTTCGAAGACTCGACGGACTGCATTTTCAGCGGCTCCGCCATCCGCGATTCATACGCCGGGAAACACACCGTGCCGTCCACCCCGGTCGTCATCGAGCGGGAAGGCTCCATCGAGGTACTTCGGTGCAAGCGGTTCACGCTGAACGGGTGTCAGATCACTGACCCCGGCATCCCCGGCTTGCGCGTCGCCGACAGCAGCTACGTGAACATATCCGGCTGCTCCATCCTTGACTCCCGCGACGAGAAGCTCATGCCCTCCGCCGTCCGCTGGACCGGCTCGGGCCAAGTCAACTCCATCCGCGCCTGCACCCTCGGCGCCGGCAAAGAAAACACACTGGCCATCGACGAATCCGCCAAAGTCGTCGCCGAAAACAATACTATGGCCTAGTAGCAGTCCGAGTAGGTCCGTGTTCGCCCGCTCCGTATCCGTCCCTGTCAGTGATTTGCGGCCGCTGCTTTTTCGCGGGCCTTGCCGGCCCAGGGCAACCCGCCGATGGCGTCGAGCCGCCGGTCGACCAAGCGCGCACCGGCTTGCGATTCTACCGTGAATTCCTCGATGGGCGTGCCGTCCACCCGAATCGCCTTGACGCGAAGCAGCCAGCCGTCCTTGTCGATGACCAGGAAGTGATGGACCTTTTCCTGCTTCACGATCTCGACACCGTTTGTCTCCGGGCCCAGCGTATCGCCGAGATCGTAGAGGGGCGCGCCGCCGCCGCCGGTGACGATGAAGTGCGTCATGCCTTTGCGGTGGTGCTGGTAGTTGTGGGTGTGGCCGTTCAACACGAGTTCGACCTTGTGCTTCTCGAGGATGTCCGCGAACGCCCGCCGGATCTCGATCTGGGGTTCGCGGCGCGAGAGCTTGGTGTCGTACATGGGCACGTGGAAGTACACCACGAGGAAGTCCGCGCCGTAGTTGTGCTGGAGATCCTGATCCAACCACTTGCGCTGCCGGGCGAAGTAGTTCCACATGATCTCCGAATTCCACAGACTCGTCTCGGCGCTCTCATCGATGCCGTCGGGAACGTCCGGCGCTTCGGTGTTCAGTGCAACAAAATGGACTCCGCCCCAGTTGAAACTGAAATGTTCTTCGTTACCCGGCAGGTCGAAGAAGTCGAAATACTCGTCGGCGTTGTCCTCGTGATTGCCCAGGCACGGCATGTAATAGGTCTCAGCCATGAGCGGTCCCGCTGCCCGGAAGAAACTCTTCCAGTCGTCGAGAACGCTCCCGCTCCGCACGAGGTCGCCGGTATTCAACACGAGGCTGACGTTCTCCTGTTTGCGAATCTGATCAACGATTTGCTGATGCACGTCCTCCTGGGACCGGTTGTCGCCGTATACCACGAACCGGAAATTCGCGCTGCCTTCGGGCGCCGTGCGGTACTTGCCTTTAAGGCCGTTGTCGAGGGTATATGTGTACTCCGTGTTCGGCTTGAGGTGATCGAAGCGCACGGAATGCATCTGGTAGTCCTCGCGGGTGACAGGCTGGTCCCCGCCTTCCAGGGTGACGCTGTTGTCCGACGTGATCCAGACGACCGTGGCTTGTTCGGTCTGCACGTTCTGGATGTAGGGGCCGAACAGTACGTTGTCCTCGGCGCCGGCCGCCGCAACGATCAGGGCAAAACACGCCAGATATCGCATGATTTCTCCTCGGTTAACTTCATATTGGGGATTGTCAAGGGTTGTAACGTTAGACAGGGTCGCCCAATTCCTCAACAGCGGCACGAATCGTGGCCAATTCGTCGGTCGAGAGCGTGATTGACCCGGCTTTCGCGTTTTCCGCGACCTGATGCTCGTCCCGCGCGCCCACGATGGCCGTGGTAATACCACGTTGGTCGATGACCCATCGCGTGGCGATTTGGGCCAGCGTCGCATCGTGCGCGTCCGCGATGGGCGTGATCTTCTCCAACATGGCCAGGATGCGCTTCCGGTTTTCCACCGAAAACCAGGGCTTCTTGGCCCGCGCGTCGCCCTCGTTGAATGTGCGGTCCGGCGTGACCTTGCCGGTCATGAGGCCCTGGGCGATGGGACTGTAGGCGAGGACGCCAATTTGCTGGTCCGCGCAGAAGGGCAAAACGTCCTTCTCGATTTGGCGTTCGAGGGCGTTGTACGGGGGCTGATCGCTTGCGATGGCCCCTTTCTTCACGCACTCCTGCATCATTTCCACGGTGAAATTGCTGACGCCGATGGCGCGTACCTTGCCCTGCTTCTGAACCTCCAACAGGCCGTCCATGGTTTCCGCAATCGGCGTGTTGGGGTCCGGCCAATGGCATTGGTAGAGGTCGATCCGATCGATTCCAAGACGCTGCAGGCTTTGATCCACTTCGTGGAAGATCGACTCCGGCGTGAGATTCCGGACCAGTGTCACTTCATTGCCCTCATTGGTGCGGGTCTTCATTCCTTCATGCTCGCCTTCCAGGTCCCAGCGGATGCCGCACTTCGTCGCGATGAGCACGTCGTCCCGCCGGCCTTTGATGGCCTGTCCCACGACGCGTTCGCTGTGGCCCATGCCGTAGGTGGGCGCGGTATCGATCAAGGTGATGCCTTCATCGATGGCACGGTGAATCGCGCGGATGCCTGCGGCATCGTCGGTGCCACCCCACATCCAGCCGCCCAAAGCCCAAGCGCCGAATGACACGACGGGTACGTTCAGGTCAGATTTTCCGAGAAGACGGTATTCCATCGCGGTGATGTCCTCCTTTGTAGTGTATTCGTATTAGGATTTCGTGAGTACCTTGCAAAGAGCGAGGGACAATAGGGAGATTTCGTAGCCCATGGTGTGATTGCCTTGCGTTCGGGAACCGCGAAGAATGAATACTACACGGCTTTGCTTGCGGGTAGATCTTGTGTCCCTGATGTCGCTGTTGTTCTCACACGCGGTCTCACTCTTTCGATTACGATAACGATTACGAGCACGATTACGAAATGAAGAGTGGCTCGGAATTTGAACCGGTAGAATACAGCCTACCAATAGATCCCGCGCATGAGCGATGCAAACGCGACGGCCTCGGTAGACGGCGGCGCTTCGATGGCGGCCTCTTTGTCCCTGGGACCGCCGGTGTCGGGGAACAGTTTGTAGGCGGTGTTCAGAATTACCAACGCGACGTTTGGGAGCACAGTATGCATGACCTGTGCGAATACGCCGAGGCGGGTCGCGATGCGGCGCGGCTTGTCCACAATCGCATTGACGACCATGTCGGCGGCTTCGTCGGCGGAAAGGGCCGGCACGTTTTCGTAGAGGCCCGTGGGGTCGATCATGGGGGTCCGTACGAGGGGCATGCTGATGGTGGTGAAATTGATGTCTTTGTCCAAATACTCGGCTTGCGCGCAACGGGAAAATGCGTCCAGCGCGGACTTGGACGCCACATACGCGGAAAATCGCGGCGGGTTCGCCAGGACGCCCATGGTGCTGACGTTGATCACGTGGCCGCGACGGCGTTCCGCCATGCCGGGAAGGACGCGCATGATCAGGCGGATCGCACCGAAGTAGTTGAGTTGCATCAAGCGCTCGTAGTCGTGGAAGCGGTCGTAGGACTGTTTGATGGAGCGGCGAATGGATTTCCCGGCGTTGTTCACGAGGATGTCGACGGCCCCGTGTTCCTTCAGGATCACATCCATCACCTTGTCGCACTCGTCCATGTTTGAGAGGTCGGCGGTGTACACGTACGCCTCGCCGCCCTTGTCCTCGATCTCCTTGCGGACGAGTTCGAGTCCGTCCTGGTTGCGCGCGACGAGAATCGTCTTGGCGCCGGCCGCGGCGATCTTGTGGGCGGACGCCCGGCCAATGCCCGAGGACGCCCCCGTTACCACGACAACCCGGCCGCGCACGGCACCGCCCAGACTCCGGTCCCGGAAGAGGTCCGGGTCCAGGTGGCGTTCCCAGTAGTCCCAAATCTTCGGCGCGTAACTTTCCAACGGGGGGCACGCGATTCCCGACTTCTTCAGGGCTTCCTCCGTGTCCCGGCAGTCGAAGCGGGTGGGGTAGCCCAGGTAGTAGAACACTTCGTAGGGAATGCCCAAATCCCCGAGCACGGTATCGATGATTCGACGGATGGGCGGCAGTCCCATAATACCTTCACGAAGTCCGCGCGGGATGAGGTCCAGCATGCGCGAGTTGATCCGCATGACGAACTGGGGCGCGTGGGCGGCGTCGGCGAAAATGTTGAGCACTTCGCCCGCCCGGTACGGGTCGGGATCGGTCAGGTGAAAGCACTGGCCATTCGGTCCGCGCTTGTGGGCGAGATGGTCCATCGCGTCCGCGACGAAATCGACGGGCACGATGTTGATGCGTCCACCTTCGAGTCCGACGAGGGGCACCCAGGCGGGCAGCGCGTTGCGGACCTTCTGCAGAAACTTGAACGCGTAGTATGGACCGTCAGCTTTGTCGGTCTCCCCCGTCTTCGAGTCGCCGACGACGATGCCCGGCCGGTAGATCCGGTACGGAATCTTGCACTCGGAGCGGACGACGCCCTCAGCGGCATGTTTGCTGCGGAAGTAGGGATGATGGAAATTCTCGGCTTCGTCAAACATATCTTCGCGCCAGTATCCCGGAAACATGCCGGCGACGGCGGTCGAACTGGCATATTGAAAATGACCGGCTTTGATCGCGTGGGCGAGTTCCACGGCATGACGCGTGCCTTCGACGTTGGCAGCGGTGTGCCGGGCTTCGTCTTCGCACATGATGTCGTAGATGGCGGCGAGGTGGAAGAAGTGGTTGACCCTCCCGCGAAGTTTCGTAACGTCCTCCTTGCGAAGGCCGCAGAGCGGTTTCTCGATGTCGCCTTTTACCGCGACGATGCGATCGGCCTTCACGCCCAGCCGCTTCCGCAAGGCGTCGAGTTTATGCTCGGACCCCTTGCGGACGAGACAGTAGATTGTCCCCTTGCGCTTGACCAGGCGTTCTAACAAATTGCGCCCGATGAATCCGGTGGCTCCGGTGACGAAGTAACTCATGTGTCGATTCCCTTTCTTCCAAGGCGAGACCCGGTTGCAGCGAGAGGACGATTGGCGGGGACGTTCGGCAGGACCTTCACCGCGCGCCCCGGCCCGGCGCGGCAACACCACCTCGGGACTCCGAAAACTCGTATATTAACGCAAATCCGCGGATCGATGCGACCGGAGGGGCACGACGGCCAGAATAGTGCCGAGAACGGAATGCGTTTCCGACAGCCCTATTCTGGTCGATAACGCCAGACCTCGCAGGTTCCGGGGGCTAAGGTGAGTTCGATTCCGGCCGCCACGTCCTGGGAAGAAACGACCCGTTCCTCGCCTGTCATGGCCTCGCGTAGACGGTAGTCCGTGCCGGGTTTGAGCCCCTTGAGCGGGACGACGCGGCGCTCGTCGGTCGCGGTTTCGGGACGGTAAGCGATGACCACGCCCTCACCCGTTTCCGGCGCAACGAATTGCCAACCGTTCCATGCGGCCGGGTCTTTCGTCTGGGGAAAGGCGGGATAGTAGTCGGCGTTGAGGTATTGACGAATGTCCTTGTACGCGGCGGTCGCCCGCTTCAAGAATGCCTTTTGCTCGTCGGTGAGGGTCCGGAAGTCCGCGCCGAAACCCAGGGGACCGGCGAACAATGCGAGCACTTCGCCCGCCGACGCGAAGGTGCAGTAGTTGGTGTTGAGATGTCCCGCCAAGAGGAATTCGTTGCCGCCGGTTTCGTGGAACCGCATCAATAGCTGGTCGAAGGTGTCGTCGCTCTTCCAGAACGTGTGACCGTACCGTATGGTCTCCAGGTCGATGCGTCGTCCACCACTGGCGCACTGTTCAATGAGCAGCCCCGGGTGGCGCTGCATCAGCTCATCGAGCACGGCGTACAGGCCGTTGATGTACCGGAGTTGGGCGAGCCCTTGTTCGTCAGGGCCTTCGGCGGCTTTCCAGAATCCGAGCGGGCTGATGTTGAAATCGTAGCGAATCCAGTCCACGCCGAGCCGGTCGACGTATCCGCTTATCATGTCGACGATCAAACGCCGCGCTTCCGGTTTGGACAGGTCGAGTAGCCGCCGGTCGCCGGCCGCGCGCGCTTCGTAGAGGAGGTCGCCGTGTTCGGTGGCCCACCGCGTGCCTTCCGTGACGCGTTCGGGCTCAAACCACAGCCCGAACTTCATGCCGAGATCGTGGACGCGATTGGCCTCGGCTTCGAGACCGTCCGGAAACTTCTCCCGATTGACCGTCCAGTTGCCCACGCCTTTCGGGAAATCGCCGTCAAACCATCCGGCATCAAGGCAGAAGTATTCGATGCCCAACGGCGCCGCTTCCCCGGCCAATTCCATCAGCATGGCGGCGTTCACGTCGTTGTTAAAAACGAACCATGTGTTGAACGACACCGGTGACAGGACTCTCTCGCCGTCGATCCGTCCTTGGTAATGCTCGCGGAGCAGTCGCCGCAGCCGGTTCGTGCCAACTCGGGCGTCGCCTTCAAAGGGGACGAGTAAGGCCCGTGGCATTCGTACCGTTTCGCCTGGCGGAAGCCTGAACCCGACCGGCGTCATGCCCGCGTAAAACGTGACCCTATTGGTTGACGCGTCGAAGGCCCCTCGTGCCTCCCACTGGCCGGACCAGCCGAGGGCCCCAACGACGCCACGTTCGCCACTGAAGTGTTCCAGGCAAAAGAAGGGGAGATGACCGTTGCTGGAACGTCCGTCCGAAACGGTGAGTGCCTTTTCACCCAAGGGTGTCGCGGCAAGTTCGAATCCGGCGGACTCCGGGGCGGGTTTGATGGTCCCCGTGATGCCGCCCATAGCGCTATGCAGGACACAACGTTCCTTTTCCGATGACGCGGACAGGTCTATCGCGAAGGCGTCGGTGATCCGCTCGCTCGGTTCGGTGCCCAAGTTCGTGAACACCCACTGCGTCTCGACCGCGGCGGGCTCGTCGAAATGCACCACATTGAGCCGCGCTTCGAATCCATCCGGCGCGGCCCATACACAGGAAAACGAGGTCGTGCCATCTGTACGCTTCGGTTCCGTTGTGCGGAAGGACCAGTTTGCCAGAAGTTTGGATGACGGAGCGCCGCCGTAGCGAAAGGACGTGGGAAGATTCTGGATTTCGTCTGGCGAAGTCGCGGTTTCGGAAATTGCGTTCGGCAGGCTGAAGAGGCCTTCCCAGGCGATCCTGTCTTCTGAATGTGCCGCAGTTGAGACAGCGATCGCGAACGCTCCGAACAAGAAGATCGGTTTCAAGATAGATTCCCCCAAGTCCTTTGTTGCCATCGTCAAGATGCAACGGTAATTGGCATTCACGTCATTGCGAAGCCGCTACGTACGCGGCGAGCGTGCGGACGTTGGCGGCGAAGGTCCGGCAATCGATGACACGCTTTACGCCGGTGTTCTCGTGGTAGCGCAATTCGCCGTCCTGTACCCAGGCGCCCTGGTAGTCCAGAGAATCGATGATTTCCTGCACCCGTTCCGCGGATGGCGCAGACGGTTTGGATTTTGCGGGAGGCGCGTTCTCCTTCAGCGCTTTCTCGTAGGAAGCTCCGATTGCATCCAATGACGATCCAACGATAAATGAATAATGGGTCGGCATGTCGTCGCTGGAGTAGGTGAGGTGATAGTCCATCGTGAAGTAGATCGGCGTGTTGGTCTTGAGTTCGTAAAACCGGGCGAGGCGTCCATCGGGCAGTTCCGATGCGCGCAGGTATGCAATCGCTTTGGGGATGGGTTCCAGGAACCGCTTCTCCCCCGTCCGGCGGGACAGTTCGATGAGGCAGCGCATGACGCCTTGCGATTCGCCGCCGGTCACTGCGGGCGGTTCGAACTTGCGCGCCCAGACCGGATGCATGTCGCGGTCGTACTGTTGCGCCCAGGCGGGTTGCGGGTCCGGCATCTGGGCCAGGAGCATGAAATCGCCGCCTTTCAACGCGGCGGCGCGATAGCGGTCATCGCCATAAACGTCCGCCGCATCGAGGAGCGTATCGATGACGTCCGCAATGGTGTTGTCGTTGAAGGTGTAGTCGTGCTGGTAGTCCCTCTTCGGGAACTCGCGGGGCCAGGACTCGGGATACGACGCGTTCACGACAGGAAACTGACTCGCATCCGGCGGGCCGGAGAAACGTTGGGGCCACGCGCCGTTCGGGTATTGGACGTCGAGCAGCGCGTTCAGACCGTACATTACGCATTCGTGCAGGGCCTCGTCCTTAAACCCGTTGGCCTTGTCGACCTTCATGAGAAACCGCAGGGCCGCCTGGGTCGTGTTGTCGTCCAGCGTGGAAACATTGTTTCCGTCCTTCCGTCCGTCTGCGCGATAGGCCTGCTTTTCCCGCCTCTTCGTGTCGAAGTAGATGGGGTAAGACCACCCTCCCGACTGAAGTTGGGTCCGCACGAGGGCGTTGGCGGTTTCGCGGGCGGCATCGAGATAGTCGGGGTCGTCCGTGGCCTCGAAGGCGGCCAGGTACGCTTCGCCGACGTACGGCGTGCCGGGCGGTTGCACCCAGCCCGTCTGGTCGTCGGCTTTGCCTTCGCCTTCGCGATACGTCAGATCGTCGCTGTACCGCCAGAGGTAGCTGCCTTCGACGGAGATGCTCTCACGAAAGAATGCGACCGCACGGTGCAGCGCTCGTTTCGCAGACGCGGCCGTGGGAGATTCCTGTGCGACGCTCGTAACGGACAGGAGAATTGCTATCAGAAGAAATCTTTTCGCCATCGTGGCCTACCCCGCTTTCGGTCAGAATGGCATTGTGGAGCAGGCACAGCGACGGCGTCAAACGTCAGTCCATTCCTACGCCCCCGTTCGCAGGGGTTTATTTGGGCCAATTGATTAGACGCGGTGTCCCTTGGGCTACTTGAAGTGGAAGTCGAGCTTGAAGTTGTACAGCCATGGGATGTGGGGGTTGACGTTTTCGGCCGGGAGTTTCTCGGGGACGTGCTCGTAGTGCTGGGCGAGGAATTTCCGGCAAATCCCCCGTCCCCGTTTGGCTTGCCGGTAGACGTTGGAGTAGACTCGTTGGTTATCAACTTCGTAATGATAGGAGACATATCATGAATGACACCGAATCGGCGAACGGTGCGGGTGAAGGTATTCCGAGGCGTGATTTTGTGATGGGCGCTGCCGGCATGGCGGCCGTTTCGGTGCTTCCGCAGAGTCTTCTTGTCGGGGCCCGCAAGAAGAAGTCGGCGAATGAGAAGCTCAATATTGCCGCGGTGGGCATCGGCGGCATGGGCAAAAACAACATCAAAGCGTGCGCCGAGACGGAGAACATCGTGGCGTTGTGCGACGTGGATGAGAAGTATGCCGGGCTGGTGTTTGAAACGTATCCGAAGGCGAAGAAGTACGGTGACTTCCGCAAGATGCTGGACAAGGAAAAACATCTTGACGCGGTGATCGTCGCAACGCCCGACCACACTCATGCCGTGATCGCGTTGGCCGCAATCCGGGCGGGCAAGCATGTGTACGTCCAAAAACCCCTCGCACACTCGGTGAACGAAGTGCGGGCGATGACCGAGGAGGCCCGGAAGCACAAGGTGATGACGCAGATGGGCAACCAGGGGCACTCCGGCGAAGGTACCCGTCAAATCTGCGAATGGATTTGGAGCGGCGCCATCGGAAAGGTGCACGAAGTCCACGCCTGGACCAACCGGCCGGTGTGGCCGCAGGGCATTGAAGTGGATCGTCCGAAGGACACGCCTCCCGTGCCGGCGACGCTGGATTGGGACCGCTGGATCGGCCCGGCGCCGATGCGTCCGTATCACCCCGACTATTTACCGGAGAAGTGGCGCGCGTGGTGGGATTTCGGTACGGGCTCGCTTGGGGACCTGGGCTGCCACATTCTGGACCCGGCGTTCTGGGCGCTCAAACTGAAATACCCCGTGAGTGTGAATGCCTGCATTTCGACGTACTGGGGAGGATTCTGGAAAAAGACGGAACCGAAGAACGAGAACTACCCGCGGTCGACGATAATCCGGTACAAATTTCCTAAACGGGAAGGAATGCCGGAAGTGAAGCTGACCTGGTATGACGGCGGCATGATGCCGCCTCGACCCGAGGAACTTGAAGATTGGCGCACGATGGGCGACTCGGACGGCGGGCTGCTTTTCTTGGGTGACGAGGGCACGCTGATGTGCGGGTGCTATGGGCGCGACCCCAAGCTGATCCCCCAAGCACGCATGAAGGCCTTCACGCCTCCGGCGCCGAGCATCCCGCGCATTCCCGGCGACGCGGGCGGCCACGAACAGGACTGGGTCCGGGCGTGCAAGACGGGAGAGCCGGCCGACTCGAACTTCGACTACTCGGGGCCGTTGTCGGAGATGGTTCTCATGGGAAACCTGGCAGTCCGGTTCCCGGATCGGAATCTGTTGTGGGACGGCGAAAAGATGGAAGTCACCAACGACACAGACGCCAACGCCTACGTCCGCCGTGTCTACCGAGAAGGTTGGACCCTGTAAGTTCCAACGCTGATTTGGCGGAAGATCCATCGGTGATACAGATATGCGTGCATCGTAGGCGCGACTACGAACGGCCGATCCCGGCCGGTTGAGAACGGTAACGGATGTAAAATGGCAACGAAATGGGATCTCCCTTCTTCGCCGCAATAAGCGCATTGACAATGGCGTTGGCGGCGTCGTGCCATAAGGGCTTTGGCCCGATGTTCGCCTGGAGGAGTGAAAGCGCGATCAGCGCACTTTCCGAGTTGGATACCCCATTACGCAGTATGTCTTTTGCGCCGGAGTTCGCTGCCAGTACCGTTTTGTCACGAATCTCGCCGTACCGCGGGTAGTTTTTCGGCAATACGCGAAGCAACTCATTTAGCGCCCGAAGCATGATGAAGTGATACGACTGCTTGGCGTTATGCGGGTCAACCCACCGCCCATTTTCCATTAGACCGGGTAACACGCCCAAGATCGCCTTTTCAACCGCAGCGTCCAGGTACTTTCGCTCCTTGGTGGCGTCGTACAATGCGGAGAGTTGCCACACGCTGAAACTGTTGTAGTTCCAGTTAGCCACGAGACGGCGCGCCACCGCCCAGTCGCCTGCCTTTCGGGCCGCGGCCAAGTATCGCTCGTTGCCGAGGTCCTTGAAGCCTTGTAGTAGCGCATAGGCGCAACACCCCGTGTCGAACTGGGCGCCGCCGTCGCGATCGGCAATGAAGTACCCGTTCTTGATGTCGTCTGGATGCTCCGTCCGCATGCGTTCCGCCATCGCCGCCAGATTCGGCGCTGAAGCGGCCGGGTAGGCCGGGAACGGAAACAATCCGCTCTCCGCCTGGCGCGCCAACAAATAATCGAGTTCCTCTCTGGCGCGGGCTTTATATGTCGGAGAGTCGGGAACCCCAGCTTCCGCCATCACCAGACATGCCGTCGCGATAGACGCGGATTCGCGCAGTTCCATTTGATTCTTCTTGGCGATTTCGCTGTGGCAACCCCGTTTCGCGAGTATACGGTTGAACAGTGCCCTCCACCCACTAATCAGCGCATCCAACGGTGGATCGTCGGTTTTCACCGGCTTAACGTAATGTTCGGGCGACTCCGGTATTCCCGCGAAGGGTCCGTAGACGTGCCGAATTTTCGCGACCACCTCGTAGACGGCCTTCTCATTCTCCGACGCCATTGCCCGCTCGAGTTCAGGCGCCAAGGCTTTTATCTTCGCGCGAATTTCCGGGGGCGGCGCGTCACCCGGCTTCGGTTGCAAGGCGTACGCGGACATCCTCGTGGCAAGCATCGCAGTGATACATAAACGAACGAATCGCAATGAACTCTCCCGTTTAATCTATAAAGAAAAGAGCCGCTTAGGGTATTTGGCCAGGAGCTTCTTCTTAACCTCACCATCCAGTTCAGCCAGAAGAACCTTCCCAATCTGGCCGCCGTTGAGGTAGGGCATGTCCGTGCCAAATAGAATTCTCTCATCGCCCAGCTCGCGTACGAGGCGTTCTATGGTCCCAAGAGGCAGGAGTGACACACAGGTGTCCGAATAAACGTTTGCCCTGTCGTGAATGAGCGGTGGCGCTTGGTCGAGGTTTTCGGGTCCAAAATGACGCACAATGATAAACTTCGCATCAGGATATTGATCGGCCAACTTGGGAACAACCGCCAAAACGCTCGCCGGATACGTGTGGACCAACGACGGCATTCCCTTTCCTGGCGCCGTACGCCAGCCCCATGTGTAACCTTCGCCCTCCGTCGGATAGGCATGAACTTCGCAGTGAAACTTTAGTCCATTCACCTGAGGATGGCTAGCAGATGGCGCAAAATCGGCGTCGACGCGCCCGGACCGGTGAGGGTTGACCACAAAAAGCATTAAAAACCGGTCTGGATTGGCCTCGCAGACCTCCAACGTTTCTCCATTACCGGCCTCGGTATCACTCGCCAATGCGCGAAACGGACTTGTGATGAATTGATCGATACCGATACGGTTCATTTCGGACAGGAGGTCATATTCGCGCGCATAATACATTATACCGCGTTTTCGAAGACCCGCCATTGCAGATTCCCTTTCGATGGTTCTGGAACCTGCAGGCCCGAAATTCTGGGGTACAAATCAGGGTACAGTGGCCCGAAAATATCCATAAAACACAAAAAAAGGGACCTGCAATTGCTGCAAGCCCCTTTGTATCAACATGGTAGCGGGGGCAGGATTCGAACCTGCGACCTTTGGGTTATGAGAGTCTTAACCCAAGCCACCGCAAGTGCTTACAAAATCTATAACTTACGACAACTGAGCGAGATACGCTCGCTCCTCACCACCTTCCCATCTTAACCATTTTCACCATGGTCGTCAATTCGTAAGTATCAAATTGAGTATCACCTGTGGGGCAGGAAATCTCGTTCGCAACGTCGCTCTTGACCCTAAGCAGACTCGGGTCGCGTTGTGCAATCACCACCACGAGTCTACCTTCTCGTCAAGCACGGAGTAAGGGCTCACGCAGAGTGGGTCAAGGCGATCAGCCTGTTGGAGCGCCCAGTCTATCCATTCTGTCACCGGAAGGTCTCCGTGCGCGAACTTCTCCTTCTCAGCCCGTTCCTGAACGGCGGCAATATACGCTCTGATCGTTTGGCTGCGCTTCCACGATTCGGCGTGCTTCTCCAGGTTCTCGAGTCGTGCGCGTTCAATCTGCTGCAGTCGCCGCAGTTCTTCATTCCTCCGCTGTTTCTCCAGTCGCTTCGCTTCGTCGATCTCGCGCTGCATCCGGTCCGAACGAGCGGTGACCGCAGAACGGTACAACGCGCAGACAAACTTGTTTAGAAGGTTTTCGACCCGTTGCACTTTTCCATCCGACCAGTTCTGGCGACCGTAGCTTGTCCGCCCTTCTTTGATGCTGAGTACAAACTGACCATTTGGATGGTACGTGAATTCTTGCCGACTGTACATCCATGAGTGCCGCTCCTTCTCTTTCTTTTGTTGCGGCGTTAGTTCCTTTTCCCGCCGATCCACCTTTTCCTCAAGACCTATCCCAAATGCCTCTCCCAAGACGATGACGCGTGTTGGAATGTCTCGCTCCCCAGTAAGTTCAACGGCAATATCTCGGGCTACAAGCGCTTTGATCAGTGCATCCATGATTCGCAACGCACGAGGCAAAGCTTCCTTCGACACACGAATATCAAGGCAGTTCTGTGCGGACGGAACTAGAAGGTGTCGCTCGTTGGTACTCGCATTTCGAAGGCTCCGTTCCGCCCTCACAACCAATGGATGAGCGTCCGTCAACTCATTGGGCACGACGATGCGTTTTTCTGGGCTCAATTCATTTGCGAGCAAGTCCTCCGCTTGCTGCCTTTGCTGCTCGTCGTACGGACGTTCATCCGGGACGTAAAGGTTCAGTACGATTTCCTCTTTGCCCGGAAGTGGTTTCAATGGCGGCTTGCGAACTGACTTTCCATGTTGGACCTTCATCCAGTATCCCATCGGCGGTTGAGGAATCTTGTAGTCTCGAATTATCCCCAGCATCTGGCCGTACCAAATCCCAAGCTCCCTTTCCAATACCTTCAAGGGCTTGCTCCATAGCAGCTCGTAGAAATCTTGACGGGGCATTCGCCATTCTTTGGTCTTCACTTGTCGATTCCTCCGTATAGAATCGCTCCCTGTATGCGAAATTATGACGCAGTTCAGTTCCACCCGGTCCCGCCCGTGTGGTCCCGCCATACCCTCGCACTTCTAATCGACGCCATGCTTGTTCCCGACGAGCATACCGCCTTAATCTGGAACCGGCCGCTCTTTGGTGAGCGGCTTCCCCGTACCGTTTGCTCAAGAGTAAGGGCTTTCCAGCTAGGGACCTGTTATTCCCGCTAGACTGCCACGATACTGTACGGCGAAATCTTGCCGATGCGCACCAATTCGGTGTAATGTGGTGATCACCGCAGGGAGAGGTATTATGAAGAGGGTCGAATCGAAGAGAAAGGGCGCGCTAGTGCGGGCCTCTATTGGCTTTCCTGCGGAACTCTACCGGGCATTAGAACGCATTGCCAAAAGGAAGAAGGTCTCACTCGCGTGGGTAGTGAGGGAGGCTGCGGAAAAGTATGTGCAGAGTGAAAAGCGCGAAGACCAAAGTCGGTAGGTGCGGCATCAGCAATTGCCGTAAGCCACTGAAGATGATTTGACGGGACAAGTCGACTGTTAAGATATCCGTGGCCACGTGCAAGCGGAAGGTGGAACGATGTCACAACGCGTAACCCATGTTCCTTGCGCTCCGTTCGCGAACGAAAGTGAGCGGCGCGCACTCGAATACCTTCGCCAACGCCTCATTGGAGATGAAACCGCAGGGACGTGGGTCCTTCTCACCAATCTATGTATCTCCTTCCAGGCAGGGGCTCGCATGCCCTATGAGATTGACATTCTCGCCATCGGTTCTTCCGGAATTGTCGTCGTTGAAGTAAAACATTGGGATCGCCGATATGTGGAGTCAGTGGCGAACTCCGATGGTGTGCGGGCCGAGGCATTAAAAGCGCAAAGAAAGGCGCAAATCCTAAAATCTCGTCTGAAGAGCATTCCGATGGTACAGAACCTGTTCATCCCCGCGAAGCTCTTGCTTACCGGTGCGGAGCGGGAACGATTCTCAGGTGCTTCGACCGTTACCTCACTTTCAGGAGTTCCTGCTTACGGCATCGGAGAGTGGCAGGAATTGCTTGGTTGTCAAAAGGCGAGGTGCCTTAGTGATGGCGAAATTGCCACTGTTCTGAAGGCGCTCAATGCCGTAATCCCCCGTGCGTCGCACCCCCGCATGACAAGCTTTGGGGATTATCTCGAGTGTGAATCAGCTGGCACCAGCGTTTTGGCCTGGCGAAGAACTTACCGCGCACGCAGGTCAACTACGGGTGATCGCGTGATCTTGCACATTTACGATCTGTCTGCGGCAAGCGAACCCGAAGCACTGAACGTCGCAACTCGTGAGTATGAAGCCGTACGGCGGCTGCAAAAGCTAGAATGCATTCCCGCCATGATGGAGACTTTTCAACCCGTACCAGGCTTTACCGGTGAAATGTATTACTTCTCATACTCTGAACCGGTAGCGGTGCCTTTGGCGAAGAAAGTACTTGATACCAATTGGTCAACTGCGGATCGCGCTGCATTTGCGCAAGCTTGCCTGGCGCAACTGGCCGAAGTGCATCAGGCTCTTGAATCTGCCGTGTTGCATCGACGGATTTCGCCGGAGACGGTCCTCGTCCGAAGCGATAATAGGCCAGTCTTCACGGGCTTCGAGTTCGCGCGAATCCCCGGAACGGACACGGTTGCCGGAGCAGCCCCACCAACCGAGGTCGCCGAGTGGATAGCTCCTGAATTAGTCGCCGGGGGTCTGGATCTTGCGTCCACAAAATCGGACGTATATGCGCTCACGTCGGTCTTAAAACAAATATTTGGGGAGCACAACGACCCGATTGCAGATTCTTCCAAGCGGGTGCTCGCACGCGGCCAGTCAGAGAAACCTCAAGATCGGCCGGAAGCGGCGCAATTAGCCACTCTGCTTCAGGAGGAGTTGGTAGGGCCAGTGACTGGATCCACCCAGGAGGCTACCGAACAACCATTGGCACCTGAATACTGGGATGAGGCGACGATCCGAGAATTAAATAGCCGACGCTATCGTATCGTGCAACCATTGGGCAAAGGTCACTTTGGATTTACGTTCAAAGTTGAAGAAATCGATCTGCACGGAGAACCAGTCTCGGGTCCATATGTTGCCAAGGCTATCGTTCATCCAGAATTTGGGGCTGTTGCGTGCCGTGCCTATGGTCAGGTTCGCGCGCAGACTGGAGGCACAGCGCTAGCTGGTGTTCTAGAAGTGGCCTCGGAGTGGCAAGCGCACGAGATCACAGCCTTGCTCAAATGGATAGACGGGGACTCGCTTAACACCTTCATTGGTGTGCTTCCTATCCACTTTGAAGATCACGGAGTCGAGTTAGCGGGCGTCACCGGCGGGCGGCGAGGCCTTCGTTAGTTTGCCCGTGCCCACAGCGCCGTCGTACGCCAGCGTCAACTCGTTTCCGTTCCGGTCGGCAATGGCCACCAGCCTCGCGAACCGGTACGCATCGGCCGTTGCAGCGGAGAAGTGGTATTCCCGCCCGCCGGGCAAGGTCAGGAAATACTCGCCCGTAGCACCTTCCAAGGTCAACAGCGTGCCGCGCTCGGCCGACGTGCCATTGGCTCGGAGATAGTAGTAATTCCCGCCGCCGGTCGAGTTGTACGTGTACGTGCGCTCGGTTCCCGTCTCGTCATACGCGACGACCGTGGTCGGCCGCCCAGATACCGGCGTCGAGGTAACCAAGTGCATGTTCAGGTTGTGGGTCCACCCGTCGTAGCGCTCTGAGAATCAAGTATCGTGTCCCCCCAATTGCCTAATTGCCCGTAATCTGTCGATCTCGACACATCTCCCATCGATAATAGATAGAGCAAAACGCGCGGTCAAAGACGGGGTAACCAAAAAGATCTTTGAGCCGTATCTTCACCGTCTCACCAGTATCGGTACATATTTGCAGCTGCTCTGAGTCAGAAGGCCTGAGGACACCCATGCTCGTAATTTGCCCCAAATCCCACTCTTTTCGACGAGCGATTCCAACAATCATTAGCTTTGTACCGGTAAGACGGATTGTAAAAGGACTGACAAGAACTTGGAGGCTATTTATTGCACCCCCTGCCAACCCCGCCCCAAGCAAAATGTACAAAAACCACGCGTTGGCGGAAGTACTTTTATCCACAATTATTAAGAACCAACCGGAGGTTGCGAAAACAATGGCGGGACCAATACCCATTTGCCAATTCTTTCGTAGTACAATAGTCTCGCCACCCTCACAATAAGCCTTCGTTAAGTTCAGAGAAGAATGCTCTGAATCGGACGCCATCTTCTTAAATACTCTGTATAATTCTGTGACGCCCGAAAGACTTCCTCGTATACGCACGCGGCCCTCCGTCGTAAGTACGATGAAGCCCGCCGTTGTCAATTGTCCCCGAGTCTTGACTCCCTGCACTGTTTGCCAATCGTATTTACGTTTCCCGCCCTCAAGAAACCCACGCACTACGAATCCGTCGGTATAGACGAACAATCTAGGTAGTTTTGGCCAGATGACAACAAGGAGACAGCCGACGACGAGCAATACGCCTACCGGTGCAGTCCAGCCATATTCAATCCCCGGATGGCCGCCGCACAGTATTCCGGCCCCTCCGGCCAGTAACATACACGTCGCGACTGCGATGGACGTACGTGTGTGATGGAGACAATATGAATTCATTTGGACCTTTCTTCCTCATTTAACCAGACAACGTCCCTCTTGTCCTTGTCAATTCCCGGTGAATTCGAATCGCACTGCTACCTTTCAGATACACCACCGTCATCGCTACGTTGTACTTGGGCGACACTCGCAGCAGCATGCGGATATGATCGGATGCCGCAATGCCTTCCACCAACTCGATCCCCTTCTGCCTACCCAACTCCCGCAGAATTAGCGGGGGCAGGATTCGAACCTGCGACCTTTGGGTTATGAGGCCGGAACTGCGATTCCGTGTAACCCGCTGCATTCCAAGCAATTAGCGCAGCGCCAACCACTTAGCGTTTTTCAACTCTGCACCACATGGTACGCCATGGTGCACATGTTCTTCAAAAAATGTGGCACACAAAGTGCCACACTTTTCGAAGCCACCCCGCCCTTCGTGTAAACTCAACTTCCGCTGGCTATAGACAACCTGGACATCTGTCCGATTCAAACGGCTGACGTGGGCGAGGTCGTTTCGCTCCCCCAAGTCGGTGGGTTTCACCACAGGTACGAACACCACGCCGCATAGCCAATAAGCGTGACGTGACTCCATTCCTCGCACCTCATTCCGATAGACAATCCGCCGAACCTGATTTCCTGCACTTCGTCACCATGGTGTTCTGCTTAGCGCAAGGAACAAGGCGCGCCGGACGGATTTTCCGCAAGGACAGGTTCGGCCGGAAACGTGTCGTAAATGGGCTCTGCAATCCGGTCGTGGTAACCGCCTTCAAATCCTCCGGCCGACCGACCGCTCCGATGGCGGAAGTGACGCATTGCCAATTTTGCCTTGGTAACAAGCGCCACTCCCGCCTCGTAGCTACAGAGCTCTGTTCACACTCGCAGCTATTGATTTTGTTCCTTCTTGCGGAAGTATCGCCACGTGGTTAGCGTCAATAATGCAAGAAGGATCGCGATATCTCCCGCCTGACTGAGTTGAGGCACCAAGGAGGCCAACTTCGCAGGATTCTCGTGTCCCATGTCCGGCTCGCTGGGCAGGCTTTCGCCGCAGCTGTTGACCGTGCTGACCCAGTACGTGAACGTCTTCTTACCGTGATTACAGTTCAAGAAGCTTGGCGTCTCGTACGGCTCGAGATCAACATATGGTGGCTCGACCACAGTGGCCAGGCGCTGCGCGGTGGCGAAATTGTCAATGGCACTGCGATACACGGTATACCCTGCAGCGCCCGGCACCGAATCCCATGTGAGGATAACCGAATGGAATTGGGATCCGTCCGTGGCCGCGAGATTCGTTGGGCTATCGGGATCTGCACACGCGATCGTTGTAGAAGCGGAAGCCACGTTATTTGAGTTCACCGGATCGAAGGTGGCACTCCAGACCCGCGCTCCGTTGTGTATTACGCGGTCGCCCGTCAACGGATCGAGTGCGATATCGCCTCGCGCACGCGCCACAATCGTCATGCTACCGGTCTGTCCAATCCCAAGAGTCCCCACAAAACACGTCGCAGGAGCCAGCGGGTTGCCGGGCGTACCGGGAATGCTACCCGCCGCGCCGCCACCCGGCAATACACCCGTGACGTTCAGCACCTCCACTTCCGCCGGAAGCGCATCGCGAATCTCCACCTGGTATGCCGCTGAAGGCCCCAAGTTATTCACCGACATTGAGTACGTGATCTCGTCTCCCGGATTAACCGACCCGGGAGTAGCAGTCTTTGTAATCGCCAAATCCGCCGTATTCTGTACCGATACGATGTCAACAGCGTCGTTGTTGCCACTGTTGAGGTCCGGAACGTCACTAAGCACCGTTACCACGCTATTGATCGTCTGCGCCTCTCGGGCGCGCGCCCGAAGAATCAAGGACCAGCGGCCCGCCGCGGCAGGCACTCCGCTTTCGAGCACGCCTAACGCATCGGGGACAAGCGCGTCGTCGCCTCCGGTCAAGTTGCAGCTGAGATCCAGTCGCTGATAGACATTGGCCACCCCCGTTGGCGGGTTCACACCGAATGGCGCAGGCGGCGCCCCGGGCGGAAGCGGCGAACCGGCAACCGCGAGAGGTCCGCCGCCGGGCGTTTCCGTGATATTCATGTCTCGGTCCGACGACACATCGATGAGGTCGAAGGCTCCCGTCGATTGCAGGACGACATCAAGCGCCACGCCAGGCGCAAAGCTGGGCCCCAGATTGTCTACGAAAACGCTGTAGGTAAACACGTCCCCCGCTTGAACATTCGTGCTCTTGGCACTGACTTGGGTCACGCGAAGATCCGCTGCAGCTTGCACGGCGGATCCGGCGCTGGCAACGTTATCCCACAATGCACCGGGTTGCTCTTCATTGGCACCCACGACGAAGGCAAGGTTCGTGAGCACAGACAACGCCGGCGTATTCGGAGCGACCAGCGTCGTCAAGACAAGGCTGTCAAAATCCCCGGCTGGAATTTCACTCACTTCGCAGCGAATGGGCGTGTTTTGCGTTACGCCAAGTTGTCCGCGCATGAGGCCCGAAGGGTAGCCGACCGTGTGAACGTTTACATAGAAACCGGCGGGGTCAGCCAGAATGGCTGCGGCGTCGGTCGGTATCAATAGGACCTTCCCTACAAAGGGCCTAATCGCCGTGATTTCAGTCGTGCCGTGATACAGCAAAACCGCGATCGGGCCACTGACTCCCGCGGAACCGGTATGAATATGCGCCGAAACGATTTGATCGGTAACATCCAAAACCTCGATCGTGTACATAAGTTCGTTGGTCGTCGTATCAAGAACAAAGGTCGCCGTTCCCGTCGACGTGCTGGGAGGCATTGCGGGCGGCACCTCGTTCGCGCCCGCCAAGGACGCGCGTAACCCAAGCAAATTCGCCGGCTGCGTACAGTTCGGTTGCCCATCGTCCACCAGGAACTGCACCTGTTCTGGAAGGACATCATAAATCACTGCGGTGGTGTCGCTGGGGCCCGCATTGTCAACGTCGATCTGGTAGTACTCAATCGCTCCCGCCACTACAGGATTGGGCTGCGAACTTTTCATAATGGAGAGGTCGGATACGGTTCCCAGTTTGACCACATAGGCATCGGTTCCACCTTGACTGGTCAATTGCCACGTATCTGAACCCACGTCAAAATCGGCCGTATCCCCAAAAACCCCTCCGACGAATACGTTATCGTGGCTATCAACAAATACACTCCGTCCTCGTCCGTCCTCATCCACACTTGAAAAACTTCTGGCCCAGATGAAATCTCCCGTTGCGTTCAATTTCTGGATAAACGTATCTTGTCCCCCTCCGCTGACAAGATTGAAGACGCCAGGCCCCGGGTCAAAGTCGGTGTTCGATTGAAAATAGCCGGTCGTATACACGTTTCTCTCACTATCGGCGGCGATTCCCAATCCAAAGTCTGTGCTCAAGGCCCCCATGCTGACGGCCCAAAAAAGGTTGCCGGCAGAATCCATTCGAAGTACAAAGATATCTCTACTACCGTTGCTGGTTAGGTCGAACGTGAGGAAGCTTGGATCGAAATCGACCGTACCTTGAAACCCACCTGTCGCGTAGACGTTGCCGCCGCCATCGACGGCAATGGCAAACCCATTATCATCGAATGGACCACCCATGTTTTTCGCCCACGCGAAAATCCCAGCGGAGTCCAGCTTCAAAACGAAAATATCGTTGAGCCCGTTGCTGGTGAGATTGAAAATACCTGCACCGGGGTCGTAGTCAACCGTGCTGTAGAATTCTCCCGTGCAGTACACATTGCCGGACAGATCGAGCGCTATACCGGAACAAAAGTTACGCTGTGGTCCCGAGAGCTGCCTGGCCCACAGTAGGGAACCACTGCCATCGAGAGCGAGAATGAACGCATCGGTGCTGCCGGCACTTGTGAGATTAAGCGTTGCGGGGCCTGGGTCGAGATCGACCGTACCTTCAAACGCGCCCGCCACATAGACATTTCCTGCCGGATCTGCAGCCGCGTCGAAGACCGAGTCAAAAAGCGCACCGCCACTGCTGGTCACGACCCACGAAAAGTCTCCATCGACATCCACCTTCAGTACGAAAAGGTCCTCGAGGTTCGCACTCGTCCGACTGGCGGAACCGAAACCTGGGTCGAAGTCCACGGTCCCACCATAATAACCTGCAACATACACCCCTCCCACCGCGTCGAGCGTAACCGCATAACTAGTCACCGCGGCAGAATTCCCGCCAAACGAACGCGCCCAGACAAAGTCTCCGTTGCGATCGAGTTTCACTATAAATCCGTCCTTGCCGCCGGCGCTTGCTAGATTGTAACCTCCAGGGCCCGGGTCGAAATCAGCGGTTCCGGAAAAAGTGCCCGCAATGTATGCGTTACCCTCGGCATCAACCGCGACGTCAACCCCGGTATCGTCGGCGCTTCCGCCGACGGATCGAGCCCATACAAAATCATCCACCGCGTGTGCCGGCAATGTCAGAATCATGACCACAATCGCCGCACCAACCCCTATGCGCGATGCGATACGAAGAAGTGAATACATGCCATTCTCCCATGTTGTTAGCTCTGATACGCTGGAACATTCGCTCTCGACATAGACAAGATGTGTCTCGCGAATGACGTTGAATTCCTCGATCCCCTAGGTCGGCTCCCGCTCGATACTCGCATACTCGTCGGGAGCTGAATCCGGCCTTTGCTTGCCGGAGTTGCCAACGAAGCATAGGACCGTAATCATCAATTCTCTGTCCGCAACAAGCGAAAGCCAATATAGTTGTATTTTAGGTTTGGAAGGTCGTAGTAGCGTGCCGCCGAACGGCAAAAATATGGTTGATCGAGGTGCCACGCCCCGCCACGGTAGACCGCAGAATCGCCCGGAATGGCTCCCATGGGATCGGTAACCGGACCAGCTGGGTAGTCTCCGTATTCATCTTGGCACCACTCGTGGACGTTCCCAGACATGTCAAAAAGGCCCCATTCGTTGGGGCTTTTCGTTCCTACGATGTGCGTCTTGTTGCTGCTGTTAGCGTTGTACCAAGCATAATTAGCAATAGCGGTTTCATTGGAATCTTCGCCCCAGTAGAACCGCGAGGTTGAACCCGCACGGCACGCATATTCCCACTCCGCTTCTGTCGGCAACCGGTATGTCGCGCCAGAATGCGTGGCATTGAAGGTGACGAGGTACTCCTGGACATCGTTCCAACTCACTGTTTCGACCGGTCGATCATTACCCTCGAAAAAGGAAGGATTAGTGTTCCTAATATCCTCCCACTGCGCCTGCGTCACTTCGAACTTTCCCAGCCAAAATCCCTTGGCAATTGTAACCGCGTGCAATGTCTCGTCAATTGCACGACCAGCCTCGCTCGAAGGACTCCCCATGGCAAAGGTGCCCGCAGGGCACCACTGAAACTCTATGCCATCGAAGGTTCGAGTCTGGCCTGCTACTGGGTCTCTGCCAACGGGCGGGCATCCAACGGAGAGTACAAAACACGACGCGACCAGCGCCGCGCCAACGGTGCCGCTGAATTGTTTCATGATCGGAACCTCTTTCGGTTAGTCTCACAATAGCGAATGCGTTTTACCCTTGGAACGGGAAAAGACAAGGAGTGCGCTGCCCATTACTCTTTGGTCCTTAGCACACGAAACCCGATATCGCGGGACAGGACGTCTTGCGCTGCGTAGTTGCGAGCGGCTGAGCGGCCGAGTTCCGGATCGTCGAGCCATGACCCCCCACGCACGACGCGAGACGTGCCAGAACTGGGTCCTTGGGGGTCCGTCACGGGTCCCGGCACATAGTCTCCGTACCTATCCTGGCACCATTCGGCGGCGTTCCCGGACATGTCGCAGAGACCCCAATTGTTTGGTATTCTTAATCCAACCGCATGGGTCGCGTCACTGTTTCCATTGTGCCAGGAACGTTTGTCTACGGCCGTCAGGTTCGGGTCGTCGCCCCAATAGAACCGCGTCGTGGTCCCGGCCCGGTGGGCATACTCCCATTCGGCCTCCGTCGCTAACCGGTACGATGCTCCGGAAGCCCCGGCATTCAGAACGTCCAGAAAATCTTGGGCATCGTCCCAGTTGACCATTTCGACCGGCAGATCATCGCCAATGTGGTACGACGGGTTTGTGCCTCGAGTTTTCTCCCACTGTGCCTGCGTCACCTCGTACTTCCCCAACCAAAACCCTTGAGAAATGGTGACTGCACGAACGGTTTCATCCATTTGACGGCCCACCTCATCTGAAGGGCTGCCCATCATTAGGGACCCTGCCGGACACCACTGAAACTCGATACCGTCGAAAGTTCGAGTTTGGCCGGCCACGGGGTCTCGGTTATTTGAAGGACACCCAGCCAATACGGCGAGAATCATTGCGACCAGCGACACGCCAAAAGTCCTGAACGGCTGTTTCACGACAGGATCCTCTTTTCGGTTTGGAGGGCGTTTGAGTACACCTTGCATAACGAATCATGAAGATGGGACGAAGTCTGAGTGTTAAGTTTAATCGGCGAAGCGGGCTGTGAACAGACCCAGAGCGAACGGTACGAATGCGATCCGGAGAACGATTCCAAAGGACGGACTGTGTGTAGAATTCATCGTAAGACCTTTTTCTGCGTAATGGCTGCATTGCCTGAATCAACGAAAGACTACTCATCACTACGGTTGAAGACTTCGACCAATTGTTTGGGCAAATTCGGGGCCAGTGTTCAGGACGCACACGGTTCGCAAATCACTTCGGGATTTCCTATTCGTCCTGCCACAGCCCTCCTGCCACCCAGTCTAAGGTCCCAGATGCGTCACGACCTGAGCCACCGCTGACGATAGATAAAAGGCCGCTGGCCGTGTTACCCGATCCGCCAGCGACGCTCGAACCGCCGCCACTTGCTATGTTATATGACCCGCCGCTAATGCTTGCATTCTGGTTGGTGGATGCATTCTGGTAGCCGCCGCTGACGCCGGATTGGACGCCGCTGGCATTGTTGTAGCTTCCCCCGCTAATGCTGGATTGGACGCCGCTGGCCTCGTTGGAGCTTCCGCCGGAAACGCTAGAGTAAACGCCACTGGCCGTGTTGGATTTGCCTCCCGAGATGCCCGAATAGTTCCCTTCGGCAGTACCCGAGTCACCGCTTGCCACCGCAGCGAAGTTGCCGACGGAAGCATTTCTCGCGCCACCACCAACGCTTGAATAGTCCCCCGAAGCTTCATTGTTATACCCCCCCAGTACGGTGCAGGATATTCCACTGGCGGTGTTCTCCAGTCCAAAAACAACACCCGCGACGTTGGGATAATTATGGCGCGAGCCCACAATAAGGTTATGAGATCCTGCCCGGTCGGTCGCTTCGATCAAGGGCTCCTCGTTGTAGCCCACGATCAGATTGCCCAAACCCAGCGGCAACGCTTTATCTTCGCTCGACACGTTGGCCCGGGCCACTGTCTCATCCGACGTACTTCCGCTTCCACTGCGGACGTGCACATTGCAGCCCTCGACGATCATGTGAGGTCCGGCAAGTCCATTCAGGTTGCCTTGTTGAATCGTAATGTACGCGGTCTTCGCTCTGAGTTCCGCCAACTGCGCTTCCAAATCTTCCACGCGACCTGTCAGATTGTCCTGTCCCTGCCCCGGAGCCGGACAGCCGAAGATCGGTACCAAGGCGGTGATGAGCAGAACGATCCCGAGCAACAGGAAACTACGAGTTAAAGCACTCATTTCTCTTCTCCCTCACCTGAGTCCGTCAATACGGAAACGGCGACAGACAAAGCATGTACACCTCGGATTGGCTAACGCCTTGCAAGCGATAACAGTGATGCAGGCGGTCGCTTCGGTGCGCTCCGGCTACACCCAGTAGTGCGCATTTACGGAGCAAAAGGTGACACCGATTCGCCGTGCGAACATCTTGGGAGGACTGGGAGAGGGACAACGCTTGTTGGGGACGATGCCGCAAGTGGTTGTCAGAAAGTGCCTTGAGACTGGTGTGCCGCGACGTTAATCAGCGGCTTCGGCATACGGTTCCGAAGCGTACCCGTTGGTCGCGTCGAGGATTTCTACGCTTGCGGACCTAGCAATGGCGATTCGCCGCCCTTCGGGCGCCCACGCCACACAATCAATGGGTTCATCCTTTCCTGTGAATGAGAACAACTCGCGTCCGTTACTTGCATCCCATATCTTGAGTTGGCGGTCCCAACCGCCGCTGGCGAGCCGTGTCCCGTCCGGGCTCCACGCGACCGAACGTACAATGGAGGAGTTTCCGACCGCCACGTAGCATTCCTTACCCGTGACCGCGTCGATGACGAAGATTTCGCCACCTGAACAACCGATTGCCAACCGGTCGCCCGAAGGACTCCAAGAGAGAGGATATTGTCCGCCAGCGTCGTATTTCGGAGAACTTGGACTGAGGAGTGACGTGTAGGTTTCTGCGTCCCACACGTTGACTCCACCAAAACGAGTGGAAGACGCAAACTTTGTACCTGCCGGGTTCCAGATAACGCAATCGACGTCAAACGGTTCGTCAGAATACCCGAGAATGGACTTGACGCATGCCAGCCGTCCCGTGTCCCACACCTGTATTAGGCCGTCCTCTCCCCCGGTAACGAGGCGAGTGCCGTCCGGAGACCAGTCTACCGATCGAAGTTCGAAACCGTGCGCAACAGCATCGAGAACGATTTGCCGGGTCTCCAAGTCCCATACGATGAGTCTTCCAGGACGCCAAACGCCAACGGCAAGTTTCCCGCCGTCCGGACTGAAGGCGATTGGACCAATGAATCCCGTGCCATCAAGTCGTAGATTAAGTACCTCGCTCCCATCGTTGGAATTGACGATCCGAACCATTTCCTCCCCGCTCACAGGGTCCGTGACTCTAATGGCGAGACATTTTCCATTCGGACTCCACGCGACACGTTCCCGTCCGACATAATCCCGAGTCTCTGTTTGCTCGTTGACGTTCCACACTTTGATTGTACCGTCGGAACTTCCGGTTACGAGTGTGTCTTCGTTCCGCGACCAAAAGGCGGACGTCACTGCGCCTTGATGTCCGCGGATCGTTGCAACAACGGAATTCGTTGCGGTGTCCCGGATCTTGCCAACGCCGTCCAATCCAAACGAGGCGAGCCGATCGCTGGTACTACTCCAGCATACCGCGTTGACACGTCCCAGATGACTTTTTGGAATATCGTTGGCAACAGACCAGTCGGCGGTGTTGAAAATCCGGATGGCAGCGCTCTGGCTGCCGGATGCCAGCCATTTACCATCCGGGCTCCAGGCGAGAGCGCCAATATAGTGGTTGTGGGCCTTGAATGTGGAAACGAGCCGTGCGGTTTCGGGCTCCCAGACCTGGATGAATCCTTGCCAGTTTTCGCCTGCGGCTAGGAGGGTTCCCGTCGGGTCCCACGCAAGAGACCATATTAGGCCGACGTGTCCCGTAAGCTCACGCACTTGGGCTCCAGATTTCCCGTCAACAATCCAAACCGTGCCGTCTTCAGTGTTCCCCTCGATCTGACGGAAGCCGCCTACCGCTACGGCCTGGTCATCGGGGCGCCATGCGACTGCCAAGACAGAGGTTCCGCAATTGACCTCGTGCAGGATACGCCGCGTATTGAGATCCCAGATTATGAGCGTCCCATCCCACCCTCCAGACGCCAGCGTTTCTCCGTCGCCGCACCAGGACACAGATGAAACGCCACGTTGAGGACCGCGTAAACAAACCAGTTCCTCGCCTGTTGACGCATCCCAAATTCGGACGGCGTTGTCCGTGACCGACCCGGAAGCGATTCGTTTTCCGTCCGGACTTTGCGCGATTGACGACACGGCACCTGCATGGGTTTGAATGGTCAGTTTGTCCATGTGGCAAAGCGAATGAAGGTAATACCACTCCCAGCCGCGCCGATCGCGCTCGCCGGTCTGGGGGCGCAAGTCATCGAGCAGCATCTGCATTCGGTGAACTTGTCCCCAGCGCCAGTCCTGGTAAGCAATCTGGATGTTGGCATAGTAGACATTTTCAACTGCGACGTTCTTTTTCCCGTAGCGCTTCGAGGTGCGCCAGTTCGGCCTGATCCGCTTCCCAACGCGCGATATTTCGTTGTTCCAGTATGAGTGCGGTACTCACCGCGAGGCCCGCCGACGTCGCCAACAGAAGAATGACTGCAACAATAAGTGCCGTTCGGTGGCGCAAAGCCAACTTCTGCATTTTGTACATCACGGACGGTGGACGGGCGGCCACGCTATCCCCGTCCAGGTAACGGTTGATATCATCGGCGAGCCTGCCCACGGACTCGTATCGCCGCTCGCGCTCTTTCGCAATTGCCTTCATCACGACCCAATCCAGATCGCGGCTCAAAAGGGTTCGAAGCCGGCTCGGCGTGATTTGGCGATTCTCGCCAACCGTCGTGTGCGGCTCGTCCGCTGAACCTACGCGCGCACTGGGTCGCGGCGGTTCTTCGTCTCGAACCATCCGGCGAAATTCCTCGTAGGTTGCGCGCTTGACGCGGTTGCGATCCAGGGGCGTGGTGCCGGTGAGCAATTCGTAGAGAAGGACACCGAGGGAGTAGATGTCGCTACGCGTGTCGACATCAATAGAACCCGTATCTGCCTGCTCCGGGCTCATGTATAATGGCGTGCCAAGCATGAACATGCCTGTCGTCGCCATGGAATGTTCGGTCAAGCGCTGATTTAACGCCTTCGCAACGCCGAAGTCAATGACTTTTGGTTCGCACCGACCGTCCTGTGGCGAGACCAGGATGTTTGACGGTTTGATGTCGCGATGGATGACGCCCTTCTGGTGTGCATGCTGAATTGCGTCGCAAACTTGGGCGAACAGTTTGAGGCGGTCGGCTACGGTGAGCCGGTTCTGATCGCAGTATTCGGTTATACTGACTCCATCCACGAGTTCCATTGCGAAGTAAGGCCGGCCCGTGTCGGTAGCGCCTACATCAAAAACGCGGGCAATGTTAGGATGGTCCATCATGGCAAGAGCTTGCCGCTCGGCGTCGAAGCGAGCCAGAATCTGGCGTGTGTCCATTCCCGGCTTGACAACCTTCAACGCAACCTGTCGCTTGAAGGGTTTCTCCTGCGACGCGAGATAGACGACTCCGAAGCCACCCTCGCCGATCAGTTGTTGGAGGTGATACGGTCCAATGTCCGTTCCGCTGGCGTCAAACTGCTTTGGGCTGGTCCTATCAACTGGAAACAATAGGGCCTCATCAATGAGGCCGTCCGCCTGGTCATGGAGAAGCAGCAGTTCTTCCACACCATTTCGAAGCGTTTCGTCCCCGCCGCACGCCGACTCGACATAGGCAGCGCGCTCGGGTTCCGAGGACAAGGCGAGGGCAGCAAGAAATACCTCCTTCTCCAGCATCCGCCTATCCATTTCCGTGACACCTCCATTTTGGATCCTGGGCCCGAATTCACCTGGCGACGCCGCACTGCTCCCACTCGTGCCTGCCGAGAAGTCATCGGAACGTAGGAGCGTTATCCTCTAGTGCGTATTAGAGAGACGAAGGGTGTCAAAGGATGAGCAGATCGTACCTCAGGACGGCTGAGCGTGCTCATCCATTTCGCGCCGCAGCCATACGCGTGCATATGCCCATTCCCGTTTGGCCGTGCGTGGCGAGATCTGGAGCGCTGCAGCCGCCTCTTCGATGGTGAGGCCTGCGAAGAACCGGAGTTTCACCAACTCGGCCGCCCTCGGCTCTACCTGCGCGAAGTTAAGCAGCGCCGCGTCGAGATCCAGTAATTCCGCATTGATTTCGAGCGTGGCGCCATCCGCAATATCCAGTTCGACACGCTCAAAACCCTCGCCTCGTTTCAGGCTTCGCTTCTTTCGAGCCGCCTCGATAAGGATACGCCGCATTGCTTCTGCTGCCGCCGCAAAGAAGTGGCCGCGACTGTTCCACGACTGCCCAGCCTCAGAGCCAACCAATCGCAGGAAAGCCTCGTGGACAAGTGCCGTCGGTTGAAGCGTGTTCTCAGGCGATTCGTGGGCCATGCGACTCGCTGCCAATCGCCGCAACTCATTATATACGAGAGGTATAAGCTCCTCAGAAGAATGGGAATCGCCGACCTGCATGGCCGCAAGAATCTGCGTTACATCACCCATAACAGATTGGTGTCCGCTCCCTGGCTTTTATTCAGCGTCGCAAATGTCGGCTCGATATCAATTGGGCGATGGGCTGGCACCCGATACGCGTTTTTTTGCCGCGAGATATTATTGGAAGCATTGACACGCAGCTAAGCCCAGTTTTCCAACCCGAACACATGAGATGACCGAATTCTCATGCTGGTGAATACATTACGCTAAAATGCATTAGAAGTCATCAAGAATCGGCGGTTGCTGAAAATTCGTCCTTATTGCCGGGCAAGGACTTACGTTCATGGCGTCTCCGCTCAAACTCGCTGAATTGCCGAGCCATTTGTTAGTTCTTTCCGCTTCAATGAAACCTCGTCGTTGGGTGCGTGATCGGAGTGGAAATGATTGAATTCATTAGACTGTGTACGGGTTTCTTGGGCGGCGATGTTGAAGTCTCGCGCGGGGCTTCAAGCCGAGAACCTTGCGTTGCGGCATCAGCTGTGCGTGTACCAGCGGAGTGTCAAGAGACCGAAGGTGAGGCCGGCTGATCGTATTCTGTGGAGTCTTCTGGCAAAAGCTTGGACCGGATGGAAAGACGCACTCATTTTCGTGAAGCCGGATACGGTCATTCGCTGGCAGCGCAAGCGCTTCAAAGAGCATTGGAGAAAGTTGTCTCAGTCCGGTGAACCCGGCCGACCTCCCGTCGCGGACGAAGTGAAAGAACTGATCCGGACCATGTCGTCGATGAACCCAACGTGGGGTTCGCCACGTATTGTGGGCGAATTGGCGAAGCTCGGTATCATCGGTCAACAGGTCAACCGTGGACAAATACAAGGTACGCGTCCCAAAGCCACCGTCTCCCACCTGGCGCGCGTTCCTCAAGAACCATGCAAGGGAGATCGTGTCCATCGATTTCATGGTGGTACCCACCGTCCGATTCCAAATCCTGTACGTGTTGCTTTTTCTGTCCGTCGAGCGCCGTCGGATCGTTCACTTCGCAGTAACGGAACATCCGACCGCGGCATGGGCAGCACAGCAAGTCGTTGAGGCCTTTCCGTGGGACACCTCGCCGAAGTATCTCCTTCGCGACCGTGACAAGGTCTATGGCGATTGGTTTCGACGGCGGGTCAAGAACATGGGCATCGAAGAAGTCCTCACGGCACCACATAGTCCCTGGCAAAATCCGTATTCGGAAAGACTCAACGGCAGCGTTCGACGAGAGTGTTTGGACCACGTCATCGTCTTCAGCGAAAACCATCTGAGACGAGTTCTTGCCGACTACGTCGCGTATTACAATGAATCCCGAACACATCTATCCCTTGAGATGGACAGCCCGGTCACGCGTCCGATTGCAGGTGCCCAATCAAGGCAAAGTTGTCTCGCTCCCCCAAGTCGGCGGGCTTCACCACCGATACGAACGCCGCGCCGCATAGCATTTGCCGTGACATGACCCCATCCTCGCGCCTCATTCCGACAGTGGAGGTCGGGAGGTCCTGTCGATGTTGCCAACGGTGTCCCTAGTCGCCGTGCCGATGGACAATCCCCCGCCGCCGAACCTGACTTCCTACACTTCGTCGCCATGGAATTTCGCTTAGCACACGGGATAAGCCAGGCCGGACGGATTTTCCGCAAGGACAGTATGATTCCCCTCCGTATACGCCTCGATGATTCGCTCCCGGATCTCAATATACGTTGGTTTCATACCCAAAATATCGGCATCGGACTGTGAAAATTTAAACCGCTCTAGAGCGACAAATAGTCTAGGTTCTTCTTCTCGTTACTTCGCGCAGTTTAACCAGACGATTGCGTAGGCTCGAATCATGACCGTCAACTCACCAAAATCAAGGCTGAAAACGATGCTCGTAGTAATCGTCGTTCAGCTTGCCCACAAGATCCCGGGAATCCGAAAGATCGGCTTCCAGAAGCTCTCGCCAGGAAACGAATCCTCGGAATAGGTGTTGCTCATCCTTAACGACCAATTGGCCAAGCCGCTTATCGACCATGATTGCCTTCGCTACCTCGTAGCGCTCGTCCATGGAAATCCAATACACCGGGCTTGTCATTACGTCTTGGACGTTGGCCTTATTCAGGTCGAGGCCCTGGTGCACGACCCGCCGCAGCAGATCCCGCTCCGAAAAGACCCCAACAACGTTGTCGCCGTCACAGACGGCGACCGCACGTACTTCGCCGTCGTACATATAGTCAATCACCTGCTGGATAGATCGGTCGAGATTCACCGAGTACTTCTCCCGATTCTCGCCGACAATCTCGCGAATACGCATGCTCACTTTACTACTCCGAACTAGCTGACCTAGCTTTTAGGTACAAGGCACTACCGTCGCGCAGATGGATACTCAGCGCGTATCTCGGCGCGCGGCACCATGATTCGCGCCGCCTTGCCGAACGGGCACGCACGTCTTACTTCAACGAAGCGACGGTCGGCGCTTTGTCTTGTTTTTCCTTCTTCTTCTTCCTCGTATCCGCGTCCTTTATGGCTCTCTGTTTTCGACCCTTGTCCTTGTCTTTCTGACTTTTGTCTCCCATTGCATGTCTCCTTTGTTGCAGGCGCGCACAATTCCTCTTGAATCAGCCGAATCCGGTTCTCGCATCGGCCCGTGCGGTTATTCGATCGCAACCAGAACGTCATACCTTTTTCGGCCGTCAATCAATCGAATCGAAGAATTGCCTTGTCACATTCGTCGATTCCATGGATTGCTACCCAGTCAATACACGTTCCGAACTCCGATTGCACTCCCGCTTCTGCAGCCGTGACGTGCGCTAAGCAGTCCTTTTGAAAGGCCTCTTGACTCGGTCTTGCGGATCGCCAACAACCAAGAGCTCGCTCCCGACCGAACGGAGATCAGCGTCAATCGCGGACATGACGGCGCTCAAAGGAAGCGTTAGCTCATCGAGGTCAGAAACATCGATTGTCCACTCCAGGTCGGCGCCACAGACATCATTTCGGGCCGCCGTCCACACTTCCCACAGTGCGGCCACGATACCGAGTTGATGGTTTGCCGAGATCGGGCGGGGCACACTAATGAAGAATCCTGCCGCCGATCGCGTCGCCTCAACGCCATCATCGTGATAGATGGTTTCGATCTTTGAGGGATTCCCAGACCTCACGTCGCCTCCGGCTCTTGGCGCAGATCTTCTGCGCCCGGTGTGGGTAATGTACCGAGCGCCTCGCGTATTTCCTCAACGGTGCCTTCCAATAGTAACGACCGGGTCTGCCTGTCAAACACGCGAACCCGTCCGCCATGGCCGTTCAGCAACGTGCCAATGCGCGCCAAATCGTCCGTTTCTGCATGCAGAGACATGCTTCGGATTTCGACTCCATATCGCGCACACGGTTGCTTCTGTCGTCTCATTGCTTTCCTCTCCTGCTTAGCCATGCTCAAGTAGCCGTGCCCCCTTGGGGCCTCCCGCGTGGCGTCTACGATGGATGGCGTTAGCTTGGTGCCTAACCAGATCTCGTAGAACTCACGTTACATTCACTTCCGCTCCGGCCAGCGGGCAACTTCTGTACATTTCCGTCCGCTGTACCGGTCCCGTGACCGGCAGCGAACAAAGGGATCCCGCGACGCGCAGAAGTGCAGCCTCGCCCGTCTGGACGGTTGCCTTAGGCGCCTGCATCCTACGCGGTCATTGTGCCTTTGGCGCACGAAACGCAGATAAAGAATTGGTAAAGCTTTGGTAAACATTCTCCGCTGCGTGCCTGCAGACAAAGACGTGTCCGACCAATCAGCAAACTCCGGAACGGATACGTTTGATCAATATCGCGCCACAACCGATTGCAGGTCCACAGAAAAGGAGCGTCCTTGAGCGGTTGAGGGGGCAACCGCTCAAGGACTTGGGGAAGGGAAGGCTATTAAAATCAGCTATCGTATTGGCCCGCTCAAACAACACGCGCGGCTTACGTGGAAAAAGCGTCCGGAGCGCAATACCGAAATATGCTGTCAAGCGCTTCACGGGCTCAGCAGTGCTCAACAGCTCATGGCTGAGGCGCCAAAGCGGCAACCGTTCTGTCTTCCTTGAGATTTTTCGCGGTCGGGAACGTGAACTCGGGTTCTTGCTTGAGTATGGCATATCCAAAGCTGAGCATGGTTTCATTGCCGAGCGCGTCAATTTTCGGCGGCTTCATAAGCAGAGTCGCTAGTGTCCCTTTGATGCGGGCGAAGTAACCATCCGGCGCTACTGCCCTGGCGATTGACGCCACACTTATCTCCATCTTGGGGGTCTCCGCGGTTTTCTTGAATGCGAGCGTATTCACCCGGGCGACCACCTCATTCGATCGGTTCTCGTACTGGTATTGTCCGTCCCGCGGCTTGATGTCATATAGGCCAATGGTCACAGGACTCTTCCCCCGCGCGCATTGAACCGGAGGTTCACTCCGGTAACGGTCTCCGCGGAATCGTTTATCGTTCCTTCTACTTCGATACGGCCGAATCCTTCTCCCTCGAATTTGATATAGTCCAGTACCCGTACCAGCGACTCATTTCTTTTCAGATTGGCGGTGCGTGTTGCTATTACCCCCGCCGGGTCAAATGAGCTCTTATGAAAACCTTCTCCCGATATTTCGAATTCACAGGCCACAAAGAAGGATTTTGCGTCTATCTTCCGTTCATACGAGACAATACCTATCTCCTCATCATTGTTGGCACTGGTTTGCCTATCCACAAGATTCAAGGAGATCAGCGGGACAAAATACATAAAGGAGGAAATAGGATTCTGTCGGGATTCATCATTGCCATAACTCAACTTTACGGTAGGGCCGTGACTGTCCTTGGCGGCATCATTAGTACTGGCCACCGATACACCGGCGATGTCGCCAGCACCGTTGGCGAGTTTGGTATTTCCGCCACGGGCCGTAAAAGGTATAGCGCAAACAACAGCAATCCCAAGCAAACCCAATACGTGGTGGCGCGTCGTGAGAACACGCATATTTGTCAAATTCGATTGCATAGCCTGAACCTCGCGCCGGCCAAGCTCCTCTAGTCAGCCTGTGCCGGCCGGGACGAACAACGCCCGATGCCCGACGGAAACCGTCTAATGGCATTAATGTAATTCGACACCTCCCACTCACGCGTTTCCGGCCGGCGGGTCCTTTCAATCAACGGCAAGCCGGGCCACCTGGGTCGGGCAAGATACACGATGCATCAGAAACCGCGGGGCAGGTGTCCCATAAACAAAAGCACCAACACGACAACCGCAGCCAGTCCGACGAAGCCGCTGGGACCGTAGCCCCAATTCCGGCTATAGCCCCATCTGGGCGAAAAGCCAAAGATCATCAAAACAAGAATAACCAGCAGAATCGTACCCATAATGGGCTCCTTTAGTTCGTTGACAGCCGGCCCGGCCGTTCGCGGTCGTCTTTTGGCAACCGCGCCCGGCCGAGCCCATTCCGTTACCCATATTGTCGCGCATCGACACGAAACTGAGACAAAGGATTGGCAAAGCTTTGGTAAACGACCTCACCTTCTGCGAAACGGCAACTATGCTGGAATGCCCGCGGCACGGTCGACAATTGCGATGGAAGGAATTCAACGAGCCATCGAAGAGCACACACGCTTGGGTTGTCTCTATTTTTTGGAGATCCCGCCGCGGTCCCGGCTTCCGAAAATACCTTGAAGATTCATCTTGAGCGCATCCGGGTTGTCCGAGGCCCATTCAGCGGCCGCCTGCGTAACAATCTTCTGCTTGACCAAGTCGACCAGCGCCATGTTGAACGTTTGCATGCCGTCCTCGGAGCCGTCCGCGATGGCATTCGGTATCCGTTCGATCTCGTCATCACGGATGAGCGACGCAATACCCGGGTTGTTGAACATAACCTCAACGGCAGGAACGCGGCCGGTTCCGTCGGCAGCCGGTAGGAGCCGCAGGGAAATCACTGCGCGAAGTTGGAGCGCGAGTTGCGACCTGATCTGACCGTGCTGGTCCGCGGGAAACATGTCCAGAATACGATCGATCGTCATCGTGACGTTCGTCGTATGGAGTGTACTGAACACGAGGTGACCGGTCTCCGCAGCACCAAGGCATGTATAAAACGTCTCCACATCACGCATTTCGCCAATCAGGATCACGTTGGGGTCTTCCCGCATGATGGCTCGCAACCCCGTCTTGAAGTCCTTGGTATCTATGGAAACTTCACGCTGGCTCACACTACATTTCTTATCGGTGTGCAAATACTCGATGGGATCCTCAAGCGTCACGATGTGGCTGTGACGTGACGCGTTGATGCGGTCAATGAGCGCCGCCAACGTAGTCGATTTTCCGCTGCTTGTCGTGCCTGTGACGAGTACCAGGCCGCGGGGGAGTAATGCGATTCGTTCCATTGCCTTCTCGGGCAGATGCAGCGACTTAAAATCTGGAATCGTCGACTGAACGTGACGAAGCACAATGGCCATGGCGCCCCGTTGCCGATAGCAGTTTGCGCGAAACCGTCCCAAATCGGGAAAACTGATCGCCAGGTCCGCATCGCCCGTCTCAAGAAAGCTTTGCTTTTGCGACGGGCTCATGAGCTCATCCAGGATTCGCAACATGTCGTCATCCGTGAGTTCCGCTATATGCGTGAATCGCAACGCACCGTCGACGCGAACGGCAGGCGGCCTCCCTAGCTTGAGGTGAATATCGGAAGCCCCGTTCTCAAGCGCGTAGGCCAGAATCCGTTGTAGGGAAAGCTCCTCGATGCGGGGTCCAGCCACTTCGGTCAGAGTTGACGTGTCCACGGATAGTCTCCCTCTCTTTCAGGAGTTCAACGATTGTACCGCGCTCTGCGGTATCATCGTCGCCAGAGTTCTAGAAGCCGTCGCACCATCGCTTGAGATTCTGGATGGCCGCCCCCACAGTCAGCTCTTCACCAAGGTCGGTGCCGTGAGGCGGATTCGGGTTGAGAATATTCTTGACGATACGGTCGACGGTGGATATGCGGTTCGTGCCGACGCCGCCGTTGGTATGGCCTACCTGAATACTAAAAGCCATGATTGCCTTCGTTCAGACCCGCGAATGCCATGAAGAGTGTCCCTGCGCGGTCGGCGGGGTTGACGGACAACCGCGCAGGGAGCTTGGGGAAGGGAGGGCTTTGGATAATCTGTCATCCTGAGGCCTCTCAGGACCGCGCAAAAAAACCGCGCGGTCCTTGCCGGAGATAGGAAGGCGGCGAATAACCGCCTTCCTTAGGAGGCATAACCCCAGGGCCGGCAATACACTGCCGAAAACGGCGCCCCGTGGCGCTGGTAAAGTCTATCTGACCACGTAAGTCACACATGATGAGGCTCCGGTGCAGTAACCATGTCGACGTTGGTCTGCCTGCCCGCCTCGAGCTCTTGCAGGGCCGCCTTGAAAGCGTCGCGGTGCTGCATCTCATCCCGGCCTATTTCGGCAAACCGGGCGGCCGCGTGATTGTCGCCAGGGGCGGCCGCCTGCGCGGCAAACTCACGGTACATACTCTCCGCTTCGTACGATTCATCGTGGACGGCGTTACACAGGTTGTCGTAGTCGTTGCCCACCAACCCGGCGAGTTCGGCGAGTTCGGCGAAGTGCTCCAGGCGCTCTACCTGCGCCGTATTTTCGAACAGCGCCGCGAGTTCCTCCCGTCCATTCTGACGAGCCTGATCGGCGAACAGCTCGTACTTCACGAAGGCGAATGCCTCGCCGCGCATGGCTTGCAACAAGTTATCTTGCGTCTGCGGATTCATCGTTGTTCCTCTTATCGGGCGACTCGGTTGATTCCCGGATACCGGCCAACCCAAAGTCATAGAAAGACTGAGAATTTGGCCGGTGCGCCGGCCTGCCCTGCGTGTTGCACCGCCTGTATTAGGCCAGAATTGGGTAATCTCCCGGCAAAGTACTGGCAAAACTTCGGTAAACCTTACCCACCTGCTCAACGGTTTCCCGCGATGGTTGCGGAAAATTGCCCAACTAGATAATTGCCTGATTGTTCCGTTTTCGCACTAATTCATGTATACTGTGATACAACGTAGTGAGAGGAAATGAGTATGGGAGTGCCGTTGGGGGGGCAGCATCCGAGGACGCTGGTAGAACCCATGAAGATCGCCGAATCCATCCTGAACGCACTAGCCGAACCGGTCCTCGTTCTGGACGAAACGCTCCGGGCAATAGCGGCGAACCCAGCCTTCTTCGAAGCATTGGGGATCGTCCCGGGACACTTGGCGGGGAAGTCGGTCCAGGAACTTATCGCCGGAGAGAAGGGTCAACCGCGGTTGCGGGCAGTCCTGGAGGCGGTCGTGGCCCGGGAAGGCAACGCGAAAGACGTCGAAATCGTATGCGCGGTCCCGCCAAGTACGCGAAAAGTTTTGTCTCTCAGCGCCCGGCGTATAACCATGGGGGAAGACCAGACCAACGTGATCCTCGTGGAACTCCGAGAGATCACACGCGAAAAGGAGGCGGAGCGAAGAATCCAGGAGTTGAACGAGGTACTCCAGCGGCACGGAGCCGAACTTGAGCGAATCAATTTCGAGCTTGAATCGTTCACGCATTCCGTTTCGCATGACCTGCGCTCTCCTCTGCGGTTGACGAACAAGATTGCGCACCTGCTGCTTCAGGAACACGGTGCCCAACTTCCAGACGGAGCCGTGGAAAAGACTCACATGATCTTGAATAGCACCCGGGAAATGGGCAAGCTCATCGAGGATCTCCTCACATTTTCGCGAGTAAACCGCGAGCCCATGAGAAAACGGCGCGTTGACGTGCGACGACTGGCACACGAGGCGCTGGAGGAGTTGCAGGACGAGCAGGAAGGCCGCGAAGTGGTCGTCGTGATTGACGAGTTGCCTCCATGCCGCGCGGATCGTGCACTTCTGAAACAGGTATTCTTGAACGTCCTGGCGAATGCCCTGAAGTTTACGCGGCCGCGCGAAAGGGCGGAGATCCATGTCGGTTTCAACCAACCCGACGGTGAAACGGTGTACTTTGTCCGTGACAACGGCGTGGGGTTTGACATGATCCACTCGGAATCGATGTTTTTAGCGTTTCACCGGCTCCATAAAGCCCATGATTTCGAGGGATCGGGAGTTGGCCTGGCTCTCGTTAAACGTATCATCGAACGGCACACCGGCCGCATATGGGCCGAAGGCCAGACCGATCAGGGCGCGACAATTTACTTTACGCTGGGTGAATGATCGGCAGGGTATTTGACGGTCACCAAAAAGGATGCTGGAATTTTGACAAAGACTTCAAAGAGCAGGATTCTGGTTGTGGATGACGACCGGAAACTGTTGCGGGATGTCCAAAAGCATCTTGAGAATCAGGGGTATGAGGTGACAACCGCGGCCGACGGGCGATCTGCGGTGGCGCTCGCCAAATCCATGGAACTGGACCTCGTGGTGCTCGACATCAATTTCCCGGATACCACGACCAAGGGAGAACGTTCGATCGACGGAATTGAAGTGCTGCGCAAGATCCGCGATTCGGGCAATGTACCTGTCCTGATGCTGAGTTCCACCAATATCTCGGCGGTCAAAGTTATGGCTCTCACGATCGGGGCGGACGATTACGTGCCCAAACCGTTTCATTTTCAAGAACTCAGCGCCCGCATTGAGGCGATTCTGCGCAGATCCAAAGACGAGGTGGAGGGGGACAAGGTCTTGCGTTTTCGCCGCTTGCGTTTAGACCCGGGTGAACGGCGCGTGTGGAAAGACGATGTCCCAATCGAACTGACCGGCGTCGAGTTCGACCTGCTCTACACGCTTGCGCGACGCCCCGAACATGTATTTACGCGGGACAAGCTTCTCGAACTCGCGTGGAAAGACAGCAGCTACAGTATTCCAAAAGTCGTGGACGTGCACATCGGGCATATTCGGAAGAAGATCGAGGACGATCCAGACAACCCCAGGTTCCTGGAAACTGTGCGCGGGACCGGCTACCGGTTCGTGGATGTGCCCGAGTAATTTCCCTTCACGCTACGCACGTGGTGTGTACGATCCGCTGCCAAATTCACCAGGATGCCCCCGCCCCCTTTGTGGGCCATGTCTTTCAGTCTGGAAGAACCGATCGCGGGAACCGTGTTGTCAATTGTGGGCGAAGAAATGCATGGCGAACCGCGAAGCGAAGAAGATTTCACACACCATCGCATAGGGAATACGGAATACATTGATGCTCAGAAGCTGTCCGGCCTTGATTCGCTCGAGTGTGTCCTGGCGAAACGCATTGAATTGGCGGCGCTTGGCCACGTAGCGAATCGCAATCTCTTCGTAACCGGCGATCACGGTCTTTTTCACAAAGCGTTCGGCATCGGCGACGTCACTCCAGCCCGGTGCCTGCATGTCGAAGGCTCTCAGATAGCTCTCCACTTCCGCCGCCTTCTTCTGCAACCTGCGCCGGACGGAGAAACTGATGTGCCCTCCTGCGCGGCTTAGCTGGCGCAATCGGTCGGCGGTGCTAGTGAGCATCGCCTTGAGTTCCTGGGCGGCATCCGAATACCGCCCCTGAAGGTCGTATTCCACGAGACGGTGCTGCACGTCCGTCCATTTTTCGCGCAAGTCGGCGAGGGTCGCCCAGCGTGGATCGTGGGGCTTGCGGGTGAGCATCCAAATCTCCTGGAATTCGAAGAAGAGGCCGAGATAGGTCCTCATGCCGTGGTATGAATCCTTCATCCGGCGCCAACCGTATTGAAGTACGTTCTCGCGCGGGAAGATTGGGCGTCGGGAACGTCGATCTTTGAGGCGAAAGACCCCGGTCGCCATCGGGTGCATGCCAACTAACGTACCGTGGCGATACCAGATCGAAAAACACATGATTTCCCAATAGTGCTCGGAGTCCGTGCGCAACAACGCGGCGACGATGTTCTCTTTGCTGTATAGCATGTGCATGGCCTCATCGTACGCGGCGCGCCATGCACCGTTTGGCATGAGCCCGTGCCGGAATGTCTCGTGAAGCCCGTCGTAGTCATTGTAGTCTGCGTCAATGGGGACGTTGTCCTGAACCATCTGCCAATGGTCGCGAGACCCGGGCAAGGGCGTCAGCATGAACAAGGACGCAAGATCCACTTTGATCTGATTGCGCAGGTATTCTATGTCGTTGCGAACGGATTCCCGCGAGTCGAACGGCAGGCCAATGATGTAACCGACGTGTACCAGGATTTTGTGCTGGTGCCAGGTTTCCACCATCTGCACATATTCCTGCGTATGATTCTGCCGTTTGCCGACGGCCTTAAGGTTTTCCGGGTTCACACTCTCCATGCCGATGAAGGCGAGATAGCATCCCGCCTCAGCCGCTTTCTCCACGAAGTTCGGGATGCGATGCGCCTGGGTGTCGGTCTGCATCATGAACTGGACCCGAATGCCGCGATTCCGCAGCGCGATTAGGCCGTCGAAAATCTCGTTCCACATGGGATTCCGTGCGAAATTATCATCGGTGAAGAAGTAGAAGCGAATCCCATTGGCGTAGTTCTCTTCGATAGCTTTGAGCACTAACGCCGAGGAGCGAAAGCGCATTTTCCGGCCCTGGACATTGATGATGGTGCAAAAGGAGCAGTTGAACAGGCACCCCCGGCTGGTGTCAATTGTCGCCATCCGTTTCGCGACGTAGCGCCACTGCAATTTCGGGTTGGCGTGCGGCACGGGTGCGTTCGCCAAGTCCGGCCACTCGGTGATGTTGTAGACGGGTTTCATGGCGCCATGGAGGGCGTCGCCCAGCAGCATCGCCATGATCCCCGGCGCTTCCACTTCCCCCTTCACCAGTGTCACCCCGTGATCCAGAAGCCGTTGGAGTTCATAGGAGGGCTTATCGAACAACGTCAGAACGCCGCTGACGTGGAACCCGCCGATCATGACCTGCACGCCTTGCTCACGCAATTCCAGGGCGAGGTCCGAGGCGCGCATGAACTGGTTGCTCTGAACCCCCACGAAACCCACGACGACCGTCGTCCCGGGCCGGCGGTTCAGCTTCGCAATCCGTCGGATCGGGATTCTCTGCACCGTGTCGTCAAATACGTCCACGGTTACCTTCACAGCCGAACCCAGGTCGCCGCGTTCCGCAACGCGTTCGGTCAGGCTTTCGAGACAACATAGGGTGTTGGACGGCAAGACACCACGCGCAAAGCGCACAACGTAACCGTCGTCATCATATCGCGACGGACGGACATAGACTACGTGTAAGTGCATCAGGGGATTGTCTTCGCGGATTTGCATCTCGAGATGTCCATTCAATCACGCCCGACGAACCGTACCGATCTCTTCTCGTCGCAGGCTCGCCGCAACACGCATTTCATTAGTTCGATTTAGCCATGTGTGGGTAATCATGGGGTAAAACGGGGGTAAAGTTTCGGTAAACCCCTTCAAGCACGTCGGTGACGCGGTCTTCGCTCCGGACATCACCCGCTGCGCTACGTACGTTTATCACGGCAAGCTGGTAGTCATCGCGGTAGTGGGAGGCAATTGCAGCCACCGTGCACCCATTCTACTTGCGCCGTTTACCAACTCTTTACCTTGTATTTACCCGGAATTTGCCCTTGTTTGACCTAATGTAGAGAACTGATCTGACTTCAACGCTGCATTAATTCAGAACTTCGAAAACCGCAGGAGGCGAACGTATGCGTACCATCCGCCGCGTAGTGTGTATTGCGTGTTGTGTGTTGGCCGTCGGTGCATTGACCGGCTGTCAGACGATGCACGCACGATCCTTCCCGGTGACGCGGGTAACCCCTGGACCGGGCGAGGTGCTCAAAGTGGACCAAGTCATGATCCTCGCCGACGTGACGGGGTCGACCCGTGAACATCGAGTCTTCCAGCAGGAGAAGAATCTCCTGAAGGCATTCGTGGGCGCTATGCCCGACATGGCATATCAAATGGGGTTCAGTTCGTTCGCCGGGGGGTCAGAATCCGATTGGATGCAGGTGCCCCTGCGCAGCGGTACCTTGGATGCCCTCAAGGATTGCGCGGACCACCTGCGGTATCTCGGCGGTACAACGCCGTTGCACCAGGGTGTACTCGTCACCGGATCGGAGTTTGAAGGGCAGACCGGAAGATCCGCGCTAGTGGTGTTCTCCGACGGCAGGACCCATCCCCATGAGCGAGTCTTGAATGCCTGCGAAGCGATCGCGAAAGCACACGACGGCGAGCTGTGCATCTATACCGTAAACGTTGGATTCAGCGATTCGGGTAAGGTGCTGCTGGGAGATATGACACGCGTAACGGGTTGCGGACACGCCTGGCAGGCATCCGAAGTGGATACTTCCGAGGGAATGGACGCAATGGTCCGGGAAATCTTCTTCGGCCCCGGCTCCGCCCCCACGATCGTAGAACAAAGAATCGTCCTGCCGAATGAGATCCTCTTCGACTTTGACAAGTCCGTGCTGAAGCCGCAAGGAAAAGCGGCACTGGATCAGCTGGTCGCAGAAATCAGGGCACATACGCTTGAGCGCCTCGCAATCGAGGGCCATACCTGCGACCTGGGTTCCTCTCAATACAATATGGACCTGAGCCAACGCCGCGCCAATTCCGTAAAGGCCTACTTGGTGGAACACGGCATCGATGGGAGCCGTATTACTACCGAAGCCTACGGGGAAACCCGTCCGGCGGTGCCAAATACCAGCGAAGCAAATCGCAAGCAGAATCGCCGCGCGGAGTTCAGGCTCAGCTTTCGCGATTAAACGATAAGGGCAACCGATCGGCGTCAAGGCAACCCGGATGATAATCGATCGTCCCCTTCTCGCGAAGTTGCCATCCGTTTTATCAGCAGGATTGGGAGTTTAATCGTGAAAGCATCGCGGGCCACGTGTCTGGGCGACGCCGACCAGACACGTGGCCCGCGTTCCATCGATCGTCGTGTCAGGAGTTGCAGCGCAAGCTCGTCTTAGAAGATGGCATGAAAGTTGAGCGCGTGACCCACTGCCACTCCGAAGAAGGTAGCCGCTACCACTACGATAAATGCAAACGGCGGAATAAGGTCCTGGTTCACCGTGTCGAATGTGCGATTCTCGAAAGCCTCATGCAGCGCGCCGTGATTGGAATCACTGGAAAGAAGAAGTGAGCAATAGTTTACCGGAATCCGCGAAGCATTCGTGGGGCGGGTTAGTGCTAACCCAAATCGGATAACAGGAGATCGCAATGCCCATTCAACTCAATGAAGAAGACGGCGGGAAGTTGCTCGTTGTTCACGTCAGCGGGAAATTGGCAAAGACCGATTACGAACACTTTGTGCCCGAGTTCGACCGGCTCGTCCAGCAACACGGAAAGCTGCTCCTGCTGTTCGATATGACCGGCTTTCACGGTTGGGATGCCGGCGCGATGTGGGAGGACATGAAGTTTGGCGCTAAACACTTCTCCGATATCGAGCGAATAGCGATGGTCGGGGAAACGAAGTGGCAGCATGGCATGGCGACGTTTTGCAAGCCGTTTACGACGGCGTCGGTCCGATACTTCGATCACGCCGACGCCGCTGAGGCGCGGAAATGGCTGGACGAAGCTTAGCGGCTTTGGCCGCAAGATCCAGTCGAGATCGCCAGAAGGCATAGGCAAGAGGATAATGAAAAAGCTGATTGTCTATGATCTGGACGGCACCCTCGCCGAAAGCAAATCGTCTTTGGATGCTGAAATGTCGGCCTTGTTGCATGACCTTCTCGGCATCGTCAAAGTGGCCGTGATTTCCGGAGGCGATTGGCCGCAGTTTGAGAAACAAGTGCTCGCCGTTCTTCCTCATGACAGTCGCCTGACAAATCTGTCTCTCCTTCCTACCACCGGAACCAAGTTCTACCAATACGCGGGGGATTGGAAGAAGATCTATTCAGAGGATTTCAGCGCGGCTGAAAAGGAGAAGATCGTCAGTTCTCTAAAAAAGGCGCTCGGAACATCGGGCTTCAAGGTCGAAAAGGTCTGGGGAGAGGAAATTGAGGATCGGGGAGGCCAGATAACGTTTTCCGCATTAGGCCAGCAGGCCCCCTTGGAGGAAAAAGACAAATGGGATCCTGACTTTGCCAAGCGGAAGAAGATCAAGGCAATCCTCGACACGCTAATCCCAGAGTATTCCGTCCGAGTGGGTGGTGCAACTTCCATTGATGTCACAAAACCCGGCATTGACAAAGCCTACGGAGTCAGAAAGCTGCGAGACATCTTGAGCATTTCCTTGAAGGAAATGATCTTCATAGGCGATGCCTTGTTTGTGGGAGGAAATGACTATCCGGCTGAAGAGGCGGGTGTGGACTCAATCCCGGTTCAAGGACCCAGCGAGACGAAACGGGTTACCGAAGCAATCATCGCTTGTTTAGGCGCCGAACAGAGAGCATGACTCATGGAAGGGTGTGATGAGCCGGTTTAAGTTGCAGCGCCTGGGAATGGTGATGGAGCCAGAGGCGGGTAATCCGCAGGAAGTCGAAGGCGTCCTGAATCCCGCCGCCGCTCGTGGTCCCGACGGTGAGCTCTACTTGTTTCCAAGGCTCGTTGCACGGGGCAACTATTCTCGCATTGGCATTGCCAGGGTACGGTTTGATGAGGCCGGCGATCCGTCTGGCGTCGACCGACTGGGTATTGCACTCGAGCCGGAAGTCGAGTACGAGCGCCTGCCCGACGGCGGCGGTGGCTGCGAGGATCCTCGAATCACATTCGTGGAACCGCTCCAGCGTTTTGTGATGACGTATACGGCACTATCGTCCATAGGCCCACGGATCGCCCTGGCGGTATCGGAGGACTTGTTTCGCTGGAAGCGACTGGGCCTCGCGACTTTCGATCCGTATCTCGGCGTTGACTTCGTTCATGTAGACAACAAGGATGCCAGTCTCTTCCCCATCGCGATTCCGAATCACGCCGGGAAAATGCAACTGGCGCTCCTGCACCGGCCCCTCTTCTCCGGTACTCGCCCCGAGGAAACCGTCCGTCAGTCTGGGACGCGGTTGGTGGATCTCGATCGCGAAAGCATCTGGATTTCCTATTGTCCGACGGTCTCGGATGGCGTCGAACCACCGCACTTCGGCCTGTTCAATTCGCATCACCGTCTCGCGACTCCGGTGTCACCCTGGGAGCGGCTCAAGATCGGCGGCGGCACTCCGCCCGCCCTAACCCGGCACGGCTGGCTGATTGTTTATCACGGCGTGAGCGAAATGGCGGAGTCGAGCAACGACGGACATCAGTTGTGTTACTCGGCCGGAGTGATGGTGCTGTCGAAGGAGCATCCGCGCGTGATACGCTATCGCTCGCCGGAACCGGTGCTGACGCCGGAGCTAGCGCAAGAACGCCGCGGGACTATTGCTAACGTCGTCTTTCCCACCGGCATCGACCGGCGCGATGATCTTGGAGCACCGGATCGCTTCGACGTCTACTATGGGATGGCGGACGACCGGATTGGCGTGGCACGTCTTGACCTGCCCGCTACCTTGCCGCCGGGAGCAGTCGCCCACCCGCCGGAGGCAAAGACTTCGTAAGCACAGGAGAATGCCATTATGAAATCCAATGATCCCAAATCAACGCCCGATGCGAAAGATGACTTGAAGTCCCTTCCTCTGGCGGAAGTGGAAAAGAAATTAGGGTTTTCGCCGGACGGCCTGAGTCAAGCCGAGGCGCAGAAGCGGTTGGCTCACTACGGACCGAACGAGCTTGAGGAAAAGAAGACCAATCCGTTCCTGAAGTTCCTCACCTATTTCTGGGGTCCCATCCCATGGATGATCGAAGCGGCCGTGATCCTTTCGGCGGCAGCTCAACATTGGCCGGATTTTTCTATCATCCTCCTGCTGCTATTGGCCAATGCCGTGGTCGGATTCTGGGAGGAGCATCAGGCGGGCAACGCTATTGCGGCGCTGAAAGCCAAGCTGGCGATCAAGGCCCAGGTGAAGCGCGATGGAAAGTGGGTCAACCCGGCGGCGTGTGAACTGGTTCCGGGCGACGTCATCCATCTGCGCCTGGGTGACATCGTGCCGGCGGATGCGCGTTTGCTGGAAGGGGACCCGATAGAGGTGGACCAGTCCGCGCTGACAGGCGAGTCGTTACCAATTGCGCACAAATCCGGTGACGCGGTGTTCTCGGGATCGATCATCCGTACTGGCGAAATCGATGCGCTCGTGTACGCCACAGGCCAGAACACCTATTTCGGCAAGACGGCGGAACTCGTGCAAGGGGCGCAGACAGCCAGCCATTTTCAACGCGCGGTGTTGAAGATCGGCAATTACCTTATCCTGCTCGCGGCAACACTGGTGACGGTGATTATCATCGTCGCACTCTTTCGCGGCGACCCTATCCTCACCACGCTGCAATTCGCCCTGGTGTTGACCGTGGCCGCGATTCCCGTGGCGATGCCCACGGTGTTGTCGGTGACGATGGCCGTCGGCGCGCGCCTGTTGGCCAAGAAGGAGGCGATCGTGACCCGGTTGGCCGCCATCGAGGAACTGGCGGGCGTGGACGTGTTGTGCTCGGACAAGACCGGCACCCTGACCCAGAACAAGCTGACGCTCGGCGATCCGTTCAGCGTCAACAACATCCCCGCCGATCAAGTGATCCTTAATGCTGCGCTGGCGTCGCGTGCAGACAATATGGACACCATCGATCTGGCCGTGTTGAGCGGCCTGAAAGATGAGCAGACTCTGAAGGGCTACCAGGTAGTCCATTTCCAGCCGTTCGACCCGGTGCATAAGCGAACCGAAGCTACGGTCAAGGGCGCGGATGGGAAGGAATCTAAAGCGACCAAGGGTGCGCCGCAGGTGATACTGGAATTATCGGCCAATGCCGGGCAGGTCAAGCCCGCGGTCGAGAAGGCGGTCAACGAATTTGCAGCGCGCGGTTTCCGCTCACTGGGCGTGGCGCGCGCCGATGGAAACGGCCCATGGGAGTTCGTCGGTGTGTTGCCCTTGTTCGACCCGCCTCGGGAAGAAGCCAAAGCGACCATTGCGACCGCACGACAGATGGGGATAAAGGTGAAGATGGTAACGGGCGATGCGCTGGCTATTGCCAGGGAAACCGCCGGAAAATTGGGGTTGGGCACGCACATACTCGATGCCAGCGGCTTCGGCGACACCAAGCACCATGAGACGGCGCAGTTGGCGCAGTCGATCGATGACGCAGACGGTTTCGCGCAGGTGTTCCCGGAACACAAGTTTCACATCGTGGACGTTTTGCAGCAGCGCGGGCACATTGTCGGGATGACAGGCGACGGGGTGAATGACGCTCCCGCGTTGAAGAAGGCGGACTGCGGCATTGCCGTCTCGGGCGCGACAGACGCGGCACGGGCGGCGGCGTCCATCGTGCTGATGACGTCCGGCCTTTCGGTGATCATCGACGCCATCAAGGAGAGCCGGAAAATCTTCCAGCGGATGAACAGCTACGCCATTTACCGCATCGCCGAGACACTGCGCGTGTTGTTGTTCATGACGCTGGCGATCCTGATCTTCAATTTCTACCCCTTGACGGCGGTGATGATCGTGATGCTGGCGTTGCTCAACGACGGGGCGATCTTGTCCATTGCATATGACAACGTTCATTACAAGGACAAGCCCGAGTCATGGAACATGCGGATGGTGCTGGGTATCGCCACGGTGCTGGGCGTCATCGGACCCTTGGCTGCCTTTGGGCTGTTTTACCTCGGCGAGCGTGTCTATCACCTCGACCGTCCGCATCTTCAAACACTGATGTACCTGATGCTGTCCGTGGCCGGACATCTAACGATCTTCTTGACCCGCACACGCGGCCCGTTCTGGTCCATCCGTCCTGCGCGGGTTTTATGGGCGGCCGTCCTGGGCACGCAGATCGTGGCGACGTTGATCGCAGTTTACGGGCTATTCATGACTCCCCTCGGCTGGGGCTGGGCACTGTTCGTCTGGGGTTATGCACTCGTGTGGTTCCTCGTGAGCGACCGCGCAAAACTTCTCGCGTATCGGGTGTTCGATCCCATTGCCGAGCCCCTATTGGCCAAGAAACCTGTCGATCAGACGCCGCAGATCGCCACACGGGCATATGAATTATACGAGCAGCGAGGCCGTCAGGACGGTGGAGCCGCTCAGGACTGGGAGAAGGCGGAGCGCGAGATTCGGAAAGATGAAGCCAAAGCCGAGCCCAAACTTCACGAATAGACAGACCCGCACAACGCGGCTGACATGGCCGAAAGGATGAAGATGAAGATCAAGTCAAAGGATTTCCGCGTTCAGCCCGGAAAAGAGGTCAATCTCGAAGAGTGGCCGACGATTGTGAAGCCCTTCTGCAAGTCGAAGAAGCGGTATAAGCAACTCTTGGGGGAACACGTTGAAGAGTTGAGTTCACTTCAACGCCTGCATTACGCGTCCAACCGCTATGCATTGCTGCTGATCTTTCAGGGCATGGACGCCGCCGGCAAGGACGGCGCCATCCGGCACGTCATGTCCGGGGTTAATCCGCAGGGTTGCCAGGCTTTCAGTTTCAAACAGCCGAGCGCCGAGGAACTCCAACATGATTTCCTCTGGCGCGCGACCCGTCATCTGCCGGAGCGCGGGAGGATCGGCATCTTCAATCGTTCCTACTACGAAGAGGTGCTCGTCGTCCGCGTGCATCCGGAGATTCTGCGCGGCCAAGGGCTTCCGGATGAGTTGCTCGACGAGAAGACCATCTGGGAGGAGCGGTATCGCTCCATTGTCGACCTCGAAGAGCATCTCCACCGTAATGGTACCCGGACCATCAAGGTCTTTCTCCACCTGTCGAAGGACGAACAGCGAAAGCGCTTCCTCGATCGCATTGATGAGCCGGACAAGAACTGGAAATTCAGTCTCTCCGACATTCACGAGAGGAGCTACTGGGGGGACTACATGAGAGCTTACGAGGCCTGCCTCAGCGCGACGAGCACCCATCACGCGCCCTGGTACGTCGTTCCTGCCGATGATAAGGAGAATGCCCGGTTAATCATTTCCCAGATTGTCCTTGATGCGCTCAATGAACTTAAAATGGCATATCCCAAGACGACCGCTAAACGTCGGCGGGAATTGAAATCGATCCGCAGACAGCTCTGAAGGCAAGATTGTGGCCAAAGAGCAACCTGGCGGGGGCAGGATTCGAACCTGCGACCTTTGGGTTATGAGGGAAACGAGAACGTTTTCTCTGACGGATCAAAACGTTTCCATGACGCTCGCGTGCTCGAGGAGTACTGACAAGACCTCGGCCGACTGGTCCGCCGGTGGGTGATCCTCCCCTTTCACGATGGCTGGGTTCCGGGGACCCTCTGGCGCCGGTGGGTGCGCCCGTTGCGCGGTAAACATTATCTGCCTGCGCAGACCATAGGCGAGTTATCGGCTGGCATGCGCACCCACGGTCTTCGCCTCGTGGCCACCGAGCACGTCTCGCGATGGTTCTCGGGCCACCGTTACGCGCTCTACGTCCGCAACCCGTAAATACCCCGTCACTGGCCGTCCGGACAGGCGGACCACGCCATAAAGTCGCACGTCGTACGAATTCTTCATTGCGCCATAAAAATGGGCTCCGGCGCGATTGCGGGGTGTGAGTTAGGTCGCGCGGGAGCTATGGGGTCTGAACTGGAGAAGTGTAGTTTTGTGTAATCCTTCTGTAATCGGCGTCTTCTTCGGCTTTCACGCGTGTCAAAACTCCAGTCGAGTTGGTTGCCGCGCCGCTCTCAAAACCGCGGCGGCCGCGCCCCGAGGAAACGAGTGGTAACGAGCACCAACGCCAAGCCACCACATGATCACGCACCTTCACGAAAAGATTGAAGACTGAGAATTCTCATCCACAGCGCCTCGTGCAATACATGTACATTACCGTCCCCGAGCAAAGCGTAGGCAAAAACTGTGTAAAGTTTCGGTAAATACGGTCTTCACACGAACCCTGCAACTTACGTTGAAAAAGCGCGCTTTTAGCTCGAGTACAGGCGTGCGTGCCCGTCGCGAGTGCCATTGGCTGGGGCACCCGTGTGCCGCCGGTACCAAGTCGCTCTGAGCGCTCACCGTGGCGCCGGAAATGGCCTTCGGCGTCTGTGGCGGAAGAACCTCTCACACCGTAAGTTGATTACCAAACCTTTGCCGCAGGTTTGCCAGAAGTTCATCACGGACAGGTACCCTTTAGTACGAAGACATACAAGAATGCTGCCAATAGCGCACCTGCGCGAGTGGGGTTACCACCGTGAAGAATCGTGATCCAGTAGACATCCTGGTCGTGGAAGATAATGAGAGCCAACGGGCATCCATCGTACTTACGCTGCAAGAGTCCATACCCGATGTGGTCGTCACGTCCGTTCGGGACGGGCCAGAGGCGCTCGACTTTCTCTTTAGTCGCGGCGCATGGGCAGATCGTGCCGGGGAAGATCCTCCCAGACTGATCCTGCTGGACCTGGCGCTGCCGGAATCGGACGGGTTCTCGGTACTCGGCCAAATACGGTCCATCGAGCGGGAAGACGCCCTTACGGTCACGCCTGTGGTCGTATTCACGGATTCGCAATCCGCCGGCGACATCAAAGAGAGCTATCGTTGCGGAGCAAACAGCTACATCATAAAGCCGCTGAGTTTTTCTGACTTTCAGACCGTTGTGGAAACCATCGGTCAGTACTGGATGACACATAACCGAACGTCCGTCTAAACCAAAGGCCAGAAGAAAGCGACGACTGGGTCATGGCCGCGTTGGAGGCCGGACGCCGGACCACAAACAGACCTTAAGGCCCTAAGGCTCACAATGAGAGGGAAACGATCGTGTTTAAGAGACTAATTATTGCATTGGTGGTTGGCACGCTCATGAGCGCCGGTGCGCTCGGATGCAACACCTTCCGGGGTGCGGGAAAAGACATTCAAGAAGGCGGCAAGAGCATTGAAAACGCGGCCGAGGGCGCCCAGAAGTAACGTTGCTCTTCTTGCTTTCACAATTTGCACCAAACCGACAGGAAATCGTCAGGAGAACGGATCATGAGAATAGACTGTATTAAGCGGGCGGTAATTGCACCCATAGTTTGGATATGGGTCCTACCTCTCGTGGTGCTGGGAGCGGCTACGGCCGCCCAAGGCCAGGGCACAACCGAGGCCGGCGTGCAGGTGCTGACGCGCGGGCCTATTCACGAGGCCTTCGCGGAGGCGTCTATGACCGGTGCCACGGCTGGGGTAGTAGTACCAAGGACCCCGTATGACCCCATTATCGAGTTGCCTCCCGATCAGCGGCCTGAAGGCAACGATGTCGCGTGGATTCCCGGCTACTGGAGTTGGGATGACGATCGGAGCGATTTCATCTGGCTGAGTGGGGTCTGGCGTGATCTCCCGCCGGGACGCCAGTGGGTTCCCGGATACTGGGCGCCTGTAACGGGCGGCTCGCAATGGATCTCGGGGTTCTGGGGAGACGTGGCTCAAAACGAAGTAAACTACCTGCCACGCCCGCCGAGATCGCTTGAAGCCGGTCCCAGTTCTCCCGCGCCGGGACCTGACGGCGTCTGGTCGTCGGGGTGCTGGGTCTGGCAACAATCCCGCTATGACTGGCAACCCGGATATTGGGTGGTGCAACAGCCCGACTGGGTATGGTCTCCCGCACGTTATACGTGGACGCCACAAGGTTACGTTTATGTGCCTGGATACTGGGACCACGATATTGTCCATCGCGGCGTGATGTTCGCGCCGGTCTACTACGAGCAGCCAGTCTACTCGCGTCCCAACTACTCATACTCACCCAACATCTTGATAGACCTCGTTGCGATTGCTGCGAGCTCTTTTCGTGCAGCCGCAATCGAATCACTATTACTACGGCGACTACTATGACGCGCGCTACGAGCAACGGGGCATCTATCCGTGGCACTCGCAGCAGGCCAGGCGATATGGCGACGATCCCATGTACGCGCAGTATCGTTCCACGCAATTGCGGCACGACCCGGACTGGGACAATCACATGGGCGAACAGTACCGGTATCGCCGAGACCATGTGGACGCACGTCCACCCCAGACACTGGCCCTTCAGGTGAACTTCATCAACACGCGGAAAGCGGGCGTTCCAGAGAACCTGATCGTCGGCAGAAGTCTCACCGAGGCGGTACAAAGCAAGACGCAGCCTCTGCGCTTCACGCCGGTAAACATGGACGAGCGCAAGCGCATCGAAACGCGGGGACGAGAGGTCCGTAATCTCCAATTCGAACGCGCAATAAAGGAGTCGCCGCCGAGGGCTGCCGGAAAATCGACAGGGGACCGCAAAACCGCGCAGCCGGTCAAAATGCACTTCCCAGCGTCTCCCGTCGCGGCGAGACCGACAGAAAACGTGGAAGGCGCAAAGATTCCACCACCCTTGCCAGTCGCGCCGAAACCGCGATCAGTAGAAGGCAAAGATCCGCGCGTGAAGGCGCAGAAGACTGCGGCGAAAGCAGAGACCCGCGCGTCCGAGAAGAAGCCGGAAAAAGTGAAGCGAAACGTACAGACTTACCCCGGTAGGACGGACGCAAAGCCAGCGCCGGCGAACGAGAAACCACAACGAGCCGAGCCCAAGCCAGAGGCAACAAGACGGGAATCGACACCACAGACCCAGGCGCCGAAAGCAGAGCCAACGAAACTGGAAAGTACCCCGGTAAAGACTAGGGCCGAAACCGATTCCAGGTCCCGGACTTCGCGGGTAGTTGAGACACCAAAGCCACGCAAGGAGACGAATAGATCGGAAGCCCTGCCGCCGAAGTCTCAACATGTTCAGAGTACATCAAGAACTGAAGAAGCCAAACGCGAAGTATCCGAGCCCGACGTGCCGACAGCGGAGCCGACTGCGCAGAGCCAGAAACCCGAAGTACAACCGTCTCGGAATAACACCAAGAACCGAGAAGACAAACCCGAACACGCGCGCGGCACAGAAGACAAGAAGAACAAGAAAGGGAACAAGTGATGGGGCTCGGTTGCTCATCAACCCGATATCGATTGGACATCAGTGCATCGTCGGATGAGCAATGCATGCCCCTGCATCCAGAAAGTTAGCTCCTAAGAGAGCGACGCATGGGATTCATGCAAGGAACGTCGATATGAAGACCTTTAACGGAGTGGTCATGGCGCTGGCGGTGTGCGCAATAGCAGGCTTCGGTGCGCCCGGATGTAATACGTTCAGAGGCGTTGGAATGGATGCCCAGCTCGGCGGAAGAGCCGTTGAGAACGCGGCCGACAATGGCGAGAACGGGCAGCAAAACCAACATCAACGGCAAAACACGATTATGGCGGTGTCAGATTCGGGCGGTTTGCTTAGTCCATCGGGTGGCACCAACGTGCCTCACGGGTCGAGTCAGACATTTCTCATCGAACCAAACAACGGCAACCGTGTGTTGGATGTGTTCGTTGACGGAAGATCCGTCGGGCCCGTGGAGCGCTACACATTCGACCACGTCACATCAAGCCACACGATTTCCGCGCTGTTTTGCGCAGATTCGAACGGATAGAAACACCGGTGGAAACACCCAATAGAAATGAACGGGCTGTCCTTTCACTTCCGGAAGAACCGCTCCGCTGAGCGTAGATCCGTGAGCGGAATTGCTGCTCCGGAAGAAACGAAATCACGTACAGGAGAAGAAACAATGCTTTACACACTGATAGTTGTCCTGGTCGTCTTGTGGCTACTCGGCCTGCTCACGTCGTACACGATGGGCGGATTGATTCACGTACTCTTAGTCATCGCGGTCATCGCAATACTTCTTAGCGTGATTCGAGGCCGAAGCGTCGTGTAACGACCGTAGCGCGCGAAATTGCGGTGTAGCGCGGGGTGAAATGGTCTCGCTTGCCGGAGAACCGGTTGTCCAATCTGGCCATCCCAGCGCCGCCCGTAACTGAAATTCGCTGATTCCTCAACAGGAGCAGACAAAATGAAGACATACATGATAGTGGCGCTTGTGCTGATCGTGGCCGGCATCCTGGGGCTGGTGTACGGCGGCTTCAGCTACAACAAGGAGTCGCAAGGCGCCAAGTTGGGACCGATCGAGCTGACCATCACGGAGAAGGAGACGGTCAACATTCCCATCTGGGCCGGCGCAGGCGCCATAGTCATCGGCACCGGATTATTGGTCTTTCCGCTCATAAAGCACTAAATGCAACTTGATGGGGTGGACAGGCCGCGTTGAAGAAGCGACGGAAACCGATTCAGTCGAACTACGTCGTCCGCCTTCAGGACTTGCCGACCTCGCGTACTCAACCCGTCGCCGTCGAGTGGAAGTAACCCTGGGTGACATACACGGAAATCGGAGATCTCGTTCTCCAAGGAGAATAGAAATGAACTGGGATCAAGTCAAAGGCAACTGGAAACAGCTAAAGGGAAGGGCCAAGGCAAAGTGGGGCAAGGTGACGAACGACGACTCGACCATCATCGCCGGGCAACGCGATCAGCTTACCGGCAAGTTTCAGGAAGGCTACGGTGCCGGAAAAGAGAAGGCTGAGAAGGCGGTCAACAAGGTCAACGACTTGGCCCAACCGTAGACCCCTCCACGAGCAGCGAGCTGAACCTTTAGTGGAACACACCGCGCCCGCCCGATGTGGGACGGAGACTCCCCCTACAACAACGAAAGGATATTCACTGATGAAACATGTTATTGCGGTACTATTATTAGGAGCCATGGTGGCCGCCTTCGGCTGCAACAAGAGCACCTCGGGCGGTCCTGGAGTCTCCCTTCCAGCCTCCGAGCAAGCCACGATTGGGCAAACGGACGATACGTTCAGCCTCGACACGCCCATGATGTCCACGAAACTTGCCCAAGGCGAGGCCAAAGCCGTAACGATCGGCATCAAGCGGGGCAAGAACATCGACCAGGATGTTACGCTCATGTTCAACGACCTACCCAACGGCGTGACAATCGATCCGATGGACCCGGTCATCATGCGCAGTGACATGGACGCGAAGGTGACCGTGAACGCAGCAGACGATGCTGCCCTGGGCGACTTCGCGGTTAAAGTGATGGGCCACCCAACGAAGGGCCCCGACGCCACCGCCGAGCTCAATATCACCGTAGACGAGAAGTAAGCACAAGCGACGGGCGGCGCGGTTCCGCGATCGGTACCGGCCGCTCGCCTCCCCGCTGAAAAGCACGAAAAGGAAATACACCATGGACAAGTCGACGATCTCAAATCGGAACTCAGATGACGATATACAGCCTTGCCTCGACGCCGATCGCGCCGGAAGGGTTGAGCATGTCGCATCCTTCGTGGGCCACAAGGCAGAAGATGCGGCCTCCTACGTGGGTCACAAGGCAGAAGATGCAGCATCCTACGTGGGTCACAAGACCGGAGACGCCAGCTCCGCGGTGGGAAGTGGGCTCCGGTCGTTTGGCAACTCTGTCCGCGACCGTGGGCCAGAGGGTGGCATAGCCGGCGATGCTTCCTCGGCAGTGGCCGACAGTTTGGAAAGCACCGGCCGCTACCTCCAGGAGGAGGGCGTCAAGGAGATGGCCGAAGACCTGACGAACTTAATCCGCCGCAACCCCATTCCAGCCCTGCTCATCGGCGTTGCCGCCGGGTATCTGGTCGCCAAGGCTACGACGCCGCGGAGCTAATGCAATGTCGAACGATCAGGAAACGCGGCCGGAAGCCAGTGTCTTTGGGCTGGTAAACGGAATCATTGAGGATATCCATGTACTCACCAAGCAACAACTGGCCCTCTTCCGGCATGAGATCAAGGGAGAAATCGACCACGCCCGGGAGGCTGGTTCTATCGTGGCAGTCGGCTTTGCGATCGTCGTGATGGGCAGCGTCTTGCTCTGCGGAATGGTGGTGCACCTGCTGGCGCGGTTAGCGCCGGTCCTCCCCTTGTGGGGATGCTACGGAATCGTAGGCACCCCCATCGCGGCCCTTGGCGTAGCCCTGTGCCTGATGGGGTTTCAGAGGTACAGATTCTTCAATACCGCGACCGCCACGTTGACGCAAGGCCGCAAGGAGAACGTCGGTGGATAACGAAGGCAATGCGATGCGGAAACAGATGGATGTGACGCGGGACGACCTGACCGGCAAGCTCGAAGAGTTGGAATACATGGTCTCGGCAACGGTCAGGACGGTCAAGGACTCCGTGAATTCGGTCCGAGACACCTTTGACCTCAAGCTTCATATGCGGCAGCGGCCCTGGACGCTTCTGGCGGGAGCAACGGCGCTGGGGTTCCTCGGAGGCATGCGTTCGGGCAGCCACCGGTCTGGACACACTGCAGAAGACGGAAAGGGTGACAACGCGACTCTGGCCCGCGCGGATCCTGACGTGCACCCGCACACCCGGGTCAGCGACATCAGCAATGGCAAAGACCCCACTCGGCCCGCCACCGCGGCTTCACCAAGTTGGCTAGCCAACCTGGGCAGCACGTTCCAACCTGAGATTACAGAGTTGAAAGGGATCGTCCTTGGATCGCTGATTGAACTCGTCCGAGAGATCGTCACAAAACAAGTGTCTAAATCAATCGCGCGGCCAGTGGGTGCCAGGAACAATGGCTCCAACAGTTCGTCCGGACAATCAAGTGGTCCAAAGGCGCCTTATAACAATACAGCGGACGTGTGATTGAGGAGCAGGCGCAGAAGAGTACTTATTGGAGAGGCGTTCACGCGTTGGCGGGCGCGGCGTCCGGCCCAGTGGATACGGCGCTTATTGTTATTTAGACACGAACTAACCAGTAAACACCCCATGCGAAGGAAACCTTAAGATGAACGGCTATCAGAAATTCGTCACGGCATTGGTTCTGGTCGCGCTATTGAGTATCTCAGCACTCGGCTGCAACACCTTTAGGGGTGCGGGCAAGGACATTCAGAAAGGCGGCCAAGCCGTCGAAAATGCGGCGGAAGGAGCCCAGAAGTAACCGTAAGTAACGGCGCTCAAGCTCATTGAACGGAAGCGCTATCTCTTTTAGGCGGCTCAGGGCGGCACTCGCCACCGCGAGCGCTGCTGAGTCGCCCTAACGCGTAATTCATGGAGAACGATGGTGCGCGTGTGCCAGCGATCAGCGCTGTTACGAAATGAAGTCGCAAGGAGGTGAGCAAACCTATGCTGATCAAACTGCCCACGGAGAAAACGGTAGAGGATACGGCGGCAGCCTTGCAGGCTGCGGTCCAGGCCAATCACTTTGGCGTCATGCAGGTGCATGACCTCAAAGAGACCATGGAGAAGAAGGGCGTCGAGTTTGCCCGCGAATGCCTAATCTTCGAAGTGTGTCAACCGCAACAAGCGAAGAAGGTGCTCGATGAAAATATGAGCGTCTCGACCGCGCTACCATGCCGGATCTCCATCTTCGAGGAAGGCGGAAGAACTATTCTGGCTACATTGAAGCCAACCACGCTGCTGGGAATGTTCAACTCGCCCCAACTGAAAGGTGTAGCACAGGAAGTGGAGGACACGTTGGTCAACATTATGAAGATGGCGGCAGCCTGATTGGAGCGAGTAGTGAACGCTTACGGTCGTTCTAGCAGAGCCGATTACGGCCCCGGGACCGGCGCTTTGCCCGGATACTTAACCAAAGAAAAGAGATGGTCATGACTGCTTTACTGAATGTCATCATCGTGCTGGCGACGCTGGCATTGATTGCGGCTTTGTTCGTTGTCGGTATCTACAACAAACTCGTCGAACTACACAATCGTTTCAAAGACGATTACACACAAATTGACGTGCAGCTCAAGCGGCGCTAAGACCTGAATCGGAATCTGGTCGAGACCGCGCTCGATTGCCTCGCGTCGGCCGTGCCGCAAATCAAACGGAGTTTTATCGAAGCCTGCGTTCATGTCGTCAGTGCGGATGGTTTGATCCAGGATCGCGATGCCGAATTGATTCGCGCCATCGCCGATACGCTGGATTGTCCGATAGCGCCATTTGTGGAGACCACTGAAAACGATTGATAGGCAATAGTGACCGGAGAAGGAAGCACGATCATGAAAGACTCGAAATCCGAAACCAAAGACCCCATCTGCGGAATGACGGTGGACGAAGCAACCGCTCTCCACGCCGAGCGCGATGGAAAAGCATTCTACTTCTGCAGCGAACACTGTCGGACAGAGTTCTTGTCCGCGCCCGCCCATGCTAAGCCGGAAGGCAAGCGCGGGTGCTGCTGTGGATAACACCCGCGCATGATCACGGCAACCGTTCGACGGCGAAGGTCAAATCCTCTGCAGCCCACCCCATTTACACGTGCCCGATGCACCCCGACGTGTAGCAAGAGCGTCGCGGCGAGGTCCGGGCTAGCCATACTGATTGCGCGAACGATTTCGTGACGTGAGTGCGACAAGTAGGAGCAGGCCGCGAACAGCCTCTTTATCGTTGCACTCTTTTGGAGGTCTTGATTGATGGCGAAATTGTTCGTCGCTCCCGCTCGTCAGGCTACCCTGACCGTGCTGGCAGGCACCGTCGTCGGGGTCGTCGTGATAGGCGGCTTGTATTGGGCGCAGACGGTGCTCATTCCGGTTGCCTTGGCCTTGTTCCTGGCTTTTCTGCTTGCCCCGCTTGTCACGGCCCTACAGCGTTGGCACTTGGGACGAAGACTTTCGGTTGTCGTAGTCGTCCTGCTCGCCTCCCTGGCTCTAGGGGGCGTTGTATGGCTGGTCAAGGTCGAACTCGCGAGCTTGGCCCATGAACTACCCACTTACACTGAAAACATCCGGGATAAGGTCAAGGACCTGCGACGGATGGGCCATGGCGATGACATGGAACGCCTTGGCAAATTGTCCCAGGACATTACCGGGGAGTGGGAGAAACCGTCGGCGAACCCGGAAGGGGAGGCGACGAAGCCGGTTGCCGTAGAGGTTCCTCCGGAACGCCTGGCTCCTGCCGCGATAGCTCAGCCGGAAATCCCAGCGTGGCTTTCGTGGTTACCGGCCATGTTCAACTCTGTGGTGGCGTCGCTCGGCGGTTTGGCCCTGGCGCTAGTGCTGGTCGTGTTCATGCTCCTGGAACGCGAGGCCCTGCGTAATCGTCTGATCCGCTTATTGGGAAATGGGCGCATGACTGCGACGACCAAGGCCATAGACGACGCGGGGGAGCGCATCAGCCGCTACCTGCTCACGCAGCTCGCCGTGAACGGAACGTACGGCCTGACTTGGGGCCTGGCCTTGTACTTCATTGGCGTCGACTACGTTCTGCTCTGGGGTTTTCTCGCCGCGGTCCTTCGCTACGTTCCCTACGTCGGGGCGCCCCTCGCGGCGCTGCTTCCAATTGCCCTCAGCCTGGCCCTGTTCCCCGGTTGGTGGCTGCCGCTCGCGGTGGTCGGACTCTTCCTGGTCCTGGAACTCGTTTGGAACAACGCCGTGGAGCCGTGGCTGTACGGTCGCAGCATCGGCGTCTCCGTGGTGGCCATGCTGATCGCCGCCGCGTTCTGGACTTTTCTGTGGGGACCCATCGGCCTGGTTCTGTCGGGCCCTCTGACGGTCTGCCTCGTGGTCCTCGGGAAGCACGTCCCCGAGTTAGAGTTCTTTGCCGTGCTTCTTGGCGATGTACCGGCGCTGGACCCGGATGTGAGTTACTACCAGCGGCTTTTGGCGCGAGACCAGGATGAGGCGGCACAGTTAGTCTTAGCACACGCCAAAGCTTCTCCTCCCGAACAGGTCTACGATGAACTGCTGGTGCCGGCGCTGGTCTACACAAAGCGGGATCGAGAGCGGGACTTGCTCACGGAATCCGACGAAAAATTCATCATCCAGGCGACGCACGAAGTGCTGGAAGATTTGGGCGAGCGTCGGTCGGCCGCGGTGTTGGCGGCGACAAAAGGACGGTCGGTCGAAGGGGCCCAAGCACTACCCTCCAAGGTTCGCATTCTCGCGTGTCCGGCTCGTGACGACGCGGATAAGCTGGCGCTCGATATGTTGCGTCAACTCCTCAACCCGGACGAATGGGAAGTGGAGGTGACGGTATTGGAGACATTGACCGCAGAACTCGTCGCGCATGTAACCGAGGCGAAGTCTGCGCTCATCTGCATCGGCGCGTTGCCGCCGGGTGGACTGGCCCACACGCGCTACCTGTGCAAACGGCTTAAGACACGGCACCCGGATCTCAAGATTATCGTGGGACGCTGGGGTCTCAAGGACAACGTGGACGTGAATCGGGAACAACTTCAAGAGGTAGGGGCGGACCTGATGGCGACTACCTTGCTGGAAACGCGCAAGCAGTTGACCGACTGGCTGCCAATCCTGGCGTACGAGGAGGCGAAGAACGCCGCACAACCACAACCCATATCCGCGTCCGCGTGACACACATCCAATTCCGCCGAGCGTTCTCGTGCGCTCGACCTTTGCCGACCACCGTCGACGACTGCCGCCTCCGTGGCGGTTTCGCATGCAGCGGAATCATTTGCCGAAACTTTACGAATTCTTTGACCTGCATTTACGTAGTTCTGGCCTAATGATACAAAGCTTAACGGTGGCTGCCAGGCGACGTCCGAAAGGTTCCCGCCAACGCGCAGCCCCTTGATGGAGGAGGTGTCCCACGACGGTTACGCGCTTCTTGCTTGCCCCTCGATGCGTGCACGAATGAAGGGAAGTCTCTTCCAGAATACTCGCCATACGCAGCTCATGGCCGGGCGCGTGATGGTTGAAAATAGACTGTTGATCCGGGACGTGAATCAAACACGAAAAGGAGCTACTACCATGGGTCTTCTTCGCACAGGGCTCGCTGGCGCCGGCGCCTGGAAATGGGGCGGCGGGCTTTTCGGCACCATCATCGTCTTTCTCATCTTGTACTGGTTGTTGGGAGCGATCGGGATTTCATAGCCCAACCTTGTACTTTCCGCGATAAGTAGAGTCGCTGCACGCCAAATTGGTGGCGCACATGACGACGGAACGGTCCGTGTTCACCTGTATCGCCGCGTTGCCGCCGGACGTTCTTTGTGGGGCTCCACACTTGTCGAAATGTGATACATGCATGCCGGCTCCTTGACGATTTCGCACGGTGCGGAGTTGTTTGCCAAAACTTTACGAGTTTTTGTCTAGGATTTACGTAGTTTTGGCCTAGTGGTGTGAAGCCTAACAATAGTTGCTAGGCTACGTGGCCCAAACCACAGGCCGCACGACCACGCCTCCGCCCCTGCCGCAGAGTGACTCGGTAGACCGGGGCGTTGGCAGGGCGATTGGCCAATGTGTCGAATGCACGATTCAAAGTGAGGAGATTCCAAATGTCGATTGCACGAATTACTGAGATTAAGGCGTCTTCTACGGAGAGCTTCGATGCGGCAATATCCGAAGGGATTGAAAGGGCGCATAAAACGCTCAAGAACGTCAAATCCACGTGGATTCAAAGCCACGAGGCACTGGTTGATTCCGAAGGTGAGATCACCGAGTACCGGGTGCTCATGAAAATTACGTTCATCTTGAAAGACTGACGCGGCAGGTAAGGCCGCACACGCCCCGTGCGATCACCCAAGCCACTCTGACAAGTTGCGCTTTGCGGCGGCGGTCAGTTCAGAAGAGGCTGCGCGGTCGTAGCCCGCCGGTGGTTGATTCACATTGATGCGGGGCTGCGACAAAAGAGGCAAAAATGTTTGGAGTGGTCTTGTTCCTTTTGATCATCCTCTAGCTGCAGGGGGTGCTCACTTCTTACTGGGCGGCCGAACTGACTTGCCCTGTTATCGCGATCGTTCTGACCGTGAATCGTGCGATTTAAGGCCGGAGGGCACGCGAACCGTCGTGCTTTCCCTCCGCTGGTCGGCCCGGAACCGAGAATGAGGTACTTGACCATCACAAGAGGAGAATTGATTATGAAAACGGCGAGCTACTTCCACGGGGGCAGCACCGTGAGCGTTCTCTTGGTCTTGTGCCTGTCGGCTGCCCTGAGCAATGGAGCGATTACGACCAATTCCACGAGCGCAATCTTCATGTCGCCGCAACAGTCGGCAACCAGTAAGCTGACGAAAGACGGCGTACCGGTCCCTGTAAAGGACATTCGCGGTTGGCAGTTTTTCCCCAGCGGCCACGACTTTGCGCCGAGCGAGATTCTCGATGCAGGTAGTTACGATGTAACCGTCGAAACCGCCGGAGGAGCTGTGATCGTGCCGGTCTTCATACCTCGCCGCGACATGCCCAACATCGTCGCGAAAAGGGCGGCACTTGCGAGGCAATCCGAGAAGAAGATCGAGGAGACATTGGGGATCGCAATCTCAACCGCACGGCGGGAGATCCAGATCGAACTGCGACCCGTGTATTACGAGGGCCAGACGCTCGAATTGACCGTGGCGACCAAGCTCGAGCGCAGACATACTTGTGCGTGGTTCATCAACGGGAATTTCGTGGCGGAGGAGCCGAAACGGAACGCACTGACGTACACCTTCAGGGAGGCCGGCGAGTACGTCGTCACGTACATCGAGACCGAGAAAAAGAATGGCAAGACTGCTGCCGTGGCGTCCGCTACGGCATACACCAGGGTCGTGCCTGCGCCAGGAGTTCCGACCGAAGTCACCATCAACACCGAAACAGAGTTCACTCCGCCGCGTGGCTATGAGAAACACGTCTGGTGCATCGATGGGGTGGTGGTTTCTTCCGCGCCCGTTCTGAAACATGCGTTCCAGGTTCCCGGCAGCCATACCGTCGAGTGCCTGGCGTCTGCCCCCAGCCAGGGGCCCGCACAGGGATTTCTGCGCCTCCGGTACTACACGACGGTGAATTCGAAATAGAGCCGGAGAATGTCGGAATCGATGGCTACATGAATCCGCGCGATCGAGACCTGAGCGATCTTCGTGTCAATACCGTCCGATACAGTCTGGCCAAGGCCGGAATGCCGGACGACAAGATCTAAATTGGCGCATTTGGCGACGCGAATCTCAGGCGCGACGGGCGAGTCGAAGTCCTGTTCCGCACCGGCAACTAACAGAGACGAATGACGTGCGTGCCGACTCAAGACGGCACACTGGTCTGGGGTCTCCATCACGTCGTACCACGCGATGGAGACCCCAACTATGCAGACGAATCAACCATCTTGAGCGCGAACCGCGCCTAATGCTGAACCATGGTCAATATACAATCTCAGTGGCAATATGATGAGATTCTCAAAAAAGAACGGGGGGAGCTTGCAAAGGGCCGAACTTTGAAGCCGGAACAGTCAAAGGGATCGCAGGTGCCGGCGCCTGGAAATGGGGCGGCGGACTTTTCGGCACCATCATCATCTTTCTCATCTTGTACTGGTTGTTGGGAGCGATCGGGATTTCATAACCCATGGCGCGTCAGTACTACCGGTGGATCGCCGAGACGTGCCTAAACCGCGGAGATATCACGCGTAACCCAAAAGTTTGCCAAACCTTTACTAAGGCTTTGTCCTGCATTTACGGAAATCTGGCCTAATGATTCACAGCCTGACGGTGCCGGTCAGGCAGGATTGCTCAAACCATCGGGTTTCTCCACAACGCTCAGCCCGCGGACCGAGGAGGTTTCCATGATCTTAAAATGCGCCGAGTGCCGGAGAATCTGCAAAGATGACGGTTGGGTCGCACCGGAAGCCGACTTCCCCGCCGAGGAACGAGTGAGCCACGGTTTCTGTCCCCCTTGTGCCGAAAAAGCCATGAAAGAGGTCGACTCGTTCTACGCCAACCTCAACCACGCCTCCAATCTTGCCGCGGACTGATTCGGCCGTAGCGGGCTTTGAGAGGGTGATTGGATCAATTGTCGAGTTCACGATTCAACGCGAGGATACTCAAAATGTCGATTGCACGAATTACCGAGATTAAGGCGTCTTCCAAGGAAAGTTTTGATGCCGCGATATCCGACGGGATTGCAAGGGCGCATAAAACGCTCAAGAACGTCAAGTCCGCGTGGATTCAAAGTCACGAAGCACTGGTCGATTCCAAAGGTGAAATCACCGAGTACCGGGTGTTAATGAAGATTACGTTCATACTGAAAGACTAACGCGGCAGGTAGTCCGCACACGCCCCGTGCAATCGCCCGCGCCACTGCGCCAAGTTGCGCTTGGCTGCGATGACAAGTTCGGGGCTGCGACAGAAGAGGCAGAGATGCGTGGAGTCATTGGGGTCCTCTTGAACAATCTCCGGGTGTTGGGTTTGCTCACCTCATACACGGCGGGCGAAGTAGTTCACCAGATCCTATGTGCCGCGGCCGCGGTGAAGGTAACTTGCGTCACTCAAGGCCGCGAAGTGCACTGTAGCCGCGGTAACTTGTCTCCACGCGACGAAAAGGTAGGACATGTCCAAAAACAGACTTAGTTCCGCCGTTCTCGACCACGAGGCGGGCACGGTCAACGTTATCACGGAAATTCAGCGCAAGGAGGCTCTGCTCAAGACCGGAGCCTTGCAGAACGCAATCTTCAACAGCGCCAACTTCTCGAGTATCGCCACCGATGAGAAGGGCGTCATTCAATTGTTCAACGTCGGCGCTGAGCGCATGCTGGGCTACACGGCAGACGAAGTGATGAATAAGATCACCCCGGCGGACATCTCCGATCCACAGGAACTCATCGCGCGCGCCAACGCGTTGAGCATCGAACTCGACACCCCGATTACGCCGGGATTCGAAGCGCTGGTGTTCAAGGCCTCACGCGGAATCGAGGACATTTACGAGCTGACCTACGTCCGCAAAGATGGCAGCCGCTTTCCGGCGGTCGTGTCGGTCACGGCGCTGCGCGACGCTCAGGACGCGATCATCGGATATCTGCTGATCGGCACCGATAATACTGCGCGCAAGCAGGCAGAAGACGCGCTGCTCCAGGCAGGCGCCTTGCAGAGCGCGATCTTCAACAGCGAGAATTTCTCGAGCATCGCCACCGACGAGAATGGCGTTATCCAAATCTTCAACGTTGGCGCCGAACGCATGTTGGGTTACACGGCTGCCGAAGTGATGAATAAGATTACCCCGGCGGACATCTCCGATCCGCAGGAAGTGATCGCGCGCGCAAAAGCGTTGAGTCTCGAACTCGACACCCCAATTACGCCGGGCTTCGAGGCGTTGGTGTTCAAAGCCTCACGCGAAATCGAGGACATTTACGAGCTGACCTACATCCGCAAGGATGGCAGCCGCTTCCCGGCGGTCGTGTCGGTCACGGCGCTGCGCGACGCGCAGGACGCCATCATCGGATATCTGCTGATCGGCACCGATAATACTGCGCGCAAGCAGGTTGAGGCAGAGCAGAAGAAGCTCGATCAGCGTCTGCGCGACCAGCAGTTCTACACGCGCTCTCTCATCGAATCGAACATCGACGCGCTAATGACTACCGATCCGTCCGGCATCATTACCGACGTCAATAAGCAGATGGAAGCGCTCACCGGTTGCACGCGCGATGAATTGATCGGGGCGCCCTTCAAGAACTACTTCACCGATCCGGAGCGGGCCGAGACGGGCATCAAACTCGTGCTGAGCCAAAAGAAGGTCACCAACTACGAACTTACCGCGCGCGCCAGGAACGGCATGGAAACCGTGGTGTCCTACAACGCGACCACGTTCTACGATCGCGACAGGAAGCTGCAGGGTGTGTTCGCCGCGGCGCGCGACGTTACCGAGCTGAAACGTTTCGAGCAGACGCTGCACGAGAAGAATGTCGAGCTGGAAACCGCCAAAACCGTGGCGGAAAAAGCCAACCTCGCGAAATCGGAGTTCCTTTCCAGTATGAGCCACGAACTCCGCAGCCCGCTCAATGCAATCCTCGGTTTCGCCCAATTGATGGAATCCGAGTCGCCGCCGCCAACGCCCGCCCAAACGGAGAGCATAACCCAGATTCTTCAGGCGGGATGGCATCTGCTGAAGCTGATTGACGAAGTCCTCGATCTCGCAAAGGTCGAGTCCAGTCAGGTGCCGCTGTCGCGGGAGCCGGTGTTGCTGGCCGAAGTCATGGTGGAATGCCAGGGCATGATCGAACCGCAAGCGCAAAAACGCGGCATTTGCACCACGTTTCCCCACTTCGACGTCCCATATTATGTCAATGCCGATCGGACCCGGGTGAAGCAAGCTATCATCAACTTGCTTTCCAACGCGATCAAATACAACCGCGAGCACGGAACAATCGAAGTAAACTGCACCGTGCGCGACCCGGAGCGCATTCGCATCAGCGTCAAGGACACCGGCGCGGGCCTGCCTCCGGAAGCGTTGGCGCAGCTATTCCAGCCGTTCAATCGTCTCGGGCAGGAGGCTGGCAGCGAGGAGGGCACAGGCATCGGCCTCGTGGTAACCAAGCGATTGGTTGAGCTAATGGGTGGCGCGATCGGCGTGGAAAGCACCGTCGGGGTGGGAAGCGTATTCTGGTTCGAACTGATTTCGGTTGCTGAGCCATGCCTTACCAAGGAAAGTCTCGAAGCAGCGGCAATTCCCCAACGGCATGTGCCGCGCGATGCGCGACTACGTACCCTGCTCTATATAGAGGATAACCCGGCGAACCTGAAACTGGTCGCGCAAATTGTCGCGCGCCACCCCGGTATTCGCCTGCTGACCGCTGTGAACGGCACTAGCGGCATCGAGATCGCCCGCGCATCCCAGCCGGAGGTGATCCTGATGGACATCAATCTGCCGGGCATCAGTGGCTACGAAGCGCTGAAGATCCTGCGCGAGGAACCGGCCACCGCGCACATCCCCGTCGTTGCCATCAGCGCGAATGCCATGCCACGCGACATCGAGAAAGGCTTGGAGGCAGGTTTCTTCCGCTATCTCACGAAACCCATTAAAGTGAATGATTTCATGGACACGCTGAATGCGGCGCTGGATACCGCGGAACGGCCGATTGCACCGAGCACTTGACGCAGGATAAACGCAGTGATCAGTTCAGCGGACATTCTCAACGGCGGCATTCTCATCGTTGACGATCGGGAGGCGAATGTTGCTCTGCTCGAGCGCATGCTGCGCGGCGCCGGCTACGTTTCCATCACGTCCACGCGTAATCCGCATGAGGTCTGCGAACTTCACCGCAAGAACCGCTACGACCTAATCCTGCTTGACCTTCAAATGCCAGGCATAGACGGATTCCAAGTGATGGAGAGCCTGAAAGAAATTGAGACCAATGGGTATCTTTCGGTTCTTGTGATAACCGCCCAACCGGGTCACAAGCTGCGCGCGCTGCAATCCGGAGCAAGGGATTTCATTAGCAAACCGTTTGATCTGATCGAAGTGCAGACGCGCATTCACAATATGCTCGAAATGCGCCTGTTGCAGAAGGAGATGCAACGTCACAACGACGTGCTGGAACTTCGGGTGCAAGAAAGGACCGTCGAACTTCGGGAAAGTCATCTGGAAACCATCTTTGCGATGACGCGCGCCGCCGAATACAGAGATAAGGACACCGGCGCTCACGTGAAACGCATCAGCTATTATTGCCGCGAACTCGCCCGGATTCTCGGTATGGATGAGGCGTTTGTCGACAGGATTTTTCTCGCGAGCCCGATGCACGACATCGGCAAAATAGGCATACCCGACCATATCCTGCTCAAACCGGGCGGCTTTACGCGCGATGAGCGGGAGGTGATGAAAGGGCACACCACGATGGGCGCGAAGATCCTCGGCGATAGTAAATCATCCTATCTCAAGATGGGCGCCGAAATCGCGCTTCATCATCACGAAAGTTGGAACGGCGGGGACAGTCCGGATGGCACGCGGGGTGAAGCTATTCCACTGTCGGCGCGCATAACAAACATCTGCGACATCTACGACGCCCTTCGAAGCAAGCGGCCTTACAAGCCTGCGTACGATCATCTGAAGACCATGTGCATCATTACGCAGGGCGATGGCCGCACTCAGCCAGAGCATTTCGACCCGGCCATTTTTGCAGCGTTTAAGCAAAACCACGAAATATTCCGCGACATTTTCGAGGCACACACGACATAGACGTTGTTCTTTTTTCAAATGGACAAATCTCATAAGTTCGTACAAACGCTGTATAGGTCGCCAAGATTTGCCGAATAGAATCTACCACGAGCACATAGGGCACTGCGATCCAATTGATAAGTTCATCTGACGTTCTTCACGGGAAAGTCCTGATCGTCGACGATCAAGAAGCCAATGTACTTCTGCTTGAGCGGATGCTGCGCGGCGCCGGTTATGCTTTCATCACGTCCACGAGAGATCCAGGCGAGGTCTGCACGCTTCACCTCAAGAACCGCTACGACTTGATCATGCTCGATCTTCAAATGCCCGGCATGGATGGTTTCCAGGTGATGGAAAGTCTCAAGGAGATCGAAACGGACGGCTATCTTCCTGTCCTTGTGATTACCGCCCAACCGGATCACAAGTTACGCGCGTTGAAGGCCGGGGCGAAGGACTTTATTAGCAAGCCCCTAGAAATGGCCGAGGTTCTGGCGCGCGTTCACAACATGCTGGAGGTGCGCCTGTTGCATCTGGAAACGAAAAGACTCTTCGATCAGGTTGTGGCGGAGCAGAAGGTGTCGGAGCGGCTGCTGCTCAACGTGTTGCCTCCATCCATTGCCGAACGCTTGAAAGGGAGTCCCGACGTTATTGTCGACAGCTTCTCGGAGGTGACCGTGTTGTTTGCAGACATTGTGGGGTTTACGAAGTTCTCCACCGGGGTGAGCCCCGAACAGCTCGTAGTCCTCCTTAATGAGATCTTCACCGATTACGACACCATCGCCGACAACCACGGACTCGAAAAGATCAAGAGTATTGGCGATGCGTACATGGCTGCCGCCGGACTGCCCATACCCGTGGACGATCACGCGGTACGGGCGGCGCACATGGCGCTGGATATGCTAGACGCGCTGGCCCGCTTCAACGAGCGCAGCGGCAACAATCTTCAGATTCGCATCGGTATCAACAGCGGCGCGGTGGTGGCGGGCGTCATTGGCAAGCGCAAGTTCATATACGACTTGTGGGGTGCCGCCGTGAACACTGCCAGCCGGATGGAATCTCACGGCGTTGCCGGACGTGTGCAAATCTCGGAGGCCACCCGGTCGCGCCTCGGTGAACCTTTTCAATTCGAGGAGCGCGGCGCCATTAGCGTCAAGAACATGGGCGAGCTGCAAACTTGGTTCCTGACCGGCAGATATAGCGCGTCCATCGGATAGCGCGCGGCAATGCACCGCCGTGACCCGGCACTCCCGAAGGATCGTCTCAGAAGAAAGAAAGTGTCTCCGAGTCCCGAATCTGAGTATCGGGTCGAGGTTCGGCGGGAGTATCGAACGCGGGAAGGATTTAGCATGCATAGTCCGAAATACGGAGCGAAATACCGGGATCGTCTTGCTCGATATTCAAAGTCCGGCGTTGAGACGGTAAACGGTCTCCCTTGGGAACCGGAACAGCCAAAGGAATCTCAGGAGTGAAAATCACTATCTTCAGCCTCGCGATCGCATGGGCGCTCGCTGGATGTACCACGATCCCCCCGCAGAACCAGCCCCTCAAGGTGGAGGCTGGGGACAGCGGATACCGGCTCTCCAATACCCCCCCAGGCAAGAACAATTCGGACAGCCTGTTCGTGGTCCTTGCGTTTTCCGGGGGCGGCTCACGCGCGGCCGCGTTCTCCTATGGCGCTCTCGAAAAACTTCGAGATACCGAGATCACGTGGGAAGGTCAGCGGCACCGCCTGCTTGACGAAGTGGACGTCATCTCCTCCGTTTCTGGGGGCAGCCTAACCGCCGCCTATTTTGGGCTGTTTGGCGACCGCCTATTCGAGGATTTTTCGGATAAGGTACTCTGCAGGAATATTGGGCGCGACTTGATAAAACGGATATTTGCTCCGGTCAATGTAGTCAGGCTTTGCAGTCCGCGTTTCGGTCGCACAGATATTTTGGCGAAGATATACACGAGCGAAATCTACGAAGGAAAAACGTTCGCGGACTTGATGAATAAGCAGGAGCGCCCTTTTCTCATCATTAATTCCACCGACATCGCGTTGGGCTCCCGATTTGAGTTCACGCAACAGCAGTTTGATCTGCTCAACTCCGATCTCAGCAGTTATCCAATTGGGTTCGCCGTAGCAGCCTCGTCCGCGTATCCGGGATTTCTCACGCCGGTGACCTTGTGCAACTATCCAAAGGGTCCGGACTTTCACGCTCCCGAATGGATCGCCGCAGAACAGCGGCGCGATGATCCCAGCCGGATTCGCTATCCCCTTTTTCGGGACTACCAATCCTATCTCCAACCGGGTAGGCCATATATCCACCTCGTTGATGGAGGCGTATCCGACAATCTGGGAATACTCCCCGTAATCCAGTTTGCCGGTGCGGCGGTTCCCAGCGAAAGCATTCAGATTGACAGCAAACAAGTTGCTGTAAAGAAGTTCATCATTATTCTGGTCAATGCCAAGCAGCCCGGACATGCTGATTACAATAGGCAGCAAAAAGTGGTCAACATGTTTAAGGTGCTGATGGCCGCTGGCGGAAAGCCCATGACCAACTTCTCCGCGTTGGAGACCGCCTATCTCCGAACGTACATCAGGACCCTCACAGAGAGACAACGGATCCGGGAGCAGATCGCCAAAATATCCGGCGAGAAACAGGTTAAAGAGAAGCTGCCCGAGCTTGACACTCCCGATATCGACTATCACTTCATTGAAGTGTCATTTGACGGACTAGGTGACGACCGGGAAGAGGCCTATCTCAACGAGATCCCCACGGCCTTCAAACTGGATAGGGAACAGATCGACAGACTCCGTCGGGCAGCCAATACGATCCTCGATACCAATCCCGATTTCCAAAAGCTCCTGAAGGAACTGAAATGAAACCATGGAGACTGCCCGACGCGTTTCGCCGCTCTGAATTCGTTGGGCTGGACGTTGTGGACCTCGACTTCCGCGCCCAGGGCGTCGTGGTCACTCTACGAACGTCGATAACGAGCCATGAAGGCCAGCAGATCAAAACTGAAACAACGGAGGGTGGGGGTGGACCGAAAGACGGCAAGCCGGAGTTCACCCACATTCGTATCGTTAACGTAATCTCCATGTCACTTTCTTGAGACCAACCGAAAAAGGATGAATCATGAAAACTCTAGCTCTTGTGCTCGTTTTGCTCGTAGCCGTCATCGCGGGCCTCGGCTTTTACCGGGGGTGGTTCAGCTTGGCGTCGAAGAGTGCGGACGCAGAATCCAAGATCACGCTTACGGTTGATAAGGACAAGATCCAAGAAGACCGGACGGCTGCTACGGAGAGTGTGGAGAATCTCGGAAGCTCTGCTGAGGACACGATCAGCGACGAGGAGGACAAGACCGTTACGACACCCTAGCATCCCGCCGCGGGACAAGGCGGCGAGAGTCAAACAGAGTCTATCCAGGAAAAGTGATTAAAGCGAATCCTTTAGAAGGGTTGGCTCGGCAGTCACTGCCGCCACCACCGCCGCCGCCTGGAGAATAGGTGGATGGCCGCAACCAGGACCGCTGCGCCGATGATCGCCCATAGAATCCCGAATGGGTGGTCACCGATGGTGATCGTCAGCGGCTCCGGGAGCTTGAGCTGGTGCGCAATCCAGGGCCCAAGGAGTGCTCCTACGAAACCGAGGACGATCGAAACTACCAACCCACCGCGAGCGTCGCCGGCGATGGCTTTGCCGATGGCCCCGCAAATCGCCGCGATAACGATAGAGAACAAAAGTACCGGGACTGTCAGCGTCATGGCGGTTTCCTTTCCCTTGACTAATAGGGATTTCCGTTTTCGTGCTGCACGGAATATCCGCGCTTAAAGCTTGAAGCCGATGCTCCTTACCACAAGATGATCATCTTTCCGGCCGCGTGTCCGGGCCAAGAACTTAAGCACCGACGAGCCGGAGCCTCAGCCGACGGCCTTTTCCCGCACCGTTACATTGCAATGGTACCCATTCAAGATGAAGTTCCGGCAAATGGCGGGTGAAGTTTTGCTAAAAACGCGCATACCCAGCCGGAAGCTGGCGCGAAGTCCGTGTCGCCAAGGTAATTGAAGGGGTTTGTCAAAAATCTACCCCTGCTTTGCCGAATGATTACGTGTACTTGGCCAAATGGAGTTGATGGAGGTTGCCCAGAATGTGCTGGCTGCGAGCGCGAAACGTCAGCAGCTCCTGAGCGCCACGTGGAGGTGCAGAGACCAAACCCATAGTGAATGCACCAACTAGTGAATCTTGTATTCAACTTAGGCTGTCCCTGCAGAGGATCGCGAATACAAGTCTGTGGGACAGTCTTTGCGCTCACGACAGTTTGGTTTTCCAGCTGAGAGGCCGAAACCTTCGGCTACGGGTACCGCAAGAACATTCCGAAGACTGCCTCACTGGCAGGGGTCAAAGCTCTTGTGTCAAGGACAAGAGGTCGCCGTTTCGCCCAGTCTTGAGGCTCAGCTGGAGACGGCGATAGCGACCGTTGAGGTCCCAACCCAAAGGTTCCGGCCGCCACTCGTTGAGCACTCGCCCAACGAGCGTTTCGTTGCAACATAACCCGATAATTCCGGGGGAGTTCGACACTTGATATGTCGAGAGTGATACTTAAACTGATACTTGTAGACCTGATACCGCGAATGTGTTTGGTATCGGGGGAGGGTCGAAAGCATCTAAGACGATGGCATTCGGGTTATGAGCAGCACCTACTACCCCATGGAACAAATGCCGGGTCAGAAAGACCTGCCATGCCCCTCTCGGAAGCTGAGATGGCAATTGGTAAGAGGTATACGCATTCGGTAAAATCTACAAATGCTTGGGCAACATGAATAAGGATCATCACGGCAATGGAGCGATTCGACATTGGGTACCGACCAGCGCAGATTCCCTTAGTCCAGGCATGATAACCGGAGGTTAAGGTGGCTTGGCTAGGGTCCACGTCTATACTCGCATTCGACTGCAGGAAGTTGGCCTACGATTCTCAAGGGGGCACGACCATGGGAAGACACCGAAGATCGCTCTTGATTACGCTGTGCCGTTAGCACTTACCTTGATACGTTTAATCTCTACCTCCGCGTCCAGAATCAGACTAACCGCACATGAACTACTGTTTGGCATGAATTAAGCCAATGGAAAGAAACGTAACATGTGGTTGGATTCTACCCGCATTTACCATAGGTATCGTTTGTACGCTCTTGTGGTTCGCTGTGTTCGCTTATAGCAAGCTGTTTCCTTTTATCGAAGCCGCGCATACGGACCACTACCTGGATAATGTCCATGCGGCCTTATCTCAGCGTGAAATCGACCGAGCCCTGAAAATCGCCCACCGCGCGACTCTCGATCGTCCCGATGACCCCCTCGCGTATACCGTATACGGCAGAGTCCTATTGGAATCCGGTAACGCGGCCCCGGGCTTGGACGAACTGCGCAAAGTGTTGGTATAAATAAGGAACTAGTGCATGGGGAATATTCGCGAAACTCAAAGATTCTATTATTTTGCGCCGGCCCGCCTATCCTTGGGGGAGTACTATCTTAATGGGGGGCAATTGGCTGAAGCGATTGCGAATTTCGAACTGGCCCGTGCGTATGCAAACGTCGCCAGCGACGAGTACGAACCCTATCACAGTTCTTTGTATTTGGCGTACTCAAGCATGGGGCTTTGGTCGCGTGCGCTCGAGTTTGGTGAACCGTCGGACAACGCTCTGGAATTGCTCAATGGCACGCAATTATTCAACTTGCTCATGCATGCGAGGGCACTGAGGATTGGCGGCTAGCAGAAAACGTTGCTCACCACATCCTGGAGCGAGAGGATATTTCCGCAGAGGGACATTACTTGCTCGGCGAAATCGCACTTGCCCACGGAAGATATGAGACCGCAATTGAACACTTCAAGCGAGCCGTCTCTGCAGGCAATGTCAACGCAATGTTCTTTCTCGGTATCGCATTCGAGCAAGACGGACAAGTCAAAGAAGCGATCGATACTTTCCTGAGCGTAAGAGCCGGAACGATGTACCGCGTGTTCGCGCTTGGCCGCGCGACTTGCCTGCTTGCAGATTTGCCGAGACGGTGAACAGAAAGCAATCCTGACGTCGCGTAAGTCTCTGCTCAACATGCTCGATGAAGAGATTGCCAAACTCACTGTGTCAGCCCCCCCGGTAAATTACGACAAGTATCGGTCGGATAGGATCTTGGCGATTCGAATTCCAGAGTCTCAGTATGCATCCAGTAATCGCTTCCCTATCCTTACTTATGGCGATTAGGGCAAGAACGTGCTCAAGACCGACGATCTGACGTGGATACGCTCTTCGGCAAGAACTTCAGGGATCTCCTGCTCGAGAGAGGCGAATATGTACTCACGCTCCAATGGGTGGACAACCTGATGAACTGGGAGTGCGTTGAAGCACTGCCGGCAGGGTCCGACGTTGTACCGGGACTAATAGACGCAACGCGAGATTGGTACGAACTCCGACAAGAATCCGGCGCACGTGTTGAGAAGAATGGCTCACCGGACCCGGGCTTTAGGATTGTGAAACCTGGTTGGTACTATAGTGTACCGGTGCCTGTTCAAGATGATGTTACTTATCTATTGGCCGTGCGATGCCAAGGAGCGCGAGAGCACGCGTCGATCGGGTGGCAATTCATGAATCGCGATGAACACGTAGTATGCGAAGATAACCTTCTTGACCAGGGCAATTCAGATGGGGACATGTTTCTGGTTGGCTACACATCTTCATTGGCTCTTTATGACATGGTCCGACTCCAAATTGTGACGCTGCCGGGCGTGGGTCCAATGACCATCAATGAGTTGATCTTGGTGGCACTTAGCGAACCGAATGCGATGAGCTTGTCAGCAGTCCCGCCTTGAGTTGTCTTAATCGAGTTCGTGAACTCAGACGCGCAACAAATGCCGCAAATAGATTCATGGCGTGTATCTTATAGGCGGGTCCAGTTGCGCCGGCATTAGCCTCATTAAGCGGTACATATTAGAGTGTCCCAACGCGCCTATGAGGGGGCATGAACTGTGACATACGTGTTTAGAACCGTGGTGAACCTTTCCTCATCGCCACTTTTTCTAGCCCTAGTTTGGGCGTGCGTCGCTCAAGCAGCAATCTGGTGGGAAATGAGCAGTATTGGGGCGCTTTTTCTTACGGCTAGTATCGCTTGGTTGTGGCTTTGGTCGATGCCGCTGTTTACTAACAGCGCGGGCAGGATGCTTGAACGTATTTACGAACCGGTGCCGGTAGAAGATATGGAGTCCGCAGACGCGATTGTCATACTCGGAGGTGGGGTGAGGCCGGTGCTGCCTCCGAGATTGTATCCGGAGATCAATTTGTCCGGAAACCGAGTGCTCCACGCGGCTCGATTGTATAAGGCAGGCAAAGCTAAGTGGATTATTTCCACCGGTTGGGCCGGTTACGAACCTACGATTGACAGTCCGATACAGCCAAACGGCACGCGTATCCTTCTAGGTGAACTAGGAATCCCCGAAGATGTCGTTCTTACGGAAGACCAAAGCCGAAATACTCACGAGAACGCCCAATTTGCAGAGCGACTTCTCTGCGCCCACCAGATCGAGACTATCATCCTTGTCACGTCTGCGATGCACATGCCGCGTGCCGTAGCCGAGTTTCGTGCCGTCTGCCGAAAAATCATTCCCGCGCCGACCGATTTTGGAGTGGCCGCCATAAGAAGTAGGTTCCTGCTCGACTTGTTGCCTACTACTGGCGCGCTGAATTTTGGCTCAGAGGTGTTCCACGAAATCGTGGGTCGGGTAGTACTGCGGCTTCGTGGGTAGCGTCCTGTCCCGCGCGGATTTGCGCTGTTCGAGCGTTCAATGCGTCGGCAATGAAAATACTTGGCGTTCTACCCTCGCGTCAGAATCATCGGATACGAGCCCTGTTTGACGTGAGTCAGTCCGATGCGAGGACCAATGTCTCTGTTCGCTTTATAAAGGCAAGACACGTCCTCGGTGGGAGACGCACTCGTCACCAAATGCGAATGCCCGGAAACGAGGATGCCGTGAAGTATACATAGGTGTGTGTATCGACATTCCCGAGGAAAAATCGGGGGCAGAAGAACCCCGTCGGGCATCGCCCAGCACGTGGGTCAATCCCTAATAAAGTGTGAACGGTGCACCCAGTTGTTCAGAGAGGGGTCGCCAAGGGCAAAGAGCAAAGTGGTTCGGCAACATTCTAATTCAATCCAGCACTTTATATTAGGTATCGTTCACTCGATGTCGACACTTTGCGTTTGCCGCAACTTAGCGCGTATTCTCGTTGCGGTATGGCCTCCCGAGGTATGATTTCTTGCCTTGGCGACAGGAACCTGAAGTCATGTGGTAGTTCATCGTAGATTTGAACGAGAAGTATCGTAGGCTAATGAGTTCACGGAGCCTTCGCATGCGCAATATCAAATGTCGACCTTTGTTCGTCTGTGTCACTTTATTCTTGTTAGCGCCTGCTCACGCACAAGAAATATGCGCGGTCAAGATTACGGTGGAAAGAGATGGGATGTACCGGGTCACCGGGGCGGACCTCGCCGCGTCTCTTTCTCCTACGGTGCTTCCCGTGGATGATTCAAGGATAAACCTTTTCAACCAGGGAGAGACCGTTCCGATTAGAATCGAAAACGTGAACTCGGATGGTCAATTCACGGACTTGTCCGTGATAAAGTTTTGGGGCGAGGCACCACGAGGCACGACGACCCGCAAGTACCGCTATTCGCGCGAGAATGCCTATATCCTCCGTCTTGACGGTAAGTACCCCCTCATCGTTTCGCGAAGACTGCGCCCCTAGAGCGGCCCACCCGCTCTTCCAAGGTCGCAACCTCATACCGTCGAGTGAATGTCATAGATCAAGACCGGATACTCGAGCAGTTTCCTGCCAATAATTACGAAACAGACCACGCCGTCTACGACAAGGTTATGGCACCGCCGAGTGTCACCAGAGTCAACTTGGACCTCGCGACCTACGCATCAGACATGGCCAATGGGAGCAGCGAAATCACCCTCCGCATGTTGCTACTCGGAGGTAGCGACACAGGTAAGAACCCTGACCATGACTGGACGATTCCACTCGGTGAGAGCATACCTCTTGGGCACGCCATCTGGGACGGATTCAAGCCATTCACGCTCGAAGCTAAGTTGCCCGCTAAACAGTTTGCTGAGTTCAAATCAGCAACGTCGCTAACGTTTGCAAACAACCATTCCGAGAGGTCTGTTGATGTTGTCTACTTGGACTGGATTGAAATGAGCTATGAGGCCGAACTCGTAGCACTCGACGACCAAGTCCTCTACAGTTTCTTGAAAGGTGACAGCCGGTGCGACAGCGTTCGGTTCAAGCCTTCGTTTGCGTCTGAGAACATCGACATATTTGACCTCCATCGCGAAACCCGATTGGACATCAATGGAATACTTGACGCCAAAACTGGAAAGTACTACACGGAGTATATATATCCGTTAAACGGAGAGGGTGGCCTGTTCGTGGCCCTCACGGATGACAATTATGTCCAGCCATCGCGAATCTCACCTGTTCGAGAAAGCTCTTTGAAGGTTCGAGAGGGTGTACCCGAGTATGTCGTCATCTCACACGAATCGCTTATGGAGCCGCTTAAACCGCTTATCCAGCACCGGCGCAACCAAGGGCTGGCTTGCCTGCTTGTCGATGTGGACGACATTTACAACGAGTACAGCAATGGAATGATTAGCCCACAAGCCATTCGCGATTTCGTGGATGATTTACTCAATGAATCAAAATCCTCGAACACGAAACTTCGCTACGTCTTTCTCGTGGGTGGGGCAACGTACGATTATCGCCACGTAATTGAAGACAAGGAGAATCTTGTCCCAACTTATCACGGAAAGTACTCGGAATATCCCGATGACCGAATGCCAATGGTTGCGTATGACGATTATTATGTTCTGGGTAGTGAAGGTGGGGAAACTGGAGTGCCGCAGGTTGCGGTGGGACGCCTCCCGATTAGTGACGCGGATGAACTGGAAGGTTTTGTCCGCAAACTCATCGCATTTGATGAATCTGCCGACCCAGAATCGTCCCTGGCACGAAACTCGAAACAAGTCGAAGCGTGGCGGAAACGTCTGCTTATAATCGCTTCATTTGACTCGGCTGGTATGACAAATCCGTTCAGCAGCAACTTTGCCGGTTGGCAGACCGCCTCAATCCTTGCTGGGGAGGGAAGAACGCCTGAGTTTACTGAGCTCGACACGGCACGCCAAAGGGTCAGCGAGGAAAAGCAGCAACTCCTGGACGTTGTAGGGAAGAAGGTAGTCAAAGGTATCGAGGACTTGATGCGTGAGAACCTGAACTAACGTCTGATGAAGCGGCTGAACAGTGGTTTCAAAGCCAAAGAGATCATTCTGAGTCCGACGCGAAGCGCATCAAAGCACTTGATGAAGCTTATGTCCGGTTGACCGAGGAGTTGAGGAGTGTGGAGAATCACCGCATACAGAATGGTATCGTCGATGCGATCAACACTGGATGTGCAGTTGTGTACTTCGCCGGCCACGGGGGTGCGGCCGTGTGGCGAACCGGAGTTACGGACCTTAAGTCAATCTCGGACATGTTTACGTATGATCACGTGGGCCTACTGAACAATGGAAGTCGATGCCCAGTGGTTTTCGCGGCGACCTGCTATTCGAACATTTTCGATGTGCCGACTTCCTCGGGTGCTATCAAAGGGGGCGTCGGCATCGGGGTCGCTCTGGTTAAGGCTACCTCTGGCGGAGCAATAGCCTGCGTGGGCCACGTGGCAAGAACCGAAGTAAGTACGACGACCAGGTTTGCGACCTTGATGTGCGACGCGCTTCTCGATCCCGAGCAACCCGCAGAACGACTTGGCGATGCGTTCCTCCATGCGAAGGTAACGATGGAAGGCAACGCATCACAACTCATTTCATTGGTCGGCGACCCTGCAACATACTTTGGCGAGACCTATCGCACAATCCAGGAGTGAGATGCGCCACAGGAAATGGATACGGGGCTATTACGTTTTGGTCCCGTTACGTTGAATCTTATGGATGAAAGTCTGGAACAAATTACGATATCGAAATTATGTCGCTTGACCACAGTGCTCGCGGTCGCATGCAACGTCGCCTGGCTTTCGGGCTGTGGAGAAAAGTCGAAGTCTTCCGAAGCATCGACGGACAATGGTACCGCTCGTGAACTCGCTTCAATTCCTTCATCTCCGACGCCAACATCTCCCAACGCGAACCAGTCACAGGCATCTCCCGTGCTACCTCGGGGGCCGGCAGGGCAGGATGAAACTGGGAGTTCGCTAGCCCTGGAATTCTCTGAGAAGACTCTGAGATATTTGGCGGAGATTGAGGGTATAAATGATTTCGTTAGATTGGCGGGGTTACAGAATGAGTATAAGAGTCAACCTGATCGCACCAAGGTCGTCGACAAGGCTTTTGCGGGTAAATGGAAAGCGTTGACATCTGCAATGACCCCGAAGACCCTCATCGAAGGACTTGATTTACTTACGGTCAAGACCGATAGGACTGGCCCGCGCGAGTATACATTATCTTTCTTGCTACATACGACCAATGCGTTGGACACGAATTACCATTTTTTTGTTACCGGAAAGGTCGAACCAGGCCACGTACAATACATCAAACCGGCTAAACCCGGCGCGAATTACGCAAGATGGGCTATTTCGCTCTACGGCGATCCGACATCCAAATGGGGAACCGACGAGTATCACGTGGTTCGACTCACGTTCGAAACCGAAATCATTCCCTATGACATAAGCGTGTGGCTGCACACGAGAGACGCACGTTCGCGTTGGTTGGCGAATGTCGGAAACGTGGTCGAGCTTGGTTGGCAGTCCGCGGACTCAAGCGGAGCGCAATGGATCGTGAAGAGGTTAATCTACATTGCTTCCGATTCCCGATCGGGGTCCACCATGCTCGATAATTTCCTCAGCAACCAACCGGAAGTGGAAAGCGTTGGCGAGTTGCGAAACCTTTCAAATCATCTCAACAAGACTGGGCCCGGCGCTGAATGGAACTGGTCATGTACATGCGGAAAGTCCTTTCGGGATTGTCACGTCTGGACAGACGTACGACGACGATACGAAGCGGATACTGGTCAGCTTTTCTTAAGCGTTGAGACGCGTTCCGAAACCTTCCACCGCACCCGGTTGTTTTACGCGTACCTACTCTTCGCCGCCCTGATTCCCATTCGGCGCGTACGACAAGTGCTTCTGCTACGAGCATATCGGCTTGATTCACTGCGAGAAATTGGGCACAGCTGTTATCAAATCCTTGATGCATTCGGACGATCCACCGGCTCGGAGACAGTTATCGATTCTTCAAAGACGCCGGAACACTTGCTCGCGCTAATTCTCGCCCGCCCCAAGGGCATTGAGCTAAAAGTCATTCACCTGATCCGTGACGGCCGCGCGGTTTTGCATTCGAAAAGAATTCGTGCCGAAGAGGGTGATGGCCGCGACGCCGGCTTTAAGTTAGTTCCATCGACGCGTGCATGGTGTGTTACTAACTTGCAGCTGCTTCTGAGCCGCAGCCTTTTCAGGCCTGAAGATGTGATTGTGGTTCATTACGAAGATATTTGTTCCGACAAAAAAGGGGTTCTCAAGAATATTTGTGCGCAGTTTGGATATTCCTTTCGACCAGCGCAGGCTTCATCTTTCCCGCGACGAAAAGCACAACATCGGCGGCAGCGCACATCGGTTTGCATGGAGCGCAGAAACCCCGGTGCGGCTTGACCAGCGCTGGCAATCGGACATGCCCTGGCATCACAAGGCCGTCTACTATATGGTAGCGGGAATCTTTCACAAGACGTTCGGCTACTAATCAGTCTCGGCGACAGCCGGCAGGCCGGACGACTGGGTAATCTGGGGTAATTCATGAAGGTGGTACATGTAGTCCCAGTTCTGACTTCGGGTGGGGCGGAGTCCCTTGTGGCCAGTCTTGGAGTTGAGCTTTCGGCGCTCGGAGTGGATGTGCTCGTGTATTCATTGGCGGGTGTCCGGTACGAGAGGGGACAGTTATTGCTCCGTTCCTTACGTGGCGCGGGCGTGGATGTTGAAGGTGTGAATGAACGTCACCCCGCATCGCCCTCTAATTTCCTGCACCTGAGTCGCATTATTTGTTCCTGGCGTCCGGATATTATGCACGCGCACTTGTACCCGAGTGAAGTTGCCTGTATGACCGCGAAAGCGCTAGTGCTGGACCGCCGGGTCTTGCATGTTCGAACGCTGCATAGTACCGCAATCTGCGGCTACCGTCGACCTCAGGTCGTGCGAATGCTGGGCCATTGCTGTAATTTGACGGTCGCCTGCTCAGAACCAGTTGCCGATGCGTATCGCAAGTTTATGGGCGTCGACAAGTTCGTGCGCGTGACCACCGTCCCCAATGGCGCCGTGATGCTGGATGCGGTACCGGATATGGATGCGAAACTGCGGGCCAGGCAGGCGCTGAACATTCCTCAGCGAGCATTTGTGGTGGCTCATATTGGACGTTTACATGGAACCCGGCGCGGATCATCCCTTGAATCCGAACCCAAAGCACAAGACGTGCTGCTGGAAGCTTTCGCAAAAGCCTTCCGAGGGGACGCGGATGCCACGTTGATTCTTGTGGGCGATGGCCCTTTGCGGGAGGAAGCCAAACGGCTGGCGGAAGCGCTTGGCGTAACCAATCAAGCACATTTCTTGAATCGACAACCTGAGCCATGGCCCGCGCTCACGGCGGCGGACCTATTCTGCTTCCCCTCGCGATATGAAGGCTTACCACTTGTACTTCTGGAAGCTGCCTCATGTGGACTGCCGATTGTGGCATCGGATATTCCGGAGATTCGGGGTCTGTACCCTGGCGATGCATGGACCTTGGCGCCCGTGAATGACGTATCGCAATTTGCCGAAGCAATGTTGCACGTACGCGAAAACTTGGGAAACTACAGGATGCGGGCGCGCACCGCGGCACCGGGTTTTCGGGAGAGGTATTCCATGCGAGATTGCGCTAAAGGGTATTTGGCCGTCTACCAGGCGGAGCTTGAGTCCAGGCATTCCGCCGTTTGAACGTTTCCTTCCGTAAGTGGGACGCGGACATTTGTTGACTTTAGATGGCGTGAATATGTTAGTCTTACCCTATGTGTACGTTTGCGAGTCGTGACGAAACCTATCCCGGAGTCAAGTATAGAGGATTGGAAGTCCACACCTAGATGCAAGCGCGTCGGGACATGGTCCAAATTGAGGGTGGCGTTCTTAACCGGACTTGTATGTACGTGTTCCGCGGACTCGCAAAAAGAGTTAGTCTCTATTCGGCACGGTGGCCGAACCTTGGGAAAGTGAGGAACTAATTATGAATCGAAAGTTTCTTGGCGCTCTTATCTGCGCGACCGTATTTGCATTGGTTTTGTCGGGGTGCACGCAACAAGAGGAGCCGCCAAAGGCGCCAGAAGTCACGTCCGTACCACCGCCACCTTCCCCAGTTCCGCCGCCGCCACCGCCGGCACCGACAACTCCACCCAGCTCTCCGCAGGTTGTACCTTCTGCCCCGGTACCGCAGAAACCGTCAACACCGGAGCCGGGAGTGTCGGTGTCTTACAAGATTAAGACTGGGAATGATTTCGTTAGCTTGTACGCAGAGCAACAAGAATACAAGGCCGATGAAAAACAGTCCGATGCAAGGGACCGCGAATTCGCTGAGAAGTGGGCCACCATCACGAAGAATATGACACCACGTAAGCTGACAGACGGGTTGGAGTTTCTCGCTGTCAAGACCATTGCTACTGCGGAGAATCAATACACTTTCTCATTTCTTCTCCGTCCAGTCAAGGACATCTCGGAAGACTATCATTTGCTCGTTCAAGGACAAGTGTTCCCGTCGAATGTCCAGTATCTTCCAGAACAATTTAAGGCCAAAGGGTACAGAACTTGGGCCGGAATTATCAGCGACCCGCCCACGTCGGAGTGGAAGCCCGGCGAGTATTATGTAGTGAAGGCGAGAATCACAGATAATCTTACACCGTACAACCTGCAGATAGTTTTGCATACGCGGGACAATAAGAATCAATGGGTCGCAAATGTAGGTAATACGCTTCCTGTCGGCTGGCAATGGGATGTCTTCGACGAAAAGGCATTCGTCGACCGCGTCAATGCATGCACCACATTCGCTGGACTATATGCACAGGCGCCTCCTGGACCTGAAGTATCCAAGACGGTCGCTCAAGCGCTTGCCGCGAAATGGAGTGCACTTACGTCGGGCATGACGCCACGGAGCATGATAGACGGACTGGATTTTCTAGCCGTGGACACGAGTATTACGGGAGACGAAGAATACACATTTTCCTTCCTATTTCGGACGACAAAGGATTTGGATACGGACTATCATCTGAATATTGTTGCCACGGTCGATCCGAGTTTTGTTCAACACATCAAACCGGACAAACCGGATGGACTTTACACGACTTGGCATGGTTTTCTTTACAATGACCCGACCTCTCAGTGGAAACCGGGCGAGTGCCATGTGGCGCAATTAAAGGTCGAAACCGCGATAATCCCTTATCACCTGACCCTCATGCTGCAAACCAGGAACGAAAAGAGAGAATGGACGGGCAATCTTGGGGAACGCCTTGACCTGGGATGGCAAGCGGACACCGCGGAGTAATACGGCGACAGCCGTCAGACTAGTCTGCACCGCAGTGATGCATACCGCGGGTAAAGGTTCGATAAGGTATACGTTTGCGTCAGTCCCACCTGATACTTTCTAATGCTCTTGTCATTTGGACCAGCCGGATGCTTCTGCTGGTCCCTCAGTTGATCCTGGTGCCCTATCTGATCGCCACTATCGGCGAAACAGGCTATGGGGTCTATGCGTTGGTCTGGTCGCTACTCTTAGGGATCGATCAGCTCTTGCAATCATTGCAATCGGGCGTGGTCAAATACAGTGCCGGTTTTCTGGCCGAAGGACGGATCGACGACGTAAACCGCGTGGTCAGTTCCGCCTTGGGTGTTCTCCTGGAGTCGCTGCGGCAGGAGCGATTGGAAGTATAGCATAAACGCGTTGAAGTCGAGCAACGACATAACGTATTGCTGGCCAGATCGGCAACGCTCTCGCAGAAGTCCACGAGATTGTGCCGTGAACACCATGACCGCGGCGTCTCCCCTGCACGCCGCCGCGGGGGTCAATCGGCCGGTTGAGGGACGGACGGTGAGCGCCGTGCACCACGGACCACCACGGCAGCAACCACCGTCGCAACCAGCGCCGCGCCCAGGCCCTGCAGCAGCATGTAGACCGGGCCGTCGATGGCGGCGTCGCCGGCGGCGGCGAACATCTTGTCGAAATTGGCGTTGTTGGCCCCATGGAAGATCATCGCCAGCAGCACGCTGCCGCGGGTGGCGCGGAATATCCAGGTCAGCAGCACGGACAGAGCAACCGCACGCACCGTGGAGCCCATCGCGATGGTGATCGTCACCGGCCAGTCGCCGACGGTGCCCCAGGTGGACGTAAGCCAGTAGGGATAGTGCCAGACCGCCCAGATGACACCAACGCCCAGACCGGCGACGAGCCAGCTGCGACCGACAAGGACGCGAGGCAGCAGGAAACCGCGCCAGCCCAATTCCTCCGTGATGAAGAACGCGCTGCTGACGACGGCGATCTGCAGCCAGCTCACGACATAGCCATCGAGGGCATCCCATCGAATCGGATGGCCGGTCAGCTGCGACCAGCTCCACAGCGCAATCCATTGGGGCAGCAGCGGCAAGAAAAGCGCGATGGCGAACCAGTGCAGTCCGACGCGAACCCGGACCACCCGGGCGAACAAGGCCGCCAGCGCGCGGGGTCCGCGCATGACCGCAGTCATGATGATCGCGGCGATCATGGGGCCGGCGCCAAACAGCATCATCCACGAGCCAAACGCGCGCTGCAGGGCCTCCTGGTCCCCGGGTTGGAAATCGCCGGGCAGGCCGTGCCAGACCGGAATCATGACCGCCCACGAAAGCACGGTCGCAAGCAGGAGAAAGGCGCCGGCTTCCCTCCGCAGGGAGGAAATGGTCCCGGACACCGCATATTCGGGAGGTGGTTCCGTCATGCAGGCGAATGCAGTCGGGGGGACGGGCTGGATTGACTCACCATACCCGCCCGAACCCGGGCAGGTTGCTGCCTGGGAAAGGAGGCGACCCGGGCCGCGGATGACATAGGCGTTCCGGATACCGGGGGAGGTGGAAGAGTCGGGTCATGCTTCCCATGGACCGACCGGCGGCGGAGAGCTGACTTCGACACGCGAACGGATGTGGACTCGTCATGGGAGACCGCGCCAGGGACGCGGGTGGTCCCTACATCATCTCCAGCATCCTCTCGGCATAGCGCCTGCCGAGTTCACGGTAACCCGCCGGCGTGAAATGCAGATGGTCTCGCCGGGATTCGCATCCCGCCGACGAAATCACGTGAGAATTGGGGACGACGCTCGGAAGCTCGGCGATGATCGCATTCATGCTGGCCGCAGCCCCCTCCTGATCGGCATGGACGGTCTCACCCGCGAGGAGCGGTACCTCTTCGGTATCGAGGTTCAGGTCCCTGAGGAGGTCGCCGTAGATCTTGCCGACCTTGTTGGGCCATTCGCGGTCGTTCGTATTCGACTCTCCCTGGTGCAGCAGGATACCCTTGATGACACCCCGTTGCTGCGCCAGGGTGGCCATGTCCACCAGGTGCTGGTAGGGATTTCCGCCATACTGCGCGATGATGTTCGTCATCCACGACGGAGCGGTCGCGACATAGGCCTCGTAGGTCGCCTTGTCGAAGAGTTCGATCTTGCAGCCGGCCACGGACACGTTGATCACGCCCACCGAGTACCTTTCCGGAATCGCGGCCACCATGGTGCGGCCGAAATAGTCTGCCGGGCAGAGCCCTGTCGAAGGGCGGCAGAGAGGCGGAATCGCCGGGTACCACTCGCCTTGCTGACGGCCGAGGTCGGGAAAGTCCACTGCGGCCAGCATCCGAAACCGCGGGTCCACGCCGTTCTTGTCCTGATCCTCGATCCCCGGAAAGCCCTCCATGTTGGATTGCCCGAACGCCAGAAAGACATGGAAATCCGGATCGGGGTCCGCGACCTGTTGGAGGGCAAGCGCCCGTGCCGCCGGCGCAAGCAGGGACGCCGTGGCGGAGGCGGCCGCCCCGATCAGGAACTCACGACGATGCATGGAGCGAGACATGGCTACATCCACCCGATCTGCCTAAGGCTGAAGACGTCATTCCATATCTTGGTCATATGGCGGATCTCGCCGTCGTCGAATTCCATCACATAGAGATAGTCTGCCGCCTCGCTCTTTCCAGTAGGGGGAACAGGGCCGCCGTCGTTCGTATGCGTACCGTGCAAGACTCCGAAAGCGGTGACGTTGTTTCGATCATCGTCGACGCAAAGGCACGGAGCTCGTAACGACGTATAGGTGATGGAAAGGCCCTGGGCCGAAGGGGACCGTAGGCTGTGGTCCCGGGAGTGGCAAGCGGTGGAGACGCTCACCGGCGGGGAGGAGGGTGAAAGAGAACTGGAAGTCGGGGGCGGGTTCGGGATCGGCGGGGTCGAAACTCGACGTCGCCCTCCGGAGCATGAGGTCACAAGCTCGACCGCTCCCGCGCTTAACGACTGCCGCAGGGTACGCGTCTGTCATCCCAAGGAGGAGAGTTCGAACACCGGGGTTCCTGCCGCTCCGGCCTGACGGAAGGCCTGAGGAGATCATGCGCAAGAACACCGTCCACTTCGTGCTCGACGCTCTCTCGCTCGTGGGCATGCTGGCCGTCGCCGGCACCGGGTTGCTCATGCGCTTCACCCTGCCACCGGGCAGCAGCGGCAAGACCGTGTGGGGGCTGGGGCGGCACGATTGGGGCGGTATCCACTTCTGGATCGCCGTCGGCCTCGTCGCCATGGTCACCCTCCATGTCGCCCTGCACTGGACCTGGGTGTGCGCCAGCTTGAGACGGCTGGCCGAGCGCACCGCCGCACATCCGCGGGAGCGGCGGGACCGTCGCCCTGACAACCTGCTCGGGTTGGCCTTCCTGGCGCTCCTCGTGCTGGCGGGGGCGGGGTTCATGGTCGTCGCACGGGCGAGCGTGGTGAGCGGGCCCGGCGACCAGACGGAGCCGGCCACGGAGCGCCGGCAGGGCGGCCAGGCTCGGTCCGGAGGCGGAGCTTCGGGGGACCAGACCGGGTCTCGCCCGCTGCGGACCGGGGGCGTCACGCTCGGGCGTCCGGCCTCGCGGGCATCGGCGCCCACGTAGTCGCCCTCCGGCGCCGCGCGACCGGGCCCCTCAGCGGACCATCGACATCGCGTTGGTGCCGAAGCTCCACGTGCCAGGATCGTCGTCGCACGGCGTCTCGCCGGGCCCATGAGGGCCGTGCTCGTCTGGCTCAGTCGGTGGCGCGCTTCGAGGCGTCCCGAGTGGTTGCTTTCCGAGATCCGCTTCTTCCTCTACCTGCCCATCGTGCTCTTCGGGTTGGCCAAGCTGGTGTTTCCGGAGCACGGGCGAGAGGTCGAGCTGACGCCCTACTTCTTGGAGAACCGCCGCGCCTTCTTCGGGCTCCTGGCACTTGCGCTGTGTGGATACATGGCGTGGTCCGGCAACAACAAGCTACACCTCGTCGTCGCCCTTGCTTACGCCGTCGTGGCGGTCGCCGTGTTCGCCTACACCAAGCCTCTGATCACCTGAAGCACGATCGACCTGCAGGTTCCACTGCCAGTGGCTGCACGGCGTGCTGGAGGTGGACGGCGGCGTCGACCCGGCTCTCCGACCGGATGTCTACGGGGTGATCTTCGACTACCAGCCCGACTCGGCCTTCGGCGAAAGAGCGGGCGTCGATGAGGGACTGGCTACGTATCGCGGACGGGTTGCGCCAAATGGCCGAAGTCGTGCCGGTACGACTACGCATCTGACCACAGCGTGGCATAATGTTCGCCGTCGATGAGGACCGGCCGAGGAGGCCCGGACGGTTCCTCCTGACTGGCTCCGCAAACCTGCTGTTGATGGAGAACGTGGCCGAGTCGCTCGCCGGTCGCGCTGGCTACGTCAACCTGTGGCCGTTGACCCGTGGGGAACTGCTGGGCAGGGGAAGTACGGGTGTGTGGGATGTGTTCAAAGGACGGATCACCCGATTCCTGGATCATCTGAGGACGTACCTGGAACGGGACCTCCAGCAATTGGCCTCATCGACGGCCTTGTGGACTTCCGGCGCCTCATGCGAATTGCCGCACTTCGGGTCGGTGGCCTGGCGGTTCAGTCAGAGATCGCTCGGGACGCTGATGTGCCCCACACCACTGCGCGCCGGTATCTGAACCTCCTGGAGACGTCGTTCCAGATCCTGCGCGTCCAGACCTTCGCGGGGAACCGGACGAAGCGGGTCGTGAAGTCGCCCAAGCTCTTCTGGAGTGACCCGGCCCTCGCCCTGCACGTCGCCGGCGAGACGGAGCCAAAGAGGGGGGCATCTCGAGAACCTCACCCTCATGGACCTGCAGGCTTGGAAGGACACCCGGCCGGGCGCAACGCAGGTGCTCTATTGGAGGACCTATGAAGGGCGAGAAGTTGATTTCGTGATCGAGTCGGAAGGATCGGTGGTCGGGGTGGAGGTGAAGTCGACGGATCGCCCCCGTCCGCGCGACTGGGCCAGCCTGATAGAGTTCCGGGATCGCCACGGCGACGCAGTGAAGGGCTGCGTCCTGCTCCACGCAGGGGAGCGGTCGGGATGGCTGTCGGATCGGATCTTGGGCACGCCGTGGTGGAGGGTGCTCTGACCAACTCCGGGCGTGGATTTTTCAGGACCCACAGGGGACGGCGCTAGGGCTCGCTCGCCGTTCCCCAGCGCCCGCGCCAGCGCCCGGCCAGGATGATGCCCAGCAGCACCAGATGGACGATGGGACCATCCGCGCCCAGCGCCGTCTCGTGGGTGGTTACCGCCTGGAGGGCGCCGAGCATGATGACCACGAGCCCCAGTGCGGCGTAGGGTGCGATGCGCGGAATCAGGAGGAGCGCGACACCCGCAATCTCCAGGGCGCCGATGGCGTAGGAGAACCAGGCAGGGTACCCGAATTCGGCGAAGTACCCGATCCACATCTCGGGACGGGTCGAACTTCATGGATCCCGCCTTACCCATGGACATCACCTCCAGCGCCGTCACCAACCACAGCCCCGCCACCGCCAGCCGGGCCGCCCACCGCTTTCCACCGGACGTTGACGCCATGCCCCACCCCTCCGCATCTTGAGATAACGTGTAGTAAGATAATGTTACGTTATGTTACTCGGGACGCAACGATGCCACGCATTCCGCGACTCTCCCACCTGCAGTTCCTGATCCTGGGGGCGCTCCGGGGCCGCGAGCTGGCCGGACGGGAGCTTCGGGGCCACCTCGCCGACTTCGGCGTCCGGAAGAGCGGCCCGGCCTTCTATCAATTGATGGCGCGCCTGGAGGACGGCGGGCTCGTGGAGGGCCGCTACCAGCAGGAGATCGTCGAGGGGCAGATCATCCGCGAGCGCCTCTACGTCGCCTCGGCCGACGGCCTGCGTGCCTGGGAGGCGAGCCGCGACTTCTACGTGCGCGCTATTGACGCCGCCGACGGGCTGGAGGGGCTGGCCGGTGCGTGAGGGCGGAGGTCGGGGTGTGGGACGATGGCGCCTGCTGGGGCGCCTGCTCCCCGCCGAGATCCGGGAACGGATCTTCGAACCCGCGTTCGGGGATCTGCTGCGCAGTCACCTCGCCCCCGGGCGGGGCGCGCGCCGCACGCTCCCGTTCCCGGTGCACGTAGCGGGCACCTTCCTCGGCTGCGTCGGCATCGCGCTGCCACACCTCATCGTGCGCCGCGGAAAGCTGACGCGCCTGGCGCGCGTGGGGCTGTCCGTGGTCGCCATGGCCGCCGTGGTGCTGCTCGTTCTCGTGCGGATGGCGGGGAAGTACGGGGGGTACTGAGCCCTCACCACCTCAGCGCGTACCCCGCTTCGCGGCCGAGTCGGCTCAGCCATGCGCCCATGGCTGTGTGATCCAGGAGATCACCGCTGATCCTCAGCATCATTGCGATGTCCCGGAGGTGCCGGTCGGAGCCGGGCATCGCGGAGTCGGAAGGCTGCAAGCGCTCCTTCGGTCTCGGCCGCTGCACCTGGAAGGGCAGAGCCTCCTTCGCCTGCTATGTCGGCGCCTCTGTCTTCGCCGCCAACCTCCTGATCTTGGCACGCCACCCTATGCGCTGACTGTTCCCCGGGCTCCCGCTCTCGCTTGGTTGGCCGGCCAACCAGGGGCCTCCGCTCATTCGTCTCTCAAGGACACAACGGGGTCGGTGCGGCCTGCCCTCAGGGCGGGTATCAGCGCGGAAATGGCCCCGGTGGCCACGAGAGCGGCGGCGGCGGCCCCGAGGGCAACGGGGTCGTGGGGGCCGACCTCGTACAAGAGCGCCGCCAGGGCCCGCGATCCCATGAGAGCCAACAGCACCCCCGCGGCAACGCCCGTACCCACCAGCTAGAAGGCCACGCCGGAGGATGAGGACCACCAGCCTGGCGGGCTCCCGACCGAGTGCCAGGCGCACACCCCATTCCCGGGTGCGCTGGCCCACGTAGTTCGCGGTGATGCCGTAGACGCCGATGGCGCCCAGGGCCAACGCCAGGCCTCCCAGAAGCGAGAGCAGAAGGACGATCTCGCCAGCCGCCCCTCTTGCCTCACGGGCAATGGTCTCCAGTGACGCAACGCGGCCGATGGCGATGCGGGGGTCAACGTCATGGATCGCCGCCCGCACGGGCTCGATTAGCCCCGTCGGACGGCGCGAGAATCGCACGACCAGGGTGTTCCCTTCCGGCACGACGCCGTCCTGACGGTAGAGTTGATAGCGCACGCCCACGGCGTCGTCAGTGAGCGCGGATACCCGTACGTCTTCCACCACGCCCACCACGGTCGCCCATTCCGACGTGAATCCCGAGGTCACCCGCTTTCCGAGCGCTGACTCTCCTGGCCACAGGGTGCGGGCGAGGGTCTGGTTGACCACGACCACCGGCTCCGACTCGGCCACGTCGAACGACGCGGTCGTGCGCCCCTGGCGGGTGCCGATGCCCATGGTGGCGAAGTACTCCGGGGTGACCGAACGGAATGCGGAAATGAACCGTTCGTCGGGCTGATTCTCCACCCGGAAGGACGTTGTCCACCCGCGGCCTCGAAGCGGGAGCTTCTGTACCGACGCAACCGAGGTGACTCCGGGAAGTGCCTCGAGGCGCTGGACCACGGCATCCAGGGTTCGCAGACGCTCATCTTGCTCCATCTCCCCACCACCCATGACGATGTCGAAGCTGGTGAGGCCGACCGGCTCGAATCCGAGGTCGATGGCCGCCAACTCCTGGACGCTGCGGAGGAGAAGCGCAGCTCCGGACACGAGAAGGACCGCCAGAGCCACCTCCACCACCACCAGGCCCGACGCCAGTCGCCCGCGCCCTGTGGAAACCCCGGTCCTGGCCGGATCCGCCATGCCGCCGAGCTTGTCGCGGAGGATCGCTCCTGCGGGAAAGAGGCCCACGCCCACCCCAGCCACCACAGCGATGAGCATCGAGAAGCCAAAGAGCCGCAGGTCCAGCTGCGGCGGTGCGCCGGGTGAGGTGGGAAAGGAGGCGGTCAAGAAGGAGAAGCTACCGGCCGCGATGACCGCTCCGGCGATTCCTCCGAGAAGCGCCACCAGGGTTGATTCGACCACCAACTGTCTGGCCAGGCGTCCCCGACCGGCACCCAGAGCCATACGGAGTGACAATTCTCCTACCCGCCCCGAGGTCCGGGCGGTCGTCAGTGCGGCGACATTGGCGCACGCCACGAGGAGGATGAGCACCATGGCACCTCCCACGAGGAGGAGGGTCGGGCCGATGTCACCGCGGAGCGCCGTACGCAACGGTGTGAGTTCGGCGTCTTGGGTCCCATTTCCACGCCGATCAGACGGTGGACGGGCGGCGGTGACCTTCTCACGTATTCGTGTAGCCTCCGAAGTCATGGCGGCCGGATCGCGTCCGGGGGAGACCCGGCCGACGAGGCTGAGCATGCCCGCGTTGTCCTCGGGGTCGAGTTCCAGGGGTCTCCAGAGTTCCACGGACGGATCGGGGAAGCTGAATTCCCGGGGCATCACGCCCACGATGGTTCGCCGAACGCCGTCCAGAGTGATCCGTCGCCCCAGGACATCGGGGACGCCACCCAGCTCCCGCACCCAGAAGCCGTTGCTCACGACGGTCACGGGCTCGGCGCCTGCTTCATCGTCGCCCGGGCGGAAGGCTCGTCCCATGACGGGGGCTACGCCGAGCACGTCGAAGAGTTCGCTGGAGCCCGACGCCGTGGATATGAGGCGGGCCGGCCCATCACCGGTTCGAAGCGTCGACTCCTCTGGACGCCAGGCCGCGACATCGTCCATACCGTCGAAGCGGCCCCGGAGGGAGGTGAAGTCCGCCGCAGACCAATCCTCGGGGCCCCAAAATGCCACGAGGGACACGTCGTCCTCGTAGGGGAGGGGCCGAAGCAGCGCTTCCTCGGCCACGCTCGCGATGGCGGCGGTGCCGCCCACCCCCAGGGAAAGCGTCAGGACAGAGAGGCTCGTGTGCATCGGGCGGGCGGCCAGCGTTCGCCACGCATGTCGAACTTCAAGCCACGCCCCTTCGAGCATTCGCATCCCCGTTCTCCGTGGGTGTAGCGTGTGAAGACGGGGCGAGTCCGTCCGAGGTCGAAACGACTTCAGTCTCCGCCCCCCCGGGCGCGTGTCATCACGCGCCCGTTTCAGGTCCAATCACCGTTCTCCGTCGGCTTTCGTTGTTGGATACGTCGAGTCCGTCTGCGGTTGGACCAGCCTTCGCCTCCGCCGTCCCGCCCACGTGGATCATCCCCGACCCCATCCTGTTCCAAAGCCCGGCCGAGGATCAGGCGGCCTGTCTCGCGTGATGATTCGAGCGACGGCCGGGCGGCCCGGCCTTCGAGGTTCCCCCAGTTCGACGCCGAGGTGAGTCGCCACTATGCAGAGATCGTTGTGGACTTTCGCCGATCCGGGCCCCCCGTGCCAACCAGCGATATCCGGATCGCGGCAGCGGCCGCCCGCGCGGGTGCGCTTGTCCTCACGTTCGACTGCCACTTCGAGAGGATCAAACGGGTGGGATCCCTCGTTCTGGAGCCGTAGACACCGCGCCTCGTCCACGGCGCCGCAGCTGGTGCCGTCCTGGACCAGGAGGGGGGTCTTCACGTTCTCGATGTCGAGGCCCCGGATCGTCTCGGCCCTTCGGCCACACCACTCCGCCCATTTGAGCGTCCAACCGGCTCATCAATCCATCCCAGCCAACTCCCTCTCCTGCTCGGAATCTCCGACTTTCCCAGCACACCCACGCCATCCGCTTACCCGCATTGCCTCACCACCACCCCCGCCGTACCGTCCTCCCTGACGCCATAAGGCCGTTGAGTTTCCCTCCCTTGTCCCGCGCCACGGCTCGTGCCGATGTCCGACAACCCGCCCTCGGTTACCCAGCTCATCGCCGCGGTCCGCGCGGGCGACGACGGACGCGATGGACCGGCTGTTCGAAGTCGTCTACGAGGACCTGAGGCGGCGGGCCCACGCGCAGCTCAGCGGTTCGACGCGAACCCTCGACACGACGGCGCTCGTGCACGAGGCCTACCTCAAGCTCGTCGGATCCACCCGGCCCGACTGGGCGGACGGACAGCACTTCTTCCGGGTGGCGGCGCGGGCGATGCGCCACATCGTGATCGACCGGGCGCGCGGACGGCTCACGGCGAAGCGCGGCGGGGGCGTGGCGCCGCTCGATCTCGACCGCATCGAGGTCGGCGCGGACTCGGCCGCGGAGCAGATGGTGGCCCTCGACGACGCGCTTTCCCGTCTGGCAAGGCAGGACCCTAGACTGGCGGCGGTGGTCGAGGTGCGTTTCTTCGGCGGCCTGACCGTGGAGGAAACGGCTCGCTCGCTCGACGTCTCGCCGCGGACGGTGAAGCGGGACTGGCGGCTGGCAAGGGCGTTCCTGCACGATCTGCTCACGGAGGAAGGAGGGCGCGATGACTGAGCCGCATCCTCCTCCCTTCGACGCGAAGCGCTGGGCCCGGGTGGAGGCGCTGTTCCACGAGGCGAGCGAGCGCCCGGCGGACGAGCGCGCAGTGTTCCTGGACGAAGCGTGCGATGGTGATCGCGAGCTCCGGGCCTCCGTGGAGCGCCTCCTCGCGGCGGACGACGCGGCCGAGGCGCTGGTCGATCGGTCCCTGGAGGACGTGGCCCTGCCGCTGCTCGAGGCGGACGCGGTGGCGACGCAGGCACCGGCCGCGCTCGATCCTGGCACGCGGGTCGGCCGGTACCGCGTGCTCGAACTGATCGGCCGCGGCGGCATGGGCAGCGTCTACCGCGCCGAGCGGGCGGACGGTGCCTACGAGCGGCGGGTCGCCCTCAAGCTCGCCCACGCGGAACGGCTGGACGAGGAGGCGGCGCGGCGCTTCAGGCAGGAACGGCAGATCCTCGCTCGGCTCCAGCATCCGGGCATCGCGACCCTCCTGGACGGCGGGGTCACCGACCGAGGCCGGCCCTACTTCGTGATAGAGCTCATCGAAGGAACGGCCCTGACGGAGCTACTCCGAGAACGCCGGGCTGGACGTGCCGGATCGCGTCCGCCTCGTGCTGCAGGTGATCGACGCCGTCGACTACGCGCACCGGAACCTCGTCATCCACCGTGACCTGAAGCCGTCGAACATCCTGGTGACCGGATCGGGGTCGGTGAAGCTCCTCGACTTCGGGATCGCGCGCCTCCTCGAGGAGGACAGGGAGGACGGCGCGACGCGGACGGGGGTGTCCTTGCTCACGCCGGAGTACGCGGCGCCCGAGCAGATCCGGGGCGACCGGACCACCACGGCGACGGACGTCTACGCCCTCGGGCGCCGTGCTGTACGAGCTCCTGGGCGGCCAGCGGCCATTCGGGACCGCGGGCCGCGGCTGGCCCGACCTGGATCGCGTGCTCCGCGAGGTCCCGACACCCCTGTCGCGCATCGAGGGGCCTCGACGCGCGCAGGCGCCGCGCGCTCGAGGGAGACCTGTCCACGATCGTCGCACGCGCGATGCAGAAGGACCCCGGCCGCCGGTACGCGTCCGTCCGGGCGCTCGGCGAGGATCTCGAGCGACACCTCGCCGGACGACCCGTGGCCGCCCGGCCCGATTCGATGGGCTACCGGTTCGCGAAGTTCGTGGGGCGGAACCGCGTCGCGTCGGTGCTCGGCGCCGTGCTCGCCCTGGCCGTGACAGCCGGCATGGCCGGCACGGTCTGGCAGGCACGCGCGGCACGGGCGGAGGCGGAACGCGCGCAGGCGGTGGGCGACTTCCTGTACAGCCTGTTCGACGCCGTGGACCCGGACCTCCACCCGGGCGAACCCGTCACCGCGTTCGCGCTCCTCGAAGCGGGGCTCGCCCGGGTCGACTCGCTCGACGCCGGTCCCGCGACGCGTGTGGATCTGCTGACCCGACTCGGCGTCCTGTTCGGGAAGCTCGGGCACGAGGAGCGGGCCGTGGAGCTGCTCCGCCGCGCCGTCGACGAATCGACCCGCGAACTCGGCGCGAACGACCCGGCGACGGGCACGGCGCTCGACGCCCTCGGCGTGCGTCTCGCCCTCGTCGGCGACCTCGAGGAAGCCGAGAACGTGCTCTCCCGGGCCCTCGAGCTCCGCCGGGACGCCGGCGCGTCCGCCGTCGAGATCGGCTCCACGCAGGGCAACCTGGCGAAGGCGCTCGAGCGCTCGGGACGGTACGACGACGCGATCGAGGCCTACCGGGCGGCCATCGCGACGCTCGACGCGGCGACCGGCGGCGACAGCCTCGTCTTCGCGACAGAGCTCATGGGTCTCGCCCAGACCTACGAGCGCGCCGAGCGCTTCGCGGAGGCCGACACGCTGATGCGCGCCGTGCGTCGATTGCGCGAGCGGGAGGGAGACACGCCGGCGCACGCGATCGCGATCCACAACCTCGGGGAACTCACCGCGGCGTGGAAGGACGACGTGGAAGGCGCCGGGCGCTCCACGACGAGGCGCTCGCCATGTGGCGGCGCATCTTCCCGGGTGGAGGACACCCCGAGATCT